>CAWJCX010000029.1:0-156748 GCA_963841395.1 uncultured Actinomycetota bacterium
AGCCGCGCCCGCCGGGAAGGTCGACTTCACCCGCCAGATCCGGCCGCTGCTGTCCGATCGCTGTTTCCGCTGCCACGGACCGGACGCCGCGAAGCGCAAGGCCAAGCTCCGGCTCGACACGCGCGACGGCGCGTTCAAGAAGTGGAGGATGCGCTGGGCGATCGTCGCCGGGCGATCCCGCCAGAGCGAGCTCGTGCGCCGCATCTCCTCCGACGATCCGACGAGATGATGCCGCCGCCGGAATCGCACTCGACGCTGTCGCGCGGCCGAGCAGGCGCTGCTGACGCGCTGGGTGCCGAGGGCGCGGACTACCGGCCGCACTGGTCGCTCGCGCCGATCGCCGCGCGCGGCCGTGCCGCGGCGCGCCGCGGACGGCGCGGCTCATCGGCAACCCGATCGACGCGTTCGTGCGCGCCCGGCTCGAGCGCGAGGGGCTGACGCCGGCGCCGCCGGCGCCGCGCGAGGCGCTCGTCCGCCGGCTCGCGCTCGACCTCACCGGCCTGCCGCCGACGCCCGCGGAGATCGACGCGTTCCTCGCCGATCGCTCGCCCGGACGCCTACGAGCGCGTGGTCGATCGCTGCTCGCCTCGCCGGCCTACGGCGAGCGGATGGCGATGGACTGGCTCGACCTGGCCCGCTACGCCGACACCTACGGCTATCAGGCCGACGTCGAGCGCGACATGTCGCCGTAGCGCGACTGGGTGATTCGCGCGTTCAACGACAACCTGCCCTACGACCAGTTCCTGACCTGGCAGCTCGCCGGCGACCTGCTGCCGAACGCCGACGCGCGAGCAGCGCATCGCCACGGCCTTCAACCGGCTGCACCGCCAGACCAACGAGGGCGGCAGCGTCGAGGAGGAGTTCCGCATCGAGTACGTCGTCGACCGCGTCAACACGTTCGGCACGGCGTTGCTCGGGCCTGACGCTGGAGTGCGCGCGCTGCCACGATCACAAGTTCGATCCGATCACGCAGCGCGACTACTACTCGCTGTTCGCGTTCTTCAACAACATCGACGAGTCGGGGCTCTACTCGCACTTCACCAACGCGACGCCGATCGCCGTCGCTGCTGCTCTGGCCGCCGGCAAGGAGCGAGGCACCGTGCGACTGACGGCGAGATGCGCACGCCGAGACCGAGGCATCGCGAGACGTGCGCACGCCGGCACTGGCGGCCTACGCGCGGCTGGCGGCGTCCGGCACCGTGCGGCCGCCGGTGCCGATCGCTCACCTCGCGTTCGACGCGCGTCGACGGCGGCACGACGCCGGACAGCGATCGCTGCCGCGCGCAGCGCCCGATGGACGGCCGCTGCTGGCACGCGTCGGGCGACCGGCGACGCGCTCCAGTTCAGCGGCGACAACGCGGTCGTCCATCCGGCGTGCGGACCTTCGCCCGCACCGACCGTTCTCGCTCGTCGTCCGGCTGCAGCCGACCGAGGCGCAGGATCGCGCCGTGGTCCTGCATCAGTCGCGCGCCTGGACCGACGCCGGCAGCCGCGGCTTCGAGCTGACGCTCGATCGCGGCCGGCCGTTCTTCGGTCTGGTCCACTTCTGGCCGGGCAACGCCATCGCGGTGCGCGCCCGACAGCCGCTGCCGCTCGATGCGTGGTCGCAGCTCACGGTCACCTACGACGGCTCGAGCCGCGCCGCGGGCATCACGCTCTATCTGAACGGCGCGCCGCTCGACGATCGAGGTCGTCCGCGACCGGCTGTACAAGGACATCACCTACGAGCACGGCGCGCGGCGACAACGTCGCCGAGCCGCGCGCCGCTCACCATCGGCGCGCGCTTCCGCGACAGCGGCTTCAAGAACGGCCTGATCGACGACCTGCAGGTCTTCGACGACGCGCTTGACCGCGGCGGAAGTCGAGCCGTCGCGTCAGCCAGCCGCCCGCGACGCCCGCCGCAGCTGTCGCGACTACTTCCTCGCTCGCGCAGTTCACGCCGCCGTCGATCCGCCGGCGCGGCGCTCGCGGACGCTCTGCGCGTAGCGCGAGAACGCGGCTGATCGCCGACGTGCCGGAGATCATGGTGATGGAGGAGATGCCGACGCCGCGGCCGGCGCACCTGCTCAAGCGCGGCGCCTACGACGCGCCGGGCGAGTGGTGCCGCGCGACACGCCGGCGAGCCTGCCGCCGTTCCCGCACGACAGCCGCGCAACCGCCTCGGCCTGGCGCGCTGGCTGACCGACCGCGACCATCCGCTCACCGCGCGCGTCGTCGTCAACCGCATCTGGCGGATGCACTTCGGCCGCGGCCTCGTCGCAACGCAGGAGGACTTCGGCAGCCAGGGCCGCCTGCCGACGCATCCGGAGCTGCTCGACTGGCTGGCCGCGCGTTCATGGACGAGCGGCTGGGACGTCAAGGCGCTGCACCGGCTGATCGTCACCTCGGCGACGTTCCAGCAGTCGTCGCAGGCGCCGCGCCGGCTGGCCGCGCGCGATCCCGACAACCTGCTGCTCGCGCGCGGCCCGAAGACGCGGCTGCTCGCCGAGCAGATCCGCGACAGCGCGCTCGCCGCGAGCGGCCTGCTGACGCGGACCATCGGCGGGCCCAGCGTCAAGCCGTATCAGCCCGCAGGACTGTGGGAACAGGCCGGCACCGGCAAGACCTACACGCAGGACAGCGGCGACAAGCTCTATCGCCGCAGCCTCTACACGTTCTGGCGGCGAACGTCGCCGCCGCCGTCGATGGTGACCTTCGACGCGATGTCGCGCGAGGTCTGCACGGCGAAGCGCGAGGTGACGACCACGCCGCTGCAGTCGCTGGTGCTGCTGAACGATCCGCAGTTCGTCGAGGCGGCGCGCGTGCTGGCGCAGCGGCTGCTGCGGCGCAGTCTGCCCGGCCGAGCCGCGCGGCGCGCAACCGCGCCGCGTTCCGCGCGCTGATCGGCTCGACGCCGCCCCGATGCAACGCGAGGCGGCGCATCCTCGCGCGGCTGTTCGCGAGCAGCGCGAGCTGTTCGCCGAAGAACGCGCGCCGACGAGGCGCAGGCCGACAGCTGCTCGCGAAGTCGGCGACCGCCGGCCGACCCGACGCTGCCGCCGCGCCGAGTCGCGGCGATGACCACCGTGGTCAGCGCGATCATGAACTTCGACGAGTTCGTGATGGTGCGATGATGACGAGCAGGACCTGCGATGAGCGATCACCCATCACGCCTCTCACGCGCACGGCGCGGCTGCATCGGTGACACCGATCGCCGGCCTGTCGCGCCGCGCGCTGCTCGAACCGCTTCGGCATGGGCCTCGGCGGCATGGCGCTCGCGCAACCTCGTCAACCCGTCGCGCTGCTCGCGTCGGACGCGCACGGCCCGGACCGCGGCGTGCTCGGCGGACAGCTGCACTTCCCCGCCAAGGCGAAGCGCGTGATCTATCTGTTCATGGCCGGCGGGCCGTCGCAGATGGAGACGTTCGATTACAAGCCGGTGCTCAATCAGCGCAACGGCGAGCAGCTGCCGGATTCGGTGCGGCAGGGCCAGCGGCTGACCGGGATGTCCGGCAATCAGTCGTCGCTGCCGCTCGCCGGCTCGCAGTTCGGCTTCACGCAGCACGGCGCGCAGCGGCACCTGGGTCAGCGACCTGCTGCCGCACACCGCCAAGATCGTCGACGAGCTCTGCATCGTCCGCTCGATGTTCACCGAGGCGATCAATCACGATCCGGCGATCACGTTCTTCCAGAGCGGATCGCAGATCGCCGGGCGTCCGAGCATGGGCGCGTGGCTGCACTACGGACTCGGCAGCGACAACGAGGACCTGCCGGCGTTCGTCGTGTTGATCACGCCAGGCAAGGTCGATCAGCCGCTCTACTCGCGGCTGTGGGGCAGCGGCTTCCTGCCGTCGCAGCATCAGGGCGTGCAGTTCCGCAGCGGGCAAGGACCGGTGCTCTATCTCGGCAATCCCGACGGCGTCTCGCGCGAGAGCCGCCGCCTGCTGCTCGATCGCCTGAACGAGCTGCACGCGCACGCGGCCGAGCGGCTCGGCGATACGCGAGGTCGACGCCCGCATCGCGCAGTACGAGATGTCGTATCGCATGCAGGCGAGCGTGCCCGGCGTGATGGACTGTCACGACGAGACCGACGAGACGTTCGCGCTCTACGGCGACGATGCGCGGAAGCCGGGCACGTTCGCCGCCAACTGCCTGCTGGCGCGCCGGCTGGCCGAGAAGGGCGTGAGGTTCATCCAGCTCTATCACCAGGGCTGGGATCAGCACGACAACCTGCCGACGGGACATTCGGCGGCAGTGCCGCGAAACCGATCAGGCCAGCGCCGCGCTGGTGATCGATCTCGAAGCGGCGCGGCCTGCTCGACGACACGCTGGTGGTGTGGGGCGGCGAGTTCGGCCGCACCAGCTATTCACAGGGCAAGCTGACGGCGGACAACTACGGCCGCGACCATCATCCGCGCTGCTTCACGGTGTGGATGGCCGGCGGCGGCGTCAAGGCCGGGACTGGTCCACGGCGCCACCGACGACTTCAGCTACAACGTCACCGACGGACGGCGTCCACGTCCACGATTTCCACGCGACGCTGCTGCGCCTGCTCGGCATCGATCACGAGCGCCTGACCTACTTCTATCAGGGCCGCCGCTTCCGCCTGACCGACGTGCACGGCAAGGTCGTCGACGCCCTGATCGCTTGAACGCCTTTCGCTTGAACGCCGCTCGCTCACCCATCCGCCGATGCCCGATCAGCGCCCCGTCCGCGGCGGGGGCGTCGGTTCGGCCGAAGTCGGCGGGGTCAGAAACAGCCAATTCATGGCGGCGATCAATCCCGGTCCTACCGTGCTGACGTGATCGTGAGCGGTGAATCGCTGCAGCTCCGTGCGAAGCCATGCCGGCCGCTGCCGCGAGAGATCTGCTTCGAGTCGATCGAAGGCATCGCGGTAGCCCGCGGCATCGCCGCCGGCCACCGAGACGTAGAGCCGACGCGCGGTGGCGTTCGGTTCCCCGAGTTGACGACCGAGCGCGTTCAGCGTGGCCTGGCGATTCCAGCCCAGCGTCGGGCTGATCGCGGCGTAGCTCTCGAAGCGCGCACCCGCGGCGACCGCGTTCACCGCGAACAGCCCCGCCAGCGAATGGCCGGCCAGGACGTGGCGGGTCGTCACTCGATAGCGGCTCGCCGCGAGCGGAATCACTTCATCCTGCAGAAACTGCAGAAAGCGCGGCGCGCCGCCGCTGTCCGGGTAACGCGCGCGTTCGTCTTCGCCCGCTGGTGTGGTGAACTGCGCGACGCGCTCCGCCGGCGTCCGGCTCGGCACGCCGACAATGACGAGCGGCGGCATGCGGCCCATCAACTGCATGACGTCGGCGTAGGACGTGGCGATCGGAAAGAGCGCGTGCGCGTCGAGGACGACGAGCAGATCGCAAGCGGCCTGGCCACGGCAGGCGGCAGGCGCACGCATCCAGAGCGTGCGGCTCTGGCCGAGTGCCTTCGAGTCGATGGTGAACGTCTCGGTTTCTGGGACAATGGGCCCCGCCGCGCTTCCGGCCGAGGCGTGATCGAGTGTTGCCCAGGTGTCGGGAGCATCGGGCGTCGCGGCCGCGGGGAAGCGCATGCTGCCCGTCTTCTCGGGACCGAGCGCGCCAATCTCGATCATGAAGCGCCAGCGCGATGACGGGAATTTCGATTTCTGGATCGCGAATTCGCGAGCGGCTACCGCTCCGAACGTCAGGCGAGGACGGCCATCGGCGACCGCCGCCGCTCTGAACGTCACGGGCGGTGAATACCATCCGCGGTAGTTGCCGAACGTCCAGTCCGGCCAGCCCGCCGTCGTCTTCCGCCGCTCGCCGACCTGCGCCGATGCGTGCAGGTTGAACGGCATCGGCTCGTCGCCGGGAAGGATGTAGAGATCGGTGGAGCCGTAGCTGTCGGGCGGGAGCGGGACGCAGAGATAGACGGTGCGCGCGTCCTGCTGCAGCAGCAGTGTGTGGCCGTCACCGATGGGGGTGCGCGACGCGGCGGCCCATTCGTCGCCTTCGCAGATCGCGTCGATCAGCACCGGGGGTGCCGAGGGGACCTGGATCGACGCCGGCGTTGGGCTCTGGAGCACCAGCAGTAGCGGTGCCGCCGTCAATACGTGCGCAGCCGCCGACAGACTCGCGAGAGCCGTCACTCGTGGAAACGCCATGGATGACGCTCATCATAGCGCAGCGTCGTGGCGATGACGCACCAGCGGCTGGTGGATGCGGGAAGCCATTAATATAGCGCGACGAGTCGCCACTGACTCCGCACGCGGCCGGCTTGGAGGGAGACAGCAATGACGGAACCGATATCACGACGAGCACTCATGCAGAAGGCGGCCCAGTCGGCTGTCGCCATGTCGGCGCTCTCCTATGGCCGCATCCTCGGCGCGAACGATCGCATGCAGATCGGCCAGATCGGCTGCGGCAATCGCGGCGCCGGTCTGCGGCGCATGCTGAAGGCCTCGATGCAGGCGCATCCGAACATCGAGCTGCGCAGCGTGTGCGATCTGTGGTCGGTCAATCGGCAGCGTGCCGCCGATCATGTGCAGACGCTGTTCGGCGCGCGGCCCAAGATGTACCAGTACTCGGAAGAGATGTTGGCGGACCGCGATCTGGATGCCGTCATCGTCTCGACCGGCGATCATCAGCACGCGCGCATCCTGGCGGAGGTCGTGAAGGCCGGGAAGGACTGCTACTGCGAGAAGCCGATGGCCAACACGCTCGAGGATGCGAAGCTGGCCCGCGATACGGTGAAGGCGAGCGGCCGGATCGTCCAGATGGGCTCTCAGTGGCTCAGCGATCCCTACCAGCTGCAGGTGCGTGAGCTCATTCGCGGCGGCAAGATTGGCAAGGTCGTCTCGATCAGCCAGAGCTGGAACTTCAACGGGCGAGCAATACGCAACGGAACCAGATACGCGGCAGCACCACCATCTCGTCCTCGACGAGCAGCGGCGTGCCCGACTCGAGCAGCCGCGGCACCAGCTCGCGGGCGGACCCGGCGCCGTCGAGCATCCAGACGCCGCGCCCGTCGTAGCCGCCGCGGGCCGCCTTGAGCACGCAGGGCCAGCCGTGCGCGCCACCGAACTTGACCACGTCGTCCACTTCGGACACAGCGGCGAAGCGGGGGATCGGCAGGCCGAGCGAACCGAGCCGCTCGCGCATGACGAGCTTGTCCTGCGCGTGCAGCAACGCTTCCGGGCCGGGGCGGACGACCACGCCGTGCTCGACGAGGATGCGCAGGTACTCGTTCGGCACGTGCTCGTGGTCGAACGTCAGCACGTCGACGCCGGTGGCGAACGAGGCGAGGGCGGCCACGTCCTCGTGCGAGCCGAGGGTGACGTTCGGCGTGACGAGCGCGGCCGAGTCGTCGGCCGAGGTGGCGAGCACGTGCAGCGACTGACCGAGCGCGATGGCCGCCTGCTGGGTCATGCGGGCGAGCTGGCCACCGCCCACCATGCCGACGACCGGCATTCCCGTCCGGGGATCCACGTCCTCACCTGTCTCTGTTCCGCAGGAGCAGCACGGCCCCCAGCACGAGCGGGACGAGCAGGTAGGCGCTGCCGAGCACGACCTCGGGCGGCGTCCAATCCAGCTCGGGTTTCACGCCGGGTGGGCGCGACGGGTCGGACGTGCGGATGATCAGCAGCACGCCGCTGGCGAACACGAGCACGAGCGCGCCGATGCCGTACCGCAGGCGCGGGTGGCCGGGCAGGCGGGCCAGCAGCAGCACGAGCAGCGGTACGACCCAGACGTAGTGGTGCGACCAGGACACCGGGCTGAGCAGGAGCCCGAAGAACGCGGTGACGAGCAGGGCGGCGAGCGGCCGGCCGGCGTGGTGGAAGCGGCGCATGAGGAACACGGCCGGGACCGCGAGCACCGCGCCGATGCCGACGGCCGCGGCCAGCGCCCAGGGCGCGAGGTCGGTCAGGCGCAGGACCAGGCCGTTGAGCGACTGGTTGCCGGCCCAGAACGTGGGGCCGGTGCGCGCCGGGTCGGTGACCGCGACCGTCCAGAAGCGGGCGAAGTCGTGCGGCACCAACGCGAAGATCAGTGCCTGCAGGACCGCGAACGTACCGAGCGCGCGCAGGGCGTCGGCGCGGCGGCCGGTGAGCCACAGGTGCGGGACGAAGATCAACGGGGTCAGCTTCACCGCGGCCGCGACGCCGACGAGGACGCCGCCGAGGTGGCGGGCGCGGCCGGTGACCGTGCCGAGGACGAGGACGTCGGTGACGACCAGGGCCATCAGGATGATGTTGATCTGGCCGAGGAACAGCGTGCGCCACACGGGTTCCAGGGCCAGCGCGCCGATCGTCAGCAGGATCGTGGCCCTGGCCGGGGGCAGCCACGACGGGCCGCTCGCCTGGATGCTGATGCGGATGACGAGCGCGAGCGCGAGGACCGAGATCGCGGCGAGGATGCCCCAGGAGACCTGCGTGGGGAACAGCGCGAGCGGCACGAACAGCAGCGCGCCGGTGGGCGGGTAGGTGAACGGCAGGCTCGCCCACGGTGGCTCGCTGAGCAGGAAGTCCTTGTCGTACAAGGGTTCGCCGGTGAGTAGCGCGATGGCGCCGGAGCGGTAGACCGCCGAGTCGACGCCGAGCCGCCAGTCGATGAGCCGGCTGACGATGCCGGCGATCAGCATCCCGGCGGGGACGGCGAAGAGCGCGAGCGCGGCCTTCGACCCGAACAGGGTGCGGATCGAGCGCGCGAGCCAGTGCCCGTCATCCACGGGGATGGCAGGGGTGGTGCGGACGGTCTCGCTCACGTTCGCAAGGAAACCACGGCCCGCCGACAGCCGCTGTCCCCGCCCTGCTGCTGACCGCGGGTTGTCCACAACCGGTGCGGTTGTCCACAGCGACACGTTGACGCGTTGCTGGGGTTGGCCCTACTTCGAATCATGGAGTGTGCCCCCGTGTCCGGTGGCCTGGGGACTGACAGCGTGTGGAGGCAGGCATGTGGTGGACGAGTTGGGGAGGCTCCCATGATGACGAGGTCTGGCCAGTTGATCGGGCTGGCCGCAGTGCTGGCCGTCGCCGTTGGCGGCGTCGTGTCGGTGCCGGCCGACGTGAGTGCGGTGACATCGGTGCGAGCATGAGGTCCAGCTCGCCCCGCGGCGAGGTTCCGAGGTGCGTCTCGATCACCTCGGGCGACGCCGGTCCGCGGCCAGCAGCTGGTCGCGGACGTGCTGGACCGTGGCCGCCTCCAGGACGCGCGCAGGCGCGTGACGCGATCGGGAAGTAGGCCTCCGCGTCGACGTCCGTCAGGTCTGACTCGCGCAGCAGCCGGGGCAGCGTGCGGCCGTACGGCGAGGTCCGCGCCGCGCTCGGCCATCAGCGTGCGGATCCGGGTGCGCAGCCGGTTCGCCAGCTGCTTCGGCGGGGCCGCGTTCGTCCGGGCAGGCGAGCGGCTGCAGCGCGGGGTCGCGCGTCCTCGATCACCAGCCAACCGCCCGGCCGGAGCGCATCGATCATGACCTGCAGCGCGGCCGCGCGGTCCATCAGGTGGACCAGCACCAGCCGGGCGTGGACCAGGTCGAACGTCTCCGCCGGCGGTGGGTCGCGGAGCACGTCGTGCCGGCGTACCTCGAGCGCGCCGCCGGCCGCGGGCTCGGTCCAGGACACGTCGATGTCGGTGGCCAGCACCCGGCCGCTCGGTCCCCACGCGCTCGCGCCAGGCCGTGCGGCACCGAGACGCCGCCGGCGCCGACCTCCCAGCACCGCCACCCTTCGCCGAGCCCTAGGTCGTCGAGGTGCAAACGTCCACGGATCGAACAGCTCGGCGAGGCCGCGAACCGGTCGCCCGCCTCAGGGCGACCGTCGTCGAGCAGGTAGCGGTTCACCGCACCAGCATGGCCCGGTCAACGTCGCGCGGGTACCGACGTTGACGAAGTCAGGCCGGCTGCGGCTGATGCGGCGCAGCAGGTCGCGGGCTTCCGCCAGGGTGGGCGGCAGCTTCTCCACCCGCAGCCACGGCCGCCTGCTCGACGCCAGCTGCGGGTCGGCCGACAGGCGCTCCCCGACCTGCCAGCCCGCGGTCAGCGCCCGGTCCCCGAACGCCGTGTCGCGCCGGGCCAGGACCGCCGCCACGGACGGGCCGAGCAGGGCGATGCTCTCGCCGCCGTCGAAGATCTCGCGCAGCGCGTCCGCCACCAGGACCATCGCCATCAGCCGCGACCAGCCGACCACCGCCGACAGGTCCAGCGTCACGGCCAGCAGCGAGTGGCTCTCCGGCACGGGGACCTCGTCGCGCTCGGCCTGCCGGTACACCTCGCCCAGCCGGGTCCGCAGGTACGCGTGCGTCGCCAGGCTGGTCAGGTTCTCGGTGGCCCCCGCGTTGCACAGCTCCCCCGACGACGCGTCCGCCCAGGCCAGCGCGGTCGGGCGGACCAGCGCGGTCGGGGCCGCGTCCGGATCGGGGGCGACCAGGCCGGACGTGCTCTCCGGCGAGGTGAGCACCGCGTGAAGGGCCGCGAGATCGGTCAGCGTCTCGTCCAGGCCCGCGCCCGCCTCGGCCCGCGCGCGGCCCAGTTTCGCCAGCGCGCGCCGTCAGGTCCGTCCGGCCCACCGCCGACAGGCACACCGCGTCGACCTCGGGCAGGCCCCAGTCGCTGGGGAAGCGCCAGCCGGCGGCGATGCTGGCGGTCCGCCAGCGCGCCCGCAGCAGCTGCAGCGCGTGCTCGGTACCGTCAGCGTCACGGTGTGAGCGCGACCCGGCCGCACGTACTGTCACTTGGTCGTCCCATCTTCCGCCTCCGCCGAGCCTTCGTCGTAGAAACGCGGGGAACCGACATCCGTGACGCCGTTCGGGTGAACTGCTGGCGGTTCCGCCGGTGAGGCGATCCCCTACCGCCATTCCGGTGATCGGGGCGCTGCCGCATTCGGCGGGATCCGTCACACTGTGCGCGGGAGCGTGTCTATAGCGCAGCCGGCTCGTTGTGCAGCCGGATCGGGGGCAGACACGAGCGAGCTGGAGGAGGATCGTGGCCACCGTTCCCGCTGATATCGACGGGCCCAGCGATGCGGAGCTGATCGACGCGGTACGCGGGGGCACGGTCTCGGCCTACGGCTCCCTCTACGAACGACACGTCGCCTCCGCGTACAACCTCGCCCGCCAGCTGTCGCGGTCCCCCGCCGAGGCCGACGACCTCGTCTCGGAGGCGTTCGCCAAGGTCCTCGACACCCTGCGCGCGGGCCGCGGGCCCGACTCGGCGTTCCGCGCCTACCTGCTCACCGCGCTGCGGCACACCGCCTACGACAAGACCCGCCGCGACCGCAAGATCGAGCTGTCCGACGACGTCGAGACCGCCGGCGGCGCCGAAGGTCGCCGAGCCGTTCTCCGACACCGCCGTCGCCGGGCTCGAACGTTCGCTGGCCGCGCAGGCGTTCGCCCGGCTGCCGGAGCGCTGGCAGGCCGTCCTCTGGCACACCGAGATCGAGGGCCAGTCCCCGGCCGAGGTCGCGCCCATCCTGGGCCTCACCGCCAACGGCGTGTCCGCGCTCGCCTACCGCGCCCGCGAGGGCCTGCGCCAGGCCTACCTGCAGGTGCACCTCGCCGAGACCACCGAGGCCCGCTGCCGCGCCACCGCCGAGCGGCTCGGCGCGTGGACCCGCAGCGGGCTCGCCAAGCGGGAGAAGGCCCAGGTCGAGGCGCACCTCGACGAGTGCACCCGGTGCCGCGCGCTGGCCGCCGAACTGGCCGACGTCAACGGCGCGATGCGCGGGTTCGTCGCCCCGCTGGTGCTCGGCGTCGGGCACCGTCGGCTACCTCGCCACCACCGCGGCCGCCCACGGCGGCGTGCTCACCGCCGTCGGCACCGCGGCGGCCGCGGGCGGCGCCGCGGGCGGCGCGGGGGGCGCGGCCGGCGCCGCGGCCTCCGTGCCCCGCCAGTTCCTCGGCGTCGCCGCGTCCGGCGTGGCGCTCGCCGCGGCCGTCGCGGTCGGCGCTGACCGCGGGCGGCGGCAGCCAGGAGATCCCCGCCGCCGCGCCGGTGCCCACCCAGCAGTCACCGGTCCCGACCCCGCCGCCGGCGCAGCCGCAGCCCCCGGCACCCAAGCCGCCGGCCCCGCCGGCACCGCCCGCGCCGCCGGCACCGCCGCAGCCGAACCCACCGGCGCCGCCCGCCCCGGCGCCGACCGCCCCGCCGAGCCAGCACCGCCACCGCCGCCGCCACCGCCCGCGCCGGCGAACCTGATCGCGACCCCGCCCGCCGTGCCGGTCAGCCTGGTCGCCGGCGGCGAGCCCGCCGACGCTGCCGATCACCGTGCGGAACTCCGGCGGCACGGTGTCCGACCCGGTCGTCGCCACGCTGAACCTGCCGCCCGGCGTCACCGCGATGCCCGGCCGGCGACCGGTACGGCCCGGAGCCGCTGCTGCGCCTGGCCGGCGCCCGCGCCGGCACCGTCGACTGCCCGGGCGGCACGACGCGTCGTGGCCTGCTCGACCAGCGCGGGCCTGCGCGCCCGGCGAGTCGGTGACGCTGCTGTTCCGGGTGGTCGCCGTCGACGGCAGCACGGGTGGCCGGATCACCGGCAGCCTCATGGCCGGCAGCACGATCAACGTCGCGCGTCGTCGGTGCGGGTCAACGTCCGGCCGCCGGCCGCGGTCGACGCCGTCGTGCTCAGCGCCGACGCCGAGTGGCTCGGCCTGCTGCCCGGCATCTGGCTGCACCCGACGCTCGAGGCGCGCGCCGAGAACACCGGCACCAGCTCCAGGCCGATCACGATCACCATCGACCAGCCCGCGCAGCTGATCGCTGCGGACCAGGTGCTGACCTGCACGGTCGGCGGCGGCGACCACGTGCACCACCACGTCCGCGGTCGAGCCGGGCGAGTCGGTCGCGACCGTGTTCGAGCTCGACCCCGACCCGTGGCCGGTGAAGCGGGGCATCCCGCCGCACGAGGTGCACGTGGCCGCGACCCTCGGCACGGCGAGCGACACGAGGTCGTGCACCTGCGGCACTGGGCCTGGCCGCTCCCGCCGGGCCTGCTGACGCCGGTCCCGCCGCCGACCTCGACCGCGCCCGGCCCGGTCACCGGCGAGCAGTCGACGACCAGCACGCCGCCGGCGCCGGACGACGCCGACGCACGAGGAGCCGGCGCCGGCCGAACCGAGCGAGACCCCGGACGAGCCGGAGCCGACCGGCGAGACGCCGCCGTCCACGCCGCCGGCCACCGCAGCCGCCGTCCCTCGCCGGCGGAGCGGTCCGAGCCGTCGACCACGCCGCCGGCCGATCCGCCCGCGGGCGGCGGTGGCGGGCTCGGCGGTCTGCTCGGCTGGCTGCTGGGCGGGTGAGCCGCCCTGCGGAGACGGCCGTTTCCGCAGGCAGGACACGCACCCGGGCCACGCGCACGGCGGCCGTGACCACTTCGGACGAACCGGGCGAAGCCGGGCGGGTGGCCCGGCGGAACCCGATGCGGCCGGTCGCCGTGGGTCACGTCTCCGTAGACTGCGGTCGTGACCGCCGTCGACACCGTCCTCGCCCGGGTGCCCGAACCGGTGCGTGCCATGCTCATCAAGCACCGCGAACTGCTCAAGTTCGCCGTCGTCGGCGGCACGACGTTCGTGATCGACAACGGCATCTGGTACCTGCTGAAACTGACGATCCTGGAGGACAAGCCGGTCACCGCGAAGATCATCGCGATCATCGTCGCGACGATCGTGTCGTACGTCCTGAACCGGGAGTGGTCCTTCCGCACCCGCGGCGGCCGCGAGCGCCACCACGAGGCGGCCCTGTTCTTCCTGATCTCCGGCATCGGCGTCGCGCTGAACTCGGCGCCGCTGTACATCTCGCGGTACTGGCTGAAGCTGGAGGTGCCGCACGTGTCGCGGTTCGTCCAGGAGGTCGCCGACTTCGCCAGCGGCTCGATCATCGGCATGCTGCTCGCGATGTTCTTCCGGTTCTGGGCGTTCCGGCGCTGGGTGTTCCCGGACGAGCTGGGCACCCGCCGCAGGGGCAGCGCCCGCACGGCGGACGACCCGGCCGAGGAGCTCGGCCACTCCTGAGCACCCTGCCCTTCCACGACGGCAGACCGGTCCGGGTGACCGGCGGTCGCTGGTGGCTCGTCATGGGCGGGCTCGTCGTGGGGTTCGCGGTCCTCAGCACGCTGCCCGTGCCCGGTGTCCTGGGCATCTGGGTGCGGGGGTTGCTGTTCGTCGCGATCCCGCTGGCCGTGTTCGCGTGGGCCGTGCCCGGCCACTGGCGGGTGATCTTCCCCCGGCCGCGGGCCCTCGACCCGGTCTGGGCGCTGGGGTTCGGGATGCTCAGCGTGCTGGTGGTGCTGGCGCTGGGCATCCTGCTGGCGGATTCGGCCGAGTTCGACGCCAACCCGCTGGGTGGCGCGCTGCTCGACATGACGCCGGCCGAGCAGGTGCTGGTGTTCCTCGGGCTGGTCCCGCAGCTGCTCGGCGAGGAGCTGCTGACCGTGCTGCCGTTCCTGGCGCTGCTGTCCTGGCTGCGCCCGCGGCTGCGGCTGAGCGCCGCGGTGGCGCTGGCGGGTCTCGGCGCGGTGCTGCTGTTCGCCGCGGCGCACCTGCCGACCTACGACTGGAACCTCGTGCAGTGCTTCGCGGTCGTCGGCGCGGCCCGGGTCGTGCTGCTGGCCGCGTTCGTCACGACCGGCAGCGTCTGGGTCTCCACGGCCGCGCACGTGCTGAGCGACTGGGCGCTGCTCGGCCTGATCGTGGCCGTCGGCTGAGTGCGGCTAGCGCGGCGAGCGCTCGGCGGGCCAGCGGACGCCCTGCACGTCGCCCGCGCGGGGCACCGGCAGGAACACCGTGAACGTCGCCGGGCGCTTGGCCGACAGCTCGAGGCGGCCGCCGTCGGAGTCGATCAGGGCGCGGGCCAGCGCCAGGCCGAGGCCGGTCGAGCCGCCGCCGGACACGCCGCGCTCGAAGATGTGCTCGGCCAGCTCGTCGGGCACGCCGTTGCCCATGTCCGACACCTCGATGACCACCGACGGGCCGCCGCTGGCGCCCGCGCCGTCGCCGCGCGCGGCGAGGGTGACCGCGCCCGCGCCGTGGCGCAGCGCGTTGTCCAGCAGCACGCCGATCGACCTCGCGCAGCCGCGCCGGGCGAGACCTTCGCCCACAGGCCGTCCTGCAGCTTGAGCTTCAGCGAGCGGCCCTCCGCGCGCAGCGGCGCGCGCCACTCGTCGGCGATGCCGAGCAGCTCGGTGCCCAGCTCGACCGGCTCGGCGCCGACCGCCCGGGCCTCGCGCGCGGCGGCCATCAGCTCGTCGAGGACGTCGGCGAGCCGCTCGGCCTGCTCCAGCGCGGCGCGGGCCTCGTGCGCGATCGTCCTCGTCGGGCACCGCGGTCAGCTCCTCGATGCGCAGCTGCAGCGAGGTGAGCCGGCTGCGCAGCTGGTGGGAGACGTCGCCGACGAGCTCCCGCTCCCGCTGCACGAGCTGGGCGAGCGCGGTGGCCGACGCGTCCAGCGCCTCGGCCACCGAGTCCAGCTCGGGCACGAGGTAGCGGGTGCGGTCCAGCCGGAAGTCGCCCGCGCCGAGCCGGGACGCGCGGTCGGCGACGTGGCGCAGCGGGCGGGCCAGCCGGCGCGCGGTGACGCTCGCGACCAGGAACCCGATGCCGATCGTGGCGACCACGACCAGCGCGACCAGCAGCGCGACCTGGGTCTGGGTGGTGCGCATCGGCCCGGCGTCGATGGACAGCCGGACGGTGCCGTGCTGGACGATCGGCACCTCCTCGCTGACCGTGTCGCCGCGCAGCGCCGGGCCGAGCGTGAGGTCCTGGTCGGCGTCGGGCAGCGTGACCAGCAGGTGGCCGCCGGTCGGCACGGCGAGCTGCACGCCGCTGCAGGTCGAGCTCGTGGCCGCTCGCGACCTCGTCGTCGAGGATCGCCGCGATCTGGCGGACCCGGCCGGCGAGGTCCTCGCGGGTGAGGCTCTCGACGATCGCCGTCGCCGTGTAGCCGAGCGGGATGCCCAGCAGGCACGCGGTGACGGTGACGGCCAGCAGGATCGCGAGCAGGACGCGGCGGCGCACGGCTTACTCGGCGTTGAACCGGAAGCCGACGCCGCGCACGGTCGCGATCCGGCCCGCACGGTGGCCGAGCTTGCGGCGCAGCCACGACATGTGCATGTCCAGCGTCTTGCTGGTCTTCAGCTCGGGACCGCCCCACACCTCGTCGAGGATCTCCTCGCGGGTGACGACCTGGCCGGCGCGCTGGATCAGCACCCGCAGCAGCTCGAACTCCTTGTTGGCGAGCGTCACCTCGTCGCCGTCGACGATGACCTGGCGGGCGGCGAGGTCCATCTTGACGCCGTTGACCTCGATGGTGCCGGGGGCCTGGCGGCGCAGCAGCGCGCGGATGCGGGCGAGCAGCTCGGCCAGCCGGAACGGCTTGGCCACGTAGTCGTCCGCGCCCGCGTCGAGCCCGACGACGAAGTCGACCTCGTCGGCGCGGGCGGTCAGCATCAGGACGGGGATGCCGCGGCCGGCCGCGCGCAGCCGGCGGCACACGTCCAGCCCGTCGATGCCGGGCAGCCCGAGGTCGAGGACGAGCAGGTCGAACCCGCCGCCGTTCGCCGACTCGAACGCGCTGTGGCCGTCGACCACCACGCGGACCTCGTAGCCCTCCCGGTTCAAGGCGCGGGACAGCGGATCGGCGATCGCCGCGTCGTCCTCGGCCAGCAGCACCACACTCACGCGCTCAAGACTAGGCGTGACAGCATGCGGTCATGGTGATCCACGCTGATGATCTTTCCGTCGCTTTGCGACTGGCCGACGCCGCCGACGCGATCACGACCGCCCGCTTCCGCGCGGAGGACCTCGTCGTGGACCGCAAGCCGGACCGCTCGCCGGTCACCGACGCGGACACCGCCGTCGAGGACGCCATCCGCGCGGTGCTGGCCGCGGACCGGCCCGGACGACGCGATCCTGGGCGAGGAACGCGGCGGCACGCTCGGCCCGGGCCGGACGTGGATCGTCGACCCGATCGACGGGACGAAGAACTTCCTGCGCGGCGTGCCGGCGTGGGCGACGCTGATCGCGCTGGTCGACGAGCGGTTCGCCGGTCGTCGGCGTGGTGTCGGCGCCGGCGTTCGGGCGGCGCTGGTGGGCGTCGGCGGGCGGGGGCGCGTTCGGCTCGTTCGGCGGCGTGACCCGGCCGCTGCGGGTGTCGGGCGTGCGGTCGCTGGCGGACGCCTACGTGTCGACGACGGACCTGCAGTCCTGGGAGCAGGCGCGCGAGCGGTACCTGGCGCTGCTGGCGGCGTGCTGGGAGAGCCGCGCGTTCGGGGACTACTGGCAGCACTGCCTGGTGGCCGAGGGCGGCCTGGACGTGGCGGCCGAGCCGATCGCGAACGCGTGGGACCTCGCGGCCGTGCAGATCCTGGTCACCGAGGCGGGCGGGACGTTCACGGACCTGACCGGCGAGCCGCGCTTCGACGGCGGCTCGGCCCTGGCGACGAACGGCCACCTGCACGAGGCGGCCCTGGCGATCCTGCGGGGCTAGGCGGGGTTGGCTGCCGGGAGGAGCCCGACCGCGCCGCGGACGACCTGGGCCCAGGTGAGGCGGCCGAACAGGTAGTGGCAGGCGACCTGCTCGTTGGTGAAGCGGGCCCAGTCGTAGCGGTTGCCCTGCTCGCGCCAGAAGACCTCCCACCCGTAGGCGCCCTCGGCGTCCGGGTGCTCGTCGCGGACCAGGCACCACGCGTTGTCGGCCTCGGCGCCGATGGACACGATCGCGGCCGGCACGCCCACCGCGGTCAGCCACTCGGTGATCGACTCGGCGTTCATGTGTCCTCCCGGGTGATGTCGGCCAGGTAGCCGAGCACGACCAGCTCCTGCGCCGAGTGCGTCGTCCGGTAGCGCACGCCGCCGCCGGGCTGCGCGAACCACGCGGCGGACACCGCGCGCCACACCGGCAGCGGGCGCAGCACCCGGTAGCGCCGGTACCCGAGCTCGAGGTGCGCGGGCGGCAGCGAGCGCTGCGCGAACGGGGTGGCCGCGGCGGCGAACACCCGGCCCTCCCAGCGGCCGAACCGGTCGATCTCGGTGCCCTCGTCGAGCACCTCGGCCTCGCCGTCCGCGCTGCCGCCCTCCGGGTACTGCTCGCCGGGCGGCCACGCGAACTCGACCCCGTCGCGGCTGATCCCGTGCGCGGTGACGCTGCCGAAGCGCACGAGGTAGCGGCGGTCCCAGTCGCGCTCGTTCTCCGCCGCCGAGCGGGTCGTACCCGTCGGTCAGGTCGTCCGGCGCGGCCGGCCGCCTCGGTCGGTTCGACCTGCGGGACGCCCTCGCGCAGCGCCGCCCGTCGCTCGGCGCTGTCGACGAGGTGTGCCTGCGGGTGGTCGCCGGGCGGGAACCGCAGGCCGGCGGCGTAGTCGAGCTCCGGGGGCGGGGCGGGCAGCTGGCGTGCGGGCCGGTCGTCGGCCACCGGCATGTGGCCGATGGGGAACATGTGGACCCAGAACAGGGCGAGCGACTCGTCGCGTTCCTTGACCGGGGCGGCCTGCATGCCCGGCGGGATGGCCGCGTAGCCGCCCTTGCGGGGGTCCGGGAGCGGCTCGGGCCGGTCCGGGTGCGCTCGGGCGGGCGCGCTCGCGCCGGGCGGGGCCGGGGCGGGAATACCCGGCGCGACGGCGCGGGCGCCCATTCCGGGGCGGGCGGTCGGGTCCACGGGCAGGCCGGTGACCGCGCCACCGGGAGCCGGCCGGCCGACGGGAGCCGGTGCGCCCGGGGCCGGGCCGCCGGGAGCGGGGCCGCCGAACGGGCCGCCCATGGGGGCGCCGGGGGCCGGCGCGCCCGGGATGCCGCCGAGGGCCGGGCCGGCGCCGAAGCCCGGCGCGCCGGGCAGGTTGACGCCCGGGTTCGCCGGGGCGCCGCCGGCGATCGGGGCGGCCGGGGGCAGGTTCGCGCCGGGGCTGGCGGCCGGGACGTCCACGCCGGCGAGGCCCGCCTGCACGGTCTGGCCGGTGGGTGGCGTGGGCCGGTCGTCGACGAAGGAGGAGTCGATCGGGACCGGGCCGGTGAGCTCCGGATCGCCGATCACGTGCGGGACGGCCGCGATGCGCGGAGTCGGCCCGGTCGCGGACCGTCGACGAGGTGGGCGGCGCCGTGCGCGGTGCCGTCGACGAGGTTCGTGGCGCCGTGGACGGTGTCGGCGAGCGGATGGCCGCCGGGCCCCTGACCCGGGTCGCCGACCAGGTTCGTGGCGCCCTGCGCCGTGTTGCCGACGAGATCGGTCGTCCCGCGCACGGTGTCGGCCAGCGGATGGCCGTGGCCCGGACCGGGGTCGGCGACCAGGTTCGTCGCGCCTTGCGCCGTGTTGCCGACCAGGTTCGTGGCGCCCTGCGCCGTGACTGCCGACGAAATCGGTCGTCCCGCGCACGGTCTCGGCCAGCGGATGCCACCGTGCCCCGGACCGCCGGCCAGGTCGGCCGCGGCCCCCGGTCGTGCTGGCACCGCGCCAGGTCGTGGCGCCGTGGGTGGTGTGGTCGACGAGGTTCGTCGTGTCGGAGAGCAGGGTGCTGACCGGGCCGTGGGTGCCGGGGTTGGCGTTCACCGGGTCGCGGACGCCCGCCATGTCCACGCCGGTCGCCGGCTGGACCGCGCTGACCAGGTTCGACTCGATGTTCGCCACGTTCGCCGTCGTGCCGCGGATCGCCGTGTCCAGGCCCGCCAGCGCCGTCGGGTGGCCGGCCGCGGCGGCGCTGTGCGCGGCGTCGGAGTTCTGCGCCAGCGACACCAGGTTCCGCACGATCTCGACCTTCGCGGCGCCGACCTGCTGGGACGCGTGCTCCAGCCGGTCCGCCGCCGCGTTCATGCCGCGCACCGCGGACGTCAGGTGACCCGAGTCCGGCTCGACGAAGGTCTGCCAGTGCTGCGTGGCCGCCGTGCCCGTGTCGCCGTGCACCGAGGACAACGCCCCGCGCACCGTCGTGTCCGCCTCGGTCGTGACCGTCGACATGCTGGTGGCCGCGTCCCGCCAGGCCTGGGCCTGGCCGGCCATCGCCTCCTCGTCGGCCTCCGGCCAGCGCACACCCGCCTGCGCGGCGATCCCGGCGAGCTCCGGGGGCAGCTCGATACCCACCGCTACGCCTGCGGCGTCCGGCCCGGCGGCCCGCACCCGCGCGGCGCCGTGCTGGTCGTCGCCCTCGTACGTGGCGGCGGTGGCGGTGAACCGGGTGCCGACCGAGCCCAGCTTGCCGGGCAGCGCGCCCAGCTGGGTCAGCGTCGTGTCGGCCGGGCCGGCGTGCGTGGCGCCGAAGCTCTGCCCGACGGCGTCCGAGCCCCAGCACGGTCCCGCCTCCGCCAGCGCCTCGGCCAGCGTCGAGTGGATCGACGCGACCCGGCCGGCCAGCGGGTCCAGCTGCCCGCCCTGCGTGGCCAGCGCGGCCGTGTCGACCTCGTACCCGTCACTCATCGCTTCCCACCCCCGGCACGCATCCAGCTGAGGTCCTCGAAGGTGTCCTCGGCATCCGGCGGCTCCGGCTTGAGCTCCGCCGGGGTCAGGTCGGCCGTGCCGCGCACCAGCGCCACCGGATCGGTGCCCGCCGGCAGCACGGGGGCGAGCGTCTCGCCCGCGGCGCGGGTCACCTTCGCGGCGGCGGCCGCGGACAGCGCGACGATGGTCGCGGCCAGCTCGTGCGGGCGCAGCCTGCGGTACGCGGAGTCGACGATGACGAGGTCGGTGAGCCGGCCGTCCGCGCCGACGGTGACCGTCACCAGTCCGTCCTCGCTGGTCGCCGACTCCGTGAGGCCGGCGAGCTTGCGGTGGACGGCGCCCAGCTGTTCCCGGCTGCGGCGATATCCCGCGAGCAGTTCCTCGACCTGAGCTCGGTGGTCAGCCTCCACGGCTACCTCCGCTGGGGGTGACGGCATGGTCTCGGTCCCGTGTTGGACGCGTGCGGCGAGGCCCGGGTTCCCGTGAAATCCGTCAACTTCGCAGCGCCGCGGCCACCGCCGAGTGCACCACACGGGCGAGCGCCCCGCCGATCGGCGAGCGCGGTCCGCCGAACGGCTCGGCCGGCCCGTCCGCCGGGCAGAGCACGGCGGTCGCGTCGGTGCTGGTGCCGGTGCCGGGCACGCCGGCCTCGCCCAGCGCCTGGGCCTTCGCCTCGGCGACGGTGGCGACGGTGTTGACGAGCGCGGCCGGTGCGAGCCGGACGGGCGAGAAGCACACGACGTTGATCGTGCCGGCCGGCCGGACCGCGACCGCCGCGGGCGCGGCGGCCCACGTCGGGTGCGCGCCGACGCCGGTGGTGACCGACGCGTGCACGCCGCCTTCCGCGCGGTGCACGACCTCGCCGACGTCGACGGCCGTGAGGAAGCCGGTGCCCTCGCCGGACAGGCCGAGCGCGGCGGCGATCTCCGTGAGGTGCGCGTCGGGGTCGCGGCGGGCGTAGCCGTCGGGCACCGTCGCGTTCACCACCCAGTGCCGCGGGCCGAGCCCGCCGCCGAGCGGGCCGGACGAGATCGCCAGCAGCGGTTCGGCGAACCGCCACACCAGCACCGGCAGCCCGGCCACGGTGACGACGTCCGGTGTCACCGGATCTCCTTGCGCACCAACGCCCGCCGGGTGCCGCGGCGGTCCACGAGCGCGAACCCCGCGGCGCGGAACATCTCCAGCGTGCCGTGGTAGAGGTCGCCCGACGAGCGCCGCACGCCTTCGGTGTCGACCGGGTGGCCCTCGACGGCGGTCGCGCCGCGGGCGGCGGCGAAGTCGACCGCCGAGGACAGCAGCGTGGCGGCGAGCCCCTGGCGGCGGGCGCGGCGGTGCACGAAGAAACAGGTCACCGACCACGTGCCGGGGCCGGCGTCGGACGTGGTGATCGGCGAGGTGGCCAGGCGCGGGTAGGACGAGCGCGGGCGCGACCGCCACCCACCCGGCCGGCCCGTCGGCGTCGATGGGCGAGCAGGCCGAGCGGTGAGCCGAGCTGCGCCCGCAGGAACTCCTGATTGCCCGCGCCCCAGCCGGCCTGCACCTCGGCGTGCGGACGCATGAACCACACGCACCAGCAGCCACCGACAGTCTTGTTGGCGCCGAAGAGAGTCTGCAGCTCCGGCCAGGTGTCCTCGGTCAGCTCGACGATCCGCACATCAACCCCGCAGCGCACGCACCACGCGGGACGGGCTGGGCCTGCCGAGCACGCCCGCCAGCCACGCGCTGGTGTCGGCGAGCCGGTCGAGGTCCACGCCGGTGGCCACGCCGAGGCCCTCGAGCAGCCAGACCAGGTCCTCGGTGGCGAGGTTGCCGGTGGCCGACTCCGCGTACGGGCAGCCGCCGAGCCCGCCGGCCGAGGAGTCCACTGTGGTCACTCCGTGGCGCAGCGCGGTGAGCGTGTTGGTCAGGGCCTGGCCGTAGGTGTCGTGGAAGTGCACGGCGAGCGCGGACATCGGGGTGCCGGCGGCCGCGAACCCGTCGAGCAGCGCGGTGACCTGGCCCGCAGTGGCCACGCCGATCGTGTCGCCGAGAGAGAGCTGCGAGCAGCCCAGGTCGAGCAGCCGCCTGCCGACGGAGACGACCGCCGCCGGATCGACGGAGCCCTCCCACGGGTCGCCGAAGCACATCGACACGTAGCCGCGGACGTCCAGGCCCTCGGCGACCGCGCGCGTCACGACCGGGGCGAACATCTCCATCTGCGAGTCGAGCGTGCGGTTGAGGTTGCGGGTCGGCGAACGTCTCGGTGGCGCTGGCGAAGATCGCGATGTGCGCGACGCCCGCGGCCAGCGCGCGGTCCAGGCCGCGCTCGTTGGGCACCAGCACGGGGTAGCGCACACCGTCCCGCATGGACAGTCCGGCGAGCAGATCCTCGGCGTCGGCGAGCTGCGGCACCCACTTGGGGTGCACGAAGCTCGTCGCCTCGATCGTCGTCAGGCCCGCGTCGGCGAGCCGGTCGAGGAACTCCAGCTTGACCGCGACCGGCACGACGGCGTCCTCGTTCTGCAGCCCGTCGCGCGCGCCCGACCTCCCAGATCGTGACGGCGCCGGGCAGGCTCTCGTCCGGCACGCGGACGGGCAGCCCGAGATCCCGCGCGGTCAACTCAGCCCTGCGGCGGGAGCGGCTGGGTGCCGCCCTGCTGGAACTGCTGGGTGGCCCGCGACCGTAGTCGTCGTGCGGGTTGTCGTTGACCTCGCGGTAGATCAGGGTGTGCACCTGCTCCACCTTGGGGATGTCGTCGAACTCCAGCGGCTCCTGGGACGCGGACTCGATGATCAGCGTGCCGCAGCCGAAGATGCGGTCGACGAGCCCGTGCTCGAACCGGACGCTGTTGATGCGGCCGAGCGGGATGTCGATGCCGGTGCGGTTGACCACGCCCTCGCGCGCCATGACCCGGTCGGTGGTCACGATGAAGTGGGTCGTGCGCCACCGCAGGAACGGCACGAAGAACAGCCAGACGAGGATGGCGACGCCGATGACCGCGATCGCGATCCAGGCGATCAGCTTCCACGACTGGTCCTGCACGAGGATGCCGAGCCAGACGCCGAGCGCGACGGTCACGATCAGCACCAGGTAGGGCACCAGCAGCATTTTCCAGTGCGAGTGCTTGTGGATGATGACGCGCTCGCCGTCGCTGAGCAGGTCGTCTGGGTAAGGCACGGCGTCCTCCCGTAAAAGCGCCTCGCCGATATGACCGGCTTACCGTACCGGCGAGGCGCGGCGGCGAGCGGGCGGATGCGCTAATCGTTCTTCAGATGCACCACGTCGCCCGCGGAGACCGAGGCGACGGTGCCGTCCTCGGTCTTGATCAGCAGCTGTCCGCCCGCGTCGATCTCGACGGCCTTGCCGCGGTGGGCCGTGCCGTCCGGCAGCTCCGCCCGCACCTGCCTGCCGACCGTGCCGCACTCCTCGCGGTAGCCGGTGAGCACGCCGCTGCGCTGCACGTCGCCGTCGGACAGCCGCCACGCCTGCTCCAGCTCGACGAACGCGCGCAGCCAGGTCACGGCGAGGCGGCCGCGGTGGGTGTTGGTCGCCCCCTGCTCGGCCAGCGAGGTGGCCGGCAGCCCGCCGGGGCCGGCCGGCACGTCCGCGCCGAGCGGCTTGACGTTGATCCCGATGCCGACGACCGCGGCCTGCGCGGCGCCGTCGGGCGCGGCCTCGGACAGCACGCCCGCGCACTTGGCGTCGCCGATCAGCATGTCGTTGGGCCACTTCAGGGTCGCGGTGACGCCGGCCTCGCGGGCGAGGTGCATGAGCGCGAGCCCGGCGACCATGCCGAGCGTGCCGAGCCGCGCCGCCGGCACGGTGGCGGGGCGCAGCAGCACGGACAGGTAGAGCCCGGTCCCGGGCGGGGAGACCCACTCGCGGTCGCGCCTGCCGCGCCCGGCGGTCTGGGTGTCCGCGATCAGCACGGTCCGGTCCGCGGCACCGTCGCGGGCCGCCGCGAGCAGGTCGGCGTTGGTCGACCCGGTGCTCGCCACGACCTGCAGCGCCGCGTACGGGCCGTTCGGCGCCACCAGGTGCTCCCGCAGGGCCAGCACGTCCAACTCGTCCGGCTTGTCGCCACCGTGTCCCGTCACGCGGCCACGGTACCGGGGCGTGATCCAAGCAACGCCTCCGCGGCGGTGACCTGTGGCTAGGCTCCGTGGACATGAGCAGTGCCACCGAACCGCTCGGCGAGCCGCCGGTCGCTGACGCCGACATCCACACCACCGCCGGCAAGCTGGCCGACCTGTACCGGCGCACCGACGAGGCCGTGCACGCCGGGTCGGAGCGCGCGGTGGCCAAGCAGCACGCCCGCGGCAAGAAGACCGCGCGCGAGCGGATCGACATGCTGCTCGACCCGGGCTCGTTCATCGAGACCGACGAGCTGGCCCGGCACCGGTCGACGAACTTCGGGCTGGAGAACAACCGCCCGTACGGCGACGGCGTCGTCACCGGCTACGGCACGATCGACGGCCGCGCGGTGTGCGTGTTCAGCCAGGACGTCACGGTGTTCGGCGGCGCGCTCGGCGAGGTGTACGGCGAGAAGATCGTCAAGGTCATGGACCTCGCCGTGAAGACGGGCCGGCCGATCATCGGCATCAACGAGGGCGGCGGCGCGCGCATCCAGGAGGGCGTGGTCTCCCTCGGCCTCTACGGCGAGATCTTCATGCGCAACACCCGCGCGTCCGGCGTGGTCCCGCAGATCTCGCTGATCATGGGCGCGAACGCGGGCGGGCACGTGTACTCCCCGGCGCTGACGGACTTCGTGGTGATGGTCGACCAGACCTCCCACATGTTCATCACCGGCCCGGACGTCATCAAGACGGTCACCGGCGAGGACGTCGGCTTCGAGGACCTCGGCGGCGCCCGCACGCACAACACCAAGTCGGGCAACGCGCACTACCTGGCCTCCGACGAGGACGACGCGATCGGCTACGTGAAGGAGCTGCTGTCGTTCCTGCCGTCCAACAACATGTCCGACCCGCCGACGTTCCCCGGCTTCGCCGAGACGGGCGCGGTCGCGGACTCGCTGACCGAGGTCGACCGGGAGCTCGACGACCTGGTGCCGGACTCGCCGAACCAGCCGTACGACATGCACGAGGTGATCACGCGCGTCGTCGACGACGGCGAGTTCCTCGAGGTGCACGCGTTGTTCGCGCCGAACGTGCTCGTCGGGTTCGGCCGGGTGGAGGGCGCCGCGGTCGGGATCGTGGCGAACCAGCCGACCCAGTACGCGGGCTGCCTGGACATCAAGGCGTCCGAGAAGGCGGCCCGGTTCGTGCGGACCTGCGACGCGTTCAACGTGCCGGTGCTGACGTTCGTGGACGTGCCGGGCTTCCTGCCGGGCACCGACCAGGAGTGGAACGGCATCATCCGGCGCGGCGCCAAGCTGATCTACGCCTACGCCGAGGCGACGGTCCCGAAGGTCACGGTGATCACCCGCAAGGCCTACGGCGGCGCGTACGACGTGATGGGCTCCAAGCACCTGGGCGCGGACCTGAACCTGGCCTGGCCGACCGCGCAGATCGCGGTGATGGGCGCGTCCGGCGCGGCCAACATCGTGCACCGCAAGACGCTCGCCGCGGCCGCCGAACGGGGCGAGGACGTCGACGAGCTGCGGGCGCGGCTGGAGCAGGAGTACGAGGACACGTTGTGCAACCCGTACATGGCGGCCGAGCGCGGCTACGTGGACGCGGTCGTGCCGCCGTCGCACACCCGGGGCCACGTGGCGCGGGCGCTGCGGCTGCTGCGGGAGAAGCGCGAGTCGCTGCCGCCCAAGAAGCACGGGAACATTCCCCTGTGAGCGACCACGAGACCCCGTACCTGCGGGTCGTGCGGGGCAATCCCGACGACGCGGAGCTGGCCGCGCTGACCGCGGTCGTGCTGGCACTCGCGGTGACCGGTGGGGAGAAGGCGGAACCGAAGACCCCGTCGCGGTGGTCGGACCGGGGCGTGATGCGCGTTCCGCTGCGGCACGGGCCGGGGGCGTGGCGCGCGTCGGCGTTCTGACCCCGCTCTGCCCCGACCCCCGAGGATGACCATGCGAAGCCCATGGACGGCGATGTGGGCGCTGTGCGCGTGCTTCTTCATGATCATGCTCGACTCGACGATCGTCACCGTGGCGATCCCGGCCATGCTCACCGGGCTCGACGCGAACCTCAACCAGGTCATCTGGGTCAACAGCGTCTACCTGCTGGCCAACACCGTGCCGCTGCTGCTGACCGGGCGCCTCGGTGACCGCTACGGGCCGAAGCGGGTGCTCGTCGCCGGTCTGGTGATCTTCACCGCGGCCTCGCTGTGGTGCGGGCTCGCCTCGACACCGACGATGCTGATCGCGGCCCGGGCCGTGCAGGGGCTGGGCGCCGCGGCGATGACCCCGCAGACGCTGTCGTTCGTCACCCGGCTGTTCCCGCCGGAGAAGCGCGGGCTGCCGATCAGCGTGTGGGGCGCGGTGGCCGGCGTCGCGACGATCACCGGGCCGGTCGTCGGCGGGCTGCTGGTGGAGAACGTGGGCTGGCAGTGGATCTTCCTGCTCAACCTGCCGATCGGCGTGGCCAGCCTGGTGGTCGCGGTGGTGGCGCTGCCGGACTGGCAGCCGCGCCGGGCGCTGCGGTTCGACGTGCTGGGCGCGGCGCTGTGCTCGCTCGGGCTGCTGCTGGTCGTGTTCGGCGTGCAGAACGGCCAGCACTACCACTGGGGCGCGGCGTTCGGCCCGGTCACGATCGTGCACCTGATCGTCGCCGGGCTGGTGCTGCTGGGCCTGTTCGCGTGGCGGCAGCTGTGGTTCCGCCGCGCGCGGACCGACGTGGAGCCGCTCGTGCCGAACTCGCTGTTCGGGGACGGCACGTTCGCCTCGGCGAACCTGACGCACGCGGCGATGGGCTTCGCGACGACCGGCATGTTCCTGCCGCTGGTGCTCTACCTGCAGACCGTGCTGGGTCTCTCGCCGCTGGAGTCGAGCGTGCTGGCGCTGCCGATGGCGGTCGCGGCGGGCATCACCGCGATGATCGCGGGCGCGCTGTGGACGCGGATCGGTGCGCGGGCGCTGATCGTCGGCGGGCTGCTGACCCTGGCCACGGGCACCGGGTTCCTCGCGTGGCTGGCCGAGCCGGAGACCGAGGCGGTGGCGCTGGTCCCGGGGCTGGTGGTGGCCGGGGTGGGGATCGGCTGCGTGTTCGCGCCGCTGACCGCGGCGGCCACCGCGCGGCTGCCGGGCGAGCTGATCGGCGCGGCGTCGGGCGTGTTCAACACCTCGCGGCAGGTCGGCGGCGTGCTGGGCAGCGCCGCGGTGGGGATGCTGCTGCAGGTCGGCGTGGCGTTCGCGGTGCCGGACGCGGCGCGCCGGTACGCCGAGCGGCTTCCGCCGCGCTACCGCGAGGAGTTCGTCTCGCGGATCACGGATGCGGCGAACACGGCGAGCCAGTTCGACAACACCGCGCCGCCGGTGCCGTCGAACATCGACCCGAATGTGGCGGACATCGTGCGGCGCATCGTGCTCGAGGTGTTCCACGACGGTTTCACGGTCGCGGCGAAGGCCAGCCTCGTGCTGCCGATCGCCGTGCTGATCCTCGGCGCGCTGGCCGCGATGGGCATCCGGGTGCCGAGACCAAGTCGATCACGGGAGCACGTCGGCTAGGGTCTGCGGCCGTGCAGCTGGTACTCGCGTCGCAGTCCCCCGCCCGGTTCCAGGTACTCCGCGGCGCCGGTGTCGAACCCGTGCAGTACGTGTCGGGGGTGGACGAGGACGCGCTGGCCGAGTCGATGCCCGGTGTGTCCCCCGAGCAACTGGTCACCGCGCTGGCGGAGGCCAAGGCCCGCACGGTCGCCGAGGCGGTGGCGGCCGACCACCCGGACTCGGTGGTCGTCGGCTGCGACTCGATGCTGGCCCACGACGGGATGCTGGTCGGCAAGCCGGGCAGCCCCGAGCGGGCGCGGGAGCGGTGGGTGCTGATGGGCGGCGGCCAGGGCGTGCTGCTGACCGGCCACACGGTGCTGCGCGTGTCGGACGGCGTGATCGGCGCGCTCGCGAGCGGCTCGGCCCAGACGACGATCCGGTTCGGCTCCCCGAGTCCGGCGGAGATCGACGCCTACATCGCCACGGGCGAGCCGATGGTCGTCGCGGGCGGCTTCACCCTGGACGGCTACGGCGGCTGGTTCGTCGACGGCGTGGACGGCGACCCGTCGAGCGTGATCGGCATCAGCCTGCCGCTGACCCGCCGCCTGCTCGTGGAGGTCGGCGTCTCGGTCGTCGACCTGTGGACCCGCCGCTAACCGCAGTCCGACAGCTCGTCCGGGTCGAGCCGGACCTCCGGGTAGCCGGGCAGGGACTCCAGGGCCTGGTAGTCCTGCGTGCACCCGGCCTCCGCGCCGCTCATCGTGAAGACCTGGGCGAACACCGGGCGGCCGGCGCAGTCCCGCACGGTCGCGCGGTCGCAGTCGTGCTGACGGCGATCACCTCCGGGCCCACGTCCGCGGTGACCTGGGCCAGCACCAGGTAGCCGGCGTCGGACACGAACGGCTTGGCGAGTGAGCTCCACTTCCCGGACCGGCCCACGACCACCTGCCCGGCCGTGCCGCCGTGGTAGCCGGCGCGGATCAGGCAGGCCGACAGGGTGCTCGCCACGCACTGCAGCGACCCCCTGGTCAGCGCACGCCCAGGTCGGTGATCGTCGCGTCGATGACCTCGCCGGAGTCCGGGCCGCCGATGCGCAGCCGGCCCGACCGCGCGCCCTTGTCGGCGACCAGCTCGACCGTCGTGCCGGCCACCGCGACCGTGCCGAGCACCGTGCACGGGTGGACCAGGCAGCCGTCCGGGCCGACCGACGACGTGGGCGGGGCGGACGTCGCCGACGCGGACGCCGGCCGGTCGCGGACCTGGTTCGCGGTGATCAGCGCGCCGCCCGCGACGAGCGCGGCCACCACCGCCGCGACGACGACCGCCCATGGTGTGCGCCTGCCCGCCACAGCCCCTCTCACCTCCCGACCAGCGTGAGCTTGGTCTCGCTCCCGGCGTACCCGATATCCGTAGACTCCCCAACCAGTATCAGTATCCGACGAGGAGTGGGGCGTGCCGGAGCTCAACAAGGTCCTGATCGCCAACCGCGGCGAGATCGCCGTACGGGTCATCCGCGCGTGCAAGGACGCGGGCCTGTCCAGTGTCGCGGTGTACGCCGACCCGGACCGCGACGCCCTGTTCGTCCGGCTGGCCGACGAGGCGTTCGCGCTCGGCGGCTCGACCGCCGCGGAGAGCTACCTCGACATCGGCAAGCTGCTCGACGTGGCCGCGCCGCTCGGGCGCCGACGCCGTGCACCCCGGGTACGGCTTCCTCTCCGAGAACGCCGACTTCGCCCAGGCCGTCATCGACGCCGGGCTGACCTGGATCGGGCCCGGCCCGCAGGCCATCCGCGACCTCGGCGACAAGGTCACCGCCCGGCACATCGCCACGCGCGCGGGCGCGCCGCTGGTGCCCGGCACGAAGGAGCCGGTCGGCGGGCCGGACGAGGTCGTCGCGTTCGCCGACGAGCACGGCCTGCCGGTCGCGATCAAGGCGGCGTTCGGCGGCGGCGGCCGCGGGCTGAAGGTGGCCCGCACGCTGCGAGGAGATCCCCGAGCTGTTCGAGTCCGCGGTGCGCGAGGCGGTGGCCGCGTTCGGCCGCGGCGAGTGCTTCGTCGAGCGCTACCTGGACAAGCCGCGCCACGTCGAGGCGCAGGTGCTGGCCGACCAGCACGGCAACGTGGTCGTCGTCGGCACCCGGGACTGCTCGCTGCAGCGCCGCCACCAGAAGCTCGTCGAGGAGGCGCCCGCGCCGTTCCTGACCGACGAGCAGCGCGCCCAGATCCACGACAGCGCCAAGGCGATCTGCAAGGAGGCCGGCTACTCCGGCGCCGGCACGGTCGAGTACCTGGTCGGCCAGGACGGCACGATCTCCTTCCTCGAGGTGAACACCCGACTGCAGGTCGAGCACCCGGTCTCCGAGGAGACCACGGGCGTCGACCTGGTGCGCGAGCAGTTCCGCATCGCCGCGGGCGAGCAGCTGCGCGTTCACCGAGGACCCGGCGCCGCGCGGGCACTCCATCGAGTTCCGCATCAACGGCGAGGACGCGGGCCGCGGCTTCCTGCCCGCGCCGGGCATGGTCACCCGCTTCGTGCCGCCGGACGGCCCCGGCGTGCGGGTGGACGCGCGGCGTCGAGTCGGGCACCGTGATCGGCGGGCAGTTCGACTCGCTGCTGGCCAAGGTGATCGTCACCGGCGCGGACCGCGCGCAGGCGCTGGAGCGGCGCCGGCGCGCGCTGGACGAGATGGTCGTCGAGGGCATGGCGACGGTGCTGCCGTTCCACCGCGTGGTCGTGCGCGACCCGGCGTTCGTCGGCGACGGCGAGTCGTTCAGCGGTGCACACCCGCTGGATCGAGACCGAGTTCGACAACACGATCGAGCCGTTCACCGGCGCCGCCGAGGCGGACGAGGCGGAGCCGCGGCAGACGATGGTCGTCGAGGTCGGCGGCCGGCGGCTGGAGGTCTCGCTGCCCGGCGGGCCTGGCGCTCGGCGGCGGCGGCCGCGGCGGCGGCGCGGGCAAGGCCAAGCCGCGCAAGCGCGGCGGCGGGCAAGGCGGCCGCGGTCGTCCGGCGACGCGGTGGCCGCGCCGATGCAGGGCACGATCGTGAAGATCGCGGTCGAGGACGGCCAGCAGGTCGAAGCCGGCGAACTGATCGTGGTGCTCGAGGCGATGAAGATGGAGAATCCGGTGACCGCGCACAAGGCGGGCACGGTGACCGGCCTCGCCGTGTCGCGCCGGCGAGACGGTCACCCAGGGCACCGTGCTCTGCGAGCTCAAGGACTGATCGCTGGGGGAGGTCGCTTGGCTGAGATCAGGGTCAGCTCGGCCGAACGCGACGACGCCCTCGCGGCGCTCGGCGTGCACCGTGCCAGCGGGCGCCTCTCCCAGGACGAGTTCGACCTGCGGTGCCGCCGGGCCACGCAGGCGCTCTCCCGCGCCGAGCTCGAGGCCCTCTTCGACGACCTGCCCGCCCCGCACCCGGACCTGTCCGGCGCGGTGTCGCCGCGCCCGCCCACGGTGGTCAACCCCGAGTGGCCGGGCGGGCGCAGCGCCACCCGGGCGAGCCGGGTCATGGACGTCATCGGCGTGCTGTCGCTGCTGGTCGGGCTGCCGGTGGCGATCGTGCTGACCGCGACCCTGGGGATGTGGTGGACGTTCCTGATCGTGCTCGGCGTGGGCGTCGTGGCGATGGTGCTGGGCGTCGCGTTCATGACCCCGTCCGCCGATGCCGGGGTACCGCCGGAGGCCCCGGACTCGGACGGTGACACCGACGGTGGCGCGGCGGGCGAGGCGGCGGGCGGCGCCGCCTCCCGCTGAGAATTTCCTCAGCTGGGGGCGCAGGTCACGACCGGTAGGCGCACTCCGGCCGTACCATCGAAAACGTGAGCGAGTACCAGCCGTCCGACATCCGCGTGAGCGACAGCGAGCGGGAGGACGCCCTGGGCAAGCTCGGTGAGCACATGAGCGCCGGCCGCCTGGACATCGACGAGTACGGCGAGCGCAGCGCGCAGGTCACCACCGCCAAGACCCGCGGCGAGCTGCTGGACCTGTTCGGCGATCTGCCGGAGCCGAAGCCGGCGTTCGGCCGCCCCGCGCCGGCCGCGCCCACGGTCCCGGAGCGGCGCCCGCCGTCGTTCGTCCAGCGGGTCGGGCCGGTCGTGATCCCGGTGATCGCGGTGATCGCCGCGTTCAGCCTGATGTTCGTGGTCAAGCTGCCGTTCATCTTCTTCCTGCCGTTCATCTTCTTCGCGCTCTCGAGCTCCCGGTGGCGTGCCCACGACCAGCAGCGACGCGAGGCGCAGCGGCGGGCGATGAACGCGCGACGCGACGCCATGCGCGAATACCGCCAGCAGATGCGCGGTCCGTGGCGCGACGGGCGCTACTGAACGGGCCGATCGGCGGATTGTGGGCCGTGCCCACCCTTGCCAGACTCTGAAAAAGATCTCACGAAGTTCCGGTGAACCGTCGTATCCGAGCGTCTGTAGCGGATAAGGTTCAACCGACCACAGGCGGTTCTGGTTGGAGGGCGGCGTGGCAGGCAAGCGCGGGGGCGGGCACGGTCACGGCAACAACGGGGGGCAGCAGGCCGCGCCTGCCGACGGGCTCAAGATCGATCCCGAGGCGGTGCCGGCCTTACGCGGCGCGTTCGCGGACGCCCTGTCGCGGGTCGAGGAGCAGCTTCGGCTGGCCGACCAGGAGCTGCGGCTCACGGCGTGGGCGAAGGACCCGGTGAGCCAGGACGCGGCGGTCCTGTTCAACCAGCGGTCGGTCGACACGGCGGAGTCGGCGGTGGACTCGCTGCGCGCCTACCGCGACCAGCTGACCGTGGCGGTGGCGAACCTCGACAAGACCGCCGAGCAGTACAGCGCGGTCGACAAGGGCAGTCACAGCGGAGTGCTGAAGACCGGGGACGGGGGCTGACCGGCAGGGACCGGGCAGCAGGAACTCCAGTAGGCGTTACGCAAGACCAAAGGGGCCCAGCACGTGACTCGACCGACCGAGCAGCCAGGGAGCCAGCCGGCCGTCCCCGCGGCGGACGGAGCCCGCTGGCGGGGGCACACCCACAAAGAGCTGTACCTGATGCTGCACGACGGCCCGGGCGCTGCCGCGTCCGCGGAGCCGTCGCGGCGCTGGGAGGCGATCTCGACCTCGCTCGGCGAGATCGGCCAGGACCTGCAGAAGGCGCTGGAGCAGTCGAGCGCGGCCTGGTCCGGTAAGGCGGCCGGGGCGGCGTACGACCGGCTGTCGGTCACCGCGGCGTGGGCCACGGACACCGGCGCGGACGCGGCCGCCATGCGCACCGCGGTCGAGAGCCAGGCCGAGCACATCGCGCGGGCCCGCGCGGACATGCCCGTGCCCGAGGACGTGCCGGCCGCGCAGCCCGACCCGACGATCGCGCCCGCCGTGCAGGTCGTCCAGGCGCAGACCGACCTCGAGGGCGCGGAGGCGTCCGCGTCGTCCGCCGAGGAGCGGGCGATCGAGGTGATGGCCGCCTACGAGCTGAACACGAACACGACGACCGGCGCGCTGTCCTTCTTCGACGGGCCACCGCTGCTGGACCACAGCGAGCACGTGCACCAGGGCCAGGAGGTCGGCACGCAGCACACGCACGCGTCCGGCCTGCTCGGTCTCGGCGGTCACGGCCACCACGGCGGCGGCCACGGCTGGCACGGCGGCGGCACCAGCGGCCAGTCGGCCCCGTGGAGCGAGCCGGGTGCGCCCCGGGGCACGTCGCCGAGTCAGGGCTCGTTCAGCGGCGTGCTCGACCCGCTGTTCGGCGGGTCGGGCGGCGGCCGGTCGGAGCGGGGCTCCTCGCGCGGCGGCAACCAGTTCCTGTCGGGCGGTTCGAACGGCTACGGCGGCAGCGGCGGCGGGTCCGGCTCGGGCATGGGCTTCGGCTCGGGTTCGAACGTGGGCTCGGGGGCCGGGTCCGGCGAGGGCGCGCACGGGGCCCCGGCCGCGAGTGCCAGCTCGGTGGCGGGCGGCTCGTCGTCCGGCGCGGCGGTGCCGAAGACGGCCGCGACGAGCATGGGCGTGCCGCAGGGCGACCTGTCGGCGGCCGCGGCCGGGCACGCGGCGGCGGTGCACCAGGCGGGCGCGACGCCGATGGCGCCGACCGCGGGCGCGGCGGCGGGCGGCGGGCAGGACCGGATGGCGATGCGCCGGTTCGGCATGGACGCGATCGGCTCCAACCAGTGGTTCGAGGGCGACGAGGCGGCGGTCGTCGGCGAGAGCCCCCGCCGGCGGCGGGATTTCCGGGAAAGCGAGCAGGTCATCGAGTCGGTCGATATCCTCGGCGAGGAGCACAAGCTGCCGCCGACCGTGATCGGGGACAGCCAAACCGACCGATAGCCGCTGGACCGGATGACCGCATCGTTTCCCTGGCTCGGTGAGAACCACATCGACGAACCGGTGACCATCACCGCGCTCGAGTTCGACGTGCTCTGGGAGCACCTCGCACTCGACGCCATGCCCTTGGTGCTGCGCGTGCCGTCGCCGGGACGTACCGATGCCGAGCGGGCCAAGTTCGTCAACCACGCGTGGGACAGCCTCGCGCGGCGGGGACTCGGGCGTCAGGTGGACCTCGACCCGCGGCTGAGCAGGCTGCTGTCGCTGCTGCGGCGCCCGGAGCGGGAGATCGACGGCCGGCTGTGGATCGGGCACCACGTGCGCATGTTCGTGGCGGCCACGGGCGACGAGGCGGTCCTGGCGACGCTGGTCGGCAGCCAGCTGACCCTGCGCGAGGCGGACGCGTCGGGCCTGCCGCGCTACGCGCTGTCCGTGCTGCCCGACACCCAGGCCGGCGTCGGCCAGTCGATCACCCTGCGCACCGCGGACTTCGAGCAGGCCGCCCACGAGGCGACCGACCAGCAGAGGTTCGCGGCGGACCTGCAGTCACGCGGCGTCCGCAAGTCGGACGCGGAACAGCTGGCCGAGATGATCGGCGACGTGGTCAACCAGGGCCAGTTCGGCACCGCCACCCGCGACAAGTGGGGCAGGCGCGTGCGGGCCCCGCGCGTGATCAGCTTCTTCGACACGAAGGACGGCCGCTACCTCCAGATCCGCCGCGAGTCCGAGGGCGCGGAGCCGTGGACCACCATCTCGCCGGCCGACAACCGCCGCATGCTCCAGCACCTGACCGCCCTGCACGAGGAGCAACGCCACCTGTGACCGGCGGGCGCGGCTACACGTGGTGCACGGACTCCACCGTGTGCAGGTGGGGATCGAAGGACTCGGCCAGCTCGCCGCACTCGCGCAGGTGCGCCTGCGCGTCGGGGCTGGCCAGCATCGCCCGGAACGCCTCCGGCGACTCCCACTGGGCGTAGTTCACCACCCGGGTGCCGTCGTCGCTGGCGTGGATGTTCGCCGCGACGAAGCCCGGCTGGTGGCGGATCACGTCCTCCGTCGCGGCCACGAGCAGCTCGACGAGCCGCCGCTGGCGCTCCGGCGCCACGACGAACACGTTGATCAACGTCGCGATCGACGTGCCGGTGGCGATCGTGGTCGTCGCGCCCACGCCGTCTCCTCTCGGGTCAGTTCACGGGTTCCAGCAGTTCCGGGCGCGCCTCCGGGGCGGCGGCCCGGATGGCGTCCGCGGCCTGGTCGTCCGGCTGGGTCTGGGAGTCGCGCTCGGCCGCCACGCGGGCGTTGTAGACCTTGATCTCCCGGGCGATCGTCTCCTCGTCCCAGCCGAGGACCTCGCCCATCAGGCGGGCGACCTGGTCGGCGCAGTCCACGCCGCGGTGCGGGTACTCGATCGAGATCCGCGTGCGCCGGGCCATCGCGTCCTCCACGTGCAGCGCGCCCTCGTGCGCCGCCGCGTAGACGACCTCCACCTGCAGGTAGTCCGGCGCCGCCGTCAGCGGGCGCAGCAGCTCGGGCCGGTCCTGCGCCAGGTCGAGCACCTCGTGCACCAGCGAGCCGTAGCGGTCCAGCAGGTGGCGCACCCGGTACGGGTGCAGCCCGTGCCGGGCGCCCAGCTGGTCGACCTGGTTCACCAGGGCGTGGTAGCCGTCCGCGCCGAGCAGCGGGACCTTGTCGGTGATCGACGGCTGCAGCCTGCCCGGCAGGTCCGGCGACGCGGCGTCCACGGCGTCCGCGGCCATCACCCGGTACGTCGTGTACTTGCCGCCCGCGATCGCGATCAGGCCCGGCGCGACGCGCGCCACCGCGTGCTCGCGGGACAGCTTCGACGTCTCCTCCGACTCGCCGGCCAGCAGCGGCCGCAGTCCCGCGTAGACGCCCTCGATGTCGGCGTGCGTCAACGGGGTCGCGAGCACCGAGTTCACGTGCTCGAGCAGGTAGTCGATGTCGTGCTTGGTCGCCGACGGGTGCGCCAGGTCGAGGTTCCAGTCGGTGTCGGTGGTGCCGACGATCCAGTGGTTGCGCCACGGGATGACGAACAGCACGGACTTCTCCGTCCGCAGGATCAGCCCGGTCTCGGACACGATCCGGTCCCGCGGCACCACGATGTGCACGCCCTTGGACGCGCGCACCCGGAACCGGCCGCGGGAGCCGGACATCCGCTGCAGCTCGTCGGTCCACACGCCGGTGCAGTTGATCACGGCGTTCGCCTGGACGTCGGCCTTCCGGCCGTCCTCCACGTCGTGGATGCGCACCCCGGACACCCGGTCCGCCTCGCGGACGAAGCCGACGACCTGGGTGGAGGTCCGCACGACCGCGCCGTAGTGCACCGCCGTGCGGGCCACGGTCATCGTGTGCCGCGCGTCGTCGGACTGCGCGTCGTAGTACCGGATGCCGCCGATCAGCGCGGACCGCTTCAGCGCGGGGGCCATGCGCAGCGCGCCGGCGCGGGTCAGGTGCTTCTGGCCGGGCACCGAGCGGGCGCCGCCCATCGAGTCGTACAGGAACAGGCCGGCCGCGGTGTACGGGCGCTCCCAGCCGCGGTGGGTCAGCGGGTACAGGAAGCTCACCGGCTTCACCAGGTGCGGCGCGAGCCGGGTGAGCATCAGCTCCCGTTCCCGCAGCGCCTCGCGCACCAGCCCGAACTCGAGCTGCTCCAGGTAGCGCAGCCCGCCGTGGAACAGCTTCGACGAGCGGCTCGACGTGCCCGACGCCAGGTCGCGCGCCTCCACGAGGGCGACCCGCAGCCCGCGCGTCGCGGCGTCGAGCGCGGTGCCCGCGCCGACGACGCCACCGCCGATCACCACCAGGTCGAACGTCTCGGACTCGAGTCGCTGCCAGGCCTGCTCGCGCTCCGCCGTACCCAGCCGGCCACCGATCGTGTCCGATGTTGGGTGCTCACCGCCGGCTGCTTTCCGATCACTCACGGCGCCTCCTCGAGTGCTGACGAACCCGAACCCGACCAACGCTACCGGCCGCGCGCCAACCAGGCCCGTTTCCTGAGCGTGACCGGTATCCTGGACAAGTTGACCTTGCGTACCGTAGCGTCCGAAGTCGCTCAGGGTAGGCACTGGCGCCGAACCCTCGGGGAGGCTTCTGACCTGCCTACCCACTTCTGCACGAAGGAGTGGGTTCGTGAACTTCGGCGAGATTTTTCTCTGGGAGATGCTCGGCACGGCCGGTCTGATCGTGCTGGGCGCGGCGTGGTCGCCAACGTGGTCCTGAAAAAGACACTCGGCAGCGGCGGCGGCTGGCTTCTCATCAACTTCGGCTGGGGTTTCGCGGTGTTCGTCGGGGCGAGCATCGCGCAACCCGTCGGGTGCGCACATCAACCCGGCGGTGACGATCGGGTTGCTGGCCATCCGGCAGTTCGTCATTCGGCTGGGCCAGGCGCCCGCCTACTTGCTCGGCCAGATCGTCGGCGCCTTCATCGGCGCCGTGCTCTGCTGGCTCGCCTACAAGCTGCAGTTCGACACGCACGACGAACCGGCGAACACGCCGCGGGATCTTCTGCACCGGCCCGACCGTGCCCAACTACGCCTGGAACCTCGTCACCGAGGTCATCGGCACCTTCGTGCTGGTCTTCTGATCCTGCTCAACCCGGCGGCAACCGTCGCGCTCGGCTACGCTGCGCGTCGCGTTCGTCGTCATCGGCATCGGCGCCTCGCTCGGTGGGCCCACCGGGTACGCCATCAACCCGGCCCGTGACCTCGGCCCGCGCATCGCGCTACGCGATCCTGCCGATCAAGGGCAAGGGCAGCGCCGGACTGGGACTACTCCTGGGTGCCGGTCGTCGGCCCGCTCGTCGGCGCGATCCTCGCCGGCCTCGATCTTCCAGCTCCTGCCGGCCGCTTCCTGAACTTTGAGAGGCTCAATCCATGACGAGTTACGTAGCCGCGATCGACCAGGGCACCACCTCGACCCGGTGCATGATCTTCAGCCACGCCGGCGAGGTCGTGTCGGTCGACCAGAAGGAGCACGAGCAGATCTTCCCGCAGGCCGGCTGGGTCGAGCACGACCCGGAGGAGATCTGGCGACAACACCCGGGCGGTGGCCGCCGGCGCGCTGGCCAAGGCCGACCTCAACGCCTCCGACATCGTCGCCGTCGGCATCACCAACCAGCGCGAGACCGCGCTGGTCTGGGACCGGAACGACCGGCAAGCCGGTGTACAACGCGATCGTCTGGCAGGACACCCGCACCGACAAGATCTGCGCCGAGCTCGGAGGCGCTCGGCGGCGGGCAGGACCGGTACAAGGCGAAGACCGGCCTGCCGCTCGCGACCTACTTCTCCGGGCCGAAGATCCGCTGGATCCTCGACAACGTCGACGGCGCCCGGCAGCGGGCCGAGGCCGGCGACCTGCTGTTCGGCAACATGGACACCTGGCTGCTGTGGAACATGACCGGCGGCGCCGGACGGCGGCCTGCACGTCACCGACCCGACCAACGCGTCCCGCACGCTGCTGATGGACCTGTCCACGCTGTCGTGGGACGCCTCGATCGCCGAGGACATGAGGATCCCGACGTCGATGCTGCCGGAGATCCGGTCGTCGTCGGAGGAGTACGGCAAGGTCCGCGAGAAGGGCGCGCTGCGCCGGCGTGCCGATCGCCGGCATCCTCGGTGACCAGCAGGCGGCCACGTTCGGCCAGGCGTGCCTGTCGGTCGGCGAGGCCAAGAACACCTACGGCACCGGCAACTTCGTGCTGCTCAACACCGGCACCGAGAAGGTGGCGTCAGCAAGAACGGCCTGCTCACCACGGTCTGCTACAAGATCGGCTCGGCAGCCGACCGGTGTACGCGCTGGAGGGCTCGATCGCGGTCACCGGGTCGCTCGTGCAGTGGCTGCGCGACAACCTCGGGCATGATCGCCTCGGCGCCGGAGATCGAGGAGCATGGCCGCGGCGGTCGACGACAACGGCGGCTGCTACTTCGTGCCGGCGTTCTCCGGCCTGTTCGCGCCGTACTGGCGCTCGGACGCCCGCGGCGCGATCGTCGGCCTGACCCGCTACGTGAACAAGGGCCACCTGGCCCGCGCGGTGCTGGAGGCCACGGCCTTCCAGACCCGCGAGGTGATCGACGCGATGAACGCCGACTCGGGCGTGCCGCTGACCGCGCTGAAGGTCGACGGCGGCATGGTCCAGAACGAGCTGCTGATGCAGTTCCAGGCCGACATCCTCGGCGTGCCGGTGATCCGGCCGGTCGTCGCCGAGACGACCGCGCTGGGCGCCGCCTACGCCGCCGGCCTCGCCGTCGGGTTCTGGAAGGGCGAGGACGACATCCGCAACAACTGGGCGAAGGACAAGGAGTGGGCGCCGTACGATGGACGACGCCGCCCGCGAGAAGACCTTCGGCCAGTGGAAGAAGGCCGTCACCCGGACGTTCGACTGGGTCGAGGCCGACTGAGCCCCACCGTCGACCGTGACGCCCCCGAGGTTCGCCTCGGGGGCGTCTTCTTCGTCAGTCCAGGTCGTCGTGGCGCATCAGGCGGCGGCCGGCCTCGACGATCGAGCCGGACAGCGACGGGTAGACCGAGAACGTGTGCGTCAGGTGCTCGACGGTGAGCTGGTTCTGCACGGCCAGCGCGATCGGCAGGATCAGCTCGCTCGCCGACGGCGCGACGACCACGCCGCCGATCACCACGCCCGGTCGCCGGGCGGCAGAACAGCTTCACGAAGCCGCGGTGCAGGCCCTCCATCTTCGCGCGCGCGTTGGTGGCGAGCGGCAGCATGATCGTGCGCGCCGGCACCTCGCCGGAGTCGATCGCCTGCTGGCTGATGCCGACCGTGGCGATCTCCGGGTGGGTGAACACGTTCGCGGCGACCGTCTTGAGCTTGATCGGCGCGACGCCCTCGCCGAGCGCGTGCCACATCGCGATCCGGCCCTGCATGGCGGCGACCGACGCGAGCATCAGCAGGCCGGTGCAGTCGCCGGCCGCGTAGATGCCGGGCACGCTCGTCCGCGACACCCGGTCGACCGAGACGAACCCGCCCTGCGCCCGGCTCGATGCCGACCTTGTCCAGCCCGAGGTCGGCGGTGTTGGGCACCGAGCCGACGGTCATCAGCGCGTGGCTGGCCTCGACGGTCCGGCCGCCGCGCAGGTGCACGACGCACGCCCTTGTCGGTGCGCTCGACGCGCTCGGCGCGCGCGTGCTTGACGACCTCGGTGCCGCGCGCGGCGAAGACGTCCTCGAGCACCGCGGCGGCGTCGGCGTCCTCGTGCGGCAGCACCCGGTCGCGGCTGGAGACCAGCGTGACCCGCACGCCCATCTCGGTGTAGGCGGACACGAACTCCGCGCCGGTGACCCCGGAGCCGACGACGACCAGGTGCTCGGGCAGCTCGGGCAGGTCGTAGATCTGGCGCCAGTCGAGGATCCGCTCGCCGTCCGGCTCGGCGCCGGGCAGCACCCGCGGGGTGGCGCCGGTGGCGATCAGCACGACGTCGGCGTCGAGCACCTCGGTCGTGCCGTCGTGGCCGACGGCGGCGACCCGGTGCGCGGCGAGGCCGGTGCGGTCGTCGCAGAACCGGGCCGTGCCGTTGATCACCCGCACGCCCTCGCGCTGGACCCGGTTGCGCACGTCGGCGGACTGCGCGAGCGCGAGCCCCTTCACCCGGCCGTGCACGACCGGCAGGTCGACCGGCGGCAGCTGGCTGTCGGTGCGGATGCCCAGCTCGTCGGCGTTGTGGAAGGCCGACCGGCGCGCCCGGCGGAGGCGATGAACGTCTTGGACGGCACGCAGTCGTAGAGCACGCAGGCGCCGCCGAGCCCGTCCCGCTCGACGACCGTGACGTCGGCCCCGTGCTGGGCGGCGACCAGCGCGGCCTCGTAGCCGGCCGGCCCGCCGCCCATGATCACGATCCGGGTCACTCGGAGCTCCCCTCGTCGGATGTCCGCTGTTCGCTGGCCACGGTACGCGGCACGGCCGACGGCGAACACGCCCGACGCCCATGGCGGCGCGCATGATCCGAGGTATCGCTACGCTGTCGGTCGTGCCGCTCTACGCCGCGTACGGGTCCAACATGGATCCCGCCCAGATGATGGAGCGAGCGCCGCACTCGCCGATGGCGGGTACCGGCTGGCTCGTGGGCTGGCGGCTGACCTTCGGCGGCGAGGACCTCGGCTGGGAGGGCGCCCTCGCCACGATCGTCGAGGAGCCCGGCTCGCAGGTGTTCGTGGTGCTCTACGACGTGACCCAGGAGGACGAGGCCCGCCTCGACCGCTGGGAGGGCTCCGAGCTGCGGCCTGCACTCGAAGATCCGGCTGCGGGTGCAGACCCTGGAGGGCTCGGTGCTGGCCTGGCTCTACGTGCTGGACGCCTACGAGGGCGGGCTGCCCTCGGCGCGCTACCTCGGGCGTGGTCGCCGACGCGGCGGAGGCGGCGGGCGCCCCGGCGGACTACGTGGCCGACCTGCGCATCCGCCCCTGCCACGGCATCGGCCCATAGCCCTGCCCGACCACCTGGCCAGCTGCCGCAGTCACGCGAGCACGTGCAAAGCACCTCGCCCGCAGACCTCGTGCGCCGCCGCAAGGGGGTCCCCTGGTGCCACGACTAGTCGCGGCCACTGACAGTTTCTGGTCGGCGGCCGGCGAACTGTGGACAACTGGCGCGCCTGTGGATCACCACGCAGGGATTGGCCGTCAGGCGGCGCGGATAGTGCCCGCAGGTGCCCGTGAGCGTCCGTCCAGCGGCGCCTCACGCCGCGACCGGCGCGCCGTGAGCGTGAGCCGGCACGCCGTCAAGCAGCTGCCGCGCACCGGGCACGGCGACTCGCTCTGCAAGCACACCACCCCGGGCAGCTGCACGTGGTGGTGCTCCTACGGCCGCTTCGTCAAGGTCTGCCTCGCGCTGCTCGTCGTCATCGGCGGGTTCGGGGCGATCAGCTTCTTCCTCGACAAGGCCGGCGGCGCTCAACCGCCTCGTCGGACGCCGGCATCGCGCTCGGCGGTCTACCTCGTCGTCGTGCTCGTCCTCATCGCCTGTCGCCAACCGGCGCGACGGCGGCGACCACTACTGAACGGTCAGGCCAGCGCCGCCAGCGCGGTGTGGGTCAGCACCCGGACGCCGGTCAGCAGCGCCCGCTCGTCCAGGTGGAACGTCGGCTGGTGCAGGTCGGGCATCTGGCCCTCGCCGGACCACACGCCCAGCCGCGCGAACGAGCCCGGAGATGTGCTCCAGGTACCAGCCGAAGTCCTCGCCGCCGGAGGACTGCCTCGTCGACGTCACCGCCTGCTCGCCCAGCGCGGCCTCGACGCCGGCCCGCAGGACCGCCGTGCTCTCCTCGTCGTTGACCACCGGCGGCACGCCGCGGCGGTGCTCCAGCTCGAAGCCGACCCCGGTCGGCGCCAGCAGCGACTCGACCAGGCCCGCCACCAGCGGCTCCAGGTCGGCCCACACCTCGTGGTCGCCGGTGCGCAGGGTGCCGCGCAGCACGCCGTCCTGCGGGACCGCGTTCGGCGCCTCGCCCGCGTGCACCGCGCCCCACACCAGCACCGTGCCCGAGCGCGGGTCGATCCGCCGGGACAGCAGCGCCGGCAGGCCGGTGATGACCGTGCCCAGCGCGTGCACCAGGTCGGCGGTCAGGTGCGGGCGCGACGTGTGCCCGCCCGGCGAGGTCAGCCGCAGCTCCAGCAGGTCGGTGGCCGACGTGATCGCGCCGACCCGGGTGCCCACGCTGCCGACCTGGAGCCGCGGGTCGCAGTGCAGGCCGAAGATCGACTCCACGCCGTCGAGGCCGCCCGCGGCGATGACGTCCAGCGCGCCGCCGGGCATGACCTCCTCGGCGGGCTGGAACACCAGCCGCACCCGGCCGGGCAGCTCCGGCGCGGAGGCGAGCGCGAGGCCGGCGGCGAGCAGCATCGCCGTGTGCGCGTCGTGGCCGCACGCGTGTGCGGCGCCGGGCACGGTCGAGGCGTACGGGCAGGCCGGTCAGCTCGGTGAGCGGCAGCGCGTCCATGTCGGCCCGCAGCGCCACGCAGCGCTCGCCGGCGCCGACGTCGCAGATCAGGCCGGTGCCGCTGTCGAACAGCTTCGGCCGCAGCCCCGCGGCCGACAGCAGGCCGGCGACCAGCTCGGTGGTGGCGAACTCGCGCCGGGACAGCTCCGGGTGGGCGTGGATGTGCCGGTACCAGGCGACCACGTCGAGCGCGTTGCGCGCGAGCCAGTCGTCCAGCCACGACGGGACCGCGCCCCGCACCAAGGTCCTCCACAGTGGGCATACTGACGCCCTTGTCGGTCAGAAGCACGCCGGCCCCGTCTGCCGCGTTCAGATCGTCGCGGTCCCGCGACATTCCGGACCGCGAATCGAGCACTGTCACGCCGGCAATCCTGCACCATGCGCGTCATGGAGGATCGAACGAGGTTGGCTGGTCAACCGGTCGCCGGTGCCGGCTGGTGCGCCGAGCGGTGTATGCGCTTCAGTCTGGCTAAATGATCACAATCGGCCAACGACGTCAGCGTCAGCCGCCCTCGGCCTCCTTCCTGCCGCTTGCGCCGGATGCTGCGACCCCAGATCACGAGGCCGATCAGGACCACCGAGGTCACGCCCATGATCAGCTTGCGCTTCGATCTCGGCCTTGTCGGCCTCGGTGTCCGGCGTCAGCTTCCGGGCCGGCGGACCGCGACGGCGCGGCGGTGGCGTGACGGCCGCGGCTCGTCGTCGGTGCGCGACGGCCGGTCGACGGGCTGCGCCGACGCGGGTAACGCGGACAGCGCCGCAGACGGCCGGAAGTGCCAGAAAAGGCCCAGCAGGGCGATGATCACGAGCCGGGAGGCACTACGCATGGTGACGACTCTAGTCAGCACGCGGTGAGTCGGCGAACACCTCCAGTATCCGCTCGGCCGCCAGCGTGGGCGTCAGCTCGCCGTCGGCGACCTCCCGTTCCAGGTCAGGGGCGAGCGCCCGGACCCCGGGGTGTTCCTGCAGCCGGGTGAGCAGCGTGTCGCGCACCATCGTCCAGGTCCAGTCGACCTGCTGGCGCCGCCGCTTGGCCGCCAGCTCGCCGGACTCGGACAGCGTGCGGTGGTGGCGCTCGACCTGCTCCCACAGCGTGTCCAGGCCCGGCGCCGGTCAGCCCGCTGCAGGTCAGCACGGGCGGCGTCCAGCGTCGCCTCGGGACGTGCGCAGCAGCCGCAGCGCGCCGGACAGCTCGCGGGCGGCCTTGCGGGCGGGCACCTCGTGGTCGCCGTCGGCCTTGTTCACCGCGATCACGTCGGCCAGCTCGAGCACGCCCTTCTTGATGCCCTGCAGCTGGTCGCCGGTGCGGGCGAGGGTGAGCAGCAGGAAGCAGTCGACCATGTTGGCCACGGAGATCTCGGACTGCCCGACGCCGACGGTCTCCACGAGCACGACGTCGTAGCCGGCGGCCTCCATCAGCACGATCGTCTCGCGGGTCGCCCGGGTGACGCCGCCGAGCGTGCCGGAGGTCGGCGACGGCCGGATGAACGCGGCCGGGTCGACCGCGAGCCGGGCCATCCGCGTCTTGTCGCCGAGGATCGAGCCGCCGGTGCGCGACGAGGACGGGTCGACCGCGAGCACCGCGACCCGGTGGCCGGCCTCGGTGAGCGTCGAGCCGAGCGCGTCGATGAACGTCGACTTGCCCGCGCCCGGCACGCCGGTGATGCCGACCCGGTGCGCGCCGCCCGCGTGCGGCAGCAGCTCGACGAGCAGCTGCTGGGCGAGCGCGCGGTGGTCGGCCCGGCGCGACTCGACGAGCGTGATCGCCTTCGACAGGGTCCCCCGGTCGCCGGCGAGCACGCCCTTGGCGTACGCGGCGACGTCGACCTCGCGCGCCATCAGTGCCCGTGCTGCCTCGGCGAGCTTGCCGCAGCAGGTCGGCCGCCGCGTCGGCGATCACCGTGCCCGGGCCGAAGATCGCGGCCGCGCCCGCGGCGCGCAGCTCGTCGTAGTCCGCGGGCGGGATCACGCCGCCGACGACGATCATGATGTCGTCGCGGCCGAGCGCGGCCAGCTCGTCGCGCAGCGCGGGCACGAGCGTGAGGTGCCCGGCGGCGAGCGAGTTGACGCCGACGATGTGCACGTCGGCCTCGACCGCCTGGCGGGCGACCTCGGCCGGGGTCTGGAACAGCGGGCCGACGTCGACGTCGAAGCCGAGGTCGGCGAACGCGGTGGCGATCACCTTCTGGCCGCGGTCGTGCCCGTCCTGGCCCATCTTGGCGACCAGGATCCGCGGCCGGCGCCCCTCGGCCTCGGCGAACGCGTTCACCACCGCGCGCGCTTCGTCCACATTGGACACAGCGCCGACCTCCTCGGAGTAGACGCCGGAGATCGTACGGATCTGCGCGGAGTGGCGGCCCCACACCTTGCCGAGCGCGTCGGAGATCTCGCCGACCGTGGCCTTCGCGCGGGCCGCGTCGATGGCCAGCGCGAGCAGGTTGCCGTCGCCGTCGGCCGCCGCGCGGTCAGCGCGTCCAGCGCCGAGTCGACCGCGCCCTGGTCGCGCTCGGCGCGCAGCCGGCGCAGCTTCTCCAGCTGCTGCGCGCGCACGCCGGCGTTGTCGACCTTGAGCACCTCGATCTCCTCGTCGGCGTCGGCGAGCCGGTACTTGTTGACGCCGATCACCGGCTGGCGGCCGGAGTCGATGCGGGCCTGGGTGCGCGCGGCGGCCTCCTCGATGCGCAGCTTCGGGATGCCGGCGTCGATCGCGCGGGCCATGCCGCCCGCCGACTCGACCTCGCTGATGTGCCCCCACGCCCTGCGGCGCGAGGTCGTAGGTGAGCCGCTCGACGAACGCGCTGCCGCCCCACGGGTCGATCACCCGCGTGGTGCCGGACTCCTGCTGCAGCAGCAGCTGGGTGTTGCGGGCGATGCGCGCGGAGAAGTCGGTCGGCAGCGCGAGCGCCTCGTCGAGCGCGTTGGTGTGCAAGCGACTGCGTGTGCCCCTGGGTGGCGGCCATCGCCTCGACGCAGGTGCGGATCACGTTGTTGTAGACGTCCTGCGCGGTCAGCGACCAGCCCGACGTCTGGCAGTGCGTGCGCAGCGACAGCGACTTCGCCGACTTCGGCTCGAACTGCTTGACCAGCTTGGCCCACAGCAGCCGCGCCGCCCGCAGCTTCGCGACCTCCATGAAGAAGTTCATGCCGATGGCCCAGAAGAACGACAGCCGCGGCGCGAACGAGTCGACGTCCAGACCGGCGTCGACGCCCGCGCGGATGTACTCGACGCCGTCGGCCAGCGTGTACGCCAGCTCGAGATCGGCCGTCGCCCCGGCCTCCTGCATGTGGTAGCCGGAGATGGAGATCGAGTTGAACTTCGGCATGTGCTGCGAGGTGTGCGAGAAGATGTCGGAGATGATCCGCATCGACGGCTGCGGCGGGTAGATGTAGGTGTTGCGGACCATGAACTCCTTGAGGATGTCGTTCTGGATGGTCCCGGTGAGCTTGTCCTGCGGCACGCCCTGTTCCTCGGCGGCCACCACGTAGAGCGCGAGGATCGGCAGCACCGCGCCGTTCATGGTCATCGACACCGACATCTTGTCCAGCGGGATGCCGTCGAAGAGCTGGCGCATGTCGTAGATCGAGTCGATGGCCACGCCGGCCATGCCGACGTCGCCGGCGACGCGCGGGTGGTCGGAGTCGTAGCCGCGGTGGGTGGCGAGGTCGAACGCGACCGACAGTCCCTTCTGGCCGGCCGCGATGTTGCGGCGGTAGAAGGCGTTGGACTCCTCGGCGGTGGAGAACCCGGCGTACTGGCGGATCGTCCACGGCTGGTTGACGTACATCGTCGGGTACGGCCCGCGCAGGTACGGCACGATGCCCGGGTAGGTGTCGAGGAAGTCGAGCTCGGCGGTGTCCTCCTTGGTGTACAAGGGTTTCACGCCGATGCCCTCGGGCGTCTCCCAGGTGAGCGCGTCGCTGCCCTTGCCGGTGGCCTCCTGCAGCGCGGCCTGCCAGTCGGCGGCCGACGGAGCGTCGCGCGGCTCGCCCAGCTCGACGTCGGAGAAGTCGGGGATGCTCACGCCTGCCTCCAGCTTCGCCTCGAACGGCTCCGCGTAGCGGACCCTGGGCAGCCCGCCGGACGGCTCGGGCGGCGCGGGCTCGCGGGCGAGCGGTTTCTCGTTCTGGTTGGGGAACACGGTCACGCCGGTGATCGACTCCTCGCCGGCCGCGAACCGCTCGGTGCGGGCCGTCGCGGGTGGCGGCGATCCGCTCGTCGACCAGCCCGGTGTCGAGCGCGCGCGGCGATGCCGCCGGCCCGCTCGATCTCGGTGAACACCGCCCACGCCGGCGCGGGCCAGCTCGTCGGTGTGCCGCTCGACGTACCAGGAGCCGCCCGCCGGGTCGATCACACCGGCCACTTTGGACTCCTCGAGCAGGATCGACTGGGTGTTGCGGGCGATCCGCCTGGCGAACGCGTCCGGCAGGCCGATCGCGGCGTCGAAGGGCAGCACGGTCACCGCGTCCGCGCCGCCGACGCCGGCGGCGAAGCAGGCGAGCGTGGTGCGCAGCATGTTCACCCACGGGTCGCGGCGGGTCATCATCGTCGAGGAGGTCACCGCGTGCTGCGGCGCGGCGCGCACGGTCGCGCCGCACACCTCGGTGACCCGGGCCCACAGCCGGCGCGCGGCGCGCAGCTTCGCGATCGTGGCGAACTGGTCGGCGGTGGCGGCGAGGCGGAACTCCAGCTGCCGGGCCGCCTGCGTCGACGTCCAGGCCGGCGTCGGTGAGCGCGCGCAGGTAGGCCACGCCGGTGGCGATCGCGCAGCCGAGCTCCTGGCCGTCGGAGCCGCCCGCCTCGTGGTAGGGCAGGCGCGTCCACGACGATCGAGCGCAGCCGCGGGTGGCGCCTGGGCGCGCCGGGCCAGCTCGACGGCGACGTCGAGGTCGGCGTCGCGTCGCCGGTGCGGGCGCGCAGGCCGAGCGGGTCGGCGCCGAGGTTGCCGCGGACCTCGCTGGCCGCGACGCCCTTGTCCGCGTAGCACGGCGAGCAGCGCGTCGGCGGCCGCCGCGCGTGTCGGCGCCGGCGTCGAGGGTGACCGGGGCGAGGTCGAGGTAGACGTCGTCGAGCACGTCGGCGAGCGCGTCGACCGGCAGCCCGGCGGCGCCGACGACGAGCCACAGCGAGGTGCCGCCGTTCTCCAGGTCGGCGAGGACCGCGCGCTTGGTGGCGGCCGGGTCCGGGTCGGCGTGGCGCTGGCGGACGTCCCAGCCGGCGAGCACCCGCCCGTCGGGGCGTGCCGCCGCGCACGTGCGGGCGGCAGGCCGGGGAAGCCGGCGTCCGGGGCGGCGTCGTCGGCGGTGTAGAGCGGGTGGAGGGCGAACCCGTCGTAGGTCGGGCTGGCGAGCGCGGCCTCCGGCGTCGTCGAGCGTCGGCGCCGGACTTGCGCAGCACGCCCTCGACCAGCTCGCGCCACTGGTCCCTGGTGGCCGCCGGGAAATCGGCAGCCAGACTCAACCGCTCCGCCGAGGTCATACCCGGCGATGCTACGGATACCGGACTGGTGCTCGCGGGATCTGTCGGAGGTGTGGTGAATGCCGCAGAATGGGGCGCGTGTCCAGCCCCTCCGAACGTGTGGTCGCCGGCCGGTACCGGCTGCGCCGGCAGCTCGGCCAGGGCTCGATGGGCACCGTCTGGGAGGCCTACGACGAGTTCCTGCGCCGCCCGGTGGCGGTGAAGGAGGTCCTGCTGCCGCCCGGGATCCCGGACGCCGAGGCCGACGAGCTGCGCGAACGGACGCTGCGCGAGGCCCGCGCGATCGCCGCGCTGTCCCACCCGAACGTGATCACGCTGCACGACGTCGCCCGCGAGAACGGCGAGCCGTTCGTGGTCACCGAGTACATGCCCGCGCACAGCCTGGCCGAGCTGCTGCGCACGCTCGGCCCGCTGGAGGCCGCCGCCGCGGCCGCGATCGGCGACGCGGTCGCCGCCGGGCTCGCCGCCGCGCACCAGGTCGGCATCACGCACCGGGACGTCAAGCCGGGCAACGTGCTCGTCGGCGCGACGCCGTCGACCAACGGGCAGGTGAAGCTGACCGACTTCGGCATCGCCCGCAACGTCTCCGAGCGCACCATGACCCGCACCGGGATCATGCTGGGCTCGCCCGCCTACATCGCGCCGGAGGTGGCCGCCGGGCGCGAGGTGACGCCGGCCGCCGACCTGTGGGGCCTGGGCGCCACGCTGTACGCGGTGCTCGAGGGCCACCCGCCCTACGACCTCGAGCGGCACCGCGCTGGAGATCGTCAACCTCGTGGTGCACGGCGACGTGCCGCGCCCGGAGTCGACCGGGCCGCTGGCGGAGGTCGTCGCCGCGCTGATGGCCAAGGAGCCGGCCGACCGGATCTCGCTCGCCGAGGTGCGCAACCGGCTGCACCCGCTGCTGCCCGCCGCCCAGCACGCCGCTGCTGTCCGAGGAGGACCTGGCCAAGCTGTCCGACCCGGACCAGACGCCGACCCGGCTCACGCCGAAGCCCGCGGCGCCCCCGCTGCCGCCGGCGCCGTCCGCCCCGGCGGTCGAGGCGCCCCAGCTCGCGCCGGCGCCGGGCCCGCTGCCGTTCGACACGGCCGCGCGCCGCCGTGCGGCGCCGCCGCGGCCGGGTCGCGGGCGTGCTGCTGGTGGTCGTCGCGGTCGCTGTTCTTCGGTGCCGCGGCCGGCGGCGGGTTCGCGCTGGCCCGGGTGGTCGGCGGCAAGCCGCTGCTGCCGCCGCCGGAGATCGTCGACGTCCGGCGACGACACCCGCGCCCGAGACGCCGGTGCCCGAGCTGGAGACCCAGACCGGCGACGCGGCGACGTTGAACGGGGTGCAGGGCGGCGGCTACTCGGTGGGCGTGCCGCAGGGGTGGGCGCGGTTCGTCGAGGAGCGCGCGGTGGGCGACGACGTGATCAGCACGCGGGTCTACTACGTGTCGGCCGACGGCAGGCAGCGCTGACCGTGGAGCGGTTCTCCGGCTACTTCCCCGACCACAGCGTCGAGGACTACGTGGACTCGCTGTCCGACGACGAGCACCAGACCTACACGAAGGGCGAGCCGCACGCCGGTCCGCGGCCTCGCCCGGCGGGCAGCAGGCCGAGCAGCTGACCTACCGCACGACGACGAAGGCGGAGAACCTCGCGCCGGGCGCGCGCGACCTGAACCGGGTGACGTTCGCGAACCTGCTGCCGCTGGGCGGGGACCTGTGGGTGGTCGCGGTGACCGTGCCGGTCGACCAGGAGGACACCGGCCGCAGCGAGCTGTTCGACCGGATCGCGAAGACGTTCAAGGTCACCGGCTGACGCCCGGCTACAGTCGGGCCCGTGACTGAGAACCATGCGGCGAAACATGCCGACGAGGCGGCGGCCGCGCTCGCCGAGCGCACCGGGGTGGACAAGCACGACGTGGCCGTGGTGCTCGGCTCGGGCTGGCGCCCGGCCGCCGACGAGATCGGCGACGGCCACGGCCGAGGTGCCGATGGCCGAGCTGCCCGGGTTCGCCGCGCCGACGGTCGCGGGCCACGGCGGCACGATCCGCTCGCTGCGCGTCGGGCGACCGGCGGGTGCTGATCATGCTGGGGCGCACGCACTTCTACGAGGGCCACGGCATCGACGCGGTGGTGCACGGCGTGCGCACGGTCGCGGCGGCCGGCTGCCGGACGGTCGTGCTGACCAACGCGGCGGGCGGCCTGCGCGACGGCATCCCGGTGGGCTCGCCGGTGCTGATCAGCGACCACCTGAACCTGACGGCCACGCTCGCCGCTGGTCGGCGCGAACTTCGTGGACCTCACCGACCTGTACTCGCCGCGGCTGCGCGCCCTGGCCCGCGAGATCGACCCGTCGCTGGTCGAGGGCGTGTACGCGGGGCTCGTCGGCCCGCACTTCGAGACGCCGGCGGAGATCCGGATGCTGCGCACGATGGGCGCGGACCTGGTCGGCATGTCGACGGTGCTGGAGGCGATCGCCGCGCGGGCGCTCGGCGTGGAGGTGTTCGGCCTGTCGCTGGTGACGAACCTGGCGGCCGGCGTGACGGGCGAGCCGCTCAACCACGAGGAGGTCCTCGAGGCCGGCCGCGCGGCGGCGGGGCGGATGGGGCGGCTGCTGCGGTCCCTTGTGGAGCGTTCGTGACTCTCTCGTCGTCCCTTCGGGACGAGGCGTACAGGTGGATGGCCGACGACCCGGACCCGGACACCAAGGCCGAGCTGCAGCGCGTCGTCGCGAACGCGATGGGCGGGGTGGCCGGCGCCGTCGAGGACCTGGCCGACCGGATGAACGGGACGCTGACGTTCGGCACCGCGGGCCTGCGCGGCCCGGTCCGCGCGGGGTCCAACGGGATGAACCGCGCGGTCGTCGTGCGGGCGACGGCCGGGGTCGCGGAGTGGTTGCGCCAGAAGGGACACGCCGGCGGCACGGTGGTCGTCGGCCGGGACGCCCGGCACGGGTCGGCCGAGTTCCAGGAGGCCGTCGCCGGGGTGCTGACCGCGGCCGGCTTCCCGGTGCTGACGATGCCCGGCCCGCTGCCGACCCCGATCACGGCGTTCCTGGTGCGCTCGCTCGGTGCGGTGGCCGGCATCCAGGTCACGGCGTCGCACAACCCGCCCGCGGACAACGGGTACAAGGTCTACGTCGGCTTCGGCGATCCGCCCGGCTCGCAGATCGTGCCGCCGGACGACCGGCTGATCGAGGCCGGCATCCGCGGCGCGCCGGCGGCGCGGTCGGTGCCGGTCGCGGCCGGCGCGATGCCGGTGAGCGACGCGCAGGTCGACGCGTACCTGTCGCACGTGGCGGCGCTGCCCCGCGGCACGGCCAGGGACCTGCGCGTGGTGCTGACCCCGATGCACGGCGTCGGCGGCGCCTCGGCGGTGGAAGCCTTGCGGCGCGCGGGTTTCACCGACGTGACGCTGGTGCCCGAGCAGGCCGCGCCGGACCCCGACTTCCCCACCGTCGACTTCCCGAACCCGGAGGAGCCGGGGGCGGCGGACCTGCTGCTGGCGTTCGCGTCGTCGTCGGACGCGGACCTCGCGATCGCGCTGGACCCGGACGCCGACCGGTGCGCGCTGGGCGTCCGCTTCGCCGACGGCTGGCGCATGCTGCGCGGCGACGAGACGGGCGCGCTGCTGGGCGCCCACGTTCTGTCCACAGTGGATCGAGTGGCGCATCCGGACCCGCTGGTGGCGTCGACGATCGTGTCGTCGTCGCTGCTGGGCCTGGTCGCCGCGGCGGCGGGGGCACGGCACGCGGAGACGCTGACGGGCTTCAAGTGGCTGGTGCGCGCGGGTGCGGGCCTGGTGTTCGCGTACGAGGAGGCGCTGGGCCTGTGCGTCGACCCGGACTCGGTGTGCGACAAGGACGGCATCTCGGCGTCGATCCTGGCCTGCGACCTGGCGGCGACGCTGAAGGCCGCCGGCCGGGCGCTGCCGGACGCGCTGGACGACCTGGCCGTGGCGCACGGCGTGCACCTGACCGACCAGGTCTCGCTGCGGTTCACCGACGTGGCCGCCATCGCCCCGATGGTCGCCGCGCTGCGGACGGACCCGCCCACCCGGCTCGGCGGTGCCGAGGTCACGCAGGACAACCCGGCCCCGGACATCATCCGGCTGCGCGCGGACGGGCCTGCGGGTGGTCATCCGCCCATCGGGCACCGAGCCGAAGGTGAAGGCGTACCTGGAGGTCGTCGAACCGGTCGCGGCACCGGACGCCCTGGCCGCGGCCCGCACCTCGGCGGCGGACCGGATGTCGGCCCTGCGCGACGAGGTCGCCGCACTGCTCAAGGCGTGACGTGGCCCGGTTGCTGATCGTCCATCACACGCCGTCGCCGAATGTGGCTGCCATGTTCGAGGCGGTGGTCGCCGGGGCGACGGCCGAGGAGATCGAGGGTGTCGAGGTGGTCCGGCGGCCCGCGCTCGCGGCCACCCCGCAGGACGCGATGGCGGCGGACGGCTACCTCCTCGGCACGCCCGCCAACCTCGGCATGATGTCCGGCGCCCTCAAGGTCTTCTTCGACCTCGCCTACTACCCGTGCCTCGACGCCACCCGCGGCCGGCCCTTCGGCCTCTACGTCCACGGCAACGACGACACGACCGGCGCGATCCGCGGCATCGAGTCCGTCACCACCGGCCTCGGCTGGGCGAAGGTCACCGAGAACGTGACCGTGACCGGCGCACCCGGCAAGGCGGACCTGCAGCGCTGCTGGGAGCTCGGCGCCACGGTCGCCGCCACGCTCATGACCTGACGCGCACAACGCTGCTCCCCCTGTGCAGTCCGGCTCGGCCGCGCGGTTACCGGCCGGTAGACCGGGTTCGTCAACAGAACTCGAGTCGGGGAGAGGCAAGCATGCGGACGAGGACCAGGTGGGTGGCGGCGATCGGCGTCGCGTTGACGGCCGTGCTGGCGGGCGGGTTCGTCGCGACGATGTCGGCGGCGACGGGAGACGCGGACACGGCGGCCGCGAAGCGCAACATCGCGCTGATTCTCGACTACACGGTCAAGAAGGACTGCCCCGTCCACCCGAACTACCCCAAGGCGGGCGTGAAGGGCAACGACATCGGCTGGACCATCGGCACGAGCGACATCGTGGCGTGGCGCTACAACGTGAACAGCACGTGGTCGGTGATCAGCGACAAGAAGTACCGCAACACCAAGCACCCGTGGTGGGGCTTCGTGCGGCGCGACTGCATCGGCACGTCGGTCGGCGGCGAGCACTTCCCCACGCCGACGAGCAAGTACCCGGCCGGCCGCGCGGTGCCGACCAGGGTGCTGCAGGGCCGCAGCGGCGTGGCGGCGAGCCACTACCGGGCGGTCGACTTCCGGCTGCCGGGCGGCCACGTGGTCAACGACCACCAGCGGATCGACAGCATGGGCACCCTGCGCGACGCGGCCAACCGGTTCGTGATCGGCAACGTCTTCGCCGACTGGCACGTGCACCGCACCGACCAGCAGTCGCAGGGCTGGACCAAGGTCTACGTGCCCAACGCGAAGCGCTGGGGCTGGGTGCAGAACATCCACTTCTGAGGCGCCTGCGATCAGGCGGACGCCTCCTGGACGACCGAGGTCTTCTCCTCGAGGTCCCGCTCGCACTGCTCGTAGTTGGTGATCTTGTAGTTGAGCACGTCCAGGCAGGAGTTCAGCTCGGCGATGCGGTCGAGGACCTCGGCCCGCTGCTCGATCAGGATCTGCTTGCGCCGGGTGGCGCTGGCATTGCCCTGGTGCCGCAGCCGCGCGTACTCGCGCATCATGCGGATCGGCATGCCGGTGGTGCGCAGCCTGGTCAGGAACTCGAGCCAGGCCAGGTCCTCGTCGGAGTAGGCCCGCCGGCCGCCGGAGTCCCGGGCCGGCGGGTCTATCAGTTGGATGCGTTCGTAGTAACGGAGTGTGTCGATCGACAACCCGCTGCGATGGGCTGCCTCGGCGATCGCGTAAGTCACATCGTCGACCGTAGAAGCTGGAGTGCACTCCAGGTCAAGCGGCGTCATCCGCCTTGGGGAGCGCCCACGTCCTCTAGTCGGCCCGCCATCTCGGGTACGCCGACGCTGCCGCGGCCGACCTCGCGGACCAGATCGAGCGCCTCGTCCTCGTCGGCGTCGATCCACCAGCCGTTCATGTCGCAGATGGTCACCGCGGCGACCCAGCCGAGCCGCCAGTTGCCCTCGGCGAGCGGGCGGGTGGTGACGATGGAGTCGAGCAGCGCGGCGGCCTTGAGCCACAGCGTGTCGTAGGCCTGCACACCGAGCACGGTGGCGCGCGGCCGGTGCGCGGCGGCGTCGAGAAGGCCGAGATCGCGCACCACGAGGTCGCCGCCGGTGACGGCGGCGGCCAGCACGAGCAGGTCGCTGGCATCCAGGTACATGATCACCGCGTGATCATGCCACTAGGCACCGACAGTAATTACGCTGTCCCGATCCGGTCGAGCAAGACCTTGGTAGCGCGGCAGCACCCGGCTCAGCACTTCGGCGAGCTCCTGCTCCTTGTGTAACCGCGCCCAGCGGTCGGCAAGCGCCAGCCGCATGATCTCCTGTTTGGACCGGCCTTCCGCCGCGGCCAACTCGGCGAGGTGTGAGTTCTCCTCGTCCGAGAGCCTCAGAGTCATCGCCATGAGTTCCAAGGTACCACCGTGATACCACACCGGACGAGACTCAAACTGCCCCGTACTGCCTGTCACCTGCGTCACCCAGGCCCGGGACGATGTACCCGGAGTCGTTGAGCCGCTCGTCCACGCTGGCGGTGACCAGCCGCACCGGCAGCCCCGATTTGTCCAGGTGGCGGATGCCCTCCGGCGCCGCGAGCGCGCACACGGCGGTCACGTCGGTCGCCCCGCGGCCGGTCAGCAGCCGGATCGTGTACTCCATCGAGCCGCCGGTGGCGAGCATCGGATCGAGCACGAACACGGGCCTGCCCGCGAGGTCGGCCGGCAGCGACTCCATGTACGGCGTCGGCTCGAGCGTCTCCTCGTTTCGGGCTAGGCCGACGAAGCCCATCTGCGCGTCGGGGATCAGCCGGTGCGCCTGGTCGGCCATGCCGAGCCCGGCCCGCAGCACGGGCACCAGCAGCGGCGGGTTGGCGAGCCAGACGCCCTCGGTGCGCGCGACCGGGGTGTGGATGCGCTCGGTGCGCACCGGGGCGTCGCGCATGGCCTCGTAGATGAGCATCACGGTCAGCTCGTGCAGGGCGGCCCGGAAGGTGGCGTTGTCCGTGCGGGCGTCCCGCATGACGGTCAGCCGCGCCTTGGCCAGCGGGTGGTCGACGGTGCGCACATCCATGGGGCGACACGGTAACCGCTCGCCCGCCGCGGCGGGCGACTACTCGGGACGGTGGGCGACCACTGCGAACATCGTCACCGACAGCATGAAGTCGCCCCGCTCCGCGCCCGCCGCCACGTCGGCCATGAACAGCGCCCGCTGCGCCTCGGTGACCGCGCCGCGGTCGCGGGCGAGCCGGCCCAGCATCGTCATCAGCGAACCCGTCGCCGCCTCCCGGGACTGGATCAGCGCCTGCGAGCCGATGTCGTCCACGACCAGGCCCGCCGCGGAGGCCAGCCCCGGCAGCCGCCGCCCGGCCAGCGGGTTCGTGATCCCCGCCCGCATCGCGTCGCCGACGGCGCCGAGCACGTCCGGGTCGCCGGGGTGCACGATCGCCGTCGCCCAGTCGGTGTCGGTGACGGCCAGCCGTCCGCCGGGCCGCAGCACGCGCGCGATCTCCGTCGCGGCCCGCTCCGGCTCGCGCAGGTGCTGGAACAGCCGCTCGCAGGTGACCACGTCGACCGAGGCGTCCTCGAACGGCAGCGCCGTCGCGTCTCCCTCGACGAAGGTCGCGGCGGTGCCCGCCGCGCGCCGCGCCGCCTCCGCGCGCATCCCCGCGTCCGGCTCGACACCGATCGCTTCCCCGTGCGCGCCAACGGCTTCGGCGAGCAGCCGCACCTGCTCCCCGGTGCCCGACCCGATGTCGGCGGCTCGCTCGCCCGGCCGCACGGCCAGCGCCGACAGCACCCACGACCGCAGCCTTTGCACGCCGGACAATGCCGTCTGGGCGTCGAGCGCGCGGATCCGCACGGGAAGCCCGGCCGTCTGGAAGTCGTCCGCGGACATGGGCGCACCGTAGCGCTCGGCGCCGCGATAGCCTCAGACGTCGTGAGCTGACCTGCCTGCCGTGCCAGACCCGCGGGACATGCGGGTGTCGAACGATGATCGCGAACGCATCGCCAAGGTCCTGCACGACTCCATGGCCGAGGGCCGGCTGACCGTCAACGAGCTGGAGGAACGGCTCGACAAGGTCTACGCCGCCAAGACGTTCGGCGACCTGGAGCCGCTCACCCGCGACCTGCCAGTCGGCGACCAGGCCCGCGCCGTCGCGATCCCGCACGCCGGCGCCGTCGCCCAGCAACCGCATCGGCGGCCGCGGCACGTCGTCCACCGCGATCGCGATCATGTCCGGCACCGACCGCAAGGGCGTGTGGACGGTCCCGCCGACCTTCACCTCGGTCGCGGTCATGGGCGGCGTCGAGATCGACCTCACCGAGGCCCGGTTCGAGGACGCGGAGACGACCATCCAGGCGTTCGCGATGATGGGCGGCATCGACATCTACGTGCCCGAGGACATCGCCGTCCAGGTCAACGGCACGGGCTTCATGGGCGCCTTCGAGAACCACGCGCCGGACCAGGCCCAGCCGCGCCCCGGCATGCCGCTCGTCAAGATCACCGGCCTGGCCATGATGGGCGGCGTCGACGTCAAGCGCCGCAAGCCGAAGCAAGCAGAAGGACAAGAACCGGGCAGATCGAGGAGTAACGCGCGCGGTTTTGTCGGTGCCCCGCTGGCATGCTCCGCGACATGGATGCCAACGCCCGCCCCGTCGCCGACGAGCGCGACGGGCTGCTCACCTTCCTCGCCCAGCAGCGGCGCGTGCTCAAGGCCGCCGCGTACGGCCTCACCCCCGACCAGCTGCGCGCCGTGCCCAGCGCCAGCGCGCTGTCGGTCGGCGGCCTCGTCAAGCACGTCACGCAGTCGAGCGCGGGTGGACCGACGCCATCCTGCGCAAGCCGCGGACCGGATCGGTCGAGGAGTACGGCGCCGAGTTCCAGCTCACGCCCGAGGACACGCTCGAGTCGCTGCTCGCGGCGTACGACGAGGTCGCCACGTACACCGAGGCGGCGATCGCCGGCATCGCCGACCTCGGCGAGCCGGTGCCGGTCCCCGACGAGCCGTGGTTCCCCAAGGACATCGAGGCCTGGTCCGTCCGCTGGGTGTTACTGCACGTCATCGAGGAGACCGCCGCCACGCCGGCCATGCCGACATCGTCCGGGAGTCGATCGACGGCGCCACCGCCTACGAGCTGCTGGCCGGGCGCCGAGCGGCTGGGAGCCGACCCCCTGGCTGAAGCCGTGGGAGCCCGTCGTCGTCCGCCTAGACTCGACCGCATGGCAGCACCCTCACCGGCGAGTACCGGGCTACCACCCGAGCTCGCCGACGCGACCCGCGACGAGACCTCGCTCCGCCGGTTCCTCCACGGCCTGCCCGGCGTCGACCAGGTCGGCGTCGAGCAGCGCGCCGCCGGCCTCGCCACCCGCAGCATCAAGAAGGCGTCGAAGCTGTGGGCCATCGACACCGCCATCCGCATGGTCGACCTGACCACGCTGGAGGGGGCCGACACCGCCGGCAAGGTCCGCTCGCTGTGCGCCAAGGCCCGCCGGCCCGACCCGGAGCGCCCCGAGGTGCCGCCGGTGGCCGCGGTCTGCGTGTACCCGGACATGGTGGCCACGGCGGTCGAGGCGCTGCGCGGCAGCGGCATCGACATCGCCAGCGTCGCCACGGCGTTCCCCAGCGGCCGCTCGAGCGTGCCAGGTGAAGATCGCCGACACCGAGCTGGCGGTCGCCGACGGGCGCCACCGAGATCGACATGGTGATCGACCGCGGCGCGTTCCTGTCGGGGCACTACGGCCGGGTGTTCGACGAGATCGTCACCATCAAGCACGCCTGCGGGGACGCCCACCTCAAGGTCATCCTGGAGACCGGCGAGCTCGTCACCTACGACAACGTGCGCCGCGCGTCGTGGCTCGCGCATGCTGGCCGGCGCCGACTTCATCAAGACGTCCACCGGCAAGGTGTCGCCGGCGGCCACCCTGCCGGTCACCCACGTGATGCTGCAGGCCGTCCGCGACTGGCACACCTCGACCGGCACCCGCATCGGCGTCAAGCCGGCCGGCGGCATCCGCAACACCAAGGACGCCATCCGCTACCTGGTGGCCGTGCACGAGGTGGCCGGGCCGGAGTGGCTCACCCCCGACCTGTTCCGCTTCGGCGCCTCCAGCCTGCTCAACGACCTGCTGATGCAGCGCCGCGCCCAACTCGAGGGCCACTACAGCGGCCCGGACTACGTGACGGTGGACTGACATGACTGATGACCTGTGGGAGTACGCGCCCGCGCCCGAGAACCGGGACATCGCGAACCTCAAGCCCAGCTACCGGATGTTCCTCGACGGCGAGTTCGTCGAGGGCGGCGGCGAGCCGCTGAAGACGATCAACCCGGCCACCGAGGAGGTGCTGGCCGAGGTGTCCACGGCCGCACCGTCCGATGTGGACCGCGCGGTGAAGGCCGCGCGGCGGGCCTACGAGCGGGTGTGGGGCAAGATGCCCGGCGCCGAGCGGGCCAAGTACATCTTCCGGATCGCGCGGATGATCGCCGAGCGGTCCCGCGAGCTGGCCGTGCTGGAGAGCCTGGACAACGGCAAGCCGATCAAGGAGTCCCGCGACGTCGACGTGCCGACCGCGTCGGCGCACTTCTTCTACCACGCGGGCTGGGCGGACAAGCTCGGCTACGCGGGGCTCGGCCCCGACCCGCGCCCGCTCGGCGTGGCCGGCCAGGTCATCCCGTGGAACTTCCCGCTGCTGATGGCCGCGTGGAAGATCGCGCCCGGCGCTGGCCTGCGGCAACACCGTGGTGCTCAAGCCGGCCGAGACCACCCCGCTCACCGCGCTGGTGCTGGCCGAGATCATCCAGCAGGCCGACCTGCCGCCGGGCGTGGTCAACATCCTGCCCGGCGCGGGCGACGTCGGCGCCGAGCTGACCAACCACCCCGGCGTCGACAAGGTCGCGTTCACCGGCTCCACCGACGTCGGCAAGCTGATCCAGCGCTCGCTCGCCGGGTCCGGCAAGAAGCTGACCCTGGAGCTGGGCGGCAAGGCGGCCAACGTGGTGTTCGACGACGCGCCGCTCGACCAGGCCGTCGAGGGCATCGTCAACGGCATCTTCTTCAACCAGGGCCACGTGTGCTGCGCCGGCTCGCGGCTGCTGGTGCAGGAGTCGGTGGCCGACGAGCTGCTCGAGAAGCTGCACGCGCGGGTCTCGACGCTGCGCATCGGCGACCCGCTGGACAAGAACACCGACGTCGGCGCCATCAACTCGCGCGAGCAGCTCAACAAGATCACCGAGCTGGTCGTCCTCGGGCGAGGAGGAGGGCGCGACCCGGTGGACGAGCCCGTGCCCGTTGCCGGACAAGGGTTTCTTCTTCGCGCCCACGGTGTTCGCCGGCGTCAGCCAGGCGATGCGGATCGCCCGCGAGGAGATCTTCGGCCCGGTGCTGTCGGTGCTCACGTTCCGCACGCCCGGACGAGGCCGTCGCGAAGGCCAACAACACCCCGTACGGCCTGTCCGCGGGGATCTGGACCGACAAGGGGTCCCGGATCCTCTGGATGGCCGACAAGCTGCGCGCCGGCGTGGTGTGGGCCAACACGTTCAACCGGTTCGACCCGACCGCGCCGTTCGGCGGCTACCAGGAGTCCGGCTTCGGCCGGGAGGGTGGCCGCACGGGACTGGAGGCCTACCTCGATGTCTGAGCGTCTGTCCGTCGCCAAGACCTACAAGCTCTACGTCGGCGGCGCGTTCCCGCGGTCGGAGTCCGGCCGCTCCTACCCGGTGCGCGACGCGAAGGGCGGCTTCCTGGCCAACGCCGCGCAGGCCTCCCGCAAGGACGTCCGCGAGGCGGTCGTGGCCGCCCGCAAGGCGTTCGCCGGCTGGTCCGGCGCGACGGCCTACAACCGGGGCCAGGTGCTGTACCGGGTGGCCGAGCTGCTGGAGGGCCGGCGCGAGCAGTTCCTGGCCGAGGTGGCCGCGAGCGAGGGCGTGCCGGCCAAGCGCGTGCAGTCCATCGTGGACGCCGCGATCGACCGCTGGGTCTGGTACGCGGGCTGGTCGGACAAGGTCGCCACGGTGCTCGGCGCGGCCAACCCGGTGGCCGGCCCGTACTTCTCGTTCTCGCGTCCCGGAGCCGACGGGCGTGGTGGGCGTGCTGGCGCCGCAGTCGTCGTCGCTGCTGGGCCTGGTGAGCGTGGTGGCCCCGGCGATCGCCACGGGCAACACGGTGGTCGTGGTGGCGAGCCAGGACCGCCCGCTGCCGGCGATCACGCTGTCCGAGGTGCTGGCGACGTCCGACGTGCCGGGCGGGGTGGTCAACATCCTCACCGGCCGCACGGCGGAGCTGGCCCCGTGGCTGGCCTCGCACGCGGACGTCAACGCCCTCGACCTGGCCGGCGCCCCGCAGTCGATGACCGACCGAGCTGGAGAAGTCCGCGGCGAACACGGTGAAGCGGGTCCTGCGCGCGAAGCCGGCCGAGCCGGACTGGGTCGCGCCGCCGGACATGTCGCGGCTGCGCGCCTTCCTGGAGACGAAGACCGTCTGGCACCCGATGGGAGTGTGAAACCGATCGGGCTGCCGGCTAACGTCACAGCCTGGCAGAGGGGGGATCCATGACGCACGAGCAGCCACCGGACCGCCACCACCGCCGCCGCCGGGCTACGACGCCGACGAGGACGCGTTCGCCGGCGTTCACCAGGGGCTACCGGCCGCTCGCCGACCACCTGACCACCGACGCGCTGGCCGCGCACACGGGCGCTGCACGGCGACGCGTTCTCCCGGGTCGGCAACGAGGTCGGGCTCGCCGACGCGGTCCGCAACGCGACCCGGCGCCAGGTCGACCGCATCAGCGGCCTCGCCGGCGAACACCACACCATGGCCGACGCGGTGGACAACACCTGGACCAACTACCGCACCACCGAGGACGACCACGACCGCGCGATCCGCCGGGCGGCGGGTGAGCAGGCATGAGCCCGACCGCGCCCATGGTCGAGACGCTCGTCTCGCCGGCCGCCGACGCGCAGCGCCAGCTCGCCACCGACGACGGCGCCATCGACTCGCGTCGACCAGGCCCACGGCGGCGTGCAGAACGCCCTCTACACCTACGACACCGACGCCGGGCAGCAGACGCGCACCCTGCAGGAGGGCTGGCAGGGCAGCTCCGCCGACCGCCAGGCGCCGACGCGGCCACGATGAGCGGCGACGGCCAAGGACATCAGCACCTACAGCGCCGACGTCCAGGCCGCGGTGCGCGAGGCGGCCGGCATCCTCAAGGTCGGCCAGTCCACCAACCAGCAGCTGATCGACAACTTCATGGACCGCGCCGCCGAGCTGCTCTCCGCGGCCGCGGCGCTGCGCCAGGCCGGCGACAACGCCGGGCGCGCAGCGCAAGATCAGCGAGCTGATCCGGCTCGGCGCCCAGGTCAGCGGCGACAGCAGCACCAACCTCGCAGGCCGTGATGGGCCAGCTGACCGACGTCGTCACCCGCCTCGACGGCGCCGACGGCACGACGTCGGCCAGCAGCGCGAGCGGCAGCGGCCACACCCCGCCGCACGCCTACAACACCGGCGGCGGTGGCGGTGGCGGCGGTGGCGGCGGCGGCGGCGGCGGCGGCGGCGGCGGCGGTGGCGGCGTGGCCACCAAGAAGCGCCTGCCGGTCGCGATCCCGCCGCAGCCGGGCACCGGCGTGGCGGTCAACCTGCCCGGACGGCAGCCAGGTGATGGCGCCCAACGAGACCGCCGCCAAGGCGGTGCGCGCCGCGCTCACCCAGCTCGGCGTGCCGTACGTGTGGGGCGGCACCGCGCCGGGCGTCGGCCTGGACTGCAGCGGCCTGACCCAGTACGCGTACGGCGAGGGCGGGCCTGGACATCCCGCGCACCTCCGGCGAGCAGGACATCGGCGCCGAGGTCCCCTCGGCCGACCAGCTGCTGCCCGGCGACCTGATCTGCTGGGAGGGCCACGTCGCGATGTTCATCGGCAACGGCCAGATGATCGAGGCAGGCGACCCCGTGGAGATCAGCCCGCTGCGCACGACGAACATGGGCATGCCGTTCGTCGGCTTCTACCGCCCGACCGGTTGAGCGCGGGTACGGGAGCTTTCGGGCACACTGTGACCGGAGCGCAGGGGGTAGCACGTGGAGATCGACATCGAGCACGAGCTGGCGGTGGTGGACCGCCGCGTGCGGCAGGCCGAGGAGCAGGCCGCCGCGCAGGTGGCGCGGGCCGGCCGGATCAGCGGGCGGGCCACGTCGCCCGACGGCGGCATCAGCGTCGAGGTGGCGCCGGGCGGGCTGCTGACCGACGTGCGGCTCTCGCCCGCGGCGCTGTCGGCCGACATGGAGACCCTGGCCCGCCAGATCACCGTGCTCGCCGAGCCGGGCGACCCAGCCTCGCCGGCGGCGAACATGCACAAGGCGCTGCGCCGGCGTGGTCGGCGAGAAGCACCTGGAGTCGCTCGGCTACGTCCCGGTCGAGGACGAGGCCGACGCCGACGACACGGACTTCGGCGACCCGCTGCGCCACCGCGGGCCGGGCGGGCGACGTCGATGATCGACCGCGAACCGCTCAACCGCACCACGAAGCAGCTGATCGAGGACGGCCGCGCCCGCCAGGACGCACTGTCCAAAGTGGACACCATGCTCGCGCGGGTGACCGGAACCGCCCGCGACCGCGACGGGAACCGTCGAGGTCACCGTCGACGGCCGGGGCAAGCTCGTGCGGCTCCGGCTCGCCCCCGAGGCGGCCCGCCACGGCCCGGACGGCCTCGGCCGGCTGATCGTCGAGGTCGCCCGCGTCGCGATGGACGACGCCACCCAGTCCGGCTACAACAAGGTGGCCCTGCTGCTCGGCGACAACCTGACCCTCGCGCTCGAGCAGCTCTCCGGCCGCACCACCCCCGCCCGCCGTGCGCGACGACGGCGGCATCACGGCGGAGGAGTTCCAGGCCCGCCGCGACGAGCGGTTGCGCCGTACGGCCGAGGAAACCGCCGCTGAAAGGCCTGCGAACGGCGGCCACGACCCCGCCGATGAGCTCGCGTCGTTCGACCCATCCTCGCTACGCTCCGACCGGTGATCCATCACGATGTCGCCACCACGTAGAGTGCCGACGTTCTGTGTGCCGATGGATTGCGTGACCAGGAGGTCCAGCAATGTCTCAGGACATCGTCTCGATCGAGCTCGGCCTGCCCCAGGGCGACCTCGTCACGCTGTGGGCACCGCGGTGGAGAGAAGACGGTGAGGAATGGGAGGCGTTCCTCGGCCACGAGGACGACCTGTACGCCTTCCCCGACGCCGCGCACCTCGCCGCGTTCGTCCGCACGGTCGACGAGCACGACCTGGCCGACCACCCCGCGTGGGACGTCGTGCCCGAGCTGTCGGTGCCCGAGCTGCTGCCCGACGACTCGCACACCTACGACCTCGTCGGCGTGCCGGAGCTCGCCGCCGAGGAGCCGGACACCTGGACCATCGGCGAGCTCGCCGACATCGTCGCGATCGTCCGCTCGCTCGCCGACGTGTGCGAGCTCGACGAGGTGCACGAGGTGCTGAACTCGGCGGCCGGGTTCTCCGTGCTCGAGCAGGGCACGTTCCCGTTCACCGGGCGCGAGGGCGAGAAGCTGTGGACCGACCTCGCGGAGACCATCGCCGAGCGGTGGGACGAGGTGCTCGACGCCATCGACGAGGTCGTCTACGTGCCCGAGGTCGACAAGGCGACGCTGGACAAGACCACCGACGAGCTGGCCGCGTACCAGGCGGAGTCCGAGGAGGCCGAGAACGCGCTGGACACCGAGGACGCGGAGGACGTCGACGACGCGAGGAGTCCGAAGAGGACACCGACGACCGACGAGGACGCCGAGGACGAGGAGGAGGCCGAGCCGACGAGCCGGTCGGCTTCTGGGGCGAGGTCGGCATCGACCCCATCAAGATCATCACGGCCGAGGCGGAGTACTACACGCTGCGCTGCTACCTCGACGACGAGCCGATCTTCCTCGGCACCGACGGCAAGATCGCGGTGACGAAGTCGGCCGCGCGCGCTCGCCAGGCACATCGCCCAGCACGGCAGCGCCGAGAACGACCTCGCCGAGGTGTCGACCTGGGACGAGGTCGCCACCAAGGCGACCGACGGCACGCCTCGAGATCGAGGTCGAGACCGACAACACCTACGTGCTGAACGGCCTGGCCGACGACATCGCCGAGGGCCCGGACGCGGTCGACCCGGTGCAGCTGGACCTGGCGGTGGAGCTGCTCAACGACGCGGCGGACTGGGCGGACGACAAGAGCGTCGCCGAGGCCCTCGCGCAGTCGGAGAGCCTCGGCTGGCTGGTGTCGTTCGTGCTGCGGCCGGACCCGACCCGGCTGGCGCCCAGCCCGCCGTTCGAGGCGGAGAAGGACGCCTGGACGCGCCTGGTCGAGGCCTTCGAGGAGCGGCTGGACCTCAGGAAGTAGGCCGCTGCCATCAGGGCGGCGTAGCCAGGCTTGATGATGTCGTTGATGATGGCGAGGCGCTCGTCGAAGCCGATGAACGCCGACTTCATCGCGTTGATCGTGAACCACTGCAGGTCGGCCCAGCCGTAGCCGAACGCGTCCACGAGCGCGGACATCTCGCGTCGACATCGTGCAGCCGGACATCAGCCGGTTGTCGGTGTTGACCGTGACGCGGAAGCGCAGCTTGGTCAGCAGCCCGATCGGGTGCTCGGCGATCGAGGGCGCGGCGCCGGTCTGGATGTTCGACGAGGGGCACATCTCCAGCGGGATCCGGCGGTCCCGCACGTAGCTCGCCAACCGTCCCAAGTGGATGGTGCCGTCGCCGTCGACCTTGATGTCGTCGACGATCCGCACGCCGTGGCCGAGCCGCTCGGCGCCGCAGTGCTGGATGGCCTCCCAGATCGACGGCAGGCCGAACGCCTCGCCGGCGTGGATGGTGAAGTGCGCGTTCTGCTGGCGCAGGTACTCGAACGCGTCGAGGTTGCGGGTGGGCGGGAAGCCGGCCTCGGGCCCGGCGATGTCGAAGCCGACGACGCCGGTGTCGCGGTGGCGCACGGCGAGCTCGGCGATCTCCAGCGAGCGCGCGTTCTGCCGCATCGCGCACAGCAGCGTGCCGATCCGGATCCGGCGGCCCTGCTCGAGCGCGCGCCGCTCGCCGAGCCGGAAGCCCTCCTGCACGGCCTCGACGATGGTGTCGAGGCTCAGCCCGTTCTCGCAGAACAGCTCCGGGGCGTAGCGCACCTCGGCGTAGACGACGCCGTCCGCGGCGAGGTCCTCGGCGCACTCGGCGGCCACCCGGACGAGGGCGTCGGTGTTCTGCATGACACCGCAGGTGTGCGCGAACGTCTCGAGGTAGCGGACCAGCGAGCCGGAGTCGGCGGCGCTCGCGGAACCACGTCTCCAGCTCGGCGGCGTCGCTGGTCGGGAGGTCGCGGTAGCCGGCGGCGTCGGCCAGCTCGATGACCGTGGCCGGCTCGAAGACCACCATCCAGGTGATCATGAAGAAGAACTTTGGGGGCGGTGCGGACAGCCTCCGGGGTCACCGGAACGGGGTTCGTGCGTCGACATGGTGCAACGGTACTCAACGAGGGGTGTCATCCGATCGGGTAAGCAGAGGACCACGTAAGGTCATCCCCGGTCGCGGCATTCGCGCTACGGCCATCCTCCGAACGGCCCAACGGACTCGTGTCTGGGCCTGCAACGAACTAACGGGTGGTGTATGGACGCGTTCTGGGAGTGGCTAGGCTCCCCTGCGTCGGCCCTGCCCCTCCTCCCCACGACGAAGGTCACCTCCGTGAACGAGAACAACAACTCGACGGTGTCGTTCGACCGGATGCGCAACATGCTCGTGCGCGCGGCCGAGATCCGTGAGAGCGAACAGCAGCAGATCTTCGACACGCTGGACGAGATCCACGCCAGGCTGTCTCCGCTGGAGTCGATCGGGTCCGTGCGCAAGCGGCTGTCCGAGATGCCGGACCGCACCGAGCTCACCGCGCTGGCGGCGCCGCGTCGAGGAAGCACTCGGCAAGCTGGAGGCCCAGGACAGCGCGATCGCGTCGCTGGCCAGGGCGGTCGAGGGCATCGTGGACAAGCTCGCCACGCCGTTCGCCCAGCTCGACGGCCGGCTGGACGGGGTAGCCGGCCGGTTCGAGGGTGTCGCGGGGCGGATGGACGGGCTCGAGGACAAGCTCGCGTAGCATCCACCGCCGCATCGACGAGCTGTCCGCCCACCTCGACAAGCACCTGGACAAGCAGGACGGCAAGCTCGACGCGCTGCCGGGCCAACGTCCACGGCCCGGTCCGCGAGCGCATCGAGCAGGCCGAGACCGCCCTGCGCGGCCGCGTCGACGAGGTCGACGCGCGGCCTGCGCGGCCACGTCGACTCGACGAAGGACGCGCTGCGGCAGTCGGTCGGTCGCGAGGCCGCCGAACGCCCTGCACAACAACGTCGACGAGAAGGCGACGGGCGTGCGCGGCGCGGTCGACGAGGCGCGCAAGTCGATGCAGGACGCCATCGAGGACACCAAGACGACGGTCGACGGCACCGAGCGGCTGGAGTCGCTCGCCGCGCGCCTGGAGCACGTGACCGGCCGCCTGGACGCCCTCACGACCCGACTCGACACGGTCGAGGACGGTTTCACCGAGAAGATCGGTCAGCTGGGCTCCGCGATCACGGACAGTCTCACCAAGGTCGAGGGCACCCTCGACAAGCAGCCGGACAACGACCAGCTGGCGTCGATGGTCCGCAAGAGCAACGAGGAGTCCGAGCGCCGCATCGGCGGCCACCTGGACGAGGCCATGGCGACGTTCGCGGAGCTGATGATGGGCGGCGGCGCCCCGCAGCCCCGGCCGCCGGCAACCCTGCCCCGCCAGACCGCACGGCGTCGCAACGGCAAGCCCCAGAAGTCCACGCGGACCGAGGAGATCGAGGACTCCGAGGCCTCGAGCAACAACTAGCCACGATGCCCGAACGGCCCCCGTTCGCACAGCGAGCGGGGGCCGATCCATGTCCGGAACAATGCGCGGCAGCCGTCAGCAGAGTCTGATCGACCCACCGTTGTTCAGGTTCTGGTCGTAGACCCACCCACCCGTTGCCGAGTTGTGGATCTTGACGTGCGACCAGGTGTTGCCCACGCCGTTTTGTACGTAGCAGTCGTAGTCGAGCAGCTCGCCGTAGCCCAGCAGCAGCACCTGACCGCAATCGACGGACGGACCGGAGCGCATCGGCGTCCCGCCGGTCTTGGTTCCCCACCCGGTGCTGGTGTCCGCGTCGTGCCAGGACGGCGACGAGCAGGAGTTCGCCGTGGCGTCCGCCGCCGACGCGTTGCCGACCAGCACCCCGCCCGACAACAGCAATGCGGCGGCGATGATCCCGCCGAGCCGGCGACGACGCCCGTTGGGCGACGGTGTCGATGACATCGTGAACTCCTCTTCGCAGGGTCGATGCCGTCGGGTCGCGCGGCACCAGCCGCCGACCGTACGGGCGCCCGCGACGAAAAGCCCGCTTCCGCGGAGAAGTACCCCCCATCGGCCGTACCGGCTCACCGGCCGTCGACCTCGCCTGTCCAACGCACCACAGGACAAATCCGGGCGGGGAAACCAGCCCTGTGGACAAGTGTCAGCGGGCGCCGTGAATGGTCTCGATGACCAGCGACCCGGGCGCGGCGACGGAGTCGGCGATGTCCACCGCGCCCTCCAGCGCGGCCAGCGCCCCCGCCACGGCGTCCGGTGTGTCGGTCCGCAGCTCGAAGAGCGGGTCGCCCGCCGACACCCGCTCACCGGGCTTCGCCAGGCACACGACCCCGGCCGCCGCCTGGACCGGGTCCTCCTTGCGGGCCCGCCCCGCGCCCAGCCGCCACGCGGCCACGCCCACCGACCGCGCGTCCATCCGGGCCACGATCCCCGACCGCGGCGCGTGCCCGGCCGCCTGCACGTGACCGGGCGTCGGCAGCGCGGCCTCGGGATCCCCGCCCTGCGCGGCGATCATCGCGCACCACGTCTCGTACGCCTGGCCCGACGCCAGCACGGCCGCCGGGTCCGCCGACACCCCCGCCAGCGAGAGCATCTCCGTCGCCAGCGCCACGGTCAGCTCGACCACGTCCGGCGGCCCGCCGCCGCGCAGCACCTCGACGGACTCGGCCACCTCGACCGCGTTGCCGACCGCACGGCCGAGCGGCGCCGACATGTCCGTCAGCAGCGCCGTGGTCCGCAGGCCGTGCTCGTCGCCGATCGACACCAGCGCCGAGGCCAGCGCGCGGGCGTCGGCGAGCGTGGCCATGAACGCCCCCGAGCCGACCTTCACGTCGAGCACGAGCGCGCCGGCGCCCTCGGCGATCTTCTTCGACATGATCGACGACGCGATCAGCGGCACGCACTCCACGGTCCCGGTGACGTCGCGCAGCGCGTAGAGCTTCCGGTCCGCCGGCGCGAGACCACTCGTGGGCGCGCAGACCACCGCCCCCACCGACGCCAGCTGCGCCCGGATCTCCTCCGACGACAGCGACGCGCGCCAGCCCGGGATCGACTCCAGCTTGTCCAGCGTCCCGCCGGTGTGCCCGAGCCCGCGCCCGGACAGCTGCGGCACCGCCGCGCCGCACGCGGCGACCAGCGGCGCGAGTGGCAGCGTGATCTTGTCGCCGACGCCGCCCGTCGAGTGCTTGTCCACGGTCGGCCGCCCGGTCGGCCACGACAGCCGCTCGCCGGAGTCGATCATCGCGCGGGTCCAGCGGGCCGTCTCCGCGCTCGTCATGCCGCGCAGGAAGATCGCCATCGCGAGCGCGGACATCTGCTCGTCCGCGACCTCGCCGCGGGTGTACGCGTCGACCACCCAGTCGATCTGCTCGTCGGAGAGCACGCCGCCGTCGCGCTTGGCGCGGATGACGTCGACGGCCGAGAACGCCGTCATGGCAGGTCTTCCGGTCCGAAGGCGTGCGGCAGCACGTCCCGCATGGCCATCACCCCGGACGGCGTGTCCAGCAGGCAGTCCGGGCCGCCGAACTCGAACAGGATCTGCCGGCACCGGCCGCACGGCATCAGCAGCTGGCCCGACCCGCCACGGCACGCGACCGCGGTGAACCGGCCGCCGCCGGTCAGCCGCAGCTGGCCCGCCATCGTGCACTCGGCGCACAGCCCGAGCCCGTACGACGCGTTCTCGACGTTGCAGCCGGTGACCACCCGCCCGTCGTCGACCACGGCGGCCGCACCCACCTGCAGCCCGGAGTACGGGCAGTAGGCCAGTGCCGCCGCGTCGACCGCCGCCGCGCGCAGCTCGTCCCAGTCCACCGTGCTGTCCACAGTGGCCAGGCTAGTCACCCTCACCTCGCCGGTACGGCATCCCGTCGGCGGCGGGTGGTCGCAACCGCTGCGCGGCGAGCGCCAGCACGACCAGCGTGATGATGTGCGGCGTGTACGGCAGGAACTCGGTCGGCAGCTCGTCGGTGGCGTAGTACAGCACGTACACCGCCACGGCGCCGATCGCGGCGAGCCCGGCGCCGGTCCAGCGCCGCCGGAACAGCTGCCAGATCACGAGCAGCCCGGCCGTGATCACCGCCGAGTACAGCAGCGCGTGCACGGTCTCCGGCCCGGACGAGAGCCGCAGGCCGTCGGAGTAGCCGAACAGGGTCGCCCCGGCGAGCGTGCCGCCCGGCCGCCAGTTGCCGAAGATCATCGCGGCGAGGCCGATGAAGCCGCGGTTCGCGGTCTGGCCCTCGGAGTAGATCGACGGGCTGGAGCCCAGCACGAGCGCCGCGCCACCGATGCCGGCAAGCGCACCGGAGGCGATCACCGCGAGGTACTTGTGCAGGTAGACGTCCACGCCGAGCGACTCCGACGCGATCGGGTTCTCCCCGCACGAGCGCAGCCGCAGGCCGAACCGGGACCGCCACAGGACCACGTAGGTGAGGATCACCAGCAGGATCGACAACAGCAGCATCGGCGACACCTCGGTCACCAGGCCGCGCAGGATGCCCGCGACGTCCGAGATGACGACGCGCTGCTGGGCCTCCAGATCGCCGAGCCAGTCCGACAGCCACGGCGAGGAGAACGTGTCGAACTGCTCGACCGGCGGCGAGTCGCGCGGGTTGTGCGACACCGGCTCGAAGATCAGCGTCGACAGGTACTTCGCGATGCCCGCGCCGAGCAGGTTGATCGCCACACCGGAGACGATGTGGTTGACCCCGAAGGTGACGGTCGCGACCGCGTGCAGGAGGCCGCCGAGCGCGCCGAGCACGGCACCGCACAGCACCGACATCCACGGCCCGCCATGCAGTCCGCCGAACGCCGCACCCCAGGTGCCGAGGATCATCATGCCCTCGAGACCGATGTTGATCATGCCGGAACGCTCGGACCAGATGCCGCCGAGACCACACAGCAGGATCGGCAGCGCGAGCGTCACCGTGTTCTGCATCGTCGACGACGACGTCAGCGCGGGCTGGTCGGTCAGGTAGGACGTCATCGACAGGACGCCGATCACCACGACGGTGCCGATCCCGAAGATCGCCCAGCCGGGCAACGTCCGGCGCCGCGCCGTGGCCGGCATCGTCATCGCGGCTCCGCCGGGCAGGCCCGGCTGCACTTCGACCATGCTCATTTCGCGGCCTCCGGTGCGACGAAGGGCGGCTCGAGGGTGCCGAGCGCGCGGCCCACTCTGCGTTGTTCAGCCGCCTGGTCGAACCGTTTGACGACCTCGTAGGAGATGACCACCGACAGCACGATCAGGCCCTCCATGATCGTCGCGATCTCGCGCGGCACGCCGACGTTGTCCAGCGACGCCTTGCCCTTCTCGAGGAAGGCCCACAGCAGCGAGCCGAACATGATGCCCACCGGGTGGTTGCGGCCGAGCAGCGCGATGCCCAGGCCCGCGAACCCGTATCCCGACGCGAAGTTCAGGGTGTAGGCGTGGTCACGACCGAGGATCTCGGGCATGCCGACGAGCCCGGCCACCGCCCCGGACGAGAGCAGCGCGATCACGATCATCCGCTTGGCGTTCACGCCGCCCGCGGACGCCGCGGTCGGGGAGAGCCCGGAGGCCCGCAGCTCGAAACCGAACCGCGTGCGGGACATCGTCAGGCCGTAGACCAGCGCGGCCAGCAGGGCCAGGAAGAGCAGGGTGAACACGATTCCGCGCTGGCCGAAGTCGAAGCCGGCCAGCTGGCCGGACTCCGGGATCGGCTCGGTGGAGACGTTGTTGCCGATCAGGATGCCGAACTGGTCGCGCCGGATCAGGAACGCCGCGAGGCCGAACGCGATCGCGTTCATCATGATCGTGGACAGCACCTCGTGGATCCCGCGGGTCACCTTGAGGATCGCCGGCAGCAGCGCCCACAGCGCGCCGGCCACCATCGCGACGATGAGGATCACGATCCAGTGCAGCGGTGCCGGCAGCACGATCGAGCTGCCCACGATGGCCGCGACCAGCGCGCCGATCCGGTACTGGCCCTCGATGCCGATGTTCAGCAGGTTCATCTGGAACCCGATCGCGGCGGCCAGCGCCGCGAGCGTGTAGATCGCCGCGCCGTTGACGATGTCGACCGCGGTGGTGTCGTGGCCGTCGACGATGCTGTTCCAGACCGACTCGAACATCACGCCGAACGCGCTGAACGGGTTCGCGCCGGAGAACAGCAGCACGACCGCGCACAGCAGGAAGGACGCGGCGATCGCGAGCACCGGTGCCAGCAGCGCGGACCGCAGCTTGGCGATCACTGCTTGTCTCCTTCGGTAGCGGGAACGGCGGCGGGCTCATCGGCTGGTTCCGCCACCGCGTCGGACGAGGCCTCCGCGTCCCCGGCGCCGGTCATGGCCGAGCCCAGTTCCTCGGGAGTCACCGTGGCCGGATCCGCGTCGGCGACGAAGTTGCCGCGCAGCATGACCTTGATGGAGTCCGACAGGCCGATCAGCTCGTCCAGGTCGGCCGAGATCAGCAGCACGGCGAGGCCGCTGGCGCGGGCCGAGCGGATGTGGTCCCAGATCGCCGCCTGGGCGCCGACGTCGACGCCGCGGGTCGGGTGCGACGCGATCAGCAGCACCGGGTCGCCGGAGAGCTCGCGGCCGACCACCAGCTTCTGCTGGTTGCCGCCGGACAGCGACGCGGCCGTGACCTCGATGCCGGGCGTGCGCACGTCGAACTGCTCGACGATGCGCCGGGTGTCGGTGCGCGCGCCGGAGATGTTCAGCAGGAACCCGTTCGACGCGGGGCTTCTGGTCTGGTGGCCCAGGATCCTGTTCGCCCACAGCGGCTGGGTGAGCAGCAGCCCGTAGCGGGTGCGGTCCTCGGGGATGTAGCCGATGCCGGCCTCACGCCGGGCGAGCGTGCCAGCCCGGGTCAGGTCGCGCCCGTCGAGCAGCACCTTGCCACCGGACGCCTTGCGCATACCCATGATCGTCTCGACCAGCTCGGTCTGCCCGTTGCCCTCGACGCCCGCGATGCCCAGAACCTCGCCGGAGCGGACCACGACGTCGAGCGAGTCGAGCAGCGCGCGGCCGTCCGGCGCGCGCAACGTCAGCCCCTCGACCCGCAGGATCTCCTTGTCGGTGACCGTGGAGGTGCGAGTCTCCGGGCTGGGCAGCTCGCTGCCGACCATCATCTCGGCGAGCTGACGCGAGGTGACCGTGCTCGGGTCGACGGTGCCGACGGTGGTGCCGCGGCGGATGACCGTGACGGTGTCCGCGATGGCGCGGACCTCGTCGAGCTTGTGGGAGATGAACAGGAAGGTGTAGCCGTCGTCGCGCATCGCGCGCAGGGTGTCGAACAGCTCGTCGACCTCCTGCGGCACGAGCACCGCGGTCGGCTCGTCGAGGATGACGATCTTCGCCCCGCGGTAGAGGACCTTGAGGATCTCCACCCGCTGCCGGTCGGCGACGCCGAGCCGCTCGACCAGCGTGTCCGGGTCGACGTCGAGCCCGGTGGCGCCCGCGAGGTCGCGCACGCGTGCCTTCGCCTTGCGGCCGATGCCGTACATCTGCTCCGCGCCGAGCACCACGTTCTCGAGCACGGTCAGGTTGTCGGCGAGCATGAAGTGCTGGTGGACCATGCCGATACCGGCTCTGATCGCCTCGGACGGCGACTTGAACCGCACCTGCTCGCCGTTCACCGTGATGGTGCCCTCGTCCGGGCTCTGCATCCCGTAGAGGATCTTCATCAGGGTGGACTTGCCGGCGCCGTTCTCGCCGCAGAGCGCGTGTACCTCGCCCGAGCGAACGGTCAGGTGCACGTCGCTGTTGGCGACCACACCGGGGAACCGCTTGGTGATGCCGGCCAGCTCGACCGCGGGTTGCGCAGTCGAGTCCGCACTGAGCTCACTGTCGGTCATCGAAGGGGGCCCTTCACGGTAAAGACCCGTGGGTGTGCGGGCGTGCCGCACACCCACGGGTGTCATGCAGAACGGTCAGCTACCGGACGGGGTTTCCGAGACCTTGATCTTCCCGTCGACGATCTCCTGCTTGTACGACTCGACCCACGACTTCGTCTCGTCGTCGATCTTGCCGCCGGACGTGGCGTAGCCGACGCCGTCGACCTTCAGGTCGAAGACCGGCGGCAGGCTCGTGAGGTCGTTCTTGGCGACCGCGGAGATGTAGTCGTACACCGCGACGTCGACGCGCTTGAGCATGGACGAGATGATCACGTCCTTGTACTCGGCCACCGTCGACTGGTTGTACTGGTCGGAGTCGACGCCGATCGCCATCACGTTGGCCTCCTTGGCCGCGGCGAACACGCCCTTACCGGAGGCGCCCGCGGCGTGGTAGACGACGTCGGCGCCCTGGTCGATCAGGCCCTTCGCGGCGACCTGGCCCTTCGGCGGGTCGGTGAAGCCGGTGAGGTCACCCGCCTCGGTGATGTACTTGGAGACGATCTTGGCTTCCGGCGCGACGGCCTTCACGCCCTGCTCGAAGCCCGCCTGGAACTTCTGGATCAGCGGGATGTTCACGCCGCCGACGAAGCCGATCGTGCACGACTTGCTCTTCAGCGCGGCGATCACGCCGACCAGGAACGAGCCCTCGTGCTCGGCGAAGCCGAGGAAGGTCACGTTCTTCGGGGCGCCCTCGGCGAAGCCGTCGATGACCGCGAACTGCTGCTTCGGGAACTGCTTCGCGATGGCCACCGTCGAGGTCGAGTAGGCGAAGCCCACCGCGACGATCGGGTTGCGGCCCTCCTGGGCGAGCTGGCGGAGCCGGGACTGCTTGGCGTCCTCGCTCTCCTGGTCGGTGGCGGTGAGCTCCTTGGTGTTCTCCTTCTTGACGCCCATCTTGTCGATGGCCTCGTCGAGCCCGGCCGCGGCCGAGTCGTTGAAGGACGCGTCACCGCGGCCACCGATGTCGAAGGCCAGGCCGACCTTCAGCTTGCTGGCGTCGACCGACGCACCGGCGTCGGACGAGGTCGCACCGCCGGTCGCGGCCGGCGGCTTGTCCACCGTCTTGCAACCTTCGGTTCCGCCAGTGCCGCCTGATGCGTTGTTCGAAGAAGATCCCGAATCCTTCGTACAGCCGACCACGGACAGCACGCTGGTCAAAACGATCGCGGCGACCGCGACTCCCCGCTTGAAGCGCAAGGCCTTTTCTCCTCCCGGCAACCACGCTCGGCACACACCGAACGCAAACTCATTCGCGAGACCGTACTCTGCGGGCCGTCCTGCGCGACCACCACGTAGTCGCGCGTGACCCAATCGTTTTCGCGTGACGCCTGTGACGCACGCACGGTGATCGTTCACGTGCAGGCGGATGACCGCTAGGGCCATTCGTCCTACTCCGGAAGTCGGGTTCCCGCACTCGGCGTAGCCGACAAGGCCGATCGACCCCGGTTATCCACAGCTCATCGAGCTATCCACAACTCGCGGCCACGGCCCTACACGCACCGCCGGCCACGGGCACTCTCGAGTCATGACAACGCGCCACGACCCGACCGCACGCCGACCCATCCCGCCGCCCGCCCACCTGTGGTCCACATCGGACCCACCGGTGCACCCGCGCCGGCAGCTATACGGTCGCGCGCTCGTCGACCAGCCGGAAGGTCATGCCGGCACGCGTGAGCCGGTCGATCAGCGCGTTACCCATGGCGGCCGCGGTGGTCACCTGCCCGGCCGTGGTCGGCACGTCGTCGAATGCCAGGCACAGGGCCGACTCGGCGAGCATCTTCGCGGTCTCGCCGTAGCCGGGGTCGCCGCCGCTGACCTCGGTGAGCACCCGCCGCCCACCGCCCTCGGCCACGAACCGCGCGCGGAACCAGGCCTTCGCCCGCTGGGCCTCGTCGGGACCGTCGCCCGGCTGCATCCGGCCGAGCAGCCACCGCCGGGCCGGCGGCACCTGCGCCAGTGCCACGGCCGCGCCGACCCCGCCCAGGATCGCCGCGGCGGTGGGCAGGTTGCGCACCGCGATGTTGTGGCCGTAGGAGAAGTCGGGGCCGTACCGGTCCAGCGCCCGCGCCGACCGCAACACCACCTGCGGGTCGATGATGGGCGCCGGCAGCACCCAGGAGCCGACGGTCCGTTCGTGGCGGGGCAGGCCCTTCACCCCGTGCACCTTGCGATCCGTGGGCCGGCCCTCGACGCGGCGCCGCCGGGCGGCCACCGAGGCCATCGTCCGCATGCGGGAGAACGCGGTGATCGCGGAGTGGTAGGTGCCGGCCGACCACGCGGCCGAGGCCGACATGTAGCACTGGACCTTGATCGGCACGTCCTCGGGAAGTTGCTGCACGGTGAAGTAGGCGCCGAGGTCGGCCGGAATGGAGTCGAACCCGCAGCAGTGCACGATCCGCGCCCCGGTGGCGACCGCCCGCTCGTGGTGGGCGAGGTACATCCGGTCGACGAACTCGGGCTCGCCGGTGAGGTCGAGGTAGTCGGTGCCCTCCTCGGCGCACGCGGCGACCAGCGGCTCGCCGTAGTGGATGTACGGCCCGACGGTGGTGACGACCGACCGGCTCCGTGCGGCGACCGCCCGGAGGGACACGGGGTCGGTGACGTCGGCCGAGAGCAGGTCGAGCGTCTTGTACGCCGGGTTGATCTCGGCCAGCCGTGTCCGCAGCGCCTCGAGCTTCGCCAGGCTGCGGCCCGCGATCGCCCAGCGGCAGCCGTTCGGCGCGTTGGCCGCCAGGTACTCGGCGGTCAGCGTGCCGGTGAACCCGGTCGCACCGAACAGCACCACGTCGAACTCGCGCCCCACGGACATCCCCGAACTCCCTCCTCGCGGGCTTGGCTACCCACGGGTAACCCGACCATACCGACCTGGCTCAGGTCCAGAAGACGGCAAGGCCGACGTTCACCACGACGAGGCCGACGAGGGTGAACGGAAGCCAGCGAGGCGTGGCGATGCGGCGGAGCACGTAGACCAGTGCCAGCCCGCCGATCACGAGGAGCACCAGCAGCTTGATGCCGAGCTTGACGTGGTTGTAGTCGGCGTCGTGAGCGGTGCCAGCAGCTGCAGCGCGAGCCCGGTGACCAGCTGCAGCGCGGCCCCGTGCAGCCAGCCGACGTTCAGCGGCGCCCCGGCCGGAGCCCGCCGCTGCACGAAGAACATGCCGACGAGCATCGCCATCCCGAGCAGGTGGAGGAACACCAGCAGAGCCGCACGAACTCCACGAAACGATCTCCTTGGGTCGGCCAGGCCGGGTCAGCCCGCGGGTAGGAGCAGTTCTAGCAGGTACCCGAACCCACCCCCGCCACCCACCCTGACCGCAGTGATCTGGCACAACCGCACCACCGGCCAACCCACCACCCGATCTTCATCTCGGCCGGAGCGTGCTCGACACCTGCGCGAACCTGCGTTGAGTTGTTCCTGCCAGCACGGCAGTTCGCTGCCGTCGCGAAGGACGGCACCCGGCCCGGCAACGACAGACTCCATTGCCCGACATCCGCGATAGCGATACCTGCCAACCCACCACCCGATCTCGGACCGCCCGCGACACCGATCAATGCGCCTCGGCGCGGCCGACGATCCCGCGATCGGCACCAGCGTGCCGTCCACGATCGCCTCGCGGCCGCGCGCGGCCGCCGTCGAGACGGCCCTCAGGCGGGTCGGGAAAGGATCTTCTCCCGGGCCTCGGCGTAGCGCTCGCGTAGGCCGGGGGTCGGGTCGGCCGTCACCTCGTCCACCGCGCCCAGGCGCCAGCGCGGCGGGCTGTCGGTGCCGGTCAGGGCCCACGCGGCCTGGCGGGCGGCGCCGTCGGCCACGTACTCGCCCGGTTCGGGGACCAGGACCGGGCGGCCGAGCACGGCGGGCGCGATGCCGCGGACCGCCGCGGAGCGGGCGCCGCCGCCGATCAGGAGGACGCGGTCCACCCGGACGCCCTGGGCCACCAGCGCGTCGACCGCGTCGGCGAGGCCGCACAGCATGCCCTCGACCGCGGCTCGGGCCTGGTGCGCGGGGGTCGCGTTCGCCAGGCGCAGGCCGTGCAGGGCGCCGGTCGCGGACGGCAGGTTCGGGGTGCGCTCGCCCTCCAGGTACGGGACGAGCACGAGGCCGTCCGCGCCCGGCGGGGCGGACAGGGCCAGCTCGGCGAACCGGTCGTGGTCCACGCCGAGCATGCGGGCCGCCGCGTCGAGCACCCGGGCCGCGTTCAGCGTGCACACCAGCGGCAGGTACCGGCCCGTGGCGTCGGCGAAGCCGGCCACCAGGCCCAGCGGGTCGGCGCTCGGCTTGTCCGCCACCGCGAACGCCGTGCCGGACGTGCCGACGGACACGACGACGTCGCCCGGCTCGGCGCCGACGCCGAGCGCGGCGGCCATGTTGTCCCCGGTGCCCGCGCCGATCACGGCGCCCGGGCGGTCCGCGGACCACAGCTCGCCGCCGACGCGGCCCGCGGTGTCGGACGGGCCGAGCACGGCCGGCAGCCGACGGACCGGCCGAGGCCGAGCGTCAGCAGGTCCGGGCGGTACGCGCCGGTCGCCGCCGCGTAGTACCCGGTGCCCGAGGCGTCGCCGCGGTCGGTGGTCAGCGGTCGAGAGTCGCCGTCGCCGCGCAGGCGCCAGGTCAGGTAGTCGTGCGGCAGGCACACCGCCGCGGTGGCCGCCGCCGCGGCCGGCTCGTGCGTCGGCGAGCCAGCGCAGCTTGGTCACGGTCACCGACGCCACCGGGACCACGCCGACCGCGTCCGCCCACGCGGCCGGGCCGCCCAGCTCCTCGACGAGCGCGCCGGCCGCGTCGGCGGAGCGGGTGTCGTTCCACAGCAGCGCCGGCCGGACCACCGTCGCCGGAGGACGACAGGCACACCATGCCGTGCTGCTGGCCGGCGACCGAGATGGCGGCGACGTCGTCGATGCCGCCCGCCCGCTCGATCGCCGCCCGCAGCGCGAGCCCACCACGCCGCCGGGTCGACCTCGGTCCCGTCGGGGTGCGGCGCCGAGCCGCTGCGCACCAGCGCACCGGACTCCGCGTCACGCACCACGACCTTGCAGGACTGCGTCGACGAGTCGACCCCGGCTACCAGCGGCATGGCCAACACCTCCGTCAAACCAGACTAGAACCGAACGTTCCTCAGGTACCGGTATCCGGTGTCGGCGCACTTCAGGGCGTCGACCGGCTGGTCGTTCTCGACGATGTACTCGTCGACCTCCAGCGGGTAGCGTCGCGCGGAAGATCCGCGGGAAGTCGATCGTGCCCTCGCCGAGGTCGGCGAAGCCGCCGTCGGGCTTGCGGTCCTTGACGTGGAACTGCTTGACCCGCCCGGCGTTGCGGTAGAACACCGCGCACCGGGTCCTGCTCCCCGGTGACGACCCAGTACAGGTCCATCTCCAGGTACACGTTCCGCCGCGACGTGCCGTGCGTGATCACGTCGTACGGCTTCACGCCGTCGATCGGCAGGAACTCGTGGTTGTGGTTGTGGTAGCCGAGCGGGATGCCCGCCCGCCGGAACGCCTTCCCGGCCGCCTCCAGGCGCGCCGCGAAGTCCTCCCACTCCGCGATCGTCGCGAAGTTGGCGTACGGGTGGACGACCCGGCGGTTGCCGAGCGTCCTGGCGTCCGCGATCGCCTGGTCGAGGTCGATCCCGTCGATGCCGACGTGCGTCGAGGTCGCCCGGATGTGGTTGGCGTCGAGGATCCGGCGGAACTCCGCGGCGCTGCGGCCGTAGGTGCCCGCCATCTCGACCTTGCGGTAGCCGATGTCGGCCAGCGCCGACATCGTGCCCTCGAGGTCGGCCTCGAACAGGTTCCGCAGCGTGTACAGCTGGATGCTGATCTTGTCCTTCGACACGCGCAGCGGCCGGTGACCGTGACCGGCGCTCGCCGCGGCCGGGCAGGGCGCTCATCGCGCCCGCCGTGATCGCCGCGCCGGCGGCGCCGCGCAGCATCGACCTTCTGTGAGATGGCCACGACAGATCCCTTCGTCGAGCGAGCAGGGTGGATCAGTCCTTCGTGGAGAAGGCGGCGTCGAAGGCCGCGGTCGGCTTGTCGAACAGGTTGTTGCGGATGAACGTCACGGCCTCCTCGGCGCCGCGCAGCCGGTCCATGCCCGCGTCCTCCCACTCCACCGAGATCGGGCCCGTCGTAGCCGATCGCGTTGAGCGCGCGGAACGACTCCTCCCACGGCACGTCGCCGTGTCCGGTGGACACGAAGTCCCAGCCGCGGCGCGGGTCGGCCCACGCGAGGTGGCTGCCCATCCGCCCGTTGCGGCCGTCGAACCGCTTCTTGGCGTCCTTGCAGTCCACGTGGTAGATCCGGTCGGCGAAGTCGAGGATGAAGCCGACCGGGTCGAGGTCCTGCCAGACGAAGTGCGACGGGTCCCAGTTGAGCCCGAACGCCTCCCGGTTGCCGACCGCCTCCAGCGTGCGCTTGGTCGTCCAGTAGTCGTAGGCGATCTCCGACGGGTGCACCTCGTGCGCGAACCGCACGCCGACCTCGTCGAACACGTCGAGGATCGGGTTCCACCGGCGCGCGAAGTCGGCGTAGCCGTCGTCGATGACGTCCTGGGACACCGGCGGGAACATGGCCACGTACTTCCAGATCTTCGACCCGGTGAAGCCGACCACTGTGGACACACCGAGCTTCGCCGCGGCGCGCGCGGTGTCCTTCATCTCCTCCGCGGCGCGCTGCCGCACGCCCTCGGGATCGCCGTCGCCCCAGATGCGGGCCGGCAGGATGTCCTTGTGCCGCTGGTCGATCGGGTCGTCGCACACCGCCTGGCCCACCAGGTGGTTGGAGATCGTCCACACCTTCAGCCCGTGCGAGGCCAGCTGGTCGAGCTTGCGCTGGACGTAGTCGTCCTCGTTGACGCGCCCGGTCCACCTCGAAGTGATCGCCCCAGCAGGCGATCTCCAGCCCGTCGTACCCCCAACCCGCGGCGAGCTTGCACACCTCCTCGAACGGGAGGTCGGCCCACTGGCCGGTGAACAACGTGACTGGTCGACTCATCGTCGAGCTCCTTCCGAAACGTACGTCGGTGATTCCTTGCAGCTGCAGCAGCAGGTCGTGGACGTCGGTGGCGGCGAGCGCGCCACCGGGCTCGGCGTCGGGCACCGAGCAGAGCAGCACCGGCCCGTCGTCGGCGCTGCGCGGGCAGCCGGCCGTGCGAGCCGCGCACGCAGCGACGGGTCGAGCGGCACCACGTTCATCGCGTAGCGCAGCCCGACCTTCTTGCGCACCAGGTTCAGCCCGGCCTTGGCCTTCGCCAGCCGGTCCGCCGGGTCGAAGAACAGCTCGGCCGGGTCGTAGCCGGGCTTGCGGTGGATCTCGACGCCGCGCGCGAAGTCCGGCGCGCGGGCGTCGTCGAGCCAGTAGTAGTAGGTGAACCACGCGTCCGGCTCGGCCACGACGACGAGCTCGCCCGCGCGCGGGTGGTCGATGCCGTACCGCGCCTGCGCCGTCGCGGTCGAGCACCTCGTCCACACCGGACAGTCCGGCCAGCATGTCGCGCACCCGCGGGCAGGTCGGCGGCGTCGTCGACGTAGACGTGCGCCACCTGGTGGTCGGCCACCGCGAACGCGCGGGACGTCCACGGGTCCAGGTACTCCATGCCGGCCTGCGTGTAGACCTCGAGCAGGCCCTCGGCGCCGCAGCAGCCGGTTGATGTCGACCGGCCGGCGCACCGGCGTGATGCCGTACTCGGACAGCGCCACCACGGTCGCGCCCGCGTCGTAGCGCGTCGTCGAGCAGCGGGCGCGAGCGCGGCGTCGACCTCGCGGGCCGCGCGCACCGCCTCCGGCGCCGTCCGGGCCGAACCGCTGCAGGTCGTAGTCCAGGTGCGGCACGTAGGCGAGCAGCAGGTCCGGGTGGTGCTCGGTCGAGCACCTTGCGGGACGCGCCGATGATCCACTCGCTGGACCTGAGCGACGCGGTCGGGCCCCAGTACTGGAACAGCGGGAACTCGCCGAGCGCGCCGGTCAGCTCGTCGTGCAGGCCCGGCGGCCGCACGTAGGCGTCCGGCGACTTGCGGCCGTCGGCGTGGTAGATCGGCCGCGGCGTCACGGTGATGTCGGTGGTCGCGCCCATCGCGTACCACCAGCACACGTTCGCCGCCGTGTAGTCCGGGTTGCGCCGCGCGGGCGGTCTCCCAGAGCTTCGTCCCCCGCCACGAGCCGGTTGTGCTGGCGCCACAGGAAGACCTCGCCGAGCTCGCGGAAGTACCAGCCGTTGCCGACGATCCCGTGCTCGGCGGGCATCTGTCCGGTGAGGAACGTCGACTGCGCGCTGCACGTCACCGCGGGCAGCACGGTGCCGAGCTCGGCCTGCCAGCCGCGGCCGGGCCAGCGCGGCGAGGTTCGGCATGTGCGCCAGCAGCTTCGGCGTCAGCCCGACGACGTCGAGCACGACCAGCTGGTTCGTCATTGACCGTCCTCCTTCGAACAGCTGGGCTGCCGGCCCAGCGCAGCTCGGCGGCGATGCCCCGGATCAGCGCGGTGTCCCCGCCGCCGCCGGCGGTCTCCGGCAGCACGCTCCAGGTGTAGGTCTCCACCTCGATGTGCGGCAGCTCGCCCGTCCACCGTGGACTCCAGCGCGGCGATCGCGGCGCGCAGCACGTCGGTGGTGGCCGACAGCGGCGCGGCCGGCCGGGCGTGCAGCGGCACGTGGAAGTGCACCCGCCACGGCGCGCTGCGCGGGCAGCTCGGTCAGCGCCTGCGGGATGTCGTCGGCGCCGAGCACCTCGCCGTCGCCGGTGCGCTCGCGGACCTGGTGCAGGTAGCGCGGCTCGGTGAAGTCGGCCAGCGCGAGCCGCGCGGGCTCGCCGCCCGGCTCGTCGACCTGCAGCGCGGCCGAGGCCTGCACCTTCACCACCGACAGGCCGGCGTCGTAGATGGCCGCGACGGTCTCCGCCGGGTCGGCGAAGGACACCGCGAGGTGGCAGGTGTCCAGGCACAGCCCGACGTAGCGCGGGTCGACCCGCGGCGCGAGCCAGGCCACCGCGTCGGCGACCGAGTCGAGCACGCAGCCCGGCTCCGGCTCGACGGCGAGCCGGATGGGCCTGCCGCTGCGCGCTGCGCCATGCCGTCGAGCACCCCGGTCAGCTCGGCCGAGCGCGCCGGCCGCCGCGGCGTCGTCCGCGTCGTCCCACGGCGTGCGCCAGGCCAGCGGCAGCGTGGAGATGCTGCCGTAGCTCGCCGTGTCGGGCAGCAGGTCGGCGAGCACGATCGCGCAGTCCACCGTGTACTCGAGCCGTCGCGGGTCGGTCCACTGTGGCCGGTAGACGGAGTGCTTGACGACGTCGTCGTGGAAGCCGCCGTACGGGAAGGCGTTGAGCGTGTACACCTCCAGCCCGCGGGCGTCGAGCTCGGCACGCAGCTTCGCGCGCAGCGCCGCGGTCGTCGGCGAGCACGGCCGCGAGCGAGGCGGGCAGCCACAGGCCGAGGCCGAGCACGTCGGTGCCGACCAGCCGGCGCACCGGCTCGGCGTAGCGGTCGAACTGCGCCAGCACCCCGTCGAGGTCCTCGGCGGGATGCACATTGGTGCAGTAGGAAAGGGCCGTCACTGCGCCGCCGCCGCGCAGCACCGAGTTGCCGGCGAACGTCTCGCGGCGACGCCGCGAAGCCGGGCAGCTCGTCGAGCACCAGCCGGTCGCTCTGGCCGTAGAACTCCACCGGGTTCGCCACAGCACCTTGTCCACATCGGACTCGGTGAACCCGGCGTCGAGCATGGCCAGCCCGGTCTTGTAGGTCTTGAGCGGGTCCGAGCGGCCCCAGTCGGCGGCCGAGTTGACCACCATCCGGTCGGTGCCGTACTCCCGCAGGATCGCCACCATCCGCTTCTCGTCCATCTTGGTGTCCGGGTAGATGGAGAAGCCCATCCAGCAGCCGGACTCGGCGACCAGGCCGACGGTCGGCTCGTTGAGGTGGTCGACGATCACCCGGCCCGGCGTCGATGCCGGACTCGCGCACCACGTCGAGCGTGCGCTTGGTGCCGGCCAGCTTGTCCCGGTGCGGCGTGTGCACCAGCGCGGGCAGCTCGTGCTCGACCGCGAGCTGCAGCTGCGCGGCGAACGCGGCGTCCTCCTCCGGGGTCATCGAGTCGTAGCCGACCTCGCCGACCGCGACCACGCCGTCCTTGGCGAGGTAGCGCGGCAGCACGCCGAGCACCTCGGCGCAGCGCGGGTCGTTGGCCTCCTTGGGGTTCAGCGCGATCGTGCAGTGGTGGCGGATGCCGAACTGCGCGGCGCGGAACCGTTCCCAGCCGATGAGGCTGTCGAAGTAGTCGGTGAACGACGCGACGCTGGTGCGCGGCTGGCCGAGCCAGAACGACGGCTCGACGAGCGCGCGCACGCCCGGCGGCGAACATCGCCTCGTAGTCGTCGGTGGTCCGCGAGGTCATGTGGATGTGCGGATCGAAGATCCTCATGGCGGTGGCCTCCAGCAGTGTCGACGGCGTCGGCCGGGACCTCGCGGCCCGCGGCGCGGCGCTCGTCGGCGTAGTCGCCGACCATGCGCAGCAGCTCGGCGTCGGTGCGCCGGTCCAGGTCGGCGACGGCGGCCAGCGGCACGCCGACGAACAGGCACTTGAGCACGCCGTGCCGCCAGCTGTGGTCGTCGAGGTGGCGGGCGCCGAACTCGCCCATCGCGGCGGCCACGAGCCGGATGTCGTTGGCGCGCAAGGCGTCCTTGACGAGGTCGAGCCCGGCCGGGACGGCCGAGCGGCGGCAGCGCGGACGAGCCCGCGCAGCACGCCGCGGCGCTCGGCGTCGTCGCCGTAGCGGTACAGCTCGGCGACCTCGCCGGCGAGCGTCGGCGCCGTCGAGCACCTCGGCGAGCACGGCCAGCAGCCGGGTGCGGGCGAGGTCGTCGACGGTGCCGTGCACCAGGCCCTGCGGGTCGGACTCCGGGCGCAGCGGCGGCCCGGCCGACCTTGCGGCCGACCGCGGGGAACAGCGTGCGGATGGCCGCCGGGTCGGCGCGCACCCGGGCCTCCGCCTCGACGAGCCAGGGATGGTCCACTTGCGTCACCCACTCCACGTCGGACGGTCGGGTCGGCGGGACGGCGCCGCCCGCAGCGCGGCGATCGCCCGGGCGGCCACGTCCGGCGCCGCGTGGCTGTGCCGCGGCAGCTCGACCGCCGCGACGCCGGTGTAGCCCACCTCGGTCAGCGCGGCCAGGGTGGCGGGCAGGTTCGAGCTCGCCCTCGCCGAACTCAAGGTGCTCGTGCACCCCGGTGCGCATGTCGTCCAGCTGCACGTTCACCAGCAGGTCGGCGGCGCGGCGAAGGCAGGTCGCCGCGTCGTCCGGCTCCACCGCGACGCAGTGGCCGACGTCCAGCGTGATGCCGAGCAGCTCCGGCGCGCCCAGCTCCTCGCGGAGCCGCAGCGCCTCGGACAGGTGCTCGACGAACATGCCCGGCTCGGGCTCGAGTCCCAGCGGGACGTCCAGCGCGGCGGCCTCCTCGAGCACGGTCGCCACCCCGGTCGCGCATCCGCCGCCACGCGGTCTCGGGATCCACTGTGGACGGACGGATGCCGGACCAGAACGAGACGCAGTCCGCGTTCAGGTCGGCGGCGATGCGCACCGCCCGGTCGAGGAAGTCGATGCGCCGCCCGCGGCTCGTCGCAGACCAGCGTCGGGTGGTGCTTGCGGTACGGGTCGAGCAGGTACCGCGCGCCGGTCTCGACGACGCACCGCAGCCCGAGCCGGTCCAGCAGCCCGGCGACGTGCTCGGTCTGCTTGACCACGTCGTCGGCGTACGGGTCGAGGTGGTGGTGGTCGAGGGTGAGCGCGACGGAGGTGTAGCCGAGGTCGGCGATCACCCGCAGCGCGTCGTCGAGGCGGTGGTTGGCGAACCCGTTGGTGCCGTAGCCGAGGTGGAAGCCGGTCATGTCGGGCTCACCTTCCTGCGACAGCGCACGGGCGAGCGGCAGCGCGGCGGCCACCGCGAGCGCGCCGAGCAGCGAGCCGCGCCGGGCGGCGATCGCGGCCTGGAGCGGGACCATGCCGTGGATGCCGGCCATGGTGGCCCGCCGGACCGTCGCGGCGGACGGATCCTGCTGTGCGGCGAGCTGCGCGCGGCCGACGGTCGCGGAGTAGAGCGCGGCGGCGGCGAGCGCGCCGAGCCGGTGCCGGGCCGAGCGGGCACGCCCGCCGACGGCGGCGGCGGCGGTGAGCGCGGTGCCGGCGAGCGCCGCGCGGGCGGTGCCGGGCGTCGCGCCGTGCACCTCGCCGCGGGACAGCGCGGTGACGCCGAGCGTGTGCCCGCCGACCGCGGCGGCGGCGGGCAGCGCCGCCGCGCGCGGCCGCCCGCGCCCATGAGGACGTCGAGCGCGCGGCAGGCGGCCATGCCGGCGGGCCCGGCGGGAGTGGACTTGAGCACGGTGTCGTAGGCCCACACCGCGGCGGCGAGCGGCACGCGATCGTCACCGCGTCCCGCCCGCCGCCGGCCGCGGCGAGCCCGAGCCCGGCCGCGGTGAGCCCGACCGGCGACGGCGAGCGCCCGGTCGGGACTGACCCGGCCGGACGGGATGGGCCGCTCGGGCCGCTCGGTGGCGTCGAGCTCGCGGTCGGCCCAGTCGTTGAGCGCCATGCCGGACCAGTAGAAGGCGGCGGAGGACAGCGGCAGCAGCAGTCGCCGCCCGCGCAGCCGGTTGCCCGGCGGCCGCCGCCCCGGCGACGGTGTCGCCGAGCACGGTGAGCGCGGCCGGCGCCCGGACGAGCTGGATGTAGGCCTTCACGCCGAGCCGCCCGCCCCGCCTCGAAGGCGTATCCTCGCGCGCGCGTGCAGAAACCGGCCCGGGTAAAGCCCCACCCGCTCCGGGGGCCACCCTCGATGCCAGTCTACCGGTGCGCCCTGACGGATCGGGGGTGTCGGCGTCCTCTGTGGACAAGTCGCGCGCCTGTGGATCGCCACTCCTGGAACCACCCGCCCCACGCGTATCCTCGCGCGCGCGTGCCGAACTCAGCTCTCGAGCAGCCCCCACCCTCTCCGGGGGCACCCCTCACGTCCATTCTATCGGGCTCGAGCCGACAGATCCGGGGTTGCTGCGTCTGCTGTGGACAAGTTCGCGGGTTGTGGATGGACCAGCGACGTGGCCCACTCGGTCAGCATCGTCGTCTGTTCGGCGAAGCGGTGCTCGTCGCTGCCGACCGGGTCCTTGAAGAAGAACGCCAGGCGCGCTCAGCGGGCCGGCCTCGCCGGCCGCGTGCGCCGCCGCCGTCAGCCGGGCCAGGTCCAGCACCAGCGGCGCCGCCAGTGCCGAGTCCAGGCCCGTCCAGGTCAGCTGCAGGCTCATCCGCGCGCCCAGGAAGCCCTCGAACGACACGTGGTCCCACGCGGTCTTCTGCTCGCCCAGGTCCGGCACGTTGTCGATGTGCAGGGGCGCGGTCACGCGTCGCCGAGCAGCGCGGCCAGGCCGCGGGCCTTCGACTCCAGCTTGCCCCGCGCCTGCGTCGGGTCCGCCAGGTTCGCGCCGTCGCCGCCGCCCAGCAGGTTCGTGCCCGCCCACGAACGGACGCGCAGCGCCCGCGCGGTGAACATCGGCGCCAGCACCGTGCGCAGCAGGGTCTCGCCCGTCTTGCCGTCCGAGCCCGCGTACGGGAGGCCGCGTCGCCAGGGCCAGCGCGTGCAGGGCCGGCAGCCGGATGCCCGGTGACGGCGTGAAGTCGACGAACGGGCAACCCGCCAGCAGGGCCGCGTAGGCCGCCAGCGAGCTCGGCGGCAGCACCGCGCGCGTCGGGTCCGGCGAGGCCGCCTCGCCAGCACCGCCAGCGAGTCGTGCGCCGGCACGTGCGGGACCGGGGGCTCGGTCGACGACACGTTCACCACGACCACGCGCGCCAAGTCCGTGCCGGGTGCGGAAGTCCTCGATGTCGGCCGCCAGCCGGGCGGCGGCCGCGGCCTGGGAGCCGGCGTGCGTCGCCGGGTGGTAACCGTCCCGGATGGACGACTCCACGTCGCGCAGGCCGGCCGCCGTCGCGGTCAGCACGCGGTGCGGGATCAGGCCGGCGTCGGCCAGCTGCTCCGCGCGTTTCTCCAGCGGGGTGCACGCGATGTCGTGGCCGCCCACGACCAGGTTCTCCCACGGACACCAGGCCGAGGCCGGTGAACGGCGGCACGTTCGGTGACGCAGCCGGTCGGCTCGATCAGCCCCGCGCGCAGCGCCAGCAGGCCCGGTCACCGCGGTAGTGGCCACCGACCCCCGCGCACCGACCAACCACAACCCGGTCGGTTCGTTCGAAACATTGTGCGGACCCCTTTCCCAGCATAGTCGGGTGACACCGGCGGGTCGGCGGCGCGGTGCGGTGCGCCGCCGGCCCGCCGGCTGTCCCATGCGACGGTCATCCGTTACCTCGCAGGGCACGCGATGACCACGTTGCCGTCGCGTTCGAGCACCGACCGGACGTCCGCGTCGCCGACGAGCGTGTCGTCCATCGCGAGCGTGACGAACGTGCCCAGGTAGCGCGCCGCCTTGCGGTCGTTGCCGTTCGCCTCGGCCTTGCGGGCCTTGGTGAGCAGCGACGACAGCTGCTTGTACGCCGACAGCGACAGCCGGTTCGTCGCCCGGAACCGGTCCAGCAGCTGGCCGACGTCCCGCGACGACGTCGTCGTCATGAAGGACATCGACTGGCTCGTGGTGTTGCCCGCCTTGTCGGTGGCGGACACCGCGAACCCGTGGTTGCCGAGCGGCAGCTGGTACAGCGCCGACCGCGCGGCCGGACGTGACCGCCGCGCCGTCCAGCGCACCGGTCACAGTGGACAGTCCGGACGTGGCGTCCTCGGCGTGCCACGACAGCACCACGTCCGTGGCGTCGCCGTAGACCCGCCCGTCGGCCACCCCGGCCACCAGCAGCGTCGGCCGACGTGCCGTCGATCTTGATGGTCGCGGCCTTCTCCGCCTCGACGTTGCCCGCCTTGTCGCTCGCCCGGTACAGCAGGGTGTGCGAGCCGTCGCCGGTCACGGAAACCGTGTCCTGGTACGGCGTCCAGTCGCCGTCGTCGAGCCGGTACTCGATGCCGTCGACGCCCTGGCCCGCGTCGGTCGCCGACAGCTCGACCGGGACGGTGCCCGGGTGCCAGCCCGCCGGGCCCGGGTCGGCGAACGTGGCGGTGGTGACCGGCGCCGTCTCGTCCGCGATCTCCTTGATCTGGATGTTGCGGAAGAAGACGTCGTCACCGTCGCCGTGGTTCTGGATGCCGACGAAACCCTGGGTGAGGTCGCGCGCGGGATCGGTGCTCACGAAGTCGTTGACCAGCGCCCCGTTGAGGTAGACCTTGATGGTCTGGCCCTGCACCACGATCTCGTAGCTGTTCCACTCACCCGGCGGGTTCAGCGCCGCGTCCCGGGCCGGGAGGTCCGCCGACTGGAACGAGTAGACCGAACCGGTGGTCCGGTCGTCCGCGTCCGTGGCGTCGATCTGGATCTCGTAGCCCTCGTTCACCGCCACCCACGGGTCGTCGCCGACCTCGGGGTAGCCGACGAAGACACCGGAGTTGTCGTCGCCCGCGACCTTCCAGTCCACCTTCAGGCTGTAGGCGTTGAACTCCTCGTCGAAGGACAGCAGCCCGAGCCCGCCGGTGGACATGATCGTGCAGTCGTCCCGCAGTGGTCGAAGGCAGCCCGGCCCGGAGTGCTTCCAGTGCGCCAGGCTCGCCGCGTGCCGTCGAACAGGCTGCGGTAGCCGTCCTCCGGCGCGGTCGGCGTGCACTCCTGCGGACCGGTGCCGCCCTCGGCCACACCCGGGCCCTCGACGTTGATGGCGTCCACGTCGAACAGGCCGCCGCCGCTGCCCTGGAACACCAGGTAGAGCGGCCCGGTGCCACCCGGGTCGGTGATCGGCGCCGGCGCGATGTCGACGTAGTTGTCCGGGCTGCCGGTGTTGGCCACCTGGACCGTCTGCACCAGCGGGCCGTCCGGCGCGTTCTTGTGCACCTCGATCGTGCCGCCCGGACCGCCCGAGGACACCCGGTAGCCGATCGCGTCCACGCCGGTCAGGTTGACCGGGTCGAACTTCAGCCAGTCGCCGGGGTCGATGTAGCCGACCCGCTTGCCGCCCGAGGCGCCGTCGTGGTTGACGACCTGGACGCCGTTCATCTCGGTGAAGAACTCGGCCTGCTTCAGCTTCGGCTGCAGCACCGACCTCGTCCTGCCCGGTCAGCGGCGGGGCGTCGGGCGCGCCGGAGTCGGTGTAGCTGGCGTGGATCACGCCGAACACGTTCGAGTCCGCGCCGTGGCCCTCGTCGGCGGGCGTCGCGATCGCGCCCGTCGCACCCGGTCGCCCGCGACAGCGGGTGGCCGTGGTTGTCGTGCCCGAGGATGTACTCGACGACCACCTTCGAGCAGTCGATCGTGCCGTCCTCCGGGATCGGTCACGGTGACCTGGAACGGCACCGTGTCACCGAAGCCGAAGAACCCGCCGTTGACCGGAGCGTCGAGCTTGACCGACGGCGTCGGTGTTGCCCGCGGTGATCACCACGCTGGCCGCGCCGGTCAGCCCGGTCGTGTCGGTCACCGACAGCTTCGCCGAGAACTGGCCCGGCGTCGCGTAGGTGTGGTCGACCGGCCCGGCCTCGGTGGAGTCGGTCGTGCCGTCCCCGTCGAAGTCCCAGGCGTAGGTCAGCTCGTCGCCGTCCGGATCCTGCGTGCCGGCCGGGTCGAAGTGGACGGTCAGCGGCGCCGGACCGGACGTCTTGTCCGCCGCCACCGTCACCTCGGGCGTGCGGTGGCCCTTGGTGTAGTCGATCCGGTAGAGCGCCGAGTCCTCGGCGCCGCCGAAGTACCCGCTGCCGTAGTCCAGCACGTACAGCGAGCCCTCCGGACCGAACTCGATGTTCATCGGCCTGGTCAGCGTCATCGAGTCGAAGAACGGCTCGATCGCGCCGCGCTCGCCGTTCGCGCCGACCTCGATCGTGTGGATCCAGCCGCGGTCCCACTCGTAGGCGAAGTCCTTGCCGTCGTAGAACTCGGGGAACTTCGTCGGCGAGTCCAGGTTCGGGTCGAAGTGGTAGGCCGGGCCGCCCATCGGCGACTCGCCGCCGGTGCCGAACTCGGGCACCGAGCCGCCGTCGTACGGGATCCACGCGGCGATCGCCGGCGGCAGGTCGACCAGGCCGGTGTTGTGCGGGCTCTCGTTCTTCGGCGCCGCGCAGTCGAACGCCTGACCCGACGCGCCGGAGGCGAAGTCGTAGTCGACGAACGGCTGGTTGTCCCCGATGCAGTACGGCCACCCGTAGTTGCCCGGGCCCTTCAGCAGGTCCATCTCGACGATGCCGCCCGGACCGCGGGCCGGGTCCGCGCCACCGGCGTCCGGACCGTAGTTGCCGAGGTAGATCCAGCCGGTCTGCTTGTCGACGGCCATCCGGAACGGGTTGCGGAAGCCCATCGCGTAGATCTCCGGACGGGTCTTCTCCGTGCCCGGCGCGAACAGGTTGCCGGCGGGGACGGTGTAGCTGCCGTCGTCGGCCACGGTGATCCGCAGGACCTTGCCGCGCAGGTCGTTGGTGTTGCCGGAGGTGCGCTGCGCGTCGAACGCCGGGTTGCGGTCGGCCCGCTCGTCGATCGGCGTGTAGCCGTCGGACTCGAACGGGTCGGTGTCGTCGCCGGTGGACATGAGCAGGTTGCCGGCGCCGTCGAAGTCGATCTCGCCGCCGACGTGGCAGCAGCGGCCGCGGTCGGTCGCGACCTGCATGATCTGCTGCTCGCTGGCCAGGTCCAGCGTGCCCGGCATCGGTGAGCTTGAAGCGGGACAGCTGGTTGTGGCCGTGGAACGGCTCGAAGTCCGCCGCCGTGCCGCTCGCCGGCGCGTCGCCGGCCGGGGTGTCCAGCGGCGGCGCGTAGTACGTGTACACCCAGTGGTTCTCGGCGAAGTGCGGGTCGACCGCGATGCCCTGCAGCCCGTCCTCGTCGTGGTTGTACACCGGGATCGTGCGCGGCGAGCGACGTGCTCGCCTCCGGGGTGGTCAGCCACACGCGGCCGTCGCGCGAGGTGTGCAGCACCCGGCGGTCGGGCAGCACCGCCATCGCCATCGGCTCGCCGGTGACCTCCTCGCCCTTCGCGAGCGTGATCTGGTCGAAGTCGGCGTCGGCCGGCGGGTCGGCCGGCTCGCTCGTGCCCGGCGTGCAGTCGGCCTCCGCGAGGCCGGCGGCGTACTTGATGCCGCCGAGCCAGGTGCGACCGGAACTCGGGCTCGGCGTAGGACTCGATCGTGTGGCCGAGCCCGGTGTACCAGGCGCGGCCGGTGTTCTGCGGGTGGCACCAGGCGATCGGGTGGTCGCCCATCGCGTCGCCACCCGGGTCGTAGGTCGACTCGTCGAGCGTCGCGAGCACGTGCACGTCCGGCGCGCGGGTTGGTGCGGTAGTTGTACAGCTCGTCGGTCCGCGTCCAGGTGTCCGGCAGGTCCACAGTGGACGGGTGGTCGTGCTCGGCGACGTCCACCTCGACCTGCTGGATCGCCGGGTGGGACTTGAACCAGGCGCCGACGAGCGTGCCGTACCAGGGCCAGTCGTACTCGGTGTCGGCCGCGGCGTGCACGCCCGCGTAGCCGCCGCCGGCGTCGACGTAGTTCTCGAACGCGGTCTGCTGCTCGGCGTTGAGCACGTCGCCGGTGGTCGAGAGCCACACGACGGCGGCGTAGTGGGAGAGGTTCTCGGCGGTGAACGCGCCCGCGTCCTCGGTCGCCTCGACGGCGAAGCCGTTCTCCGTGCCGAGCGACTGGATGGCGGCGATGCCGGCCGGGATGGAGTCGTGCCGGAAGCCGGCGGTCTTGGAGAAGACCAGGACGGTCGGGTCTTCGTGCTGCGCGGCCGGTTCGGCGGCGGCGACCCCCATGCCGGTCAGCAGCGCCAGCGCGCCGATCGCGAACCGCGACGCGCCGCGTAGCCCCCGACTCACCCCGGGTGGTTTTATCCGGTAAGTGTTCGAACGGTGCCCTCGCACTGGTACTTTTCTCCTCGTCTCAGGGAAATCAGGGACCGCGAGAAGGACATTTCTCCTTTCCGTGTATCGCGGCGCCGCCGGGCGTGACGGGTCCGGCGGCGCCGCTTTTTCGTCAGCGGGTGCCGTACAGGTATTCGAGCGCCAGCTGGTCCAGCTTCTCCGCGTGCGCCCCGCGGGTCGCCGCCTCGGCGACGTCCAGCTCCTCGGCCCGCAGGTCGGCGAGGTTCTCGCCGGGCGCGAGGGTGGGCACGGACAGCTGCTCGACGCGGCTGTCCGCCAGCGCGGCGGCCACGTCCGGGTCGGCGCGGAACGCCCGGGCCTTGGCCGCCAGGATCAGGTAGTTACGCATGCACGCCGCGGCCGACGCCCACACGCCCGACTCGTCCTCGGTGCGCGCGGGCTTGAAGTCGAAGTGCCGCGGGCCGTCGTAGCCGCCCCGTTCGAGCAGATCGACGAGGGCGAACGCGCTTTTCACGTCGCCGTTGCCGAATCGCAGATCCTGGTCGTATCGCGGCCCGTTCTGCCCGTTCAGGTCGAGGTGGAACAGCTTTCCGTGCCACAACGCCTGGGCATAACCGTGCACGACAGACATTCCGGCCATCTGCTCGTGCCCGACCTCCGGGATTGAGGCCGACCCGGTCCGGCTCCTCCAGCTCGCTGATGAACGCGATCGCGTGGCCGATCGTCGGCAGCAGGATGTCGCCGCGCGGCTCGTTGGGCTTGGGCTCCAGCGCGAACCGGATGTCGTAGCCCTGCTCGCGCACGTACGCGCACAGGATGTTGACCGACTCGGCGTAGCGGTCGAGCGCGGCCCGGACGTCCTTGTTGAACGGCGACTCCGCGCCCTCCCGGCCGCCCCACATCACGTAGGTGCGCGCGCCGAGCTCGGCCGCGAGGTCGAGGTTGCGCAGGATCTTGCGCAGCGCGAACCGCCGCACGTCGCGGTCGTTCGCGGTCAGCGCGCCCTCCCGGAACACCGGGTGGGTGAACAGGTTCGTGGTCGCCATCGGCACCACGAGCCCGGTCTTGTCCAGCGCCTTGCGGAAGCTCGCGATCCGGCTCGGCCCGGTCGGTGTCGGCGGCCCCGAACGGGATCACGTCGTCGTCGTGGAAGCTCGACGCCCCACGCGCCCAGCTCGGCGAGCTTCTCCACCGCGTACGCGGGGTCCATCGGCTCGCGGGTGGCGATGCCGAACGGGTCGACCGCCTGCCAGCCGACCGTCCACAGCCCGAAGCTGAACCTGTGCTCCGGCCGCGGTGTGTAGTCGGTCATGCCGCTCCTCCCGTCTGGATGTCCGTCCACACCGAACCCCGCTCGGCGCTGTCCTCGACCGCGGCGAGCACCCGCTGCACCTGCAGCCCGTCCGCGAACGACGGGGCCGGGTCGGTGCCGTCGGCGATCGCCCGGACGAGGTCGACGACCTCGTGGGTGAACGTGTGCTCGTAGCCGAGCAGGTGCCCGGGCGGCCACCACGCGCCGACGTACGGGATGGGTCGGCTCGGTGACCAGGATCCGGCGGAACCCGGCCGCGTCCCCCTCGGACCCGTCGAAGAACGACAGCTCGTTCATCGACTCGAAGTCGAACGCGATGGACCCGAGCGAGCCGTTGACCTCCAGCCGCATGGCGTTCTTGCGGCCGAGCGCGAACCGGGTGGCCTCGTAGCTCGCCACCGCCCCGCTCGCGAACCGGCCGAGGAACAGCGCCGCGTCGTCCACCGTGACGTCGTCGAGGTCGCCGGTCTCGGTCGGTCGCTTGTGGACGAACGTGTTCGTCAGCGCGGTCACCCCGGTGAGCAGGTCGCCCACGAGGTACTGGGTGGCGTCGACGATGTGCGCGCCGAGGTCGCCGAGCGCGCCCGGAGCCGGCCTTGTCCTTGCGCAGCCGCCACGCCATCGGCGCCTGCTCGTCGGACAGCCAGTCCTGCAGGTACACCGCGCGCACGTGCCGCACGGTGCCGATCCGGCCCTGTTCGACGAGCTTGCGCGCGTACGCGATGGCCGGCACCCGGCGGTAGTTGAACGCCACCATCGACCGGATCCCGTCGGCGGCGGCCGCCGCCGCGGCCGCCGCCATCTCCTCGGCCTCCGCGACGGTGTTGGCGAGCGGCTTCTCGCACAGCACGTGCTTGCCCGCGGCGAGCGCCGCGATGGCGATCTCCGCGTGCGTGTCGCCCGGCGTGCAGACGTCGACCAGTGCCACGTCGTCGGACGCCACGAGCTCGCGCCAGTCGGTCTGCACGCTCGCCCAGCCGTACTTCGCGGCCGCGGCCTTCGTCCGGGCGAGGTCACGCCCGCCGAGGACGGCGAGGTGCGGAACCATCGGCAGGTCGAAGAACCGGTGCGCGGTCCGCCAGGCATGGGAGTGCACGGCTCCCATGAACGCGTGGCCGACCATGCCGATCCCGATCCGGCCCCCGCCGCTGCCCCCGCTGTCGGCTGTCATCGCTCATCCTCCGTGTCGACTAGGACTGTCAACTCGCACTCCGCTCTGGTCTGCTCCGCCCCGGTCAGGAGTCGAAGCCGATGTCCAGGTACGAGTCGACGTTCTCCTTGGTCACCACGGCGGAGTAGGTGGTGATGAACGCGGGGATCTCGTGCTCGGCGAAGTCGGCGACGCCCTTGTTCTGGCCGAGCAGCCGGGCGAGCGAGATCGCGGTGGACGCCATCGACGGGCTGTAGAGGACGGTCGCCTTGATGACCGTGTTGTCGGCCTTGATGCGGTCCATCATGTCCCGCGAGCCGGCGCCGCCGACCATGATGAACTCGCTGCGGCCCGCCGAGTCGATCGCGGCCATCACGCCGATGCCCTGGTCGTCGTCGTGGTTCCACAGGGCGTCCAGCTTGGACGCGCCCTGCAGCAGGTTCGCCGTCTGCTTCTCGCCGGACTCGGCGGTGAACTCGGCGGCCACCCGCGGGCCGACCTTGAACCCGGCCTTGGCCAGCGCGTCCTTGAAGCCCTTGCTGCGTTCCTGGGTCAGCGGCAGCGAGTCGATGCCGGCGACCTCGCCGATGACCGGGTTCGACACGCCCTTGGCCTTCATCTGCTCGGCGATGTAGGCGCCGGCGTTGACGCCCATGCGGTAGTTGTCGCCGCCGATCCAGGTGCGGTACGCGAGCGGGGTGTCGAAGACGCGGTCCAGGTTGATCACCGGGATGTCCTTGTCCATGACCTCCTGCGCGGTCGCGGTCAGCGCCTTGCCGTCGAACGGCAGGATGACCAGCACGTCGACGCCGTCGTTGACCAGCGACTCGACCTGGGCGATCTGCTGGTTGACGTCGTTGGTGCCCTCGGTGGCGTTCAGCTTGACGTCCTTGAACGCGTCGGCCTGCGCCTGCGCGTTCTTGGTGATCGCGGCGATCCAGCCGTGGTCGGCGGCCGGCGCGGAGAAGCCGATCGTGACCTCCTTGCCGGGCTGGGCGTTGTCGCCGCCGCCGCCGGCCACCTGGTTGCTGTTGGCGTTGGCCGGCTCGTTGGAGGTGCAGCCGACGACGAGCGCGCCCGCGCCGAGCGCGGAGGCGCCGAGGAGGAACCGGCGGCGGGCCAGGGACGGGTCTTGGGACATGGGTACTCCCTTGTACTGTCTGAAATGGACGGTCGCGGGGTCGGGGTCCCGCGCTAGGTCTTGCGGGTTCGGGTCGTGCTGTACTGCAGCAGCACCGCGGCGACGATGATCACGCCCTTGGCGATGTTCTGGATGTCGGTCTCGAGGTTGTTCTGGGTGAAGATGCTGTTCACCACGGTGAAGATCAGCACGCCGATGAGCGTGCCGATCAGCGTGCCGCGGCCGCCGGTCAGCAGCGTGCCGCCGATGACGACCGCCGCGATCGCGTCCAGCTCGTAGAACTGCCCGTTGGTCGAGGCGCCCGACGTGGTGCGGGCGACGACCATCAGCGCGGCGATCCCGCAGCACAGGCCGGCGAGCGCGTACACGTAGCGCGGTGTGCCGCTTGACGTTGATGCCGGCCAGGCGCGCGGCCTCGGCGTTGCCGCCGACCGCGAACGTGCGGCGGCCGAACGTGGTGCGGTTGAGCACCACCCAGCCGATCGCGTACACCACGGCGAGCATCCAGATCAGCACCGGGATGCCGAGCAGGTCGCCGCGGAAGAAGTCGAGGTAGCCCTGCACGGTGACGACCTGCGTGCGCCGCTCGGACAGCCGCTCGGCCAGCCCGCGGGCCGACGCGTACATGGCGAGCGTCGCGATGAACGGCACCACCCGGCCGTACGCGATCAGCACCCCGTTGATCAGCCCGGCGCCGAGCCCGACCGCGAGCGCGCAGAGCACCATCACCCACGGGCCGTAGGACTGCGTCGCGAGCGTCGTCATCCACACGCTGGCGAGCGCGACCATCGAGCCGACGGACAGGTCGATGCCGCCGGAGATGATCACGAACGTCATGCCGACGCTGACCACGCCGATCGCCGCCGCGAGCCGCAGCATCGTGGAGATGTTGCTCTCGGACAGGAACGTGTCCGGCTGCGGTGATGTACCCGACCACGCACAGCGCGACGAGCACGCCGATCAGGATCGCCAGCCGGATGTCCAGCCGCAGCCCGCTCGGCGTGCGCATGCCGCTCGGTCGGGCCGGTCTGCACCGGGTCGGCCTCCAGCGCCGCCTTCGCCTCGGGATCGGGCTGCGGCTCGGGTCCACTGTGGACCTCTCGTCCACGTCACTCACGCCATCACCTCGCTGCCTTCCATGACCATGTCGAGCACGGCCGCCTCGGTGAGTTCGCTCGCCGGCGCCTCGGTGAGCAGGCGGCCCTCACGCATCACGAGCACCCGGTCGGACAGACCGAGCACCTCCGGAACCTCGCTGGAGACCAGCACCACGGCGACCCCGGCCGCCGCCAGCTCGTGGATCAGCCGGTACAGCTCGGCCCGCGCGCCGACGTCGACGCCGCGGGTCGGCTCGTCCAGCAGCAGCACCTTGCAGTCGCGCACCAGCCAGCGCGCCACGACGGCCTTCTGCTGGTTGCCGCCCGACAGCGTGCGCACGATCCGGCGCGGGTCGGCCGGGCGCAGGTCGAGCCGCTCGAGCGTGGCGCGCGAGTCGCGCAGCTCCCTGCCGCGGTCGGTGAACCCGGCCCGGCTGTACTCGGGCAGGCTCGCCAGCGTCACGTTGTTGGCCACCGACTGGTCCAGCAGCAGGCCCTGGCTCTTGCGCTCCTCCGGCGCGAGCCCGACCCCGGCGGCCGACCGCGGCCGGCACGCTGCCCGGCCGCAAACGCTTGCCGTTCGACCCAGACCGAGCCCGCGTCGGCCTTGCGCGCGCCGAACACGGTCTCCAGCACCTCGCTGCGGCCGGCGCCGACCAGGCCCGCGATGCCGACGATCTCCCCGGCGTTGCACGGTGAAGCTGACGTCGGCGAACTCGCTGCGCCCGGGTCAGCCCCTCGACCCGCAGCACCTCGGTCGTCTCGTCCACGGTGGACACGTCGCGCTGCGGGAAGACCGTCTCGACCATGCGGCCCGGACATGAGGTTGACCAGCTCGTTGGTCGGGGTGTCGCGCGCGTCGAGGCCGGACGCGACCGTGCGGCCGTCCTTGAGCACGGTGACCCGGTGCCCGATGCGGCGGATCTCGTCCAGCCGGTGGGAGATGTAGACGACCGCGACGCCCTCGGCGGTCAGCTCGCTCGACGATCCGGAACAGGTTGTCGACCTCGTCGGCGGCGAGCGCGGCGGTCGGCTCGTCCATGACGATCAGCCGGGCGTCGTGCACGAGCGCGCGGGCCATCGACACCAGCTGCTGGCCGGCGGCCGACAGCAGGCCGACCTCGCGGCCCGGCGGGATCTCCGGGTGGCCGAGCCGGCGCATCAGCGCGCGGGCCTCGTTGCGCATCCGCCGCCGCTGCGGGAAGCCGAGCGCTGGCGGCTCGTGGCCGAGGAAGATGTTCTCCGCCACCGAGATGCCCGTCGACCAGGTCGAGCTCCTGGTACATGGTGGCGATGCCGAGGTTCAGCGCGGCGACCGGCGAGCCGAGCGTGGCCGGCCGGTCGCGCCACACGATCTCGCCGCTCGTCCGGCTGGTGCGCGCCGGAGAGCACCTTGATCAGCGTCGACTTGCCCGCGCCGTTCTGGCCGAGCAGGCAGTGCACCTCGCCGGCGCGGACCTCCAGGTCCACGCCGTCCAGCGCGCGCACGCCGGGGAAGGTCTTGACGATGCCGGTCATCGTCAAGAGCACCTCGGCCGTTCGTCGGGTCCGGTTCCGACATCGGTCATGCGGGTGCCTCCTCGTCGTCTGCTTGCCGGTGGGCACGACGGTCGGGTCGTCGAGGACGCGGCGCAGCGCCGCGAGCGCGCCGCCGGTGGTGGCCGCGGTGAAGCCGAGCCGCGAGCCGACCACCCGGGCGCCGCCCGCGCCGGGCGCGAGCACGTTCGCCACGACCTGGTTGCGGATCGGCTCGACGAGCCACTCGGGCAGCGCCGCGAAGTAGCCGCCGAGCACCACGACGGCCGGGTTGAGCAGGTTGACCAGGATCGAGACGCCGAGCCCGAGCGCGGTGCCGATCTGGTGCAGGGCGTCGAGCGTGCGGCGGTCGCGCTGCTCGGCGCGCGCGCGGACGATGCGCATCCGCTGGTCGAGGTCGAGCGTCGGGTCGCGGACCGGGTCGTCGGGGTCGGCGCAGGCGTGCAGCAGCGCGCCGAGGCCGACCTGGGTCTCCCAGCAGCCGCGCCGCCCGCAGGAGCAGTACGGGCCGAGCGGGTCCATGGCCATGTGCCCGATCTCGCCGGCGAAGCCGATCGAGCCGCGGATCAGCCGGCCGCCGGCGATCACGCCGCCGCCGATGCCGAAGTCGCCGGTCAGGTAGACGAGGTCGGCGACCGTCCCGCGTGCATCGCGGCCAGCTCCGCCTCCGCGCCGAGGTTCGCGTCGTTGTCGACGGCGATGTGGTCCAGCGGCAGCCCGGTGCCGCGCGGCGAGCCCGTCGGCGACCGCGACGTCGCGCCAGCGCAGCCGGGGCGCGAACGTGACGGTGCCGGCGCCGCGGTCGACGAGGCCCGGCACGGAGACCGTCACGCCCGACCGGCGGCCCGACGAGCGTCCTTGACCTCGGCGAGCGCGGTGTTCGGCGAGCTCGGCGAGCTGGTCGATCGCGCGCTCGGGCCCGATGCCCGGCACGTCGCAGGCGACCCGGCGGCGGAAGACGAGCTCGCCGGACAGGTCGGTGACGGCCGCGCCGACGTGGCCCGACGTGCACGTCCAGGCCGATGCCGCACACGCTGGTCGGCCGCAGGTCGACGAGCTGGCCGGGCCGGCCCTGCCCGCCCGCGGAGACGCCCGGCGGAGTGCACGAGCCCGCGCAGCTCGAGGTCGGTGACCAGGCTGGAGACGGTGGCCTTGGAGAGCCCCGAGCGGACCGCGAGCTGCGCCCGGGACAGCGCCCCGTGCTCGCGCAGGGTCCGCACCAGAAGCGCGAGGTTCCCTCGGCGCAGACCGGCCTGGTCCACGGGGCGGCTCTGGCCCACCGGCGATTCTCCACTTCGTTGAGGGCCCGATCGAAAGTCGGTGCTCTAACTCACAACGAAGCGTCCCGTAGCGCCCACAGTGCGTGCAATAGCCCGTTTGGCGCAACAACTGGATCGATCTTTTGATTGAATTCGTCGAAAGTAGTGCTGGAACTGCGCGAAGTGACGTCACGCGCATACATCGCGGACTCGGCTTCGATCAGGTAACAGAAGTGGACAGAACACCCACGAGCCGGCGGGGTCAGTTGACGGCGAAGGCTGCGGTGTCGGTCGCCGACCACGCCGCGCCGGTGACGCCGGCCAGCTCGCCCAGCTCCGACAGCACGATCGGCAGGTTCCCGGTCGCCAGCGGCAGGGAGCGCCGGTAGACCGAGCTGCGCACCTCGGCCAGTAAGGGGTGGCCGAGCCGGGACACGCCGCCGCCGATCACGACCATGCCCGGGTTCAGGAAGCTCACCAGCGACGCGACCACGTGCCCGAGCCGCCGCCCGCCCTCGCGGACCAGGTTCGCCGCGGCGAAGTCGCCGGCCACCGCCGCCTCGCCGACGTCCTGCGCGGTCAGCTTGCCGCGCTGGGTGAGCGCCTCGGCGAGCATCGCGGACCGGCCGCTGCGGGCCAGCGTCAGCGCGTCGCGGGCCAGCGCCGCGCCGCCGAAGTACGCCTCCAGGCAGCCGACCTCGCCGCACGCGCAGGCCGGGCCGTAGTCGTCGAGCCGGATGTGCCCGATGTCGCCCGCGGTGCCGGCGACCCCGCGGTAGACCCGGCCGCCGAGCACGATGCCGCAGCCGATGCCGGTGCCGACCTTCACGAAGATGAGGTCGTCCAGCGACCGCGCGACGCCGGCGTGCCGCTCGCCGAGCGCCATCACGTTCACGTCGTTGTCCACGGTGACCGGGCAGCCCCACTTGCCGGCGAGCTCGTCGCGCACGGGGTAGCGGTCCCAGCCGGGCATGATCGGCGGCGCGACCGGCATGCCGTCGCGGAAGCTGACCGGGCCGGGCAGGCCGATGCCGGCGCCGATGAGCCGGCCGGGCGCCTTGTCCCGCACCCGGCTGACCAGGTCCACGACCAGCCCGAGCACCGGGGTCGGCCCCTGCCGGACCTCGCAGTCCTCGCTCTGGCTGGCCAGCACCTCGCAGCGGCCGTCGGTGATCGCGACGTTGACCGAGGTGGCGCCGACGTCGGCGGCGACGAACCGCAGGTCGTCGGCCAGGTGCACGAGCGTGGAGCGCCGGCCGCCGCGGCTGGCGGCCGGGCCGCCGATCTCCACCAGACCGGTGTCGACGAGCCGGGTCAGCTCGCCGGTCAGCTTCGCCCGCGGCAGCTCGAGCCGCTCGCCGAGCGCCACCCGGGACATCGGGCCCTCGTCGCGCAGCAGCGCCAGCAGCCTGCGACTGCTGGCGGGAGCGGACGCCCGGCTGCTGGCCGGTGTTCGGTGCGGTCATGGGGCCAACTCCTCGCCGATGTCTTCTCTTGACAATTTAGCCTCCGCGCACGCTCGGGCGGACGTAGACTGCGCGCTCCGCGACCCCGGTCCCCACCTGGCCGCGGTGTGATGTCGGCAACCTGGACATCTGGAGATGACGCATGGCGGCGAAGTTCGAGATCTACAACGACGCGAAGGGCGAGTTCCGGTTCCGCCTGAAGGCCGGGCAACGGCGAGATCGTCGCGACCGGCGAGAGCTACACGACCAAGTCCGGCGTGATCAACGGCGTGGACGCGGTCAAGCGTGCCGCCGCCGAGGCCGAGATCGACGACAAGACCAGCGACAAGGCCAAGGCCTGACGTCACCGGAATTTCACCCCGACGGGGGCTTTACCAGCTCATACAGGCTGGTAGAGCCCCCGTCGTCCGTCGGGCGGAGGGTCGGCGCGAGCCGAGTCGACCTTGGCCCTAGGCTTGGCTCCGTGCGTCACGCAACCGCCAGGTTCGTTCCCGCGTTCGTCGTGTCGCTGTGTGCCCTGGTCATCGCGGCTGTGGTGGCCGCGCCGGGCGCGTCGGCCGGGCGCGGGCCGCCCGCGAGGCCCAGCCGCAGCCAGGAGCAGCGCGGTGCCTGCCAGGCCCGCCAGCTGCCGCCGGCGCCCATCGACACGTCGGAGGAGCCGAAGCCGGGCGACCCCAGCCCCGAACCTCTCCCGATACCGGATGACCCGGTCGGGGGACCTCGTATGGGTGACTGCGGCATCGTCCGGCCCGAGAGCGCGCCCGCGCCGCCCGGTGGCATCAACGCCGCGACGTGGACCATCACCGACCTCGACAGCGGCGACGTGCTGGCCGCCAAGGACCCGCACGCGCGCGAGCGGCCCGCCTCGCTGATCAAGAGCCTGCTGGCCATCGTGGTGATCCGCGAGCTGCGCCCGGACACCAAGGTCAAGGGCACGCAGGAGGACGCGAACCAGGAGGGCACGAAGGTCGGCGTCGGCCCCGGCGGCACCTACACGGTCGACCAGCTGCTGCACGCGCTGATCATGCGGTCCGGCAACGACGCGGCGTGGGCGCTGGCCCGCACGCTCGGCGGCGTCGACGCGGCGCTGGAGAAGATGAACGCGCTGGCCCAGGAGCTGGGCGCGCTCGACACCCGCGCGGCCACCCCGTCCGGCCTCGACGGGCCGGGCATGACGACGTCGGCCTACGACCAGAGCCTGATCTTCCGCGCCGCCATGAAGTACGACGAGTACGCCGACGCCGCGTCCACCCGGTCGATCCAGTTCCCCGGCTACGGCGGCAAGCCGGGCTTCCAGGTCAACAACGACAACCGGCTGCTCGACGAGCTACGAGGGCTTCCTCGGCGGCAAGACCGGCTTCACCGACGACGCCCGGCACACCTACGTCGGCGGCGCCGAGCGCGACGGCAGGCGGCTCGCGGTGGTGCTGCTGCGCGGCGAGCGCAACCCGGACCCGCTGGCCGAGCAGGGCGCGCAAGCTGCTGGACTACGGCTTCCAGCTGGCGGCCAAGGGCGTCCGCCCGGTCGGCGAGCTGGTCGACCGCGCGCCGGAGGCCCAGCCGAAGCAGGACGCGAGCCAGGGCGACGAGCAGACGACAGCGACGCCGTCCGCGACCCGGTGGACGACGCGGCCGCCGCGCCGGCCGAGCCGGAGCGCTCCGCGTTCGGCAACGTCGGCCTGCCGCTGGTCGTGCTGGCCGGCGTGGCCGTCATGTTCACGGTCGCCATGTGGTTCCGCCGCCGCCGGGCCCGCCTCGCCCGCGCCAACCGCACCTCCTGACGGAGCGTCCACCGGGACCGTCCACAGTGTCCGGTTACTCCGGACGCGACCGGGAACGCCTGCGCCACAACAGGCCCAGCAGCGCGCCCGCGCCCAGCAGGCCGGCCGCGCCTGCGCGCGGCCGGGCACCGCTGCGCACCTCCATGACGGGCCGGATCACCGCGGGCGGCGGCGGTTCCGGCAGCGCCGCGACGCAGGTTCTCCTTCGCGGTGGCCGTCCACGCCGTGATGAACAGCAGGAAGCGCGCCACCAGGTTCGCGAACACCAGCAGGCCGATGATCGGCCCGAACAGCACGCCGGTCGGCGACGAGGTCACGCCCGCCAGGAACAGCGTGGCGAGCTGCTTGAGGATCTCGAACCCGATCGCCGCGCCGATCGCCCCGCGCACGGCCGACTTGGCGCTGACCTTCTCCCGCGGCAGCCGGGAGATCACCCAGACGAACACCACCCAGTTCGCCGCGAGGGCCAGCACGATCGTCGCCACCCGCAGCAGGAACACCGCCCAGGCGTCGTCGTCCAGGCCCACCCAGTCGAGCAGCAGCGAGCCAAGCCCGCTGCCGGCCGCGGTCAGCCCGAACGAGACGGCGAGCGCCAAACCCAGTCCCAGCAAGGAGAGCAGGTCCGAGCCCATCCGCTTGAGGAACGGCACCTGCCTTGTACTCCAGCCCCCACTGCGCGGTCAGCGCGTCGCGCAGGTTGCTCATCCAGCCCAGCCCCGAGTACGCGGCGGTCGAGCAGGCCGATCACGCCGACCGTGCTGCGCGACTCGATCGCCTGGTCGACCACGTCGTTGAGCGTCTTGCCGAGCCCGGCCGGCGCGGCGTCGGTGATCGTCTCCTTCAGGTTCTCGAGCGCGACCGGGTTGCCGGCCAGGACGAACCCCATGATCGCGAACGCGATCATCACCAACGGGAACAGCGACAGCACGCTGAAGTAGGTGATCGCGGCGGCGTAGTGGTTGCCGTACCGCTCGTTGAACGCGTCGTACGCGCGCACCAGGTGGTCCAGCCACGGCCGCTGCCCACGCTGCCTGGCGAGCCAGGACTCCTTTTCCGCCACAGTGCGAACGCTAACCGCGCGGGCAGCCACCCGCAGCGCGGAACGCCAGCTCAGCCCGCCGATGCCGGCACGAACCCGATCTTGTCGTACGCGCGTGCGAGCGTCACCGAGGTGACCTCGCGGGCCCGCTCGGCGCCCCGGGCGAGGATCTTGTCCAGCTCCGCGGTGTCGTCGAGGTAGTCGCGCACCCGCTCCTGGATCGGCGTCACGAACTCCACGAGAACCTCGGCGACGGCCTTCTTGAGGTCGCCGTAGCCCTTGCCCGGCGAACTCGTCCGCGAGCCCGGCGAGCGGCCGGCCCGCCGAGCGCGGAGTAGATCGCCAGCAGGTTCGACACCCCCGGCTTGCTCTCCGGGTCGTAGACGATCTCGCGGTCCGGCGTCGGTGACCGCCGAGCGGATCTTCTTCGCCGACACCTTCGGGTCGTCGAGCAGCTCCACGATGCCGCCGGGCGAGGACGAGGACTTGCTCATCTTCGCGGTCGGGTCCTGCAGGTCGTAGATCTTGGCGGCTTCCTTGAGGATGTAGGGCTCCGGCAGCCGGAACGTCTTGCCGAACCGGGAGTTGAACCGCTGCGCGAGGTCGCGGGTGAGCTCGAGGTGCTGGCGCTGGTCCTCGCCGACCGGCACGTAGGCCGCCTGGTAGGCGAGGATGTCCGCGGCCTGCAGCGCCGGGTAGCCGAACAGCCCGAGGCTGATCCGCTCGGCCTGCTGCTTGGCCGACTTGTCCTTGAACTGCGTCATCCGGCTGGCCTCGCCGAACCCGGTGAGGCACTGCATCACCCAGCCGAGCTGCGCGTGCTCGGGCACGTGGCTCTGCACGAACAGCGTGGCGCGCTCGGGGTCGATGCCACAGGCGAGCAGCTGCGCGGCCGAGACCCGGGTGCGCTTGCGCAGCAGCTTGGGGTCGTGCTCGACGGTGATCGCGTGCAGGTCGACCACGCAGTAGAACGTGTCGTACTCCTCCTGCAGCGCGACCCACTGGCGCACCGCGCCGAGGTAGTTGCCGAGGTGGAACGAGTCGGCGGTCGGCTGGATCCCGGACAGCACCCGCGGGCGGGCCTGGGGTCGCGCGTCTGGCTGCACGTCTGGTTGCTCCGACACGGGTCGAATTCTCGCAGAGGCGTCCGGCCGGGCGGCGACGGCGTCAGGCCGCGTGCTCGCCGGGGCGCGGCTCGACCGGCGGCTGGACGACCGGCGGCCGCCTCGCGCCGCCGGTGGCGCAGCAGGCCGATGATCAGGCCGCCGAAGCCGATCGCGACCGCCGCGATGCTCACCGGGCCGAGGCCGAAGGAGACGCTCTCCGCGGCGACCTCCTGCCGTCGGCCGCGGACGCCGACTGCGCCGCCCCGAGCAGGACCACCGGAACCAGGGCCATGACCACACTCATCCGAACCAGCTTGCTCGTCATCGCCACCCGCGTGCGGGCGGCCTTCAGGGCAACTCGGTTGCGCACTGGTGCGCCTCCTGCGCTCGTCACCGTCGTAGGACCCCTCATAGGGGGCAGTGGACCGGAAAACCTACCGACCGTGGCTGCCCGTAGGGGCGCCGTTAGTCCGATCGGTCAATGCGCTGGAGAGTAGACCCGCCATGTGCCCGCGGTCACGCGGGGGTGCGTCCGGATGGCCGTCCCCGGTGTGCTCCGTGGTGTGCTCCGCGGGTGCTCGCGGACCGCACCCAGCCCCGCCGCTCGCCCTCGTCGATCATGACCAGCGCGGTCTCGCCGAGGGCGGTCGAGGCGGCCGCGATGTGCGCCTTGCGGGCCCGCACGGTGTCGGCGTCGACCCCCGGGGTCCGCCAGGTCCCGCCGCGGGCCATCCAGTTGAGCAGCAACGGTTCGAGGCGGTCCATGGCCTTGGCGAACCGGGCCTCGGGCGTCTCGCGCGCCTCGAACTCGTCCCAGAGCGCGCGGATCTCCCGCGCCTGGTCGGCCGGCAGCAGCCCGAACAGCCGGTCGGCCGCGGCGCGCTCGCGCGCCTCCTGGGTCCGCGCGCCGACGTCGTCGTAGAGCGGCGTGTCCCCCGCGTAGATCTCGACCAGGTCGTGCACGACGACGAGCTTGACCGTGTGGCCGACGTCGACCGGTTCGTCGGCGTGCTCGGCGAGCAGGATGACCATGAGCGCGAGGTGCCAGGAGTGCTCGGCGTCGTTCTCCCGGCGCTCGGCGGCCGCCAGCGGCGACTGGCGCAGGACGGTCTTGAGCCGGTCGACCTCGATGAGGAAGCCGAGCTGGGTGGCGATCCGGGGGTCGACGGCGGCGGGTAGCGGGTTGCGTTCGGTCAGCAGGGGTTCCTGGGCGACATCCACGGGGCCGACCCTCTCAACCGCTCCGCCGCCGGGCAACCACGTTACGGTGCCGCCCGTGAAGGTCACCGTCCTCGGCTCGTGCGCCGCCTGGCCCGAGCCGGGCCGCGCGTGCAGCGGCTACCTCGTCGAGCACGACGGGTTCCGGCTCGTCCTCGACCTCGGGTTCGCGACGCTGCCGCGGCTGCTCCGGTACTGCCCGAACGGAACCGTCGACGCGGTCGTCGTGACCCACCGGCACAGTGACCACTGCGTGGACCTCAACGGCCTGCTGCGCGTGCGCCACTACGGCGAGCGGGCCCTGCCGCGCATCCCGCTGCTGTGCCCGCCGGACGTCGCGTCGCTGGTCGACTCGCTGGAGCCGCAGCCGCGGCTGGCCGAGTTGTTCGACGTCCACGAGCTGCCCGGCAGCCACCGGCTGGGCCCGTTCCGCCTCGACTCGGTCGCGCTGACCCACCACGTGCCCAACGCCGGCGTCCGCCTGACCACGGCGAACCGGACGCTGGCCTACACCGGCGACACCGGGCCGGACCCGAAGCTGGCCGAGCTCGGCGCGGACGCGGACCTCTACATCATGGAGGCGACGCTGCAGGCCGAGCCGCCGCCGGGCGAGCCGCGCAACCTGCTCACCGCGCGGGAGGCGGGGCACTGGGCCGGGCAGGCGGGCGCGCGGCGGCTGCTGCTCACGCACTTCTGGCCGGGCAGCGACCGTGGCGTGTCCCTGCGGCAGGCCGCGGAGACGTTCGACGGCGAGATCATCGCCGCCGAGGAGGACCTGGTGATCGAGTAGCTAGCAGTCGCGGCCGTCGACGGTCTTCACGAGCTCGGCGGACACCCAGCGGCCATCGCCGAGCTTGCGGAAGCCGTTCTGCACGACCTTGTCCGCGTCGGACTGGTCACCGCTGTTCAGCTCGCCGACCACGTTGCCCGGGGCGAGCGAGGGCGCGGACCGGATGTTGAGCCCGTCGACCGTCGCCTCGACGCGGCACTGCGTGGTGTTGGACGAGGTGTCGGCGCCACCGTCCTGGCCCTCTTCGTGCCGCTTCTCCGAGCCCATCTGGTAGAGCCAGAGCACGCCCACCAGCAACGCCGCCGCGATCAGGGTGCGTTTGCCGCTCCATTTGATCTTCACCGGAACCGCTCCCAAGACCGATAGGGTTGCCTGCTCACCAGATATATCCCAGCACGTCCGCGTTGGGAACGCGACATCCGGCAAACCACTCGCAGGATGCAACGCCGGCGCGAGCGGCCGCACGGTGCGTCACGGCACGTGCAGATGCGGGTACGGCGCGTCCCGCCGGTTTCGACGGGAACGCGCCGTACGTCCGCTGCTACGCGGAGGCCATCCGCTTCTGCAGGTTCTCGTCCAGCGTCGCGAGGAAGTCCTCGGTGGTCTGGAACTCCTGGTCCTTGCCGACGAGCAGGGCCAGGTCCTTGGTCATCTTGCCGCTCTCGACGGTCTCGATGATCACGCGCTCGAGCGTCTCGGCGAACCCGACGACCTCGGGGGTCGAGTCCTGCTTGCCACGCGCCTCGAGGCCCCGCGTCCACGCGAAGATCGACGCGATCGGGTTGGTCGAGGTCGGCTTGCCGGCCTGGTGCTGGCGGAAGTGCCGGGTGACCGTGCCGTGCGCGGCCTCGGCCTCGACCTTGCCGTCCGGCGTCATCAGGACCGAGGTCATCAGGCCGAGCGAGCCGAAGCCCTGCGCGACGGTGTCGGACTGGACGTCGCCGTCGTAGTTCTTGCAGGCCCAGACGTAGCCGCCCTCCCACTTGAGCGCGGCGGCGACCATGTCGTCGATGAGCCGGTGCTCGTAGGTCAGGCCCGCGGCGTCGAAGTCGCCCTTGAACTCGGCCTCGAAGATCTCCGCGAACACGTCCTTGAACATGCCGTCGTAGGCCTTGAGGATCGTGTTCTTGGTGGACATGTACAGCGGGAACTTGCGCTCGAGGGCGTAGCGCATCGACGAGCGGGCGAAGTCCTCGATCGACTTGCGGTAGTTGTACATGCCGACCGCGACGCCGCCGCCCTCCGGGAAGTTCGCGACCTCGAACTCCATCGGCTCGCCGCCGTCGGCCGGCTGGTAGCTGATGGTCAGCGTGCCGGGGCCGGGCACCTTGAAGTCGGTGGCCTTGTACTGGTCGCCGTGCGCGTGACGGCCGATGATGATCGGCTTGGTCCAGCCGGGCACCAGCCGCGGGATGTTCGAGATGACGATCGGCTCGCGGAAGATCACGCCGCCGAGGATGTTGCGGATCGTGCCGTTGGGGCTGCGGTACATCCGCTTGAGGCCGAACTCCTCGACCCGCGCCTCGTCCGGCGTGATCGTGGCGCACTTCACGCCGACGCCGTGCCGGGAGATGGCGTTCGCCGCGTCCACGGTGACCTGGTCGTCGGTGGCGTCCCGGTGCTCGATGCCCAGGTCGTAGTAGTCCAGGTTGATGTCCAGGTACGGGTGGATCAGCTTGTCCTTGATGAACTGCCAGATGATGCGGGTCATCTCGTCGCCATCGAGCTCGACGACCGTTCCCTGGACCTTGATCTTGGCCATGTGCCGGGATGCTCCTCTCGCGTCCTCATTGCGCGCGCGTATACCTGTTCAGCCGACCCAAACGGTACACGCGTACTGCTAGCCCGGCCGCCCGGCCCACTCGTCGGCGAGCATCGCGTAGACGATCTCGTCACTCCACTCGCCTTTGACGATCTCGTTCTGCACGTAGTGCGCCTCGCGCCGCATGCCGAGCTTGGCCATCAGGTTGGCGGACGCGCCGTTGCGCCCGTCGCAGCGGCCGATGATCCGGTGCAGGCCCAGGCCCTCGAACCCGAGCCGCAGCATCTCGACGGCGGCCTCCCGCGCGTACCCGTTGCCGTGGAAGGCGGGGTTGAACACGAAGCCGAACTCCCCCTGCCCGTGCTCCTCGGACAGCCACAGCAGGTTCACGTCGCCGACGAGGTCGCCGGTGTCGCGCAGCAGGACCGCGAGGCCGAGGCCGTCGCCCTCCTTCTCCAGCGTCGTCTGCGTGGTCCGCTTCTTGAGGGCCTCCGCCGTGGCCGCGCGGTCCCGCACGTCCCAGTAGAGGTAGCGGGTGACCTCGGGAAGGCTCTGGTAGGCGTGGAGCGCGTCGAGGTCGTCCTCGGTGAAGGGGCGCAGGATCAGGCGGTCGGTGATGATCGGGTAGGAAGGTCGCAGCACGCCTCCAACCTATCTCCGGCCCGTGCCATGATGACGCATGGCGATCTGGCTCACCGAGAACTCCGAGGCCAACGAGCTGCTCGAGCGCGAGCCGCTGGCCCTGCTCATCGGCATGCTGCTGGATCAGCAGATCCAGATCGAGATCGCCTTCCTCGGCCCGAAGAAGCTCCTCGACCGCCTCGGCTCGCTCGACGCGGCGACGATCGCGGAGCACGACCAGGAGAAGTTCCTCGCGCTCTGCAGCACGCCGCCGGCGATCCACCGCTTCCCCGGCTCGATGGGCAAGCGCGTCCAGGCCCTCTGCCAGGCGCTGGTCGAGGAGTACGACGGCCGCGCCGAGAACGTCTGGACCCAGGGCGACCCGAACGGCGCCGAGGTGCTCAAGCGGCTCAAGGCGACTGCCGGGCTTCGGTGAGGCCAAGGCCAAGATCTTCCTCGCCCTGCTGGGCAAGCAGCGCGGCCTGAAGGCGCCCGGCTGGCAGAAGGCCGCCGGCGACTACGCGACCAAGGGCTCCTTCCGCAGTGTCGCGGACATCACCGACCAGACTACCCTGCTGCACGTGCGCGCGTACAAAAAGGAAATGAAGGCCGCGGCCAAGGCCAAGAAAGCCTAATCTCCTCGCCGCCGTCCGGCGGAATCACAATCAGTACACGACGCGATACCATTCGTCGCCAATAGCGCATACAATTCGCCGGGCTTCGGCCGTTCTTGTTGGTCCTTTTCTGTCTTCCTGCGTACACCGCGAAATAGTGCCATAACAGGTATTTGACTCCATGACTTGCCCTGTTTACCGTTCCCCGCGGGTCCGGAGGGTAACTCGGGTGCACGGAACCCAGGTTGTCGGTGTATTCCAGCGAGTCGCCGAAAGGAAAGCGGACCGCGGTGAAGAAGACCTCCATCCGGCGTGGCCGGGCCCACTCCATTCGGACGCGCGTGCTCACCATCGCGCTAGTGCCCTGCTTCGTCTTTTTGCTCGCCGGTGTCGCGGGTGCGGGATACCTCATCTACGACGCGGCGAAGACCCGCAGCTACTACAACCTCGCCAACAAGGCGCAGGAGAGCGCGCTGCCGTTGATCGTCTCGCTGCAGGAGGAGCGCCGGCTCACGCTGCGCCGCCTCGCGAGCTTCGGCACGTTCCAGTCCGACCTCATCAAGCAGCGCACCAAGACCGACGCGGTGGCCGGCGAGGTCACCACCAACCTCGGCGACCTCGCCGCCGTCGCACCCGACGAGGTCCGCCACGACATCGCCGAGTTCGCCACGCTGATGGCGCAGCTGCCCGAGCTGCGGGCCCGGGTGGACGGCGGCCAGGTCGGCATCGGCGCGGCGTTCGCCTTCTACAACCGGATCGTCGACCAGTTCACCCAGGGCTCGCAGGGGCTGGCGCTGTTCGCGCCCGACCCGGCGACCGCGTACTCGCAGCTGGTCGTGGCGCCGCTGCTCACCGGCGCCGACCTGATGCAGCGCGCGGACGCCCTCGCCGCGGCGAACATGGTCGGCGGCGGGCTCACCGACATCGACTTCCGCACGTTCCAGGGCCAGGTCAGCGCCTACCACCTGCAGCTGGACGCCACGATCCCGCTCGCCGACCGGACGGTCCAGGACAAGTACGCGGCGCTGCAGAAGAGCCCGCAGTGGCAGCGGCTGATCTCCGTCGAGGACTTCCTGTTGCAGGGCAAGACGGAGATCCCGATCAGCGAGGACCTCTGGCGCTCGGCGGCCCGCGACGTCGGCGACTCGCTCATGGGGCTGCTGTCCACCCAGAACGACAAGACGAACGCGGCGGCCCTCGACAAGGTCGACAACACCCTGATCCGCTCGATCGTCGCGGGCGTGCTCGTGCTGCTGCTGGCGGCCGCGGTGTTCGTGGTCGCGCTTCGGTTGTCCCGCCGGCTCATCGACCGGCTGACCCGGCTGCGCCACGAGGCACTCGACGTCGCCGAGCACAAGCTGCCCGAGCTGGTCGAGAAGGTCCGGGCCGGCGCGGACGTCTCCGTCGACGACTCGCTCAGGTTGCGCGACCACGGCCGCGACGAGATCGGCGAGGTGGCCGAGGCGTTCAACAAGGCGCAGCAGACCGCGGTGTCGGCCGCCGTGCAGGAGGCGAAGACCCGCGAGGGCACCAACAAGGTGTTCCTCAACATCGCGCACCGCAGCCAGGTGATCGTGCACCGCCAGCTCAAGGTGCTCGACGAGGCCGAACGCAGCCAGGAGGATCCCGAGCAGCTGGAGATGCTCTTCCAGCTCGACCACCTGTCCACCCGGGCGCGGCGCAACGCGGAGAACCTGATCATCCTCGGCGGCGGGCAGCCGGGCAGGCGCTGGCGCAACCCGGTGAGCCTCACCGAGCTCGCCCGCGGCGCGGCGGCCGAGACCGAGCACTTCGCGCGGGTCGACATCACCAAGCTGCCGGCGCGTGCGGTCAACGGGCCGGCGGTCGGCGACCTCGTGCACCTGCTCGCCGAGCTGATCGACAACGCGACGACGTTCTCGCCGCCGGAGTCGCGCGTCGAGGTACGCGCCAACATCGTCGGGCGCGGCGTCGTGCTGGAGATCGAGGACCAGGGCCTGGGCATCGAGGGCGAGCGGATCGACGAGCTGAACACGATGCTCGCGAGCCCGCCGGACTTCGGGATCATGGCGCTGTCGGCGGAGCCGCGGCTCGGCCTGTTCGTGGTCGCGCGGCTCGCGGCCCGGCACGGCATCGCGGTGTCGCTGCGCGAGTCGGCCTACGGCGGCACCCGCGCGATCGTGCTCGTGCGCGCGGACCTGCTCGACGAGGTGCCGGAGACCGACGGCAGCACCGGCCGCCACGACAAGCCGGCCGACTCGCCGGTCGCGCCGAGGCCGACGGTGAAGCTGCCCATCCCGGTCGCGGCCCGAGCTGCCGCCGCTGCCGATCGTCGTGCCGCGCCCGGGCGAGGACCTGTTCCGCCCGCAGCGCGCCGGTCGCCGAGCCGGTGAACGGCGAACGGATCCAACGCATCCAACGGAGCCACCGCATCCAACGGGCACAACGGATCCAACGGCAGGCACAACGGCACGGGCGCGCACGCGAAGCCCGAGCCGCCGACGGTCACCGTGCCGGCCGTGTCGACCGCCGCAACCGCGGCCGGCCGGACAGCACGACCGTCCACCGCTGCCGCAGCGCCGCCGCCAGCAGAACCTGGCGCCGCAGCTGCGTGCCGAGCCGGTCGCCACGTGGCCGGACGGAGCTGTCCCCGGGGAGTCGCCGGACCAGGCGCGCAGCCGGTTCTCCGCGTTCCAGCGGGGAACGAGGCGAGCCCGGGAGGAGCCGGCGCTCGGCGAGACCGACTTCTGACGGCGACAACACTTGGGGAGCGTGCGCAATGGCCAACACCGCAGTGAGTGAGCTGGACTGGTTGCTCGACGAGCTGGTCAAGCGGGTGGCCGGGGTGGACCGGGCGGTCGTGCTGTCCGCGGACGGGCTGCTGATCGGCCGGTCGAGCAACCTCACCGAGGCCGACGGCGAGCACCTGTCGGCGGTGGCGTCGGCGTTCCAGAGCCTCGCCCGCGGCACCGGCCGGCATTTCGGCGGCGGCCAGGTGCGCCAGACGCTCGTGGAGATGGACCACGCGTTCCTGTTCGTCACCGCCGCCGGGCACGGCGCCTGCCTCGCGCTGCTGGCCGAGGAGTCCGCGGACGTCGGGATGATCGCCTACGAGATGAACCTGATGGTCAAGCGCGTCGGCGCGGTGCTGACGGCGAAGCCGCGCGACGCCATGGGACGTCCGTCGCCATGACCACGGGCACGGAGCGCCTGGTACGACGATCCGCTGGTGCGACCGTACGCCGTGACCGGTGGGCGGACGAGGTCCACCCAGCTCGGCCTCGACCTGATCACGCTGGTCGTCGCGATGCGCCCGGCGGCCGAGGGCGGACCTGCAGCCCGAGTACGCGCGGGTCGCTGCGACGCGTGCCAGCAGCCGATCTCGGTGGTCGAGGTGGCCGCCGAGGTCGACCTGCCGCTGCAGGTGGTGAAGGTCGTGCTGAGCGACCTGATCACGCAGGGCCTGGTGATCTTCCGCTCCGCGAACCCGACGAACGAAGCTCCGAGCCAACACGTACTCCAGGCGGTTCTCGATGGCATCAGAAGGCTCTGACAGACGGCTGAGCTCGGCGGTGAAGATCGTCATCGCCGGCGGCTTCGGCGTCGGCAAGACGACGCTGGTCGGCTCGGTCAGCGAGGTACCGCCGCTGCGGACCGAGGAGCTGATCACCGAGGCATCGTCCGGAGTGGACGATCTGGCCGGCGTGAGCCGGCAAGTCCACGACGACCGTGGCGCTGGACTTCGGCCGTATCACCGTCAGTCCGGAGCTCATCCTCTACCTGTTCGGCACGCCGGGCCAGGACCGCTTCTGGTTCATGTGGGACGAGCTCGCGCGCGGCGCGCTTGGCGCGGTGGTGCTCGCCGACACCCGCCGCCTGGACAGCTGCTTCCCGGCCGTGGACTACTTCGAGCGCCGCGGCCTCCCGTTCGTCGTGGGCGTCAACTGTTTCGACGACGCGTACCGCTACGGCACCGAGGAGGTCCGTGCCGCCCTCGACCTGGACCCCGAGGTTCCCCTGCTCCTGTGCGACGCACGGCAACGCGACTCGGCCAAGCAGGTCCTGATCACCCTGATGCACCACGTGATGGCGACGGCCCGCCTCGCCGCCGCCCGCTGACTCCGGACCTCACATCCGGTCGGGCGCCGCGATGCCCAGGAACCCCAGCCCGAGCGCGAGCACCCGGGCCGTCAGCGCGCACAGCGCCAGGCGGCTCGCGCGGACCCCGGGGTCGGCCCGCAGCACCGGGCAGTGCTCGTAGAACGTCGTGAACGCGCCCGCCAGCCCGTAGAGGTAGGCGCACAACCGGTGCGGCTCCAGCGATTCGGCGACCTCGGCCACGATGTCCGGCAGGCCGAGCAGCGCGAGTGCGAGCTCCCGCTCGGCCGGCTCGGTGATCGTCACCGGGCCGGGCTCGGCGTCGGTGCGCCGGAAGATCGACCGGATCCGGGCGTGCGCGTACTGCAGGTACGGGCCGGTGTTGCCGTCGAACGCGAGCATCCGGTCGTAGTCGAAGGTGTAGTCGCGCAGGCGGTCGGTGGCCAGGTCGGCGTACTTGACGGCGCCGATGCCCACGGCCCGGGCCACCTCGTCGTCCACCTCGGTGCCGCGCGCGCGAACCTGCTCGGCCGCCCGTGCCACCGCCTCGTCGAGCAACGCGGCGAGCGTGACGTTCTCGCCGGCCCGGGTGCGCAGCATCTTCCCGTCGGTGCCGAGCATGGAGCCGAAGCCGACGTGCTCGGCGCGCACGCCGTCGGTGAGCCAGCCGGCTTCCCGCGCGGCCTGGAACACCAGCTGGAAGTGCGTCCGCTGCGGGGTTCCCACCACGTACAGCAGCCGCGTCGCCGCGAGGTCGGTGATCCGGTACCGGATGGCGGCGAGGTCGGTGGTGTCGTAGCCGTAGCCGCCGTCGCTCTTGCGGACGATCAGCGGCAGCGGCTCGCCGTCCCGGTTGGTGAACCCGGCGGGGAAGACGCACTGCGCGCCGTCGCTCTCGCGCAGCAGCCCCAGCCGGCCGAGCTCGTCGGCCACGGGCCCGAGCCGGTCGGCGTAGGTGCTCTCGCCGGCCACGTCGTCGGGCGTGAGCCGGATCCCGAGCCGGGTGTAGACGGCGTCGAAGTACGCGATCGACCGGTCGACGAGGAGCCGCCAGAGCTCGCGGGTTCGCGGGTCGCCGGACTGGAGCGCGACGACGCGGCGCCGCGCGCGGTCGCGGAACTCCTCGTCGGCGTCGAACTTGCGCCGGGCGGCGCGGTAGAAGTCGCTGAGCTCGCCGACCGGGCTGTCCGCCTCGGCGCCGGAGTCGAGAAGGTGCTCGACGAGCATGCCGAACGGGGTGCCCCAGTCGCCGAGGTGGTTCTGCCGGATCACCCGGTGGCCGAGCCACTCGAGCAGCCGCACGATCGCGTCGCCGATGATCGTCGAGCGGATGTGCCCGACGTGCATCTCCTTGGCGGCGTTGGGCGCGGAGTAGTCGACGACGACGGTCTCCGGCTCGACGGCGCCGGCCCCGAGCCGCTCGTCGCCGGCCATCGCACCGGCCATTGTGGACAGCACGTCGGCGCGCACGGTCAGGTTGAGAAAGCCCGGCCCGGCGACCTCGGCCGTGGCGCAGAGGTCCGCGAGCGGATCGTGCGCGAGCACCGCGGCGGCGACGTCGCGCGGCGGCCGGCCGAGCGTCCGCGCGAGCCGCAGCGCCCCGTCGGCCTGGAAGTCGGCGCGCTGGGATCGGCGCAGCGCGGGATCCGCCGGCTCACCGGCCACCGCGGCGAACGCGGCGGCCAGACGGGCGTCGAGGATCGCGACCAGGCTCATGGGTCGACGTTAATCCCCGGCACCACCGGTTTTCCGCGCCCGGCGGTGCGCCCGCCAGGCCACCACACCCCGGTAGAAGTCGTTCGACCGCGGCCGGAACAGCAGGACGATCGCGACCACGGACGTCACGACCGCCATGGCGGCGTAGATCCCGAGGGTGTACTGGTCCATCTCGGGGCTGCTGATCGCGGAGATCGCCGGGGCCCACAGGAGCGTGAGCAGTCCCAGCAGCACCGTGATCGTGTTGCGCGACCAGTTGAACCTGACCGCGAGCAGCGCGAACAGCAGCGCGACGCTCGGCAGCCCGGCGTCCTGGCCGGGCCGCGTGGAGCTGTCGGCCGCCTCGGCGGTCATGGCGAAGAACAGGGCACCCAGGGCGGCCGCGACAACTCCGACGATCAGCGGAGCGGGACGCCTCGGCCACTGCGGGGATGCCGTCTCGTCGGCGGGTCGCGGGTCGGCTGTCATGACGGACAGTGTGCCGATCCGCGTCCGGGACCGGTCCCCGGCCGGCACGACGCGGCCCCGGTGTCCACACAGGACACCGGGGCCGCGTCGGCGATCGGTCAGGGCTTGCGGCCCACCACGGCGGAGCTGCAGTGCTCCACCGGGCTCAGGGACCGCAGCCGCGGGCCGTCCGGCCACCACAGGTCGGAGAGCTCGAGGTCGCCGGGCTTGCCGGGTCCCGGCGAGATGATCTCCAGGCCGGGCAGGAACTCCATGATCTTGTCACGGGTGCGGAACACGCCCGAGCCCATCGGGCTGTGCAGGAACACGTCCTCCATCCGCCGGGCCAGCTTGCTGTGCTCCGCGGTCTGCGGGTCGAGGAAGTGCGAGATCGCGAGAAAACTGCCGGACGGCAGCGCGTCGATGTATTCCTGCATCAACTCCGCGCCATTGTCGGCGGTGTAGTGGTGCAGCGTTCCGACGTGGAGCAGTCCGATCGGCTTCGTGAAATCGAGGTGCTTCTGGACGACCGGGGAGTTCAGCACCTCCTGCGGGCGGAAAATGTCCGCCGGCACGAAATGCGTGAAGTCGTTCTCGGTCAGCAGCGCTTCCCCGTGCGCGATCACCACCGGGTCGTTGTCCACGTAGACGACGGTCGCCTCCGGGTCGATCCGCTGCGCGATCTGGTGGGTGTTCTCGGCCGTCGGCAGGCCGGAACCGCAGTCGAGGAACTGCCGGACGCCACCCTGGTCGGTCAGGAACCGCACCGCGCGGGTCAGGAAGTTCCGGTTCGACCAGGCGAGGTCTCGCGCCTCCGGGGCCGTCTGGCGGACGCGTTCGAACACCTGCCGGTCGATCTCGTAGTTGTCCTTGCCGCCGAGAAACGCGTCGTACACCCGGGCGATACTCGCCCTGCTCGGATCGACCCCGACGGGCACCGAACTCGGTGCCTCGTACTTGGACGCGGTCCCAGACATCGCAACCTCACAACTGGTCGAGCTCCAGTGGACCGATCCAGCGTAACGGCGGTCCGACAGCCGGTAAACGCGACGTAGATCAGGAAACGCCCGTGCAGATGCACATGCGCTGGTCGCGAGCCGGGTCGCCGAATATGCAAATTGCCGAAAGTCACCCGTTCGGTCTAGCGCCACCCACCCGGTAAGTAGCTTTCCTTTGTGGACCGACCGGCTACCGCCGCAGGCTGCGGGCGGCCGCGTACGCGCACAGCGCCGCGATCACCCCGAGCACGACGGCCAGCACGAGCGGCCACAGCCGCGCCGTGCTCACCGCCAGCAACAGGTTGAGGACGCCGCCGGCGAGGTACAGCGCGGTCAGCGCGAGCCAGCCCAGCGCGGGGTGCAGCAAAACGGTACGCGCGCTCCGGTGCGGGCGGTGACGGAGCATCGGCCGCACCTCCAGATCTGATATCCACGTTTGTCGCGACACTCCGGCTGTTGAGTTACCTCGCCGGCGATTTCGATCGGATTACCGACCCGCGCGGGCGAGATACACGAGATCCGGCTCGCCGCGCGGCACCGGAACGGAGAGGGTCTCCACCTCGCCGAAACGCGACGTCAGCCGCCGTACGAATGCCGGGCTCGCCCCCGCGCTCCACACCGCGAGCACGCCGGCGGGCGAAAGCGCAGCGGCCAGCATGTCGAGTCCGGTACTTCCGTACAGCTCCGCGTTCCCGTCCGTGATGGTCCATTCCGGACCATTGTCGATATCGAGGCAGATGCCGTCGAATATCTCGCCGGAGTCCGGCAGCCAGGTGAGCAGATCGGCCGCCACGCACCGGGCGCGCGGGTCGGCGAGCGCGTCGCCGTGCCGCTCGCGCAGTGGGCCGCGGTTCCAGTCGATCACCGCGGGTTCCCGTTCCACCACGACGACCTCGCCGACCCGTGGCTCGTCGAGCGCGGCGCGCAACGAGAACCCGACGCCCAGCCCGCCGACGAGCAGCCGGCCGGCCGCCGGCATCCGGTCGGCCACCGCGGCGACCATGAGCCGCTCGGACTCTCCGTTGCGCGTGTCCATCAGGAAGACGCCGTTGGCGATGATCTCGAAATCCGCGCCCACCCGGCGCAGCGCCAGCTCGCCGCAGACACCGGTCAGCCGATCGAGGACTTCGGGCTCTTCGCGCACCTGTCCACCCTAGTTACGCTGTCGGGGCGGAGGTGGTCGGAATGCAAGCGGCAGTAGGCGATCGACTGCATGTCCACGGTCACAAGGTCGGCAACGCCGACCGGCTGGCCGAGATCGTCGAGGTACGCGGCGCCGACGGCCGGCCGCCGTATCTGGTGCGCTACCCCGACGGGCACCAGGGACTCGTGTTCCCCGGCCCGGACTGCATCGTCGAACGCGGCTGACGGCCGCGGACGGACGGCGCCTCCCCGGCGTCCAGTGCCGGGAAGGCGCCGTGACCGCGCGCCCGGTCAGACTCGGGTGAGCTCGTCGATCAGGCTGTCGACGTCGAAGTGGTCGGACTCGGCGCCGATCGGCACGATCTGCTCGGTGGCCGCCAGGAACGAGCTGACCCCGGCGTGCTCCAGCTCGAGCTCGGCGTAGCCCTCCGGTGACTCGATCTCCACGACCAGCATCGTCAGGCCGTTCTCGGCCTCCGGGTGCAGTCGCGACGTCGCCCACGCCGGAGGGGCCGCTCAGGCCCTCGACGAGCAGGTCGCGCGAGAACGCCCACTCGACCCAGCGGTCCCGCTCGGTCTGGAACGCCGCGGTCACGGTGAACGGCTGGTCGGCACGGTAGGACCAGCGCGAGCGGACGGGCGTGCCGCCGTCGTACAGCGCCACGAGTTCCGCATGGATGGCTTCGGTAGACATGTCTGGCCCTCCTCTGTCGATCCGCCATGGGGCGCGGGTCGGTCGAGGGTGAGATCGACGAGGAGGGCCGGTCATGATGGCAAAACTGAAACGTTCACGCGATCCGGTGTGAACGGGCACACACGGCTAACGTTCGACCAGCGGATCTAGATAAGACCGAGGCCCCGAACGGCGTCGCGCTCCTCCGCGAGCTCGGCGACCGAGGCGTCGATCTTCGACCGCGAGAAGTCGTCGAGCTCCAGGCCCTGGATGATCTCCCACTTGCCACCGGCGCAACGCACCGGGAACGAGGAGATCAGGCCCTCCGGCACGCCGTAGGAACCGTCGGACACCACGGCCATCGAGGTCCAGTCGGAACCGTTGACCCAGTCGTGGACGTGGTCGACGGCGGCGTTGGCGGCCGACGCGGCCGACGACGCGCCGCGCGCCTCGATGATCGCCGCGCCGCGCTTGGCCACGGTCGGGATGAACGTGTCCCGCAGCCACGCGTCGTCGTTCACCGCGGCGGCCGCGGTCTGCCCGTTCACCTCGGCGTGGAACAGGTCCGGGTACTGGGTCGCCGAGTGGTTGCCCCAGATCGTCATCTTCGAGATGTCGGTGACCGAGACGCCCAGCTTCGCGGCCAGCTGCGACAGAGCGCGGTTGTGGTCCAGGCGGGTCATCGCGGTGAACCGGTCGGCCGGCACGTCCGGCGCGTGCCCCTTGGCGATCAGCGCGTTGGTGTTGGCCGGGTTGCCGACCACCAGGACGCGGACGTCCTCGGCGGCGCCGGCGTTGATGGCCTCACCCTGCGGCTTGAAGATGCCGCCGTTGGCCTCGAGCAGGTCGCCGCGCTCCATGCCCTTGGTGCGCGGGCGGGCGCCGACGAGCATCGCGACGTTGACGCCGTCGAACGCGTGCTTCGGGTCGTCGGTGATGTCGATGCCGGCGAGCAGCGGGAACGCGCAGTCGTCGAGCTCCATGGCCGTGCCCTCGGCGGCCTTGAGCGCCGGCGGGATCTCCAGCAGCGACAGCCGCACGGGCGTGTCCGGCCCGAGGAGCTGCCCGGAGGCGATGCGGAACAGCAGTGCGTAGCCGATCTGGCCGGCGGCACCGGTGACGGTGACCTTGACGGCAGCCTTGCTTGCCACGGGGAAGATCCTCCCGACGAAACGACGAATCCGGTGGTGGGAGGCTAGCAACCGCGCTCAGTTCTCCAGCGAGAAGCCCTGGATCGTGAGCGCGACGGCCATCACACAGACGCCGAACCCCCCGTACGTCAGCACGTCCACGCCCCGGCTGCGGATCGCTATCAGCCCGGCCTGCTCCTCGCGCAGCAGGGCGCGCAGGGCGGCCGCCATGAACAGCGCCGCGCCGATGAGCACGGTGCCCTGCCGCCAGTGGTAGAGGAAGATCCGCACGAGCCCCAGCACCACCACGGCCATCACCAGGCCGAACGGCAGGTGCGCGAGTACCGGGTGGCGGCGGCGCTGCGGCGTGGTCACTGCGCCAGGCTCCGCTCGGCTGCCGCCACCGTGTTGGTCAGCAGCATCGCCACGGTCATCGGGCCGACGCCGCCCGGCATGGGCGCGAGGTGGCCGGCCTTCTCGCGCACGTCCGGGTGGACGTCCCCGACGAGACCCTGGTCGGTGCGGGTGATGCCGACGTCGAGCACGGCGGCGCCGGGCTTGATCATGTCGGCCGTGATCAGCGCGGGGTTGCCGGCGGCCGCGACGACGATGTCGGCGCGGCGGACCTCGGCGGCGAGGTCCTTGGTGCCCGTGTGGCACAACGTCACCGTGGCGTTCTCGCTGCGGCGGGTCAGCAGCAGGCCGAGCGGGCGGCCGACCGTCACGCCGCGGCCGACGACCGTGACGCTCGCGCCGGCGATGGGCACGTCGTAGCGCTTGAGCAGCTCGATGATGCCGAGCGGCGTGCACGGCAGCGGGCCGGTCTCGCCGAGCACGAGCTTGCCGAGGTTCATCGGGTGCAGGCCGTCGGAGTCCTTGGCCGGGTCGATCCGCTCGAGCGCGGCGCCGGCGTCGAGCTGGCCGGGCAGCGGGAGCTGGACGAGGTAGCCGGTGCAGGCCGGGTCGGCGTTGAGCTCGTCGATGACGGCGTTCAGCTGCGCCTGCGTGGTGTGCGCGGGCAGGTCGCGGCGGATCGACTCGATGCCGATCTTGGCGCAGGCGTTGTGCTTGCCGCGGACGTAGGAGTGCGAGCCCGGGTCGTCGCCGACGAGGATGGTACCGAGGCCCGGCACCACGCCCTGCTGCGCGAGCGCGGCCACGCGCTTGCCCAGGTCCTCGAAGATGGCGTTGCGGGTGGCCTTGCCGTCCAGGATCGTCGCGGTCACGCCCGCCATCCTCTCACCGCATCCTCCTACCGCCGGATCGCGGCCACGCCGACCGCCACCATGGTGACGGCGGTGCCGATCACGCTCGCCGCCGTGAGGCCGCCGCCGGTGGGCACGACGATGTCGAGCACGACCGCGCCGGTGAGCTGGCCGGCCACCGAGGCGAGGCCGAGCAGCAGCACGCCGGTGAACCGGACGGCCGCGACCGCGGTGATGATCGTGACGATGCCGAGCGGCCCGCCGACGTAGTACCACCACTGTCCGGGCGGGGCCGCGGGCAGCCCGCGGGCCACGACGTCCACCGTGGCGGCGACGAGCAGCGCGGCGGTACCGACCGAGAAGTTGACCAGGGTGGGCACGACGACGTGGTCGGACTCCTGCCGGACGAGACCGTTGACCGCGGCCTGCCAGGCGAGTCCCAGTCCGGCGACCGCGGGAAGCAGCGCCCACCAGAGCCCGCCGGACTCGATCGCCGCGTGGTCGGACACCGCGACCACCACCGCGACGACGGCGAGCGCCGCGCCCGCCGCCCGCGGCAGCGTGACCGGCTCCGGCGCGCCGGGGCCCAGCCCGGCCCGGTCGACGAACAGGCTGGCCACCACCTGCCCCGCGACCACCGCGATGGTGAACACCGCCACGCCCAAGATCGAGACCGTCAGGCCCTGGCCCGTGACGAGGAAGGCGCCGCAGGCGCCGCCGAGGCACTGCCACGCGCGCAACCGGCCGCCGCGTACGCTGGATCGGAGCCGGGCGAGACCGGCACGGGCCGACGGAGTCGCGGCCACGGCAGCGGCCAGCAGCACGGTGCCGATGCCGAACGAGATGAGCGCGGCGAAGACCCCGTCATGCATGAGGTGCCCGAGCTGGCCGTTGACCCGGCCCTGAACGGCGAGCGTCACCCCGCCGACCGCGGCGAGGCCGGCGCCTGCCACCCGTACACGTGCGGGCGGATGGTGTGGTGAGGAGATCACGTGTGCACATCCTCGCCCATGCCTTGCGGCAGCGGTCACCGGCCAGGTAGAGAGCTTGCTGAGCCGCAGTCGGATCGACAAGGGAAGATGTGAGCGTGGCACAACCGACCCAGCTAACGCCGACCGAGCAGGACGCCCTGGTCAAGCAGATCGGGCTGGCCATGCTTCGGGTCGCGCCCGACGATTGGGAGCAGCTGACCGTCGACTATCGCGCGGTCGGCCGCTACTCCGAGGCGACGGGCAAGGTCGTATACACGGACGGCAACAGCGAGCCGTGGACCATGCCGCAGGACCTGCAGGGGCTGTTCGCGCGGCTGCGTGGGGGCATGTACCGCGAGGGGCGCGGTACATGGTTCAACGCGCGGTACAAGCTCGACCACCCGTCCTCGTACAACCTCGAGTACGACCGCGAGGAGCCGACCTGGGACCGCCCGCCGGCGCCCCAGGCGTACCCGGACGACATGCGGCTGTTCCCGCGCTCGGACGACAACGTCCCGGGCTGGCTGCGGCGCAGGCTTGCCGCCGCGCCGCCCCCCGCACGGTTCCGGGTGGCGCGGATCTTCGACGGCCCGGGTGCGGCGGTCAACCGCCCGCCGGTGTCGCCGGAGGACGTCCACGACCTGCTGGACTACCTCGACGCGGCGCCGCTCGCCGGCCCCGCGCGCGGGTACGACGTCGACCGCATGGACCCGGAGGGCCGCCAGTCGGTGCCGGTCGCGTTCCACACGGACGGCACCTGGATCTGGCCGGCCGCGGTGAACTACTACCTGCGTGAGCACGACGTGCCGCCGGAGCCGGAGCTGGTGGACCACATCGCGCGGCAGCACTTCGAGCTCCCGCTCCTCGACGACTCGGTGCGCTCGGCCGCGGCCGCGTTCCTCGGTGCCGGTCCCGGTGGGCCTCCCGGTCCCGGCGGCCCTGGTGGTCCCGGCGGTCCCGGTGGCCCTGGTGGCCCGCCCGGTCCTGGTGGACCGCGGCCGCCGGTGACCGGACCGACCCGGGCGATGCCGATGCCGCCACCGGGTGGTGGCCCTGTCCGCCCGCCGGGTCCTCCCGGCCCCGGGCCCGGTGGTCCTGTCGGAGCGCCGCCACCGATGCCGCCACCGCCACCCATTCAGGTCGTGACGGCGCCGGAGCCCGCGGGTTCGGCGCCGCCTGCCGCGCTGCCGTCGCAGGGTCCGCCCGGGCAGACGGTCGACGCGCTGCGGTCGCGGCTGGCGAACCTCGGCGTGCCGGAGTCGGCCTTCCGGATCGGCCCGCCGGCCGGCCGTGCGTGGACGATGGAGCAGACCGACGAGGGCTGGCGGGTCGGCTGGTACGACCGCGCCTTCGTGGCCCCGGCGATGTTCGAGGACGTGGCGGACGCGTCCGCGTTCCTGCTGGGCAAGCTGATGATGGATGCCGACCGCCAGCAGCCGATCGGCCCGGTGCACGTGGTCCCGGCCCACCCGATGGCGGGTGACCGCGGCGACGTTCCCGCGGCGAGGAACGCGCTCGGCTCCGACGAGCCGGTGCGGCCGAGCGAGGAACTGGAGATCCCGCCGGACCACCGCCGCGCCCCGAACGGCGGCTACGCCGGCGCATCCGAGAACCTGTTCGGTGAGCCGGAAAGCGTGTTCGGCAACCCGAGTCCGGGCGGTGTGCCCGAGGGCGCCTACGGCACTCCGGGCAGCCCGCCCGAGAGTGTTCTCGGCGCGTCGGGCCACTCACCCGACGCCGGCTACGGTCCCCCGCCGCCGTCCGACGGCGGCTACGGCGGCCCGCCCGAGAGCGTGTTCGGCACGCCCGATGGCTACGCCACCGCCGCGGACGGTGGCTACGGCGGTTTCGGACCGTCGGGCGCGCTCACGGCGCCGGACGAGTCCGCGGTGCCCGACTACGGCGCCGAGACCGAGCAGGGTGGCCGCCACGGCCGTCATGGCCGGCACGACGCCGACCAGCCCGGCAACGGCCGGCCCGACGACGCGTTCGGCGGTCCGGGTTTCGCCGAGCCCGACGGTGCCGTTCAGCCGGGTTACGGGCGGCCGGAACCACTGTCGCCGGCGCGAGCGGGCGCGGACCTCGAGCGAACCCAGTTCGCCCGCCCCGACGCGCTGCGCACCGAGTCCCCGCCGGGCGGCTTCGAGCGCCCCGACCTCGGCGGCCCCAACTCGCCCCCGGGCGGGTTCGACCGACCCGGTGGACCCAACCCACCGCGCGGCGGGCCTAACCTCGGCGGCACCAACTCACCTCCCGGCGGGTTCGACCGACCCGACCTCGCCGGACCCAACCCGCCCCCCGGCGGGTTCGACCGTCCCGACCTGGCACGGCCCGACTCGCCGCACGGCGGGCTCGACCGGCCCAACCTCGGCGGCCCCAACCCACCTCCTGGCGGATTCGACCGTCCCGACCTCGGTGGGCCCAACTCACCACACGCCGGATTCGACCGACCCGACCTCGCCGGACCCAACCCGCCCCCCGGCGGACTCGACCGACCCGACCTGGCACGGGCCGACTCGCCGCGCGCCGGGTTCGACCGTCCCGACCTGGGCGGCCCCAACTCACCTCCGGGTGGCTTCGAGCGTCCGGACCTGGGACGCACCAACTCGCCCCCCGGCGGATTCGACCGGCCGAACCTCGGCGGCCCCAACCCACCGCCCGCCGGGCTCGACCGTCCCGACCTGGCACGAGCCGACTCGCCGCGCGCCGGGCTCGACCGACCCGACCTCGGCGGCACCAACTCACCTCCGGGTGGCTTCAACCGACCCGATCTGGGACGCACCAACTCACCCCCGGGCGGGTTCGACCGTCCCGACCTTGCACGGCCCGACTCGCCGCGCGCCAACCTGCTGCGCGACGAGCCGGCGACCACGGTCGCCCCGCCGCCGGCGGCACGACCGGCCGCCGCGCCGGTGTCCGGCGACTGGCCGATCAGCCCGTTGCCGGGCGAGCCGCCGCTGACGCTCTTCCGCGGCAAGCGGCTCATCGAGCTGGAGCCGGGCACCGAGATCGACCGCTTCGGCGACGACGAGGGCAACCTGGTCTACGCGGTCGGCACGCCGTTCAAGGAGCGGTCGCTGGTGCCGGAGTGGATCGACCGGGCGTACCGCGTGTACCAGGTCCGGCAGCCGGTGCAGGTACTGACCGGCGCGGCGATCCCGTGGTTCGACCAGCCGGGCGGCGGGACGGCGTACCTGCTGCCCGACGCCATCGGCGAGCTGGTCGCCCTGGGCCGGCTGGTGGAGGTCAGCGGCCGGGAACGCCCGCCAGGCTAGGCACCCGCGCCTGGGTCACTAGCTCGACGTGTCGATGCGCAGCCCGTGCGCGGCGGCGAAGGCGACCGCGGTGTCCAGGTCCACGAGGGCGCCGGCGAGCTTGGCGTGCGTGAGACCGGTGGCGTCGACCTTGGCGTCGCGCAGGTCGGCGCCGTCGAACCTCGTCTCGGCCAGGCGTGCGCCGGTGAGGTCCGAGCCGCGCAGGTCGGTGTCGCGGAGGTCCGCGCCGACCAGGTTGGCCTCGCGGAAGCGAAGGCCGGCCAGGACGGTCTTGCGCAGGCTCGCCTGGCTGAGACTCACGAGGGTGAGGTCGCTGTCGGCGATCTTCCACGGCCGGAAGCGGCACTCGACGAAGGTCGAGCCGAGCAGGCTGCAGCCGGCGAACTCGCTGTCGGTCAGCGTGGTGCGGCTGAAGGTGCAGGAGCGGAACGCGCTCGCGCTGTGCCGGGACTCCCCGAGATCGGCGCGGGTGAAGTCGCAGTGGTCGAACGTGCAGCCCTTGGTGACGAGACCGCGCATGTCGGCCTCGACGAACGTGCAGTCCGCGAAATGCCGGTCCGTCCACTCCTCGTTCATGAGGATCGCGTCCCGGTAGTCCTCGCCGCGTTCGGTCATGGTGGGCACTCTAGGGAACGACCACGACAGGCCGGCGCGCGTCGTTGACGAGGGAACGCGCGACCCCGCCGCCGCGCCCCACGACGATGCAGTCGGCCCGCCGATCCTCGGCGACGGTCTCCAGCCCGTGCGCGGGATCGCCGCGGTAGTGGACCAGCTCCCAGCGGATGCCCGCGCCGTCGAGGTAGGAAGCGGCGGACTCCCGCAGCTCCGCGACGAACTCGGCGGCCGCCTCGGCCGCAGTGGCCATGCCGATCGGCGACCAGTAGGCCGGGCCGGCGAGCGCCTCGACGTACACGAGGACCAGCAGCGCCCGGTCCGTCCCGTCGACCCCGGCGACGACGACAGCGAGGCCGTCCTTGCCGGCCTCCGGATCGCGACGTTGCGACGGCACCACTGGATCTTAGAACCGTTGCCCCACAAGACATAGCGCCCATCGGAGGCATTACACCGGCAACCGCGCCCGCGCCGACGTCTCCACGCCCGCCCACCAGGCCCGCGACCGCCTCGCGTTACCCATACCCCACCACTCCCGGGGGGCCACTCACGGTCCAGCCTACCGGCGCTCGGGGGTGGGAGAAGGGATCGCTGTCGCCTGTGGACAACGTCGGGGTGCGAACGGAGGGTTCGGCCGGTCAGCGGAAGTCGCGGGACTTGGCGGGGATGCTCAGGTCCAGGGGTTCAAGGTGGTCGGCCAGCAGGCTGGTCACGCCTTCCGCGCTCTCCACCATGCCGCGCACGAGCAGCGCCGACGAGTTTCGCGCCGTGCGGCGGTACCTCGTCCACAGGCCCGGTGAGCAGACCACGTTCATCATGCCGGTCTCGTCCTCGATGTTGAGGAACGTGACGCCGCCGGACGTCGCGGGGCGCTGCCGGTGGGTCACCGCGCCACCGATCATGATGCGCGTCGCATTGTCCTTTTTGGACACCTTGTTGATCGGTACCGCGCCCAGCTCGTTCAGGTGCGTCCGCAGGAACTCGGTGGGGAACGTGTCCGGCGACAACCCCGTCGCCCACACGTCGGCGGCCGCCAGTTCCAGCGGGCTCATGCCCGGGAGCGCGGGCGCGGCGGCGCCCACCGTCGTGCCGGGCAACAGGTCCGGTCGCTCACCGGCCACCGCGCCGGCCGCCCAGAGCGCCTCGCGGCGGGTCACCGTGAAGCAGTCGAACGCGCCTGCCGTGGACAGGGCCTCGATGTGCGCGCGGGTGAGCCGCACCCGCCTCGCCAGGTCGATCATGCCTTCGTACGGACCGCCGGCATCGCGCTCGGCGACGATCTTCTGCGCCAGCTCGGCGCCGATCGTGCGGACGGCACCCAGGCCCATGCGGACCGCGGGACCCGCCTTGTCGTGCCGGTCACGTGGATCGCGAGCGCGGATCGTGGCGCCCGACGGCTCCAGCGTGGCGTGCGGCAGGCTCGCGTTCACGTCCGGGCCGCGGACCGTCACCAGATGGCGCCGGGCGTCGGCGACCAGCGACTGCGGCGAGTAGAACCCCATGGGCTGCGCCCGCAACAGCGCGGCGCAGAACGCCGCCGGGTAGTAGAGCTTGAACCAGGCGCTCGCGAACACCAGGTACGCGAAGCTCAGTGCGTGGCTCTCCGGGAAGCCGAAGTTGGCGAACGCCATCAGCTTCTCGTAGATCCGCCCGGCCAGCTCCGCGCTGACGCCGTGCGACGCCGCCCCGGCATGGAAACGCTCGCGCAGTCGCTCCATCCGAAGCGTCGACCGCTTGGCGCCCATCGCCCGGCGCAGCTCGTCGGCCTCGGCGGGCGTGAAGTCGGCGACGTCGACGGCCATCTGCATCAGCTGTTCCTGGAACAGCGGCACGCCCTTGGTCTTGCGCAGCGCGTTCTCCAGCAACGGATGGTCGAACGTGACCTCCTCCTGGCCGTTGGCCCGGCGGATGTAGGGATGCACGGACCCGCCCTGGATCGGTCCCGGCCGGATGAGCGCCACCTCGACCACCAGGTCGTAGAACTCGCGCGGCTTGAGCCGGGGCAGCGTGGCCATCTGCGCGCGGCTCTCGACCTGGAACACGCCGACCGAGTCGGCGCGCTGGAGCATCGCGTACACGTGGCCGTCGTCGAGGTCCAGCCTGTCGATGTCGACGGTCGTGCCATGGTGCTCCGCGACCAGCTCGACCATGTACCGCAGGGCCGAGAGCATGCCGAGCCCGAGCAGGTCGAACTTCACGAGACCCGCCGCGGCGCAGTCGTCCTTGTCCCACTGCAGGACGGTGCGCTTGTCCATCCGGGCGCGCTCGACCGGGCACACCTCGCTGACCGGCCGGTCGCAGATCACCATGCCGCCGGAGTGGATGCCCAGGTGCCGAGGGAAGTGCTCCAGCTGGGTGGCCAGCTCGAGCACGGCCGCCGGCACATCGTGGTCGTGATCCTCCACAGTGGACTCCAACGGTCCCCATCGGTCGATCTGCTTGCTCCACGCGTCCTGCTGGCCGGGCGAGTAGCCGAGCGCCCGCGCCATGTCGCGCACCGCCGACTTCGCGCGGTAGGAGATGACGTTGGCGACCTGCGCGGCGTGGCGCCGGTCGTAGCGGTCGTAGACGTACTGGATGGCCTCCTCGCGCCGGTCGGACTCGATGTCGAGATCGATGTCGGGCGGGCCGTCGCGGGCCGGCGCGAGGAAGCGTTCGAACAGCAGCTTCCACTTCACGGCGTCGACCTTGGTGATGCCGAGCGCGTAGCAGACGGCCGAGTTGGCGGCGGAGCCGCGGCCCTGGCAGTAGATCCCGTTGCGCCGGCAGAAGTCGACGATGTCCGACACGATCAGGAAGTAGCCGGGAAAGCCCAGTTTCTCGATGACGCGCAGCTCGTGTTCGAGCTGTGCGTAGGCGGCCGGGTTGGCCTCGGGCGGGCCGTAACGTTCCCGCGCGCCGGTGTAGGTCTTCTCGCGCAGGTAGCTGTCCTCGGTGTGGCCGGGTACCTCGAATGGTGGGAGGTTCGGCGCCACGAGGGTGAGGTCGAAGGCCAGCTCTCGCCCGAGCTCCGCCGCGCGGCGGACGGCGCCGGGGTAGCGCGCGAACCGCCGGGCCATCTCCGCGCCGGAGCGCAGGTAGGCCGTCGGCGCGGGCGGGAGCCAGCCGTCGAGGTCGTCGAGGGAGCGGCGGGCGCGGACCGCGGCCATCGCAGCGGCCAGCGTGCCGCGGTCGGGATGCGCGTAGTGCACGGCGTTCGTCGCGACGACCGGCAGCCGCAGGTCCATGGCCATGGTGGCGAGCAGGTCGTTGTGCGTGGTGTCGAGCGGCAGGCCGTGGTCGGTCAGCTCGACGCGGACGTGGTCCCGGCCGAAGGTGTCGACGAGCCGGGTGAGCTCGGCGAAGGCGGCGGGTGGGCCGTCGTGGAGCAGGGCCGCGCGCACCGCGCCCTTGCGGCAGCCGGTCAGCACGACGCATTCGCCGGCGACCTCCTCGCGGATCTGGTCGAGGTCGTAGACCGGGCGGCCCTTGGCGCTGTCGTCGGCGAGCTGGCCGGTGGTGATGGTGCGGCAGAGCCGCGCGTAACCGGTGGTCCCGGTGGCGAGCAGGAGCAGGTGCTCGCCCGCGGGGTCGGCGACGCCGGCCTGCGGTTCCGGGAGTCCGAGGCTGAGCTCGGCGCCGAACACCGTGCGCACGCCGAGCTCCTTGGCCGCCTCCGCGAAGCGGACCACGCCGTACATGCCGTCGTGGTCGGTGATCGCGATCGCGTCGAGCCCCAGCCGAGCCGCTGCCTCGACGAGCTCCTCGGGGTGGCTGGCGCCGTCGAGAAAGCTGAAGTTGGAGTGGCAGTGGAGTTCTGCGTAGGGCACTCGGGGTTCGGTCTCGCCGTGGCCATCGGGCGGCTGGTTGGCTGAGTGGTTGCGGTGCTTGCGCCAGGTCGGGCTGTCGTCCTCGGGTGGGCGGCCGGAGAGGACTCGCTCCATCTCCGACCAGCGCACCGGCGGGTTGTTCCAGCCCATCAGCGCTGCCTCGGGGTGGGACGGGGTGTGCGGGGCTGATTCGTTCCGGTGGCTGGATTCGCCGCGGCTGCTGGACTTGCCAACGAACTTGGGGCACCGGCCGGGGTGGGATGAATGGCGGCGGTTGGCCAACCAACGCCGGGGTCGCGCCGGCCGGTGTCTGTTGGGTGGGTGGACCCGATCGGGCGGACGCCGGCGGTCGAGCGGGCTGGAGCTGCCGAACTCACGCGGCTGGACATGCTGGCGTCACCTTCCGTTCCGGCGGGTGCGCTTGCCGAACGCGGTCCGGGCACCGGGCGAACGGCGCGCCGGGTGGCTCCAAGGGCTCGGTCCGACCCGGGCGAATTCCAGGTGCCGGACGTGGTCCGGATGCTGGACGCATCCGTGCTGGATGGGTGTGGGGGGGCTGGGTGCGGGTGAGATTGGTGGCTTGGCGGAGTTTGTGAGCCGAGTGGAGTTCGGGCGCCGACGGGTCGGAGTGCCGTGCGCGGTTCGGAGTGGGGTGAGACCCACGTGGTGGGTGGGATTGCGGAGTTGAACGGCAATCGGGAGCCACACGGGGTTTGGGGTGGAGCGGAGTTCGGGCGCTGGGAAGGTTTTGGGGCTGGGCTTGGAGTTGGGCGGGCTTGGGGGTTGCCGTTCGGGGGCTCGGTTGGGCGCGGTGGGGTGCCGCGCCGGTGGGGTGGCGCGGTGGTGGGATGGGTGTTCGGGCATTAGTGGGTTCGGATGTTTTCTGGGGACAGGCGTGGGACTGGGATCAGTAGGTCCAGGCCCAGGAGGTCTGGGTCGGGGACCTCGCGCTTCGGGTGGGCGTAGCCTGCGGTGCACACCGGGTTGGGGTGGCCTATGACGAACTGGCGGCAGCTGCCGTCCAGGGTTCGGCATTCCGGGCAGGCTCGGGGGTCTCGCGGCGACATCAGTCGTACATTCCTTCCACTGTCCACTTCTCGCCTGCCAGGACGAGCAGCAGCGCGGTCTGTGTGTCCTGTTCGGACTCTTCGAGCAGTACCTGGAGGCGGGTACGGCGGACCGGCTCGGTCCGTCGGCGTTCGGCGGTGGACCAGGGGCCTGCCCAGGCGACGATCCGGCGCGGACCGTTGCCGTCGACGGCCACCTGGGCAGGTGTACCGGTCAGCTCGTCTCGGGCGGTGAGGTCCACCGGCCGCCCGTCGGGGTCGACTACCCTGGCGCGCAACGGTTTCATCGGCACCGTCGCCGGTGACGGAGCCGGCAGCACGCCGGGCCAAGGCGCGTCGGGATCGGCCGCGGGGCTGCGTTCGTCGCCCCACGGGACCAGGCGGACGCGCTCGGCCGGGCTGCGGCCGCCACCCAGCACGGGCACGACCACCGCCTCGGGACCGAGCAGACCCTGGACGTGGATCATGGCCCGCCCCGCACGCTCGTCGGCCTCGGCGCGGCCCTCGCCGCGCCACAGGTCCAGCTGCAGCGCATGGCCCTCGATGACCTCGACGGGTTCCAGGCGCAGCAACGTGACACCGGCCGACAGCGTGGTGCCGCGCAGCCAGCCGTCGATCTGCCAGCGGACCCGGTCGGCGATACCGGACGGGGTGAGCGGCTCGGCGGCTCGCCAGACGCGCTCCCGCTCCTCACCGTGCGCGGTGGCCGCGTGGATGCCCAGGCGCGTGCAGGCCAGGCCGTACGCGGCGAGGCCGGCGTGTAATCGCTCGGCCAGGACCTTGGCCACGAACGCGGCCGCGTCGACCCGCTCCACCGGCGGGTCGAGCACCTCGTTGACGGCGAGCTCGGGCGGCGGGCGGCGGCGGTCCGGCGGGCGCTCCTGGCCGCCGCGGGCCAGCCGGTGCGCGACGACGGCGTCGGCGCCGAACCGCGCGGAGACGTCCCGCTCGGGCACCTCGGCGAACGCGCCCAGCGTGCGTAACCCCAGGCGGCGCAACAGATCCACCAGCTCGGTGCGCTCCTGCCCCTCGGCCGGCCGGTGCAGCTCGCGCACGCTCAGCGGGGCGAGGAACTCCCGGCTCGCGCCGGGCTCGACGACGAGCCCGCGGCGCGCGGCGAGGATGGCGGCGAACAGGCCGTCGGCGATGCCGACCTGGCACTCCGCGCCGGTGCGCGTGGCGACCTGGTCGATCAGCCGCTCGGCGGCGGTCTCCTCACCGCCGAAGTAGCCGGCCGGGCCACGGGCGGGTACCGCGACAATGCCCGGCCGAACTATCTCGACGCCGACCGCGAGCTCCTCGACCGCGGCGGCCACTGGTTCGAACAGCCGCGCGTCCCGATCGGGATCGTCGGCGAACACCACCAGTTCGGGGCAGCGCCCCTGGGCTTCGCGGCGACGCATGCCACGCCGCACGCCCTCCGCCCGAGCCGGTGCGCTCGCGGCGACGACGAGATTGCCGGTGACCACCGCGATCGGCCGCCCGGGGAGGAGGGCAGCCGCCGCACCCGCGGCGGTCACCGGCCAGTCCGGGCACCACACGACGAGCATCCGGTGTGGTGTCCCGACGTCGTTCATGCGTCGAACGTACGTTCGATTAAGGGAAGTGTCAAGCTGACTTTCAGCCAACTCTCAGGGAGCAAAAGCCTTTGCTGTCAACAGGTTGTGCGGTCGCAGCACCGGGACCACGGGGGCGATACCGCCGCCCGGAGCGGGCAGCTGCAGGGTCGTCCGGACCGGCCTGGCGGCGGCGCCACGACCACGCGCCTCGACGGTGACCTCGCGACCGGTGAGATAGCCGGCGCCCTGTTCGACACCGTCCCAGCGGGAGCTCGCGCACTGCAGCTCGAGGTCGGCACCCGGCCAGGGGCCGGCCGTCAGCAGGACCGCGCCGCGATGGCGGGCACGCGCGGTCAGGCGCCTGGCCTGCGCGTCGGTCAGCCGGGCACGCGGGGCGACGACGAGATCCATCCCGTCGAGCAGGGCGGCCACCACCGCCGGCAGCTCGGCGCCGGGATGGCGGACGAGCGCGAGCCGGTCGACCGCGACCCCCAGCTCGGCGGCGGCGAGCACGCCGAGGCCGGGCAGGCCGACGACGGCCGCCCACGAGTCACTCGCCGTCGGCGCGGCGAGCAGGGCGAGCAGCAGTGACGTCGAGCCGTGCACCGACACGGTGCTGCCGCGCCGGAGGCCGCCCCACGGGAACAGCCCGGAAAGGTCGGTGTGCACGGGTAGCATCCGCACCCGGCCCGACGGCGTCTTGACGAGGTCGCTGGCCACTCCCACCGCACCGGAAGTGGCCAGCGATGCACCCAACGCCGGCATTCGCACACACCTCCCCGCAACTCCGCACGCGCTACGGGGAAGGCAACGCTCTCGAACGCCTGTTCGATTGTAGCAGAAGGCGCGGCCAGGTGGGAACAGCTCAGGTGACCGGCACGTCCCTCCTGCGGAAGCCCGCCAGACCGGCCAGCCCGACCACCGCGGCGATCGCGAGCAACCACACCAGCGGCGTCGCCGTGACGTCCGCACCCGGCACACGCGGCAGGTGCGTGAACGGCGAGATGTCGAGAACCCACTGGTCCAGCTGCAGCGCGGGACCGATCAGCCCGACCAGCAGGCTCACCGCCAGCGCGACCCACGCCACCGGCGCCAGCCTCGGCAGCACGCCGAACAGCAGCACGGTCACCGCCGACAGCACCCACACCGCGGGCAGCTGCACCATCGCGCCACCCAGCAGGCGGGGCAGCTCGCCGCCGACGTCGTGGGTGTTCAGGCCGTGCGTCACGCCCATCGCGACCCCGGCCGCCGCCAGCGTGACCGCCGGGCCCAGCAGCGAGAACACCAGGTGGCTGCCCACCCACCGCAGCCGGCCCACCGCCGTCGCGAGCACCGGCTCCACGCGCCCGCTGAGCTCCTCGTTGCGCGCGCGCAACATCGCCTGGATCCCGTACGCGCCCGCGATCATCCCGAACAGGCCGACCATGCCGGCGAGGTAGCTGTCGATCAGCCCGGTCGCCCCGCCCATCCGGGCGAAGATGTCCTTCAGCTGCTGGTTGTCCCCCACCAGGTCCCCGACGCCCTCGGCCAGGTAGCCCAGGACGATGCCGAGCACGACGAACCCGCCGACCCAGCCGGCCAGCAGCCCGCGATGCAGCCGCCAGGCCAGGCCGAACGGCGACCGCAGCGTGGCAGGCGCCTCCGCCGGGCCCGGCCGCGGCGGCAGGAGACCGGCGCCGACGTCACGTCGCGCGGACAACACGACCGCGACCGCCGCCAGCAGCACGCTCACGACCAGCACCAGCAACGCCGGCCACAGCGCGTCGTCGCCGTACGGACGGATCCGCTGTGCCCAGCCGATCGGCGACAGCCACGTGAGCCAGGCCAGCGGACCGTCCGTCATGGCGCTGACGTCGCCCACGACCCGCAGCACGTAGATCACGCCGAGGGTGGTGATCGCGATCCCCCGGGCGGTGCCCGCGGCGCTCGCGAGCTGCGCGGCGACGGCGCCGATCGCGGCGAAGACCCAGCCGCAGGCGGCCATCTCCAGCCCGAAGGCCACCGAGCCCGCGCCCGGCTGGTCCTGACCCGCCATGCCGCCGGCCAGGATCAGGCCGAGCACCAGGTTCGCGCCGAACGTCGCGACGAGCGCGGCCGCGATCGGCGCGTGCCGGCCGACGACCGTCGAGCCGAGCAGCTCGCGGCGCCCGGCGTCCTCCTCGGTCCGGGTGTGCCGGATGACCGTGATGAGACTGGCCAGCCCGATGATCACGGGCAGGAAACCCGCTCGCCAGACGACCAGCTCGCCGAGACTCGACCCGTGCAGCCCGCCGTAGAGCGCCACGAAGCCCGCGTTGTTCGCACTGGTGGTGGCGTACTGCAGGCGGCCGGCCGCGGTCGGGAACAGCTCGTCAATGGTGGCCACATAGGACAGTGGGATGAGGCCGAGGAACAGGACCCACAGCGGCATGATCACGCGGTCCCGCCGCAGGATCAGCCGGACCAGCTTCCCCGTGCCGGTCAGAGTGTTCATCGCACGGCCTCCACCTGGCGGTCGGCGCCACGGTCGTAGTGGCGCAGGAACAGCTCCTCCAGCGTCGGCGGCTGGCTGACCAGGCTGCGCACGCCGGCGCTGGTGAGCCGGTGCAGTGCCGCGTCGAGGGCGTCGGTGTCGACGTCGAACTTGACCCGGGCGCCGTCGACGTGCAGATCGTGCACGCCCGGCAGGTCGGCGAGGCCGTCGACCGGTGCGGCCAGCTCGGCCTGGATGTTCGTCCGCGTCAGGTGCCGCAGGTCGGTGAGCGTGCCGGTCTCGACGGCGCGGCCGTCCCGGATGATCGTGAGCCGGTCACCCAGCGCCTCGACCTCGGACAGGATGTGGCTCGACAGCAGCACCGTGCGGTCACCGCGCTGCTTCTCCTCGCGGATGGCGTCGCGGAAGACCTCCTCCATCAACGGGTCGAGACCCGAGGTCGGCTCGTCTAGCAGCAGAAGCTCCACATCGGACGCGAGCGCGGCGACGAGGGCCACCTTCTGCCGGTTGCCCTTGGAGTAGGTGCGGCCCTTCTTGCGCGGGTCGAGGTCGAAGCGCTCCAGCAGGTCGGCGCGGCGCTTCTTGTCGAGGCCGCCGCGCAGCCGGCCGAGCAGGTCGATCACCTCGCCGCCGGACAGGTTCGGCCAGAGCGTCACGTCGCCGGGCACGTAGGCGAGCCTGCGGTGCAGCTCGGTCGCGTCGGTCCACGGGTCGCCGTCGAGCAGGCGGACGGTGCCGGCGTCCGCGCGAAGCAGGCCGAGCAGGACCCGGATCGTGGTGGACTTCCCCGCCCCGTTGGGGCCGAGGAAGCCGTGGACCTCGCCGGTGCGCACGTCGAGGTCGAGACCGTCGAGTGCCCGCGCGGGGCCGAAGGTCTTGACCAGTCCGGCCACCGAGATGGCGTCGGTCATCGTGGTTCTCCCCTTTCTTGTTTCTCCAGCCCGGCCCGCAACCTGGCGGCCTCCTGCCGGGTGAGCAGTGGGTTCGAGTAGACGTGCAGCATCGTCTGGGACAGCAGCAGGTCACCCTCGGACGTCGTGAGATCGACGCCCATCGCGCGGGACAGGTGCGGGAAGAGGATGGGGATGCCGAGCGACATCGCGGTGATCACCGCGGCCCAGGGTCGAATGTCCACTTCGGACGACTCGGGGACGGCGCGGACGTGGTCGACGAGCCAGTCCTCGGTCATCCCGACCATCTCGTCGAACAGCACGCCCGCGCTCCCCTCGGCGAGCGCCCGCGCGAGGTACCGCGTGTGGGGCAGCATCGAGGAACGTGCGGCGGCGATGTAGTCACCGAACTCGCCGGTCCGCATGTCGGCCACCGCCTGGTCGTTGAGCCGGCGGATGGTCCGCAGGAGCCAGTCGTCGCAGGCGTCGCGCAGTGACTTCTTCGAGCCGAAGTGGTGGCGCACCAGGCCGGACGAGACGCCCGCGGTCTCCGCGATGCCCCGGATCGTGGCGCGCTCGAAGCCGTGGTCGGCGAAGTGGCGCATGGCCGCCTCCCGGATGCGGGCGCGGGCGGTCAGGTCCTCCGGGTCCGGTGCGGTCGCCATGCTCTCCTGCCCAGTCGTGTAGCTGACTACTCGAACAGACAGGAGACTACACATACGTGTAGTCAGCGGGCCAGGTGTGTGGCGTCATCCATACGAGTTCTTTACGGGTTCTCGTCGAGGTGGCGTTCCAGTGCGTCGAGCCGGGCTCGCCAGTGGGCGCGATACGGGTCCAGCCACGCGTCGACCTCCGCCAGCGGAGCCGCCTGCAGGCGGTACACGCGGCGCTGCGCCTCCTGGCGGACGGCGACCAGGCCCGCCTCTCGCAGCAGTTTCAGATGCTTCGACACCGTGGGCTGGGCCAGCGGGAGGTGCTCGAGAAGCTCGCCCGCCGGGCGTTCGCGTTCGCGGAGCAGGTCCAGTATCCGGCGGCGGTTCGGCTCGGCCAGGAGCTCGAACACCGACGGCTCAGCCGAGCGCATCGGCGAGCCGTTCGAGGCCGGTCCGCCAGCCGGACTCGACCGCGGCCGCGGTCTCCGGGCCGTCGACGATGTTGGTGAAGACCAGTACGCAGCCGTCGCCGTCCGGGGTCAGCTCGAAGCGGAGGACCTCGCCCGCCCAGGTGTATTCGAGGAGCGCGAGTGGCTGATAGGCGGTCACCTCGCCGTGACTTTCGGGGAACCCGTCAGCCACGAACGTCAACTTGGCGTCGCGCTCGAAGGCCAGGCGGGAGCGGTCGTAGTCGAGGATCTCCACGAACCAGCGGCGCAGCTCGCCCACCTCGGTCAGCGCACGCCAGACCCGCTCGGGCGAATGCGGCAGCCGGCGTTCGAAGCGGAGCGCGACGCGGCCGCCGGACAGCGTCTCGGTCGTCGCTTGAATTTCCATGCAGGAATATTACCACTCGACGATATAGCATCGCAACCTCTGCACAACCGCCGGCGCGTGAACTTGTCACCAGATGAGCAAGTCGTCAGTTTGTTGCGTTCTGGTGACACATTTCGGGCTCACGATCCGATAAGCCGAGTGCCACCCTCGACGGCGCTGGTGGTGACGAGGAGTTGTGCGTATGACGGTCGAGTACCGGCTCGATGCCAGCGTGCTGCCGCGACGGCTGGCGGACATCCTGCGGCCCGAGCTCGCGAGTCTCGCCACCGAGATCGTCGAGGAGATCCGGGCCAAGATCCCCGCCTACGCGCGCCCGCTGGACGGCCCGTACGGCAAGTCGATCAGGGCCGGCGTGCAGCACGCGACGACGCCTGTTCATCGAGCAGATCGCGAACCCCGAGGTCTCCGTGCAGAAGTGCTACGAGGTCCACCACAAGCTCGGGCAGAACGAGATGCGCGAGGGCCGCAGCCTCGACGACCTGCAGGCCGCCTACCGGGTCGGTGCGCGCGTCTCGTGGCGGCGGATGATGCGCGTGGGCAAGCGGAACGGGCTCTCGTCGACGGTGATGTCCCAGCTCGCAGACGCGGTGTTCGCCTACATGGACAAGCTCGCCTCGGTCGCGCTCGACGGCTACCTCGAGGCGAAGGCCACCTCCGCGGGTGCGCTCGAGACGTGGCGGCGCCGGCTGCTCGGCATGATCCTGCAGACCCCGCCCGCCCCCGCCGCGGCGATCGGCGAGCTGGCGCAGCTGATCGGCTGGACGGTTCCGAGCACGGTGTCGCCGGTCGCCGTGCAGGCGCTGCCCGGTACCGGCCACAACCAGCGCAAGCCCACGCTCGACACGGACGTGCTCGCCGACCTCGACGGCATCGAGCCGCGCCTGCTCGTGCCGGGCGAGGTCACCGAGTCGCGGCTGGAGCGGATCCGGGCGGCGCTGCCGCAGTGCCGGATCTCCGTCGGCCCGGCGGTGCGGCTGGACACGGCGACGCACGCGCTGCACTGGGCGCGCAAGGCTCTCACGCTCGCCCAGCACGGGGTGATCGCGGACGGCCTGGTGATTCGCGGGGAGCACCACCTGTCCACCGTCCTCGTGCACTCCGACGACCGGCTGCTCGCGACGCTGCGGGACCGGCTGCTGGCCCCGCTGCGCGAGTTGACCGTCAAGCAGCGCGAGCGGATGCTCGAGACGTTGCGGGCGTGGCTGGACACCCAGGGCAGCGTGCCGGACATGGCCGCGAAGCTCGCCGTGCACCCGCAGACCGTGCGCTACCGGATGCGCCAGCTGGAGCAGTCACTCGGCGAGGCACTGCACGACCCGCGGCAGCGCTTCGAGCTGGAACTGGTGCTGCGCGCCACCCCGGCGGGCCGACCCAAGGTGGTCGTCCCCGCCCAACGCCGCCGCTCGTAGCAACCGCCGCTCGCGCCCGCGCGCATACGGTGCGGTGCCCCCACCCGCTCCGGGGGCACCCCTCGAGGCCAGTCTATCGGTGGGGGCCCCCGGAAACCGGGTTCGTTGCCGGGCTGTGGACAGGTGGTTTCCTTGTGGACAACCGAAAGACGCTTCAGGCGCAGCAGCCGTCGGGCTGGCCGGCCTTGTCGACGGTGCCTGAGGCGTCGGGTTGGCAGCAGGTCGCCGGGGTGGGCATGGCGTCGGTGCCGTACGTCGTCGAGTCGGCCTTGACGGTGTAGATCTCCCAGGGCTCTTTGCCCGGGCCGTGTACCCAAACCTTGTCCTGCACGGCGTAGCAACACGTGGTGTCGTTCTCGGGCAGGGTTTCCATGCCCTCGCCGGTCAGGCGGCGCGTAGCCAGGTCGACCTCGTCGGTGGACCCGACCTCGACGCCGAGGTGGTCCAGGACCGTGGCCTGGCCGGGCTCACCTTCGAGCAGCACGAGCTTGAGCGCGGGCTCGGCGATCGCGAAGTTCGCGTAGCCGGGGCGGAGCTTGGCCGGCTCGGTGTCGAACAGCTTGGCGTAGAACTCGATCGACCCGTCGAGGTCGCCGACGCGGAGTGCGAGCTGGACGCGGGACATGCCGTCCTCCTTGGATAGATGATTGTCGAATCAGATCTTGCTTAGGTTGCTCTCTAATTAGACGTCTGTCAACATAGAGGCATGGCCAAGGAGTGCTGCGCGCCACTGTCCCGCGATCCGCTGACCGCGGCGCAGGCGGTGGAGCTGTCGCGGTTGTTCAAGGCGATGGCCGACCCCGTCCGACTGCGCCTGCTCTCGCTGATCGCGTCGCACGCCGGCGGCGAGGCGTGCGTGTGCGACCTGACCGACGCGTTCGACCTGACCGCGCCGACGATCTCCCACCACCTCAAGGTGTTGCGTGAGTCCGGCCTGATCACCGGCGAGCGGCGCGGCACCTGGGTCTACTACCGCGTCCACCCCGAGGTTCTGGCGCGACTGTCCGCGGTACTGGTGTCCGACGTGGCAGCGACGGCATGAGCGGGCCGCCCGAAGTCCTGTTCGTGTGCGTGCACAACGCGGGCCGCTCACAGATGGCCGCCGCGCTGCTGCACCATCACGCGCGAGGTCGCGTCACAATCCGCTCCGCCGGGTCGGCGCCGGCCGACTCGATCAACCCGGCCGTTCTCGCGGCGATGGCCGAGCTCGGCCTGGACCTGTCGCGCGAGTTTCCCCAACCGCTCACCGTCGACGCGGTCGAAACGGCCGACGTCGTGATCACCATGGGCTGCGGCGACGCCTGCCCGATCTTCCCCGGCAAGCGCTACCTCGACTGGGAGCTCGACGACCCGGCCGGCAAGCCGGTCGAGGAGGTCCGGCCGATCCGCGACGAGATCGATCGCCGCGTACGCGCGCTACTCGCCGAACTGGTGGCCTTCCCGGATTCGCTTTCATCATCTATCGTCGATTGACGATGAAGGAGGCGCGATGCTGGACCGGGACACCGCCACCACCTACGCCGGATGGTTCCGCGCGCTGGCGGACCCGACCCGGGTGCAGATCCTCAACCTGCTCGCCACCACCGGCGGGCCGATGACGGTCGGCGAGGTCGTCGACCGGGTGGCGGTCGGGCAGTCCACCGTGTCCGCGCACCTCAAGATCCTGACCGACGCGCGGTTCGTGCTCGCCGAACCGCGCGGCACCGCCCGCCTCTACCGGGTCAACGAACGGTGCCTGACCTGCTTCCCCACCGCGGCCGACGTCGTGATGGGCCGCCCCGCGGTCGCGTTCGCCGACGTGGCGTGTGGGGAGGCCACGGCATGAGCACCGACGAGGTTCGCGAGCGATACGCCGCGGCGGCCCGCCGCGCGCTGGCCGGCGAGACCAGGGTGCGCGCGGCCGGCGACCCCTTCGGCTCGGTCCACTACAGCGACGAGGCGGCCGGCCTCCCGACCTCGACGAGCATGGGCTGCGGCAACCCGACTGCCGTCGCCGAGCTGCGCGACGGCGAGACCGTGCTCGACCTCGGCTCCGGCGGCGGGCTCGACGTGCTGCTCTCCGCGCGCCGTGTCGGCCCCGCCGGCCGCGCGATCGGCCTGGACATGACCGACGAGATGCTCAGCCTCGCCCGCGGCCACGCCGCCGACGCGGGCGTCACCAACGCCGAATTCCACAAAGGACGGATCGAGGAGATCCCGCTGCCCGACGCCTCGGTCGACGTGGTGATCTCCAACTGCGTGATCGCACTGTCCGCGGACAAGCCTGCCGTGTTCGCCGAGATCGTCCGCGTCCTGCGGCCCGGCGGGCGGCTCGGCATCACCGACCTCGTCGCCGACGACACCCTCACCGACGCCGAACGCGCCGCGGGCACCGACGTCGAATGCCTCGCCACCGCGCTCACCGCGCACGACTACCGCACCCTGCTCCACGACGTGGGACTCCGCCGCGTCGAGGTCCGCGCGACCCACGAGGCCGGCGACAAGCTGCACTCCGCGATCATCCGCGCCACCAAACCCGCGGAATCGCGCCCATGACCTGACAGCACGCCGCGGAGGACCATCGGCTCGTCGCCCTCGACGACGGTGGCCGCGTGCTCGACCGGGTCGCGGCCGGCCCGGTCTCGAACCACGTCGACGCCCTCGTCGCCGCAACCGAACGAGCGGGGATCTGGACACTCCACAGTGGGCCACATCGGCCGGCACCACGGCCAGTGGCGGGATGTCATCGCCATCGAACGCCGCAGCTCCACCGTCGGCAGGTGACAGCCGAAGGGCGTCCGCGGTGTGTCCAGGCACCGGGGACGCCCTTCGGGTGGTGGGTCAGCTCGCGGCCGCGTGCCAGCGGGCGGCCAGCTGCTGACCCTCGGTCGGGGCGAACGCCCGGGGGTTGGCGAAGCCGCCCAGCCGGAAGCCGGTGCTGTTCAACGTCAGGCTGTTCGCACCGGACGGGGACGGCAGGCCCTGCCGCGCGTTCACGACCGAGTCGATCAGGCCGAACAGACCGCAGCTGCGCGCCGCGGGCACGGCGAACGTCGTGTCGGCGACGTTCGCGCCCGACAGGTCGGTGTAGTTCATCTCGCCGGCCGGGTTCGGCGTGCCGTCCGCGTCGAAGCGGCCGAACTTCGCGGCCGGCCGGGTCTGGTTGGCGACCTTGAGCACCATCGGGTCACTGTTCGAACCGATGTAGCAGTTGCGGTCCAGGAACGGGTTCTGCAGGTGGATCTTCACCGGCAACGTCATGATCGGCGCGCCGGTCGAGACGGCCGCGGTCAGGTTGAAGTCGGTCGCCGGGCCGGCCGGCTCCAGCGTCGCGGTCACCTTGTTCAGCGGACTGCCGACCACGGCGTCACAGATGCCGGAGATCACCGGGATGTCACTGGGGCACATCAGCCCGAGCAGCCCACCGGGCACCGTGATCGGGTCGCCCGACAGACCGCCGGACGCGGGCTGCACCAACGAGTACGTGCCGCTCTGGTTCAGCGCCCCGAACTGCAGGCGCACCGCACCGACGGACATCGTCGTGCCGCCCATGGTGATCGAGCCGTTGGGCGCGCCACCGCCGAGGCAGGCCGCGATCACGGTGGCGCCGTCCGCGGCGAGCATGTCCGGGGCGTCCACCGGGCAGCCGGAGAACGACGCCCACTCGCCCGCCAGGGTGTCGGCCGACGCCCCGGCCGGCGCGGCGACCACCGCGCACAGGACCACCGCGCCGGCGGTCAGGATCTGCCGTAAACCGTTCATGAACACCTCTCCAAAGGTTCGGACTACGTCTCGGGGGTCGGCTCCTCGGGCGGGCAGCCGTTGTTCGCGCCGGTGAGCGTGCAGATCGAGCCCTGCGTCAGCTTCACGAAGTTGCCGCCGCCGGAGACCATCCCGGTGATCAGCGGGTCGAGGTCCTCGGTCACCCCGCACCCGCTGAACGGCGGGATCGTGACCATGCCGCTCAGCGGGCCACCGCCGGTGAGCAGGTAGGTCGGCGGCTTGCCGTGCAGCTCGATCTCGAGCGGCGTCGCCGTCCGGCAGTTCGGGCCGAGGTCCAGGCGCACGCCGTTGACCGTTGCGTCGTAGAGCCTTGCGCTGTACCGCCCGGTCACGGTGGCGCTGTTCGTGACGCCGGTCGGGTCGGTGAGGTTCAACTTGATGTCGGCGAAGCCGAGGCCGACCTGGGTCAGCTGCATCTTGGCCGTGGACGGCACGAAGCCGAACGGCAGCAGCGACGACTCGCTCTCCGGCAGCACCGGCCGGTCGCCGTGGTTCGCGAGCAGGTTGGCCTGCTGGCACCGGGTCGGCGCGGGGTCGCAGAGGTAGAAGTTGGTCGGGCCGATGTTGACGATGCCCATCGGCTGGAGCACGGCCGCGTGCAGCTTGGCGACGTTCGCGTAGCCGGTCACGTTCGCGCAGTACCGGGCGAGCGCCGCGTGGTCGGCCGGCGGGTCGATGATCTTGCAGTCGGCCGGGATCTCGACGGCCTTCGACGACACCGGGGGCCGCGCGCCGGCCGCACCCGGCCCGACGACCACCGAGCCCGGCGGCGCGGGCGCGCCCGTCCCCGGCTGGTCCACATCGGACACCGCGATGACGGCGAGGTCGGCCGTCTGCTCTGCGGAGAGCACGCAGCTCACCTCGATGCTCGGCGGCTCGGTCACCGCGCCCTCGGCGGTGTAGCCGGTCAGCACCACGCTCAGGCCGCCCGCGGCGACCACCACGTCGCCGGCCGCGCCGGTGACCACCGGCGGTGGCGTGTCGAGCGGAACGTCCAGCGCCAGCACCGGGTTCTCGCCGGCCGGCACCGCGACGGGGTCGGTCCGCACGCCGGACCAGGTGGCCGTGGCCGCGGTGTCCTGCTGGGTGATCGACGCCTCGAACCGCACCACCGCGCTCGCCGCGCTCGCCCCGGCGCCGGTCAGATCGGCGAGCGCCGGGCCGGTCAGCGACACGGTCACCCCGGCACCGCTCGGCTGGACGGGTGCGCCCACCGTGCCGGTCTCCGGGACGTCGACGGTGACCCGGACGTCGACGGGCGCCTCGCCGGCCGGGAACTGGCAGCGGTAGCCGAGGTTCCGGTCGACGTGCACGGCCGTGGGCTCGGCGGCCCGCACCGGCACGCCCGGCGCGAGTGCCGCCAGCGCGACGCCGGCGACGAGCGGCAGGGCCGCCAGCACCGTCCTGCGCATCATTCCTCCACGGGGTGGGGCGCGGGCCCGCCCGGCAGCCGGGCGGGCCCGCGTACCTGGATTGCTCAGCCGGTGATGGTCTGAGCGGGAGACACGGCGTAGTCGCCGTCGAATGCCGCCGTCGCGCCGACGTGAATCAGGTCGAGGCAGTTGTCGACAGGGTCGACACTCGTCACGTCCAGCGTCTGGTCCGGATTCACGGCGAGCACGGCCGAGCCATTCGTGTACGTGCCGTTCACCGAACCCTCGACGGTCGCCGCGCAGCCCGGGCCGGAAATGTTCGCGACGATGTTGTCAATGGTTCCGGTGGTCACTCCGGTGCCTGCGTCGAAGCTGGAACCATTGAGCGTCCACACGCCCACCTGCTGCACCGAGAACTCGATGAAGCCGGCGAGCAGGCAGTTGTTGAACTGGATGCCCGGCGACGCCGGAATCGTCGCCAGCTGGTCGCCGGCCACGGCCAGGTCCACGCCCACGGTCGAGGAGGTGCAGGTCATCTGGATCTCACCGCTCTGCGGGTCCTCCACGGTGAGGTTGGTCTCGCCGGCGGTGCCGTCCGCGTGCCCGCCGGGCGCGACGGTCCACGCCGCGGCCGAGGCGGGCGTGGCCATGGCGACGACGGTGGAAAGCGCCGTGACGCCGACCGCGAGCATTCCTGCAATACGCTTACGCATTTTTCGATCTCTTCCTTTCTCCGAGTGGCACACGGGGAACCGCATTCGACGAAATCGAATGTCACATGCCCCGTGCGTCGAGGCGGGAAGGCCCTCGATAAGTACGTTACCTGTCAGTAACAGGGACCACAATCAGGTAACGGTAAAGTGCGTCGACACCTCCTGGAAATTGAATTCCATTAGCCTCGGCGGACAGTTCCACGGCGTGGATTTGTCACCGCCGGACAGGAAACTCATCGCGGCTCCAGACCCGTGACGACCCACCGGTCGCCCTCGAGCCGGACGGTCACCGAGAGCTGGGCCGCGGCCGCGCTGCTGGCGTCCTTGTCGGCCCGGGTGGCCGACTGGTCGAGGAAGACGAGCAGGGTCGCGGTGTCCTCGCCGAGCACCTGCACCGCGGCGCTGACGACGCGCGTGGTGAGCACGAGCTTCTGGCTCGGCGCGAGCTTGCGCACCTGGGCGAACAGCTTGTCGTAGGTGGCGCGTGCCTCGCCGCGCAGCACGTCGGCGGCGGCCTGCTCGGTGACCTCGGTGCGGTCGTAGGAGTAGGAGAAGATCCGGTTCAGCGCGGTCGTGACCGCCGCGCTCACCTCCGCGGTCCGGCCGGTGTCCACGAGCGCGGTGTTGCTCGCGGCCGGTGCGTCGCGCAGGGCGTCGGCACGCAGCAGGAACCACCCGCCGAGGCCGGCCAGCACGACGGCCACCGCGACCGGCACCACGACGAGGCGCCGGAACCCGAACCACTCCCGCGGTGCGGGCGGATCCTCGACCTCGACCTCGACCTCGACCTCGACGTCCCCGTCCTCGACGTCGACGTCCGCGTCCTCGACCTGGGCGGTCATCGGCTGCTCCTTACTGGGTGCCAAGGGGCACCTGGTCGAGGGCGGACAGCAGCCAGCCGCGGTCGGTACGGGTGAGGCCGGCGACGAACCGGTTCCGCTTGGTGCCCGGCGCGCCGTCCTTGACCGACGTGGCGATCTCCACCGACACCAGCAGCTTCGCCGTGCCACCACGCGTGTCGAGCTCGCTCACCGCCGCGTCGAGCACCCGGCCGGTGGCCACCGTGCCGCCGTCGTGCAACGTCTGGCGCGTCTTCGCGTCCGTCGCGGCCAGCTCGTCGCGCAGCGCACCGGTGGACACGGTCAGCCACTTGTCGATCCCGGCGTCCACATCGGACGAGTCCAGCGTGGTCAGCTGCGTCACCTGTGACCGGCCGGTGGCGAGCACCTCGTCGCGGGTCTGCGCGTAGGTCAGCGACTCGTCGCTGCCCGCCCGCCACCACGTCCAGCCGGCCCACCCGGCGAATGCCAACGCCGCCACCACGAGCGCCACCGCGACCCGCAGGGGCCAGGGGCCGCGGCGCACCGTCATCTCGTCAGCCACAACAGCTCCTTCACGTTCCCGGCCACCACGGGCAGGTCGGGTGCGCCGAGCGGGCCGGGCAGGTGGACCCCGCCGCCCGGGATGGCGGCGTCCGGCACGCCGCCGGACGGGGCGTGCTGCGCGCCGCGCACGAGCCGCGGGTCGCCCGCCGGCAGCGTGCACCGCGCGCCGGAGTTGACCAGTCCGGGCGTGGTGTCCTCCCCCTTGCGGTACGGCGAGGACTCGTAGCCGGTGACGCACGGCTTCGGGTTCGAAGAACGTCAGCGCCAGGGAGAGGTTGCCGCCGTCCGGCGTGATCGACGTCGACGTCGCGGCCACCGCCTTGGGCGTCAGCGCGAGCAGCTGCTCCAGGCCGGCGGTGCGCGCGTCGAACACGTCCGCGGTGGTCAGCAGGTTCGCGAGCAGCACCGACAGGGCCGGGTTGGTGTCCGACAGCAGCCGCGACAGCTGCGTGGCGGCGGCCGGCGCGGCGCCGATCAGCTCGCGCAGGTCGCGGTCGGAGCTCGCCAGCTCGGTCGCGAACAGCTTGGCGTTGCTGGAGAACGACCGCCACGCGGCGGACGAGTCCAGCTGGGTCCGCAGCACCACGGCGCCGTCGTCGATCAGCGTGGACGTCTGCGGCAGGTGGTCGGCGGCGGTCTCGGTGAACGAGATCGACGAGTCCAGCAGCACCTGCAGGTCCGGTCCGGAGTCGCGCATCGCCGCGTACAGCTCGTCGACGACCGTCGCAGCGAGCCGGTCGGCACCGAGCGGTCGAACGCGGACAGGTCGCCGAGCAGGTCGGTCACCGGCGGCGGCACGGTCGCGGCCGATCTGGGGATCACCCCGCCGTCGGCGAGGAACGGCCCGCTCTCGCCCCGCGGCTGCAGGTCGACGTACTGCTCGCCGATCGCGGACCGGTTGGCCACCACGGCCTTCGCGTCGACGGGGATCTGCGGCGCGTCGTCGGCGATGACGAGGTCGGCCTCCATGCCGTCGTCGGTCAGCCGCAGCTCGCCGACCCGGCCGACGGCCACGCCGCGGTAGGTCACCTCGCTGTTGGTGAAGATGCCGCCGCCGTCGTCGAGCTGCAGGCGCACGGTGTAGGAGTCGCTGCCGAACAGCCGGCCCAGGCCCGCGTAGTTGGCCCCGACGAACGCGACCGCGGTCAGCGACAGCACCACGAACACGAACACCTGGATGCGGATCGTGCGCGTGAGCATCAGCGCCCCCCGGTGGTCTGGCCGCTGGGCGGCAGCGGCAGCGGGGGCAGCGGCTGGGTGAAGCCCGGCGCCGGCTGCATCGACACGAACACGTTGAGGTAGTCGCCCTTCACCGCGTCCAGCACCGGGTCGGTGAACGGGAACGTCGGCAGGATCTCCAGCGCCCGCGGCAGGCTCTGGCCGGCGTCCGCGAGCCGGTTCAGCACCGGCGCGAGCGCCTCGAGGTCGGCGACCATGTCGTCGCGGCCGCGGTCGATCGTGTCGACCGCGACGTCGGACAGCGTGTCCAGCGACTGCAGCATCGTGACGAGCGCGCTGCGCTGCTCGGTCAGCGACTGGAGGCCGGGGGTGAGGTCGGTGAGCGCGCCCTTGATCTGGTCGGCCCGGCCGGCGAGCGTGGCGGAGAGCTGGTTGAGCCCGTCGAGCGCCGCGGTGATGTCGCCGCGGTGGTCGTCCAGGTTCGTCACCAGTTCGTCCACATTGGACAGGAACGCCCGGATCTGCGGCTCGTTGCCGGTGAGCACGTCCGCGAGCTCGCGGTTGATCGTCTGCAGCTGGCCGATCCCACCGCCGTTGAGCAGCAGCGACAGCGCGCCGAAGACCTCCTCGACCTCGGTGTGCCGGTTGGTCCGGTCGGCGGTGATCACCGCGCCGTCCGCGAGCCGGCCACCCGTGTCGTCCGGCGAGGTGGTGTCCGCCGGTGCGGCCAGCTCGACGAACTTCTCGCCCAGCAGGCTCGACTGGCGCAGGCTCGCCACCGCGTCGCCCGGCAGCTCGACGTCGCCGTTGACCGCGAGCTTCACCTGCGCGGTCCACCCGTCCGCGCCGCCGAGCCCGATGGACTCGACCCGGCCGACCACGACGTCGTTGACCTTCACCGCGGCCTGCGGCACGAGGTCGAGCACGTCGGCGAACTGCACGGTGACCCGGTACGGGTGGTCGCCGAGGTCCGCGCCGCCGGGCAGCGGCATGTCGTAGATCCCGTTGACGCCGACCGACGAGCAGCCGGTGGCGACCAGGGCGAGCGCGACGGTGGCGCACAGCGCGGCGGATCCTCATCGGCCACCCCCGAACGTGGCACCGGTCAGCGGCATCGGTACGGGCGGCGCGTTCTCAGGTACTCCAGCAGGTTCGTCCGGCCCTGCAGCGTCTGGGAGGCCGGGTCGAACGCGTTCACCACGTTGGTCACCGCGAGCGGCGCGACGTCCAGCGCCTCGGCCACCGACGCGCGCCGGTTCACCAGCAGCTGCGTCGTCCGCGCCAGCTTGTCCACATTGGACTTGATGGCGGCGCGGTTGTCCTTGATGAAGCCCTGGATGTCGGCGAGCGCGCTGGCCAGCGACTGTCAGCGCCGTGGACAGCTCGTCGCGGTCCTCGGCCAGGGTCGCCACACCTGCGCGAGCTGGGTGTTCACGGTCATGACCTGCTTGTCGTTGCCGGCCAGCATGCTGGTGAAGCTCTGCAGCTCGTCGACCGTGGCGAACAGGTCGCCGGCCGAGCCGGACAGCGTCCGCGCGGCCTCGGCGAAGTTGCGCACGGTGTCGTTGAGCGCCTTTCCGTTGCCGCGCAGGTTGTCCGCGCCGGTGTCGAGCAGCTCCGACAGCGCGCCCTCGCGGTTCGCGCCGTCCGGGCCGAGCGCGGAGACCAGCGTGTCGAGGCTCGCGTACAGCTCGTCGAGCTCGACCGGGGTGGCCGTGTGCGACTCGGGGATGACCGCGCCGTCGGCGAGCTGCGGTCCGCCCCGGGCGGTGTCGGTGAGCTGCACGTACCGGTCGGACACCACGCTCGGCGCGATCACCACGGCGTTCGTCGCCGCGGCCACGTGCACCTCGCGGTCGAGCGTGAGCACGACCTCGACCCGGTCGCCGCGCGGCGTCACCGACTCGACCCCGCCCACCCGCACGCCGAGCACCTGCACGTCCGAGCCGGCGTAGACGCCGACCGCGCGGGAGAAGTAGGCGGTGACCCGCTTGTCCCCGTCGCCACCGAAGATCCACCACAGCGCGCCCGCGGTGACCACGGCGAGCACCACGACCATCGCGCCGATCCGCCGGGCCTTCACTTCGCACCCCCGGGAATCCGCGGCGGCACGCACGGGTCGCGGTTCTCCTCGATCAGCCCGCACAGGTAGTTGTCGATCCAGTGGCCGCTGCCGGTGGCGTTGTTCACCAGCCGGAAGTACGGGCCGGCGAGCTTGAGGCTCTGGTCGAGGTTGTCGGTGTAGCGCTGCAGGATCCCGGTCACTGTGTCCAGCTGGGACAGTGCGGGGGCGAGCTGGCGCTGGTTGTCGGCGACGAGCCCGGAGAGCTGGCCGGCCAGGTCGGTGGTGCCGGTGAGCAGGTCGTGGATGGCCTCGCGGCGGTTCGACAGCTCGCCGAGCAGCAGCTGGCCGTCGTCGAGGAGCTTGTCGAACTCGTCGTTGGTGCCCGACAGCGTGCGGGTGATCTTGCGGGTGTTGCCGAGCAGCTCGGCGAGCTGGTCGTCGCGCGAGGAGATCGTCTTCGACAGCGCGGTGAGCCCGTCGAGCGCGGTGCGCACGTGCTCGGGCGAGTCGGCGAACGTGTCGGAGATGGTCCGGAAGCTCTGCGCGAGCTGCTCGGTGTCGATCGCGCCCGCGGTGTCCGCGAGGCCCTCGAACGCGGCGGTCACGTCGTAGGGGGTGACCGTGCGGTCCAGCGGGATCGCCCGGCCAGGGTCGAGCGTGGTCCCCCCGGTCGGGAACAGCGCGAGGAACTTGCGGCCCAGCAACGTCTTCAGCTTGATCGCCGCGGTGGTGGCGTCGCCGATCCAGGCGTCCTGGACGCGGAAGCTGACCAGCACCCGGTCGGTCGTGTCGTCCTGGACGAGCTCGACGTCGGTGACCTCGCCGACCTTGATACCGGCCACCCGCACCTCGTCGTCCGGCCGCAGGCCCGCCGCCTCGGTGAACTCGGCCCGGTAGGTGGTGCCGCCGCCGATCACCGGCAGGTCCGCGTAGAAGAACACGAGCGCGGCCACCCCGGCCAGCACGAGCGTGCCGACCACGCCGAGCACCACGGGGTTGCGCTCCTTGAACGACTTCATGCCGTGCACCTCTTCGCCTGGCTCTGGTAGCCCTGCGGCGGGTCGGTCTGCAACATCGCCTCGCACAGGTAGAAGTTGAGCCACGAGCCGTAGTCGGCGGTGTTGCCGATCGCGTTGAACTTGTCCGGCAGCACGGTGAGGAACCTGGTGAGGTCGGCCTTGCCGGCGACGAGGTTGGTCGAGAGCCGGCCAAGTCCGGCGATGCTGTCCTTGAGCGGCGGGCGGGCCTGCTCGAACAGCCCGGCGGTCGCCTTGGTCAGGTCGCCGATGCCCTCGATGGCGTCGCCGATCGCGGTGCGGTCGCCGGCGAGGCCCGACACCAGCCGCTGCAACGTGCCGACCAATGTGGACAGTGCGTCGCCCTGCCGGTTGACGGTGCCGAGCACGGAGTTGAGGTTGTCGATCACGTCGCCGATCACCCGGTCCCGGTCGGCGAGCGTGGCGGTGAGCGAGCCGGTGTGCGCGAGCAGGCTGTCGACGGTGCCGCCCTCGCCCTGCAGGACCTGGACGATCTCGCCGGACAGGTCGTTGACCTCCGTCGGCGAGAGCGCCTGGAACAGCGGCTTGAACCCGTTGAACAGGTCGGTGAGGTCCAGCGCCGGGGTGGTGCGCTCGAGCGGGATCTCGCCGCCCTCGGGCAGCCGGTCGGCGGTGTCGGTGGGCCCGCGGTCGAGCGCGATGTAGCGCTGGCCGACCATGTTGCGGTACTTGATGGTGGCCGTGACGTCCTCCGGCAGCCGCATCGAGCGGTCGACCGAGAAGCTGACCCGCGCGACGTGTCCGTCCACGATGGACATGTCGTCCACCTGGCCGACCCGCACGCCGGACACGCGGACGTCGTCGCCCGGGTTGAGCGAGGTGACGTCGGTGAACCGGGCCGTGTAGCTCGCCCGGTCGCCGAGGCCGGTGTTGCTGATCGAGACGGCCAGGATCGCCGTGGCGAGGCCCGTGACGAGGACGAAGACGAGCGCCTTGACCAGCGGGCCGACGAGGTTCCTCATCGCAGCGTCACCTCCGTCCCGCGGTAGAGCGGGCCGACCAGCACGCTGCTCCAGCCCGGCACCGCACCCGGCGCGAGGCCGGCCTGCGGACCCACGACGCTCGCGACCAGCTCCTGCTCCTGCGGCGAGTTCGGCAGCCCGAGGTCGCCGGAGCCGTCCAGCAGCGGGTGGCCGGTGCTGCCGGCGGGGACCGCGACCGCGCCGGCCGTCGGGGCGACGCCGCTCGGGTAGCAGCGCGGCCCGCCGCCCGCGTCGTACACCGGGTCGTCCACGCCCGGGCGGTACTTGCCGCGCGGCTGGGTGACCGTCGCCTCGATGTGCAGGCCCGGCTCGTCGGTGCCGGCGCCGAGGACCTTGTCCATGGCCGGCTTCAGGTCGGTCAGCGCCTTGAGCGTGCACGGGAAGCTCGGCGAGTAGCGGGCCGCGACCTCCAGCGGCGCGCGGCTGTCGGCGGCCAGCGCGATGATGTTCGCCTCGTTGTTGCGCAGGAAGATCGTGACGTCCTGGGCCGACGCGGTGACCTGCGCGTACAGGTCGGTCAGCTCGACGCGCTCGTCGGCGACCGTGTTCAGCGTCGTGGCGGACTCGGTGAGCGAGTCGAGCAGGTCGGGCGCGATGTCGCCGTACAGCTCGCTGACCTGCGCGAGGTCGCGCGAGGTCGCCGGCGAGCTGCGGGAGGTTCGGGTTGAAGTCCTCGAGGTAGCGCGGCGGTGTCGACCATCGCGTCGCCGAGCCGCTTGCCGCGGCCCTCCAGCGCGGTGGCGATCGCGGTGAGCGTGGTGGCGAGCTTCTGCGGCTGCACGGCCTTGAGCACCGGCAGCAGGTCGTCGAACACCCGCTCCAGCTCGATCGCGTTCGCCGACCGGTCCTGGCGGATCACGTCGCCCGCCGCGATCGCGCCCGCGCCGTGGAGTCCGGAATGGACAGTTGGACGTAGCGCTCGCCGAACAGCGTCTTCGGGATCAGCAGCGCGGTGACGTCCTTGGGGATCCTGCGCCACCTTGTCCGGGTCCAGCGCCAGCTCGATCGCCGCGCCCCGGTCGGAGCCGCGCACGGACCGGACGTCGCCGACGACCACGCCGCGGGCCTTGACCTCCGAGGAGTCGTTGAGCTGGTTGCCGATCCGGTCGGTGTGCAGCGTCACGAGCACGACGTCGGTGAACTTCTCCTGGTACACCTGGATCGGCGAGCGTCGCGAGCGTGGCCAGCACCAGCAGGAACGCCACCCCGCACCGCCGGCCGGACCCAGCTTGCGTGCCGATCATCCCGCCACCTGCACCGTCGTCGTGGCGCCCCAGATCGCGAGGCTCAGGAACAGGTCGATCACGTTGATCGCGACGATCGAGGTGCGCACCGACCGGCCGACCGCGACGCCCACCCCGGCCGGGCCGCCGGTCGCGCGGAAGCCGTAGTAGCAGTGCGCGAGGACCACGACCACGCTGAACACGAGCACCTTGCCGAACGAGTACAGGACGTCGACCGGCGGCAGGAACAGGTGGAAGTAGTGGTCGTAGGTGCCCGCCGACTGGCCGAAGAACCACACGGTGACCTGCCGCGACGCGACGTAGGAGGTGAGCAGGCCGATCGCGTACAGCGGGATGATCGCGAGGAACCCGGCGACGATCCGGGTGGTCACCAGGTACGGGCACGCTCGGCACGCCCATCACCTCGAGCGCGTCGATCTCCTCGGAGATCCGCATCGCGCCGAGCTGCGCGGTGAACCCGCAGCCGACGGTCGCCGACAGCGCGATGCCGGCCACCAGCGGCGCGATCTCGCGGGTGTTGAAGTAGGCGGAGACGAACCCGGCGAACGCGGACGTGCCGACCTGGTTGAGCGCCGAGTAGCCCTGCAGGCCGACGACCGTGCCGGTGAACGCGGTCATGCCGACCATCACGCCGATGGTGCCGCCGATGACCGCGAGCGCGCCGCTGCCGAAGCTGACCTCGGCCAGCAGGCGGACGATCTCCCGGCCGTAGCGGCGGATCGCGCGCGGGATCCAGAGCGATCGCGCGGACGAAGAAGAAGATCTGGTCGCCGAGCACGTCGAGGAACGTGAACCGGCGGTCGACCGCTTCGACGACGCGTCGCTGGACCTTGGGTCTGTCCGTCCAGGAGCGTCACGTCATGCCCCCTTCGGCGGCACGACCTGCAGGTACAGCGTCGTGAGGATCAGGTTCAGCAGGAACAGCAGCAGGAAGGTGATCACCACGGACTGGTTGACCGCGTCGCCGACGCCCTTCGGCCCGCGGCCCGGGTTCAGCCCGCGGTAGGCGGCGACCACGCCGGCGACGAACCCGAAGATCACCGCCTTGATCTCGCTGATCCACAGGTCCGGCAGCTGCGCCAGCGCGGAGAAGCTCGCCAGGTACGCGCCCGGCGTGCCGCCCTGCATGACCACGTTGAAGAAGTAGCCGCCGAGCACGCCGACCACGCTGACCAGGCCGTTGAGGAACACCGCGACGCCCATCGCGGCGAGCACCCGCGGCACGATCAGCCGCTGCACCGGGGTGACGCCGAGCACCTCCATCGCGTCGATCTCCTCGCGGATGGTGCGCGAGCCGAGGTCGGCGCACATCGCCGAGCCGCCCGCGCCGGCGATGAGCAGCGCCGTGACCACCGGGCTGGCCTGCTGGATGATCGCGAGCACGCTGGCCGCGCCGGTGAACGACTGCGCGCCGATCTGGGTGGTCAGCGAGCCGAGGTGCAGCGCGATCACCGCGCCGAACGGGATCGCCACCAGCGCCGCCGGCAGCAGCGAGACGCTGGCGATGAACCAGAACTGGCCGACGAACTCGCGGAACTGGAACGGCCGCCGGAACGTGCAGCGGACGACGTCGAGACCGAGCGCGTAGAGCCGGCCGGTCTGGCGCAGGGCCGCACGCGATCATCGGGCGCCCGCCTGCGTCGGTAGGCTGGACATGATGCTGGTGCTGGGCCGGACCGGCAGCGTGTGCAGGATGCCGCATGACCCGGTCCATCCGGCGGCGCACGGCCTGCCGCTCCGGCAGCCCGGGCTGGGTTCGAGCTGCGGCGACGACGCCGCGGATCTCGTCGGTCCTCCGTCTGAACCCGGCGCCGCGCGCTCGGCGGCCATGGTGGCCTGGTCCTTCTCCTCGCGACATGCCGATCGGGCCGATGCGGCTGCCGTTGAGGAACTGCTTGACCACCGGCTCCTCGCTGGTCAGCAGCACCTCGCGCGGACCGAACATGACGAGCTCGCGGCGGAACAGCATGCCGATGTTGTCCGGCACGGTGCGCGCCACGTTGATGTTGTGCGTGACGATCAGGATCGTGGCGTCGATCTGCGCGTTCAGGTCGATCGAGCAGCTGGGAGATGTAGGCGGTGCGCACCGGGTCGAGCCCGGAGTCCGGCTCGTCGACGAGGATGATCTTCGGGTCGAGCACCAGCGCCCGGGCCAGGCCCGCGCGCTTGCGCATGCCGCCGGAGATCTCGCCGGGGAGCTTGCGCTCCGCGCCGGCCAGGCCGACCATGTCCATCTTCTCGACCGACGATGCGGCGGATCTCCGGCTCGGACTTCTTCGTGTGCTCACGCAGCGGGAATGCGACGTTGTCGTAGAGGTTCATCGAGCCGAACAGCGCGCCGTCCTGGAACAGCACGCCGAACAGCTTCCGAATGTCGTACAGTTTGTGCTCCGAACAGCCCACCAGGTCGGTACCGTTGATGATGATGTGCCCGGTATTGGGCTTGAGCAGCCCGATCAGACATTTGAGGAAGACGGACTTGCCGGTGCCCGAGGGGCCGAGCAGGACGCTGACCTCGCCCGGCTGGCAGCGTGAGCGTCACGTCCTGCCAGATTCGCTGGTGCCCGAAGGACTTGCTCAGTCCCTCGACGGCGACCTCGACTCCCAAAACCGCACCTCCGCCGGTACCGAGGCGCCGTGACCCGGACGTGACGAGGAAATCTCGTCACATCGAATCGACCGTCGGCGTTTATTACCGCCGAGTAGGTTAACTAGGGCATTTCCGGAGGCAAGAAGCGGCGCACAACAGCCGAATTCTTGATTCCTGGTGACAATTATTCGGTACGAATTTGTCCGAAAGTGCGCAAAACCGCAGGGCGCAACGTCCCCGGGATCCTGGACAACGAAGACCGGGCCGCCGGGGTTACGCCGGGCGCGTTGGATCTGCTCGTGGATACTGCGGCCATGCGGCACCCGGCGGAACGGGCCATCGCCCACGTGACGTCCCTGGCGGCCGGCGATCCGGTGGATCCGTCGTTGCGGGTGACGCTGCACTTCCACCCCGACCGGCTCGTGGCCGGGGTGCCGATCCTGGAGCTCATGGCCGGACACGGCGGGTACCGCTCGCAGTTCGAGACCGGGACCAGCAACGGGGGGCCGACCGCACACCGGCGGCAACCGCTGGCAGTGGGAGA
>CAWJCX010000030.1:0-4084 GCA_963841395.1 uncultured Actinomycetota bacterium
GTGGTCAGCACGTGCGATCGCCCCTCGTCCGGCGCCTCGCCGAGATCGATGCCGGTCAGCTCCACAAGCCGGCCCAACCGGTACCGCACGGTGTTCGTGTGGACGTGCAGCGCCGAGGCCGTCGCACTGAGCCGGCCGCCGTTGTCCAGGTAGCACAACGCCGTCGCCGCCATCTCGTGGTGGAACGTGCTCGTCGGATCCAGTTCGCCCAGCAGCGCGTCGGCCAGCGTGCCGGCCAACGCCGGGAAGGCCGCGAGAGCGGTCTCACCGGCGAGTTCGGTCAGCAGCCGCGCACCCAGCGCACCCCTCGCGGCGGCCAGCGCCTGCGTACACATCTGGTACGCGGTGCGCAACGACTTCAGCGGCGTCGCGGGTGAGACGACGAGCAGATCGTCCGACCAGGACGGTGGCAGGTGCGTCAACCCGGCCAGCCGGCCCTCGACCAGTCCGTAGACCCCGCCGAGCGGATGCAGGCGCTGTTCCAGCGTCCGCGCCTGGCCCGGATCGGTCACCCCGGACACCACGCAGTGGTAGCGGCCGTCGGGACGCAGACCGGCGCGGATCAGTTCGGCGGCGTCGGGGTCCTCGCCTGAGACGAGCAGTCGTCGCAGCACCTGCGCGTTCAGGTCGCGAGCCGTGCGGGCCAGCTGCAGCTCCGCGGCGTGATAACCGCTGATGATGTTGCGCTCGACCGCCCCCACATAGTGGTCCAGGTCGATCATGAAGTCGAGGATCGTGCCGTCGCCGATCGCCAGCGACCGGGCCAGCTCGACACTCGCCCGGATCAGCTCGGTCCGTCCGGCGTGGACACCGCGCAGCAGTCCCGCCATGGAGACACCCTGCGCAGCCCGGTCGGCACCCAGAGCGAGCGCCGCGGCGAAGTCGCCGTCGTCGGGCGAGCCGCCGCGTTCGAGATGAGCGATCCCCTCGGCCAGCAGAAACGCGATGTGTCTGCGGTTTTCCTCGGCCGGCAACTGGGCGACCTCCGGCGAGTTGCCCCTGGCGGCGTCGACGACCCGGTCGACCACCTTGCCGTCGGCGGCAACGGCTTCGAGCACCTGCCGGACCATTGAGGACATTCCCGGCACGGTCCCTCCGCACGTTGTGTAACGGCCAGCCGTTGTGGGACGACCACAACATCACCGTCGGTAGTTGGTGACGAGGCCCTATCCCTCGCCGCGTGGTCCCTGGTTACCTCCCTATACGCGAGAGTAATTCGCGTTTGCACCACCCTTCAACGAGGAAGGCCCTGGGATGTCGGACCGGAACATCAGCCGCCGCAACCTGCTCGCCGCGGGCGGCGCGGTCGCAGCGACCGCCACCCTGGGCCACGTCGTCGCGGGGGCGGCACCGCAGGTCGACGCGGACGTCATCGTCATCGGGCACGGGCTCGCGGGTCTCGTCGCCACCTCCGAGCTCGCGGCCGCGGGCCGCAAGGTGCTCCTGCTGGACCAGGAACCCGAGGCCAGTCTGGGCGGCCAGGCCTTCTGGTCGCTAGGCGGGCTGTTCCTCGTCGACTCGGCCGAGCAACGGCTCGCGGGCATCAAGGACTCGCTCGAGCTGGCGCGCGCGGACTGGTTCAACACCGCCGGGTTCGACCGCGGCGTGAGCGATCCCATGGGCGAGGACTACTGGGCGGCCAAGTGGGCGGAGGCCTACCTGCAGTTCGCCGCCGGCGAGAAGCGGTCGTGGCTGTACGGCCTTGGCGTGCGATGGGTGCCGATCGTCGGCTGGGCCGAGCGCGGCGGTCAGCTCGCCGACGGGCCCGGCAACTCGGTGCCGCGGTTCCACATGACGCTCGGCACCGGTCCCGGCGTGATGGAGCCGTTCGAGAAGAAGGTGCGCGACGCGGTCCGCGACGGCAAGGTCACCTTCAAGTTCCGGCACCAGGTCGACGGTCTCATCGTCACGAACGGCGCCGTCACCGGTGTGCGCGGCACCGTGCTCGAACCCAGCAACGCCAAGCGCGGCACCCCGAGCTCCCGCACCAAGGCCGGCGACTTCGAGCTGCACGCGCCGATGGTCATCGTCACCTCCGGTGGCATCGGCGCCAACCACGACCTGGTGCGCCGCAACTGGCCGGCGCGCCTCGGCCCGGCACCGCAGCGCCTCGTCACCGGTGTACCCGCGCACGTCGACGGCCGCATGCTCGCGATCAGCGAGCTGGCCGGCGCGCGCCTGGTCAACCGCGACCGCATGTGGCACTACACCGAGGGCATGATCAACCACACGCCGATCTGGCCGGACCACGGCATCCGCGTGCTGGCCGCGCCGTCGTCGATGTGGTTCGACGCGCAGGGCCGCCGGTTCGCGAACCCCGGCATCCCGTCGCTGGACACGCTCGGCACGCTGGAGCTGATCGGCAGGTCCGGCCACGACTACTCGTGGTTCGTGCTGAACAAGAAGATCATCGACAAGGAGTTCGTGCTCTCCGGGTCCGAGCAGAACCCGGAGATCACCAGGAAGGACCTCGCCGCCTACATCGCGATGCGGATCTTCAACAGCACGCCGCCGCCGGTGAAGGCGTTCATGGACAAGGGCGTCGACTTCGTCATCAAGAACAACCTGCCCGACCTGGTGGCGGGGATGAACAAGCTCACCGGCCAGAACCTGATCAATCTGGACGAACTGCGCCGCCAGATCGTCGTCCGCGACCAGCAGGTCGACAACCCCTTCACCAAGGACGTGCAGGTGATGGGAATCCGGAACTCGCTGGCGTACAGCGGGGACAGCCTGGCCCGCACGGCGTCACTGCACAAGATCCTCGACGCCGGCTCCGGCCCGCTGATCGCGATCAGGATGAACATCCTGACCCGCAAGACGCTGGGCGGCCTGCAGACCGACCTGGCAGGCCGGGTGTTCGGCTCGAACGGCCAGCCGATCCCCGGTCTGTACGCGGCGGGCGAGGTCGCCGGGTTCGGCGGCGGTGGCGTGCACGGCTACCGCGCGCTGGAGGGCACGTTCCTCGGTGGCTGCCTGTTCTCCGGACGGGCGGCCGGGCGGGCGGCCGCGGCCGAGAGCGCCTGACAGCCGGGAGAGCCGTCAGCCGAGGACGTCGAGCAACTCGCGCTCACGCTGCGCACTGAGGCCTGCGCGCCTGTCCCGGTCCAGCCCCTGCTCGCGTTCCCAGCGCAGTGTGTCGGCCAGCATCTCCGCCGGGGGCCGGTGACGCAGGCCCTCGGCGCGCGCTGAGGACCCGTCGCGGGCCGACCACCCTTCCCAGCCCGGCTCGACCAGCCACATCGCCAGCGATTCGGCCCCCATGTACTGGGCCACGCCGTTGGCGAGCAGCCACGCCGGTTCGGCGGTGGCCACCGGACCGGTGTGCCCGCCGGCGGCACGGGACAGCTCGATCCACTCTGCGAACGGAACGACCGGGCCGACAGCGTTGTACGTGCCCGTGGTTCCCGTCTCCGCGGAGTCGAGCAGCCAGGAGGTGAGGTCCCGCACGTCGACCACCTGGGTGGGCACGGCCGGTGTGTCGGGAACCAGCATCGGCCCTCTCGGATCGCGTGCGGCACGGGCGACCCAGTAACCGGAGCGCCCGCTGTGATCGCCCGGGCCGCCGATGAGCCCGGCTCGCGCGATGAGGAGGCGGTCGCCCACGGCGGCCGTCGACGCCTGCTCGCAGGCGACCTTCGCCTCGCCGTACAACTCGCGGCCGACCTCGCCGCGGTCAGTCGGGGCGAGCAGAGGCGCGGACTCGTCCGCCCCCGGCGTGGCGTGGGAGGCGTAGACGTTGCCGGACGAGACATACACCCAGTGCCCGGCCTTGCTGCCCAGCACGTCGAGCGCTCCGCGAACGAAGCCCGGCTGCCATGACACCTCGACGACCGCGTCCCACACCCGGTCGAGCAGGGGCTCGTACGCCGACGGATCGCGCCGGTCGGCGGCGACCAGGGTCGCTCCGTCCGCGACTTCTCCGCTCTCGCCACGCGCGAGGCAGGTCACCCGATGACCGCGTTCGATCGCCTGCCGCGACAGCTCCCGAGCCACCCACGCCGTTCCGCCCAGAACCAGGATCTCCACACCGACACACAAGCACCGGGATCGCCGCCCGGCCAAGCGGATCCGCTGACAGCAG
>CAWJCX010000031.1:0-5555 GCA_963841395.1 uncultured Actinomycetota bacterium
TGGCGCTGCTGGCCGCGGCCACGTCGACGCACTTGCCGCCGAGGCCGGTGATCCGGCCACCACCTCCGCCCCCGCCGCCACCGTCGTTGGTCACGTGCACGTAGTCGACGGTCAGCGTGTTCGGGAACGGGGTGCTGCCGTTGGGGTCGCCCGGCCAGTAGCCGCCGACCGCGAGGTTCAGGATGATGAAGAACGGGTGGTCGAACACCCACTGCCGGCCGCCGAGGTCGGCGGGAGTCCTGGTCTGGTAGACGTTCCCGTCCACCGACCAGACGAGCCGGTTCGGCGACCAGTCCAGCGCGAACGTGTGGAACCCGTCGGCGAACGCGGAGCCGATCCGTAGCCGGCGCCGATGCCGCCCGCGCCGGAGTAGCCGGGGCCGTGGATCGTTCCGTGCACTGTGGACGGCTCGAAGCCGACGTTCTCCATGATGTCGATCTCGCCGCTCTGCGGCCAGCCGCCGCCGCGTGCCGAGCAGCCAGAACGCGGGCCACATGCCCTGCCCGCGGGACATCTTGAGCCGGGTCTCGAAGTGGCCGTAGGTCTGGGTGAACCGGCTGGACGTGTTGAGCCGGGCCGAGGTGTACTCGCACCGGCCGTACCAGCACTGGTAGTTGCCGGGGTTCTCCCGGCGGGCGGTGATCACCAGGTTGCCCTGACCGTCGTGGACGGCGTTGCTGGTGGAGTTGGTGTAGTACTGCCGTTCGTGGTTGTTGACGTTGTCGCCGGTCTCCGACACCCATTTGGAGCCGTCGACCGGGGTGCCGGCGGGCGCGTTGAACTCGTCCGTGAACGAGGCGGCGGCGACACCCACGTCGGGTGCCGCCGCCGGATGGGGCGCGCCGGCGGCCGGGGTGCTCGTCGCGACCAGGGTGGTCAGCAGAGCGGAGGCCGTCGCCGTCAGGAGAGCCAGGTATCTGAATCGTCGTGAGCAGGGTTGTGAGGACATCTTTGTCACCACCGACGAGTAGTTTTGTTGTCCCTGACAACAAAGAATGCCATGGTCTAAACCAGTGGGACAAGAGTTGGGCGGCGATTTTCGAAACCGGTTCCGGACCCGGTTCCGGGGCCGGTGTTTAAGTGATCGCTTAACGGAGAGATCGACGCTGGTCACGGTCCGCGTAGCCTGGTGGGGAGCGACGAGGAGGATAGGGATGAGTGACGAGGCCCTGTCGGTGCTGCGCGACATCTGGCACGCCCGCGAGCAGTCCGCCGCCGACCTCGACGCCACCCTCGGCCACGGCAGGGGCAAGGCGTGCAAGGCGATGAGGCACATCGGGTTCGGCGGCGAGGCCGAGCCGGTGGACGAGGACCTGCGTGCCGCGTGGCGGGCGAAGCTCGAGCGCGAGGGCAAGCTGAGGGCGGACGGGCAGAGCGTGCGCGAGCTGCTGTCCGAGCGTGACGCCAACGGCTCGTGACCGCGTTCGGGTCCGTCGCCGAGCTGACCGAGGCACTGCGGCGCGGTGCCTACCTGGCCGACCGCGGGCTCGCGACCGCCGTGTACGTGGCGCTGTCGCTGCGCCGGCCGCTGCTGCTGGAGGGCGAGGTCGGCGTCGGCAAGACCGAGATCGCGAAGGTGCTCGCGACGGTGCTGGGCCGCGTCGCTGATCCGGCTGCAGTGCTACGAGGGCATCGACACGAGCCAGGCGCTCTACGAGTGGGACTACGCGCGCCAGCTGCTGCACATCCGCGCGCTGTCCGAGCCCGGCGCCGCGGACGTCGAGGAGCTGTTCGGGCCCGAGTTCCTGCTGGAGCGGCCGCTGCTGGCCGCCGTGCGCGCCGGGGAGCGCGCGGTGCTGCTGATCGACGAGGTCGACCGGGCCGACGACGAGTTCGAGGCGTTCCTGCTGGAGATGCTGTCGGACTTCCAGATCAGCATCCCGGAGATCGGCACGATCGCGTCGGCCGCGCCGCCGCTGGTGGTGCTCACCTCCAACCGCACCCGCGAGCTGCACGACGCGCTGAAGCGGCGGTGCATGTACCACTGGATCGACTACCCGCCGCCGGAGCGCGAGGTCGAGATCGTGCTGATGCGCGAGCCGTCGGTGTCGGAGACGTTGGCGCGCAAGGTGGTCGCGGCGGTCACCCGGCTGCGCGAGCTGGACCTGGCGAAGCCGCCGGGGGTGGCGGAGACCATCGACTGGGCGCGGACGCTGGACTTCCTCGGCGAGTCGATGCTGACGCCGGCCGTCGCCGCGGACACGCTCGGCGCGGTGGTCAAGGAGCGCGACGACCTCGCGCTGGTGCGGGAGTCGCTGGAGGAGATCGTCCCGGATGCCTGACCTCGTCCGCGTGCTGGTCGACTTCGGCCGGGCGCTGCGGGCCTCGGGGCTGGCCGTGGGGACCGGCGACGTGCAGGTCTTCTGCGGGTCGCTCGCCGCGCTGGACCCGACGGATCTGGTCGACCTGTACTGGGCGGGGCGCGCGACGCTGGTGACCCGGCGCGACGACATCGCGGTGTACGACGAGGTGTTCCGCCGGTTCTTCCTCGGCGCCGAGGCTTCGCCGGCCGATCTGCTGGAGCTGCGGGTCACCCCCGCGGGCCAGGTCGCCGAGTCGACGTTCGTGGTGCCGGCCACCGAGCCGGGGTCGGCGGAGACCGAGGAGGCGTCGCTGGGCCTGATGGCGTCCACAGTGGACGTCATGCGGCACCGGTCGTTCGCCGGGTGCACCGACGAGGAGCTGGCCCTGCTGCGCCGGATCATGGCGCGCATCCGGCTGACCCCGCCGCGGCGGCGGACCCGCCGGACCCGCGCGGCGCCGTCCGGGCGGGCCTTCGACGTGCGGCGGACGGTGCGCCGGTCGCTGCGCACGCACGGCGAGCTGGTGGAGCTGCACTGGCGGCGTCGCCGGATGCGGCCGCGGCCGCTGGTGCTGATCCTGGACGTGTCCGGGTCGATGGCGGACTACTCGCGGGCGCTGCTGCAGTTCGCGCACAGCACGCGGCGGGCGGCCCGGCGGGTCGAGGTGTTCTGCTTCGGCACCCGGCTGACGTGCATCACCCGCGCCCTGCGGTCGCGCTCACCGGACGAGGCGCTGCGGCAGGCGGCGGAGGCGGTGGTCGACTGGGAGGGCGGCACGCGGATCGGCGCGTCGCTGGACGTGTTCGTGCGGCGGTACGGCCGGCGCGGGGTGGCCCGCGGGGGGATCGTGGTGATCTGCTCGGACGGCCTGGACCGCGGCGATCCGCAGCTGCTGGAGACGTCGATGGGGCGGCTGTCCCGGTTGTGCCACCGGTGGTCTGGCTGAACCCGCACGCCGGCGGCGGCCGGTCGGTGGGCATGACGGTCGCCGAGCCGTACATCGACGAGCTGCTGACCGGGGGCGACCTGGCGAGCCTCGAGGAGTTCGCCGCCCTGCTGCCCACCCTGTCCTGAAAGGACCGCGCATGTCCATCCGCTGGAGCGTCGGCCTGGTTGCCGAGGGCGACCGGGACCTGACCCACGACGAGATCCTCGCGCTCGCCGACGCCGTAGCGGGCAGCGGCGGCATCGCCACCGGCATCGGCACGCCGCGCTACGGGGCACAGCTGGTGGTGGTCGCCGAGACCCGCGACGCGGCCGTCGAGAAGGCGACGGCGGAGTTCACCGCCGCGGCCCGCACCGCGAACCTCCCACCGTGGCCGATAACCCGGGTGGAAGCCGGAACCGAAAGCGAGGAGCTCACCACCGACTGACCCGCGCGACGCACGGGGTCAGGTGGGGTCCTTCGGGGTGGTGAGCGGCTTTGTCGTGCGGGCCTCGTACTCGGTGATCCAGTGGCTCTCCCAGGACTTGTCGTACTGCTGGGTGTTGCAGCCCGGCTTGTAGATCGCGATCAGCTCGTGGGCTATCTGCTCCCGGTGGGCGCGCGTGCCGCCCGGGACCTCGAACGTCGCGATGTGCACCTTCCACTTCGAGCCGGCCCGCTTGACCCAGCAGGCCGCGCGCGGGTGCTGGAACGGGAACCGCACGGTGGACAGGTCGTCGCTGTGGTCTACATAGGACACGGCGTACCGGTCGGGGCGGGCGTCGGCGTCCGGGCGGTACAGGATGACGTACACCGCGGCGCTCGGCGGCGGGGTCCAGCCGCCGAGCAGCCGCGGGCCCTCGAAGAGGTAGCCCGCGAGGGAACCGAGCCTGATCATCCGGACTTGTAGCCGACCGTCTCGTGCAGCCGCGACCGCCGCGTGCCCGAGGACGGCCGCGCCACCGCAGGCCGCTGCGGCGTCGGCGACACGTTCGCCACGATCCGCTCCGCGAAGCCGTACAGCAGCGGTAGCGCCGACGCCACGACCTTGCCCGTCCGGTTGATGTGCTCCACGCCCGGCACGATGTCGGCCGCGTGCTTGTTGACCGTCTTCACGTGCTCCGAGCACTTCTCCAGGTTCGCCGCGATCCGGGTGAGCAGCGAGCCGATCCAGAACAGGAAGAACGCGAGCCCGGCGATGAGCACCACGATCTCCACGACCGTCAGCACCACCAGCGTCGACTGACTCATGAGGACTCTCCCGACACGGACGCGGTGGTGGACGGGGCCGTCGCCAGCGCGGCGCGGCCGAGGAACAGGTGGTGCTGCAACCCTTCGGCGAGCACCGCGTCCACCCGCTCCGCGGTCTGCGGGATCAGCGCGGCGTGCTCGGTGTTCTCCGTGACCGCCTCGAGCGTGTCGCACACCAGGGCCACCCGCGTGTCGATGAGCTTCACGTAGTACACGAGCAGGCTCAGCAGCGCGACGACCGCGAGGATCACGATCAGGCCGAGCAGCAGGATCACCGACCAGTAGGTGAGTTCGTTGTCAGCCACGTCATCCTCCCAGCCGGTGCCGGCCACGTTCGAGCCCGGCGACGATGGTCTCCGCGTGGTCGATGGTCGTCGTCAGCGCGGCGAGCGGTGCGGTGTTCGTCTCCGCCTTGCCGCAGTGCCGCGTCGATCCGCGGCGCCTGCTTCCCGATCCGTTGTGCCAGCACGATGATCGGCGTCACGAGCGCCACCACGGCGACCACGACGACGAGGCCGATGATCAGTCCGACCGTCCATCCGGTGAGGTCCGCGTCCTGGGCGAGGTGCATGTCAGACCCCCTCGGTCCAGTCGCGCACCGGCTTCAGCGTCGGCGTTCACCGACGTGAGCCGCGCGGGCACGGTGCGCGGTGCGCTCGGCGATCGACTCGACGCCGCCGATGGTGGCGTCCAGCGTCCGCCGCACGTGTGTCAGGTGGACGATCACGCGGAGCAGGGCGACCGCGGTCAGCCCGATGATCAGGGTCGCGGCCACGAGCGTGACCCAGGCTACGGCGGGCATCACGCCTCCAGGAGTTTCTGCACGCTGCCGGCGTAGCGCACCGCGCCGACCTGTACTTCCTTGATCGTCTCGTCGGTCGTCGCGAGCAGGCCGGGCACGGGTTCGAGCCCGTCGTTGAGCGCGACGCCGTCGGTCAGGATCTCGTCGGCCGCGTCCCGGATCCGCTCGACCGCGGCGAGGATCCGGTTCAGCAGGAAGATCACCACCGGCAGCACCACGACCAGCAGCACGATCGCACCGATCCACCAGAGCGCCATCGTCTACCTCCCCGCCA
>CAWJCX010000032.1:0-83531 GCA_963841395.1 uncultured Actinomycetota bacterium
TCCACCCAGGTGGCGGATCTCATCCGGGTGGGACGGGCTCGTCGCGCTGCAGTACGGGTCCGCGCACGGGCTACCGGAGCTGCGCGACCAGATCTGCGAGGTCATGGCCTCTGGAGGGGGTGGCGCGCGCACCCGGACGACGTCGTCGTGACGGTCGGCTCGCAGATGGCGCTCGACATGGTCACCCGGATCTTCTGCGACCCGGGTGACGTCGTGCTCGCCGAGGGGCCGTCCTACGTGGGCGCGCTAGGCACGTTCACGGCCTACCAGGCGGGCGTGGTCCACGTGGCGATGGACGAGCACGGCCGGTGCCCGACGCTCTCCGCGAGGCGCTGGCGGCCTGTTCGGCGGCCGGGAAGCGGGTCAAGTTCCTGTACACGATCCCCAACTTCCACAACCCGGCCGGCGTGACGCTGAGCGTGGCGCGCCGGGCCGAGGTCCTCGAGATCTGCGCGCGGCACGAGGTCCTGATCATCGAGGACAACCCGTACGGGTTGCTCGGCTTCGACGGCCAGACCTACCCGGCGCTGCGCTCGATGGACCCCGACAACGTGGTCTACCTCGGCTCGTTCTCGAAGACGTTCGCCGCCGGGCTGCGGGTCGGCTGGGCGCTCGCGCCGCACGCGGTCCGGGAGAAGCTGATGCTCGCGGCCGAGTCGGCCACGCTGTGCCCGCCGACGCTGAACCAGCTGATCGTCTCCCGCTACCTGTCGACCCACGACTGGCGCGGCCAGATCAAGTCGTTCCAGCAGGCCTACCGCGACCGGCGGGACGCGATGATCGCCGCGCTGGAGCAGTACCTGCCGGACGGCTGCTCGTGGACGGTGCCCGACGGCGGCTTCTTCGTCTGGCTGACCGTGCCGGAGGGCGTCGACACCAAGGCGATGCTGCCCCGCGCGGTCACCGCCCGCGTCGCGTACGTGTCCGGCACCGGGTTCTACGCTGACGGCCTGGGCAGCCGCCAGATGCGGTTGTCCTTCTGCTACCCGACCCCGGAGCGGATCACCGAGGGGGTGCGCCGGCTCGCGGCCGTGCTGTCCGACGAGCTGGAGCTGGACCGGACGTTCGGCCCGATCAACCAGCGGCCGGGCTCCGGGCCCCAGGTACCCGCCCCGGACACCGCATAACCTCCTTGCCCGGCAGGCAACCGAGGTCGGAGAGCACTGCGTACGGTCACAATGGACAGTCCGTTGTGGATGGTTGAGGAGCTGCTGGTGTCCGATCGTTGCGTGGCGGTGCTGTCCGGCGGTCTCTCCCACGAGCGGGACGTGTCGCTGCGGTCCGGGCCGCCGGCTGTCGGCCGCGCTGCGCTCGGTCGGCGTCGACCGTCGACGAGTGGGACGCCGACGCCGCGCTGCTCGGCGCGGCTGCGCGAGCACCGGCCGGACGCGGTGGTCGTCGCGCTGCACGGCGGCGAGGGCGAGGGCGGCTCGGTCCAGACCGTGCTCGAGATGCTCGACGTGCCCGTACGTCGGCGCCGACTCGCACGCCTGCCGACGCGCGTGGGACAAGCCGACCGCGAAGACCGAGCTGGCGCGCGCCGGGCTCACCACGCCGGAGTGGGTGGTGCTGCCGCACAGCACGTTCCGGGAGCTGGGTGCGCAGCCGGTGCTCGACGCGATGGTCGACCGGCTCGGGCTGCCGATGATGGTCAAGCCGGAGCAGGGCGGCTCGGCGCTCGGCGCGCAGGTGGTGCGGGACGCCGCCGAGCTGCCGGCCGCGATGGTCGGCTGCCTCGCCTACGGCGAGACCGTGCTGGCCGAGCAGTTCGTCGAGGGCGTCGAGGTGGCGGTCGACGGTGATCGACGGGCCGGACGGCCCGGAGGCGCTGCCGGCGGTCGAGATCGTCCCGGAGAGCGGCATCTACGACTACACCGCCCGCTACACCGCCGGGCTGACCGACTTCCACACGCCGGCCCGGCTCGACGACGCGCGGCGGCCGCGGTCGCGGAGCTCGCCGTGGCGGCGCACCGGCTGCTCGGCCTGCGCGACGTGTCCCGCACCGACGCGATCGTCGCGGCCGACGGGACCGTGTATTTCCTGGAGGTGAACTCCTCGCCGGGACTGACCGAGACCTCGCTCCTGCCGATGGCGGTCGAGGTCGCCGGCCGCTCGCTCGGCGACATCTACGCCGGTTCTGATCGAGCGAGCCGGTCGATCGCGCACTCAGTAGCTCGATCAGACACGCCACGCCTTCGTCACCGTGACGTAAGTGCCTGGGGTGATCCCTAATCGGTCTCACGAGTCTGATTTGTCCCATTTTTGCGCCATCATTGCAACGATCCGTTCGAGGTCGTCAACTGACCCGAACTCGACCACGATTTTGCCCTTGCGCCTGCCGAGCTCGACCTTCACGCGGGTGTCGAACGTGTTGCGAGAGCCGGTCGGCGACGTCCTGAAGACCCGGCGCCTGCATCGGCTTGCGCGGCGCCGCCTTCGGCTTGGGCGGTGCCGCGCTCTTCAGCAGGGTCACCGCCTCCTCGGTGGCCCGAACCGACAGTCCCTCGGCGACGATGCGCGCGGCCAGCTCCTCCTGCTGCCCGGCGTCGTCCAGACCGAGCAGCGCGCGGGCGTGCCCGGCGGACAGCACGCCGGCGGCCACCCGACGCTGCACCGGGAGCGGGAGCTTCAGCAGCCGGATCGTGTTGGTGATGACCGGCCGGCTGCGCCCGATGCGGGAGGCCAGCTCGTCGTGGGTGACCTCGAACTCCTCGAGCAGCTGCTGGTAGGCCGCCGCCTCTTCGAGCGGGTTCAGCTGCACCCGGTGGATGTTCTCCAGCAGCGCGTCCCGCAGCATCGCGTCGTCCGCGGTCTGCCGGACGATCGCCGGGATCTTGGCCAGCTCCGGCCCGCTGCGCGGCACGCAGCCGGCGCTCGCCCATGACGAGCTCGTAGCGTGTCGCCGCCGAGCTCGCGCACGACGATGGGCTGCATGAGGCCGAACTCGCGGATCGAGTGTTCCAGCTCGGCCAGCGCGTCCTCGTCGAAGACCTGACGGGGCTGCTTCGGGTTCGGCCTTGATCGAGCTCGACCGGGATCTCGCGGTAGACCGCGCCCGCGACCGTGCCGCTCGGCTCCGGCGGCGGCGCGGCCGCTGACCGGCGCGCCGACCGGGCCGGTGGCTTCGGCAGCTTCACCGCGCTGTCGGTCTCGCCGGCCGGCCCTGCGGGATCAGTGCGGCGAGACCTCGGCCCAGCCCACCCTTGCGTTCACTCATGCTGCTTCTACTCCTCGCCGAACGCCACGCTCGGCCATCTCCCGCGCCGCGTCGAGGTAGCTCATCGCGCCCCGGGAACCCGGGTCGTACGCGAGCACCGTCTGTCCGAAGCCGGGCGCCTCGGACACCTTCACGCTCCTGGGGATCACAGTACGCAGGACCGTGTCGCCGAAGTGCTTCCGAACCTCCGCGGCCACCTGATCGGCGAGCTTGGTGCGCCCGTCGTACATGGTGAGCAGGATCGTCGACACCTGCAGGTTGGGGTTCAGGTGGTTCTGCACCAGCTCGATGTTGCGCAGCAGCTGGGAGAGACCCTCCAGCGCGTAGTACTCGCACTGGATGGGGATGAGAACCTCCTCGGCCGCGACCATCGCGTTGACGGTCAGCAGGCCGAGCGACGGCGGGCAGTCGATGAACACGTAGTCCGGGTTCACCTCGTCCAGCGCACCGGTCGGCAGTGCCTCCTTGAGTCGCGACTCGCGACCCTCCATCGAGACGAGCTCGATCTCCGCGCCCGCGAGGTCGATCGTGGCCGGCACGCAGTAGAGGTTGTCCGACTGGTCGCTCACCGCGGCCGCGTCCGCCAGCGACACCTCGCCGATCAGCACCTCGTAGATGGACGGCACACCGGACCGGTGGTCGACGCCGAGCGCCGTGCTCGCGTTGCCCTGCGGGTCGAGGTCGATGACGAGCACCTTGAGCCCGTGCATCGCGAGCGCCGCGGCCATGTTCACTGCGGTGGTCGTCTTGCCGACGCCGCCCTTCTGGTTCGCCACGGTGACGACCCGCCGCCGCGTCGGCTTCGGCAGCATGTCCTTGGGATGCAGCATGCGGGTCGCGCGCTCGGCCTCGTCGGCGATCGGCGTCCAGCCGGACACCGCCTGCGCCGCCTCGACCGTCTCGTGCATCGCCTGCTCGGACTGCTTCTCGGACTGCTGAACGTGTCGTCCGGTCACGGCTGAACCCACCTCGGTTTCACGTGAAACATCCATCGCTCCGATCGTTGGTCTGCGGGACCCAGCGACGTCGGGTGTCACTGTGTCTGATCCTTCCTGGTACGTCGCGGACGAAGCCCGTGGACCCCCTCGCGCTTCTGCGCGCCACGTGTCGCCGCGGCGCGCTCCACCACGATGATGGTCGTCGGCACCTCCAGCAAGCCGACGCCACACCGCGCCACCACGGGGAGCGAACCGCCCGCCCGCTTCACCGCGGTGCCGTCGCGCGCCACTTCGACCTCAGCGCTTTCGCCCTTGAGTGCGACGAGCCGACCGCCCTGCCGGAGGAGTGGAGCGGTCCAGCCCCACAGTCGATCCAGCGGAGCGACCGCGCGTGCAGTGACGACATCGGCACCAGCCAGCTGACGCTTGATGCCCGGCTCTTCGGCACGGCCACGTACGACGGTTGCCGACAGCCGTAACGCGTCGACGACTTCCTCGAGCCACGCGACCCGGCGGGCCATCGACTCCAACAGTGTGACGTCCAGATCCGGTCTCGCCAAGCACAGCGGGACACCCGGTAGCCCGGCACCCGATCCGATGTCGATGACACGCGCGCCGTTCGGGATCCGCTCGCCGACCACGGCCGAGTTCAAGATGTGGCGATCCCACAGCCGATCGACCTCACGGGGTCCGATCAGGCCTCGCTCTATGCCGACGGCGGCGAGCAGTTCAGTGAACTGCACCGCCGCCGGCATGGCGTCGCCAAAGATGGTCGAAGCGGACTCCGGGGGAGCGGACGCTGATGGCGTATCTGCCACCCTCGCAGTCTCCTCGCCTAGTCCGTTGTTTCACGTGAAACGGAGCGAGAACGTCAGGGCTTGCGGAACACCACGACGCGTCGCCGGGGGTCCTCGCCCTCGCTCTCACTGTGTACTCCGTCCACCGCGGCGACCGCGTCGTGGACGACCTTGCGCTCGAACGGCGTCATCGGCTGCAGCCGGATCCGGTCGTCCCCGGCGAGCACCCGCTCGGCGGTGGCCCGACCCAGATCCCGGAGCTCCTGCCGGCGGTCCGCCCGCCAGCCGGCGACGTCCAGCATGAGCCGGCTACGGGCGCCCGTCTCCTGCTGCACCGCGAGCCGGGTCAACTCCTGGAGCGCCTCCAGCACGTTGCCGCGCGGACCGACGAGCTTCTCCAGATCGTCCCCACCGTCGATGCTCACGACCGCGCGGCCGGCTTCGACATCGAGGTCGATGTCCCCGTCGTAGTCGACCAGGTCCAGCAGCCGCTCGAGGTAGTCGCCGGCGATGTCGCCTTCCCGGACGAGAAGATCCTCGTTCCCGGACCGGTCGTCGCCGTCCTCGCCGTCACTCTCGCCGTCAGTCTCCTCGTCCGCTTCCGCCTCGGCGTTCACCTCGCCATCCGCGGTCGTCTCGGCCACCGGATCCCCGACCGGCTTGGCCTCGTCCTGATCGGCCCCCGACTCCTGCACCGTTTCCGGCACGACTACTCCTCTCCAGGTCCGGAACTGCCGCCCTCAGCGATTCTTCCGGCCTGTGTTCTTCTTGCGGGAACGGTCTGCGCTCAGACCGGAAACTGTGGACCCGTCGCCGCCGGTCGAGTCCGAGGCGCCGTTGCCGGCCGCCTTAGGCGTACTGCCGGTCGACTTGGTGGTGCCCGGCTTCGTCGTGCCGGACGGCTTCGCGGTGGACTTCGTACCCGGCTTGGCCGTGCCCGGCTTCGCGGTACCCGTCGCCTTGGTCACCCCGGTCTTGGCCGTGCCCGGCTTGGCGGTGCCCGGTGTGCGGGTCGTGCCCGTCGGCTTCGCGCCCGTCGTCTTCGGGGTCGTCGCCTTCGGGGCCGCGGTGTCGTCGCTCGTGTTCGTGGCGTCGGCGGGCTGCGTACCGGCCGGGCGCTTCTTCGCCTGGGCCGGCCGCTGGCCGGGCTTCGGCGCGAGGTTGCTGCGCTTCTCGATCGCGGCTTCCTTCTTCTCCTGCTCCTCCGCGTCGATCCGGCGGTACACGATCCGCTGCTGCATGAGCGTCCACGTGTTGTTGGCCAGCCAGTAGAGGAGCAGACCGATCGGGAAGAACAGACCGAAGACGAGCACACCGAGCGGGAAGATGTACATCGTCAGCTTGTTCATGATCGCGGTCTGCGCGGTGGCCGACTCCGGGTTCTGCCGCGTCACCGAGTGCCGCGCGGTCAGGTGGGTCAGCGCGCTCGCGAGGATCATCAGGGGGATCGACACGATGATGACCGAGGTGCGGTTGGCGCCCAGCAGATCGAGTGCCGCCTGCGGCTGGGTGATGAAGTTCGACAGCCGCGCACCGAACAGGTCCGCGTCGACGTAGGACGCGACGCCCTGCGCGTCGAAGAAGTAGTTCTCGGTGTGATTCAGGGACGAACGACCGCAGCACGTGGTACAGACCGATGAACACCGGGATCTGCAGCAGCATCGGCAGGCAGCCGCCGATCGGGCTGAACCCGTGCTCGCGCTGGAGCTTCTGCATCTCCTGCGCCTGGCGCTGCTTGTCGTTGGCGTACTTCTTCTGGATCTTCTTCATCTCGGGCGCGAACTGCTGCATCGCGCGCATCGAGCGGACCTGCTTCACGAACGGCTTGAACATGATCGCGCGCAGGGTGAAGACCAGGAACATGATGCCCAGCGCCCAGGCGATCCCGCTCGAGTCGCCGAAGACATGCCCGAACACCCAGTGCCAGCACCACAGAATGAAGGACACGGGGTAGTAGATGAAGTCGAGCACGGAGCTACTCCTTGGCGAAGGTGTGGCGGGCCGGACTTGGCGTCCCCGACCCGTCGCGGTCATCGTCTGCGGGCGCGGCCGGCCGCCCGTTCTGCCGTCGCGGCGGCACGGGGTCATAGCCGGCGCGGCCCCACGGGGCACAGCGGCCGAGCCGGTAGATCGTGAGCCAGGAACCGCGCAGCGCGCCGTGCGTCGTCAATGCCTCGACGGCGTACGCGCTACAGCTCGGCTCGAACCGGCAGGTGGGGGGAAGCACCGGCGAGATCCACCGCCGGTAGAAATGGATGGGCACGAGCAGCACCCGGGCCACGGGGCCGGGGCGGCGCGCGACGTCCGCGTCATGCGTGACAGTCACTGCGCACCACCGCTATCGCCGACCGCGAGTCGCAACCGCCGGAGGGCGGAGTCGATGTCATTGCCGAGCTCGGCGCTCGCCGCCTCGGCAGCAGCCGGCAGCGCTCTAACGACCAACGTGCAACCAGGCACGACGGTTCCGAGCCGGTCCCGCAGGAGATGACGTAGACGACGTGACACGCGGTGGCGTACCACCGAGTTCCCCACGGCCTTGCTGACCACGAAGCCGACCCGGGTGTCGCCGGGTACGGCCACACCGAGCCGAGCGACCTCTTCGGGCGTGATCGCATGAACGACGAGCCTGGGCCGGCCCACTCGCCGACCCTTCCTGGTCACCAGCCGAAAATCGTCGCTACCGGTCAGTCGTGCGGACGCGGGGAGCACGCAAGTCAGGCGGACAGGCGCTTGCGACCCTTGCCGCGGCGAGCAGCGAGGATCGCCCGCCCGGCGCGGGTGCGCATGCGCAGCCGGAACCCGTGGGTCCGCGACCGGCGGCGGTTGTTCGGCTGGAAAGTACGCTTGCTCACGGTGGGTCTCCCGATAATGGCTCGCCAAGTCCTCGTCCCCGCCGACGTTCGGCGTCCCGGCCACAACGCCCGGATTACCGACGGACGGCGCGCAGAACTCACCCCACACCTCGCGGGAGACCTTATAAGGCTACGCACCCCCGATCAGCGGCTTCAATCCGGGTGCCCGTTGACCGCCTCCGGCACCGCTGAGCGACACGCCGGACACGGTCAGATGCTTGCTACGGAACGCATCTTGTGGCATAGCGCGGCGCTTGTTAGCGTGCGTGCTCTTGGTTGGCCAGATGGGAGTGGGAGCCCTGCTGCGCCGCGCAAGTTATGCCGGACCTTCCGTGGGTTCTGCTGCGGTCCGTCGTACCTTCGTGCACAGTTGTGGACAAACCTGTGGATGCTTCCCGTAGGTCGGGTCGCGACCGACGCTCGCCTGCCGGTGAGTGAGCCGGGGTGGTCGGAGGGTTGACATGACCGAAGGCCGACGTGGGGAGGGGAGCTCGTAGGTGTCCGAGCAGATGAACCTTGGTGTGGTCTGGGAGCAGGTTGTGCGGGAGCTTTCCGCCGGCACACTGTCTCCTCAGCAACGAGCGTGGATGCGGGTGACACGACCCATCGGCCTGCTCGACGGCACCGCGTTGCTCGCCGCCCCGAGTGACTTCGCGAAGGACGCGATCGAGCGGGCGCTTCGCGAACCGATCACCGACGCACTCTCCCGGCGGCTCGGCCGCGCCGTCTCGCTCGCCGTGAAGGTGGAGCCGATGGCGCCCGCGACGGTGCCGGCGCCGAGCGCGCCCGCCGCACCGTCCAATGGGGACAGTCTGGTCGGCGGCGGGCCGGTGCGCGGCTCCGACGGAACACCGCACCCGCCGATCCTGCCGCCCGTGGGCGACTCCGACGCCGAGTCCGACAGTGAAGAGGTGGATGAGGAGGGCGACGCGCTCGCCACCGTCCACGAGATCTGGCCGACGTTCACCGGCGGCCAGGCCGCCAGCGGTCAGCCCTTCACCGCACCGGCGCAGCCGCAGACCTCCAAGACACGGTTGAACGAGAAGTACACGTTCGACACGTTCGTCATCGGTGCCTCCAACCGCTTCGCCCACGCGGCCGCGGTCGCGGTCGCGGAGGCGCCGGCCCGCGCGTACAACCCGTTGTTCATCTGGGGCGAGTCCGGACTCGGCAAGACGCACCTGCTGCACGCGGTCGGCCACTACGCGCAACGACTCTTCCCCGGCATGCGCGTGCGGTACGTGTCGACCGAGGAGTTCACCAACGACTTCATCAACTCGCTGCGCGACGACCGCAAGGTCGCGTTCCAGCGCCGGTACCGCGACATCGACATCCTGCTCGTGGACGACATCCAGTTCCTGGAAGGGAAGGAAGGAACCCAGGAGGAGTTCTTCCACACCTTCAACACGTTGCACAACGCCAACAAGCAGATCGTGGTGTCGTCCGACCGGCCGCCGAAGCGGTTGGAAACTCTCGAGGACCGGCTGCGCACGCGGTTCGAGTGGGGCCTCATCACCGACATCCAGCCGCCCGAGCTCGAGACGCGGATCGCCATCCTGCGCAAGAAGGCCGCGCAGGACCGGCTCGCCGCGCCGGCCGAGGTGCTGGAGTTCATCGCCGCGCGCATCGAGGCCAACATCCGTGAGCTCGAAGGCGCGCTGATCCGCGTGACCGCGTTCGCTTCCCTTAACCAGCAACCGGTTGACGTCGGCCTGGCCGAGATCGTCCTGCGGGACTTGATCCCCGACTCGCAGGTGCCGGAGATCAGCGCCTCCCAGATCATGGCCGTGACGGCGGAATTCTTCTCCGTGTCGCTCGATGATCTTTGCGGGCCAGGCAAAACGAAGGCGCTCGCGCAGGCTCGGCAGATCTCCATGTACCTGTGCCGCGAGCTGACCGACCTGTCGCTGCCGAAGATCGGGCAGACGTTCGGCGGCCGCGACCACACGACGGTCATGCACGCGGAGAAGAAGATCCGCAAGGAGATGGCTGAGCGGCGCCGGATCTACGACCAGGTGCAGGAACTCACCAGTCGTATCAAGCAACGCGCTCGCGGCTGACGCGAACTTCCTTGTAGGACAAAAGGTTCTCGCACGACCCCTTGGCATCACCCGGAGAGGGGATAGATGACCGTCCCCAGCCCTGTGCACGACTTGGGTACGAACGGGCCAAGTCTGGGGAGCGCGCTGTGGGCAACCGGGGGCCAGGTGTGGACAACTCTGGTGCGATCGCGAACCATCCACCGGCCCGCCGATCTGTCCACCGGTTCGGCACCTGGTTCATCCACAGCCGGCCACGCCCGCCGACGTGCGCGTGCAAGCGTTGTCCACACAATCCACAGGACTTACTACTACTGCTGTTTTTCTCTCTTCCCTTCATCAACAACAGAAAAGACAGGGCCCCGAGTCAGCGAGCGACGAACCGACCACGCAGCGCCGAAACCGCCGAGCCCCGAGTACCGCGCTCGGTCGGCAAGCCGTACGGTGACGGTCTACGTCGCGAGCTTGCTCGGGTTGGGACCCGCGTGCCTGCGGCTCCTTCTCGTGTCTGGAAAGGACAGTCATGAAGATCCGCGTCGAGCGCGACGGTCTCGCCGACGCCGTCGCCTGGGTCGCGCGTAGCCTGCCGTCGCGGCCACCGGTCCCGGTACTCGGCGGAATCCTGTTGGATGCCGGCGACTCCGAGGCCGGCTCGGAGTCGCTGACGATCTCCGGGTTCGACTACGAGGTCTCGGCGACGGTCGGCGTGGCGGCCACGATCGCCGACGGCGGGCGCACGCTCGTGTCCGGCCGGTTGCTCGCCGACATCACCCGGTCCCTGCCGGCGCAGCCGGTCGAGATCATGGTCGACGGCGCCCGCGTGTCGATCACGTGTGGCAGCGCGAAGTTCAGCCTCCCGACGATGCCGGTCGAGGACTACCCGCAGCTGCCGGCCATGCCGCCGCACGCGGGCGAGCTCGCCGGCGAGGTCTTCGGGCTCGCCGTGAGCCAGGTCGCCGTCGCGGCCGGCAAGGACGACACGCTGCCGATGCTCACCGGCGTGCGGGTCGAGATCTCCGGCGACAAGCTGACCCTCGTCGCGACCGACCGCTTCCGCCTCGCGATGCGGGAGTTCTCCTGGACGCCGCACGCGAACCTGGCCGACGCCGGGGAGCTCGCCGTGCTCGTCCCGGCGCGCACGCTCGCCGACGCGGCGAAGGCACTCGGCACGTCCGGCACGACCGTCGAGCTGGCGCTCGCCCCCGGCGACGGGCTGATCGGCCTGTCCGGGTCCGGCCGCCGCACCACCAGCCGGCTGCTCGACACGGAGTTCCCGCGCTACCGCCAGCTGCTGCCCTCCGAGCAGACCGCGACCGCGATCATCGACGTGCCCCCGCTCGTCGAGGCGATCAAGCGCGTGTCGCTGGTCGCCGAGCGCGGCACGCAGGTGCGCCTGGAGTTCGGCGAGGCCGGCCTGCGGCTGACCGCCGGCGGCGACGACGAGGGCAGCGCCGAGGAGGAGCTCGCGGTCGAGTACACCGGCGACCCCGTCACGATCGCGTTCAACCCGTCCTTCCTCCAGGAAGGGCTCGGCGCCCTGCACTCCGACCGTGCGGAGCTCTCGTTCACCACGCCCAGCCGCCCGGCGCTGATCAAGCCAGTCGGCGAGGATGGGTCCGTGGTTCCGGGGTACCTGCATCTGCTGATGCCGGTGCGCCTGCCCGGTTGATCGGAGGATCTCTCAGTGGCAAGCACGATCCAGCTCGGTCTCGTCGGTCTCGGCAAGATGGGCTTCAACATGCGGGACCGGATCCGCGCGGCCGGTCACGAGGTCGTCGGCTTCGACCGCAACCCCGACGTCACCGACGTGACCACGCTGGCGGAGCTCGCGGGCCGGCTCGAGGCGCCGCGGCTGGTGTGGATCATGGTGCCGGCGGGTGACCCGACCCGGCAGACGGTCGCCGAGCTCGCCGACCTGCTCTCGGCGGGCGACCTGGTGATCGACGGCGGCAACTCGCGCTACACCGAGGACCGGCAGAACGCCGAGCTGCTCGACCGCAAGGGAATCGGCTACCTCGACTGCGGGGTGTCCGGCGGCGTGTGGGGCAAGGACAACGGGTACGGGCTGATGGCCGGCGGCGCGGCCGAGCACGTCGAGCGGGCGATGCCGGTCTTCGACGCGCTGCGCCCGGAAGGCCCGCGCGAGGAGGGGTTCGCCCACGCCGGCCCGGTCGGCGCCGGTCACTACGCGAAGATGATCCACAACGGCATCGAGTACGGGTTGATGCAGTCCTACGCCGAGGGGTTCGAGCTCCTCGAGACGGCGGAGCTCATCGAGGACGTGCCGGCGGTGGTCAAGGCGTGGCAGCGGGGCACGGTGGTTCGCTCGTGGCTGCTCGACCTCCTGGTCCGCGCGCTCGACTCCGATCCGGAGCTGGACGATCTGCGTGGCTATGTCGACGACTCCGGCGAGGGCCGGTGGACCGTCGAGGAGGCGATCAACCTCGCGGTACCGGCGCCGGTGATCGCGGCCGCGCTGTTCGCCAGGTTCCGTTCCCGGCAGGACGACTCGCCCGCGATGCGCGCGGTCGCGTCGCTGCGCAACCAGTTCGGCGGCCACGCCGTGCACCAGGCCGGGCCGACGTCCGGCGCCGGCAGCACGCAAGGCTGACGTTGTACGTCCGGCACCTGCAGGTCAGTGACTTCCGTTCCTGGGAGCACGCGGACCTGGAGTTCACGCCCGGCCCGAATGTCCTCATTGGACAGAACGGCCAGGGCAAGACCAACCTGATCGAGGCGGTGGGCTACGCGGCCACGCTCAGCTCGCACCGCGTCGCGGTGGATCTTCCGTTGATCCGCCACGGATGCGGCCGCGCCATCGTGCGGACGGCCGTCGTCAACGACGGCCGCGAGCTGACGATCGAGCTGGAGATCACCGCGGGCAAGGCCAACCGCGCGCGGGTGAACCGCTCGCCGGTGCCGAAGACCCGTGACGTGCTGGGGATCCTGCGCACGGTGTTGTTCGCGCCGGAGGACCTCGCGCTCGTCCGCGGCGACCCGAGCGAGCGGCGCCGGTTCCTCGACGACCTATTAGTACTGCGCGCGCCGCGCTACGCCGGGGTGCGCGCGGACTACGACCGGGTGCTGCGCCAGCGCAACGCGCTGCTCAAGTCGTCGGGGCACGCGCGGCGGGCCGGGTCGAAGGGCGACGGTGGCAACGCGCTGGGCACGCTCGACGTGTGGGACGGCCACCTCGCCCGGCACGGCGCCGAGCTGCTCGCCGCCCGGCTCGACCTCGTCGCCGACCTCGCCGACCATGTCACCGCCGCCTACGCCGGGGTCGCCCCGGAGTCGCGGCCGGCGTGGATCGGGTACCGGTCGGGGATCGCCGAGTCGTTCCCGGCGGACTACGGCAAGCCCGGGACGCGCGCGGACAAGGAGGTGTTGGTCGACGCGCTGCTCGCGGCGATGGCGGCCGCCCGCGACGCCGAGCTCGAGCGGGGCGTGAGCCTGGTCGGCCCGCACCGCGACGAGCTGGAGCTGACGCTCGCCGACCTCGCCGCGAAGGGCTACGCGAGCCACGGCGAGTCGTGGTCGTTCGCGCTCTCGCTGCGGCTCGCGTCCTACGAGCTGCTGCGCGCCGACGGCAGCGAGCCGGTCCTCGTCCTCGACGACGTGTTCGCCGAGCTCGACCGCCGCCGCCGGCAGCGACTCGCCGAAGTGGCCGCGAACGCCGAACAGGTCCTCGTGACCGCCGCGGTGGAGGAGGATGTCCCGGACGAGCTCGCCGGCGCGCGCTACGTCGTATCCAACGGGGAGGTGTCCCGTGCCGGACCGGTCGCCCGATGATCACCCGCGAGTTACCAGCAGTGATGTGAGACGTCGCACATCTGGGGACAAACCTGTGGATAGTGTGGATAACGCTGTCACTGTCCGCCCCTCCACCCCCCTCGACCAGGTCAATCAGCCTGCCCTGAACACCCGAAAGGGTGTCGGTGATGATCAGGCTCCGCGTTCCGGCACTGAGCGTGACTATCCACAGCTGCGTGGCTCGGATCTGGCCCGCGCCGCGCTGAACGCCGCCAAAGAAGCCTCCGGTGGCCCGTCGGCGACCAGGAACAAGCAGGTCAAGCGCACTTTCACCGGCGGATCACGGCGCCGAAGGCGCTGGTCGGGCCCGAAGCCGGACGACCGGGACCCGCAGCCGCTCGGCCGGCTCGCCTCCCGGATGGCGACCGAGCGCGGCTGGACCAGCCGGCTCACCAGCGGCCAGCTGTTCGGCAGGTGGGCGGCGATCGTCGGCGACGAGGTCGCCGAGCACTCGCAGCCGGTGTCGCTGCGGGACGGCGTGCTGACCATCCAAGCCGAGTCGACCGCCTGGGCCACCCAGCTCCGGCTGCTGCAGCGCCAGCTCCTCGCGAAGATCGCCAAGGGCGTGGGCAACGGGGTCGTCAAACAGTTGAAGGTGCACGGTCCGTCCACTCCGAGCTGGCGTTATGGCCCCCGGCACGTACGCGGACGGGGCCCACGGGACACCTACGGGTGAACCGGCGGCCGGAAAGCTGCCAGAACGGGTGTGGAGGATACCCGCCAGAGTCCTCTCTCACGGCCGTTTCCGAGAGAGCGCCTGCGGCCGTGCTAGGGGTGTCCTTGCCCCACTACAGCAGGACCGCACCCGTACAATTGACAGAGGGAGTTTCGCGCCCCGTTCCTGACAAGGGAGACACCACGCCGTGGCAGCACCGAACAACCATGAGTACAACGCGTCCTCGATCACGGTCCTGGAGGGCCTCGAGGCGGTACGCAAGCGGCCCGGCATGTACATCGGCTCCACCGGCGAACGCGGCCTGCACCACCTGCTGACCGAGGTCGTGGACAACGCCGTCGACGAGGCGATGGCCGGCCACGCGACCCGGGTGGAGGTCACTCTCCTCGCCGACGGCGGCGCCCGCGTGATCGACGACGGCCGCGGCATCCCGGTCGAGATGCACCCCGTGCACGGCAAGCCGACGCTCGAGATCGTGATGACCACGCTGCACGCGGGTGGCAAGTTCGACAGCGACAGCTACGCGGTGTCCGGTGGTCTGCACGGCGTCGGCATCTCGGTGGTGAACGCCCTGTCCACCAGGTTGGACGTGGAGATCCACTACAAGGGCAAGGTGTGGACGCAGCACTACGAGAACTCCGTGCCCGGCACGCTGCACGAGGGCGAGACCACCGACCGCAGCGGCACCTCGGTCACGTTCTGGGCCGACCCGACCATCTTCGAGACGACGACGTACAACGCGGAGACCGTCGCGCGCCGGCTGCAGGAGATGGCGTTCCTCAACAAGGGCCTCACGATCACGCTCCGCGACGAGCGGGTGTCCGATGAGGACAGTGCAGAGGACGCCGAGGGCAAGGCGGCCCGGGTCAAGGAGCGCACCTACCACTACCCGGGCGGGCTCGAGGACTTCGTCAAGCACATCAACCACACGCGCGAGGCGATCCACAAGAACGTGATCGCCTTCGAGGCCAAGGGCGACGGCGTCGAGGTCGAGGTCGCGATGCAGTGGAACACCGGCTACAGCGAGTCGGTCTACACATTCGCCAACACGATCAACACCGCCGAGGGCGGCACCCACGAAGAGGGCTTCCGCGCCGCGCTGACCAGGGTGGTCAACGTGTACGCGCGCGACAAGAAGCTGCTCAAGGAGAAGGACACCAACCTCACCGGCGACGACATCCGCGAGGGCCTCGCCGCGATCATCTCGATCAAGCTCGCCGAGCCGCAGTTCGAGGGCCAGACCAAGCAGAAGCTCGGCAACACCGAGGCGAAGACGTTCGTCCAGACCAACGCGAACGAGCAGCTCGCGGACTGGTTCGAGCGCAACCCGTCCGACGCACGGACGATCGTGACGAAGGCGGTCTCCTCGGCGCAGGCCCGGATCGCGGCCCGCAAGGCCAAGGAGCTGGTGCGCCGCAAGGGCGCGCTGGACATCGGCGGGCTGCCCGGCAAGCTCAAGGACTGCCGGTCGACGAACCCCGAGGAGTGCGAGCTCTACATCGTGGAGGGCGACTCCGCGGGCGGCTCGGCCAAGGAGGGCCGGGAGTCGTTGTTCCAGGCCATCCTCCCCATCCGCGGCAAGATCATCAACGTGGAGAAGGCGCGCATCGACCGCGTGCTGAAGAACACCGAGGTGCAGAGCCTGATCACCGCGTTGGGCACGGGCATCCAGGAGGACTTCGACCTCTCGAAGCTGCGGTACCACAAGATCGTGCTGATGGCCGACGCCGATGTGGACGGTCAGCACATCCGCACCCTGTTGCTGACGCTGCTGTTCCGGTTCATGCGACCGCTCGTCGAGGCCGGCCACGTCTACCTCGCCCAGCCGCCGCTCTACAAGATCAAGTGGCAGCGCACCGAGCCCGAGTTCGCCTACAGCGACCGGGAGCGCGACGGCCTCATGAAGGCCGGCCTGGAGTCGGGCAAGAAGATCAACCGGGACGACGGCATCCAGCGGTACAAGGGTCTCGGCGAGATGAACGCCGACGAGCTGTGGGAGACCACCATGGACCCGGCGTACCGCCTGCTGCTCCAGGTCACGCTCGACGACGCCGCCACCGCGGACGAGCTGTTCAGTGTCCTGATGGGCGAGGACGTCGAGGCTCGCCGCTCGTTCATCACCCGCAACGCCAAGGACGTCCGCTTCCTCGACGTGTGATTCGAGGGCCGGGTCTAAGGAAAAGGAACCAGAGTTCGTGACCGAAACCTTGCCGCCGGAGGGCGACCGCGTCGAGCTGGTCGACATCCAGCACGAGATGCAGCGCTCCTACATCGACTACGCGATGAGCGTGATCGTCAGCCGCGCGTTGCCGGACGTGCGCGACGGTCTCAAGCCCGTGCACCGCCGCGTCCTCTACTCGATGTACGACACCGGCCTGCGGCCCGACCGCAGCCACGTCAAGTGCTCGCGCATCGTCGGCGACGTCATGGGTAACTACCACCCGCACGGCGACTCGGCGATCTACGACGCACTCGTCCGGCTCGCCCAGCCGTGGTCGCTGCGGTACCCGCTCATCGACGGCCAGGGCAACTTCGGCTCGCCGGGCAACGACCCGCAGGCCGCCATGCGGTACACCGAGGCGCGGATGACGCCGCTGGCCATGGCGATGCTGCAGGACATCACCGAGGAGACCGTCGACTTCGGGGACAACTACGACGGCAAGACGCAGGAGCCGCTCGTCCTGCCCGCGCGCATTCCCAACCTGCTCGTCAACGGCAGCGGCGGCATCGCGGTCGGCATGGCCACGAACATCCCGCCGCACAACCTCCGCGAGATCGCCTCCGGCGTCGTCTGGGCGCTGGAGAACTGGGAAGCGTCCGACGACGAGACCCTCGCCGCGATGATGATGCGGATCAAGGGCCCGGACTTCCCTACCCACGCGCAGATCCTGGGCACCCAGGGCATCGAGGACGCCTACCGCACCGGCCGCGGCTCGATCCGCATGCGCTCGGTGGTCGAGGTCGACGAGGACGCCAAGGGGCGCACGATCCTGGTCGTCACCGAGCTGCCGTACCAGGTCAACCCGGACAACCTGATCGAGAACATCGCGCAGCTGGTCCGCGACGGCAAGGTCGTCGGCATCTCCGAGGTGACCGACGAGTCCAACAAGCGTCTGGGCATGCGGATCGTGGTCACGCTCAAGCGGGACGCGGTCGCGAAGGTCGTGCTGAACAACCTGTACAAGCACACCCAGCTGCAGCACAACTTCGGTGTGAACATGCTGGCCCTGGTCGACGGCGTGCCGCGCACGCTGCGGCTGGACCAGATGATCCGGCACTACGTCCGGCACCAGGTAGAGGTCATCGTCCGGCGCACCCGTTACCGGCTGCGCAAGGCCGAGGAGCGGGCCCACATCCTGCGTGGTCTGGTCAAGGCGCTGGACATGCTCGACGAGGTCATCGCGCTGATCCGCCGCTCGCCCACGGTCGACGAGTCGCGCACCGGCTTGATGGCGCTGCTCGACGTCGACGAGATCCAGGCGAACGCGATCCTGGAGATGCAGCTGCGCCGGCTGGCCGCCATGGAGCGCCAGAAGATCATCGACGAGCTGGCCGAGATCGAGCTGATCATCGCCGACCTCGAGGACATCCTGGCCAACCCGGAGCGGCAGCGCACGATCGTCCGCGACGAGCTGATGGAGATCGTCGAGAAGCACGGCGACGACCGGCGAACGAAGATCATCCCCTACGACGGCGACGTGTCCATCGAGGACCTGATCGCGGTCGAGGACGTGGTCGTCACTATCACCCGCACCGGTTACGCCAAGCGCACGAAGACCGACCTCTACCGCGCGCAGCGCCGCGGCGGCAAGGGCGTGCAGGGCGCCGGGCTCAAACAGGACGACATCGTGGCGCACTTCTTCGTGTGCTCGACGCATGACTGGATCCTTTTCTTCACCAACAAGGGCCGGGTGTACCGGGCGAAGGCCTACGAGCTGCCGGAGGCCAACCGCAACGCGCGCGGCCAGCACGTGGCGAACCTGCTCGCGTTCCAGCCGGACGAGCACATCGCGCAGGTCATCGAGATCAAGGACTACGAGGTCGCGCCGTACCTGGTGCTGGCGACCAAGAGCGGCCTGGTCAAGAAGAGCAAGCTGTCCGACTTCGACAGCAACCGCGCGGGCGGGCTGATCGGTATCAACCTCCGCGACGAGGACGAGCTGGTCGGCGCCGTGCTGTGCGCGGCCGAGGACGACCTGCTGCTGGTGTCCGCCGGTGGTCAGTCCATCCGGTTCCAGGCGACCGACGAGGCGATGCGGCCGATGGGCCGGGCGACCTCCGGCGTGCTCGGCATGCGGTTCAACTCCGGGGACGAGCTGCTCACCCTGGGGGTCGTCCAGCTCGACCAGTTCCTGCTGGTCGCCACGGACGGCGGCTACGCCAAGCGCACGCCGATCGAGGACTACCCGGTACAGGGTCGGGGTGGCAAGGGCGTGCTCACCATCCAGCACGACACGAGGCGTGGCAGGCTGGTGGGTGCGCTCATCGTCGACGTCGACGACGAGCTGTACGCGATCACGTCGTCGGGTGGGGTCATCAGGACCAACGCCCGCGAAGTGCGCAAGGCCGGACGGCAGACGAAGGGGGTGCGGTTGATGAACCTGGGCGAAGGGACCACCCTGGTTGCCATCGCACGCAGCGCGGAGGAGCCGTCGGAAAACGGCGGCGCAACCCTCGATGCACCCGAGACGTCCGACAACGGCGAGCAGCCGCCAGAGCCACCGCAGTAAGCCGCGAGACACGTAGGGGATCCTCGTGACACCACCTGACAAGCCCGGAAGCGCCGGCCAGAACACGGAGCGCGACGCCGACCGTAAGTCCGGCGTCGCCACCGACGGCCAGGCAAAGCCGGTCGAGCAGGAGGCCGCCGGTAACCACGACGGCGACCGCGAGGGCAAGCCGGACGGCGGTCAGTCCAACGGGAAGCCGTCCGCGGACGAGCCCACGGCACGCGTGGTCGCGCCCGACGACCTCGAGCTGAGTCATGGCACCCCGCCGCCCTGGCAGCGGGTGACCAGCGACAACGCGTCGGCGGCCCCGCCGGCGAAGCCGGCCCCGCCGGTCAAGGCGGCGAAGCCGGACCAGCCGACGGCGCCGGTCCCGCACACGCCGCCGCGGGGCGAGAACGGCCCGAAGAGCACGTCGCCGAGCGGCGCCGCGCTCTTCACCCCGAGCAACGGCTCCGAGCCGGAGCCGGACCCGGGCCCGGTCGGTGAGAAGACGGTGTCGATCGAACGCCCGGTCGTGACCGGCGCGGCCGCGGCCCGCCTGTTCGCCGACGGCGGCCTCCCGACGGCGGCCACCGTGCCGGCGCCGGGCACGGGCATGCCGCACGGCGGCGCGGCCCCGTCGCGGACGACCGTGCACCTGGAGGGCTCCGGCCCGTCCACCGGCCCGCTCCGCGTGGGCGCGGCCGCGACGCCGAGTGCGCTGCGCCGCCCCGGCCGCGGCCCGCGCCGGGCGAACCTGCAGATCAAGCGGTTCGACCCGTGGTCGGTGCTGAAGCTGTCGCTGGTGCTCGGGGTGGCGCTGTTCTTCGTGTGGCTGGTGGCGGTCGGCGTGCTGTACGCGGTGCTCGACGGCATGGGCGTCTGGGACAAGCTGAACGGCATCTCCAGCGAGATCCTCCAGCCGACCGACGGCGGCGCCGGCGAGCCCCTCATCAGCGCCGGTCGCGTCTTCGGCGTCGCGGCGATCATCGGCGCCGTGAACATCGTGCTGTTCAGCGCGCTGTCCACGGTCGGTGCCTTCATCTACAACGTCTCCGCGGACCTGGCCGGCGGCCTCGAGGTCACGCTGGCGGAACGGGAGTAGGGCCGGATACCGGTTTGGGCGAGCGAGACGCCGTGCGATAGTCTCGTCGCCTGTTGGGGCCTATAGCTCAGGCGGTTAGAGCGCTTCGCTGATAACGAAGAAGTCGGAGGTTCAAGTCCTCCTAGGCCCACCCAGAACAGGCCCTGTCCGCGGATGTGGACGGGGCCTGATCTGTGAGAGCGTCGCGCCCCGCCGGGGCCGCGGCCGCTTGTGGCAGACTTGGTGCCGCGCTGCGGAGAGCAGGGGTCGCAGCGGTTGATACGTGGTGGTTTTGCCTGAAGGAGGCAGTGGACGTGAAGAAGCTTCTCGCTCTGGTGGCAGTGGCCGGTGGCGTGCTGTTCGTGGTGCGCCGCAACAAGTCGGCCAAGGCTCAGGACGACCTGTGGCGCGAGGCGACCGCTCCGGCCTCCGGCGCCAACAACGCCAAGAAGGCCTGACGCTCGAGAGCGCTCGGCAAGCACCGGCGCGGGCCCGCCCGCACCGGCCCCGGGGACGTAGCTCAATTGGCAGAGCACTGCCTTTGCAAGGCAGGGGTTAGGGGTTCGATTCCCCTCGTCTCCACGAGGTTGTCCGACAATCTGTGAATAGTCGCCACGTGTGGCGACTGCGTGTGATTGACTACCGACCCTATGAAACGCGCCCTGTTACTCGGTCCGCTGCTCATCGTGCTCGCCGCGTGCAACAACGAGTCCGCCGCGGACGATCCGACCGTGGTCACCCCGGACGAGACTCCCGCGAGCACCGCCCCGCCGGCCGCTCAGCCGCCCGCCGCCCCGGAGCCCGCCGCCGACGGGCCCTGCCCCTACCTCGAGAAGGCCTTCGTCGAGGACACCAACGGGCAGCACGTCGGCGACATCAAGATCTCCGGCGACGATCCGCCCGCCTGCTTCTTCTACCGGCCCGACGGCGGCGTCCAGGTGCTGGTCCGCGTCTACAAGGGTGACGCGGCCGTGGCCAAGGCGCTCGTCGACCAGGCCGCGCCCGTCGACACCTCGAACCCGGCCGAGCTCGCCGGCGGGTGGGCCGGTGGCGCCCAGCCGACCGACGACGGCGCCGTGTACGCGGTGGCCAAGGACGCGGCGGCGGTCGTGGTGACGACCAACCAGGAGCAGACGATCAAGGCCAAGCTCGTCGCGCAGCAGGCGATCTCCTCGCTGGGCCTCTGAGCCACCTCTGACACAGCATTCGGCCCGCCAAGGGATCGCCTTGGCGGGCCGAATGTTCGAGAGTCAGTTCTGCTTGGTCGCCGACGTCTGCGGTCGCTGGCCATTGGCAGCGGCCGAGGACGAGGACGAGGCGGCAGAGTCCTCCGGAGAGGTCTCGTCCGCGCGGTGTCGCGGCTCGGGCAGCGGTGCCGTCTCCGGCGTCGCCGACTTGCTGCGCACCACGTACGTGACCCCGGCCGCGACGACGGCAAGCAGCAGCACCTTCGGCCACCGACGGCGCTTCTTGGGCGCCTCGGCGAGCTTCATCGCCACCGCCTGCTCCTTGGCCTGGGACTTCAGCCGGACCATCTCGCCCTTCAGCGACGCCTTCAGCTCCTTGGCGTCCTTCCGGGCCTGCTTGGCCGACTTCGCAGCCCGCCGAGCCGGTTTGCTCTTCTTGGCGTCCTTGCGGGCCTGCTTGGCCGCCTTCGCGAGCTCCTTGCGGGTGTGCTTGGCCGTGCGCGCCAGCTTCTTGCGCGCCCGGCGTGTTGTTTTCGCGACCTCCTGGCGCGCGACCTCCGCGCCTTCGGCCAGTGCCACGGCCAGCTGCTGGGGAGCGACACCGCGCTCCGTCAGCTTCCGGTCCGCGGCGTGAGCGGCTTTCGTCGTGGCCTCCACGCTTGCTTGACCAGCGCGTTTGGCGTTCTGCCGGACCGCGAGCCAGCCTGAGCCGACGGCCTTGCCGACCGTCTCTCCGGCCCGGGTCATGGCCTTCACATCGTCCATAGTGTGCTCCAGGGTGGCTTTATCTGACAGTTACCATCCTGCCCCTTCCGAAGCGATCCTGCTGTGGATGGCACGATGACGGGGTGGCAGACAGCAATGGATCCCTCGTCGGAGTGAAGGTCTCGGCCACCCTGCACACTTCGCAGGGTGACATCAGGATCAACCTTTTCCCTGATCACGCGCCCAAGACCGTGTCCAACTTCGTCGGCCTGGCCGACGGCACCAAGCAGTACGCGACGCGCAACGCAAAAGGGGAGGCGTCCGGTCCGTTCTACGACGGGATGATCTTCCACCGGGTCATCGACGGCTTCATGGTCCAGACCGGCGACCCGGACGGCACCGGCCGTGGCGGTCCCGGCTACCAGTTCGCCGACGAGTTCCACCCGGAACTGCAGTTCAACAAGCCCTACCTGCTCGGCATGGCCAACCCGGGCATCGCGGACAGCAACGGCTCGCAGTTCTTCATCACCGTCGCGCCGACGACCTGGCTGAACTTCAAGCACACGATCTTCGGCGAGGTCGCCGACCAGGAGTCGCGCAACGTCGTCGACGCGATCGCGCACGCGCGGACCGCGCCGCCGAACGACAAGCCGGTCGAGGACATCGTCGTGGAACGGGTCAGCGTCGAGCGTTCCGAGGACTGAGTGTCGGTCAACCGGCAGCAGGACCTGCCGGCCTGCGTTCGGCACCCGGACAGGCCGACCGGGCTGCGCTGCGTGCGGTGCGACCGGCCGGCCTGCCCGGACTGCCTGCGTGAGGCTTCGGTCGGCTACCAGTGCGTCGACTGCGTGAGCGAGGGCGCCAAGACGGTCCGTGCCCCGCGCACGCCCGGCGGCGCCCGGGCCCGCGGGTCGAGGGGGCTGGTCGTCGTGCCCGCGCTGATCCTGGTCAACGTCGCCGCGTTCGCGGCGACCGCGATCCAGTCGGGCAGCATCGTGGCGAACGACCGGTCGACGCTGTTCATGGACGGCACGCTCGTGCCCGCGTTCGTCTCCGCCGGCGAGTGGTGGCGCCTGATCACCTCGGGCTTCCTGCACTTCGGCAACTACGGCGGCTACGGGCCGGTGCACCTGCTGTTCAACATGTTCGCGCTGTGGGTGATCGGCAAGGACCTCGAGGTCGTGCTCGGCCGCGGCCGGTTCCTGGCCGTGTACATGCTCTCGCTGCTCGGCGGGTCGGCCGCGGTGATGCTCTTCGGGGACGCGGGCAGCGGCGCCGCGGGCGCGTCCGGCGCGGTCTACGGCCTGTTCGGCGGGATCGCGGTGGTCGTGTTCAAGGCCAAGCTGAACCCGGCCCCGGTGCTCGCGCTGATCGGGATCAACATCTTCCTGAGCGTCGCGCTGCCGGGGATCTCGCTGCTCGGTCACGTGGGCGGGCTGGTCGCCGGCGCGCTCGCGACGGCCGCGCTGGTCTACGCGCCGCCCGCCCGGCGCAACCAGGTGCAGCTCGCCGCCTGCGTGGCCCTCGCACTGGTACTGGTCGTCGCGATCGCCGTGCAAGGCGCCACGATGGACTGCCAGGTGGACGGCCGGCTGTACTACATCTGCGCCGGTTAGGTCCGCAGCTCCAGGAGTGCGTCGACGACGTCCTCCGGATCCGTCCCGAGCTCCAACCGGCCCAGCACGACCAGGGCCGGCACCTCGGCGTTGTCCGCGTCCAGCTCGAGCGTGGCGACCTCCCGGCCGAACCGCCGGGTGCGCACCAGCCGGACGTTCACCTCGGCCCAGGTCCACCGGCGGGCACGGGTCAGCCCGCGCAGCGTGACGCCGTCCGGGTCGGCCGTGAGCCGCGGGCGTACCACGAGGCCGAACAGTCCGCCCAGGGCCAGCACGAGCGCGACGGTGCCCAGCAACACCCGTCCGGGCGGGTCATCGGTGAACCACGCCCACGCCGCCGCGGCGAGCGCCAGCGCCCATGCCAGGACGGCCAACTCGGCCTTCGGCGCCCAGGATCGGGCGGTGGGGGTGGCCACCGGGTGTCACGCTCCGGATCGATGGATCGAGTTATCCACAGCGGTTATCCACACTGGGGATGACTTACACCCTTGTGGTTCAGTCACACTGCGCTGAACGGGTGTATCCGAGTGAAACGTGTATTGCGGCGCGGTGAAAGGTCAGCGCCAGCGCATCGTCATCAGCAGTCCGCCGATCATGAGCGCGAACCCGACGGCGAAGTTCCAGTTGCCGAGGTCCTTCATGAACGGGATGCTGTCACCCGCGATGTAGTTGACCACGAGCCACGCCAGTCCCAGCACCATCACCCCGAGCATCACGCCCACGTAGATCGGGTGAGACGGCCCTGCGGCCTTCACCTTCACCGGCGTGCGTCGATCGGCGGGTGGCGTGTAGACCGCCTTCTTGCGAACCTTGGACTTAGGCATGGTCGTCCTCACCTGACGTGTAGCTTGAAAGCAACCGTATCCGTGTTGAACACGTCCACTAGTTCACACGTTAACGTAAGTAGGCAGTGCGACGAACGGACAGGTCGGGGACCGGAAGGAGCGCGCGTGGGCACGGTGCAGCACCTCGGTCCCGGTTCGGGTCGTATTTCAGGTGATCTGGGGGATCTGGGTGGTTTTTCCCCGTCCCCCCGGCCCCGGGCCTACCCACAGCGGCCGGACCGCGTGCGCACCTTCGCGCGCAACGCCGGCGAGGCGCTGATCACGCTGGGCGTGGTCGTGCTGCTGTTCGTGGTCTACGAGGTCTACTGGACCGACCTGATCTCCGCCGGCAAGCAGCGCGACGCCACGAGCGCGCTCGACAGCAGGTGGCAGGACAGCACCGCGGGCGGCGCCGACGCGCAGCGCCAGGACCACTTCACGGGTCTCGGTGAGGGCGACGGCTTCGCGAAGATGTACATCCCGGCCTTCGGCGCCGACTTCCACTTCACGATCGTCGAGGGCACGACCGAGTCCAGCCTCGAGATCGGCCCGGGTCACTACACGAAGACGGCCTACCCCGGCCAGCCCGGCAACTTCGCCGTCGCCGGCCACCGCGTCGGCAAGGGCGCGCCGTTCAACGACATCAACCTCATCCAGTCCTGCGACGCGATCGTCGTGGAGACGGAGTACAGCTGGTTCGTCTACCGCGCGCTGCCCCTCGCCGAGGAGAAGCAGGGCTGGGCGGACACCAAGGCCACGGACCCGAAGTGCAAGGGCGTGGGCCCGCTCGGCGGCGTGTACGCCGCCCTCGACGGCCAGCAGATCGTGCCGCCCACCGACGGCGGCGTGATCGCGCCGGTGCCGCCGCAGGGCGCGACGCCGCCCAGCAAGGGCGAGATGGCGTCGCTCATGACGCTGACGACGTGCCACCCCCGCTTCTCCGACAAGGAGCGGCTGATCGTGCACGCGGTGCTCACCAAGCAGTGGGCGAAGGATCCGAAGAAGCCCGACGAGCGTCCGCCGGAGCTCGAGGAGACCATCTGATGTACGCGTGGATCTGGCGCCGCCTGCCCGGTCCGGTCGCGATCCGCGCGACCATGGCCGTGGTGCTCGCGCTCGGTGTGGTGGCACTGCTGATGTTCGTGGTCTTCCCGTGGCTGGAGCCGTTGCTGCCGTTCAACCACGTGGACGTGCAGTAGTAGCCCACGCGGCCGGTAGGTTGTCAGGCATGCGGGTGCTGGTGGTCGACAACTACGACAGCTTCGTCTACAACCTCGTGCAGTACCTGGCCCAGCTCGGGGCCGAGTGCGTGGTGCGGCGCAACGACGACGCGGAGCTGACCACGCCGGACGCGCTCGCCGGCTTCGGCGGGGTGCTGATCAGCCCCGGCCCGAGCACGCCGGATCGTGCGGGCTCGAGCATCGACGTCGTCCGGCGGTGTGCCGACGCGGCCGTGCCGGTGCTCGGCGTGTGCCTTGGCCACCAGGCGATCGGCGTGGCGTGGGGCGCGGTCGTGGACCGGGCGCCGGAGTTGTTGCACGGCAAGACGAGCCAGGTGCACCACAAGGGGGCGGGTGTGCTGGCCGACCAGCCCGACCCGTTCACCGCGACGCGCTACCACTCGCTGACCGTCCTGCGCGAGACCATCCCGGACGACTTCGAGATCACCGGCGAGACCGACACCCGCATCGTGATGGCGATGCGCCACCGCGAGCTCCCGGTCGAGGGCGTGCAGTTCCACCCGGAGTCGGTCCTCACCGAGGGCGGCCACCGCATGCTCGCCAACTGGCTCGCCGCGTGCGGCCATCCCGTTCCGGAGACCCGCGTGACCGAGCTGACCAACCAGATGCGCACCATCGCGGACGCCGCTGCCACGCCCTAGGTGTACTGACCACAGAGGTTAGGTCGGCGACACGGTGTTGATGATGTTGGTATGAGGGAGGGCCTCCGGGTTCGGTGTGGATTGCTACATCTACCCCGGAACCGCTGGAGGCCCTCGTGACTCACGCTAATGCACCGTTGACACCTGCCGGGCGGTTACGGCTGGCCCGGTGTGTCGTGGTCGATAAGTGGTCGCCGGCCCGGGCGGCGGAGCGGTTCCAGGTGTCGGTAACCACCGCGCGGCGCTGGTCCGACCGCTACCGCGCCCACGGTATGGCGGGCATGTTTGATCGCTCCTCGCGACCGCACCACAGCCCACGCCGGACACCGACCCGGATCGAGCGGCGGATCATCAAGGTGCGGGTGGTGCGCCGGTGGGGACCGGTCAGGATCGGCTACCTGCTCGGGCTGAACCCCTCGACGGTGCACCGGGCCTGGTCCGTTACCGGATCGCCCGGCTGACGCACCTGGACCGGGCCACCGGCCAGGCGATCCGCCGCCAGGTCGTGCGCTACGAACGGGCCGCGCCGGGCGCGCTGGTGCATGTGGACATCAAGAAGCTGGGCAACATCCCCGACGGCGGCGGCCACCGCGCAGTCGGCCGCCAAGCCGGCCAACGGCACCGCACCGCCACTCCGGGCAAGATGCTGGATGGCAACGGCAACAGCCATGTCGGCTACAGCTACCTGCACAACGCCGTGGACGACCACTCCCGGCTGGCCTACAGCGAAATCCTCGGCGACGAACGCAAGGAGACCGCCGTCGCGTTCTGGCACCGAGCCCAGCTGTTCTTCACCAGTGTCGGGATCACCGTCCAACGCGTCCTCACCGACAACGGCTCCTGCTACAAATCCCGCCTCTGGCGCGACACCCTCACCGCCGCAGGCATCACCCACAAACGCACCCAGCCCTACCGCCCACAGTCCAACGGCAAGGTCGAACGATTCAACCGCACCCTGCTCGACGAATGGGCCTACCACCGGCCCTACCAATCAGAAACCGAACGCCGAGACGCCTACCCCACCTGGCTGCACACCTACAATCACCACCGCGGTCACACCGCACTCAACGGCCACCCACCCGCCAGCCGCATACCCAACCTCACAGGACAGAACACCTAGGCCGTGTCCTGTAACGGTTGCGGTTGTGGACCGCGGACGGCACCTGGCAACGCGTCCTGGACGTGATTCTCACCGGCGGCCATGCGGGCGGCAATCCGCAGTTGCTGCCGCTGCTGGACGGCATCCAGGTCAACCCGCCAGGCGATGCGCGACCGGCGCATCCCGTTCACTTGTCCCGAAACGCGACGACCAGATCGCCCACCGTGCCACCAACGGGTTCCCTCAGCGGACGACCACCCACCTTCGGCAAACTGCTCTACCGACAAGCGAAATTCGTCGAACGCTGCTTAAACCGGCTCAACCAGGCCGAACTCATCATCGACGCCATAATCCTCTGGCTCCGATGACTTACAGGACAGAACTTAGGCGGGTGGGATGTCTGGGACCGTGCCGGTGGTGAGGGCGGTCGCCAGTGAGGCGCCGATCGCGGGTGCGTGCTTGAAGAGGTTGTCGCCCCACAGGGCGGTTACCGGGCCGGCGCTCGCCACGTGGATGCCGTCGCCCAGGCCGGGTGGGAAGTCGCAGTAGACCTCCTCGAGGATCTCGTCCTCGACGCCCGGCAGGGCCTCCCGGACGTAGGCCCGCACCAGGTCCCTGGACCGCGCCGTGACCGCCGCGCGGCCGCGTTCCCACGCCGCGTCCGCCGCCGGCAGCTCCGCGCCCACCGACCAGCGGCCCGGACCCGAGCACTGCTGGTACGTCGTGAACCCGGGGCGCCACGACTCCGTCCAGTCGAGCCAGCACGGCGGCCGCGCCGCCGGATCCCGCAGCGGGAACGTGAACCGCACGTGGTGCGCCAGCGCCGTCGGCACGTACACGCCCACCTGTGCCGCCAGCTGCCACGTGCCGCGCCCTGCGGCGACCACGACCCGGTCCGCCGCGACCGGGCCGGCCGAGCTGTGCAGGGTCACGCCGTCGCCGGCCACCTCGATGCGATGGACGTACCCCGGCCGCAGCGCCGCGCCGACCACCGACTGCAGGAACGCCGCCGTGGCCGGCACGTCGATCACCCCGCCGGCCGGGTCGACCAGTGCGGGACCGGGCAGCGCAGCCACCGGCAGGCCGAGCGTGGTGACGTCGTCGACGAGGGAGTGGTCGGCGTCCGGCCATCGCGGCCGACCAGTCGCGGGCCGGCTCGCCGGTGACGACCGCGGTCTCCGCACCGACCAGCTGCACGCCCGCCCGGCCGGACCATTCCGCCCACCGCGTCCTGGCGGTGGCCGCGTACGCGACGAGGCCGGGATCGGCGTGCGCCAGCCGGAAGATCCGTGAGCTACCCGTCGACCGGGCCGCCATCGGCACATCCGCCTCGAGGCAAACGACGTCCGCACCGTGCCGCAGCAACGCGTCCGCGGTCGCCAGGCCGATCACGCCGGCGCCGACGACCGCGATCCGCACGGGTCAGCCGCCGCCGTTGCCGTTGCCGCCGATCTCGTTGGCGATGGTGATGCCGATCTTCTGGTCCTTGTCGATCTGCTGACCCTCGCCGAACTCGGAGTCGATGATCTTGCCGAGCTGCTGCGGGTCGTTGGTCTCGCCGCCCCGGGCGTCGAAGTTCCCGGTCCAGCCGAGCCCACGCAGGATCTGCTCCGCGTCGCCCTGGGTCTGGCCGATGATGTTCGGCATCGTGAACTTGTCCTCGTCCTGACCCTTTGACACGTTGAGCTCGATCGTCGATCCCGGAGCCACCTCGGTGTTCTTCGGGTTCTGGTCGACGACCGTGTTCTTCGGCTGGTCGGAGTCCACGTCGTTCACCTTCACCTCGAAGCCGAGGCCCTCGAGGTTCTGCCGCGCCGTGTCGACGTCCTGGCCGGTGAAGTCCGGCACGTTGACCTTGTCCTGCTCCTTGCCCACGAGCAGCTTCACCTGGCTGCCCTTGGAGACCGGTTGCCCCGCGGTCGGGTCGGTGCCGACGACCTTGCCGATGTCGTTGGCGTCGTCGACCTCCTTCTCCTCCTGCTGGGGAGCCACGGCGAGGCCGGCGTCCTTGAGGATCTGCCGCGCCTCGTCCGGGCTGCGGCCGGACACGTCGGGGACGTTGACCTTCTCCGCGGGCGCACCGACCAGCAACGTGAGGCGGTCGGACTTCTTCATCTTCGAGCCCGGCTCGGGATCGGAGTCGATGACCTTGCCGATGCTGTCCGGCCCGCACTTCCCGGGCTGGCCGTCCGCGGACGCCTGGCACGGCACCGGGTTCAGCACGACCTCGAAGCCCTGGTCGGTGAGCTGGCGCTGGGCGTCGTCGGCGATCTGGCCGACCACGTTCGGCACGGTGACCTCGTTCGACACCGGCTCGCTGGCGAAGACGGTGCCCATCAGCCACGCGATGAACCCGATCAGCGCGAGCGCGAGCACGGCGACCAGGGCGATGATCCAGCCCTTCTTGCGCCGCCGCCGGCGCTCCTCGTCCTCGTCCTCGTACGGGTCGTAGTCGTCGTAGTCGTTGGCGAGCGCCGCCGGACGGTGCCGGCCACGCGCCGGCTCGGCCTGCCGGCCCTGCGACATGATCGTGGTGCGGTCGTCCTCGGTCATCACCATCGGCGCGAGCGGGCGCTGGTTGGACAGCACGCGGACCAGGTCGGTGCGCATCTCCGCGGCCGACTGGTAGCGGTTGGGCGCACCCTTGGACATCGCCTTCAGCACGATCGCGTCCAGCGCGGGCGACACCCGGCCGTTGAGCGCGGACGGCGGCTTCGGGTCCTCCCGCACGTGCTGGTAGGCGACCGCGACCGGGGAGTCACCGGTGAACGGCGGCTCGCCGGTGAGCAGCTCGAACAGCACGCAGCCGGCGGCGTAGACGTCACTGCGCGCGTCGACCGCCTCGCCGCGGGCCTGCTCGGGCGAGAGGTACTGGGCCGTCCCTATCACCGCGGCGGTCTGGGTGACCGCGGCCTGGCCGTCGGCGACCGCGCGCGCGATGCCGAAGTCCATCACCTTGACCGCACCGGTCTTGGTGATCATCACGTTCGCCGGCTTGACGTCCCGGTGCACGATGCCGTGCCGGTGGGAGAAGTCCAGCGCCGCGCTGACGTCGGCCATGATCTCCATCGCGCGCTGACCGGGCAGCGGGCCCTCGGACTTCACGATGTCGCGCAGCGTCCGCCCGTCCACGTACTCCATGACGATGTAGGGCAGCGGGCCGTTCTCGGTTCTCGTCTCGCCGGTGTCGTACACGGCGACGATGGCCGGGTGGTTCAGTGCCGCGGCGTTCTGCGCCTCGCGCCGGAACCGCTCCTGGAACTGCGGATCGCGGGCCAGGTCGGCTCGCAGCACCTTCACGGCGACATCCCGGCCCAGGCGGACGTCGCGACCCTTGTGCACCTCGGACATGCCGCCGTAGCCGAGCACCTCGCCCAGCTCGTACCGATTGGAGAGCAGTCTCGGAGTGGTCATCGGTATGTCGTCTCGATCCTCGTCTGCAGGTGTGCTGCGCGTGCGCCAATAATGCCCGACCCGTGCTCCCAGCTACCGGGATTCATCGCGACGGGCCCTCTTCCTCGTTGCAGTAGATCGGAACCTCCGTTCCGACCAGCAGCGGTCCGTCCGCCTCGACCTTGATGACGGTGCAGTTGTCCAGTTCCCTCGGCTTGTGACCGCCCTGGGCAACGACAACCGGGACGAGCCCGTCCTTCTCCAGGCTCTCCGCGGCATAGGACGCCGGTCTGCCGATGAACTTGCTGTCATCGACCTCGACGTACTCACCGGGCGAGCCCGGCTCCGTCTCGTCGTGGCTCGGCAGCGGGGTGTTTCCCGGCTGGGCCCCAGCACCCGCGCCGCCGTCATTGTCCCCGTCGCCCACCGGGCTCGACGACTCCGGTCTGGATTGACCACCCGTATCCCTGTCCCCACCGCCGCTCACCAGCATCGCGAGGCCGAAGCCCGCCAATGCCAGCAATACCACCGCGAGAACAACGACCAGAACCCACATCGCGGTGCGGTTGCGCCGTGACGGCGGCGGGCCGAGGGGGAACGCGCCGGTGCCCGGCCCGCCCTGCAGCGGTGCGCTCGGCGGACCGGCCGGCAGCATCGCCGGGTTGCTCGCGCTCGCCGGGCCGCGGTTGGGCGTCAGCGCCCGGCCGGCCGGCGCCGGCAGCGGGTGCCCGGCGCGCACGGCGGCCACCGCGGCGGCGAACTCGCCGCCGCTTCCGTAGCGCTGCGCGGGATCCTTGACCAGCGTCGCCTCGACGATCGCGCGCGCGTGCGGCGGCACGTCCGGCGGCAGCGGCGGCGCCATGTCCCGGATGTGCATCATCGCGACCGTCACGGCGTTCTCGGACAGGAACGGGCGGTGCCCCGCGAGGCACTCGTAGCCGACGACGGCGAGGGAGTAGACGTCGCTCGCCGGCTCGGCCTCGTGCCCCAGTGCCTGTTCCGGCGCGATGTAGTGGGCCGTGCCCATGACCATGCCGGAGCGGGTGACCGGGGCGGCGTCGGCGGCCTTGGCGATGCCGAAGTCGGTGAGCTTCACGACCACCCGGCCGTCGGCGGTCGGCGTCACCATGATGTTGCCCGGCTTGACATCGCGGTGCACGTAGCCCCGCTCGTGCGCGGCCTGCAGCGCGTTGCCGGCCTGCTCGAGGATGTCCAGCGTCCGCTCCGCGCTGATCCGCCGCTCCTTGGCCAGGATCGCCGCGAGCGGGTCGCCCTCGACGAGCTCCATCACCAGGTACGCGGTGTCCTTGGGGCCGTCCACGATCGCCGCGGTCTCGCCGTAGTCGTGCACCGCGGCGATGCCGGGGTGGTTCAGCGACGCGGTGGTGCGTGCCTCGGTACGGAAGCGGTGCAGGAACTCCGCGTCCCCGCACAGCTCCGGCTTGAGCACCTTGATGGCCACGCGCCGGTCGAGCCGGGTGTCCGCGGCCTCCCAGACCTCGCCCATGCCGCCGACGGCGATCCGGCGCGAGAGCCGGTACCGCTCGGCGAGGAGCTGGCCTGACGTCAGCATGTACTCAGTTCCCCCCGGCAAGCGCGGCGTCGATGGTTAGCCGTCCGATGGACGCGGAGAGCTTTCCGCCGGTTGCCGCCACGTCGGTGCTTTCTACCACCACGGCGACCGCGACCTGAGGGTCCTCCGCCGGCGCGAAAGCCACGTACCAGGCGAAGGGCGGGGTGTTCTTCGGGTCGGCGCCGGTCTCGGCGGTACCCGTCTTCGACGCGACCGTGAGGTCGCCGTGCTTGCCGTCGCCGCCGGTGTGCTCCTCGGAGAGGATCATCATGTCGCGCAGCTGCTCCGCGCTGTTCGACGAGATCGCGTCCGCCTCCGACTCCTCCTCGAAGTCGGAGATGACGCTGAGGTCGGGCGCGAGGATCTTCTGCACGAGCTGCGGGCGCATCCGCTCGCCGTCGTTGGCGATGGTGCCGGCGATGACCGCGTTCTGCAGCGCCGTCAGCCGAACGTCGCGCTGGCCGATGCCGCTCTGGTACAGGGCCCCGCCGTTGTCGACGCTGAGGCAGCTGCCGTCGGCCGGGCCGATGCACGAGGGCACCACCGACATCGGGATCGTGAGGTCGGTCTGCCCGATGCCGTACTTCGCCGCCTGGGCGCTCAGCTTCTCCGGGCCCTCCTGGTGGGCCAGCTGGGCGAACGCGGTGTTGCAGGACAGCTGGATCGCGGTCGCCATCGACGCGGTCTGGCCGGAGCCGCACGAGTTGCCCGCGAAGTTGGACAGGCACCGGCTGCTGCCGTCGGACGGGTCGCACGGGTCGCCGGTGATCACGTCGATCCCGGGGGCCGCGGTCAGCTGGTAGTCCTTGTCCTTGCCGTCCTCGAGCGCGGTCGACGCGGTGATCAGCTTGAACGTGGAGCCCGGTGCGTAGTTGTCCTGGATGGCCCGGTTCAGCATCGGCTTGTTCGGGTTCTTGTCGTCCCGGTACTTGTTGTACGCCTTCTCCTGGTCGTCGCCGTCGTGCGCGGCCAGCAGGTTCGGGTCGAAGGAGGGCGTGGACACCATGCCGAGGATCTCGCCGGTCTGCGGCTTGAGCGCGACCACCGCGCCCTTGAAGCCGTTGGAGGTCATCGCCTGGAAGGCGGCCTTCTGGACCTTCGAGTTGATGGTCGTGACGATGTTGCCGCCGCGCGGGTCCCGGCCGGTGATCAGGTCGGACAGCCGCCGGACGAACAGCCGGTCGTCGGAGCCGTTGAGGATCTCGTCCTCGGCGCGCTCGAGGCCGGTCGCGCCGTAGCGGACCGAGTAGAAGCCGGTGACCGGCGCGTACATCGGGCCGTTGGCGTAGGTCCGCTGGTAGCGCAGCCGGTCGTTGGTGCCCTTGATGTTGGCGATGATCACCTCGTCGGAGGTGATGATCCGGCCGCGCTGGCGGGCGTACTCCTCGAGCAGCACCCGCTGGTTGCGCGGGTCGTTGCGGTAGTCGTCCGCCTTGACGACCTGGATGTAGGTCGCGTTCGCGAGCAGCAGCATGATCATGGCCAGCATGGCGAGGCCCACGCGGCGAAGGGGAGTGTTCATGACGGACGCTCCACCATCACCGTGCCTGCTTCCGCGATCGGGACCTGCGCGACGGGCTTGGGCTTCGCCCCGGTCTGCGGCCGGCGCGCGGCGTCGGAGATCCGCAGCAGCAGCGCGACCAGTACGTAGTTGGCGAGCAGCGACGAGCCGCCCGCGGACAGGAACGGCGCGGTGATACCGGTCATCGGGATCAGCTTCGTGACCCCGCCGACCACCACGAACACCTGCATGATCAGCGCGAACGACAGCCCGCCGCCGAGCAGCTTGCCGAACGTGTCGCGCACCGCGACGGCACTGCGCATGCCGCGCATCGCCAGCATCATGTAGACCAGCAGCAGCGCGGCGAGCCCGATGAAACCGAGCTCCTCACCGATCGCCGCGGTGATGAAGTCGCTGTTCGCGAGCGGGACCATGTCCGGCCGGCCGGCGCCGAGGCCGGTGCCGCCGACCCCGCCGGTGCCGAGGCCGAACAGCGACTGCGCGATCTGGTAGCCGCCGCTGTCGTAGTCCGCGAACGGGTCCAGCCAGTTCGCGACGCGCACCTGCACGTGGCCGAACAGCTGGTAGGCCAGGAAACAGCCGCCGACGAACAGGGCGAGCCCGACCCCGACCCAGACGCCCCGCTCGGTGGCGACGTAGAGCATCACCAGCACGGTGCCGAAGAACAGCAGCGAGGTGCCCAGGTCCTTCTCGGCGACCAGGACCATCACCGAGACCGCCCAGCAGAACAGGATCGGTCCGAGGTCGCGGGCCCGGGGCAGGTCGATGCCGAGCACCCGGCGGCCGGCCGCCATGAACAGGTCGCGTTTGGACACCAGGAACGCCGCGAAGAAGATCAGCAGCAGGATCTTGGCGAACTCACCGGGCTGGATCGAGACCGGGCCGAGCCGCAGCCAGATCTTCGCGCCGTTGATCGTCGGCGCGATCACGCCGGGCAGCACGGCCGGCAGCGCGAGCAGGAACAGCCCGACCAGGCCGAACGTGTAGCCGTAGCGGGTCAGCGTGCGGTGGTCCTTGATCATGTAGAGCACGGTCAGGAACAGCACCAGGGCGATCGTCGTCCACAGGATCTGTTTGGGGACGGTGTTCTCGAACTCCTGGTTCGTCCGCAGCGCGCGTTCGGCCGTCGCCAGGTCGATCCGGTAGATCATGACCAGGCCGATACCGTTCAACAAAGCAACGCACGGCAGGATCAGCGGGTCCGCGTAGGGCGCCCACTTCCGCACGGCCCCGTGCGCGATACCGAACAACGCCAGGTAGGCCAGCCCGTACCAGACCAGCCGAATGGTGAGCGTCTGCTCCTGGTTGGCTTCGACGAGCATCAGCGCGCCGGTGACCAGGCCGGCCGCGAACGCCAGCATCGCCAGTTCGGTACCGCGCCGGGTCGGAGCCGATCTGCCTGGCGTCTCGCTGCCTTGTGCTGCCAACACTGGCCCCGGCTGAGCCATCAGCCGCCGCCTTCGTCCCCGCGCGGCTGGCGGCAGTTGACCCCGGGATCCGGCGAGACCGGTTGCGAGCTCGACGGTGGCGGGGTGGTGGTGGTCGTCGCGGGTGGCTTCTTGCCCGGGGTGGCCGGCTTCTTCGGCGTCGTCTTCGGCGGAGCCGGATCGCCCGCCTCCTGCTCCTGCTGCTTGATCAGCGACTCACAGGTCGGCAGCGGGTACTTCGTGCGCAGGTCCTGGATGAACTGCCGGGCGTCGGGGACGTTGTCGAAGCTCTCCGTGCTGGAGCGCACCGCGTCGCGGCCGAGCTGGCGCAGGTCGTTGACATAGAACCGGTCGCAGGTCGGCACATCCGGGTCGCACGAGCCCTGCACCTGGGTGTTCAGCGAGACGCCGAAAATGCTGCCGCGGACGCCCTGGAAGATCGCGATCTCCCCGTCGTCCGCCTCGCCCACGAAGTACTGCTTGTTCACCACGATCCACGTCGCGACGGCGCCGCCGGCGACCACCAGCAGAACTAACGCCAGCAGGATGAACAGCCGGATCCGCTTGCGCCGCTTGGCCTTCGGGTCCGGCGGCGGCTCGGTCGGCTCGACCCGCGCCGGCTCGATCCGCGGCGCGGTGATGTCCCGGGCGCGCGACGCGGGCGAGTCCGGCGCCGGCGCCTCGTCCTGGCCGTTGCCCGCGGCGCCGCCCACGATCGGGGCGTCATCGCCGAAGTCGATGTCCACCACGTCGGCGACGATCACCGTGACGTTGTCCGGCCCGCCGCCCTTGAGTGCCAGCTCGATCATCCGGTCGGCGCAGGCCTGCGCGTCCTGGATCTGGATCGTCTCGGCGAGCGTCTCGTGCGTGACCACGCCGGACAGGCCGTCCGAGCAGAGCAGGTACCGGTCGCCCGCCCGCGCCTCGCGGATGGTCAGGTTCGGCTCCACCTCGTGCCCGGTCAGCGCCTTGAGCAGCAGCGAGCGTTGCGGGTGGGTGGCCGCCTCGTCCTCGGTGATCCGGCCCTCGTCGATGAGCGACTGGACGAACGTGTCGTCGTGGGTGATCTGCGCGAACTGCCCGTTGCGCTGCAGGTAGGCCCGTGAGTCGCCGATGTGGACGAGGCCGATCCGGCTGCCCGCGAACAGGATCGCGGTGAGCGTGGTGCCCATGCCGTCGAGCTCGGGGTCGCCGGCGACGAGCTCGGCGATCGCGCCGTTGCCGGCGTTGGTGGCCTCGCGGAGCTGGGCGAGCAGATCCTCACCCGGCTCGTCGTCGTCGAGGGGAGCGAGCGCGGCGATGACGACCTTGCTGGCCACCTCGCCCGCCGCGTGTCCACCCATGCCGTCGGCGAGTGAGAGCAGGCGGGGTCCGGCGTACACGGAGTCCTGGTTGTTGGAACGGACCAGGCCTCGGTCGCTGCGGGCCGCATAGCGAAGGACGAGAGTCATGACCGTAGCTCGATCACCGTCTTGCCGATTCGGATCGGGGCCCCAAGGGGCACCCGGAGGGGTGCCGTGACCTTAGCCCGGTCGAGATATGTACCGTTCGTCGAGCCCAGATCTTCCACGTACCAGTCCGTTCCACGCAACGAGATCCGTGCATGCCGGGTGGATGCGTAGTCGTCGTCGAGGACCAGCGTCGAGTCGTCCGCGCGCCCGATCATGATCGGCCGGCCGTCCAGCGAGATCCTGGTCCCCGCCAGCGCGCCATGGGTCACGACGAGCTGACGCGGCGCCTTGCCGCCCCGGGCCTTCTTCGCGGTGTTGCGGCGGAAGCCGGGAACCGCCACTTTGAGTCCGGCGGCCGCGTAGAGGTCGGATCGGACGATCCGCAATGCGGCCAGCACGAACAACCAGAGCAGGGCAAGGAACCCTGCTCTGGTCAGCTGCACAACAAGCTCAGGCACCTGCTGCGAACGCTCCCGCCGATAGGGGTCAATTGGTATAGGGCCACCGACACCGGCACCGTGCGGTGCCTGTGCTCAGTATTGAGGGTCGGTCAGCCCGGCCTGCGGTCAGCCCTGGGTACGGAACACCAACGACGAGTGCCCGATGCGGATGACGTCGCCGTCCGCCAGCTGCCAGGTCTGCACCGGAGTGCCGTTGACCGTGGTGCCGTTGGTCGAACCGAGGTCCGCGAGCGTGGCGCTCTGGCCGTCCCAGGTGATCTCCAGGTGCCGGCGCGAGACGCCGGTGTCCGGGAGCCGGAAGTCGGCGTCCTGGCCGCGGCCCACGACGTTGCCGCCCTGCTTGAGCGAGTACGTCCGGTTCGAGCCGTCGTCCAGCTGCAGGCTGGCGTTCAGCTGCCGCGGGCCCGTCTGGACCGCCGGCGGGGCGTAGCCCTGCTGCGCGTACGGGTCGCCGCCCTGCTGGTAGCCGCCTTGCTGGCCGTAACCCTGGTCGTAGCCCTGCTGGCCGTAACCCTGCTGCTGGCCATAGCCCTGGTCGTAGCCCTGCTGCTGGCCGTAACCCTGGTCGTAGCCCTGCTGGCCGTAGCCCTGCTGGCCCTGCTGTTGCCCGTAACCCTGGTCGTAGCCCTGCTGGCCGTAGCCCTGCTGGCCCTGCTGCTGGCCGTAACCCTGGTCATAACCCTGCTGGCCATAGCCCTGGTCGTAGCCCTGCTGGCCCTGCTGCTGGCCATAGCCCTGCTGGCCCTGCTGCTGACCGTAACCCTGGTCATAACCTTGCTGCTGGCCGTAGCCGTACTGCTGTCCGTAGGGATCGCCCTCGGGCGGCTGGCCGTAGCCGGGAGGCTGGCTCATGGATGGGTCTCCTGCGTTGCGGGGTGGTGCTGACCGCTTCTCACCGGGCGCCCTGGCGGATGCCTTGACGTCCGGGTCGACGGCCGAGCGTATTCGAAACTGTCCGGTGTGCAGCGCGTCGGAGCGCTCCAGGGAGACTACGACGTCACCATAGGTGTCCCATTGGTGCTCGGAGAGATACTCCGCCACACAGTCCGCGAGCAGCGCTGTTGTGCGGTCTTCATCGCCGGCGAAGTTACCGAAGTCGGCCGTGCCCAGTTGCACTATGTAGTGGTTGGGCGCCAGTTGCCGGCCACCTGCCAGCTCGCGGACGTTGACCTCACCTTCACGCAGCAGCGCCTGTGCCACCTCTTGAGGCACGACGTTGCCACCGAACACACGGGCGAATGAGTTGCCCACGAGGTTCTCCAGCTTGCGGTTCAGCCGCTGTCCGATGCCCATGGGTACCTCCTTCCGCGCGCGTGCTCCTTGGTCGATCGTATCCGTGTCCGGCCAGGAGGACAGTGCGATGTGCAAACCCGATTAAGGACCGTGTAGGCTTCGCGACGTTCCACTCGGGGCGAGTGGCGGAATGGCAGACGCGCACGGTTCAGGTCCGTGTGTCCGTAAGGACGTGGGGGTTCAACTCCCCCCTCGCCCACCTTGTTCGGTGCTTTCGGCACCTTCCCCTCGTTTCCTCCCATTCTGGGGGCGACCCCCCAGACCCCCACGGTGCGGGATTCTCTTGACCCAGCGTGGTCTCCGGCGCTGACAAGCAGCCCTTCCACCCTTGCTTCTCTTGCTTCCTTCCTAGTGACGGTTCGTGGTCGGTTTGGTTGCGCTCTTGCCGGCCGGACGAGACTCCCCTCACACCGCTGCGTTCAACAAACCTACGAAACGTTCCCGGCGCCTTCCGGCTTCCGGCTCCGGCTCTGTCGGCCGTTCGGCGGTGTGGGGTTGGGGCGTGATCGGTTGGTCACGGCGAGGCGGCGTTGATCTTGTCTGGGTGCTCGGGTCGTTCTCGGGGGTTTGTTCGACGGTTGGCGTTTGTGTTGTGGGGCTTGGGTTTCTTGTGGGCGCCTGCGGGAATTCGTAAGCAGGCTAACTATTTGTGTCCACCACTCTGGGCGTCAGTCCGGATTCGTTGGGTGGCAGGAATTCGGCCGGTCGCCTTCGCTTCCCCTCCGTTCGTCGTGGGCCGGGCGGGTGAGCGGTGCGGCGGGTGGCGCCATGCCTTCGTTGTTGTTCCGACATCGCGGTTCAGAAGGAAGATTTCCGTAGCACCAACGTGGCCCACGTCCCCGTCCGGAGCATGTGGAGCGGGCCGGCCGGACGCGAAAATGCTTGCGGGGCAACGAATTTCCGGCCGCCGCGTAGGCGCTGACCTGGGCGGATCTTGAACGGGAAGTCGATCTTTCGTGAGGTGACACCGATTTGGCCGGTGCAACTTTCGGTACCACCCTGCGTTCAACCATCCAGCCCACGACTCACCCAGACGGCGGCACAGCCGGGCAGAAGTCCCAATACCGCCCGTCGACCGGTCACCGACCGCTTCGCGCCGCCGGTCGCAGGAGAGGCGTTCTCTGTCTGCGTTCCGAGCAGGGCCAACTGGTACGCCAGACATGTAACAAAAAACGCCGCGTCTGGCAGGGGATGGCTTGAACGGCGCGACGGTAATCGAGAGGGCTGAGTTCGTGACGGGCATTCCAGGGCGCACGGCGGCAGTGGACAACCTGACGGCAGTGCCGTCACCTCTTGTCCCGTCCGTCGAGCTGCCGGCACAGGTCGACGAGCTGGCCGCGACGGCCGCGCGAGAGCTCGGTTGGCAGGGGGTCGTGCTCCCGGAGATGAAGCTGCTTGGCCGCCGGATAAATCTGGTCGCTCAGCTGATGCCGGACGCACACGCCGAACGCATCTGCCTCGGGCAGGGACCGGAGGTCGACCGGGCGACCGTGTCGACGTGGGTCTGGCCGGAGTTCACCGGCCGGGTCCCCGAACCCGCCGTGCGCATCGTGGGAGCGCTGGCGATCACCCGCCACTGGCGCACCGGTCTGGTCAACGCCGTGCCGTTCCTGCGGTACTGCGACGCCGCCGTGGTGCTGCCGATGTCGGTGGTGATCACGAACGACTACCTCGTCAACTGCCTGCCGCGGGCCCGCGCCTACGGCGTCGGCGTGCTGAGCGCCGAGCCCGGCCCGGAGGTCACGCTCGACCTCGGGGTCCGCGCCGACCGCGCGCCGGCCGGCGTCGACGGCACCCACCGGTGGATCAACGAGCTGGCCTACGAGCAGATCCTCGCCGCCGCCTGATGCGGGTGGTGATCGCCGGCGGGCACGGGCAGATCGCGCTGCGGCTGACCGGGCTGCTCGCCGCGCGTGGTGACACCGTCGTCGGCCTCGTGCGCAATCCCGACCACGTCGCGGACGTGCGCGCGGCCGGCGGTGACGCCGTCGTCCAGGACCTGGAGAACGCGTCCGCCGACGAGGTGGCCGCGACGCTCGCCGGTGCGGACGCGGTCGTGTTCGCCGCGGGCGCCGGGCCGGGCAGCGGCACCGCGCGCAAGGACACCGTCGACCGCGCCGCCTCGGTGCTGCTCGCCGACGCCGCCCAGATCGCGGGCGTGCGGCGCTACGTCCAGATCAGTGCCATGGGCCTGGACCGCGCCGACGACCCGGGGATGGACGAGGTCTTCGCCGTGTACCTGCGCGCGAAGGCCGCCGCGGACGACGACCTGATGGCCCGCGATCTCGAGTGGACGGTCCTGCGTCCGGGCCGGCTGACCGACGACGCGGGCGTGGGCACGGTCACCCTGGCCGCGAGCGTGCCGCCGCGGCGCGGTCACCCGCGACGACGTCGCCGCCGTGGTCGTCGGCCTGCTCGACCGGCCGGCCACCGCCGGCACGGTCCTGGAGCTCGTCGGCGGCGACACCGCGATCGACCCAGCGATCGACGCCGCGCTAGCCGACCTTGCCTAGCACCCGATCCAGGTAGGGGTTCGCGAACAGGCCGCCGGGGTCCAGCTTCGTCCGCAGGGCAACGAAATCGTCGAATCGCGGGTACCGTTCGCGCAGCGCGGCCGCGTCCAGCGTGTGCATCTTCCCCCAGTGCGGCCGGCCGCCGACCCCGGCGACGATCGACTCGAACAGGTCGAAGTACGCGCGGTAGGGCATGCCGAGGAACTGGTGGATCGCGATGTACGCCGAATCCCGTTGGTACGCCGTGGAAAGCCAGATGTCGTCGGCCGCCGCCACGCGGACCTCGACCGGGAACATCACCGGGTCGGCCAGCTCCGGCACCCGCCGGCGCAGCTCCGCCAGCACCTCGCCGAGCGCGGCCCGCGGTACCGCGTACTCGGACTCCACGAACCGCACACTGCGGTTGGTCACGAACACCCGGTGCGAAACGTCCCGATAGGACCGTTCGGACAGCACCGTCGACGACATCTTGTTCAGCGGCCGCACCAGCTTCGGCACCGCCCGGCCGAGCCGGCACACCGCGCCGAACACCCGGTTCTCCATCAGCTCGTACTCGACGAACTGCCGTGCCTTCGACAGCGGCGCGGGCGCCGTACCCGCCGGCAGCCGGTTGTTGCGCTTCGTCAACGCCTTGGGGCCGTAGGGAAACCAGTAGAACTCGAAGTGGTCGTTGCCGGCGCAGTTCTCGTCGAGCGCCTCGAGCACCTCGTCGAGCGGCTCCGGCCGCTCCTCGGCGGCGAGCACGAACGACGGCTCGGTCCGCAGCGTCACCGCGGAGATCACGCCGAACGCGCCGAGCCCGACCCGTCCGGCGGCGAACAGCTCCGGGCGCTCGGTCGCCGAACAGGAGACCACCGACCCGTCCGCGAGGACGAGCTCGAGCCCGGCGATCTGGGTGGCGATGCCGCCGAAGGCCGCCCCGGTGCCGTGCGTGCCGGTGGAGATCGCGCCGGAGATCGTCTGCGCGTCGATGTCGCCCAGGTTCGTCATCGCGAGCCCCAGCCGGTCCAGCTCCGCGTTGAGCGAACGCAGCGTGGTTCCGGCACGCACGGTGACGAGCCCGGTGTCGATGTCCGCGGCCGTGATCCCGGTCCAGTCCCCGAGATCCAGCGCGACGTCGTGGGCGGCGCCGACCGCGGTGAACGAGTGACCGCTGCCGCGCGCCCGCACGGACTTCCCGGCGGCCGCCGCCCGGGTCACCGCCCCGGCGAGCTCGTCGAGGTCGCGCGGCCGGACCACGTCGGTGGCCACCGCGGACTCGGTGCCGGCCCAGTTCCGCCAGGCGGTCGTCGGAGCTGCCACGGGGTCCTCCCAGGTCGTACGGTGAGTGCGTGCCCCCAGAAACACACCGGGAACCGCACCGGATGAGGCTAGACGCGGCGACCAAGCACCTGGACCCGCCGTTCGCCGTAGTCGATCTGGACGCATTCGACCACAACGCGACCGACCTGGTGCGCCGCGCCGCCGGCCGCCCGATCCGCGTGGCCAGCAAGTCGGTCCGCTGCCGGTTCCTCCTGGAGCGCGTGCTGCGCCGGGACGGCTTCGCCGGCGTGATGTCCTACTCGCTGCCCGAGGCCCGCTGGCTCGCCCACGAGTGGGCCGGTACCGACCTCGCGGACGTCGACATCCTGGTCGCCTACCCGACGACCGACCACGCGGCGCTGCGCATGCTGGCCGACGACGAGCACGCCCGCGCCCACGTGTCGATCATGGTCGACTCCGTCGCTCATCTGGACCTGGTCGACGCGGCACTCGGCACCGGGCACGCCGACATCCGGGTCTGCCTCGAGCTGGACGTCTCCTGGCGGCCGCTGTTCGGGTTCGACCTCGCGCACGTCGGCACGCGGCGTTCGCCGGTGTTCACCGCGCCGCAGGCGGCCGCGCTCGCGAAGGCGGTCGCCGGCAGGCCGGGTTTCCGGCTGGTCGGCCTGATGGGCTACGAGGGCCAGATCGCCGGTCTCGGTGACCATCCGGCCGGAAAACCGGTCGCCGGCGCGATTCTGCGCTGGATGCAGGGCCGTTCGGCGCAGGAGCTGGCCGCCCGGCGTACTGCCGCCGTCGACGCGGTCAAGGCGGTCGCCGACCTGGAGTTCGTCAACGGCGGTGGCACGGGCAGCATCGAGACCACCGGGCTCGACACGTCGGTCACCGAGGTGGCGGCCGGTTCCGGGCTGATCGGCCCCACGCTGTTCGACAACTACCGGCGGTTCGCCCCACGGCCGGCGGTGCTGTTCGCGCTGCCGGTCGTCCGCAAGCCCAGGCGCGCCATCGCGACGCTGTTCGGCGGCGGCTACATCGCCTCGGGCGCGGCCGGCAAGGACCGGCTGCCCACCCCGTACCTGCCGGCGGGGCTGAAGCTGCTGGGGGTCGAGGGCGCCGGTGAGGTGCAGACGCCGGTGACCGGGCACGCGGCCCGGGACCTGCACGTCGGTGACCGGGTGTGGCTGCGGCACACGAAGGCCGGCGAGCTGGCCGAGCGGTTCACCGAGTACCACGTGCTCGAGGGCGACGAGGTGACCCGCACGGTCCAGACCTACCGCGGCGAGGGGAAGTCCTTCGGCTAAAGAGCGCCGGCGAGGTAGTTGCGGACCACGCGCTTCGCCTCGTCGACCATGTCCTGCTCGCCGAACAGCTTGCGGCGGAACGCGAGCGCCAGGATCGTGTCGCCGATGTCGCTCGCGATCGTGATCGTCCGGTAGAGGCTCTCGACCGGCACGTCGACCTTCGCCGCGATCAGGCCGGCGATCTGGTCGGCGATGACCGTGTTGTTGTCCCGCTCGTCGTCGATGAACCGCAGGTCGATGACGTCGCCGAAGCGCACTCGCGCGAACCCGGGGATCGACCGGTACATCTCGACGTAGATGTCGATGATCTCGTCGACGCCGTGCCACCAGTGCTCGAGGTTGTCCCAGTCGAGCCGCCGGTCGATCTCGGCCGTGAAGTGGTCGAGGTTGCGCTTGGTCAGCTCCTGGACGACCGCCCGCTTGTCCGGGAAGAACTGGTAGAGCGACCCCACCGCGACCCCGGCGCGCTCGGCGATCAGCGTCGTGGTGACGCCGTCGTACCCGAGCTCGTCGATCAGCTCGGCGCACGCCTTGAGCATCTGCTCGACGCGCTTCGCGCTGCGCTGCTGAACTGGTTGCTTTCGCAACGGAACAGAGGTCGCCACATGCTCTCCTATTTGGGGCCTTGTCTCCATCCTGCCCGGCGCGGGCCGGGACCTCCACATAACTTTGTATACGAAACCCCGAAAGTGGTCAGCGACCCGGTCGGAAAGCGAACGACCCCGGTGGCGTACCGGGGTCGTTCGCTGAGTTGGAGCCACGGACCGATGCTGGTCGGGGGAGGGGAGTACAGCAGCACCGGTCCGTGGAGCATGTGTGTGGCCGTTATAGGAACCGGCGGCCCGCGTTTTCGTCGAGCTCGGGGGTGCTGACGAAGAATCGAACCGCCGGTTCGTCAGGCGACCTGTTGGCGATCACCGTGCGGGGTCACGGGAGCCGAGGTCGCCGGTCTCACCTGGCGCTCGCGAGCCGGCCCGGCGAGGCGGGACGCGGCCGAGGATCGGCGATCGCGTGCCTCGCTTGGTTCTGATCCGGCGCGAGACCACCTGCCACCAGGTGCTCGTATGCGGCCTGCCACACCGAGCAGGGCGCCTTCTGCTGCCGCCAGCGGGACGAACAGGCGGGGCAGTTGCCCCGGTCGTCCGGCTCGTGGGCGGCGAGCATGGCCCGCCAGCCCTCGGTCAGCCTGGGAAGTTCGGAACGGGCCACGGACAGCAGGGACGGCGCGTCTGCGCGGTTGGCCAGCTCGGAGAGCATGTCGAGCCGCTCCCACACAGCGTTGCGCAGTACCTGCCCGAGTATCTCGTCCACCGAAAACTCACCGTCACCTTTCCGCCTGCTCGGCGGCTTCACGAAGCGCGGTCCGCAGCTGGCCGAGTTGGCCGGCGGTCAGTACCGCTGTTTCGCCCGGCGGTCCGACGAGGACCACCCGATTGCGTTCGACGAGCACGGTCAGGCAGCGCTCGCGGTTCACCACGTCACCGCAGTTGATCCGCCACACCTTGCGGCCGAGAGCGGAACCGTGCAGGTCGCCGCGATGTTCTGCTGAGCCCTCGCTGACGATCCCGGGAATCTTCCGCAGGGTCGCCGGCGCTGTACTCGCGGCGGTCTTCACCAGTTCCACGGTCGCGGCTTCCCTCCGTGCTCGTATGCTTACAACCAACTACATTGGTGCCTGAGAACGCAGATTGGTGCGTCATAGCGCCGATCGGCGGTCGTTTCACGGTGAGCGGTCGTTGAACTTCGGTCGGACCGATCAGGTTCACCGATCCGGACTTCTCGCCGCGTGTGAAGTGCGCATACATTGCTGCTGACGCCCAGCGGACTGTGAGGGGGCGGAATGAACTCCATCGGATCTCAAGGCTCGTCCGTTACGGCGGACGCATGGGAAGGCCCGGAGATGCGAACCGCGCTCGCGGCGCGGGAGGTCAGCACGATCTACAAGCTGCTGCGACGCAACGGTGTCTCACAACGCCAGATCGCAGCAATGACCGGTCAGTCACAGTCCGAGGTGTCGGAGATCCTCAAGGGTCGTCAGGTCATGGCCTACGACGTGCTTGTGCGGATCGCCGACGGCCTGGGTGTCCCTAGGGGATACATGGGCCTCGCGTACGACGAAGCCACGGCCGCACGAGTAGCCGTGACGCGCGAAGCCCCGGAGGCTGAGGAGCCGGAGAACGTGAAGCGTCGGAAGTTCCTTGCGCACGCCGCCGCGGTGGCGGTCGGTGCGCATGTACTCGGCGCGGACTCAGGATCGTGGGTGTCCAACCCCGTGTTGACCCCCGCTCCTGGTCGGATCGGGATGACCGATGTCCGCCAGGTCGAGGCGGCCACCAGGGCACTCCGCTCGCTGGACTACCAGTACGGCGGCGGTTTCTGCCGCGACGCCGTCGTCGCGCAGCTGTCCTGGGGCCAGCAGATGCTGTCCGCGTCGGGCACCGACGTGGTCAAACAGCGATTGCACGTGGCACTCGCGGACCTGCACAACCTGGCCGGCTGGACCTCGTTCGACATCGGCCTGATCGACTCCGCGCGCAACCACTTCGGGCGGGCGCTCGAGCTCGCCAAGGCCGGCAACTCCAACCAGCTGGTCGCCAACATCCTGTACCGGATGGGCCGGGTCTACCTGCACAAGGAGTCCCCGGACGACGCGCTGAAGATGTTCCAGCTGGGCCAGATCGCCGCGCAGGAGTCGGGTTCCGAGCTCGCCGTCGCGGTCATCTGCGCCAACCAGGCCTGGGCCTACGCGATGATGGGCCACGAGGACCAGACCATGAAGCTCATCGGCCGCACGCGCGACGAGTTCGCCCGGGCCGGCGGCGGTGACGCCGAGGACTGGGTGAAGTTCTTCAACGAGGACGACGTCTACGCCATGATCGGCACGGTGCACACCGTGCTGGCCCAGCAGGTCGACACCAAGCACACGAAGTACGCGATCCCGGCGCTGCACCGGGCGATCAGCTCCTACGGCGACGACATGGCGCGGAGCAAGGCGTTCAACCTGAGCTTCCTGGCCACCAACCACCTCCTCGACGGCGACATCGACCACGGCGCCAAGATCGGCCACCAGGCCGTTGACCTGGCCCAACACCTCAAGTCGCGCCGCGTCAAGGACCGCCTCCTGCCACTGAAGGAAGAGGCGGACAAGCGCCGCAACTACAGCGACGCCCGCGAGTTGTCCGACACCATCGCCAGGTTCTACGACGCAGACGTTTCCTGACCTGACAAGGCAGCCCGATGACCGCGACGCCCACCTCGGACATGGCTCCGGGTGGGAACGCGGCCGATGGCGGCGGCCAGTTCTCGCCGGACAACCTCGCCGAGGCCCTCGCCGCGGTGTGCGCCGAGGCGGGCCTGGATCCGGCCGGTGCCGAGCTGCTGAGGTGCACGAACAACGCGGTCTTCGAGCTGGCCACCGCCCCCGTCGTGGTCCGGATCGTGGCGTCGAACGCGCTGCGCCACCGGGTCGACAAGGTCGTGCGGGTGGCCACCTGGCTCAACGAGCACGACGTGCCGGCCGTTCGGCTGCTGCCGGGCATCGACCAGCCGGTCGGCGCCGGGCCCTACCTCGCGACGGTGTGGGAGTCCGTGCCGCATGGCGGCAAGCAGCCGCGCGGCAGTGACCTGGCGAAACTGCTGCGCCGCATGCACGAGCTGCCCGAGCCGGCCTTCTCGCTGCCCGCCTGGGAACCGCTGGACGACGTGCGGCTGCGGATCGGCGAGGCGGACGGTCTCGACGCGGCCGACCTGGAGTTCCTGCGCGACCGGTGCGAGGAGGTCAGCGCCCGGCTCGACGCGGTCGAGTTCGCGCTGCCCACGTCGCTGCTGCACGGCGACGCCCACCTGGGCAACCTGATCCCGAGCCCCGCGGGCTCGGTGCTCTGTGACTTCGACTCGGCGAGCCTCGGCCCGCCGGAGTGGGATCTGACCCCGCTCGCCGTCGGTGTGGTGCGCTTCGGCGAGCCGGCCGGGCGCTACCGCGAGCTGGTCCGCTCCTACGGGTTCGACGTCACCCGCTGGCCGGGCTTCCGGGTGCTCCGCGAGGTGCGCGAGCTCAAGCTCATCACCAGCGTGCTGCCGATCCTGTCCAGCCGCCCCGAGGTGCGCCCGGAGCTGTTCCGCCGGCTCGCCGACGTGCGTCGCGGGGACAACTCCGCCAGGTGGGCCCGCTACACCTGACTCGTTCGGCCCAGTGGCGGTCCACTGTGTAGTAACACTGCGTCGCCGAAAAGCGACTTTCTCGGTGGGGGTTCCGCGCTAACCAGCCCATTTCTCCTGGTCAGCGCGAAATTCACCCGATCGGGTGACGGGCCGGAGTGGACGTTCGCAACGAGCACGCTACGCTCGGTCGAGCTAGCCCAACGCCGTCCACGAACGAGGTGGTTGAACCGGTGGCTAGGCACAGGCAGGTGATCAAGCCGAGTCGGCGCGCCCAACGCGCGCTCGCCTCCGCGCGAATGCTGGACCAGATGGTGGCGGACCACCTGCCCCTCATGGCCCGCCTCCCGGACGCGAGCCGGCACAGAGCCGCCGACTTCCTGGCCGAGTTGGTCATGCTGTCCCAGGCCTACCGGCACCACGCCGCCGGCTGGATCACCCGCCGCGAGCTCGAACGCCGCGGCAGCGGGCACGTTTCTCGCATCGCGGTCATCCGGCGCCGCTCGAGCCTGTCGTCCGCGCAGTTCACCGAACAGGACTGACCGTTCGCCGTTGGCCCATTCTGGGGACTCGTAGAGTCCAAGTGGCGTAACGAATTGCTCGTCGTGATCGGTAAGCGGTCGGGACGCGCCGTTCGCCGTTTAGGTCCGACCGAACCCAGACCTTTCCGGTCGGTGCCGGTGTATGTCGGCCGCTACGCCACCGGCGCGTGGCTGAGGACGACCGCGAAGCCGAAGGCGAGCCCCATCACCGACAGCTCCAGCGCCGCCCAGCCGACGAGCGCGGACCGCCGGTGCCGCACGATCGCCGGCAGCAGCCGGAAGCGGATGTTCCCGCCCAGCGCGGCCAGGACCACCACGCAGGTCAGCTTCAGCAGCACCAGCACGCCGTACCCGGTGCCGAAGAGCGCGTCGAGCAGGCCGTGGCTCGCGGTCAGCTCCATGACCGCGTTGAACAGCCCGGTCGCCGCGACCACCGCGACGCAGACGGTGGCGAGCCGGGAGAACCGGGGCAGCGCGGTGGCGAGCAGCGCGCGGTTGGCGGCCAGCAGCACCACCACCGCACCGAGCCCGCCGGTCCAGGCCACGGCGCCGAGCACGTGCAGCTCGATCGAGACCATCGTGAAGTCGCGCCACTCGAGGTTCGTCGCGTGCCCGGTGACCGGCAGCGGCAGCAGCCCGAACAACGCGACGGCCGCGCGGACCTCCGCCGGCACCGCGTCGCCGGCCCGCACCGAGGCGAGGCCCAGCACGAACGCCAGCAGCGCCACGCCCGCCACGAACACCAGCGCCTTGCCGCCGCCGACCTCGCGCACGTACGTCACGACCGCGCCGGGCGAGACGCCCGAGCCCGGCCGCACCTCGGCGGTCTGCAGCACCAGCGCGACGAGCGCCGCGAGCGCCCACACCAGGGCGGCCGCGGCACCCGCGCGGCGGCCGGCGTCGAGCAGCGGCCGGAGGTGCTTCGGCCGGTCGAACCCGACCAGGATCGGCAGCAGGCTCAGCCCGACCGTCGCGACGGCGGCCAGGTCGAGCACCGCCCGCACGACGGGCAGCCCGTACCGGACCACCGCGGCCGGCTCCGCCACCTCGGCCACCGGCTGCGCCGCGGTCAGCGCGAGGCCGACCAGCACGCCGGCCAGCGCCGCGACCAGCAGCGCCAGGACCAGGAGGAAGCGGGCGGACGCGGTGGTCCGGGCCTGGGTCATTGCGGTTGTTTGCTCCCGATGCGCATGGCCACCGTGAGGCCAGCGCCCAGCACGACCACCGCACCGACGATCCACACCCAGATGGGCAGCCCGCCGTCGTCCGACTCGGCCGCCGCCCGCGTCGTGCCCTTGCCGTTGCCGGCCTTGGCCAGTGTGAACGCCACCTCGCCGGACACCGGGTGCCCGTCGGCCGACACGATCCGGTACGCGACCTTGTAGGCGCCGGCCGGGCCGAGCTCGTCCAGCGACGCGCTGACCACGTTGCTCGAGACGTCGACCGGCCCGGTCTTCCAGGCGGTGTTGTCGGGGCCCGACACGGAGATCGTGTTGAGCCCGTCGCCCTTCTGCACCGGCTGGTCGAACGTCAGCTCGACGCTCGACGGGCTCGTGGGCACCGTCGCGTCGCCGGCCGGCGAGCTGCTGACCAGCGAGTTGTGCGCGAAGGCCGGCGTGGCCAGGCCCAGCAGTGCCAGGCAGGCCACCCCGATGACAACGGCGAGCTTCCTCATGACTCGCCGCCGGTCTTGGTCGCGGTCACCGCCCGGCGGGCCCGCATGGTGGCGCCGACGCCGAAACCGAGACCGAGCGCGCCGACGACGAGGCCGGCCCCGCCGAGCCAGCGCGCGGTGTCGTCACTCGACGACGACTCTGCCGCGGTGTTCTCCACGTCGTGGCTCTCCGCGCTCGCCTCGTCGTGCCCGGACGCGGCCGCACCGCCGTGGTGGCCGCCGTCCTCCTCCGCGGGGACCAGCGCGATGGCCGGGGCCGGGTGCTCCGGCTCCTCCTCGCCGTCCTTCATCGGGGTGTCCCAGGCGACGACTTCCTTGTTGTCGTAGGTCTGGGTCGCCGGCATCACGAGCTGGTCGACCTCGGGCAGCGGGCCCGCGGAGACCTCGAACTCCTGGAACTGCCCGGGGGCGATCCGGGTGCCGGGGTCGGCGGTCCAGGTGATCTTGCTGACCGCCTCGGTGACGTCGGTGTTGTTGACCTCGACGGGCTTGTCGAGCTTGGTCATGGTGACCGTGGACTTCCAGCCGGGCATGGGCTTCGTGCGCGCGCCGCTCAGCGGGGTGTCGGTGGGGAAGGACACCTCGAGCTTGACGGTGCCGGCCTTCTCGTCCTCGTTGGGGACCCGGAAGGTGATCTTGGTGTAGCCGCCCTGCGCGGCGTCCTCGCCGATGACGTTCGCGCTGACGTGGGCCGAGGCGACGCCGCTGCCGAGCAGCAGGACCGCGCCGGTGGCGGCGACGACGCCGGCGGCCGCGCCGGCGCGCCGGAAACCATTGGTGGACATAGCAGAAACGCTCCTGAAGATAGGGGATGAACGGCGCGCCTACCTGTGGCGTGCCGGGTGGGGATGTGTTGGTTTCAGGAGCGGACAGGCGGCCCGCGACGGGCACTGACCTGGCGTAACAGCACTTCCAGGAGCACCCCGGGCCGGGCCGGGACGCTCGCGGTGACACGGCGGGGGGCGCTCGCGGCCGGCGGGGCCGCGCGCAGCGCCTGCAGCCGGCCGGACAGCCAGCGGATCGCGGCGCGGGCGGCGGCCAGCGCGGCGTCGGCGCGCAGCAGCAGGGCGGCGGTGAGCAGCGTGGCCACCGCGTGGGTGGCGAACATGAGCCAGCCGTCGACCGGCGGCGGGATGCGGTCGTGGGCGTGTGCGCCGCCCGCCATCCCGGTCAGCAGCAGGTGCTGGGCGAGCTGGGTGGCGCCGAGCGCCGCGGTCACCGTCGCCAGCCCGCCGCGGCGGGCGAGTGCGGTGCCGCCCCAGGCCAGGACGGTGGTGAGCAGGACCGTGAGTGCCGCGTCGGACAGCGTCCCGCCCGCGGTTCCGTGCGCGGCGACGGCCAGCGCGGCCGAGCAGGAGGCCAGCAACCAACCGCGCGCGCCACGCGCTTCGTCGGTCGTCCGTCGGCCCATGTCGGCCTAGCTTAAGCGGTGCGCGCAAGACCGGTGACTCGCTGCTTGCTTTTGAAGGTCAACATGGGCCACCGTATGTCCACTTGCACCTGCGGCGGGGCGGAGGTGACCCGGAGTGAACCTCTGGGAGTTCATCGGCGACAGATGGTCACGGCTCGCGGTCGAGACCTACCAGCACGCCAGCGTCGTCATCCAGTGCACGATCATCGCGGCGGTCATCGGGGTGCTCGTCGGCGTCGGCGTCTACCGCAGCGCGGTCGGCTCGACCGTCGCCACCGCACTCGCCAGCACGATCCTCACCATCCCGTCGTTCGCGCTGCTGGCCCTGCTGATCCCGTGGCTGGGCCTGGGCGTCGCGCCGACGGTGTTCGCGCTCGTGCTGTACGCGCTGCTGCCGATCGTGCGCAACACCATCGTCGGGCTGGCCGGCGTGGACGGGGCGGTCACCGACGCGGCCCGCGGCATCGGGATGAACCGGATCGCCGTGCTGACCCGGGTCGAGCTGCGGCTGGCCTGGCCCGCGATCCTCGCCGGCATGCGGGTCAGCACCCAGATGCTCATGGGCATCGCGGCGATCGCGGCCTACGCGAAGGGCCCGGGCCTCGGCACGGAGATCTTCTCCGGCCTCAACCGGGCCGGCAGCGCCAACGCCACCAACCAGGCACTCGCCGGCACGATCGGCATCGTGCTCATGGCGTTGGTCATCGACGGGATCTACCTCGTCATCGCACGTCTGACTACCTCGAGGGGGATCCGTGGCTGAGACGACCGGAGTCGAGATCCAGCTGGAGGCGGTCACCAAGCGCTATCCGGGCCAGCGCGACCCCGCGGTGGACGAGTTCACGATGACGATCAAGCCCGGCGAGACGACGATCTTCGTGGGCCCGTCCGGCTGCGGCAAGACGACCACGATGCGCATGATCAACCGGCTGATCGAGCCGACCTCCGGGCGGATCACGATCGGCGGCGAGGACGCGCTGTCGCTCAACCCCGACGACCTGCGCCGCCGCATCGGCTACGCGATCCAGCAGGCGGGCCTGTTCCCGCACCTGACCGTCGCGCAGAACGTCGGCGTCGTGCCGGGGCTGCTGGGCTGGGACAAGGCCAAGGTCACGGCGCGGGTCGGCGGAGATGCTGGAGCTGGTCGGCCTGGACCCCGGCCAGTTCCTCGACCGCTTCCCGCGCCAGCTCTCCGGCGGCCAGCAGCAGCGCGTCGGCGTGGCCCGCGCGCTCGCCGCGGACCCGCCGGTGCTGCTGATGGACGAGCCGTTCGGCGCGGTCGACCCGATCACCCGCGGCAACCTGCAGGACGAGCTGATGCGCCTGCAGTCCGAGCTGCGCAAGACGATCGTGTTCGTCACCCACGACTTCGACGAGGCGGTCAAGCTCGGCGACCAGATCGCGGTGCTGGGCAACCAGTCCAAGATCCTGCAGTACGACACCCCGGAGGCGATCCTCGCCAACCCGGCCGACGACACGGTCGCCGGCTTCGTCGGCGCCGGTGCCTCGCTCAAGCAGCTGACGCTGCTGCGGGTGCGCGACATCGAGCTGAGCACGGACACCCTGATCGCGACCGAGGACGACTCGCCCGCGGACGTGCGCAAGCGGCTCGAGGACGGCGACAGCACCTACGTGCTGATCCTCGACGGCCAGCGGCGCCCGCTGCGGTGGGCGCACAAGCGCCAGGTCACGGGCGACTCGCTGCGCTCGGTCGGCGTGCCGGTCGGCGACCGGGTCAGCACGCAGTCGACGCTGCAGGACGCGCTCGAGGCGATCCTCACCGAGGGCGGCCACGCGGTCGTGACCGGCGGCCGCGGCGAGTACGTCGGCACGGTCCAGCTGGACACGGTCGTCGAGAAGATCCGCGAGCTGCGCGAGGAGCACGCATGAGCACCGACACCGGTGCGGTGCTCTCCGTCGAGTCCGGCTCGCGGCGGGCGGAGCTGCTGCGGCTGTTCCTGCAGCCGATCGCCGCCGTCGTGCTGGTCGGCGGCGTGCTCGATCTGGGCGTTCAGCGGCGAGCTGGACGCGATCGAGGTGGTCACGCTCAACGCGGACACGCTGCTCAAGTCGACCTGGGAGCACCTGCTGATCACGATCGCGGTGACCGCGCTGGTCGTCGTGGTGGCCATCCCGCTCGGGATCGTGCTGACCCGCAGGTGGGCCAGGCCGATCGCGCCCGTGTTCACCGGCATCGCCACCATCGGCCAGGCCGCGCCCGCGATCGGCGTGGTCGTCCTGTACTTCCTGTGGACCGCAGCAGGAAGGCCTGTGGGCGGCGGCGATCCCGCTGGCGTTCGTGTCGCTGCTGCCGGTGCTGCGCAACACGATGGTCGGCATCCAGCAGGTCGATCCGTCCCTTGTGGACGCCGGCCGCGGGATCGGCATGTCGGGGTTCACCGTGCTGCGCCGCGTGGAGCTGCCGCTCGCGGTGCCGCTGATCCTGGCCGGCCTGCGCACGTCGCTGGTGCTGGCGGTGGGCACGGCGACGCTGGCGTTGTTCGTCAACGGCGGCGGTCTGGGCTTCGTGATCGACTCGGGCTACAAGGTGGCGCGGACGACCGTGCTGCTCACCGGCGCCGCGCTCGCCGTCGGGCTCGCGCTGGTGGTCGACTGGCTCGGCGCGCTCGCCGAGCGCTACCTCGGACCGAAGGGGCTGCGATGAGGCGCTCGGGACTGCGGCGGTTCGCCGGACTGCTCGCCGTCAGCGTGCTGCTCACCGGGTGCGGCCTCGACGCCGCGTACAAGCTGCCGTTCGACGTCGGGCCGGGCTCGATCGAGCCGGTTCCCGAGCTGCAGGGCGTCAAGATCACCGTCGGCTCGAAGAACTTCACCGAGCAGATCCTGCTCGGCTACATCGCGGAGGTCGCGCTGGCCGCGGCGGGCGCGGACATCCAGGACATGACGAACATCCAGGGCTCGCCGAGCGCGCGGCAGGCCCTCGAGGTCGGCGACGTCGACCTGTACTGGGAGTACACCGGCACCAGCTGGATCAACTTCCAGCAGGAGACCGAGCCGATCCCGGACGAGCAGGCGCAGTACGACGCGGTCAAGAAGGCCGACGCGGAGAGGTTCGGCATCGCGTGGCTCGACTACTCGCCGGTGAACGACAAGTACGCGCTCGCCACCACCCGCGAGTTCGCCGACAAGTACAAGCTGAAGACGATGTCGGACATGGTGGCGCTGCTGCGCAAGCAGCCCGACCTGGGCACCATGTGCGTGGAGTCGGAGTTCATCAGCCGCCAGGACGGCCTGGCCGGCGCGGAGAAGACGTACGCGTTCGACGTGCCGGACGACAACATCAAGACCTTCGGCGTCGGCGCGATCTACGCGACCCTCGCGGCGGGCAACACGTGCAACTTCGGCGAGGTCTTCACCACCGACGGCCGCGTGCTGACGCTGGACCTGGCGGTGCTCGAGGACGACAAGAAGACGTTCCCGCAGTACAACGCCGCGGTGACGGTCCGCCAGGACTTCCTCGACCGCTACCCGCAGCTGGCCGACGTGCTCGACCCGATCGCCGCGAAGCTCGACAACGAGACGATCCTGGAGCTGTCGGTCGAGATCGACGGCAAGGGCACGGACCCGGCGGTGGTCGCCCGGGACTGGCTGGTCGAGGAAGGGTTCGTGACCAACCCGGCCGGCTGAGGAAAGGCGCGCCTGATCGGCCGGATGCCGGCCGGCTAACTAACGTGGATCCCGACACCCGTCAAGGAGGGTCCACAGTGGACATAGCAGCGCTCGAACACAGGCTGACCGAAACCGTTTCCGGCCAGGTCGGCTTCGACGCCGGGACGCGCGCTCTGTACACAATGGACGCTTCCAACTACCGGCAGGTGCCGGTGGCCGTCGTGGTCGCCGCCGACGCCGACGACGCGGTGGCGACGGTGGCCGCGGCCCGCGAGTTCGGCGTGCCGCTGGTCCCGCGCGGCGGGGGCACCAGCCTCGCCGGCAACGCCACCGGCGGCGGTCTCGTGCTGGACCTGTCGAAGCTGAACGCGATCCACGCGATCGACCCGGCCACCCGGACCGCCCGCGTGGGCCCCGGCGTGATCCTCGACGACCTGCGCGCCGCGGCCGCCGCGCACGGCCTGACGTTCGGGCCCGACCCGTCGACCCACAGCCGCTGCACGCTCGGCGGCATGATCGGCAACAACTCCTGCGGCGCGCACTCCGTCGCCTGGGGCACCACCCTGGAGAACGTCGTCGAGCTGGACGTTCTGCTCTACGACGGCACCCGGCTCACCGTCGGCGCGCACTCCGCGAGCGAGCTCGACCGGCTCGCCGCGACGCCCGGCCGGGTGGGCGAGATCCACCTGGCGCTGCGCGACCTGGCCGACGCCAACCTCGGTCCGCTGCGCACCGAGCTCGGCCGGCTCGGCCGCCAGGTGTCCGGCTACCCGCTGCACCAGCTGCTCCCGGAGAACGACCGCGACATCGCGAAGGCGCTCGTCGGCACCGAGGGCACCTGCGTCATCGTGCTCGGCGCGACGGTCCGGCTGGCCCCGGTCCCGCGGGCGCGCGCCCTGCTCGTGCTCGGCTTCCCGGACGACATCGCCGCGGCCGACGCGGTGCCGGCGATCCTGCCGCACCGCCCGCTGACCGTGGAGAGCATGGACGAGCGGATCCTCGCCCTGCGCGACGCGCGCAGCGCCGACCACCGGCCGGACCTGCCCGACGGCGGCGCGTGGCTGTTCGTCGAGGTCGGCGCCGACGACATGCCGTCGGCCACCGCCGCGGCGGCCGCGGTCGCGGAGCTGCTCGGCGTGCCGCACGACGTGTACACCGACCCGGCCGAGCAGCGCGCGCTGTGGCGGCTGCGCGAGGAGGGCTCCGGCATCTCGACCCGGATGGCCGACGGTTCCGAGGCGTGGCCCGGCTGGGAGGACACGGCGGTCCCGCCCGACCGGCTCGGCGCCTACCTGCGGGAGCTGCGCGCGCTGCTGGAGCGGCACGGGCTGCGCGGCGTGACCTACGGCCACTTCGGCGAGGGCTGCATCCACATCCGGATCGACTGGGACCTCGTGCACGCCGACGGCGTGGCGGCGTACCGGCGCTTCATCGAGGAGGGGGCGGACCTCGTCGCGCGGCACGGCGGCACGCTGTCCGGCGAGCACGGGGACGGTCAGGTGCGCGCGGAGATGCTGCCGCGGATGTACTCGCCGGCCATGATCACGTTGTTCTCGCGGTTCAAGGCGATCTGGGACCCCGACGGGCAAATGAACCCGGGCATGATCGTGAGCCCGTACCGGATCGACGAGAACCTGCGGTTCGCCGCGCTGTCGCCGCTGCCGATCACGACGAAGTTCTCCTACCCGCACGACGACGGCGACTTCGCCCAGGCGATGCGGCGCTGCGTCGGGGTGGCGAAGTGCCGCAACCACAGCGGCGACAACGCCGTGATGTGCCCGAGCTTCCGCGTCACCGGCGAGGAGCGGCACTCGACCCGCGGCCGCGCGCGGCTGCTGTACGAGATGCTGGCCGGCGAGGTGATCACCGACGGCTGGCGGTCCACCGAGGTGCGCGACGCGCTCGACCTGTGCCTGTCCTGCAAGGGATGCGCGAGCGACTGCCCGGTCAACGTGGACATGGCGACCTACAAGGCGGAGTTCCTTCACCACCACTACGCGCGGCGGCTGCGCCCGGCGTCGCACTACTCGATGGGCTGGCTGCCGCTATGGCTGCGCGCGGCGTCGCGGATGCCGCGGCTCGCGAACGCGGTCATGTCCGCGCGCGGCACCTCCGCCCTGCTGAAGCGGATGGGCGGCATCGCGCGGGAACGCTCGCTGCCGAGGGTCGCGCGCCGGTCGTTCACCCGGCTGCACGAGCCGGTGGCCGGGTCCGGCCGTCGCGTGGTGCTGTGGCCGGACACGTTCACGAACTTCTTCGCGCCGGAGGTCGGCGTCGCGGCGGTGCGCGTGCTGCGGGCGGCGGGCTTCGACCCGATCCTGCCGAGCGGCGCGGTGTGCTGCGGGCTGACCTGGGTGTCGACCGGCCAGTTGTCGGTGGCGCGCAGGGTGATGCGGCGCAGCCTGCGGGTGCTCGCCCCGGAGATCAAGGCGGGCACGCCGGTGGTCGGCCTGGAGCCGAGCTGCCTGTCCGCCCTGCGCGGCGACGTCCCGGAGCTGACCGGCGACCGCCGCGCGCAAGCGCTTGCCGCCCAGAGCCACACGCTCGCCGGCTTCCTGGCCACGCACGCGCCGGACTGGACCCCGCCCGCCGTGCCACGCGAGGCGATCACCCAGGTGCACTGCCACCAGCACGCCACCCTGGGCTTCGACCCCGACGCGGCGCTGCTGGCAAGGGCGGGCGTGGATGCCAAACGTTTGCCGTCGGGCTGCTGCGGCCTGGCCGGCAACTTCGGCTTCGAGCGCGGCCACTACGAGGTGTCCCAGGCACTCGCCGAGAGCGCCCTGCTGCCGGCCGTCCGCGCGGCCTCGCCGGACACGCTCGTGGTGGCGGACGGCTTCAGCTGCCGCACCCAGGTCGAGCAGGGCAGCGACCGCCGGGCCGTCCACCTCGCCGAGGTCCTGGCCGCCGGCCTCCCGGACTGAAAGGTCTGCCTGCCATGACCGAGCTCGGCCCCGTCGCCTGGCCGCCCGCCCCGATCAGGACCGAGCGGCTCGTGCTCCGCGAGCCGGAGTCCGCCGACCGCGCGGCGTTCGTCGAGCTGTTCGCCTCGCCCGAGGTGGGCACCTACCTCGGTGGCCATCGACCGCGGGACGAGCTCGAGCGCGCGATGCCCGAGGCACCCGGACGGCGCCCCGGCCAGTTCGTGGTCGCGCTCGACGGCGCGATGATCGGCATGGTCACGCTCGACCGGCGCGACGCGGAGCGTCCGGGTCACGTCCGTCCGGATGCCGGGGAGGCCGAGCTCGGCTACCTGTTCCTGCCGCGGGCGTGGGGACGCGGGTACGCCGCCGAGGCGTGCGCGGCGGCACTCGGCTGGTTCGCCGGCGCGCTGCCCGGCGAGCCGGTGGTGCTCTGCACCCAGACCGCCAACGACCGCTCGATGCGCCTCGCGGCGAAGCTGGGGTTCACCGAGGTCGAGCGGTTCACCGAGTTCGGCGCCGAGCAGTGGTTCGGCGTGTGGTCCCCGGCCGGCTGAGCTTTCGAGGTCAGAGCGGCTGGGTCGCGCCGGGTCCCGAGGACAGCGGGAGCGTCACCGTGAAACGGGCGCCGCCCTCCGCGGCCGGGCCCGCCTCGATCGAGCCGCCCATGCGGGTCACCAGGCCGTGCACCAGCGCCAGCCCGATCCCCGTCCCCACCGGCCGCACCCCCGCGTACCGCGAGTGCAGCACGCCCCGCTCGAACGCCGCCTGGTAGTCCTCCGCCGACAGGCCCGGCCCGCCGTCGCGCACCTCGAGCACCGCCACGCCCGGCGCGTACCGCAGCGCCAGCACGATCGGCGCGCCCGCCGGCGTCACCCGCAGCGCGTTCTCCGCCAGGCCGTCCACCACCTGCCGCAGCCGCCGCGGGTCCGTGCGCACCGGCACCGGGTACGCGGGCGCCTCCACCGCGAACGCCACCCCGGCGGCCGCGCACCGCGCGTGCCACACCTGCGCCGACTCGCCCAGCAGCACCGACAGGTCCACGTCCACGACGTCCAGCCGGAAGTCGTCCGCGCCCAGCCGCGCCAGGTCCAGCAGGTCCGACACCAGCCGGTTCAGCCGCCCGGCCTCCTGCCCGATCACCCGGCCCACCTCGGGCACCTCGTCGCCGGTCACCACGCCGTCCGCGAGCGACTCGGCGAAGCCCGTCACCGCGGTCAGCGGCGTCCGCAGCTCGTGCGACACCGACAGCAGGAACTCCCGCTGCCGCGCCTCGCTGTAGGCCAGCGCGTTCGCCAGCGCGTTGATCGACTCGCCGACCTCCACCAGCTCTCGCGGCCCCTCCGGCGGCACCCGCAGGTCACGCCGCCCGTGGCTCATCGCCGACGCCACCGCCGACGTGCGCCGCAGCGGCCCCGACAACCGGCGGGCGAGCAGCCAACCCGCGGCGGACGCGACCACCAACCCGATCCCCAGCGCGAAGACCACGTTGCTGACCAGCCGCCGGCCGGTGCCCTCGGCGATCGCCACCTTGCCCACGAGCGCGATCGCGAGCCGGCCGTCGACGGCCCGGCCCTCGACCAGCAGCGTCCCGCCGTCGACCCGGGCGTCCCCGTGCAGCGGCCGGTCCTCGGTCACCCGCGCGAACCCGGCCCGGCGCGCCGCCTCGACCGCCGCGTCGTCGCTGCCGGCGAGACCGCCGGCCGCCCCGCGGCGGACCACCGAGATGTGCTGCTCGGTGAGAATCTCGTTGAGCCGCCGGGCGATCAGCTTCGACTCCGCGAGCTGGGCCGCCACCACGTCGGCCTGCGCCGACAGCGTCTGCTGGCTGATCTCCCGCGACGCGGTGCCGACCAGTCGCACGGCGATCCCGCCGGCGACGAGCGCCATCACCCCGGCCACCGCGAGGCACAACGCGGTCGTGCGGACCGCGAGCGACGAGCGGCGCCTCATGCCGGCCGGTCCGCGGAGTAGCCGACCCCGCGGACCGTCCTAATCGGACTCGCCGGGCCGAGCTTGGCGCGCAGCTGCGCGATGTGCACGTCGACCGTGCGGCTGCCGGCCACGGCCTCGTAGCCCCACACCATCGACAGCAGCTGCGCCCGCTCGAACACCTGCCGCGGCCGCCGCATCAGCGCGGCCAGCAGGTCGAACTCCGTCGACGTCAGCGACACCTCGCGGCCGTCCGTCCACACGCGACGCTGGCCGACGTCGACCCGGGTGGCGCCGATCTCCAGGACCTCGCCGCCCGGGCCGCCGCCCGAGCGCCGCAGCACCGAGCGCACCCGGGCGACGAGCTCGCGCGGGCTGAACGGCTTCGTCACGTAGTCGTCCGCGCCGAGCTCGAGCCCGAGCACCCGGTCGACCTCGTCGTCGCGCGCGGTCACGAACAGGACGGGTGTCCAGTCGTCCGCCGCGCGCAGCGTTCGGCAGACCTCGATGCCGTCCATTGTGGGCAGCCCGACGTCGAGCACCACCGCGACGGGGCGGAGCCGGCGCACCGCGGCCAGCGCCGCCGCCCCGTCGGTGGCGAGGTGCACGCCGTACCCGTCGCGGCGCAGGTAGCGGCTCACCAGGTCGGCGATGGCCGCGTCGTCCTCGACGACCAGGACCAGCCCGCGATCGTCGGGCATGCACCACCTCCGGGCGAGGAGATCAGTTGTCGTTCACGTCGGACTCGATCGAGTTCAACGTGGACTCGACGTCGTCGAACTGCTGCTCCACCGAGCCGCCGGACCCGTCGGAGCCACCGGATCCGTCGGAACCACTGCCGGGCGCGCTGCCGGAGCCGACATCACCCCGGCAGCCCGCGCCGAACAGCAGCACCGGCATCGCGACGAGCGCGATTATCCGGGCCCGCCTCACTTCGCCGACCCGCAGTGCTGGGTCTGGAAGTCGGTCGCCCACTTGTTGATCTTGTTGAGCTGATCGACGTGACCCTCGCGCCGGTCCGCACGCTCCTCGAGCAGCTGCGCGGTCTCCTCGCGGCCGGCGTCGCGCTCCTTCTTCGCGCGCGCCCGCAGCCACGCGGCCGACCCGCGGGTGCTCTCGTCACCCTGGATCCGCTCGACGAGCCTGCTCGTCCGCTTCTCGATCTTCGGCAACCGGTTCTCGCAGAGCCGCGTGACCTGTTCCGGGCTCAGCGTGATCGTCACCGATCCGCTGGGCGCGGGCTGGGTGGACGGATCCTCCTGCGCGGTGGCCACCGCGGCGCCGCCGAACAGCACCGACCCGACCACCGCACCCCCGACGACGATCCTTGACGTCCGGTTCATGACGCTCCTCTCGTGGATTCCCTGACGACCGTCACGGTGCCGGGACGAGATGAGCGAACCGCATGCGTTGTGTTCGGATCAGGTAAGGCTCGTCGTGCCGGAGGCCGAGCGCTAGAGACCGAGCCTGGTCAGCAGCCGCTGCTCGAGCTCGTCGAGCTCGGTGGCCGCGGCCTTGTGCGCGGCCTTGCGCCGCGCGGAGGGCATCCGCTCGGCCGCGCGGACCGCGGCGGCGAGCTGGCGCAGCACCGTCTCGGACCGGTCGGCGAACGTACGGTCCTCGGCGGTGGCGTCCTTGCGGGTGCGCAGCTCCTCGATCGCCTCGGCGGCGCCGGTGATGCGGGCGTGCAGCGCACCGCCCTTGCCGGAGTACTGGGCGAGGTCACCGACGGCGACCCCCAGCCGGCGCGCCTTCATCCGGTCGATCCGGTCGCGAGCCTCGCCGGCCGCCCGCAGCACCAGGGGCGCGACCACCGGGATGACGGCGGGCGCGACGATCTTGGCCACCGCGAGCGCGTTCTTCGCCTTCTTCGGGGTGAACCGCGACTCGCCCGGCACGACGTCCGGCGTGCGCTTCCTCAGTGCCATGGGATGAACCTACTGGGCAGGGAGGTAGGGAGCACGTGGACTGGCTGGCGTGTTCTGTCGGTGGGTCCGCCTAAACTGCGAAACGTGAGAACTTCGGTGCTGCTCGACGCGGGGGTGGTGACCCGTTGCCGGCGCCGGGTGCACCTGGAGCACGACCCGACCATGCAGGACACGGTCACCGCGCCCCCCGATCCCACTGCTGAGCAGCGCAAAGCCGACGCCACGGCGCACCGCCGCTCGATCGCCGACGAGATCGCCGGCCTGGTCGGCGCGGGGTGGACGGAGGTCCCGCGCGGACCCGACCACCGGGCCGGCGAGCGCGAGCAACTCACCCTGGAGGCGATGGCCGCGGGCGCGGCGTTCATCTGGGCCGCGCAGCTGCCGCGTGATCAGCCGGGCGGCCGCCGCGGCGCCATCGACCTGCTGGTCGCCACGCCCGGCGGTTACCTCCCGGTGCTGGTCGTCCGGCACAAGGTGAGCGACCCGGGCACCGGCGCGCAGACGTCGCCGCTGTCCAGCCCACTGCCGTCCGCGCGGGCCGCCGACCCGGCCCGCCGCGTCCGCCCGCAACCCCGTGACCAGCTGCGACTCGCCCACTCCTACCGGCTGCTGCAGGCCTGCGGCCGCGCGGACGCCGAGGCGGTGGGCGGCGTCATCGGCCTCGACGGCGACGTCGTCGTGTGGCACGACCTCCAGGCGCCGACCTGGCCGGGCGGCCGCGGCGCGCTCGATGAGTACGACGCCCGCTTCGCCGACCGGCTGGCCATCGCCACCACGGCGGCCGACGGCGGGGATGCGCTGGCCCAGCCGTCGCGCATCGTGGAGTGCCGCAGCTGCCCGTGGTGGCCGGTGTGCCAGGTGGAGCTGCAGGGCGCGCGCGACGTGAGCCTGGTGGTGCGCGGCGAGGAGGCGGCGACGCTGCGCGCGGCCGGCGTCCGCACCGTCGACGACCTGGCCCGCCTGGACCCGCACGACGAGTCCCTCCCGCCGACGGGCATGCCGCTCACCGACGCGGTCGGCCTGGCGAAGGCGTGGCTCGCGGACCTCACCGTGGTCCGCCGGGTGCGGGAGATCGTGGTCCCCCGCGCGGACGTCGAGGTCGACGTGGACATGGAGAGCTTCGGCGACTCGGGTGCCTATCTCTGGGGCGCGTGGCTGTCGGGCGCGGAGGTCGGCGAGCGGCCGGGTTATCGCGCGTTCGCCACCTGGGAGCCGCTGCCCACCGACGACGAGGCCCGGTCGTTCGCGGCGTTCTGGCAGTGGCTGATGCTGATCCGGCTGCGGGCCCGTGCGCGCGGCCTGAGCTTCCGCGCGTACTGCTACAACGAGCTGGCGGAGAACCGCTGGCTGCTGGCGTCGGCGAAGCGGTTCGCGGGCAAGCCCGGCATCCCCACCACGGGCGAGGTGCAGGCGTTCATCACGTCGGACTCGTGGTTCGACCTGTTCGGCAGCGTGCGCGACCACTTCCTGTGCTCGCGCGGCAAGGGCCTGAAGACGATCGCCCCCGCGGCCGGCTTCACGTGGCGTGACCCCGAGGCGAGCGGCGAGAACTCGATGCGCTGGTACCGCGCCGCGGTGGGCATGGACGGCGCACCCCCCGACGACGGCCAGCGGCAGCGCCTACTCGAGTACAACGAGGACGACGTCCACGCCACCCTGACCCTGCGCCGCTGGATGACCTCCCCGGAGATCAACGCGATCCCGTACGTGGGCGATCTGTAGGAGCCGAGCCGAGCCCGGCTCGCGTGACCCAGGCCTACCGGGGAGTCATCCGCAGGGCGCCGTCCATCCGGATGACCTCGCCGTTCAGGTAGTCGTGCGTGATGATCGTCGACACCAGCGAGGCGAACTCCTCTGCCTTTCCCAGCCGCTTCGGGAAGGGGATGCCCTCCGCGAGCGCGGCCCGGAACTCGTCGCTCACCGTCGCCAGCATCGGGGTGTCCACGATGCCCGGCGCGATCGTCATGACCCGGATGCCCGACGACGCCAGGTCCCGCGCCGCGGGCAGGTTCAGGCCGATGACGCCGCCCTTCGACGCCGCGTACGCGACCTGGCCGACCTGCCCCTCGTACCCGGCGATCGACGCGGTGTTGATCGCCACGCCGCGCTGGCCGTTCGCGTCCGGCTCGGTCCGGGCGATCGCCGCGGCGGCGAGGGTCAGGACGTTGAACGTGCCGATCAGGTTGATTTCCACGACCTTGCGGAACAGGTCGAGGTCGTGCGGCCCCTTGCGCGACAGGATGCGCGCGGACGGGCCGATTCCGGCGCAGTTGACCACCACGCGCAGCGGCTCGTCGGCCCCGGCGGCGGTGTCGACGGCGGCCGAGACCTGCGCCGGGTCGGTCACGTCGGCGGCCACGTAGGACAGGCCGGACACCGCCGGCGCGTTCTCGATCGCCGCCGGCAGATCCAGGGCGAAGACCCGTGCGCCGCTCTTCGCCAGCGCCTGTGCGGTCGCGCCGCCCAAACCGGACGCTCCACCGGTCACGATCGCCGCGGTCTCGCTGATCTGCATACCCGTCTTCCTTTCTCGACTGCCCGCGAGAGAGGTTAACGGGCGTTCAACCGCCACCCGGAGTGGTACTGCTCACGCCAGCTCCTCGGCCAGCAGGTCCATCAGCAACCCGTCATGCCAGCCGGTGCCATCGGCGTCGCGCTCGTAGCGGCGCATGATCCCGACCGGACGGAAGCCGACCTTCTCGTAGCACCGGATCGCGGCCGCGTTGTCCGCCGCCGGGTCGATGATCAGCCGGTGGTGGCCACGCTCCTCGACCAGGTACCGCGCGAGCGTGCGCACGGTGTCCACGCCGAGGCCGCGGCCGTGCACCGCCGGGTCGACGAACACGTCCATCCACGCGTGCCGGTAGTCGGCGTCCTCCTCCTCGCCGTACTGGATCAACCCGCGCACCTCGTCGTCGACGAGCACCGCGAAGGACACGACCTCGGGATCGTCGAGCGGCCAGCCGGCCTCGACCTCGCCCCAGCGGGCGCTCACCTGCGGCATGCGCCGGATCCGGCGCAGTTCGGGGACATGCGCCTTCGTCACGGGCACGAGAACGACGAGATCGCCTTTCAGCACCCGCGTACGCTAGCTCTCCCCATCCGGGCGCCGTCCAGCGAAATTCAGCAGCAGCACCAACGGGATCGCCGCGACCAGCGCGAGCGCGACGAACAGACCGGCGACGGCGAGGACCTCCATGTGACAAGCGTGGCGGCACGGCGCGTCATCGCGCGTCGGCCATCAGTGCCGTTTCGAAGTCCGTCCGGGGGATGACTCCGCGTCACCCTCGGCTACCGGCCTCAGCGCCGCCCCGGCGGGCAGATCTCGTCGAGAACCTGCAGGTCCTCCTCGGTGGGACGCCACTGGGCGGCGTTGGCGTTCGCGATCGCCTGCTCCGGGGTCGTCGCGCCGGCGATCACGGAGCCGATCGACCGCTGCGCGGCGAGCCAGCCGATCGCGACCGACACCATGCCGATCGCGCGCTCGTCCGCGAACGCCCGCAGCTTCTCGATCCGGTCCCACGGCGCGTCGGCGAGCAGCCTCGACCGCCCGGCCAGCCGCGCGCTCGCCGGCGGCTCGACGTCGCGCTGGTACTTGCCCGTCAGCAGGCCGTTGGCCAGCGGGAAGTACGGCAGCACGCCGAGCCCGAACCGTTCGCACGCCGGCAGCACGTCCCGCTCGGCCTCGCGCTCCAGCAGCGAGTAGTGGTTCTCCGCGGCGATGGGCGCGAGGACCTTGTTCGTCCGCGCCAGCCACACCGCGTCCGCCACCTGCCAGCCGGCGAGGTTGCACACCCCGGCGTAGCGGATCAGCCCGTCGCGCACGAGGTCGTCCAGCGCGCCGAGGGTCTCCTCGATCGGCGTGTTCGGGTCCGCCCGGTGCAGCTGGTACAGGTCGATCCAGTCGGTACCGAGCCGGCGCAGCGACGCCTCGACCGCCCGCTTGACGTAGCGCCGCGAGCCCCGCGCGCCGAAGTCCGGCCCGTTCGCGCCCTGCATGTCGACGCCGAACTTGGTGGCGATGACCGCGTGGTCGCGCCGGCCGGACAGCGCCTGGCCCAGCAGTTCCTCGCTGCGACCGCGTGGCGCGCCGTACACGTCGGCGACGTCGAACAGGTTGATCCCGGCGTCGATCGCCGCGCCGATGAGCGCACGGGAGCCGGCCAGCGACTCCGCGGCGGTCCCCGGCCGGCCGAGATTGTTGCAGCCGAGTCCGACGACGCTGACGACCAGACCGGATTCTCCCAGGTGACGCAGTTCCACCGGAACAAACTACTAAGCCGACTGGGCTCGAACCAGCTGCCAAATGGTGGGTATTGGCTGCTCTTCGGCGTCCCGCGGACACTATGGGCCACGACACGTGCCAGAACAGCCGGGCCACAGCGCGATCCCGGCGTGCGTGAGGCAATCTATGCCACATGAGCAGTGCACCTGATGGTGAGAAACCGTCGGCGGCGAGTTGGATCGCCGACCGCATCTCGAGCCAGGTCGGCCGAACCTTCGTGGTGACTGGGGCGAACAGCGGGTTGGGGCTGGAGACCGTACGCGCACTAGGCGGGCTCGGCGCCAACGTGATCATGACGGCCCGGGACCGGGGCAAGGGGGAGCAGGCGCTGGAAAAGCTGCTGGCAGAGCAGCCAGACGCGCGGATCGAGCTGCGCACACTCGATCTCGCCGACCTCGACTCCGTGCGCGAGTTCGCCGGCACCGTCGACGAGCTGGACGTGCTGATCAACAACGCCGGCGTGATGATGCCGCCCCACGGGCGCACCCGGCAGGGCTACGAGCTGCAGTTCGGCGTGAACCACCTCGGCCACTTCGCCCTCACCGGGCTGCTGCTGGAGCGGGTCTTCCAGAGCGACGACGGCCGGGTGGTGACGGTCAGCTCCGGCCTGCACAAGCGCGGCCGCATCCACTTCGACGACCTGCACGGCGAGCACGACTACGGGCGTACGAAGTACTACGCGCAGTCCAAGCTGGCCAACGTGGTCTTCGCGCTCGAGCTCCACCGGCGGCTGCGGGCCAACAACATCGCGATCCGCAGCGTCCTCGCGCACCCCGGCTACTCGGCGACGAACCTGCAGTCTGCCGGCCCGACCGGCGTCGGCAAGCTGCTGATGAAGGCCGGCAACCGGTTGTTCGCGCAGGAAGCCGAGATGGGCGCCCTGCCGCAGCTGTACGCGGGGACCGGGGCGGACGTGGAGAGCGGTCAGTTCTACGGGCCGGACGGGCGCGGCGAGTCGAAGGGCTTCCCGACCGTCGTCGAACCGCTGGACGCCGCCCGGGACCGCGAGCTCGCCAAGCGGCTGTGGGACATCTCCGAGGAGCTGAGCGGAGTGCAGATCCCGCTGGCGCCGTGAGCTAGTTCCTCGTCTTCGACGGCTGGTCGTAGAGCGCGAAGACCAGCCGGACGAGGAACACGACTGCCAGGATCGCGACCAGGACGATCTGCACCCACATGCTCGCCTCCGAGGAGTTCGGTCGCTGCACGCGACAATGTCGATGGTGAGCCTGTTCCGTCCGGCGTGTGGGAAATCCGCAAAGGACACGCCGGACGGCCTGGCCCGTTCGGGCTAAGTGTGGTGCGTTCGTCACGGTCCGGTGGCGTATGCCTGCCGTGGCTATGCTGGCCGGGTGAGCGCCTCGACCGACGACATGCGGCGTGCCGAGTCGTCGGGCCTGTTGCCACCGGTGCACGAGTCCGAGCTGCCCACCGAGCACGCGCTGTACCGCCCACGGCACGGCACGCGGCAGCGGACGGCGCTCGTGTCGGCGGCGGTCTTCTTCCTCACCCCGCTGCTGCTGATGGTGCTGGGTGTGCGCCCGTCGTCGATCGAGAACCACGAGCTCGCGGACTTCCCGACGCCTGCCGACGGCTGGGGCCAGTTCACCGGGCTCAACCCGTGGGCCACCGATCACCTGGTGCTGCGCCAGCAGGCGCTCGACGTCGCGGACTGGGTCAGCCGTGGCCTGTTCGGCGAGCCGCCGCCACTCGGCCAGGGGGAGCAGCAAGGTCCGGCGCAGGGCCCGGTCGCGCCGCCGGACCCGACCGACGAGGACCGCGAGCGGGTGCGTGAGGCCGGCTTCCCGCGGGTGATCGAGGGTGGCGCGGGCTGGCTGTACCTAGGCTACGACATGCTGGGCGCCTGCCTGCCGGAGAAGCCGCTGAACGACGTGATCGCCTCGCTGGAGCGGCTGCGCGACAGGGTCGAGGCGTCGGGCCGGAAGTTCGTGCTGATCGTGGCGCCGGACAAGACGACGATGGTGCCGGAGTACCTGCCGAAGGACTACGTCGGCGCCAAGTGCGCGAGCGAGGCCCGCAACGCGTTCTGGCGCCGGGTGATCGGCGACGCGGGCGCGACGGACATCCGCCCGGGCCTCGTGGAGGCGGCCCAGCGTCGCGGCGCACCGGTGTACTCCAAAGTGGACACTCACTGGACGTACGAGGGCGGCCTGGCGATGACCCGGCTGATCGCCGAGGCGGTCGAGCCCGGCGTGACCGCCCCGTGGAAGGCGACGCCGGCCGACGTGGTCAAGCGCGACGGCGACCTGCCGCCGCTGATCGGCCGGAAGGCCGGTTTCCCGATGCAGACCTACGATCTCGCGCCGGACGGCAAGACGGTCCGCAGCCGCGCGGTCGACACGGGCTTCCGCGAACCGCTGACGCTGACCCAGGCGCCGGGCCCGGGCGTGGTGGAACAGTCGGTCGGCGTGATCGCGGACTCGTTCACCCTGCTGGCGACGCCGTACCTGGCGGGCACGTTCACGAACCTGACGGCCATCCACAGCGACACGATCGGTGTGGACCCGCGTTCGATCGGCCCGATGTTCGCGGACAAGGACGTGGTGGTGTTCGAGGCGGCGGAGCGAAGCCTGCTCGGCGGCATCAACCCGTTGCTGGACAAGCAAACCATCGACCAGATCGGCGACGAGCTGGCCCAGCGCCCGCGCTGAGGGCGGCCTCCGGCCCCCGGTTTCCATGCTACGCAAGGGGACTGACGGTTTCGGCCGCGTCGCCGTTGCCTGTGGACAACTTCCGCCTCTGTCCACAGTTGTGCACAGGCTGGTGCGCGACGTCGTTTTCCGTGGGTGGGCGCGAATAGACTGGAAAGCGGGGGGCCCCGCGTCGGCGAGTTGTCCACAGGGTTCTTGTTGCTGTGGCTGGATTGTCGGTGCTCGTCGGTACGCTGGATCTTGGGGGGCCGGAGGCCGCGCTCGGCTCGATGAGCCCTGGTCAAGGGCGGGGTGGATGGTCCGGCTGGGTGTCCGCAGAGGGTCGGGGCCGTCGGCGGATTTTACGGGCGGCCACTCACGCGTCCAGGGCGCCTTCGGCGTCGGCTTCGCCGATTCCGCTTCGCTCCACCCTTGACCCGCGAGCCTCCGCCGCCCTGGGTCAGGGCATTGCGGGCAGGGCTGGCGCCCTGCCCTCCACGTGTCCCGCCGACGGCCCCGACCCTCTTCGAGCTCGTCGCTGGCGCAACACGGCGCGCCTTTGGGGTGTTTGTGGTCAGCGGCCCAGGAGTTTGCGGGCCACCTTGCCCAGCAGGCGCACGGGGGCGCTCACCTTCCACGACGTCGACCTGCGCAGTTCGGACAGTGCGTGGTGCGCGTTGGCAGACACCTCCTGGGTGTCCGCCAACGCCTGCCGCGTCACCGCGAGGTCGTCCTCCAGCTTCTGGATCCAGCGCTCCTGGACCTCGACCTTCTCCAGCGTCCGATCCAGAGCCCGCACCGAGCCCGGCGGCAGCAGCAACGGCCGCTCGTCCAGCGCGATGTGTGCCACCGACCGCATCGCGAACCACTCCTCCGCCGACGCGGCCTGCGCCGAGGTGTTGTCCGCCCACTTGTTGTAGATGCACGTCATCCGGCCCGTGTCGTACACGCCGCACATCGACGCCGCGCGCACCAGGAACTGCCAGTCCTCGCACACGGTCAGCGCCTCGTCGAACTGGAAGCCCAGGTCGACCAGCGAGCGCGGAAAGGCAAAACAGTGGAACGGGGTCTCGTTCTGCCGGATGTGGCGCATCAGGTCGAACTTCGTGGCGTACGTCGGCGTCATCGGGCCGACCGCCAGGTGCGACGCCAGCTCGTCGCCCTTGCCGTGCTTGCGCTTCTGCTCCGCGGCCCACCAGCGCACGACCATGCCGCGGTGCGTCCGCGCGTTCGTGCGGATGTTCTCCACCCAGTCCGCCGTGACCAGGTCGTCGTCGTCGAGGAAGACCAGGTACTCGCCCGCCGCCTCGCGCAGGCCCACGTTCGCCGGGCGGCCGCGGGTGCCGCCGTCGCACGACACGACCCGCACCCGCTGCGCGATGTTGCCCTCGAACTCGTCGACCAGCGACCGCACGGCCGTCGTCCGCGTCGAGTCGTGGACCACCACGACCACCTCGAAGTCGAGGCACGTCTGCGCGGCCAGGCAGCACAGCACGTCCGTCATCGTCTCCGGCCGCCGGCCCTGCGTGCGCAGCACGATGCTGACGAACGGCACGCCTGTGTCCGGCGCGGACTCCACCACCCGCGGCGAGCCCCGGTGGTAGCGCCGCACGAACTGGTTGACCGCCCCGAACTCGTCCGCGTCGCTGCGCACCAGACCCAGGAACGCCCCCAGGTTGGCCGCCGGCTCGAACGCCGGGTGGCCGGCGATGTGCTGGTCGGACTCCTCCAGCGGGAAGTCCAGCCGCGCCGACTCGTACCAGCCGGTGCCCGTCATCAGCCCGGTCAGCGTCGTGTCCGTGAAGAACCGCAGGTGCGTCCGGTCCAGCAGCCCCGAGTCCGTCGTCTCCCATTCGCCGACCAGCAGGCGCCGCGCGATGTCGCGGTGCGCGATGTTCGGAATGCTCACGACCAGCTCGACACCCGGGTGCGCACCCGTGACGTCGGCGAGCGCGGTCAGCACGTCGCCGGGCTCGGTGACGTGTTCCAGCACGTCCAGGCACAGCACCGCGGCCACCGGCCGGCCGGCCACGATCGCGCGCAGCGTCGACGCCAGCCCGGGCGCGGTCAGGTCCACCTGGTGCGCGTCGAAACCCTGGTCGGCGAGCTTCGCGACGGAGTCGGCGTCGTAGTCCACGCCGACGTAGTGCGCGCCAAGCGAGCGCAGCGGCGCCGCCACGGCCGCCGAGCCGCAGCCCAGGTCGAGCACGACCTTGTCGTGCAGGTCGGTGTCGCGCAGCAGCCGCACCGCGGCGCCGTACGGCCCGCGCTCGGTGAACTCGAACTCGTAGTTACTCATCAGAACCGCCGCCGGCCGTACTCGCCGTCGAGGAAGTCGGCGACCCGGTCCGCACCGGCGAGCGCGTCGGGCAGCGCCTTGTCCCGCCGCCGGCGCTCGAACTCCGCCACCGCCCGCTGCTGCTCGGTGCTGCCGTGCGCCGTGACGAGCTCGACGGTCTCCGCCACGACGTCGTCGCGGGAGAACCTGGTGGCCAGCAGCAGCCGGCCCAGCAGACCCTCGTACAGCTCGATCTGCGTCGGCCGCACGGTGGCCGACTCGACCAGCCGCTTGTCGTGGAACACCACCGCGTTCGGCTCGTGTACGACCCGGCCGCCGGCCAGCCGCAGCCGCCAGCTCAGGTCCACGTCGTTGACGTAGGACGGAAAGGACGTCGCGTCGAAGCCGCCTGCCTCGCGGAACCACGGCGTGCGCACCAGCAGGCAGGCGCCGCTGGCCCAGCTCTGCTCGCCGGTCACCGGGTCGAACCACTTCGGGTGCTCGCACGGGATCTGCCGCGCGTCGACGGCGGCGACCAGCGGGTCGCGCATGGCCGACAGCAGCCGGCCGACCATCCGCGGCGAGACGTAGCAGTCCGGGTTGAGGAACAGCAGCGCGTCCTCGGGCGCGTCCCGCGCCAGCTCGTTGCAGCCGGCGCTGTGACCGAGGTTGCGGCCGAACCACGTGTAGTCGACGCTCGCGCGGTGCTCGGCCATCTCGCGCAGCGCGGCCAGGTCGGCGTCCTTGATCATCGGGCCGCCGGAGCAGTCGCCGATGCCGATCGAGACCACGTTCGGCGCCGTGGCGTCCTCGCCGGCGCGCTCGACGCTGCGCACGAGCGAGCGCAGGCAGCGCCACATCTCGTCGAGCGGGTTCTCGTACAGGACGATCGCGACCCGGACCGAGGTCGGCGTCGCGTTGTCCACGGACCGTGCGGGCCGGGCCGCCACCGTCTCGGTCATCAGGGTGGTTACTCCGCCGGCGTGATCTCGAGCTGGGCCTTGAGGGCGGCGTCGAACTGCGCCTTGGCCTTCGCCTGGTCGGGGTCGAACGCCTCGACGCGGATCACGTTGCCGCCGTTGGTGTAGTGCGCGCGGTAGACGAAGACCGTGCGGCTCGCGCTCTTCTGCGTGGAGCCGTACACCTTGACGGTGCCCTGCGCCTCACCCGGGACGATCTTGAAGCCGAACCGGCCCTGGTCGGTGGTGATGTCCTGGGCGAGCTTGGGCGGGTCGTTGGTGCCGAAGGACCACATGCTGATCGTCGTGGAGTCGTTCACCACGATCACCGAGCGCGCCTCGGACAGTCCGGCCTGCTTGAGCAGCACCAGGTCCGGGGTCGGCAGCGCCTTGGACTTCTCCAGCTCGGCGGCCGTGTAGGTCTTGCCGCCGGAGGTGGTGCCCTCGGGCACGTACAGCGGGCCGAACGGCTTCGGCTTCTCCGAGGTGGGCGGCGGCTTCTTGGAGGTCTGCTCCTGCTGCTGGTCGTTCTCCTGCGCGGTGGCGTCGCCCTTCTTCAGGACGGTCAGGTAGAGCACGCCGCCCGCGATGATCAGGAGTAAGACGACCACGCCGACGATCGCCCAGACCTTGCCGCGGCCGCCGGGCTTGTCGTTCTCGAACATCTCGGAGCTCTGCGCCTGGTAGCCGGCCCACGGCGGGACCAGCTCCTCCTGGTCCTCCCACGGCGGCTGCGACGACTGCTGCGGCCCCCACTGGCCCTGCTGCTGGGGCGGCGGCGGGCCCTGCGGCTGCCACTGCTGCTGGGGCATGCCGTGCGGGGGCGAGGCCGGCACCTGCGGGACGAACTGCGTGCGGTCGCCGAAGCTGGGGCCGGGGCCCTTGCGCGCCGTGTCGTTCATGTCGACGATCTGGGTGCTGTCCGCCGCGTTCGAGACGATCTGCGTCTTCTCCGCGTTCGCCGCCGTGTTCGGCACGGCCTGCGTGCGCTCCTCGCCGCCCTGCGGCTGGGACGGTTGCGGCTGGGACGGCTGCGGGGTCTGGTTCGGCCGCTCGGTCGTCCACTTGAACGGCGGCGGGAACGCGTCCTGCCCGCGGTTGACGGGTGCCTGCTGAACCGGCGTCCCCTGGCCCGGTGTCCCGGGGCCGGCGGCCGGTGGACCCTGCTGAGCGCCACCGGTGGCCATCGCGAGGATCCGCTCCCGTTCCCGCCGGTAGTCGTCTGCCGAGATCTGGCCAGATGCGAGCGCACCGTCTAGCTGGCTCAGCTCCTCCTGCCAGGTCACCTGACAGCCTCCTATAAAAGTTCATAGGCGCGGACGAACGCCTGCCCCCGTAAGCCACGAGCGCCGGTGACTATCCTACTTTTGGTCTACCGTCCGCAAGCAGGGCGGGAGGGGGTACGAATGGCCGGTCGGGGCGGCCCTGCGGCTGTTGGCCCAGCTCGTCGTGCCAAGGACGGCTTCGGCACCCTGCGCCTCGTGATCGCCTGCGGCGTCATCGGATTCCACGCGATGCCGATAACCGGCGATTATGACGGCTGGGGATGGGGCCAGCACTGGTACCACTACGGCACTCTCACCGTCGCCGCGTTCATGGCGATGAGCGGCTTCTTCGTGATGAAGACCTGGGAGCGCGACCCGAACCTCGTCCGGTACTGGACGCGCCGCCTGCTGCGGATCATGCCCGGCTACGTCGTCGTCGTGCTGCTCGCCGCGTTCGTGCTCGGCCCGCTGGTCACCACCCGCGACGCCGGCGGCTACTTCGGCGACGCGCGGACCTGGAGCTTCCTGTGGCACAACGTGCTGCTGTTCCCGCAGCAGTACGACCTGCCCGGGGTGTTCGAGCGACAACGCCGTACCCGGTGGCGGTCAACGGCTCGCTGTGGTGCCTGCCGGTCGAGGTGCTCGGCTACGCGCTGGTGACCGTGGTCGGCCTGCTCGGCATCAACCGGCGGCGCTACCTCATCTTCGCGGTCGCGGTCCCGTTCGGTGCGCTGCTCGTGCTGAACGTGAACGACGTGATCCAGCTGCCGGACACGACGTTGCTGCTGCTCACCGACCCGCTGCTGCAGTACCTGGCGATCTACGCGATGGGCATCGCGGCCTGGCTCTACCGCGAGAAGATCCCGCTGTCCTGGTGGGGCGTCGCGGCCGGCGTGGTGATCGAGTATCTTCGTCTACCCGAGCGCAGTGGCGGACATCACGCGCGCGGTCACCGTGCCGTACGCCGTGCTGACCATCGGCACCAAGCTGCCCACCTGGCTGTGCCTGCCGAACTGGCTGACCGTCGCGAGCTTCGGGGTGTTCCTGTACGGCTTCCCGGTGGAGCAGACGCTGGCCTGGCTCGGCGCCGATCAGCCGTGGCAGGTGATCGGCGCGGGCGTGCCGATCACGTTGCTGCTGGGGCTGGCGTCCTGGCACCTGGTGGAGAAGCACGGCCTGCACCTGCGCTCCGAGCTGACCGACCGGCGACCGCCTGAGCGGACCGTGCCCGAGCCGCGGACCGAGCGCATCCCGATCGTGCGGATGGCGGACGCGCCGACCGTGGAGCTGCCCGTGCTGCGCCCCGTCGGGTCGCAGCCGAACGGTCGGCGACCTCTGGCATAGCGGCCGAATGGCCGCGGGTGGCCGCCTATGCTACGGCGCATGGCGACCGAGGGTGGCGCCCGCGACGCAGGGAACGACGCGGGCCGCAGGGGCGACGGCTACGGCACGTTGCGCCTGGTCTTCGCGTTCATCGTGGTCGCCGACCACACCCCGATCCTCACCGGGATCGGCAACAGCTTCATGCCGGCCAAGTCCGGGTGTCGACCTCGGCGCGGTGTCGGTGGGCGCGTTCATGGGCCTGTCCGGCTACTTCATCATGCGCAGCTGGCACCGCGACCCGAACCTGTGGCGGTTCTGGGTCCGCCGGCTGCTGCGGATCATGCCGGGCCTGCTCGTCGTGCTGGCGCTGTCCGCGCTGATCCTCGGCACGCTGACGACGACGCTCGGCAAGCGGGCGTACCTGGCGCACCCGGCGACGTGGGACTACATCTCCGACAACCTGCTGCTGTTCCCGCAGCAGTACGTGCTGCCCGGCGTGTTCACCGCCAACCCGTACCCGAGCGCGGTGAACGGCTCGCTGTGGAGCCTGCCGGTCGAGTTGCTCGGCTACACGCTGATCGCGCTGCTGGGCCTGCTGATCACGTTCAGCAGGTTCCGGTTCGTCATGGTGGTGTTCGCGCTGGCGATGGCCGTGCTGCTGCAGCGGATGGTCGATCGGGCAGATCACGCTGCCGCCGGTCCTGCTGCTGGTGCCGACGTTCCCGCTGCTGCAGTACCTGGGCATGTACGCGGTGGGCGCGGCGATCTGGCTCTACCGCGACCGGCTGCGGCTGAGCTGGTTCGGCGTGCTGCTGTGCGTGGGCATCGACTTCACGCTGTACTCGTCGTCGATGGTCGAGATCGTCGCGGATCGTCACGCTGCCGTACCTGGTGATCGCGATCGGCCACCTGCTGCCGCGCCGGCTGTGGCTGCCGAACTGGCTCGACCGTGGCGAACTACGGCGTGTACCTCTACGGGTTCGTGGTCCTGCAGACACTGCTGTTCCTCGGCATGCGCACGCCGTGGCTCATGGCCGCGACGGCGGTGCCGATCGCGCTCGGGCTCGGGCTGGTGTCCTGGCACGTGGTCGAGAAGCAGGCGATGAAGCTGCGCCGCGTGCTCATCCGCCGCCGGCCCTCGCCGCGGCCCCCGGCGGCCGGAGAGACCACTGGAGAGCCCACCGGAGAGCCCACGCGGAGTCCGGCGGGGAGCCCGCCGGGGAACCGACGGAGCGGATGCCACCGGTCGGACCCCCACAACACGCGCCCGCGAGCGGCTAGCGATGAAGGTGGTCCGTTTCACCCGGTTCGGCGGCCCGGAGGTCCTCGAGATCGTGGAGCTCCCCGATCCGCATCCGGGTCCCGGTCAGGTCCGGATCGCGGTGCGCGCGGCGGGCGTGAACGCGAGCGACTGGAAGAAGCGCCAGGGCCTGATGGATCGCGGAGCTCCCGCAGACCTTGGGCCACGAGGCGGCGGGTGTCGTCGACGAGCTCGGCGAGGGCGTCGCGGACGTGGCCGTCGGCGATCGGGTGTTCGGCTTCTGTCCGAGGGCGCGGCCCAGGCCGAGCTGGCGGTGTTGTCCTACTACGCGCCGATCCCGCCGTCGCTCGACTTCCCCGGCGCGGCCGCGCTGCCGGCCGCGGTCGAGACGGCCACGCGCGCGCTCGACCAGCTCGGCGGCGGGAGCGGCAGCACGCTGCTCGTCAACGGCGCCTCCGGAAGCGTCGGCAGCGCCGCGGTCCAGCTCGCCGTGGTGCGCGGTGCGCGCGTGATCGGCACCGCCGGTCCGGCGAACCACGAGCTATCTCCGCTCGCTGGGGGCCGAGCCCGTCGCCTACGGCGAGGGCCTCGTCGAGCGGGTTCGCGCGCTCGCGCCCGACGGCGTCGACGCCGCGCTCGACGTCGCCGGGAGCGGCGTCCTGCCCGAGCTCATCGAGCTCGCGGGCGGCCCGGAGCACGTCGTGACGATCGCCGACTTCGCCGGCGCGCGGGAGCACGGGGTGCGGTTCAGCAGCGGGGACGCCGGCCGCGCGGTCCACGCGCTCGCCGAGATCGGCGAGCTGGTCGAGTCCGGGCGCTTCTCGCTCCCGGTCGCGCGGACCTTCCCGCTCGCCGAGGTCGCGGAGGCGCACCGCGCCGGCGAGGACGGTCACGTGCGCGGCAAGCTCGTGCTGGTGGTCGGCGGTCGCCGCTGACCGGTGGGCCCCGCAACCCCGCCTAGGACGGCGGCAGGACCGCGAGGATCGTGTCCGCGACCGACCTCGAGCTCCTTGCGCAGCTGGACCGGGCTCGCGTCGCGCTGGGCCACGCCGAACCGGACGGTGTACTTGCCGGTCGTGTAGACGACCCGGTACACGGTGCCCGCCTCGTCGCTGCGCTCCAGCACCGGCAGCCCGCTGCGCAGCTCCTTGCCGGGCGCGAAGCCGCTGTCGCCCAGGTAGGCGCGCTCGGCCTTGGCGAGGGCGACGGACGACGTGCCGTTCGGCGTGGCGAACACCAGCAGCGCGCTGCCGACGTCGCCGTTCGTCGCGCCGCGGAAGATCACGTTTCGCACGCCCTGCTTGTCGGCCGCCTGGACCTCCTGCGGGGCCACCAGCTTCAGCTGGCCGGCCCGCGCGGGGGAGATCGTGCCGCTGTTCTTGTCGGCGGCGCCGGGCAGCGGCCCGAGCGCGTCGGCGAGGTTCGTCGGCAGGTTGGTCCGGCTCGGCTGCGGCACGCTCGTCGTCGGCTTCTGCGGTGGCTTCTGCGGCGCCTGGCTGTTCGGCTTCTCGGTCGCCGGCGGGTTGCTCGACTGCTCGGCGGCCGGGGCGTCGTCGGAGCGGAACACGAAGAACCAGACCGCGCCGCCGATGACCGCGAGCACGACCACCAGCGACAGCAGCATCGTCGCGGCCCGCCGGGCGTTGCTCTGCGGCTTGGCGTCGGCGAAGACCTCCTCGCCGAGCACCTGCCCGGTCCACGGCGCGGGCGCCGGCAGGGGCGGCGCCTTCGGTATCGGGCCGTCGGCCGGCCGCGGCGGGAACGTCGGCGTCTGCTGCTTGCGGGCCGCGGCCTCGGTGTCGGACTCCCGGCGGGCGCCCCGGCCCGTGTCCGACTCCGCGACGGTCTCGGCGGCGACCGTGGCGGTCCGGTCCGGGTCCTCGCCCGGGCCCGCGAGGGGCGGCGCGGGCGGCGGGTCCTGGACGGTCGTCTGCTCGACCGGCGAGGCGTGCACGGCCGTCTCGTCCGCGGCCGGCTCCTGCGCTGCCACGACGGTCTCCTCGACCACCACCGTGCTGTCCGCGACGATCTGGGTGTCCTCGGCGTCCGGTGAGGGCGGGGCCGGGGGCGGCGCGGGAGCCGGCGCGGGAGCTGGGGCCGGCGCGGCCTCGGGGTGGGCACCGGACCACAGGGCGCCCCTGCCCTGCGCCGGAGCGGACGCCTCGGCGAGTAACTCGTCACGCATGCGTCGGTAGTCTTGCGCGGAGATCTCGCCCTCGGACAGTTGCTTGTCCAGCCGCCGCAGCTCGTCCTGCCAATCCATGTGTGTACTCCTGTGTCGGGTGCCCTCGACGTAACAGGATGCCGCACGACGCGGAAGGATTTGATCGCAGTCGTCATGTCCGTCGAAATGACCCCGGAACTCACCGCCGAAGGAATTCGCGACCGGTATCTCGAGCTGCTCAAACGCGCGCTGACGAACACCATCTACGAGGACCCGAACACGCGCTGTGGGGGCCGGACGGCTTCGATCCGCAGGCCCGCGGCGACGGCCGCGACTGGCCGCGCAGCGCGCACACGATGATCGGCCGCAAACGCCTGGACAACCTGCACGAATGCGTCCGCATGGTGATCGTCGACGGGGTCCCGGGTGACCTGGCCGAGACCGGCGTGTGGCGTGGTGGCGCGTCGATCCTCATGCGCGGCGTGCTCGCCGCCTACGCCGAGACCGGCCGCACGGTGTGGGTGGCCGACTCGTTCGACGGCCTGCCGCCGCCGGACGCCGACCGCTACCCGGCCGACGCCGGCGACCCGCACCACGAGTTCGACTTCCTCGCGGTGCCGCTCGAGGAGGTCCGCGCCAACTTCGCGAAGTACGACCTGCTCGACGACCGGGTCCGCTTCCTGCCCGGCTGGTTCCGCGACACGCTGCCCACCGCGCCCATCGAGCGCCTCGCCGTGCTGCGCCTGGACGGCGACATGTACTCCTCGACGTGGGAGGCGCTGACCGCCCTCGCGCCGAAGGTCTCGCCGGGCGGCTTCGTGATCGTGGACGACTACCACGCGATCCCCGGCTGCAAGCAGGCCGTGGACGACTACCGCGGCGCGCACGGCATCGACGCGCCCATGGAGACGATCGACTGGGCCGGCGTCTTCTGGCGCGTGCCTGCCTAGGCCTCGGCGGGCGTCTCCGCGGTGGACGCCGCCGACTCCGCCGCGGCTGCCTGCCTGGCCCGCCGGGCGCGCACCAGCCCGTACCGCAGCGCCAGCAGCATGTCGGCCAGCGTGTGCCCGACCCGCAGGATCAGGCTGACCGTCGTCGCCGCGGCGACGCCCAGCAGCGGGGTCAGCGCGAGGATCAGCACCGCCTCGCGGGCGCCGACGCCGGCCGGCGCGATGAAGACCACCAGGCCCGACGATCCAGCCCAGCGCGAACGCCCCCGTGCACACGAGCGCGAGCTGCAGGACCGAGTCGGTGAACGGGTCCGCCAGCAGGTAGCCGGCGAGCCCGTAGCCCAGCCACGCCGGGAACATCCACGCCAGCGGCCGCACGAGGTCGCGCCAGCGCAGCACCGGCGGCTCGACCCCGGACCGGCCGGCGAGCTTGCGCGCCAGCAGGTTCACGACCTTCGGGTGCAGCAGCACGAGCGCCAGCGGGATGCACACCCCCGCCCAGCCGAACCGGCTCGACCAGGTCCGGCTGGCTGATCAGCAGCAGCGCGCCGACCAGCACCGACGTGACCGCGTGCACCACCAGGAACACCGAGCCGGCCAGCAGCGCGAGGCCGCCGGGCACGCCGTGCTCGCGGGCGAAGCGCATCTGCGCGAGGAACGGCCAGATCGACCCCGGCAGGTACTTGCCGACCTGCGCGGGGAAGAAGATCTGCCGCGCCGCGGACGAGGACACCGCCGAGCCGAGTGCGGCGAGGCAGTACTTCCACACCTCGGCGGTCGCCAGCAGCCCGGCGACCACGCGCGGCGAGCGCCAGCACCATGCGCCACCAGGCGATCCGGCCGATCGCGTCGACCACGTCGGGCAGCTCGCCGCGCAGCGCCCAGCCGGCCAGGCCGACGGCGACCACCACGAACCCGATGGCCAGCAGGTCGGCCCGCCGGCTCGGCTTCGGTGCCGCCGGTTCGCTAGTCACGCCAGATCAGGCCGGTGGTCGTGGGGTACGGCAGCGTCGGCGTCGCGCCCTTGAGCAGCTCGAACCGCAGGCCGGGCATGCGCCGAGATGACGTCCCAGTACCGCTTGCGCTTGAGGTTGTCGAACACGATCACGCCGCCGTCGGCGAGGTGGTCCAGCGACCGGCGGAACGCGTCGTTGCGCGCCCGGCCGTCCACCACGATCAGGTCGAACGGGCCGCCGACCCGGTCGATCGTGGACACGTAGTCGCCGAAGTCGAGGTCGGTGTGGCCGACCCGGCCGGACCGGACGACGGTCTGCGGCGGTCGCGGGCGTCGCCGGCACGGCGTGCAGCTTCACGCCCGGGGTGTCGGCGAGCAGCTCGCGGACGTACTCGACCCACTCGGTGTCGTGCTCGACGCTGTCCACCTGCCCGGCGCGCTTGGCGAGCCACGCGGTGCTCGCGCCCGCGCCGTACTCGAAGATCCGCGCGCCCGGCCGCTCGGCGAGGAACTCCTCGACCCGGCGCATCGCCGGGTAGCTCCACCAGGCCAGGTCCATCTTGGCCATGTCGACCGCGTCGAAGATCGAGAACAGCGTGCGCACGTGCCGCGCCTTCGGCGACTCGCTGCGCTCCAGCCGCTCCAGCAGCCCGGCCTTGTCCGCTGCCTTGCGGACGGTCTTCACACCGGAGACGTACGCCCCCCGGATGCCACTCATTTCACTCCCAGGGACTTCGCGGGCTCGACCGCGTCGGCGGGCTCGAGCGTCTTGGTTCGTTCGCTGATCAGGTCCGTCGCCTCGCGGCGGTTCGCGGTTCGGTGCAGCACGATCTCCGCGATCAGCCCGATGGAGATCATCTGCACGCCGAGGATGACGAGCAGGATGCCCAGCATCAGCAGCGGGCGGTCGCCGATCGCCTCGCCGCCGAAGATCTTCACGATCGATCAGGTAGGCCAGCACGACGAACCCGATCAGCCCCGAGGCGAGCCCGAGGCCGCCGAACAGGTGCGCCGGCCGGCGGCCGTACTTGGTGATCGTCATGACCGTCAGCAGGTCGATCGCGCCGCGCACGTAGCGCTCGAGGCCGTACTTCGACTTGCCGTGCTCGCGCGCCCGGTGGTTGCACGGCCAGCTCGCGGACCTTGTAGCCGGTCTGGTGGGCGAGCGCGGGGATGTAGCGGTGCAGCTCGCCGTAGAGCGGCACCCGCCGGTACACCTCGGTCCGCGCGGCCTTGAGCCCGCAGTTGTGGTCGTTGAGCTTCAGGCCGGTGATCACGCCGGTCATCATGTTGAAGAACTTCGACGGCAGCCGCTTGCCCAGCGGGTCCTTGCGGTCGGCCTTGTGGCCGGACACGAGGTCGGCGCCGTCGTCGAGCTCGGCCAGCAGGCGCGGCACCTCGGCCGGGTCGTCCTGCAGGTCGGCGTCCATCGTGACGACCCGCTCGCCGCGCGCCTCGTCGACCGCGGCCGCGAGCGCGGCGGCCTTGCCGAAGTTGCGCCGCAGCCGCAGCGCGCGGATCCGCTCGTTGCCGGCGGCCAGCTCCTGCATGACCTGCCAGCTGCGGTCCACGCTGCCGTCGTCGACGAAGATCACTTCGTACTCGATCTCGGGCAGCGTCGCGAACGTCTCGCCGATCTCGGTCACCAGGGTGGCCAGCGTCGCTTCCTCGTCCTTGACCGGGATCAGGACACTGACCTGCACGTCTGGCACGGTTTCTAGGGTCACTTACTCGTCTCCGGTGTCGCTGACCTGCGCCGGTAGCCACCGCATCGCGCCGCTTTCGTAGACGACCACGATGCGTGTCTCGTCGGTGACAGGTCCGATTGCCCTGAAGCCTACGTCGGGCGGCAGACCCCAGTACTTGCCGGTGACGTCGGCCGCGCGGCAGCCGGCTCACCCCGCCGCCGACGACCTTGCCGTCGCCGTCCACGACCAGCGTGCAACGCACCTGGTCGGCGCCGCGGTTGGTGCCGCCGGTCGCCCACCCGGTGATCAGGTCGGCCTCGCCGCGCGGCTCGATCGAGTCGATCGATCCCGGACGGCTTGTCCGGGCTGCGCGTGCCGGGCTCGGGGAGCGCGGTCGCCTGTCGCCAGGTCGATCGTCGAGCCGAGCTCCGGCCCGCCGCAGCCGAGCGAGAAGGTCCCGTTGAGCGGGTAGTGGTGCAGCACCACGAGGTCCGGCTCGAGCTCGCGCTCCTTGGGCAGCACCGGGCCGAGCGCGTCGCCGTAGCCGGCGCGCGATCGCGATGCCCTCCAGCGGGTGCTCCTTGATCTGGCTGCGCAGGTCGGCCGCGGTGGGCAGGCCGAGGGTGAACCCGACGACGCCGATGCCGACGACGGTGACCGCGATCTTCTGCGCGTTGCGCCGCACGCCCTTGTAGAGGACGGCGGCCATCAGCACCAGCAGCGGGATCGACGACCATCACGGCGAGCGAGGAGTACCGGCTGGTGAGCCCGAAGTCGGCGCCGAAGTCGATGCGCGCGGTGGCGATCATGCCGCAGGCGAGCACGCCGTAGGTGGCGAGCGCCCACCAGAACCGCAGCGACTGGTCCTGCGCGGTCTTGTTGGTCATCAGCACGGCGTAGACGACGAGCATCAGCGCGCCGGCGACGACCGCGAAGCCGGCGTTGTCGGCCGTCCACATCTTCCCGACGATGGTCAGGAACGTGTACATCAGCGAGCCGATGTCGTTGGCCGGCGTGCCGCCGACCCAGGTGTTCGGCTTGAGGATGTACCAGACGCCGACCACACGACGCCGATGCCGAGCGGGATCAGCCGGGTCCGCCAGCGCTCCTTGTGCAGCGTGGCGAGCACGGCGAGCGCCGGCCAGAGCGCGAACGCCGTGCCGTAGGAGGCGGTCGCGAGGATGCCGACGCCCCAGGCGGCCCGCCACTTGCGCTTGTTGGCGAGCAGCAGCGAGGCGACGACGAATAGGTTCGCGGTCAGCCACGCGGAGCCGCTCATCGAGCGGACGAACATGTGCAGGCCCTGCAGGCTGAAGATCAGCGCGGACGCGCCGACCACGAGCCCCGCGCGCACCACCGGCGGCAGCGTCTTCGGCAGCGCCGCGCGCAGCAGCAGCACGGTGGCCGCGGCGATCACGATCACCAGGTAGCCGAGCACCCGGTTGTCGCCGTCGGCGAGCCGCGCGTCGAGCCAGTACAGCAGCGACGGGATCATCAGCGGGTGCTCGTTCTGCGGCGTGAAGATGCCGCCGAGCCGGAACGAGCCGTCCGGGTTGGTGATCCGGATCAGGACGTACCAGTAGTCCAGCCACTGGAGCTTCCCGGCCCGGGACACCTCGAGCACCATGGCGAGCGGCGGGACCAGCGCGAGCAGCTCGACGAGTCGGGCGATGGTGCGGTCGGTGAGCCGGCTCCGGAGGGAGGCGACCCACGCGTCGGCTCTGCTGGAGCGCTCACCGTCCTGTTCGGCATCCGGTTCGCGCGGCGGATCCGCCTCCGGATCCTTCTTCAAGACCGTGCTCGTCACGCCAATACCATGTCAAAGCCAGGTTGACCACCAACACACGGGGCCAAGAGGCGCCGAATCGTGGGGTTGTTGGCGAGGTGAGGGCTCGGCTCCAGGGAGCGCCGAGAACCCATCGAGAG
>CAWJCX010000033.1:0-3906 GCA_963841395.1 uncultured Actinomycetota bacterium
CACGGGCGACCTCGCGGACCGTTGACTGCTCACGTGACCACCACCGTCCAGGGCGCGACCCCGCTCACCGCACGCGCGCTCGGGCCGGACCTGGCCCGCGGATTCATGTTGCTCTTCATCGCGCTGGCGAACTCGCACTACTTCCTTCCCGGTGACCCCGTCCTCGGTGGCTACCCCCAGGACGGCTCGGCGGTCGACTCGGCGGTGGCGTGGTTGATCGCGACCTTCGTCGATGGCCGCGCCTTCCCGATGTTCGGCCTGCTGTTCGGGTACGGCGTCGCGCACATCGTTCGCCGCCAGGAGGCCGCGGGGCGGCCCGCCGTACGCCGGTTGCTCTGGCGGCGCAGCCTGGTCCTGGTCGCCGTCGGTGTCGTGGACGGGCTCCTGTTCTACGCCGGCGACATCCTCGCGATGTACGGCGTGCTGCTGTTCGTCGGCGCCTGGGCGGTCTTCTGGAGGGACCGGTGGCTGCTGATCGTGGCCGGCCTCTTCTTCGCGCTGGGCGCACTGCCCAGCGACGGGTCGTTCGCGATCAGCTTCGACTCGCCGGACGCATCGGCGCTGCCCCCGGACTTGCTCACCATGCTCACCGAGCGCGCCGTCGTCGTCCCGTACGTCGCACTCCTGGGGCCGATCGGGTTCGCCGCCCCGTTCCTGGTCGGGCTGTGGGCCGGGCGCCGGCGCCTGCTCGAACAACCTGAGCGCTGCCGCGGCCTGCTGACGGTCGTCGCCACGGTCGGGATCGCCGCCGCGGCTCTGGGCGCCCAGCCGATGTCCCTCGTGCTGGCCGGGGTCCGGGACGTTCCCGACCAGGCGACCCTGGAGCTGATCGGCGCGCTGCACGACGCGACCGGCGTGCTCGGCGGGTTCGGGTACGCCGCCCTGATCGCACTCCTCGCACTCTGGTTCGCCGCCCGGCGCGGTCGCGTGGTCGACGCCCTCGCCGCCACCGGGCAACGATCGATGACCTGCTACCTCGTGCAGTCGGTGGCGTGGGCGCTGGTCTTCACACCGTTCCTGCTCGACCTGTCAGACGAGCTCACAGTAGCCACGACGGCACTGCTCGCCACCGGGGTCTGGATCGGCACCGTCGTGCTGGCCGACTGGATGGCGCACAGGGGCAATCGAGGGCCGTTCGAGCTGCTGGTGCGACGGGTGACCTACGGCTGACTCACCAGCCCGGAGGCCGCCGGTCGTGCCACGGCGCGGCTACCTCCACCTGCGCAGAGAGCGACAGCAACAGCTCCTCCTCCGCCGGCCGCGCGGCCAGCATCACGCCGACCGGGAGCCCATCCGGGGTCCAGTGCAGCGGCAGCGAGACCGCCGGCATGCCGGTGACGTTCCAGGCCGAGGTCCACGGCGTGAACGCCTTCTGCGCCTCGAAGTCCGCAGCCGGGTCGGCGTCGTTGCGGATCGCCCCGACCGGCAGCGGCGGCACCGCGAGCGTCGGCGTCAGCACGGCGTCGTACGGCGCCAGCGAGGTGAGCGCGTCGGCGGCGAAACGTCGCATCGCGCCGATCGCGAGCCCGAACTCCGGCCCACTCACCGCCTGTCCACGCTCGGTGAGCCACCTGGTGAGCGGCCGGAGCATCGGCTCGCGCTCCGGCGGCACGATCGACAGCGCGGTGAGCACCGCCCAGCAGGTCTCGAACACCGGCACCGCCTCCGGCGGCAGCGGCACGGGTACGTCGGAGACCTCGTGGCCCAGCGACTCCAGGAGCGCGGACGCCGCCTCGTAGGCCAGCACGCACTCCTCGTCGACCTCGACGTCCGTGATCACCGGCGCGACGAACCGGGCGATCCGCAGCCGCCCGGTATCCCGGTCGCAGGCCGCGACGAACGTGCCGGTCGGCGCCGGCGCCCAGCTGGGGTCGCCTGCCCGTCGACCGGCGAGTACGTCGAGCAGCGCCGCCGCGTCCCGCACGTTGCGGGCGAGCGAGCCCCCGATCGCGAGGCCGATCGGGTCGCCGTACATCGGGAAGCCGCTGATCCGGCCGCGGGTCGGCTTGAGCCCGACGAGTCCGCAGCACGACGCGGGGATCCGGATCGAGCCGCCGCCGTCGGAGCCGTGGGCCACGGGCACCAGCCCGGCGGCGACCGCGGCCGCCGCGCCGCCCGAGGATCCGCCGGCCATCCGGGTCCGGTCCCACGGCGTCACCGCGGGCGGTGCGACGTCGGGCTCGGTGTAGCAGGGCGAGCCGAACTCGGGTGTGTTGGTCTTCCCGAGGCTCACCATGCCGGCGGCCTCGATCGAGAGCGTCACCCCGTCGGACGTATCGGGCACGAAGTCGCGGAACACCTCCGACCCGAACATGGTCCGCACGCCGGCCGTCATGTTCAGGTCCTTGATCGCGGTGGGCACCCCCCACAGCGGTCCCTCCCCTGCCGGCAGCGCGGCGGCCCGCTCGCGAGCCAGGTCGGGAGTCGGAGTGACGAAGGCGCCGATGTCGTCGAGGCGGTCCACCCGGTCGAGGTAGTGCTCGGTGAGCTCGAGCGGCGAGACCTCGCCCTTCCGGATCAGCTCGCCCTGCTCGAGGGCGGTCAGGTCGTGCAGGTCGGCCATGCCGCTGACGGTATCCGTCGCTAGGTTGACCGCGTGCAGACGCTCGACCGGCGCACCTTGAACCGAGCTACCCTCGACCGCCAGTGGCTGTCCGAGCGCCGGCCGGCGTCGTCGGCCGACGCGATCACCTACCTCGTCGGACTGCAGGCCCAGGAGCCGCTCGAGCCGTACGCCGGGCTGTGGTCGCGGCTACTGGACTTCCGGCCGGCCGAGCTCGTCGAGCTGCTCGAGAGTCGCCGTGCGGTCCGCACGCTGATGATGCGCCGCACCCTGCACCTGATGAGTGCCGACGACTGCGTCGCGATGCGGCCGCTGTTCCAGGCGATGCTCGTCCAGAAGGTGCGCAGCGGGCTGGGGCGACGCCTGGACGGCGTAGATCTCGACGAGCTCGCGTCGGCCGGGCGTCCGCTGTTCCACGAGCGGCCGCAGATCCTCAACGAGGTCGCGCGTGCCGTCGCCGACCGGTGGCCCGAGGCGGTGGTCCGCGACCTCGGCGACGCGCTCAGCTCGTTGGTGGAGCTGGTGCAGGTGCCACCCCGGGGCGTGTGGGGCCGCCAGGCGCCGGCCGCCAACACCACTATCGAGGCCTGGCTCGGCGACGCACCCCGCCCGGAGGTCGGCCTGGACGACGTGGTGCGCCGCTACCTGCGCGCCTACGGCCCGGCCAGCAGCTCCGACGTACGGTCCTGGTCGGGCCTGACCGGGCTGCCCGCGGTGATCAAGAGGCTGCGACCCGAGCTCGTCTCCTACCGCGACGAGCGAAGCCGCGAGCTGCTCGACCTCGCGGACGCGACGCTCCCCGACCCCGACCTGGCGGCCCCGCCCAGGTTCCTGCCGGCGTTCGACAACGCGGTGCTGGGGTACGACGACCGGTCCCGGATCATCGACGACGAGCACCGCGGACTCAGCATCCTGGGCACCCGCTACGTGCTCGTGGACGGCCGGGTGTCGGCGACCTGGACGAGCGCGGCCGACGCAGGCGCGGGCATCACCGTGGCCGTCGAGCCGCTCCGCCGGCTCAACCGCGACGAGCGCCGCGATGTGAGGGATGAGGCCGAGCGCCTCGCCGCCTTCCTCGGCGACGGGGTGCCCGGCAGGGTGCTCCTGGAGTGAGGGTCAGGCGGCGCGTTGAAACTCGGTCAGGCACCGCAGTGCCTCGGTGAAGCGGGCGATCACCGCGGGGTCGTTGAGCACGTCGACCTCGACTGCCGACTGGGAGACCAGGGCAGCGTCGACCACCTGGGCGCCGGCGATGGTTGCGGAACGGCGTGCGTCCTCGTGCGCCCACTTGCCGCCGTACGCCGTAGGCGTGGCACCGACCACGCCGAAAGGCTTGCCGGTGA
>CAWJCX010000034.1:0-74743 GCA_963841395.1 uncultured Actinomycetota bacterium
CCAGTCGGCGAAGTTGAAGCTCGCGCCGTCCCCGCCGCCGACGTAGAGCGCGCCGTCCGGCCCGAACGTCACGGTGCCGACCGAGTGCGACGGGTACTGCTGGCACCAGCCGTTCAGCAGCACCTGCTCGGCGCCGCTCGCCACGCCGTTCGCGTCGATCGTCAGCCGGGACAGCCGGCCGGTGACCAGGCAGCCGTCGTCGGTCGCGCCCGGCGGCGTCGGGCAGGTGTCACCCCAGCGCGGCGCGCTGCCGCCGGGCAGCGCGTCGTAGGTGTAGAGCACGTACAGGTACGGCCGCGCGGGGAAGGCCGGGTCGACGGTCAGGCCGAGCAGGCCGCGGTCCCAGAAGTCCTGGACCGCCGTGCGGAGGTCGACGGTGACCGTGGCGGAGGTGTCGGCGAGCGAGTCGAACGTCTTGACGATGCCGCTCTTCTCGCCGATGAACACCCGCCCGTTCGGGGCGAACGACGCCACGGTCGGGTTGGTCAGGCCACTGATAGCGACGGTGTCGGTGAACCCGGTTGGTACCGCCGCGGCGGCCGTTGTCGATGCGGTCAAGGTCGGTGAGTGCGCCGGCGATCAGGCCGGCGGCGAGCAGGAGGGCGGTTTTTGGGCGCAGCAAAGCAGGGCGGGTGCGCACGGAGGTCCCCAATCCAGGCAATCGGCTGCCTGGAGTGTCGGCCGGTGCGGCCGTCCCGTTTCACCCGATTCAGTTACCAGGTCCGCGACCGGACCATGACCAGGCGTAAGCCAGGGTCTTCGCAGCGAGCCCGCCGCCTCGCCGAGCTCCAGCGGGCGGAACGTGTCGACCATGACCGCGGTCTCGTCGAAGTAGTCCGCGCCGATCGACGCCTCCGCGGCGCCCGGCTGCGGGCCGTGCGTGAAGCCCGACGGGTGCAGCGACAGCGAGCCGAGCCCGATGCCGGAGCCCTTGCGCGCCTCGTAGTTGCCGCCGACGTAGAACATCAGCTCGTCGGAGTCGACGTTCGCGTGGTTGTACGGCACCGGGATCGAGTCCGGGTGGTAGTCGACCTTGCGCGGGCAGAACGAGCAGACCACGAAGTTCGGCCCCTCGAACGTCTGGTGCACGGGCGGCGGCTGGTGCACGCGGCCGGTGATCGGCTCGAAGTCGCGGATGTTGAACACCCACGGGTACAGGCAGCCGTCCCAGCCGACCACGTCGAACGGGTGGTTGGCGTAGGTGAAGCGGGTCAGCCCGGCGCGGTGGCGCACCAGCACCGGCACGTCGGTCTCGTCGGCCAGCAGCGGCTCGGCCGGCCCGCGCTGGTCGCGCTCGCAGTACGGCGCGTGCTCGAGGAACTGGCCCTTGGTCGACAGGTACCGCTTCGGCGGCCCGATGTGGCCGGTCGCCTCGAGGACGTAGAGCCGGGTCTCGCCGTGGGGGAGCACCCGGTAGGTCGTCGAGGTCGGCAGCACCACGTAGTCGCCGTCGGCGACGTCCAGCGCGCCGTAGATCGTCTCGACGGTCGCCGAGCCGCTCTGCACGTAGATCAGCTCGTCGCCGGCGGCGTTGCGGTACAGCGGGCTCGGCGCGGTGGCGACGGCGAACCCGATGGTCACGTCGTTGTTGCCGAACAGCGTGCGCCGGCCGGTCACCGCGTCGACCTCGTGCGGCTCTCCGACTTCAGGTCCTGGGTGCGGAAGTGGCGCGGCTTGAGCGGGTGGTTCGGCGTCAGCGCGCCCCGGTGGTCCTCGACGACCTCGGCGTTCACGATCGCCGTCGGCAGGTGCCGGTGGTAGAGCAGGGCCGAGTCGGAGGAGAAACCCTCGACGCCCATCAGCTCCTCGGCGTACAGCCCGCCCTCCGGGGAGCGGAACTGCGTGTGCCTCTTTCGGGGGATCTCCCCGACGCTGCGGTAGTAAGGCATGGCCCCCTCCAGAGTGTCCGCATATCGAACGTCTTTGTTCAGTTGCCGATACGCTACTAGCGTGTCAGCCGTGTCAAGCGCCGCACCCGTGCCCCCGCCAGGACCACGCGATGTTCCGCCCCTGCTCGCTCGGCTCGTCGACGACGCCGCCCTGTTCCCGCCGGGCAACGCCGCCATGCCCGACGCGGTGCGCCTGCACCTCGACGGCAGGACCAATGACCGCGCCGATCTGGTCGGGCTGTTCCTCTGCCCGGCCTCCCGGCTGCCGGAGCTGATCACCGATCTGATCAAGGTCAAACCGCCGAGACCGGTCGAGTTGTCCCTGGTCATCGACACCGGGCTCGGCGGTGTGCCGAAGGCGCTCTCGATCGTCGAGTCGCGCGCCGAGCTGCTCGCGCTGCGCATGGTCGAGATGCCCGCGCCGTCCGACGTGGACGAGGTGTGGCTGGAGCGGGTGTCGGAGTTCGTGCCCGAGGACGTCATCCGGGTGATCGAGCCACGGCGCGGCGGCGCCGGCTGGCTGGACGGCATCCAGCGGGTGATCGAGCACGGCAGCTGGCCGAAGATCCGGTGCGGCGGGCTGTCCGAGCAGAACTTCCCGAGCATCGAGGAGGTCGCCGACTTCCTGTCGGTGATCAACGCGGGCAACTCGTCGTTCAAGGCGACCGCCGGCCTGCACAACGCGGTCCGGCACACCGACGACGGAGACCGGGCTTCACCCACCACGGCTTCCTGAACCTGCTGATCGCCACCGCCCGGCTGATCGCCGGCGGCGCGGCCGACGAGTCGGTGCACGAGGCGCTCGAGTCGACCGACGGCAAGGCGCTGGCCGCGGAGGCGCAGGCGCTGACCGAGCACGAGGCGCTGGCGGTGCGCGGCGTGTTCTCCTCCTACGGCTCGTGCTCGCTGACCGACCCGGTGGCCGATCTGGAGGAGCTGGGCCTGCTGTGAGCTGGATTGCGGACCCGGCGTTCGCGACCGGACCGAGCCGTTCGGCCCGCAAACGCTTCCCTACGGCGTCGTCGACGCGGGCGACGGGCCGCGGGTCGCGGTCCGGGTCGGCGACCACGCGCTGCCGCTCGCGCCGCTCGCCGACGAGCTGGGCGACGCTCGCCGACCTGGTGTCCGGCACCTCGCTCGACCCGCTGCTGGCCGCGACCCGCGTCGAGTGGAGCGAGCTGCGGGCACGGCTGATCGACCTGGTGACCGGCTCCGGCACGCCGCCCGGCGCGTCGCTGCGTGCCGCTGACCGACGTGCGTGCGCTGCTGCCGTTCACGGTCGGCGACTACGTGGACTTCTACTGCTCGCGCTACCACGCGGAGAACGTCGGCCGGATCATGCGGCCGGACTCCGAGCCGCTGCTGCCGAACTGGACGCACCTGCCGGTCGGCTACCACGGCCGCGTCCGGCACGGTCGTCGTCTCGGGCACCGACGTCGTGCGCCCGCACGGCCAGCGCAAGGGCTCGCCGCTGCCGCAGTTCGGCCCGTCCGGCCGGCTGGACGTCGAGGCCGAGGTCGGCTTCGTGTGCGGCGGCCCGGTCGCGCGCCGGGTGCCGACCTCGAACGCGCCGGAGCACATCTTCGGCGTGGTGCTGGTCAACGACTGGTCCGCGCGCGACATCCAGGGCTGGGAGTACCAGCCGCTCGGCCCGTTCCTGGGCAAGTCGTTCGCGACGTCGGTGTCGGCGTGGGTGACGCCGCTGGAGGCGCTCGCGGTGGCGCGGGTGGCGCTGCCCGACCCGGGGCACCCGCGGGTCGACGTACCTGGTCGAGGACTCGCCGTGGGGCCTGGACCTGCGGCTGGCGGTCGAGTGGAACGGGACCGTGGTGTCCCGGCCGAACTTCTCGGACATGTCGTACTCGTTCGCGCAGCAGCTGGCGCACATGACGGTCAACGGCGCGACCGTGCGGCCCGGCGACCTGTTCGCGTCCGGCACGGTGTCCGGTCCCGAGGTGTGCCCAGCGCGGCTGCTTCCTGGAGCTGTCGTGGGGCGGCCAGGAGAAGATCAACCTGGCCGACGGCGTCGACCAGGACGTTCCTCGAGGACGGCGACACGGTGGTGATCACCGCGACCGCGCCCGGCGAGGACGGCTCGGTGGTGGGCATCGCCGAGGTGGCGGGCACGGTCCTGCCGGCCGACTCCCCGGATGCCGGAGGCTGACGTGGCCGCCCGGCCGATCCGCCCGATCCAGCCCTCGCCGGCGCGCCCGCCGAGCGCGGCGCCCGGGCGGGAGAGCTCGCTGACCCTGGACCGGGGCCTGGCGCTGCTCCAGGCGGTGGCCGACGCGGACTCCGAGGCGCCGACGATCAGCGAGCTGGCCACGGCGATCGGCGCGAGCCGTGCTGCTGTTTATCGCCTGCTGGTGCCGCTGCAGGACCGGGGCCTGGTTCGCCGGGACGGCTCGAAGGTCCGGCTCGGTCTCGGCCTGCTGCGCCTGGCCGCGAAGGTGACCCCGCAGCTGCGGCTGGCCGCGCTGCCGGCCCTGCGCGAGCTGGCGGAGGCGGTGGGCGCCACGGCCCACCTGACCGTCGCCGACGGCGAGGAGGCCCAGGCGGTCGCCGTGATCGAACCGTCGTGGACGACGTACCACGTGGCGTACCGGGTGGGCACCCGCCACTCACTGGGCCGCGGCGCGGCCGGCAAGGCGATCGGCCTGCGCGACGAGACCCCCGGCTGGATCGCCACCACGGGCGAGCTGCAACCAGGCGCGTCCGGCATCGCGGCCCCGGTCCGCGGCGTCCCCGGCCTGCGCGCGAGCGTAGGAGTGATCACGTTCCACGAACTGGACGGCGCCGTGGTCGGCCCCCAGGTCCGCGCCGCCGCCACCGCAGTGGCCGACGCCCTGCGCTGAGGCCGGCTACTTCCTTCGCTTGAGCCGCTGTTGCAGCGGGTTCGGGTCCCGCCGCTTGGGCCGTGGCCGGCCGACCACGCGGATCCATGCGCGGGTTTCCGTCTCCTTGTGGCGCACGTCCAGCGAGACGTAGGAGCCGGCTTCGCTCCAGTCGCTCTGCCGGATGACCTCGTCGAAGAACCACAGGGAGCCGATGATCGCGAGCACGCCGGCGGACCCGGCGAACGCCGTCTTGACGGTCTCCGCGTCGAGGATCCGGAACGTGTGGTTGAGCGAGGACGACGTGACACCGTGCTCGTCCTCGACGATCTCGCCGGCGTGCAGCGCCAGGCGAAGCAGGATCTGCTCGACGGCGGGGTGGCGCTGGTTGTGCATGGTCAACGCGTTGGCGAGGGTCGCCGGCAACCGCTCGACGAACAGCGCCTTCGGCACGTCCGCGGGTACGAGGATCAGCACACCGTCGCCGCGGTCCTCCCGGCGGCACCGGTGCCAGGGAATGCCGGCGGTGTCGAAGGAATGCTGCAGCGCGTCGTAGAGCCCGCGCCGGACTCGCCACTGGCTCGAGTTGTTCCGCCTGAGGTCGCCGAACCCCACGATGTCGACCACGACGATGGTGTAATGCGTCGCGATCGGTGGGGGCGCCGTTCTCGGCGGGTGGACCCGGGCGCCCGTACGAGTTCCAGCGGCGAGGACGGCCGGGGGTCCGGCACGCTCGGTTCGTCGGCGCTGTCGGCACGCTCGCCCCACGCGGTGCCCGGTTGCTCGGATGGAGGGGTGTGCTGGGTTGGGTCCGAGATCGTCGCCATTTGGTGCCTCCCCAGTGGCGATCACGTGCGTCCACTCGGCCTGCGACTGTCCGAATGAGCCTCCGACTTGCTGTCTGATCAACGCGTGTCGCGGCGCCTCGCCGGAGCGATTCCGGGTCAGGATGGACCCGGTGTGGCGCGCGACACTGTCCCGGTGTACGTTGCGTTCGCTGCCTTGGTGTACTACTCACGATAGTAACCGACGACATGTCGAAAACACCATCGGTTACCGTAACCAAGACTTCTCCGAGGGAGACATCTAGTGGCGTTGCCGTCTCCGGTGGTCGCAGGCTGGGAACTCGTCCTCCGCCTGCGTGAACGTCGTGAGCAGGTCGGCATCGAGGTCAAGCACATCACCCAGGCTCTCGGCTTCTCGCGCAACTACTGGTCCGCCGTCGAGAACGAGCGACGGATCCTCTCCGAGGAGAGCCTGAAGAAGCTCATCGACCTCCTCGAGTTCAGCGACGAGGAGCGCGAGGAAATGCTCGAGCTTCGCGAACATCGCCAAGGACCGTGGCTGGTGGACCGACTATTCCGCGTTGTTCGACGCCGAGTTGCGGCGTTTGTTCGGTCTGGAGCACGGAGCGCACAGCATTCGCGGCTACGAGAACCTGATGATTCCAGGGTTGCTGCAGACCGCCGACTACGCGCGTGCCGTCATTCATCCGTATGTGACGGTGCCGCGGGTGCAGGTCGAGCAACGGGTGGGTGTGCGGCTTGCGCCGCCAGAAACGGCTCGACGACGACGATCCGCTGTAGTCTCACGACCGATCATCAGCGAGGCCGCGCTACATCAGCAGATCGGTGGAGCTGCCGTGCTGCGTGGTCAGCTCGAGCACCTCATCGACATGATCGACAAGTACCCGGAGAACCTCGAGTGCATGTCGTGCCGTTCACGGCACAGGCGTGCAGCCTTGTTCGGGGCGCGACCGTGTACTTGATCGATTTCGAAAACCCCCGCCTGCCGACGGTCGTCTGGCAGGAGACGGTGACAGCCTGGGGGGTCATCGATGATCACTCCCAGGTCGATGCCATCTCCGCAGCGTTCGACCGAGGCGCTTCAGCGCATCGTTGGACAGGCGGGAATCGAAGAAATCGATCCAACGACGCATCGAAGGAGTTGAGTTGACCGATAACCGAGTCATGCGAATCACCCGAGGACGGCGACGGGTGGTTCGTCAGCAGCTTCAGCAATGGCGCCGGCAGCTGTGTCGAGGTCAAGTTCGCTGACCGGGCGCGATTCTCGTACGCGACAGCAAGGATCGACGTCATGATCGGCCGATCATCGGCCTGCCGTCGCTTGCTTGGGGCGCACTTATGGACAGCCTTACCAAATAGACTTCCCGCGGCGCACGGGAGCGGGCTGGCAACAGTTGCTCGCTCCCGTGTCGTCCGAATAGCAAAACATCCTCCTCCATGGCCATCGCCTCCTCTCATTGTCGTCGAGCTCCAGTTCTTGAATTAGTTCTAGCTCGGCGCTTACGGACTGTCAACGCGGCTGGCAAGTACAACTTGACCACGATCCAGCCTTGCTAAAATCTGGCATCTGTGATGCCGGGGAAGCGCGTTGTCAGGCGAGAGGTTCTGGACACATGGCACGAGAAATCCAGCTCAGCTCCATCCTGACGTCGTTGATCGAGACCGGCGGCTACAGGGGAAATAGATCGGAAATTCTCGCCGCTGCCGGCGTGACCTCTTCCGCACTTTCCCAGTATCTTCGGGGGCAGAGCCGGCCCTCGTTTCAGACATTGGTCGCGCTCGCTGAGTTCTTCGACGTGTCACTGGACTATCTGGTCTTCGGTGACCGGGTGGGCGAGATACCGGCACCGGACTTCGGTCCGATGGCCACCTACATGGACGTTTCGCTGCGCCACGTCGAACGGCGTGCGCAACAGCATTCGGCGATGGTCGCCCGTATCGGTTCGATCCTCTCGGAGCAGATCGATCGGGCGGCGAGCGAGATCGTGTGGACCGCTGGACCGACGGTCCCGTCGCTGCTGTCCGAGGACGACATCATGCGGCTCGAGGCGAACTCGCTGGAGAGCCGGATCGTCCTGCTGGATCTGCAGAACGACGTCGTGGAGCTGCCCGAGAACCAGGGCCACGCGATGGGGAAGTTCCTGCCGATCGTCGCACGGAACATCGCGCTCGGGCGGCCGTACAAATTCCTGCTCTCCAGCAGGGTGGACGCCGACTGGCGGGATCTCGTCGTGCGAAATGCGGACGCTGCTGCGTACGCAGTGCCCGGCGGACGCGGTGAACCGCTACTGCGAGGTACGGATCGCCGACATTCCGGTCTTCGGGGGCATGGCGATGTACCTGCTCGACGAGGCCGCACTGCACGGCGCCGCGCCCACGTTCTACGAGATGATCAAGGCGTACGTCGACGCCGACGGGTGGCGGCCAACGCGGTACCGCCACACGGCTCCACCTACGCCGCCGCGATGTTCGACGAGGTGCACCTGCGCAACGCGCAGCGGCAGTTCGAGTTCCTGTGGCGTCGCGGGACGGCCGTCTAGCGCGACGACGTTCCAGGACGCGTTGCAGGGCGCGCTGGGCGTTGTCCGCCCGCCGGGCTTGGTAGGCGATGGGGAAGTAGCGCAGCCGTTCCGGCAGCAGCGTCATGGTCAACGGCCACCATCCGGCCCAGCAGTCGTAGCCGGCGTTCGTCGCGGGGTGACCAGGACAGGCCGAGGATCTCCCGTGCCCGCGGCGGCAGGGTGCCCACCGTGACGAAGTGCTGCACCCGGCCCGGCAGGTATGCCGCCAGCTCGCCAGAGTGGGCGCAACACCGCGGGCAGGCCGAGCGGCGGCGGTACCCGGCGGGTGGTCGCGAGGAACTCGTACGCCGTCGGGTGTGCGATCAGCGTGTTCGACAGCACGTCCTCGAAGCGCGTCAGGTAGTCCGCGTACGTCGGCGGGATCTCCTTCTCCGCCACGTGCAGATTCCGCATCAGCTGCTGAATCTCCGTGTAGAACGCCTCCTCGTCCGCCCGGCGCAACGGCCGCAGCGAGAAGTACCGCGCGGCGGCCGTGAACGCGTACGGCGCGGTCAGCAGGATCCACGCCCACGGACCCGACGCCAGCGCCTTGTGCGTCACCCCGTCGGGGGTCGTCGTGCGGAGTGGGGCGTGCAGGGCGCGCAGCCGGTCGGCCTCGACCAGCGCCTCCTCGCCGCCGTACACCCAGGTCAGCACGGACGCGATGCTGCGCTCCGCCCGCCCGAGCGCGTCCGTGCGGAACACCGAGTGCTCGCCGACGACGGGCCCCACGGACGGGTGCATCACCTGCAGCGCGAACGCGGCCCCGGTCGTCAGCGAGAACGTGATCAGTCCGGTGTCCTCCCAGAGCCGGGTTCCCGGCTGGATCGGCCGGCGCGTCGATCTGGTGAAGGTCGTCACCAGATGAGGATAGGCTGACGACGTGGCCCGACGCACCTATGCCGGCGAGACCGGCGACGAGCGGCGCGCGCGGCGGCGGGCCGCGCTCATGGACGCCGCGCTCGACCTCGTCGCCGACGGCGGCTGGGAACGGGTCACCGTCCGCGCCGTCTGCGGCCGGGCCCGGCTCAACGACCGCTACTTCTACGAGAGCTTCGCCGACCGCGACGCCCTCCTGCTCGCCACCCGCGACGGCATCGCCACCGCCGCCCTGCGCGCGTTCCGCCAGGCCATCGGGGACACGAGCGCCGACAAGCGGGTCCGCGCGGTCGTCGAGGCGGTGATCGACTTCTTCGTCGACGACCCGCGCCGCGGCCACCTGATGTTCAACCCCCACGAGGCGCTGCGCGGCCGCCGCCGCGAGATGGTCACCCTGCTCGCCGGCATCGTCGCCGACCAGGCCACCGAGATCCTCGGCGATCGCGCCGCCCCGCGGCAGGATCGCGAGCTCGGCGCGCTCACCCTGGTCAGCGGCACCATGGACGTCTTCGCGAGCTGGCTGCGCGGCGAACTCGACGTCACCCGCGAGCACCTGGCCGACTTCCTCGTGGCCATGGTCAACACCACCGGCGAGCTCTCCGCGGCCCTGCGCCGCGAGCGTGGCTAGGCGATCGCCTCCCACGCCGCCAGCAGCGCGAACACCCCGAACACCACCGCCGCGCCGCGCTGGATGAAGTGCGCCGGCACCCGCGACCGCAGCTTGCGCCCCACCAGCAGCGCGATCACGGTGACGCTCATCAGCGCCAGGAACGTCCCGATCCCCACCGCGACCGGGTTCGCGTACCTGGCCGCCACCCCGATCGCCGTCACCTGCGACGCGTCGCCCCACTCCGTCAGGAACAGCGTGCCGAACGAGATCATCGCGGCGCGCGCGAACGATATGCCGGCCCGCATGCTCGACGCGGCATCGGCGTCACCGGGGTCGGCGGCCAGGCTCTCCCGCAGCAGCAGGAGCGCGCCCACACTGAACAACACGGCGATCGCGCCGGCCACGACCCGCTCGGGCAGCAGCGTGATCGCACTGCCCAGCGCGACCGCGATGACCGCCTGCAACGCGAACGCCACCGCGGCCCCGGCCAGGACCGGTCTGCTGCGGAAGCGGCCGGACAGCACCAATGTCAGCGCGGTCGTCTTGTCCGGAAGCTCGAGCAGGAAAACGGCGACGTACGCCGAGACGAATGCGAGCAGCCAGTGTCCCATGTGGACGGTGCGCTCCCTCGGGTCTGGCCCGGACGGAGGCACGACGACTCCGGCCAGGCATGGTCACATGCCGGCCGGAGGTCTCGTTCGCCCACAAGCAGCGGGTGAGGCACCGGACTCGCGAGCGAGTCAGTATGTCGATGTCCTCGCCGGGCGGGCACCGGCCCGCCGCGGGAACTACTCCCCTCTGGCACCGGCGAGTCTACCGGCTCGGGCTCGAGGCGCGCTGGTTGTGCCGGTCACAGGACCAAGGTCCCGCCGGCACGGGACCCGCGGACCTGCCGCCGACCCGGCCGCCGCGCGAGGGTTGAGGCGTGGACGTCCTGGATCTCGCGCGGTGGCAGTTCGGCATCACCACCGTCTACCACTTCCTGATGGTGCCGCTGACCATCGGCCTGTCGCTGCTGGTCGCGGGCATGCAAACGGCGTGGGTACGCACCGGCAACCGGCGCTACCTCGCGATGACGAAGTTCTGGGGAAAGCTGCTGCTGATCAACTTCGCGATGGGCGTGGTCACCGGAATCGTCCAGGAGTTCCAGTTCGGCATGGCGTGGAACGAGTACTCGCGGTTCGTCGGCGACGTGTTCGGCGCGCCGCTGGCCATGGAGGGGCTCGTCGCGTTCTTCGTCGAGTCGACGTTCCTCGGCCTGTGGATCTTCGGCTGGGACCGGCTGCCGCGCCGCGTGCACCTCGCCTGCGTGTGGGCGTTCTCGCTGGCCACGATGGCGTCCGCGTACTTCATCCTCGCGGCCAACTCGTGGATGCAGCATCCGGTCGGCGTCGAGCTGGTCGACGGCAGGCCGCGGCTGACCTCGATCGGGGCGGTGCTGGGCAACTCGACGGTGCTCGCCGCGTTCCCGCACGCGATCGCCGGCGCGTTCGCGGTGTCCGGGGCGTTCCTGGTGGGCATTGCGGCGTGGCACCTGTGGCGGGCCGGCCCGGACAGCGCCGTGTGGCGGTCGTCGGTGCGGCTCGGCGCGTGGGTCGGCGTCGTCGCGTTCGCCGCGTTGGTGGTCAGCGGGGACCAGCAGTCGAAGCTGATGTTCGAACAGCAGCCGATGAAGATGGCGTCCGCGGAGGCGTTGTGCCACAGCGAGCAGCCCGCCGGGTTCTCGATCTTCGCGCTCGGCGACGTGTCGAGCCCGGACTGCGAGAACGTCAAGTCGATCACCGTGCCGGCGCTGCTGTCGTTCCTGGCCAACAACGACTTCGACTCGAAGGTCAGCGGAGTCGACGACCTGGTGGAGCAGTACCAGGCACGCTACGGCGAGTACTACCCGGTGGACCCGCGGCTCGGTGAGCTGTCCGGCAAGCCGATCGACTACGTGCCGAACCTGCCGGTCACCTACTGGGGCTTCCGGCTGATGATCGGCTTCGGCGCGATCGCCGCGTTCGTGGGCGTGGCGGTGCTGTGGCTGACCCGCCGCGACCGGGTGCCGCGGTCGCGCCTGTTCCCGTGGTTCGCGCTGGCCGGCATCGCGACGCCGTTCCTGGCCAACAGCTTCGGCTGGATCTTCACCGAGATGGGCCGCCAGCCGTTCGTCGTCGCGCCCAACCCGTCCGGTGTGGACGGAGTGTGGATGTTCACCGCGCGGGCCGTTTCCGGGCTGTCCGTGGGTGAGGTGCTGACGTCGCTGATCGTGCTGACGCTCACCTACGGCGCGCTCGCGGTGGTCGAGGTGTTCCTGATCCGCCGGTACGTGCGTGGTGGCGTCGCGGCCGTGCTGCCGCCGGACGAGCCGTCGCGGCGGGGCGACGACGTCCTCTCCTTCGCCTACTGATCGGGGCATGTCATGGATCTCGCGACCGTCTGGTTCCTGATCATCGCCGTGCTGTGGCTCGGCTACCTGTTCCTCGAGGGCTTCGACTTCGGCGTCGGGATGCTGCTGCGCGTCCTCGGCCGGGACGAGGCGGAGCGGCGGGTGCTGATCAACACGATCGGCCCGGTGTGGGACGGCAACGAGGTGTGGCTGATCGTCGCGGCCGGTGCCACGTTCGCGGCGTTTCCCGGCTGGTACGCGGGCCTGCTCAGCGCGGCGTACCTGCCGCTGCTGCTGTTCCTGGTGGCGCTGATCGGCCGGGGCGTGGCGTTCGAGTACCGGGGGAAGGTCGACTCGGCGCGCTGGCGGTCGGTGTGGGACGGGGTGATCACGGGCGGTTCGGCGGTCGCGGCGCTGGGCATCGGGCTGGTGCTGTCGTGGAACGTGCTGGGCCTGCCGCTCGACGCGTCCGGGAACCGGGTCGGGCCGGCGTTCGCGGCGCTGCGGTGGGACACGCTGCTCGGGGCGCTCGGCGTGGCCGGTTTCGCGCTGGTGCACGGCGCGGTGTTCGTGTCGCTGAAGACGTCCGGTCCGGTGCGGGAGCGGGCGCGCCGGCTCGCGTTGCGGCTGGCGCCGGTCGCGTTGGCGCCGCTGGTGGGGTTGCTGCTGGTGGTGCAGCTGCGGTCGGGGTCGGGCTGGACGTGGCTCGCGGCCGGGGCGGTGCTTCTCGCGGCGGCGGTCGCGTGGTCGCGGCTGGCCGCCGGTCGCGAGGGCCAGGCGTTCGCGGCGCTGGGCGTGGCGGTCGCCGCGACCGTGGTGGCGCTGTTCGGCGCGCTGTACCCGGACGTCCTTCCGTCCACAGTGGACTCGGCGAACTCGCTGACGATCGCGGACACGGCGTCGAGCCCGTACACGCTGACCGTGATGACGTGGGTGGCCGCGTTCGGCACCCCGGCGGTGCTGGCCTACCAGGGCTGGACCTACTGGGTCTTCCGCAAGCGCATCAGCACGACCCACATCCCGAAGGCCCACACCTCATGACCACCGATCGCCGCCCCGTGACCCGCGGCCCCCACCCTCTCCGGGGGCGCCCCTCAGCGCCAGTCTATCGAAGTTTGGGCTGGTCAAAAGGGGTGACGCCAGCCTGTGGACAAATTGAGGCCGCGAGTGGCGCCGTTGGTCCGGGGGAGCGCGGGAGAGGGCCGCTCGGCGCGCTGGCGCTGTCATCCACCGCTCGGCGGGCGCTCGTCGGCTGCGCGGGGCTCGCGGCGCTCGGCGCGGTGGCGCTCGTCGTGCAGGCATGGGCGCTCGCCGCGGTGCTCGCGGACGTCGTCTCGGGGGCGGGGACGCCGCCCGGTGGGCTGCTGGGGGTGCTCGCCGGCGCGGTGCTCGCCCGCGCCCTGCTCGGCTGGGCGACCCAGGTCGTCGCCGCGCGGGCGGCCGCCGGGGCCAAGGCCGAGCTGCGCGGCGTCCTGCTCGACCGCGCACTCGCGGCGGGTCCCGAGTGGATAGTCGAGACCGGGCCCGCCGAGCTGACCGCGCTCGCCACCCGCGGCCTCGACGCCCTCGACGGCTACTTCGCGAGCTACCTGCCCGCACTGGTCAACGCCGCCGTCCTGCCGGTCGGCATCGGCGGCGTGATCCTCCTCGCCGACTGGCCGTCCGCCGTGGTGATCGCGCTGACGCTGCCGCTCGTCCCGGTGTTCGCGATCCTCGTCGGCCTGCGTACCCGCGACCGCGCGGCCGCGGCCGCTGACGCGACCGGCCGCCTCTCCGCGCACCTGCTCGAACTCGCCCGCGCGCTGCCGGTCCTCACCGCGTTCCGCCGCGCGGCCGCGCAGGCCGATGCGGTCCGCCGGGTGTCCGACGCGCACCGCCGCACCACGATGGACACCCTGCGCGTGGCGTTCGCGTCCGCGCTGGTGCTGGAGCTGATCGCGACGCTGTCGGTCGCGCTCGTCGCGGTCACCATCGGCCTGCGCCTGGTGTCCGGCGACCTCGGGCTCGCGGTCGGCCTGTTCGTGCTGATCCTCGCGCCGGAGTGCTACCTGCCGCTGCGGGCCGCGGGTGCCGCCCACCACGCGAGCGAGGACGGTCTGGAGGCCGCCCGCCGCGTCGCCGACCTGCCCGTGACCGCGCCGCCGGCCGGCACCGCGACACCGGTCGGCGAGCTCGTCGTCACCGGGCTGACGGTCCGCCGTCGGACGGGAAACGCGCCCGACGGCTTGTCGCTGACCGCCCGCCCGGGCGAGATCGTCCGCCTCGACTCGCCCAGCGGCAGCGGCAAGTCGACGCTGTTCGCGGTGCTGCTCGGTTTCGTGATGCCGGCCGAGGGGAGGGCCCAGGTCGGCGGGGTCGACCTCGCCGACCTGGACCTGGCCGCGTGGCGCGACCGGGTCGCGTGGGTCCCGCAGCACCCGGCCCTCATCGGACCCACCGTGGCCGACGAGCTGTCCGGCCGCCGGGAGGTCGCCGCCGCCGTGGGCATCGAGCTGCTGCTCGACCGGCCTGTCGACGCACTGTCCACAGGGGAGCGTCAGCGCGTCGCCGTGGCCCGTGCGCTGCTGCGTGTTCGGGACGGCGCCACCCTGCTCCTCCTCGACGAGCCCACCGCGCACCTCGACCCGGCCACCGCCGGCCTGGTCATGACGGCGGTGGAGAACGCGGCGGCGAGCGGCGCCGCGGTCATCCTGGCCAGCCACCGCACCGTCGAGTCCACTTCGGACACTGTGGTGACGCCTGCCCCGGCGCAGGTCACCGCCCGGCCCGCGCAGACCCGGCCAAGGCTCGGCGCGCTGTTGAACCGCCGCCTGCTCGCGGGCGCCGGCCTGGGCGCCGCGGCGCTGATCGCGGGCGTGGCGCTGACCGTCACGTCGGCGTGGCTCATCGCCAAGGCCGCGCAGCAGCCGCCGATCCTGACGCTCTCGGTCGCGGTGGTCGGCGTGCGCGCGTTCGGTCTCGGCCGCGCCGTGCTGCGCTACCTCGAACGCCTGGTCACGCACGACGCCGCGTTCCGCGCGGCCGGAGATCTTCGCGTGGCGCTGTGGCGCACGCTCGTCCGACGCGGCCCCGCGCACAGCCGGCGCGACGACCTGCCGCGCCTGGTCGACGACATCGACACCGTCCGCGATCTAACCCCGCGGGTGCTCACCCCGCCGCTGGTCGCGGCGGTCGTGTGCGTGGTGGCCGTGCTCGTCCAGTTGGCGATCCTGCCGGCCGCGGCGATCACGCTCGCCTTAGCCGTCGTGGCGGCGGGCATTGGCGCACCGGCCGCCGCACTCGCTCTCGACAGCCGGGCCGGCGCCGCCCTGGCCGCCGGCCGCCGCCGAATCGCCACCCGGACGCTGACCCTGCTGGACACCGCGGCCGAGCTGATCGCCTTCGGCGCCCACCGCCGCCACCGCGCCGACCTGGCGGCCGCCGACACGGCCCTGACCACCTCGGCCAAACGCGAGGCGTTCGGCGCCGGCGCGGGCACGCTGGTAATCACCCTCGCCACCGGCGCCGCCACGGTCGCCGGCACGGCCCTGGCAGCCGCGGCAGTCACCGCCGGCACGCTCGACCCGCTGCTGGCCCCGGTGTGCGCCCTGCTGCCGCTGGCCCTCGCCGAGGTCCTGGCACTGGTACCGCCGGCCGCCCAACACCGCGCCGCACTGCGCGAAGCCCTGGCCCGCACCCACTTCCCCGAAGCCGACCCCCGCGAAGCATCGGCAAACCGCGCCGAGCGTCCGGACCACACCAAGTGTGCTGGCCGCACTGAGGCCATGAGCCACACGGAGCTTGCGGCACCCGCCGAGTCCGCGCTTCCCGCCGAGCCCGCGATTCTCACCGAGCCCGCGGCTCCCGCTGAGCCCGCGAGTCGCGCAGTGGCCACGGGCTATGCCGAGTTTGCGGCTCCCGCTGGGCCTGCGATTCACGCTGAGCTTGCGGCTCATGCCGGGCTTGCGATTCTCACTGTGCCCGCGGCTCCTGTCGAGCATGTGGCTCACGCTGAGGTTATGCGCGATGCTGGCCTTGAGGTTCCTGCGGAGTCTGCGGTTTGCGCAGGGCCTGCGGCTCATGCTGACGCCACGGGCCATGCCGGGTTTGCGGCTCGCGATGAGTCCGCGGCTCGCGCTGAGCTTGCCGCTCCCGCCGGGCCTGCGATTCGCGTTGGGGCTGCGAGCTGTGCCGATCGTTTCGGGCAGGTCGGGGCGAACCATTCCGAGCCCGCGCGCTGCGGTGGGTTCGAGCTGCTTGGGGTCGACGTGGGATGGCCCGACGCCGAGCCGACACTGCGGGACGTCACGCTCGACATCCCGGCGGGGGCGCGCGTTGCCGTTGTCGGGGCGTCCGGCGCTGGGAAGTCGACCTTGCTCGCGCTGCTTCTCGGGTTTCTCGAGCCTGCGCGTGGCACCGCCCGCATCCCGGCCGACGTCGCCTGGTGTCCGCAGGAGCCGCAGCTCGTGTCGACCACCGTGCGGGAGAACCTTCGCCTCGGCGACCCCGGCGCGACCGACAAACAGCTCGCCGCCGCGTTGGCGAAGGCCGGGCTGCCGGGCTGGGCCGCCCGGCTCGACACGAGGCTCGCCGGCGGCGCTGCCACCATGTCCGGGGGTGAGGCCCAGCGGCTGGCACTCGCCCGGGCCCTGCTCGCCGCCCCGCGCGCGGACCTCGTCCTGCTCGACGAACCCACCGCGCATCTCGACGCCCATACCGCGCAGCGCGTGCTCGACGGGCTCGCCGACCTGCGCGCCACGGTCATCCACGTGACACACCGTGCCGAGGAGGCCGAGCGGGCGGACATGATCGTGGAGGTGGCGCATGGCCGGGTGAGCTCGGTGCGAATGGAGCGGGCGGCGGCCGCGCTAGCGTGAGCACGACCATGGAGCCCGACCTGGCCGCCCGCGCGCTCGGCGCGGCAACCGAGATCGCCACGGCGGCGCTGTCCGGCGACGACCCGGAGGCGGTGCTGGGGCTCGTCGTGCGCCGGGCCGCCGACCTCGCCGGCGCGGACCTCGGGCTCGTCATGGCTCGCGCCGAGGACGGCTCGCTCACCGTCGAGGCCGCGCACGGCACCCCGACCGTGCCCTCCACCGAACCCCTCGGCCTCGTGCTCTCCGCCCGCAGCGCCGCCGCCCGGGTCGCGCGCTCCGGCGTCGCGGTCGCCGTCGACGACGTGTGGACCGACCCCCGCACCGCGCCCTTCGTGCCCCGCGAACTGCGCCGGTACGGCCCCTTCGCCGCCGCGCCGTTCGGCACCGCGCAGCGCCGGCTCGGCGCGCTCACCGTCTACCGGCACCGCGGCGCCCAGCCGTTCGAACCCGCCGCGATCGACCTGCTCACCGCGTTCGCCGCGCAGGCCGGCCTCGTGCTCGTCCTCGCCGAGGGCGCCACCGCCCGCGCCCGCGTCGGTCTCTACCAGGAGCGCGAGCGGATCGCCCGCGACCTGCACGACGTCATCGTCCAGCGGCTCTACGCCGCCGGCATGCAGCTCGACCTCGTCGCCCGGCGCCCCGCCCGCAAGCTCGCCCGCGCGGACGCCACCCGCCTCGCCGAGGTCATCGACCAGCTCGACGCCTCCATCGCGGACGTGCGCTCGGTCGTCCGCGCACTGCGCAACCCCGACCCGGCCGACACCGCCCGCGACCTCGCCGAGTCCGTCCGCGGCGAGGTCGCGATCGCGCGCGAGCTGCTCGGTTTCGAACCCGAGCTGACCATCGAGGGCGACCTGCACGACGTCCCCGCGGACCTCGCCGACCACACGCGGGCCGCCCTCCGCGAGACACTGTCCAATGTGGTCAGACACTCCGGGGCTCACCGGGTGACAGTCCACATTGGACGGAACGGTGACCTGACGCTGACCGTGGCCGACGACGGCTGCGGCATCCCCGAGGGCGTCACGCATCGCGGCCTCAAGCACCTCGAGGAGCGCGCCGCGCAGGCCGGCGGCCGCTGCGAGATCGACTCCTCGTCCCGGACCGGCACCACCGTGACCTGGACGGTGCCGCTGGGGTAGGGCTAGCCCTACCTCGTTTCTCCTGGTCAGCACCAGTGTTTCGGTGCCGCGTCCGGACCAGGCTGGAACCCGTGCGACAGAACGAGAACGCGAGTGCCGACGTCGTGAGGCTGACCGACGTCCGCAAGACCTACGGCGGCAAGCGCAACAGCGTGGTCGCGCTGGACGGGGTGAGCATCGGCTTCGGCCGGGCGACGTTCACCGCCGTGATGGGGCCGTCCGGCTCCGGCAAGAGCACCTTCCTGCACTGCGCGGCCGGCCTCGACCGGCCCACCGGCGGCTCGGTCGCGGTGGACGGCCAGGACCTCGGCGAGCTGTCCGAGGTGGCGCTGACCCGGCTGCGCCGCGAGCGGGTCGGGTTCGTGTTCCAGGCCTTCAACCTGCTGCCGGCGCTGACCGTGCAGGACAACGTGACGCTGCCGCTGCGCCTGTCCGGCCGTCGCGCGAAGGCCGAGCTGGTGCGCCGCGTCATCGACCAGGTCGGCCTCGGCGATCGGCGCAAGCACCTGCCCGGCGAGCTGTCCGGCGGCCAGCAGCAGCGCGTCGCGATCGCCCGCGCGCTGGTCACCCGGCCGGCGGTGATCTTCGCCGACGAGCCGACCGGCGCGCTGGACACCCGCACCGCCCGCGACGTGCTCGGCCTGCTGCGCGGCGCCGTCGACCAGGCGGGCCAGACCGTCGTGATGGTCACCCACGACCCGGTGGCCGCCTCCTACGCCGACCGCGTCGTGTTCCTCGCGGACGGCAAGCTCGTCGGCGAGCTGGTGAACCCGACCGCGGAGGCCGTCGCCGACCGGATGACCCACCTCGGCGCGTGGGCCGAGCGCGAGCCGGCCGGAGCCCGGCGATGATCCGCATCGCCCTGCGCACCTTGCGCTACCGCAAGGGCGCCTTCATCGCGACGTTCCTCGCGATGACGTTCGGCGCCGTGATCGTGATGGCCTGCGGCGGCCTGATGGAGACCGGCATCCGCACCGACGTGCCGGCGCAACGGCTCACCGCAGCGCCGCTGGTGGTCACCGGCAGCCAGTCCTACACGCTGCCCAAGCAGAACCCGGACGACCCCGAGGAGGACGCCGAGGGCGGTTCGCTGCCCGAGCGGGTCCGGCTGGACTCCGCTCTGGTGTCGAAGATCGAGTCGGTACCCGGCGTCGCAACCGCGATCGGCGACGTGTCGTTCCCGGCCACCGTCGCGGGTGCCCCGACGACGAGCGGGCACGGCTGGGCGTCGGCCTCGCTCACGCCGTACTCGCTGCGTGCCGGCCACGCGCCGGGCTCGGGGGAGGTCGTGCTCGACGCCACGGCCGGGCACCGGGTCGGCGACCGCGTGGCGATCGTCGCGAACGCGCGGACCAGCACGTTCACCGTCGCCGGCCTGACCGGCGCGCCGGACGTGTTCTTCGCCGACAGCGACGTCGACCGGCTCGCCGGACACCCCGGCACGGTCGACGCGATCGGCGTGCTGACCGAGCCGGGGACGGACCTCGCCGCGATCGAGCGGGGCGTCGGCCAGGCCGTGCGCGGCGCGCCGGCGGTGCTGCTGACCGGCGACGACCGCGGCATCGCCGAGCACTTCGAGGCGGCCAGGTCGAGCGAGAACCTGATCGTCCTGGCGGCGGTGTTCGGCGGGCTCGCGATCAGCGTGGCGCTGTTCGTCGTCGCGACGACGCTCGGCCTGTCGATCCAGCAGCGGCAGCGCGAACTGGCTCTGCTGCGGGCGATCGGCACCACGCCGGGCCAGCTGCGCCGGATGGTGGTGGGCGAGTCGGTGGTCATGTCTGTGTTCGCCACCACCGCCGGCGGCCTGCTCGGTGTCCCGTTCGGACGGTGGCTGTTCGGCCGGCTCGCCGGGAACGGCGTGGTGCCGCAGGCGATGGTGTTCCGCGTCGGCTGGGTCCCGATGGTCGTCGCGGTCGGGTCGTCGCTGCTGATCTCGCTCGTCGCCGCGTTCGTCGCGGCGCGGCGGGCGGCGCGCACCCGGCCGACCGAGGCCCTGGTCGAGGCCGCGATCCAGCGGCGCTGGCTGTCCGCGGTCCGGCTGATCCTCGCGGTGCTGTGCTTCGGCGGCGGGATCGCGTTGTTCATCGTGACGATCGCGGTGATGACCGGACCCATCGCGGCCAGCACGGCCGGCCCGTCGGTGCTGCTGTGGGCGATCGGGCTCGCGCTGATCGCGCCGGGCATCACGCGGGTGATGCTGGCCGTGCTGCGCTGGCCGGTCCGGGCGGTGACCGGCACGGCCGGCTACCTCGCGACGCTGAACGCGCGGACCCGGACCGTGCGGATGGCCGCGGTCGTCACGCCGATCATGCTGGCCACCGGCATCGCGACGGCGAACATCTACCTGCAGACCACGCAGGTCGAGGTCGCGAAGGCGGCGTACGCGCAGAACCTGCGGGCCGACCTCGTGCTGAGCTCGTCGACCGGCGGCCTGCCGCCCTCGCTCGTGTCTGAGGTGCGGAAGGTGCCCGGCGTCACGGCGGCGTCGGAGTTCGCCAGCTCCACCGGGTTCGTCGACCGCGCCGTACGACTCGACGCAGAGCGAGGACGGCTGGGTCGTCCAGGGCGTGAGCGCCGAGGGCGCGGCGCAGACCACCGCGGTGCGGCTGACCGCGGGCTCGCTCGCGGACCTGACCGGCGACACCGTGGCGCTGCCGGCCGAGCACGCGGCGGCGCTCGGGCGCGGCGTGGGCGACACGATCACGATGCGGATGGGCGACGGCGTGCAGGTCGACGTGCGGATCGTCGGGCTGTACCCGGGTCGCGCGGGCTTCGAGACCGTGCTGATGCCCGCGCCGCTCGTCGCCACGCACACCACGGCCGGCCTGCCGGCGCAGATCATGGTGCGGGCCGCGGCCGGGGTGTCGCCGGACGCGCTGTCCCGCTCGCTGTCGGCGCTCGTCGCGGACCGGCCCGGGGTCGCGGTGGCCGACCGCGACGTGCTGACCGCGGCGTACGCCGCGGAGCAGGAGATCGGCGCGTGGATCAACTACCTGATGGCCGGCATGATCGTCGCGTACACGGCGATCTCGGTGGTGAACAGCCAGGTGATGGCCACCTCCGCGCGACGCCGTGAGTTCGGCCTGCAGCGGCTGACCGGCTCCACGCGCGGGCAGGTGCTGCGGATGATGTTCGTCGAGGCCGGCATGGTCTCGGTGATCGGCATCCTCCTCGGCACGATCGTCTCCACGACGACCCTGGTCCCGTTCACCCTCGTCACGGACGGGTCGCTGCTCCCGCACGGCCCGGCGTGGATCTACCTCGGCGTGATCGGCACGGCGACCGTGCTGACCATGCTGTCGACCCTGGTGACCACCTGGGTCACGCTGCGCCCCCGCCCGGCGGAGGCGACCGTCGCACCGGCGTGACCCGGGAAAGGGCTGGGGCGTCGCGAGTTCCCACTCGCGGCGCCCCGGCCGCGTCACCGCCAGGGCGGCGGCGCGGGCAGCGCCTGCTGCGCGGCGGGCGACACCCGTGGGTCGCCGCCGCGGAACGCCGCCCACCACCGCCGCCCGGCCGCGACGAACTCCTCGACCGGCAGCGGCGTGCCGTCGGCGCGGCGCGCGGCCACCTCCGTGAACTCCACCAGCCCCTCGATGCAGAACGAGTCGTCGGCCGTGCCGCACTCGTTGAACCAGTACAGCGAGTGCGTCTCCGGCGTTGCGGCACCGAGCGTGCGGTCGAGGCTCACCGCCGGCGGCCAGTCCGCGACGAGGTCCGGCGCGTCGAGGAACTCCCCGCCGTACAGGTCGCCCGTCCGCGACAGCGACGCGAAGAACTCCTCGACCGCCGCGAGGTCGGCCAGCGGCAGGGCGGGGCCGTAGTCGACCTCACCCGGCACGTCCCGCCGCAGCAGCACCCGCACCCGGGACACCCCCGACAACACCAGCGCCCGGCGCGTGTCCGGGTCCGGCGGACCCGACTCGGGCAGCGCGAGCACGTGGAGCAGCAGGCTCACCGCGTCGCCGGTTTCGAGGCGCAGGCCGGCCACGGTGGCCTCGTTCAGCGCGACCTCCAGGTCGGCCGGCACGGCCACGCGATCAGTCCCTCGGCGGGTGACGGGCGATCCACGCGACGGCCTGCGTGCGGCGCTCCATGCCGAGCTTGGCGAGCACCGACGTCACGTAGTTCTTCACCGTCTTCTCCGCGAGGAACAGCTGCTCCGCGATCTGCCGGTTCGTGAGCCCCTCGCCCATCAGCTCCAGCACCCGGCGCTCCCGCTCGGTCAGCGCCGGCCAGCTCGTCGGTCTGCGCCGAGCGGCGCATGCGGTCGAGCACCCGAGCCGTCGTCACGGGGTCGAGCAGCGACCGGCCGGCGGCGACCTCGCGCACCGCGTCGACCAGGTCCTGCCCGCGCACCTGCTTGAGCAGATACCCCGACGCGCCCGCCATGATCGCCTCGACCAGGGCGTGCTCGTCGTCGAACGCGGTCAGTACCAGGCACTTCGGCGCCGGGTCGCGCTCGCGCAACGTCCGGCACAGCGACACGCCGTCGCCGTCGGGCAGCCGCACGTCGACCACCACGACGTCCGGCGAGGTCGCCGCGATCCGGGCCAGCGCCTCGTCGACGCCGCCCGCCTCGGCGACCACCTCGATCCCCGGTTCGCCGTCCAGCAGGTCCCGCAGCCCGCGCCGCACGACCTCGTGGTCGTCGACGAGCGCCACCCGGACCGGCATGTGTTCAGCCTATTGCGTGGCCTCCTTCAGCAGGTGGTGCAGCTTGCCCACCACGGACCGGTTGCCGTCCAGCTCGACCGCCTCGTTGCCCACCCGGCGCCACAGCCAGCGCAGCACGGCGTCCTCCGACCCGCGCAGGACCGCCTCGGCGTCGGCCGTCGCCCGCTCCACGGTGATCACGTCCGGCCCGAGCTGCAGCAGCCAGCTGCGCGACTCCGTGTCGATCCGGATGGTCTCGCCGTCGCAGTCGGCCAGGTACTCGGCCGCGTAGTCCGGGTACGTGGTCCCGTACGCGAGGAAGCAGACGAGCACCTCGTCGATGCCGTCCGCCGCCAGGTCGGCCGGGATGGGTAAGAGGTCCACGCCCGCCGCGAGCTCGGCGTCGACCCGGTGGATCACCGTCTCCTGCGCCATCCGCCGGATCCACCAGCCCACCGTCTGCACCGGCTCGTACCAGGTCAGCGCCCGCTCGTTCGGCTCGTGGGCCGCGAACTCCGCGGTGAGCTCGCCGTAGGCACGGTCGAGCGCGGCCAGCGGGTCGGCGCCGAGGTCGGGCGGCCACGGCTTCGGGAACTTCCCGCGCCGGATGGTCTCCGTCTTGTGCAGGTACACCTGGGCGACGTGGTTCGCGAGGTCGGCGCCCGTCCAGTCCGGGGCAGCTCGGCACCTTCTCGCCCAGTACGCCGGCGACCACCTCGCGGAGGCGCCGGTAGTCGTCCTCGAGCGTCTCGAGGAATCGTTTCTCGTCCACGACGCAGACCTAACCACGGCCCACCGACAATCGTCAGAGCTTGCGCAGCCGCACCCGGTTCGTCCGGTGGTCGGCGTCCTTGCGCAGCACCAGCGTCGCCCGCGGGCGGGTGGGCAGGATGTTGTGCACCAGGTTCGGCTCGTTGATCTCCCGCCACAGCCGCGTCGCCTCGGCCCGTGCCTGCTCGTCGGTCAGCGCCGCGTAGTGGTGGAAGTGCGAGGTCGGGTCGGCGAACGCGGTGTCGCGCAGCGCCAGGAACCGCTCGACGTACCAGCGCGCGATGTCCTCGGTGTGCGCGTCGACGTAGATCGAGAAGTCGAACAGGTCCGCCACCGTCAGCCCCTGGCCGGGCAGCAGCACGTTCAGCCCCTCGACGATCAGGATGTCCGGCTTGCGCACCACCCGCTTCTCGCCCGGCACGATGTCGTAGGCGAGGTGGGAGTAGACCGGCGCGTGGACCTCCGGCGCGCCGGACTTCACGTCGGAGACGAACCGCAGCAGCCCGCGCCGGTCGTAGCTCTCCGGGAAGCCCTTGCGGTGCATGATGCCGCGCCGGATCAGCTCCGCCTTCGAGTGCAGGAACCCGTCCGTGGTCACCAGGTCCACGTGTGGGTGGTCGGGCCAGCGGGCGAGCAGCGTCTTCAGCAGCCGGGCGGTCGTGGACTTGCCGACCGCGACGCTGCCCGCGATGCCGATCACGAACGGCACCTTCGGGCCCTGGTCCTCGCCGAGGAAGGACGTCGTCGCCTCGTACAGCCGCTGCCGGGCCGCCACCTGCAGGCTGATCAGCCGCGACAGCGGCAGGTAGACGTCGACGACCTCGTCGAGGTCGACCGGGTCGCCGAGGCCGCGCAACGCGACGAGCTCGTCCAGCGTCAGCGTCAGCGGGGTCGCTCTGCGCAGCTCGCGCCACTGCTCCCGGCGCAGCTCGACGTAGGGGCTCAGGTCGCGGCCGGAGCGCGCCGGCCGCACGTGGGTCGCCCGCATGTCCCAAACGTAAGGTGTCGTGGCAGTTTGGGCACTGTGACTCCGTACACGCTCCGGCGTCTCTCACCCGCCGATCGAGCCATTGTCGTTCCCCTGCTCGAGCGGGAGTGGGGTGCGGTCGAGGTGGTGGCGCTGTCGCTCGGCGATGTGGTCGACGCGAGCGTGCTGCCGGGCTGGCTCGCCGAGCGCGACGGCGAGGTCGTCGGCCTGCTTACCTACCTGACCAGCGGCGACGTGGTGGACATCGTCACGATCAACGCGTTCGCCGGCGGCGGGGTGGGCGCCGCGCTCGTCGAGGCGCTGGTCGGTGAGGTACGGGGCACCGCGGCGCGGCTGCGGCTCACCACGACCAACGACAACACCCGGGCGCTGCGGTTCTACCAGCGGGCCGGGTTCCGGCTGACGGCCCTGCGGGTCGGCGCGGTGGCCGAGGCGCGGAAGCGCAAGCCGCAAATTCCCGAGCTGGGGCTCGACGGTATTCCGATCCGGGACGAGCTCGAGCTGGAGATGGATTTATCGCGATAATTGCATGAGTGGCGCCACGAAAAAGGGAGCCGGGCCGGGCTCCCTTTTCCGAGATCAGCAGTTCACTAATTCCGGACTCTGGTTGAGCAGCTGTGCTCGCGGGCTGACGAACTCGCCGTACTCGCGCTGCGCGTCCGGGTCGAACAGCGCGAGCCGGTGGCAGTTCTGGAACGCCAGCCGGACGTTGAAGTGGCGCTCGACGGCCGCACGCATGGCATCGCTGCCGACCAGGCGCAACAGCTGCCCGCGGGCCGCCTCGTCCGGCGGTTCCCGCTGGTTGTCGGCGTACGGGGAGTCCCCGGCCGCGAGCCGTTCGGCGACCTCGGTGACGACGGACCAGGCGTAGGGCAGCGAGTCACGAATGCACGCGATGAAATCGTCGTCGGACACCGGCCCTCGCTGCGCCTTGTCGAGCAACGCGGGGGAAACCGTTAACGACATTCGACCTCCTAGCTCGGAAATCCGGTCGCCACTCAGCTAACCGGCCGCCAGGGATTTTGGCGACCACCCAACGTGTGAATTACGACCGCTTTTTCCGTAACCGGCCGTCGCGAGAGCGGAACTACGAGCGGGTCGGGTCGAAGACCTCGTCCCACGCGGCCATCACCTGCTTGGCGCACGTCTCCGGCGCCACGCCACCCACCCCGGTGCCCAGGCCCGGCAGCGCGATCGTGCGCACCACCTGCCGCACCGGCCGGTCGTCCTCCAGGCGCCCGTCGTGCCACAGGCGGAACACCGCGCGGGCCGCGAGGTAGGGGTGCACGGTGTCCGGCGGCAGCACGGAACCGGGCTCGCGCATCGTCGGCGCGCTGATCAGCCAGGCCGGGGACGGCACGTCGGTCGGCACGATCAGCGCCTGGCCGACCGGCAGCTCGCCGCCGTGGTAGGCGAGCACCGCGCTGCGGACGTGCTGCTCGACCGAGGGAAATGTCCGCGCATACACCGCGTCGACGCCGCCGCGCATCAGGCCGTACGAGTTCGCCGGGCTCACGACGGCCTGGGCGTCGACGTCCAGCACCGAGCCGCGATGCACCCACACATCGCGGCGCTCCGCAACGGCGTTCGCCCATGCGCGCGCGAGCGGCTCCTCCACCGCGCAGAGCACCAACGCCAATCGTCCGGTCGCGAGTTCCGAGCTCTCTGCCTCCGAATCGGCGGTCACGGCTCCAGCATGGCACTTTCGTGGCACCCCGCGTAACCGCATACGGGTGACAGCTCCCCGGCCGGGCAGCCCCGATCGGACGACTGTCGATCACCGCGTGAAAGACGAGTGGGCGAACCTCGTTGGCGGACAAGAGACTCAGGTGTCTCATCGGGCCGGCGGCCCGCGGGGGCCGGTCGCGCGCCACCGGAGAATTGGCCGGACGTTCATCCGGGCGCGTCACGCCGAACGGATGGTCGCGTTGGCCCGATCGGCCGGACCCGGAAGTTCCACGCTGCGTAGGGTGACCTCGTGCCGAGCATCGCCTACTTCGGACCGCAGGGCACCTTCACCGAGCAGGCCGCGCTGACCTACGCGCGGCCGGGCGACACGTTGGTGCCGGTCAAGACCGTGCCGCTCGCGCTGGCCGCGGTCCGCGCCGGGGACCGCCGACCTCGCCTGCGTGCCGGTCGAGAACTCCGTCGAGGGCGCGGTCTCCGCCACGATGGACGCCCTCGCCGTGGACGAGCCGCTGGTCGCGGTCGCCGAGGTCGTCCTGCCCGTCCGGTTCTCCGTGCTCGTCCGCCCCGGCGTCGCCGCCGCCGACGTGCGCACGGTCGCGAGCCATCCGCACGCGCTCGCCCAGGTCCAGGGCTGGCTCGCCGAGCACCTCGGGCAGGCGAGCCAGGCGGCGGCCAACTCCACCGCGGCCGCGGCGGTCGGCGTCGCCGACGGCGAGTGGGACGCGGCCGTCACCGCGCCGGTCGCCGCCTCGCACTACCCGCTCGACGTGCTGGCCACCGGCGTCGCCGACCTCGACGGCGCGGTGACCCGGTTCCTGCTGCTGCGCGGCCCCGGCGAGCTGCCGGCGCCGACCGGCTCGGACCGCACCTCGATCGTCGCCGTGGCCGCCGCCGAGCGGACCGGCGTGCTCGCCGAGATGCTGACCGAGCTCGCGCTGCGCGGCATCAACCTCAGCCGCATCGAGTCCCGCCCGCAGAAGGGCAGGCTCGGCGAGTACCGCTTCTACCTCGACTTCGACGGGCACGTGGCCGAGCAGCGGGTCGGCGACGCGCTGGCCGCGCTGCACCGCCGCTGCGTGGAGCTGCGCTTCCTCGGCTCGTACCCGAAGGCCGAGCCGGGACCGCCCTCGGTCGGCGCCACGCCCGGCCACACCGACGCCGACTACGCGGCCGCCGCCGGATGGCTGTCCGACGTCCTCGGCGGCTCGACCGGCTAGAGGTTTCCGCCCACGGGTAAATCGAGTCCGTTTTGTCGGTGGCTGGGTCTACAGTCGCCGACGCCATATCGACCAGACTTGGGGAGTCGTGATGTCAGCACCCGCGTCCGATGTCGCGGTGCGCGCGGAGGGCCTGGTCAAGACGTTCGGGTCCACTCGCGCGCTCGACGGCATCGACCTGGAGATACCGACCGGCACCGTGCTCGGCCTGCTCGGGCCGAACGGGGCCGGCAAGACCACCGCGGTGCGCATCCTGACCACGCTGCTGCGGCCCGACTCCGGCCGCGCCTGGGTCGCCGGCCACGACGTGCTGGCCGAGCCGGACGCGGTGCGCCGGTCGATCGGCCTGTCCGGCCAGTACGCGGCCGTCGACGAGAACCTCACCGGCTTCGAGAACCTGTACATGGTCGGCCGGCTGTACGGCAAGAACAAGCCGGACGCCCGGGCCCGCTCGCGCGAGCTGATCGGCCGCTTCCGGCTCGACGAGGCCGCCGACCGGCCGGCCAAGACGTACTCGGGTGGCATGCGCCGCCGGCTCGACCTCGCCGGCGCGCTGGTCGCCGAGCCGGCGGTGGTGCTGCTCGACGAGCCCACCACCGGGCTCGACCCGCGCGGCCGGCTCGACACCTGGGAGGTCATCGGCGAGCTCGTCGCCGACGGCGCCAGCGTGCTGCTCACCACCCAGTACATGGAAGAGGCCGACCAGCTGGCCGACACGATCCTGGTCATCGACCACGGCTCGGTCATCGAGAGCGGCACGGCCGACCAGCTCAAGGCCGGGTCGGCGGCGAGCGGCTGCAGATCGTGGTGGCCGAGCAGGGCGAGCTCGAGGTCGCCACCCGGATGCTCACCGAGATCGGCGCGGGCGAGCCGGACGTCGACGCGCACGGCAAGCAGGTGCAGGTGCTGGTCGACGGCGGGCCGAAGTCGCTGATCGAGGCGCTGCGCCGGCTCGACGCCGAGGGCGTGACGTGCTCGACGTGGGCCTGCACCGGCCGACGCTCGACGACGTGTTCCTGTCGCTGACCGGCCACGCCGCGGAGGAGGACGCATGACCGTGCTGACCCAGGGGATCCGCGACGGCGGCATCGTCGCGTGGCGCAACCTGCTCAACGTCCGGCGCAACGCCGACTGGCTGTTCGCCGCGGTGATCCAGCCGATCATGTTCGTGCTGCTGTTCGCCTACGTGTTCGGCGGCGCGCTCGGCGGCCCGGCCTACCGCGAGTTCCTGATCGCCGGCATCTTCGTGCAGACCACGGCGTTCAACTCGGCGTTCACGGTCATCGGCCTGTGCAACGACCTGCAGAAGGGCATCATCGACCGGTTCCGCTCGCTGCCGATGTCGCGGCTCGCGGTGCTGCTCGGCCGGACCACGTCCGACCTCGTGGTCAGCGCGATGGCGCTGCTGATCATGTCGCTGTGCGGGCTGGTGGTCGGCTGGCGGATCCGGGGCAGCTTCCTCGACGCGGTGCGGCGCCTACCTGTTGCTGTTGCTGTTCGGCTTCGCGATGTCGTGGATCGGCGCGCTGATCGGGCTGTCGGTGCCGAGCGTGGAGGTGGCGCAGAGCGCGGGGATCGTGTGGCTGTTCCCGGTGTCGTTCATCTCCTCGGCGTTCGTCGGCGCGGGCACGATGCCGGGTCCGCTGAAGGCGGTCGCCGAGTGGAACCCGTTCACCGCGGTGATCCAGGCGGTGCGCGACCTGTTCGGCAACGAGGCGCCGCCCGGGATGGCGCCGCCGCAGGGCTGGCCGGCCGAGAACGCGCTGCTCTACGCGGTGCTCACGTCGGTGGCGGTCCTGCCGGTCTTCGTCCCGCTGTCGGTGGCCAAGTACCGCCGGGTGGCCAGCCGGTAGTCACGCCAGGGCGGTCCGGCGCGGCGGGGTCGGCAGGCGGTCGAGCTCGAAGCCGAAGTGCGTGCGGTACGCCTCGTGCACGGCGTCGTCGTCGCCGAGGAGCCGTTCCGTGCGCTCGCCGGCGACCGTCGTGATCAGGCGGTTGCCGGACAGCGTCACCCGGCCTTCCGGGGTCAGCCGCGAGCACGTGAGCGACCGTGTGAAGTGCGAGTCGGGCGAGGTCTGCTGCCACCAGCAGGTCGGCCCGAAGTCCGACAGCTCCCGCGGCCGGGCCTCGGCGCGGTACTGCGGCACGCCGTCGACCGCGATGTCGACGTCCCCGTCCGGCCCGTCCACCACCAGGAACTCACCGCCCGGGTCCGCCTGCGGCTCCGGCCAGTCGTGGCGCAGCGGGTAGCTCGAGTGCGCGCCGAAGCCCACGTCGACCAGGTACCGGTCGTCCAGGTCGACCCGGAGCAGCGCGTGGTCGAGCGGGTGGCTGAGCGCACCCTCGGGCGTGTACGTCCGCGCGGCCAGCACCGCGACCGGGAAGCCCAGCGCGCGCAGCAGGCCGGCGAACAGCCCGTTCAGCTCGTAACAGAACCCGCCCCGCCGCCGGTCGACGATCTTGTCGACCAGCGCGGCCTCGTCCAGCACGATCGGCTCGCCGAGGTGGATGCTCAGGTTCTCGAACGGGACCGTCCGCAGATGTCGCAGCTGCAGGTCTCGCAGCATCTCGGCGGTCGGCTCCCCGGGCATCGGCGCGCCGATCCGCTCCAGGTAGCGCCGCGCGGTCTCGTCGTCCATGGCGCCAGCCTGCCTGCTGCACCTAGGTCGAGGTCAAGACAGTTCCAGATGACACGTTCACGTGTTCCGAATCGGGCACGATAGACAGGAACGTTTCTTTCGAATGGACACTTTTGCCGGAAGTCTTGACGAATACGTGGGCCTCAGCACTAATAGATACATCACCAATGAGTTCCGTCAGCAAAAGTTTTCATAACGGTCGAGGAATCTGACAGAGGGTGCCCCTGAATGACCTGATGACCCGTCGGCGCTGCCGGGTCACGGCCGAGCACCCCTGCCACCCCCGACCTGTGGCAGCACGGAGGAGCCGGTCAGGAGGTGCGGGCATCATGGACACATTGCTTGTCTCGTCGGTCAGCGTTGTCGTATTGGTTTTCGTCACGAAGTTCTTCGTCGGCAGAAGTCGCGTTCGCGAGCTCGACCGGGATTTCTCCCTCGAGCTCTCGTGCGCGCGCCGGCGGGCGGTGGACATCGCCGCCGGCGCCGCGCGGGGCGTGATGTGGCAGATCGAGTTCACCGAGAACGGCCTCTACACGCGGCACATCTTCGCGCGCAACGTCATCCACGTGTCGATCTCCGACCACCCGGGCCAGCCCGGCCGCTGCACCGCGAAGGTGTGGACGCGGGTCCGCCTGGCCGACGACGGGGTGTTCTTCCTGCGCGCCAGGTCGTACCTGGACACCAAGCGCAAGCGGGACAAGGTCATCCGGCTGCTGTCGACCTACCAGGTCGCCACCAGCGGTCGCGACGCCACGATCGGGTGAACGACCCGGTTGAACGATCAGGCAAACGGTCACCGACCAGCGTCGGTGACCGTTTGTTGTTGTCCGGTCGCGGGTAGTCCTGGTTAGCAAGCAACCCAAGGGCGGGCCAGACGTCCTCTGAATGAAGGCATCCAGAGGTTTCGGGGGCCAGGTCTGGAGGCGAGACACCATGCTGCGAACCAGGATGAGCCGGGTCGCGTTGTTCTGCGGGGGCGTCGCCGTCGCGATGCTCGTGACGGGGTGTCAGACGGGCGCGGACAACGCGGAGAGCCCGGACGTGCCGTCCATCTCCGAGGCGGCGGGCACGCCGCCGACGAGCGAGGCACCGGACACCGCGCCGCCGAGCTCCGCACCGGCGGCCCAGCCGCCGGTCGACGACACCGCGAAGCCGCCGGGCGAGAAGCCCGCGCCCGCGTCCGACCCCGCCGAGTGCAAGGTCGCCGACCTCAAGCTGAGCATCGGCGGCGGCGACAGCGCGGCCGGCACCACCTACCGCCAGCTGCGGTTCACCAACCGCGGCACTCGCACGTGCACGATCCAGGGCTTCCCCGGCGTGTCCTATGTGGCCGGTGCGGACGGGCACCAGGTCGGCCCGGCCGCCTTCCGCGACGGCAGCAAGGGCGCCGCGGTCAGCCTGAAGCCCGGCACGACGGTGTACGCGCCGGTCGGCTTCGTCCAGGTGCGCAACTACGACCCGGCGGTGTGCAAGCCGACCTCGGTGCGCGGCCTGCGGGTCTACCCGCCGCACGAGTACAACTCGATGTACGTGGCGGCGTCGGGCACCGGGTGCGCCGGCAGCCCGCCCGGCAACCAGCTGACCGTGCAGACGATCCGGCGCTAGCCGGACCGGCTCATCAGGCCTGTTCGCCAGGCCCACGCGGCGACCTCGACGCGGTTGCGGGCACCGATCTTCGCCTGCACCGCGGCGAGGTGCGTCTTGACCGTGGACAGCGACAGGTACAGCTCGGTGCCGATCTCGGTGTTGGTGAGCCCGCGCGCGGCAGCCTTCACCACGTCGATCTCCCGCTCGGTCAGCGGTTCGGTGGGCGCCTCGGCCGCGGCCGGCGTCGGGACCGTCGGCGCGAAGTGGCGCAGCAGCCGCACCGTGATCTGCGGGGACACCAGCGCGTCGCCGCGGTCGGCCGCGCGGACCGCCTCCAGCAGCAGCGCGGGCCCGGCGTCCTTGAGCAGGAAACCGTTGGCGCCGTTGGACAACGCGGCGTTGACGTACTCGTCGAGGTCGAAGGTGGTGACCACGACGACCTTCAGCGGGTCGGCCACGCCCGGCCCGGCGAGCGCCTTGGTGACCTCGAGGCCGTCCATGCCGGGCATGCGGATGTCGAGCAGGCAGACGTCCGGCCGCAGCTCCCGCGCCCGCGTCACCGCGGAGATCCCGTCCGGGACGTCGGCGACGACCTCGATGTCGTCCTGGGTCTCCAGGATCATCCGGAAGCCGGCCCGCACCATCTCCTGGTCGTCCGCGATCAGTACCCGGATCATGCCCCCTCTTTCCGCAGCGGCAGGCGCGCCTCGACCGACCAGCCGACGTCTCCGCTCGGCCCGGCCTCGAACCGGCCACCGAGCAGCTCCACCCGTTCGCGCATGCCGACGAGACCGTAGCCGCCGGACCCGCCGACCGGGTTGACCGGCCGCTGCGCGCCGTTGTCGGTGACCCGGATGTGCAGCTCCTCGCCCGTGCTCGCGACCCGGACCCGCACGTCGGTGGCGGCCGGCGCGTGCTTGCCGACGTTGGTCAACGACTCCTGCACCAGCCGCAGCACCGACCGGCCGACCTCGTGCGGCAGCTGCTGGGGCAGGTCCAGCTCGAGCGTCACCGGCGGCCCGATGAAGTGCTCGACCACCGCGCGGATGTCCGCGTCGAGGTCGGTCGTCGCCTGGCCGGTCGCGTCGGAGTTGCCGGCCGTCCAGGCGGCCGAGCCGTCGCGCAGGCTGCCCACCAGCGTGCGCATCGCGGTCAGCGCCTCGGTGCCGCTGCGCTCGATCTTCTCCAGCGCGGGCACCGCGACCTCGGGGCTCTTCCCCGCCACCAGCAGCGCGGCCTGCGCCTGCACGACGATGCCGGTCACGTGGTGGGCGACCACGTCGTGCAGCTCCCGCGCCAGCGCCATCCGCTCGCCCTGCTGCGCGGAGGTCACCGCCGCCCGCACGGTCTGGTTCCGCTCCCGGTCCCGCGAGCGGAAGTACCACCCGGTCGCCACCGCGACGACGAGCAGCAGGCCGAGCAGCATCATGAAGTCGGCGTCGAACAGGTAGCGGCCCGACCGGAGGAACACCACGACGAGATTCGCCACGGCCAGCGCCGCCGTCGCGCCACCGGCCGCGGGGAGCGGGAGGCTGCGCACCGCGTAGGCGACCATCGCCATGCTCGCGGCCAGCCCGGTGAACGACATCGGCATGTCCGGCGCCGACGCGAGCCCGGCGAACCCGAGCGGGATGATCACGAGCGCGGTCGCACCGAGCAGGGCGTAGCGCAGCGGCGCCGTCGGGGCGAAGAACGCGCACACCCCGGCTGCCGCGGGTCCCACCAGCGCGAACGCGCTGCTGACGCCGACCTCGCCCGCCTCGATGAGCAGCAGCACGGCGAGCGCCGCGGCCAGCGGCCACTGCCGGCGGATCAACGCGTCGGTCGCGGTCACCACCCGGGTGTGGCTGATCCGGCGCAGGTAGGCGCCGATCCCGATGGCGAGCAGCAGCACGCAGAAGCCGAACACCAGCGATCGGTACAGGTCCGAGCCGCTGAACAGCATGTAGGGCATGGAGCAGAACGCGCCGTCGCACGGGTCGCCGCGCACGCTCATCGCGACCAGACACGCGAACACCAGCAGCGCCACGCAGCCCATCGCCGCGGGTATGGCGCACCGCCAGACCACCAGCACGACCAGCGTGGCGCCGGCGACGAGCTCGGACAGCACGATCCCGTGAATGCCGAGTGAGACGGGGACCGAGTCGGTGACCCGGATGACGAACGTCGAGCCGACCAGCACCGCCGCGCCGGTCAGCGCGCCGACCACGGGCCGGGTGAGCGCGACGTAGGCGCACACGCAGAGCGCCAGCGCGCCCGGCAGCGCCGGCAGCCCGGCGCTCAGGCTGCTGGTGCCGGCGAGCGTGAGGTCGACCAGCAGCGCGGCGCCCAGCAGTGCGGCCAGCCAGCGATGCGGCACCGGGATCGGTGTCATGCGCACGAAGGTATTGGACCGGCCCGCCGCGCGCCTCGGCCGAGTGGCGGGCGCGGGTCGGCCGATCGGCCAGTGGGCCGCCCGCGGGCGGTGACCGGTCGGCCGGTGGGCGGTGTCTGTCCGGCCGATCCGCCGGACCCACCTCCGGGGCGAAGCTGTGACCAGGACGTTTACCGGAGGTGGGAGATGTTGCAGGCAATCCTCGTATGGAGTGGGGCCGTGCTGGCGATCGTCGTGTTGTTGCTGATGGCGCTCGGGCCGGTCATCGTCGAGGTCGACTCGTGGTGGTACGAGCGCCGGCACAACCGGCGGCGGGCGCGGCGCGGGAACATCGCGCGTGCGGCGCGGCCGAAGGCGGACCCGGTCGGCTCGGCCGTGTGAGTCCGTAGCCGGTCAGAAGATCGCGATGAGTACCAGGATCACGAGGACCGCGATGACGATCGCCGCGAGGGAGACGCCCCGGCGGCGTGGTCGTCGTCGATGGTGACTGCGAACCCAGCTGCCGCGGCGGAAGAGACCGTTGCCGCGCCGGTGTCCGCGAACCCGGGTCATCTCGACCTCCCGACTCAGCCCCCGCGTATCCAGGCTAAGTCGGGAGGAGATGACCTGCTTGTCGATCAGTCGGTGGCCGGTCAGTGCTGGATGGCCCGGCGCAGGCGGTTGAGCGCCCGGTGCTGGGCGACCCGGACGGCGTCGGGCGTGGTGCCGACCGCCTCCGCGGTCTCCTGGGCGGACATGCCGAGCACGATTCGCATGATCAGGATCTCGCGCTGGCGGGGGAGCAGCGTGCGCAGCAGGCCGCCGGTGTGCTCGACCAGCTCGCGACGCAGGGCGATCTGCTCGGGGCTCTCCTCGACGTCGGGCAGGTCCGGCGTCTCGGCGGTCGGCAGCGACTTGTCGCGGGCGGCCGAGCGGTGGACGTCGGCGACCTTGTGCGCGGCCACGCCGAACACGAACGACAGGAACGGGCGGCCCAGGTGGCGATAGGTCGGCAGGGCGCGGAAGACCGCGATGCAGACCTCCTGTGCGACGTCGTCCGGGGAGTTGACCGGCCGCACGCGGCCGAGCTTGCCCCGGCAGTAGCGCACCATGATCGGGCGCAGGTAGGTCAGCAGCTCGTGCGTCGCCACCCGGTCACCGGCGGAGGCCGCCACAGCCACGGCGTCGATGTTGCCACGCGTGACTGGCCGCGACCATGTCGACGAAAGGGGCTGGACGGCCAGTTCGGCCTCGAGATCGGCGAGGGCCGACTCCGGCTCCATAGTGCACAACATCGCGCCTCCATGAGGGTGACCCCGCGTTGTGGTCACACCAAGAGAGCACGAAGGGGGCCGGCAAATACGTCGAAGACGAAGTTGCGTCCCCGAGGTACGAACTTGTTGCCCTTTTGGGCATAAGCCCTGAACGGGACGTGTTTCGTTGATTACCGTCAGCGCCCGGGAAGGAAAATGTCCTGCCGCACGAGTTAGTGGTCCGAGCACCGGGGTTGCTACGGTGCGTGAGGTTCGCGCCACGCGTTCCCGGTCCGCTGGCCGGGCGTCCGGCGATACGGTGATGCGGTGACCGAATCCCCTGGCACGGTCGTGCGGACTCCCAAGAGCGAGGCGACCCGGACCCTCATCGTCGAGACCGCGCTGCGCCTGTTCCAGGAGAACGGCTACGCGAAGACCACGATGCGGGCGATCGCCAAGGAGGCCGGCGTCTCCGTCGGCAACGCGTACTACTACTTCTCCTCCAAGGAGCAGCTGGTCCAGGGCTTCTACGACCGGATAACCCAGCTGCACGAGCAGGCCTGCGAGGAGGCGCTGCGCACCGAGCGCGAGTTCGCGGCGCGGCTGAGCGCGGTCATGCACGGGTGGGTCGACGTGGCGGCGCCCTATCACGAGTTCGGCAAGCAGTTCTTCGTCAACGCGGCCGACCCCGACAGCCCGCTGAGCCCGTTCTCGGCGGACTCGAGCCCGGCACGCGAGTCGCAGATCGCGCTGCACCGGCGTGTCATCGACGGCTCGACGGTCAAGGTCGACACCGAGCTGCGGCCCGAGCTGCCCGAGCTGTTGTGGCTCTACGAGATGGGCGTCGTGCTGTTCTGGGTGCACGACCGCTCGCCGGACTGCCGCAAGACGCGCCTGCTCGTCGACCGCACGGTGCCGCTCATCGACCGGGTCGTCAGCCTGTCCCGGCTGCGCCTGCTCCGGCCCGTGACCAGGGAGATCGTGCAGCTGATCGGCGACCTCGTCCGTACCGACTGACGCCCGGCCGCGCCGGCGCCTTGACACGACCGCCCGTGCGCGGGACCCTCAAACCGAGGTAACTGTTACGCGAGGTAACACTAAACCGGGGAGTGTGGTCCACGATGGCCCGCGTGCTGCAGCCGAAGGACCGGGAGGTCACCGCCGAGCGCCTGCTCGACTCGTCCGTCCGGAACTCCTACCAGCCCGACCTGGACATCGACTGGGACGCACCGCTGGTCGAGGGCAAGGCCTTCCTGCCCGAGGAGCGGGCCTCCCTGTACGGCACCGAGCTGTGGCAGACCCTCACGCCGGAGCAGCGGACCGAGCTCGCCAAGCACGAGATCGGCAGCATCACCAGCGTCGGCCTGTGGACCGAGATCCTCCTGATGCAGCTCCTCGCGCGGTACGCGGCCGACCTCGACCCACGCAGCCCGCACACCCACTACGCGTTGACCGAGATCGGTGACGAGACCCGCCACGCGATCATGTTCGGCAAGGGTCTGTCCCGGCTCGGCCTGCCCGCGTACGGGCCGCCGCAGATCGTCCGGTCACTGTCCAAGGTCTTCGGTGCGGTGATCGGTGGTCCCGCGATGTTCGCCTCCGTTCTCGTCGTCGAGGAAACGACCGACCGGCTGCAACGGTCGATGCTGGACGACGACGACATCCAGCCGTTCATCCGGATGATCAACCGGATCCACGTCGTCGAAGAGGCCCGGCACGTGCGCTACGCCCGCGAGGAACTGGTCCGCGGCATGGAGTCGTTGAGCCGCCCGATGCTCGAGCTGCACCGCTTCGTCACGGCCGTGGTCGCCTACACGGTGGTCGACATCATGGTTCACCCCGGCGCGTACAAGGCGGTCGGTCTCGACCCCCGGCAGGCACGCGAGGTAGCGCGGGCCAACCCGCACCACCACGAGACCCGTCGGTGGATGGCCGAGAAGGTCGTCGAGTTCCTGACCGACGTCGGCATGATCGGTGGCCCGTCGAAGCGGCTCTGGCGTAAGGCGCATCTCCTGTAGACAGGCAGCCGCCGACAAACCCGTCGCCTGCCGGATGGCCGACGCCTAGCCTGGGGCGCATGGCTTCGACGACGATCCCCGGGCGGCGGGTGGACATTCGCCTGTGGACCCGGCCCGAGTCGGTCGAGCCGGAGGCCATGCGCCAGCTGCACAACATCGCCGCGCTGCCGTGGACGTACAAGCACGTCGCCGTGATGCCGGACGTGCACTACGGCAAGGGCGCCACCGTCGGCTCCGTGATCGCGATGCGGGACGCGGTGTCGCCGGCCGCGGTCGGCGTGGACATCGGCTGCGGCATGACCGCGGTCCGCACCTCGCTGCGCGCCGAGGACCTGCCCGCCCATCTCGGCCGGCTTCGGTCCACTGTGGAGCGTGCGGTGCCCGTCGGGTTCGCGCGGCACAAGGCGACCGCGTTCACGGCGCGCGACGCGGGGGACTGGGACGCGTTCTGGCGGCGGTTCGAGGACCTGACTCCGGCGGTGAAGGCGAACGCGGCCAAGGCGCTGCACCAGATGGGCACGCTCGGCGGCGGCAACCACTTCATCGAGATCTGCCTGGACACCGACAAGCGGGTCTGGGTGATGCTGCACTCCGGCTCGCGCGGTATCGGCAACCTCCTCGCCCAGCACCACATCGAGGTGGCCCACGGCCTCGCCCACAACCGGTCGCTGCCCGACCCGGACCTCGCCGTCTTCCTGGCGCACACCCCGCAGATGGCCGCGTACCGGCACGACCTCTACTGGGCGCAGGACTACGCGCGGCGCAACCGCGCGGTGATGATGCGGCTGGTCTGCGACGTGCTGCGCACGCAGTTCCCGCGGACAAGGTTCGAGGAACCGATCAGCTGTCACCACAACTACGTGGCCGAGGAGACCCATTTCGGCGAGGACGTGCTGGTGACCCGCAAGGGCGCAATCCGGGCCGGCCGCGGTGACCTCGGCATCATCCCGGGATCCATGGGCACCGGTTCCTACATCGTGCGAGGGCTCGGCAACGCCGACTCGTTCGAGTCGGCCTCGCACGGCGCGGGGCGGCGGATGTCGCGGAACAAGGCACGCAAGCGGTTCACCGATGCGGATCTCGTCGAGCAGACCGCGGGCGTGGAGTGCCGCAAGGACTCCGGGGTGGTGGACGAGATCCCGGGTGCCTACAAGGACATCGACGAGGTCATCCGGGACCAGGACGACCTGGTGGAGATCGTCGCGAAGCTGAAGCAGGTCGTCTGCGTCAAGGGCTGACATACTGCAATATTGACAGTGTCATCGAAAACTGTCAATATTGCAGTATGAACGACGAGCTGTGGACGATCGAGCAGCTCCCGGACCAGGTGGCCGCACTGCTGGCGGACAACTACGAGGGCCAGCACAACGGCCGGGTGCGGGAGCTGCCCAACGGTCGCACGATCCGCTGGTACACCACGATCGGTCTGGTGGACCGGCCGGCGGCGACACGTGGACGCACCGCCCTGTACGGGCGCCGCCACCTGCTGCAACTCGCCGCGGTGAAGAAGCTGCAGTCCGCGGGCCGCACGCTCGCGGAGATCCAGAAGCTCCTGGTCGGCGCCACCGACCGGCAGCTCACGAAGCTGGCGGACCTTCCGCCCGTCGACATCGTGTGGCCCCGCGCGAAGGTCGTGGTCGACGACGGTTTCTGGAAGGCCACCGCCCACGGCCGACCGGTGGCCGAGCCCGACAGTGTTTCTGACAGCGCGGGCGACACTGTCAACGACAGTGTCGCGATGACCGTCCACGGTGTCCGCCTCGGTGACAGTGTCACCGTCCTGCTGAATGCCGCCACCCACGCGCCCGACGCCGATGAGCTCGCCGCCATCGAGTCGGCCGCCGCACCACTGCTCGAGCTGCTCGGCCGGATGGGCCTGGCGCCGACCCGACGAGAGGAAAGCCGATGAGCATCAACGTCGACGTCATTGACCTGCCCGAGGCGCCCGGTCGGCCGACCGAGGACGACGGGGTGGGCTGCCTGCAGACCGAGCGGGGGAACCTGCCACTCGAGCTGATCGACGTCCAGGCCGCGATCACCGGCCTCGCGTCGAGCATCCAGCTCACCCAGGGCTTCCGGAACCCGCACGACGAGCCGCTGGAGGCCACGTACATCTTCCCGCTGCCCCCACGCGCCGCCGTCACGGCGCTGCGCATGGAGGCCGACGGCCGGGTGGTCGAGGGCCTGCTCAAGGAGCGTTCCGAGGCGCGCGCCGACTACGACCAGGCGATCGACGAGGGCAAGCGCGCGTCGATCGCGGAGGAGGAGCGGCCCGGCGTGTTCACCATGCGGGTCGGCAACATCATGCCGGGCGAGCGCGTCAGCGTGCACCTGACGCTGGCCGGCGCACTGTCCTATGAGGACGGCGAGGCCACGTTCCGGTTCCCGCTGGTGGTCGCGCCGCGCTACATCCCCGGCGAGCCGCTGGCCGACGGCCAGGTAGGCGACGGTGTCGCGCCGGACACCACCCAGGTGCCGGACGCGTCGCGGATCAGCCCGCCGGTACTGCTGCCTGGCTTCCCGAACCCGGTGCGGCTGTCCGTGGCGGTGGACATCGACCCGGGCACGCTGCCACTGAGCGGGATCTCGTCGAGCCTGCACGCCACGGCCACGGAGGACGCCCCGACCGGAACGCGGGTGCGGCTCAACCCGGGGGAGCGGGCAGACCGCGACTTCATCCTGCGCCTGCGATACGGCAGCGAGGCGATCGGCACGTCGCTCGCCGTGCTGCCCGACGGCGACGACGGCGACGACGACGGCGGCGGCACGTTCGCGCTGACGGTGCTGCCGCCGGTGACCGACGCGCCGACCCGTGGTCGCGACGTCGTACTGGTACTCGACAGGTCCGGCTCGATGGGCGGCTGGAAGATGATCGCCGCCCGGCGTGCCGCCGCCCGCATCGTCGACACGCTCGGCGGCGCCGACCGCTTCGCGGTGCTCGCCTTCGACCACCAGGTCGACACCCCGTCGTCGTTGCCGGCGGGTCTGGCGGAGGCCAACGACCGCAACAGGTTCCGGGCGGTCGAGTTCCTGTCCGGTCTGGACGCTCGCGGTGGCACGGAGATGCTCGTGCCGCTGCGCCGCGCCGCCGACCTGCTGAGCGAGACCGCCGAGCGCGATCGCGTGGTGGTCCTGGTGACGGATGGCCAGATCGGCAACGAGGACGATGTGCTGCGCCAGCTGTCCCCGGGCCTCACCGGCATCCGCGTGCACACGGTCGGCATCGACCGCGCGGTCAACGAGGCGTTCCTGCAACGCCTGGCCGGCTCGTCGGGGCGCTTCGAACTGGTGGAGTCCGAGGACCGGCTCGACGAGGCGATGCAGCACATCCACCGCCGCATCGGCGCGCCGGTGGTCACGGGCCTGCGGGTGCGGCAGGCGGGCCTTCAGGTGGACGCGGACACGATGACCCCGACCCCGCTGCCGGACCTCTTCACCGGTGCCCCGGTCGTGATCACCGGCCGCTTCACGGGCGCGGCGGCGGGCGCCGTCGCCGTCACCAGCGACGGCGAGTGGCAGTCGACCGTGTCGGCGAGCCCGAGCGACAACCCGAGCCTGGGCGCGTTGTGGGCCAGGGCGCGGGTCCGCGACCTGGAGGACAGGTATGTCGTGACCACGGGCGACCAGAGTGGCCTGGAGAAGCAGATCGTCGACACGTCGCTGAAGTACGGCGTGCTGTGCCGCTTCACCGCGTACGTCGCCGTGGACCAGCGAGTGGTCAACGAGGGCGGCAAGGTGCACCGGGTGACCCAGCCCGTCGACCTGCCGAGTGGCTGGGAGCCCCCGGCCGCCGCTCCCATGGCGGGCGGCTTCGCTCCCGTGGCGGCCATGGCCCGCAGCATGCCGACCTACGGTTCGGCCCCGGCCGCCTTCGGCCGCAACGACGCCCGCAACCGGATGACCGCCTTCGGTGGCCCCCAGGGCGGTCACGGCATGCCCCCGGTTCCGCCTCCGGCGCCGGGTGCACCGGGTGTGATGCCTGCCGCCAAGCCGGCCCCCGACTTCGACGGCATCACCCTGGAGTCGCTGGCCCAACCCCCCGCGGTCGAGCGGGCAGCGGACGCCGCGACACCGCCGGTGGTCCCACCACCTTCGACAACACTGGCCACCTTCGTGGCGGATCAGCTGAAGGCCCTGCGGGCGTCGTCCACCGCCGACATCTGGACCCGAGCGGCACTGCTGACCGCACTCGCCGACCAGATCCAACTCCACATGCAGAGCTGGCGAGCCACCAACGAACCCAAGACCGCCCGCGAAACCCTGGCCATCCTGTCCACCCAGCTGGCCACCCCCACCACGAACGCCACCGAAGCAGAAGCCCGCTGGCAACGAACCCTCACCACCCTGGAGTCACTGACAACCCAATCCACGACCCGCTCCCGCCGCCCCTTCTGGAAGCGCTAGCCGCTACGAGCGACGCCCGGCCCGAGCGGTAGCAGGCCGAGCGTCGCCCACCGCTGCGGCAGACCCCGACGTTTGTCAGGCGTACGAACGTGGGGCCGGATGCACGCGCAATCGGTTGCGGAGCCGACACCGGCTCCGCAACCGATCACCTGTCCGCATGAGCTGTCGACCCGTCCCAAGCGCAGGGCCCGATCACCTCGGAGACGGCAACTCCCACGCGCGGCGGCTCCCGTCGAGGCCGCCTGACCCCACTGTGTCCGCTACGTCGCAGGCAAGACCGTGCGCTACCGCCGGGCACTGGCGACACCGGCGGCCCGTCTCCGCGGCGGCAATCAGCGGCTGGTCTGCTTCGTGCCTGGCCCGGTTCGACACCGAAGCGTCGTGTGCGGCCGGGCCGGTTCTGACGCTCGACCGGTCGCAGCGCTGCACGAGCGGGCGACGGCCTTCAACGGAGAGGTCGATCAGGCGATAGAAGGCGTCCTGCCTGGAGCGGCCGAGGTCATCGGTTGGTGTTGGTTGTGATGTGTTCGAAGAGGCCTGGCTGGATGCGGGTGCGTACCCCTTTGGCCCACGGTTCGTCCAGGTCGTCGACGTCCAGGGCGGCTGCGTTGTTGAGAAGCATGCCGAAGGCGAGAAACGACTTCACCGTCACCGGGTCGAGGCCTGTCGTGTCCGCGACCGTGTCCCACATGCGGGCGACTCGCGCCCGCACCAGGTCGCGGACCTCGTGGTCGCCGCAGGCGGCGAAGCCTTGTAGCTGCAACATGAGAGTGGTGCGGTCCGCCAGCGACTCGTAGTACTGCGCGCCCATCGACGCCAGTGCGTCAAGGCCTCGGGCACCCTCCGCGGCCCGTGACATGCCGTCGCTGAAACGGTCGAACGCGGCGTCGACCAGCTCCAGGAACAGCGCCTTCTTGGTCCTGAACATCCGGAACACGTAGGCCTGCGTGATGCCCGCCTCGTGCGCGATGGCCTCGACCGACGCCCCGTGCAGTCCATGGTTCGCGAACTCACCCGCGGCGATCGCCAGTACCTGGGATCGCCGTTCCGGTCCGCTCATCCGTGCAGCCACGGCACACAGGTTACTAGTTACTAACTACTAACTTGTATGGTGGTGGGGTGCTCGATGACACCTGGGCCGATCTGGCCGACCAATTCGCCGACGGGGCCTATGCCTCGGTCAAGGGGCGCGTGCGCACCTACGTCATTCACCAGCAGCTGCTGGAACACCTGCCGGCGCCGCCGGCGACCGTGCTCGACGTCGGCGGCGGCGCGGGCCACCAGTCGTTCCCGCTGGCCCAGGCCGGTTACGACGTGACGTTGCTCGACCCGTCGGCGGCGATGCTGGACAAGGCCCGGCAACGACTCGAGCGGCTGCCCGGTGAGGCCCGCGAGCGGGTGACGCTCGTGGAGGCCGACGGGGCGAACGCCGAGGAGGCGGTGCGTGGGCAGCGCTTCGGCGCGGTGCTGTGCCATGGCGTGCTCGGGTATCTCGAGCGGCCGGAGCCGGTGATCGACCAGCTGTGCCGGTGCGCCGCTGACGACGGCATCGTCTCGATCATGGCGGGCAACGCCGACGCGGCGGCGGTGCGCCCCGCCCTGGAACGGCGGTGGGACGACGCGCTGGCGGCGTTCGACGCGCGGACCGAGATCGGGGTGCTCGGACTGCCGACGCGGGCCGACACCGTCGAGGAGCTCGGCGAGCTCCTGCGCCAGCGCGGCGTGGCGCCGCTGGACTGGTACGGCGTGTGGCTGTTCGTCGACTGGTTCGACATGAGCGGCGCCGCGTTGGACCCGGGCGACTCGGCGCAGCTGGCCGCGGCGGCACGAGTCGAGCTCGAGGCCGGCCGGCGAGACCCCTACCGCCGGCTCAGCCGGATCTTCCACCTCGTGGGCCGCAAAGCTCCGAGCTAGCCCCAGCCCAGCTCGTGCAGCCGGTCGTCGTCGATGCCGAAGTGGTGGGCGATCTCGTGCACGACGGTGACCGCGACCTCCTCCACCACGTCGTCCTCGTCACGGCAGATGTCGAGGATCGCCTCGCGGTAGATGGTGATCCGGTCCGGCAGCACCCCGCCGTAGTGCGACGTCCGCTCCGTCAGCGCCACCCCGTGGTACAGGCCGAGCAGCGTCGGGTTCGCCAGGTCACGGTCCTCGACCAGGATCACCACGTTGTCCATCGCCGCCGCGAACTCGTCGGGGATCAGGTCGAGTGCGTCGCCCACCAGTTCCTCGAAGCGACGACGACTCATCGCCACCGGCAAGCGGTCACCCGCCGGGCTTCGGCGCGGGCGAGCTCGTCTTGCCGCTCGACGGCGGCTTGGCCTGCACGCTGCCGCGCACCGCACGCAGCTTGCCGTTCGCCTCGCGGGCGCCGACCTTGCAGTTCACCTGGTACGAGCCGGCCGCCCAGCTCTCCTTCTTCAGCGTGTCCGGGTACAGCGACAGCTGCAGCTTCTTCAGGTCCGCGTTGCCGGTGTACTTCTTCGCCGCCAGCGGACACAGGTCGACCAGCTTGTTCAGCTGCGTCGCCTCCGGCGGGTACGTCTTCGCGTCGAACGACTCGCTCAGGTCCACGATCCCGACGACCTCGTACGCGTGCGCCCCACCGCAGTCCACCGGGTCGCCGACCGCGTCGTCGACCAGCGCGAAGCAGGTGCCCGGCTCGTGGACGTTCGACTGGTCCTGGTCCGCGGCCGCGCCCTTGGTGGACAGCAGACGTTTGCCTGACGGCGACACCCGCTGCAGGCCGCACCGCAGCTTGCGGTCGCCGTTGCGCCACTGGTCCGACGTCGGCTTCAGCGCGCCGACCGTGAACTTCCCGTACGGGTCCAGCGTCCGGCCGAGGTACTGCTCGCCGACCTTGGTGCACCGGTCGGTGACGATCTGCTGCCAGTCCTGCTCGGGGGGCGGCGGCGAGTTCGCCCCGTAGTCCCCGCCGATCTCCACGTTCGACGCCACCTCGAACGTGTGGGCCCGGTCACACGGCACCCGCCGCATGTTCTGTGGCGCGTTGTGCGGCCAGTCGAGGCACGTCCCGCTCGGCGAGTCGAACGCCTTCGCCGCCTCGTCCGCGGCCGTGTCCGCCGAGCCGCTGACCGACACGGGCCAGGAAAAGAGCACGCTCATGCTCAACACGGCGAGGGCCCCGATGAAGGCACCCGCCATGATCAACCGTGTCCGCATGGTGCTCCCCCGGGAGCCCATCCACCCGACTCGTCCAGACCTGCTGTTCATGTTGGGCTCCATGATGCCAGCGCGGACCGGGTGTGCATGGGTCGAATCGCATTGCTGCACGGACCGGCAAGCCGGATACGCTCACGCGGTGATCGACTTGAAGACGCTGCGTGATGATCCGGAAGCGGTGCGCACATCCCAGCGCACCCGCGGCGAGGACGAGGCGGTGGTCGACGCCCTCCGCTCCGCCGACGAGCGCCGCCGGTCCGTCGTCGCGCGGGCCGACGCGATGCGGGCCGAGCAGAAGCAGCTCGGCAAGCAGGTCGGCCGCGCCCGCGGCGAGGAGCGGGACGCGCTGCTCACCCGCGGCAAGGAGCTCGCCGCCGAGGTTCGCGCCGCGGAGGCGGACCAGTCGAAGGCCGAGGCCGAGCTCGCCGAGCTGCACGCCCTGGTGCCGAACCTCGTGCACACCGACGTCCCGGCCGGCGGCGAGGACGACTACGTGGTGCTCAAGGAGGTCGGCACGCCGCCGGAGTTCGACTTCGAGCCGGCCGACCACCTCGACCTCGGCACGAAGCTCGGCGCGCTGGACACCGAGCGCGGCGCGAAGGTCTCCGGCGCCCGGTTCTACTTCCTCACCGGCGTCGGCGCGCAGTTGCAGCTCGCGCTGCTCAACCTGGCCGCCGCGCAGGCCACGGCCAACGGCTTCACGCTGATGATCCCGCCGGTGCTGGTCCGGCCGGAGATCATGGCCGGCACCGGCTACCTCGGCGCGCACGCGGGCGAGGTGTACCACCTCGAGGAGGACGACCTCTACCTCGTCGGCACGTCCGAGGTACCGCTCGCCGGATACCACGCCGACGAGATCCTCGACCTGTCCGCGGGCCCGCGCCGCTACGCCGGCTGGTCGTCCTGCTTCCGCCGCGAGGCGGGCTCCTACGGCAAGGACACCCGCGGCATCATCCGCGTGCACCAGTTCGACAAGGTCGAGATGTTCGTCTACTGCCGGCCCGAGGACGCCGACGCCGAGCACGCGAACCTGCTGGCCTGGGAGGAGGAGATGCTCGCCAAGATCGAGGTGCCCTACCGGGTGATCGACGTGGCCGGCGGCGACCTCGGCAGCAGCGCGGCCCGCAAGTTCGACTGCGAGGCCTGGGTGCCGACGCAGGGCCGCTACCGCGAGCTGACCTCGACCTCGAACTGCACGACGTTCCAGGCGCGCCGCCTGTCGGTCCGCTACCGCGACGAGAACAACCGTCCGCAGACCGCCGCCACCCTCAACGGCACGCTCGCCACCACGCGCTGGCTGGTCGCGATCCTGGAGAACCACCAGCAGCCGGACGGCTCCGTGCGGGTGCCCGAGGCGCTGCGCCCGTTCGTCGGCCGGGACGTGCTGACGCCCGGCTGACCGCTCGCCCGCCGGGAGGCGGGGTGCGCGAGCAGGCCTTACGTTGACCTGGTGCGTCACCTCGTGGCCGGGTACCGGCTGGTGTTCGGGCTGGCAACGCTCGCCACGGTGGGATACCTGGCCACGCGGGTGCCGTCGCTGCCGAACCTGTTGAGCTACTTCACGGTGCTGAGCAACGTGTTCGGCGCGGTGGTGCTGCTGGCCGGCGTCGTCCGCCCGGTGCCGGACCTGCTGCGCGGCGCGGCGGCGCTCTACCTCGGGATGACCGGGCTCGTGTTCGCGCTGCTGCTGTCCGGTTTGGACCTCGGGCTGCTGGAGCCGTGGGCGAACTCGCTGCTGCACCACGTGATGCCGGTCGTGCTCGTGGTCGACTGGCTGCTGGTGCCGCCGCGCCGCGGCTTCCCGGTCGTGCGCTCCTTGTGGTGGCTGGTGTTCCCGGCGGCCTACCTGGTCTACACGCTGGTCCGCGGGTCCGTCGTGGACTGGTATCCGTACCCGTTCGTCGACCCGCGACCGCGCGGCTACCCGCACGTGATCACGATGTCGGTGGGCATCGCGGTCGCGTTCGGCGTGGCCGCGCTGGCCGTCGGGTGGGCCGGCAACCGGCGGCGGGCCGCGGTCGTCGACACGATCTCCGGCTGAGGTGTCCATCCCGGCCGGTCGCCGTTCGTCCTTATCGTGGATGTCGGCGGACAGGCGCCGGCCGGACCCACAGGAGCACCCATGCCCAGCTACATCGCCCTCACCTACACCGCCGACGTCGACTGGTCGCAGCCCGAGCAGGCGGCCGAGCTCGCCGAGTACCGCGAGTTCCTCGCCGCCGCCGGCACGGTCGTCCAGGGCGGCAAGGCCCTCTACCCCACGGCCACCGCGACCACGGTCCGCGTGTCCGGCGGCAAGGGCGGCGACGTGCTGACCAGCGACGGGCCGTACGTCGAGACCAAGGAGGCGCTGACCGGCTTCTACCTGCTGGACTGCGCCGACCTCGACGAGGCCGTGGCGACCGCCGCGAAGCTGCCCGCCGCGTGGAACGGCGCGGTCGAGGTCCGCCCGATCATCGACTTCGGCGGATGACCGGCCGATGACGAGTGCGGCCGGGGACGCGGTCGCGCGGCTGGTCCGGGACGAGGGCACCCGGGTGCTGGCCACGCTGATCCGCGTCACCGGCAGCGTCGACCTCGCCGAGGACGCCACGCAGGACGCGGTCGAGCGCGCGCTGCGGACCTGGCCTGCGGATGGCGTACCGGACAACCCGCGCGGCTGGCTGCTCGTCACCGCGAAGCGCCGGGCGATCGACATCCTGCGCCGCGAGGCCCGGCGCGTGGGCAAGGAGGCGGAGTCGATGATCACCGAAGCCGAGCCCGCGCGGGAGGACCTGCTGCGGCTCGTGTTCACCTGCTGCCACCCCACGCTGGCGGTCGAGGCGCAGGTCGCGCTCGCGCTGCGGACGCTCGGCGGGCTGTCGACCGCGGAGGTGGCCCGCGCGCTGCTGGTGCCCGAGGCGACGATGGCGAAGCGGCTGACCCGGGCCAAGCAGAAGATCGCCCAGGCGCGGATCCCGTACCGGGTGCCCGGGGACGACGAGCTGCCGGCGCGGCTCGCGAGCGTGGCGGCGACCGTGTACCTGATCTTCAACGAGGGTTACGCGGCCGGGTCCGGCGAGGCGCTGGTGCGGGTGGCGCTCACCGCGGAGGCGCTGCGGCTGGCCAGGATGCTCGCCGACCTGATGCCGGACGAGCCGACCGTCCTCGGGCTGCTGGCCCTGCTGTTGCTGCACGACTCGCGGCGCGCGGCCCGCCTCGACACGGCGGGCCGGCCGGTCCTGCTCGCGGACCAGGACCGCGCCCGCTGGCACGCGTCGTCGATCAAGGAGGGTGTCGAGCTGGTCGGCCGTGCGCTGCGCCGCACGCCCGACCGGCCGGACCCGTACGTGCTGCAGGCCGCGATCGCCGCGTGCCACGCGCTGGCGCCGAGCTACGCGGAGACGAACTGGGCCGCGGTCGTCTCCTGGTACGACGTGCTGCTGACGGTGGCCGACACCCCGGTGACCCGGCTGAACCGCGCGGTGGCGCTGGCCGAGCTGGACGGCGCCGACGCGGCCCTGCCGCTGGTCGACGCGATCGCCGGGCTCGGCGAGTACCCGTGGTGGCACGCGACCCGCGCGGAGCTGCTGCGCCGGACCGGCCGCCGCGACGAGGCCCGGGCGGCCTACGAACGGGCGCTCGCCCTGGACCTCAACGGCCCGCAGGCCGACCACCTGCGCTCCCGCCTCGCCGACCTCTGACCCGCCCGCCCAACGCGCCAGCCGCCCGGCAGCTCCGCCTCCCCGGCGCGCACGGGGGTCGATCGTCGGCCCCGTGATCCGCGGCCCCCACCCTCTCCGGGGGCACCCCCTCGACGCCAGTCTATCGGTACCCGCTGACGGAAAGTGCTGGTCAGCGGGTTCTGTGGACAAGCTGGCCGGGTGTGGACAAGTCAGGCGACCTGGTCCGCGACGTACTTGGCGATCTCCAGGCACGACGTCGCCGCGGGGGAGGGGGCGTTGAGCACGTGCACCTGGTTCGGCGCCGTCTCGATGAGGAAGTCCTGCACCATCGTGCCGTCCGGCAGCAGGGCCTGCGCGCGGACGCCGGCGTGCGCGCGCACCAGGTCCTCGCGGCCGATGGCCGGCACCAGGCGCGCCAGGCTGCGCGCGAACCGCCGCCGCGACAGCGAGCGCGCGACCTCGTCGACCGCCGTGCGCGGGTAGCGGCGGGCCAGCCGCCACAGGCCGGGGAAGCGCAGCGTCTCCGCCAGGTCCGCGGACGACACGTCGCGCCAGCGGTAGCCCTCCCGGCGCAGCGCCAGCACCGCGTTCGGTCCGGCGTGGACGCTGCCGTCGAGCATGCGGGTCAGGTGCACGCCCAGGAACGGCAGCGTCGGGTCCGGCACCGGGTAGATCAGGCCGCGCACCAGGTGCGCCGACTCCGGCCGCAGCGTGAAGTACTCGCCGCGGAACGGCACGATCCGCGCTCGCGGGGTGAGCCCGGCCAGCCGCGCGACCCGGTCGCTGTGCAGGCCCGCGCAGTTGACCAGCGCGTCGGCCCGCACGATGTCCGTCCCGGTCGCGATCTCGACGCCGCCGTGGCGGCCGGGGCGGATGCCCAGCGCGGGCGTGCGGAGCCGCAGGTCGGCGCCGCGACAGCGAGCCGACGAGCGCCTGGCAGATGCCGCCGAAGTCGATGATGCCCGTCGACTCCACGCGCAGCGCCCCGACGCAGGCGACCTCGGGCTCGTACGCGTGCGCCTCGGCCGGGGAGATCAGCTTGGCCGGCACGCCGTTCGCCTCGGCGCGCTCGGCCAGCGCGTGCAGGCCGGGCAGCTCGGCGTCGGTCGTGGCGACCACGAGCTTGCCGCACACCTCGACCGGCACCCCGTGCTCGCGCGCGAAGTCCACAATGGACCGATTGCCGGCGACCGACATCCGCGCCTTGAACGAGCCCGGCTGGTAGTACAGCCCGGCGTGCACGACGTTGGAGTTGTGCCCGGTCTGGTGCCCGGCCCAGTGGTCCTCCTTCTCGAGCACCGTCACCCGGTCGCCGCGCGCGGTCAGCTCCCGCGCCACGGCCAGTCCGAGGATCCCGCCACCCACCACCGCAACATGTCGCACGGGCGCAGACCTTACTGCCTGTGGACCGAAACCGCGCCGATCGTTACGTACGGTTGATACCGCGGGTCCGGCCGGGCTGCCGGGGATCCGGGCCGGCCACGCCTACGGTGACCGGGTGGCGAGTGTGCGACAACGATTCGGCCCGGCGCTCTACATGGGCGGCGGCCTCGCGCTCGTCGGGGCGGCCGGCTACGGCGTTCGTGGCGCTGGCCGGGCACACGCTGCCCCCCGCCGACGCGGCCGCGGTGGCCAGCCTCTACCTCATGGTCAACATCATCGGGCCCGGCCTGTTCTCCGCGCTGGAGCAGGAGACCAGCCGCTCGGTCAGCTCCGAGCTCGCCGCCGGGCGCGGGGTCGGGCACGTCACCCGCAACGCCTGGCTGCTCGCCGGCGGCCTGCTCGCCGCCGTCCTCGTCATCCTCGTGGCGATCTCCCCGATCCTGACCGGCAAGGCGCTCGCCGGCCAGTGGGGCCTGTTCGTCGCCGTGCTGCTCAGCGTCGCCACCTCCGCCGCGGTGTACGTGATGCGCGGGCTGCTCGGCGGCCGGCAGCGGTTCACCGGCTACGCGGCCACGCTGGCCGCCGAGGGCCTCGCCCGGATCCTGCCGTGCATCGTGATCGCGGTCAGCGGGGTGCCGAACGCGGTCGGGTACGCGCTGTTCTTCGCCGCCGGGTCCGGCATCGGCGCGCTGGCCGGGCTGCCGTGGCTGCGCCGGCCGGTCGAGCGCGTCGAGGTGGACGTCGCGCCGGACGGCGAGCCCGTGACCGTCGGCCGGATGGGCCGCCAGCTGTCGTTCCTCGTCGGCGGCACCGTGCTGATGCTCGTCGTGATGAACGTGGCGCCGATCGTGGTGACGCCCCGGCTCGGCGACGACGCCGCCACCGCGGCCGCGTTCGCCTCGGCGTTCGTGCTCGCCCGCATCCCGCTGTTCCTGTTCGCCCCGGTGCAGGCGATGCTGCTGCCCTCGCTGACCCGCGCGGCCACCCGCGGCGCGCTCGGCGACGTGCGGGCGAAGCTGCGGCTGATCCTGCTGGCCGTCGCCGCGATCGGGATCCCCGGCGTGCTCGCGTCGTTCCTCGTCGGGCCGTGGGCCGTGCAGGTGCTCTTCGGCGCCGAGGTGCGGCTGTCCGGCACGGTCGTGGGGCTGCTCGGCGTCAGCACGATCGGCCTGATGGTCGCCCAGGTGCTCCAGCCCGGCCTGATCGCGCTGGGCCGCCACAAGCTCGTCACCATCGCCTGGCTGACCGGCACGGTCGTGCTCGTCGCGCTGCTCAGCCTGCCCGGTGACCCGATCCGCGCCGGGGTGATCGCGCAGCTCGCCGGTGCGGCGCTCGTGGTGACCGTGATGCTGACCGCGCTGTACCGCGCGCTCGACGCCCGGACCGCGCCCACCCCCGCGCCGGCTGCCGGCCTGGTCGGCGGCGGCTCCGGCGTGGCGTCGACGCCCGGCTAGTCTTGGCCCTCGTGTCGAGCAAGGTGCAGCCCCTCCGGCCCCTGATCGTGGTTCCCGCGTGGAACGAGGAGCAGACGGTGGGCGACACCGTCCGCGAGATCCGCGCGGCGACACCGGACATCCCCGTGCTCGTGGTCAGCGACGGGTCCACCGACCGCACCGTGCACGTCGCCCGCGAGGCCGGCGCGCTCGTGCTGGAGCTGCCGTTCAACCTCGGCGTCGGCGGCGCGATGCGGGCCGGCTTCCGCTACGCCGTGCGGCACGGCCACGACGCCGCGGTCCAGGTCGACGCGGACGGCCAGCACGACCCGGCCGAGGTGCCCACGCTGCTGGCCGGCCTAGCCGCCGCCGACGTCGTCATCGGTGCCCGGTTCTCCGACCGCGACGACGAGTACAAGGTGCGCGGGCCCCGCAAGTGGGCCATGGTCGTGCTGTCGAAGGTGCTGTCGCGGCTGACGAAGACCAAGCTCACCGACGCCACGTCCGGCTTCAAGGCCACCGGCGGGCGGGCACTGCCGGTGTTCGCCGAGCACTACCCGGTCGAGTACCTGGGCGACACCGTCGAGTCGCTGGTCATCGCGGTGCGCGCGGGCTGCGTGGTCACGCAGGTCCCGGCCCGCATGCGGCCGCGGCGCGGCGGCGCGCCCAGCCACCGGCCCATCAAGTCGATGATCTACCTCTTCCGCGCCGGCTTCGCCCTGTTGCTCGCGCTGATCCGCCGCTGGGACGTCTCCGCGGCGACCGAGCCGGAGTCGGTGAGCCCCGTCAAGGAAGGCATCTCCCGTGAGTAGTACCTACCTGGTCGCCCTGGTCGGCAGCCTGCTCGTCCTCGCGGGCATCGTCGAGCTGCTGCGCCGCCGCCAGCTCGGCGAGAAGTACGCCGTGCTGTGGCTCGTGGTCGGCATCGTCCTGCTCGTCTTCACCGTGTTCCCGGGGCTGCTCACCGGGCTCGCGAGCGGGCTCGGCGTCGCCGTGCCGACGAACCTCATGTTCTTCATCGGCATCCTGTTCCTCGTCGGCGTGGTGCTGCACCTGTCGTGGGAGGTGTCCCGGCTGGAGAACGAGACCCGCAAGCTCGCCGAGGACCTCGCGATCCTGCAGCTGGACGTGGCCGAGCAGAAGCGGCAGAAGGCGGAGTAATTAGGTGACCACGCTCGACATCCTCATGCCGTACTACGGCGACGTCGCGCTCATGCGCGAGGCCGTGGAGAGCGTGCTCGCCCAGGACGACAAGCGCTGGCGGCTGACCGTGATCGACGACCGTCCGGTCACCGGCGGCCCCGACGAGGTGCCCGCCTGGTTCGACTCGCTCGGCGACGAACGCGTGCGCTACCTGCGCAACCCGGAGAACCTCGGCCTGACCGGAAACTTCAACCGCTGCCTCGAGCTGGTCGAGCTCGACCTCGCCGTGCTGCTGGGCTGCGACGACCGGATGCTGCCGAACTACGTCGGCACCGTCCTCGACGTGTACGCCGCCCACCCGGACGCCGGCATCATCCAGCCGGGCGTGCGCGTCATCGGCAGCGACGGCCAACCGGTGCGGACCCTGGTCGACGAGGCCAAGCGCCGGGTCTACGCGCCCAAGGTCGACGGGCGGCTGACGCTGGCCGGCGAGGAGCTCGCGGTCAGCCTGCTGCGCGGCGACTGGCTGTACTTCCCGTCGCTGGCCTGGCGGGCCGAGGCGCTCGCCGCGGTCCGGTTCCGGCCGGAGCTGAAGGTGATCCAGGACCTCGCGCTGCTGATGGAGCTCGTGGTCGGCGGCGAGAAGCTCGTGGTCGACGACACCCTGTGCTTCGAGTACCGCCGCCACGACGCGAGCGAGTCGTCGGCGACCGCGTTCGACGGGTCCCGCTTCACCGAGGCCGGCGAGTTCTTCGCCGACACCGCCGCCCGGATGGCCGCGCACGGGTGGCCGAAGGCGGCGCGGGTGGCCCGCCGGCACTTGTCGTCCCGGATCTTCGCGCTGACGATGCTGCCGCAGGCGGTCCGGCAGCGGGCCGGGGTCGGCGCGCTCGCGCGGCACGTGTTCGGCCGCGCCTGAGCGCTCACCCCGCGGGCTGGTTCGTGTCCGTGCAGCCGGTGATCTTGTAGAGCTTGCTCGGCCCGGACGAGTCGACGAGCTCGAAGCCGGTCGCGCCGGCCGGGTCGCGCAGGCCCGCGTAGTAGTTCCACTTCGCGTCGCTGGTGCGGAACGTGACGCCGCCGATCAGCAGGTAGTCGACGTGCAGGTCGGTCGACCGCCTCGCACACCGCCGGGTCGCGGGTCAGGTCGTCGAGGTGCCGGGCGATCGTGTCCTGCTCCGGCGTGTACGTGCCGCGGAAGTGCGGGAACAGCACCCTGCGGTCCTCGAGCGCCCACAGCATCGAGCTGCCCTCGAACGGGTTGCCGGCGACGACCGAGTCCGCCGGGATCTCGCCCGCGATCTTGTCGTAGAACGTGCGCATGTCGTCGGTGACCAGCACGGCCGGCTCCGGCGGTGCGTAGCCGATGGCCACCCGGTCGTACCGGTCGTCGGGGTAGAGCCCCTTCGTCACGACCACCAGCAGCAGCGTGAGCACGACCGCGAGCACGGTCGCTGACGCGATCCCCGGCGTGCGGGCGAGCCGCTGCCGCCAGCCCGGGGTGTCGTCGGCGTACCGGACGCCGTCGAGGACCTTGCCGGCCAGGAACAGGATGCCGCCGACCGCGAGCGGCACGCCGGTGATCGGCAGCATGGCCGCGAGGCGGTGCGCGTCGTTGTACCAGTAGCCGGTGAACTTCTGCGTGTCCGGCCGGTTGATCGCGGCGGTCAGCACGTACAGGAACGTGGTGACGAGGTGGCCCGCGACGATCAGCCGCAGCGCCGGCATCCGGCGCGCCGCGAAGATCCCGAGGAACACCACGATCGACAGCAGCCACAGCGCCTCGTGCTTGTGGGTCGCGTTCAGCGCGACGTCGCCGACCGCGTTGGCCGGCGTCTCGAACGGGGCCCAGTACTGCGAGCGGGTGTTCGCGAACGCCGGCGTCGTGGCCGACCAGTACCAGGCCACCGCGAGGAACGCGAGGAACACGAAGACCTCGGCCACGGCCCGCACGAGCTTGCCGTCCGCGCGCAGCCGCCAGGCCCGCATCGCCAGCCGTGCGGCGACCGGGAACACCGCGAGCGCGGCCACCGAGAACAGCACGTTCGGATGCGCGAACCCGGCCGCCAGCAGGCAGACGAGCAGCGCGAGCCAGCCGCGGCCCGACGCCGATCGCGTCGTCGCGCACCCAGCCGGTCAGCGTGAGCACGACGGCGAGGAACGCCGGCGCGAACGCCATGCCGAGCAGGTTCGGCCACAGCACGCCGAAGCCGAGCAGGTCCCACGGGAACGCGGTGAACCCGACGGAGAGCGCGCCGGTGATCGCGAGCGCGCCGGCGTTGCGGCCGAACAGCTGGCGGACCAGCAGCAGGCAGGACAGCGGCCACAGCACGACCGCGGCGACCACGGTGACCGCGTTCGCCGCGAGCGGGATGCCGGTGCCGGTCGACATCATCACCAGCGACGCGACGTCGTGCCAGGCGGCCGGGTAGAACACACCCGCCACGTCCGGGTTGCCGAGCGAGCCCAGGGTCAGCGAGGACGCCTGGTGCGAGTCGTTGATGAAGGCGAGCGCGTTGTAGTGGAACACCGCGTCGTAGGTCTGGGAGAGCCGGTCCGGCGCGCCGATGGCCTGGACGACCGTCGCAAGCCCGAGCACGAGCGCGGGCAGCATGCCGAGCGCCGCGATCAGCGTGAGGCGTCGCGGGTCCGGGGCGCTCGCGAGGAAGGCCTTGCGGCGCAGCAGGAACGCGACGCCGCCGACCACGACGGCCGCCGCGGCGCACACGATCAGCGCGATGCCGGGCGACCAGTCGATGCCGAGCTTCTCCGCGAGTACCGCGGTGGCGGCGATCAGCGCGATGCTCGAGACGGGCGCGAGCCCCCAGGCCGCGATGCCGCGCAGGCCGAGCAGGTAGCTGATCCCCAGCCCGGGCACCAGCACCCAGGCGATGGTGACGAGCGCGATCGGCGCGGCGTCGATCCAGTTCATCGCACGTCTTTCCTCGTGTCGTCAGCCGGCGCCGACACCGGTCACCGGCATGGCGCGGCTGATTCTAGGCAGCGGTGCGGCGCCCGCCCGGGCCACCTCGTGCCGGGCACGCACAGTGACCACACGTCGGTGTCTGTAGACAACTGTGCGTGAGATCTTTTCTAACCTTTTCGCAACCCAACCCCGTTCTTGTGAAACACGGCCACCCAATGGGCGATGCCATGTCCGTAGCGTCCGAACACAGGGTCGCCAAGTTCCAGGACGAGGGGTTGAGTGATCACTTTGCGTAGACGCTTCGCGCTACTGCTCGTCCTGGTGACACTCCTGGGCCTCGCCGTCACCGCGGGGACGCCCGCCGCCCGGGCCGCCGAGCAGACCCTGCCGCCGGGCTTCGTGCTGCGGGACATCGCCACCGGCCTGCTGCCGCCCAACGGTGCCGACCCGGGCGACCTGGTCACCGACTTCGCCTACCTGCCGGACGAGAGCCTGCTGGTCACCGGCAAGTACGGCAAGGTCATGTGGGTGCCCCGCGCGGGCGCGCCCCGCCAGCTCGCCGCCCTGCCGACCAACGGCGCGGGCGACCTCGGCCTCACCGGCCTCGCCGTCGCCCCGGACTACGCGACGAGCCGGGCCGTCTACACCGCGCGGACCGCGCCGGACACCGGTCCCGGCTCGGGCGCCAACGGCGTGCTGCGGCTGAGCAGGTGGACGGTCGCGCTCGGTGGCGACGGCAAGCCGTCCGCGCTGACCGGCGAGCAGACCGTGTTCCAGACCTCCGCGGACTTCTCCGTGCACGGCATCACCGGCGTGGTCGCCGCGGCCGACGGCACCGTGTGGGTGAGCGTCGGCGACGCCGCCGACTACCGCAACGTCGACCCGCTCGCCCTGCGCGCGCAGGACGTCGACGACCCGCACGGCAAGCTGCTGCACCTCAAGGTCAACGGCGACGGCGTGGCGACCAACCCGTACTACTCCGCGAGCACCCCGCGCGCGGCCCGCAGCCTGGTCTACGCGAGCGGCTTCCGCAGCCCGTTCCGCTTCAGCATCGAGGCCGACACCGGCCGCCCCGTCCTCGGCGACGTCGGCGCCGGCAAGTGGGAAGAGGTCGACCTCATCGCGCCGGGCAACAACTACGGGTGGCCGTGCTGGGAGGCCAACACCCAGATGGCCGGCTTCAAGGACCTGCCCGAGTGCGCCGGCAAGACAACTGCCAGTCCACTGTGGACCTATCCGCACGCCGGCAGCAGCAGCATCACCGGCGGCGTCGTCTACAGCGGAACCAGCTACCCGCAGCAGTACCGCGGCCGCTACTTCTTCGGCGACTACGTCCACCACAACATGTTCTCGATGGCCTACGACGCGCAGGGCAAGCTGACCACGCCGCCCGAGCAGAACGGCTTCGGCACCGAGATCGGCGCCCCGGTCAAGTTCGCCACCGTGCCGACCGGCGGGGACCTCGTGTTCGCCGACATCGGCGGCGCCCGGCTGCGCCAGCTCGTCTACGCACCCGGCAACGAGCCGCCGAACGCGGTCATCACCTCCACCGCCGACCCGGCCACCCGCACGGTCACCTTCGACGCGACCAGCACCCGCGACCCCAACGGCGACGTGCCCACCTACCACTGGGCCTTCGGCGACGGCACCACCGCCGACGGTCCCCGCATCACCCACGCCTACGCCGCGGGCACGGAGAGCTTCGCGGTCACGCTGACCGCGACCGATCCACAGGGCGCGGCCGGCACCGCGCAGGCGACCGTCTTCCCGGGCAACCACGCGCCCGCGCTGACACTGCAGGCGCCCGACCCGGCCCGGACGTTCGCGGTCGGCGACGTGGTCACCGCGGACGCCACCGCGACCGACGCCGAGGACGGCCCGGTCCAGATCCGCTGGGCGGCGGTCGTCATCCACTGCGCGGACGCGGCCACCTGCCACCAGCACCCGGGCGAGCAGCAGCAGGGCCCGCAGTTCCGGCTGACGTTCGAGGGCCACCCCGGCGACAGCCGGCTCGAGATCACCGCGATCGCGACCGACAGCCGGGGCGCGTCGACCACGAAGACGTTCACGGTCCACCCCAAGCAGCGGCGGGTCACGATCCAGAGCACCGCCGAGGCCGGCTTCACGATCGGCGACGAGCAGACCTCCTCGGGCCTGTTCACCGTCGGCACCCCGCTGACGATCATCGCCCCGGCCCAGGCGCTCGACGGCGTCGCCACGTTCGACAAGTGGGGCGACGGCAACACGAACCGGGTGCGCCAGCTGACCCTGCCGGACGCGGACCAGACCATCGCGGTCACCTACCGCACGCCGATCGACCGCCGCTACGCCACCGACGCGGCGCTGCGCGCGATGCTCGGCAGCGCGACCGACGTCGAGCAGGGCGACGCCACGGTGCGCTGGCGGACCTACACCGGTGGGCGCATGTACTGGTCACCCGCGAGCGGTGCGCACGCCATGCGCGGCGGCATCCTCGACCGCTACCTCGCCCTCGGCGGGCACCTGAGGTACGGGCTGCCGGTCACCGACGAGGTCGTCAGCGGCAAGGGCCGGTACACGCTGCTGTACGGCTACCAGTCGCTGTACTGGTCGCCGGGCCAGATCGTGCACATGGTGAACGGCGAGATCTACAAGCGGTACAAGGCGATGGGCGCCGAGCGGTCCGCGCTGGGCTACCCGGTCACCGACGAGGCGGGCCCGGCCGACGGGCGGGTCAGCAAGTTCGAGCGCGGCAGCATCTACTGGACGCCGGCCCACGGCGCGCACGACGTGATCGGCGGGATCCGCGACCGCTGGACCGCGCTCGGCGGCGTCAGTGGTCTCGGCTACCCGACCACCAACGAGGCCGACACCGGCAACAAACGCGGCCGCTTCAACCACTTCGAGCGCGGCTCGGTGTTCTGGTCGTCGGCCACCGGCGCGTGGGGACTGACCGGGGCGATCCGCAACCGCTGGGGCCTGCTCGGGTGGGAACGGTCCTATCTCGGCTTCCCGATCGGCGACGAGTACGCCGTCTCCGGCGGGCGCCGGCAGAACTTCCAGCAGGGCTACATCGTCTACCAGGGCGGCCGGGCGACCGACCACCGGTACCTGCACGGATAGGAACACAACAAAAAACCCTTGATGGGGGCCAAAAAGTGAACAAGAAGAGATCCGGAAGAGCCGTCGTACTGGCCGCCTTGGTGGCGGCCGTGCTCGCCGCGGGGTCGGGCACGTCCGCCGTCGGGGCTCCACCCGCCACCCCGCAACCGTCGCCGGGTGACGCGCGTAGCGCCGCGGCACGGCCGATGTCACTTCTCGACGCACGCAAGGCGGCCGCGACCGGCCAGGTCCAGTCGAAGGCCGCCGCCGCAGACGTGTCGGCCACCGCCACCTCCGGCGGCTCGGGCTACACGTCGATCTCCCCGGTACGGGTGCTCGACACCCGCAACGGCATCGGCGCCCCGAAGCGCCCGGTGCCGGCCGGCGGGTCGATCACCGTCAACCTCTCCGCGCAGGTGCCTGCCACCGCGACCGCGGTGATCCTCAACGTGACCGCGGTGACGACCTCCGCGACCTACGTGACGGCCTGGCCCGCCGGTGAGGCCCGGCCGAACGTGTCCAGCCTCAACGTCGACGCCAACAAGATCCGGCCGAACGCGGTGACCGTCGCCCTCGGCGCGAACCGCAGCGTGAGCCTGTACAACAACACCGGCAACACGAACCTGCTCGCCGACCTGGCCGGCTACTACGTGCCGGGCACCGGCTCGAAGTTCAACTCGGTCACCCCGGTCCGGGTGCTCAACACCAAGGGCGGCCAGCCGGTCGGCCCGGGCGCCACCCGGGTGGTGGACCTGTCCAGCCGGGTGCCGGCCACCGCCACCGCGGTGACGTTCAACCTGACCGGTGTCACGCCGACCGCCTCGACCTACGTCACCGCGTGGCCGACCGGCTCGGCCCGGCCGAACGCGTCGAACCTGAACCTGGTCGCCGGTGAGATCACGCCGAACCAGGTGACCGTGCGGCTCGGCACGAACCGCAGCGTCAGCATCTACAACAACGCCGGCAACACCCACCTGCTGGCCGACCTCGCGGGCTACTACGACTCCGCGCAGGGCGACGCCTTCTACCAGCTGACCCCGATCCGCACGTTCGACAGCCGGCCGGGCAACCCGGTCTCCGGCGGCACCTCCGTCGCCGTGTCGCTCGCGCCGGACCTGCCGCCGTCGGCGTCGTCGGTCGTCTTCAACTTCACCGGCCTGGCCGGCACGACGTCGACGTACATGACGACCTGGCCGGCCGGCTCGGCGATGCCGGCGGTGTCGAACCTGAACCTCACGGCACACCAGATCGCGTCGAACCTGACCACGGTCCAGCTCGGCACGGACCGCGGCCTGTCGTTCTACAACAACAGCGGGCTCGGTGACTTCCTCGCCGACATCGCCGGATACTTCGCGCCCGCCCCGGCGGCGTGCGCGGCGTCCTGCGTGCGCACGTGGGGCGACAACTACTTCGGCCAGCTCGGCGTCGGCACCACCGGTGGCTCCTCGAGCGCGCCGGGCCGGGTCGACGGCCTGTCCGCGACCGCGGTGGCCGCGAGCCTCGTCGACGGGTACGCGCTCGACGGCACGGGCAAGGTCTGGTCCTGGGGCAACAACGACCTCATGGGCCTGGGCAACGGCCAGCAGTTCGGGTCGAACGCGATGCCCGCGCAGGTGCCGGGTCTGGACGCCATCACGCAGATCTCGACCGGTGCCTACACGACCTACGCGCTGAACGTGAACAACGTCGCCTACGCGTGGGGCGACGGCACCGACGGCTCGATCGGTGACGGTGCCACCACGTCGCGGCCGAACGCGGTCCGGCTGCCCATCACGGACTCGGTCCAGGTGGTCGAGCTCGTCGGCGGCTACACGACCGGCTACGCGCTGGACAGCACCGGCGCGGTGTGGGCGTGGGGCGCCAACGCCGGCTCGCTCGGCAACGGCACCTACGGCACCGGTTGCGACCAGGTGCCCGTCGGCGCCGGCTGCCGGTCGGCGACGCCGATCCAGGTGCCGGGCCTGACCGCCATCGTCGACATCGAGGCGACGCTCAACGCCACGTACGCGATCAAGTCCGACGGCACGGTCTACGCGTGGGGCTGGAACGCCGAGGGTGAGCTGGGCATCGGCACCGTCGGTGGCCCGGCCTGCTACACCAACCCGACCGGGCCCAACTGTGTCGCGGTGTCGCCGGTCGAGGTCCCGGCGCTGTTCGGGATCGACAAGATCGTGCACGGCAGCTCGTCGACGACCTACGGCGTCACCACCGACGGCAAGGTCAAGGCCTGGGGCTGGAACGCCCAGGGCCAGCTCGGCAACGGCACCGCGGGCGGCACGTGCTCCACGCCGACCCAGCCGAACTGCGTCGCCACCTCGCCGCAGGAGGTGCCGGGCCTGACCGGCGTCTCGGACGTCATGGCCGGCGACGGGTTCGTGCTCGCCCGCAAGTCCGACGGCACGGTCTGGTCGTGGGGCAGCAACGAGTTCGGCCAGCTCGGCGTGCCGGGTCCGAACCCGCGCAGCACGCCGGGGCAGGTGGCCGGGCTGACCGCGACCGCGATCGCCGCGGGTGGCCAGGTCTCCGTGGCCGTCCAGTAGTCACCGCTTGAAACCAGTGGAGCTCGCGCGTCCCCTATCCAGGGGGACTCGCGAGCTCCACTGTTTTCCGTGACTGTGACCTAACGGTAATCAGCCATACCGCCGAAGGTAGGCTGCCGCCCAGACGATGCCCCGTGGAGGACTGAACTCGAATGCCCGCTAGCAGCCCGATCACCAGCGACGCAGCGCCCGCGCAGCCCGCGGCACAGGGCGACGAACGACTCGTCGAGCACGCGCCGAGCGGCCGTCTGGTTGCCCAGCGCGGCCTGTTCCGCGGCCCCGACCCGGTGTGCCCCGAGGACCTGTACGCGCAGGTGTCCTACGGCAACGCCGTCCGGGAGCGGCAGCGGCTGGTCGTGCACGCCGGCTCCGAGGTCACCATGGACACCTACTTCGGGCGCTTCCCGGCGAGCTACTGGCAGCGCTGGACCGTCGTGGACTCGGCGGACGTCGAGGTCACCGTGTCCGGCTCGGGCCGGATCTCGGTCGTCGCGTCCGACGTCGAGGGCGAGACCCGCACCGTCGCCGCACGGGACGTCACCGACGCCCACGGCGAGACGGTCACGCTCACCGCGCCGCTCGACAAGTTCGTCGACGGCGGCTTCATGTGGGTCCAGCTCACCACCGGTGAGAGCGACCTCGTGGTCGAGCGGCTGCGCTGGACGGTCGCGCCGCCGCACCGGCTGCGCCCCACCGCGGTCGTGATCTGCACGTTCAACCGGGCCGACGACTGCACGAAGACGCTGCAGTCGCTGGGCGGCGACCAGGAGGCGCTGGACGTCCTCGACGCGATCTACGTCGTAGACCAGGGCAGCGACACGGTCGAGTCCCGCCCGGCGTTCCCGGACATCGAGAAGGCGCTCGACGGGCGGCTGCGCTACATCCGCCAGCCCAACCTCGGCGGCGCGGGCGGCTTCGGCCGCGGCATGTACGAGGTGACCGAGGCCGGGCGGGTCAACGCCGACGCCGAGCACGCGAACGTGCTGGTCATGGACGACGACGTGCTGTGCGAGCCGGAGATCGCGGTCCGGCTCACCGCGTTCGCGAACCGCACGCCGGAGCCGACGATCATCGGCGGGCAGATGCTGCGGCTGCTGCACCCGACAGTGCTGCTCGCCGGAGCCGAGTACGCCGACTTCGCCCAGCTCAAGCCGGGCAAGGTGGTCCTGAACGCGCTGGACGACGTGGACCTGCTCGCCGAGGAGGTCGACGAGGACGGCGTGCCGACCGGCAAGGTCAACCGCGGCGACCGGCGGGTGGACGCGGACTACAACGCGTGGTGGTCCTGCCTGATCCCGGCCGAGGTGGTCGCGAAGATCGGGCTGCCGCTGCCGCTGTTCTTCCAGTGGGACGACGTCGAGTTCGGCTACCGCGCGCGGGCCAAGGGTTTCCCGACGGTCACCCTGCCCGGCGCCGGGCTGTGGCACGCGGACTTCGACTGGAAGGACGCGGACAAGTGGAACGAGTACTTCGCCGTCCGCAACTCCCTGATCGTCACGTCGCTGCACGCCGAGATCGACCCCAGGCACACCGCGCGGGTGATCACGTCGCGGATCTCCCGGTACCTGCTGACCATGCAGTACGGGCTGGCCGCCACGATCCTCAAGGCGGTCGAGGACTTCCAGCGCGGGCCGGAGTTCCTGCGCGACGGTGGCGCGAGCGCGGCGAAGGAGATCTTCAAGCTGCGCGCGGAGTACCCGGACACGGTGATGCACCAGGCCGGTGAGGTGCCGGGCCTGAACGCGGGCGTGATCCCGCTGATCCAGGCCGGGCCGAAGCCGACCCGCAACCGGCTGGTCATGCTCAAGCGGCTGGTGTACCTGGCGCTGGGCCGGACCGTGCACCCGGTGGGCGCGGTGTCGAAGAAGGACGCCACCTGGTGGCACGTGTCGCAGTTCGCCACGGCCGTGGTGACGGACGGCTCGCAGGAGGGTGTGCGGCTGCGCAGGCGGGACCGGGAGACCACGATCCGGCTGGCGAAGCAGACCGCGCGGACGCTGCGCAGCCTGATCTCCGACATGCCCCGGCTGCGCCACGAGTACCGCGCCGCGGTGCCCGAGCTGACCAGCCGGGCGAACTGGCGCCGGCTGTACGGAATGGACGAACGCAGCGGCTGATTCCCGCCAGCACACCCGCGGTGACCTCGGCATCGTGGGGTGCATGCATCGCGTCTCACCGCTCAAGGTCCTGTACTTCGGCACGCCGGTCGTGCTGATCAGCTCGCGCAACGAGGACGGCTCGGCCAACCTCGCGCCGATGTCGTCGGCGTGGTGGCTGGGGCAGACGTGCCTGCTCGGCCTGGCCGAGTCGTCGCAGACGGCCGCGAACCTGCACCGCGAGCGCGAGTGCGTGCTGAACCTGCCGTCGTCCGCGCTGGTCGACGCAGTCGACCGCATCGCGCTGCTGACCGCGCGGCCGGACGTGCCGCCGCACAAGGTGGCACGCGGCTACACGCACTCGCGCACGAAGTTCGCGGCGGCGGGCCTGACCGAGCAGCGGTCTGACCTGGTCGCACCGCCGCGAGCGGCGGAATGCCCCATCCAGCTGGAGTGCCGCCTCGACACGGCGCACCACGTGAGCGACGGCCTCGCCGCGTTCCAGATGTCGGTGGTGCGCGCGCACGTGGCCGAGGAGCTGCTCATCCCGGGCAAGGACTACGTGGACCCGGTGGCCTGGGATCCGCTGATCATGAAGTTCTGCGAGTTCTTCGGCAACGGGGAGAACCTGCGCCCCTCCCAGCTGGCCGCGGGCTGGCAGATGCCCCACGCCGTCCCGGCCCCGGCGGCCTGAGGCGCCACTCGCACCCACAGGTTGTCCACAGGCCCGCCCGACCCCCCGAAACCGTCGGTACCGGCGAATAGAGTGGAAAACGGGGGGCCCCCGCGGGTCCGGAGTTGTCCACAGGTTCGACCGGTCGTGGCACGCAACGTCACGGTTCCTCGGTGAGGAACGTGGCGTGGGCGGCGATGATCTTCCAGCCCGCCTGGTCGTGGGTCCAGGTTCGGGTGTAGCGCATGCGCGCGACCAGCGGCCGGCCGCCGACGGTGCCCTCAAGCGTGCCGAGGAACCAGGTGACACCGGTGTGCGCGGTGGCCAGCACCCGGAGCTCTTCCTCCTCGACGCGGGTCAGCACCTGGTGGCCGGTCTCGTGCACGCGCAGGTCGTCGCTTTTCGAGTACAGGTTCCCGTCCGGGCCGGTGAACCAGGCCGCGTCGTCGACCAGCTCGGTCAGCGCGGCGACATCGGAGGTCAGCTGGGCGGCCTGCAGGCGCCGCTCGGCTGCCCGGAGGCTCTCGGTGTGCTCGTCGTTCGGCATGGTCCGACTATCGCGGCCGGACCGCCACACCGTCCCGGTGTTCCGCTCCCGGCGGATCCGCCGGGAGCGAAGCCGGGTTATCGGTCGTCGCGGGAGCGGACGATGAGGTCCGCCAGCAACGCCATCGAGCCGATGATCAACGCGGTCACCATCACCAGCATCGCGTTCGTCGTGATGCGGAAGTCGTACCGCACGATGTCCACGACGCCCTTCGCGGCGCCGAGCACGAACAAGGTCAGCGCCAGCGGCATCAGGACCTTGATCGGGTTGAAGTACATGACCATCCGCAGCACCTGCAGGATGTAGCGGTAGGCGTCCTTGACGAAGTGGAACTTGCTGACGCCGGCGCGCTTCGCGTAGTCGATCGCCAGGTAGTCCACCGTGTGCTGGTTGGACAGGAACGACATGGTGATCGTCGTGACGCAGCTGAAGCCGGGCGGCAGCAGCCGCAGGTAGGGCAGCGCGACCTCGCGGCGGAACGCCCGCAGGCCGGAGTTCAGGTCCGGGATCTTCGTGCCCGCAAGCAGTTCCGCGAACTTGCGGATCGTCCACTTCGCCGGCACGCGCAGCATCTTGTGCGTGCCCTGCTCGCTGGTCCGCGCGCCGACGACCTGGTCGATGTCCCGGTTGTCGTGCAGGTACTGGATGAACTCGGGGATCCGCTCGTTCGGGTAGGTCATGTCCGCGTCGGTCCACACCACGATCCGGCCGTACGCCTCGCGGGTGCCGATGCGGCGCGCCGTGCCCGAGCCGCCGTTGCGGCGGAACGGCATCAGCCGCATGTGCGGGAACTGCGGCAGCGCCTCCTCGAGCACCTTGAGCGTGCCGTCGGTCGACTTGTCGTCGATGACCAGCATCTCGTAGGACATGCCGCTCGCGTCCATCGCTCCGGCGATGCGCTTGAGCTCGTCGAGGACGTGTTCCTGCTCGTTGTAGCAGGGGAGCACGATCGTGGCGTCGAGCGTGTTCTCGCCCTCGCCCTCGGGGGCGGTGGCACCGAGGCTGATGTGCTGGCTTGCGTTCACTGTCCATCTCCAGACGCCGGATCAGTTCGGTCGTCATTCGCTTGGGTACCAACAGGCAGGTCTGCTGTTGCTCGGCGTCGAAGGCCCAGCCTGCGCCAGAACCGGGGCGGTACCGCGGCCGCGATCATCAGCAGCGCAGCCGCCGCCGACAGCCAGATACCCGTGGTTCTGCCGCGTGGACTGTAGCGCAGCGCGATTTCGTGCTCACCGGCGTCCACGTGCACGGCACCGACGGCGTGGTCCGCGGCGACGATCCGGTGCTGCGTCCCGTCGACCGTCGCGACCCAGTCCGTCTGCACGTTGTCGGCCACGACGAGGTAGCCCGCGCCCCGCGCGTCGACCGTGACGCGGATGGTGTCGCCGCTGTCCTCGACGACGCTGACCTGCGCCGATCGTCCGTCGGTGGCCTCGCCGGGGGAGTCGAGCACCACCGTGTCCGCGGGCAGCCGGGTGTGCGCGACCGCGTCGAGCCGGGCTGCCTCGTCCGCGATGACGCGGGTGCCCGACGCCCAGCGGATCCGCGGCAGGCTGTCCGGCCGCGCCCACACGCCGAGCCCGTCGCCGGTGAAGACCCGTCTGCAGCGCCGGGGCCGCGTCGGCGCGGTTCACGTAGTACCGGGCCGCCAGCCGGTCCAGGCCCGGCGAGGTCGCGAGCGCGGGGTCGGCCGCGGCGAGCCGGCTCGAGGTGGGCCGGCCGAACGCGTGCGGGTCGATGGCGGTGAGCAGCTCCTTCATGCGCACGGGCGTGAACGCGTGCCCGGTGACGGTGCGGATCCCGTAGACGGCGGTCGTGCTGGGCCACAACGCGGGCCCGGCCGTCGCGACGCGGTCGTGGCCCTGGTGCGCGGCGAGGAACGTGTGCACCGGGCTGGTCGCGTAGAACTGCGCCCGGTCGCCGGTCGGCCAGTAGTACCCGCTCGCCGCGAGCCCCTGTGCGGCGACGATCACCGGGATCGACGCGACCGCGACCCAGCCGGACCCGCTCGATCCTGGTCAGCGCCACGAGTCCGGCGACCGCGGCCGCCCCGCCGACCGCGAACGCGAGGTCGCGGCCCTGGCCCGGCCCGAGCAGGTCCCGAACCGCGACAGCGCCCACCGGCACGCGAGCCAAGCCCGGCCACCCCGGCTACAGCGCGAGCACGACGACCTCGAAGCGCCGCCACCCGCCGCGCACCACCGCGTCGAACCCCAGCGCGGCGAGCATCGCGACGGCGAAGCACAGCAGCGCGCGCACGCGGCCGATCGGGTTGTCCGCGAATACCGGCAGGGCGCCGAGCCAGGAGAGCAGCGGCCCCTGCACCCACACCAGCAGCACGCTGACGACCGCGAGCCCGGCGAGGTAGGTCCGCGCGCCCCGCGCTCGCGCTCGTGCGGCGCAGCAACGCCAGCGCGGCGAGGACGAGCGTGGCGGACCCGAGGTAGGCGTTGACCTCGATGGGGTTGAACGGCCCGGAGTACACCGGGAGGTGGTTGGCGGCGAAGCTGTCCGGCAGCACGGAGCTGAACAGGTACCGCCACGGCTCGACGCGCTCGAAGCCCGCCTCGCGGTAGCTGAGATCCACCTCCCCCAGGAACGTCTGCACGAACGGCAGGAGCTGCACCGCGCTGGCCGCGACCCCGACGGCGACGGCGCCGAGCGCGACCGCGGTGTCCCGCGACCAGCGGCTCGCGCTCGGCGATCACCCGCACCAGGAAGTACGCCCCGGCCGCGTAGATCGCGAGCCCCGCCACCGCGGGAAACCCGCCGAACATGAGGATCGCGACGACCACGGCGATCGGGGCGGCGGCCCGCACCCGCCGCTCCTGCACGAAGCGCTCGACCGCCCAGAACAGCGCCGGGATCGCGGCGGCCACGGCGGCCTGCGGCCAGTTGGCCCAGGCGAGGAGGAACCCGGTGAGCGGGTAGGCGAGCGCGGCGAGCCAGCGCGGCGGGCCGGACGGCGTGCAACCGGCGGAGCAGCAGGTAGGAGCCGGCGCCGGCGAGCACGAGGTCGGCGAGCTTGGCCCAGGCCGGCGCGAGCCAGTCGGGCAGGAGCAGGTACGGCCCAGCGCACGGGGGAGAGGACACCGTGGATGGGGATGCTCAGCAGTGGCGTGCCGCCGCTGGTGAACGGGCTCCAGACTGGAAGGTCCCCGGCGAGCAGGCGCTCGCGGATCTGCGCGTAGGCGGGGAGGTAGAAGTCGAGGTTGTCGAAGACGTAGAAGTTCGTGACGCCCGTGGCCCCCGGCATCCGGTCCCACGGCGGGAAGATCGAGAACAGGTCCAGGCCGAGGAACACCCGCTGCCCGGCGAGCGAGGCCCCGAGCCGCCACCCGACGACCACGAGCGCACAGAGCGCGACGACCAGGCAGCACGCCACCTCCGGACGCGACAACCGGCGCAAGATCGATCTGCGCGAGCCCAAGCCGCCTCCCGGAGTTGACGGCCGATGCTAGGACAATGGGCCACCGAGCGACCGGGCCGACGGGTCGTTACGATGCCCACCATGGCTTCCCTTGATTCGACCGAGGGCGAGGAGTACACCGATCGCCTCAAGCGTCTGGAGCAGCCGCTCTGGAAGCGGGTGCTGGACGTGCAGCGGCCCTACCGGTGGAATCTGCGCCGCCTCTTCGGTGACCGCGAGGTGCTGGAGGTCGGCTGCGGCATCGGTCGCTGCCTGGCCCATCTCGCGCCGCACGGGGTCGGGGTCGACCACAACGAGCACTCCATCGCCGAGTGCCGCCGCCGCGGGTTCACCGCCTTCACCGTCGACGAGTTCGCGCAGAGCGAGTACTCCGCAGCCCGGCCGGTTCAAGGGCATGCTCGCCGCGCACCTGGTCGAGCACATGCCGCGCGCCGAGGCGGTCAAGATCCTCTCCGGGTACCTCGACAACCTGGCCCCGGACGCGCGCCTGGTGCTGATCTGCCCGCAGGAGGTCGGCTACCGCAGCGACAGCACGCACGTCGAGTTCGCCGACTTCGAGGCGCTCACCGACGTCGCCCGCCAGCTCGGTTTCGCCCGGGTCAAGCCGCTGTCGTTCCCGTTCCCGCGCTTCGCCGGCAAGTTCTTCAAGTACAACGAGTTCGTGCTGGTCGCCGACCGGCAGCCGTAGGCCCATCCAGGAGGAACCGAAAGTGGCCCAGCAGCAACCCGACACCGATCGCGTGCTGCAGCGGGTGATCCTGCCGCGGGACAGCGACCCGCTGGACGTCCGCCCGCTGTACGTCGACGAGCCGGAGGGCACGCACAGCCACGTCGCCGGCCGCCGCGACGTGGTGGTGCCGGCGTCCGCGCGGGTGTCGTTCGCGTCGTTCTTCAACGCCTTCCCGGCGAGCTACTGGAAGCGCTGGACCCGCGTCCAGGACGTCACGCTGCGGATGAACGTCCGCGGCGCCGGCCGGGTCGAGGTCTACCGGTCCAAGCTGAACGGCGACATCGCCCACGTCACCGGCGAGCGCGTGCAGGACACCGGCTGGCGCACCCTGGAGTTCCGCGTCAGCCTGGCCGCGTTCGAGGACGGCGGCTGGATCTGGTTCGACGTGTTCACCGAGAACGACACGCTCGAGGTGGCCGACGCCGCGTGGCTGGCCGACGAGCCGCTGCCGCCGCAGAAGGTCGCGGTCGGCATCACGACGTTCAACCGGCTGGACGACTGCGTGGCGTCGCTGATCGCGCTCGGCGAGGACCCCGCGGTCCTCGACGTGATCAGCAAGGTGTTCGTCGCCGACCAGGGCACCCGCAAGATCCGCGAGCACGAGCGGTTCGCCGAGGCACGCGAGGTGCTCGGCGAGCGGCTCGAGGTCATCGAGCAGGGCAACCTCGGCGGCTCCGGCGGCTTCACCCGCGCGCTGTACGAGTCGATCGACCACACCCAGCCCGGCTTCGTCGACCAGATCCTGCTGCTCGACGACGACATCGCGCTGGAGCCGGACTCGATCCTGCGGTCCAACGCGTTCGCCAGGGCCGCGAAGAAGCCGGTGATCGTCGGCAGCATGATGCTCAACCTGCAGGCCCGCTCGCGGCTGCACACCAACGCCGAGGTCGTCGACCTGGCGTCGTTCGTGTGGCGGCGCCCGCCGGGTGCGGTGTGGGACCACGACTTCGCGCACGCACTCGCTGCGCGACACCCGCGCGCTGCACCGCCGCGTCGACGGCACCTACAACGGCTGGTGGATGTGCCTGTTCCCGCGTGAGGTCGTGGAGCGCAACGGCCTGCCGCTGCCGCTGTTCATCAAGTGCGACGACGCGGAGTACTCGCTGCGCGCGCTGGCCAAGGGCATCCCGACGGTGACGATGCCCGGCTCCGCGGTCTGGCACGAGCCGTGGACGGACAAGAGCGACACCAAGGACTGGACCGTCTACTTCCACCTGCGCAACCGGCTCGATCATGGCCGCGCTGCACGCCCCGCACGACATGCGCAAGATGCTGCTCGCGCAGGGCGCGCGCACCACCGCGCGGCGGCTGCTGTCGATGGAGTACTCGACGGTCGCGCTGGAGATGAAGGCCGTCGAGGACTTCATGGCCGGCCCGGAGCGGCTGTTCGACCTGCTGGGCACCGCGCTGCCGGAGGTCCAGAAGATCCGCAAGCAGTACACCGACGCCCAGTTCCAGCCCTCGGCCGGCGACTACCCGCCGCCCACGTTCGACACGGGCCGGGCCGAGCAGCTGCTGCGCCCGCCGGCGAGCGCCCGCGAAGATCGCCGTGCGCGCGGGCAAGGCCGTGCTGCACAACCTCCGCGCGCCGGACCCCGCGGCGGGCGAGCGGCCGCAGGTCAACATCCCCGCGAACGGGGCACGCTGGTTCCTGCTCGGCAACCTCGACAGCGCCACGGTCTCCAACGCCGACGGCAGCGGGGTGGCCTTCCGGCGCCGCGACCCGAAGCTGTTCCGCGAGCTGTCGGCGCGGGCCGCGCAGAACTACCGGCGGCTCGCCGCGGAGTGGCCGCGCCTGGTCGAGCAGTACAAGGCCGCGCTGCCCGAGCTGACCTCGGTCGAGTCCTGGCGCAAGTACTTCGAGAGCTGACCCCGCACGCACTGAGGGCCACCAGGGTCGCTGCCCGGGTGGCCCTCAGTGTTTGAAACGGGAAGATCAGACCGCGCGGACGCCGGTGGCCTGCGGGCCCTTCTGGCCCTGGCCGATCTCGAACTCCACGCGCTGGTTCTCGTCCAGGCTACGGAAGCCGTTACCCTGAATCTCCGAGTAGTGGACGAAGACATCGGCGCTGCCGTCGTCCGGAGCGATGAAGCCGAAGCCCTTTTCGGAGTTGAACCACTTCACAGTTCCCTGTGCCACTACGTACTCCAAAACGATAAATCACCAGCCGCCGCGGTTGCGACGACCTTGGTCGGTTCCAGACGGCGACTCAACCTGGAGCTAACCCGCGCGCCCGCAACGTGTTTTCCGCGAGCGTGTATAACACGAACTCTAGAAATCACGACCAGAACACAGTCAACCACACGGACCACACTCGGCGCACTAGAAGGGTTGCGGCCGGTCACGTGCTGGGAGACGCTCATACGGTGAGCGAGCTCGCTAGTGACCAGCCCCGATCCATCGCACTCGACCTCGACGACGCTGGTGTCTCAGTCGACCTTCCCCAGCCCTCTCACCAGGAGGATCAGGTCTACGGCGTCCCCTACCGACCGGTCGAGTTCCGCGACGACGACCTCCCCACCGCCCTGGAGCGATCGGCCGCATGGCTACGCCGAACGCAGGATTGGCTGGGTGAGCCGGTCGATGTGATCGCGATCCACCTCGACTACGACGACAGTGAGGGCTCTCCGTACTACGACGTCAAGCTGCTCTGCAACGAGGAGGACCTCGCCGGCGCGCCCATCGCGCTGCGCTCGGTCAAGGACGACGACGAGCCCGAGTAGTCCGGGTCATCCCCTGGGCGTGGCGTGTGCGACCAGCGCGGCGCGCCGGGTCCACACGTCCGCCCAGGTCCCCTCCCAGCTCAGCACGGCGACCGCCGACGTCTTCAGCTCGACCCGCTCGTTCGAGAGCGTCTCGACCAGCTCCGTGAGGCCCGGGTTGTGCCCGACGAGAGCCGCGGTCCCGATCTCCTCGCCCAGCTCGTCGAGCACCGACATGAGGTCCCGCGGCCCGGCGGCGTACACCCGCTCGTCGTAGCGCGTCCGCGCCACCAGCCCCTCGCCGGCGAGCTGCCAGGTCTGCCGGGCTCTGGTCGCCGTCGAGCAGATCACGAGGTCCAGCCGGTCGACGTGCTCCACGAGCCACCGCCCGACGGCCGGGGCGTCGCGCCGGCCCCGCGGGTTGAGCGGGCGTTGCTCGTCGGCCACGCCCTGGCCCCAGTCCGACTTCGCGTGCCGGATGACGACCAGCCTCGGCATCAGAACCACCGTTCCAGGATCTGGGCCACGCCGTCCTCGGAGTTCGGTGCGGTCACCTCGTCCGCCGCGGCCAGCACGTCCGAGTGTGCGTTGGCCATCGCGACCCCGTGCCCGGACCAGCGCAGCATCGCCACGTCGTTTGGCATGTCCCCGAACGCGACGACCTCCGCGGCGGGCACGTCCAGCAGTTCGCACACCTCGGCCAGCCCGGTCGCCTTCGTGACGCCGCCCGCCGAGACCTCGATCAGCCCGCGGTTGGTGGAGTAGGTGATCTCCAGCTCGGCCCCGGCGAGCACCTCGCCGGCCGCCGCGGCCAGCTCGTCGCTGGTCAGCTCGTGGTGCCGGACCAGCAGCTTCGTCGCCGGATGGCCGAGCACCTCCGCGGTCGGCACCTCGTTGTTCTCGGCGTCCATGCCCTCCGGGTTGCCCCACGGGTTGCGGAACCCCGGCTCGGTCGCGAACACGGCCAGCTCCGACGGGCCCACCGACGTCCGCTCCGCCGCCACCCGGATGTCGGGCAGCAGCTCGCGCAGCGAGTGCGTCACGTCGCGCAGCTGCATCGGATCGAGCCCGCGCACCGACAGGATCCGGTCGGTGCCCAGGTCGTAGATCGCCGCGCCGTTCGTGCAGACGGCGTACCCCGACAGGCCCGCGGCCCTCGCCACGGCCGGCACCCACCGCGGCGGGCGGCCGGTCACCAGCACGAACGGCGTGCCGGCCGCGACGACCTTGGCGATCACGCCCGCGGTCCGTGGGGTCACCTTCTCCAGCGGGTCGAGCAGGGTCCCGTCGACGTCGGAGGCCACCAGCTTCGGTCTGTCCACGTCCCCATCTTCCCTGCTGACTCCTCGTCGGTTCGACTACGGTTCGAACTGTGAGTTACGGACCACAGCCGGGCTACCCGCAGCCGCAGTACGGACCGCAATACGGCCCGCAGTACGGACCGCCCCAGGGCTACCCGGGCTACGGGCCGCCGGGCCACTACGGGCGGCCGAGCAACGCGCTGGCCTACGTCTGCGCCGGCCTGTTCCTGGTCTGCGGTGGGCTGGCGCTGCTGACGGCGATCGCCGGCTGGAACGACTTCGACAGCGTCGACCTGCTGGTCGCGATGGTGGGCGTCGCGTTCACCGACGAGATCACCGGCAACATCGACTTCGCGGTCTCGGCCAGCATGACCGTGGGGTGCTCGACGCTGACCTTCGCGGTGCTCCTGTTCACCCGGCTCGACCTGTTCCGCTGGCTGCTCGCCTTCATCGGCGCGCTGGTCACCGTGTACTACGGGTACGCGATCATCAAGCTGCTGGCCGACGGCGGCGGCGAGTTCATCGCGATCGTCCTGGTGTCGTTCCTGGTGTGGACGGCCGCGACCGTCCTCGTGCTGCTCCCGGCCACCGGCCGGGCCATGCGCGGCTACCAGCGCAAGCTCGCCCAGTACCCGGCCCAGTACCCGCAGCAGTACCCGCCCCAGCAGACGGGGTACCCGTACTGATGCGCGTCGGCATCGTCATCCTCCCCGAGTACCGCTGGCTGCTGGCCGAGCCCAAGTGGCGGGCGGCGGAGACCTACGGCTTCGACCACGCGTGGACCTACGACCACATCGGCTGGCGCTCGCTCGTCGACGGGCCGTGGTTCGACGCCGTCCCGACGCTCACCGCGGCCGCCATGGTCACCCGGCGGATCCGGCTGGGCACCATGGTCGCCTCGCCCAACTTCCGGCACCCGGTGCCCTTCGCGCGCAGCCTGCTCGCGCTCGACGACGTCTCCAGCGGCCGCTTCACGCTGGGCGTCGGCGCGGGCGGCGTCGGCGGCTACGACACCACGGTGCTCGGCGGCGAGCCGCTGGCCCCGAAGCAGCGGGTCGACCGGTTCGCCGAGTTCCTCACCCAGCTCGACTCGCTGCTCACCAACGAGCGCACCACGATCGCCGGCGAGTACTTCTCCTCGGCCGACGCCCGCTCCGCGCCCGGCTGCCGCCAGCACCCGCGCCTGCCGTTCGTGGTCGCCGCCAACGGGCCGCGCTCGATGGGCCTCGCCGCGCGGTTCGGGCAGGGCTGGGTCACCTCCGGGCGCCCCGGCGACCACGACGACAAGACCGGCGAGGCCTGGTGGCACGGCCTCGGCGAGCTGGCGAAGGCGTTCGACGAGAAGGTCGGCGGCCGCGCGGACGTGGCCCGCCACCTGTCCGTCGACGCCGGTCCGAGGTACTCGCTGTCCAGCGTGGAGTACTTCCGCGACGCGCTGGGCCGGGCCGGCGAGCTGGGCTTCACCGACCTCGTCGTCCACTGGCCCCGCCCCGACGGCGTGTACGCCGGCCGGCTGAACGTGCTGGAAAAGGTCGCCGCCGAGGTCCTCCCGCATCGTTAGGCTCGATCCCGTGGCCGGCACGCCGTGGAACAAGGTCGCCCTCGGGGCGCTCGCGCTCCTCGCCGCGGCCGCCGCGCTCGTCGTGGTGACCGACCCGGCCAGGAAGCCCGTCCCGCCGCCGGTTCCGGTGCCCACCCCCGACCTGGTGGCCGCCGCGCCCGACTGGACGCGGCCCGGCAGCCTCGCGGCCACCCCGGGCAGTCCCGGCATTCGCGACGGGGTCGCGCTGATCCAGTGGAACGGTGGCCTGACCCTGGCCGACCTCGCCACCGGCGAGCCGCGCTGGACACAGGCCGCCGCCACCCGCTCGCCGGCAGTGCGGAGGTGTACGCGGGCGGCGGCACCCTGATCGGCGACGGCGTGCTGGTCCGCACGCGGACCGGGATCGCGCTGCTGTCCTCCGCCGACGGCACCGTGGCCTGGCGGACGCCGGTCCGCGTCGGCATCGGCGAGCGCCACGTGCTGGTGGCCGCCGACGACCGGGTCGCGGTGGTCATGGTCGGCTCGACCCGCGGAGGAGCGCCGCGCGTGATCGCCCTCGACGCCGGCACCGGGCAGCGGCGCTGGGAGCGTGGCGGGCTGTGGCCGTACGGCATCGTGGCCGGCGTCGTCGTGGGCGAGGACACCTCGCGGCGGGCGGTGGCCGCGCTGGACCTGACCACCGGCGCGCCGGCGTGGACCGTCGCCGGGTTCGACTCCGCCCGCGTCGGGCTCACCGCGGGCGACGCCGTGCTCGTCGAGGGCAGCAGCGGGGGGCGGCTGGTGCGCCGGGTGGTGGCCGCGAGCACCGGGGAGGAGCTGGCCCGGCTCGGCAGCAACGCCCGG
>CAWJCX010000035.1:0-48740 GCA_963841395.1 uncultured Actinomycetota bacterium
AACCCATCGAGAGCGGACGACGGGATTCGAACCCGCGACCCTCACCTTGGCAAGGTGATGCGCTACCAGCTGCGCCACGTCCGCATACTACCGCTTGATTGCTCGCGACGAAGTGTAGCGGACCCGTACGCAGACACGATATTAGGCCGGACGGCCTAATACGTTCGTAGGTATCGCCTTCACGTTCTTAACACTTGCCGTCCATACGGTCACCACCTGTGGCATCTTGAGCCAGATTCCCGTGGCGGCCGGGAGGAGGTGCCGGGTTACATGACCGGCGAGGCTCCGAGATCATCCGGAGCACACAGGGTGGACAGAGCGGACAACGGGGCGGAGACCGGGGACACGGAGGATCGGGCGCTGCTCGAACGCCTCCGGGCGGGGAGGACGCGGCCTTCGGCCAGCTGTTCTCCCGTCATTCCGCGGCCGTGTACCGGCTCGCGCTGGGGCTGGTCAGCGACCGTGCCGAGGCCGAGGACCTCACGGCGGAGGCCTTCTTCCGTGTGCTCCAGGCGATCCGCCGCGGCTCCGGGCCGGTCGACAACGTGCGCGGCTACCTGCTGATCGTGGCTCGGCGCGTGGCGTGGGAGTGGAGCCTGCGCCGCAAGGACGTCCCGGTCAGCGACGAGGAGCTGACCCACCGCGCGCCGTCGGACCCGGACACCAGCGGCCAGTTCACCGAGCGCAACCTCATCCGCCGCGCGTTCACCAGCCTTCCGGAGCGCTGGCGCAAGGTCCTCTGGAAGATGGAGGTCGAGGGCGAGCGCCCGGCCGCGGTGGCCACCAACTTCGGCCTCAGCCCCAACGCCACCGCCGCGCTCGCGCGCCGCGCCCGGCAGGGCCTGCGTGCCGCGTACCTGCAGGCGCACCTCGCCGCCGACCGCAGCGCCACCGGCTGCCGCTCGGTGCTGGAGAAGCTCGGCGCCTACACCGCGGGCAGCACCTCGGGCATCGAACGCCGCCGCATCCGGGCGCACCTCGCGGCCTGTGCGTCCTGCACCGCGATGTACACCGAGCTGCGCGAGGTCTGCTCCGGGCTGCGCGCGCACGCCTCGATCTCCGCCGCCCCGGTCGTGCGCGGTCGGCCGCCGCGGGCGGGCTCGGCGCGACTCTCAAGGGCACTGTTCGCCAGCACCAAGATCCAGATCGGCGTCGCGGCCGGCTCGGCCGCGGCGGTCGGCGTGCTCGGGTTCGTGGTCGGGCCGTGGAGCGGCGGCGACGGCGCGTCGGCGCCGCTCGACCTCGCCGGCAAGCGCGGCGTCGAGGTCGAGATCACCCAGTCGCCGCCGACGCCGAAGCACGTCGCTGCGGGTCACCACCGGCGAGCTGACGACCGAGCGCGCGAGGTGCCCGAGCGGCAGGCCGACCCGGCGGCGCGCCGGCCCCGGCGGTCACGACGACGCTCGTCGAAGCCGCCGGCGAGTCCGGCCGGCCGAGGTCGCAGCGCGCCGGGCGGGCCGATGCTGACCGCGAGACGGCGTCCTTCGACGAGACCGCGCCGGTCGTCTACCGGGAGACCACGGTCGAGCGGCACACCACGACCTACGACGGCTACGTGGTCGTCTACGAGACGACCACGGTCACCGAGGTGAACTCGCTCGAACCAGACCAGGACCACGACGCGAGACCACCAGCTACACCCAGCAGCCACCAGCTCCGACGCAACCCCCGGCTGGGGGACCGCAGACAGCCCGAACGGCTGAATCTACCCCCTCTGCCGCTGCGCCGAACGGCCCCTGACAGGTGCACGGGGCTGGCAGGTTAGGTCATCATTAGTCGCGATGATCCCGACCAGCTCCGGCGCCGGGAGGCCTTGATGACGCGCACGTTGTGCGGTGCGGACGGACGTGAGTGGACCGTGCACAGCCGTTCGAATGGCGCACGCCGGCCACCTCGGACGACTTCGAGCACGACGTGAGCGTGGGCAACACTGCCGCGATCGTGCTGCTGGTGCTGGTGCTGGCGCTCGGCACGATCCTGATCACCTGGACGCAGACCGACGACGTCGTGGTCCCGCCGTGGGTCGTCGTGCTGGTCATGCTGGCCATCCTGTTCTTCCCGACCCGCTGGGCGCTGCGCCGGCCGTGGACGGTGGTCGCGCGAGACCGGCGACGGCTCGCCCGAGGACCCCATCGAGCGGTGGGTCGGCGTCGTGCGCGGGATGTTCACCGTGCGTCAGCAGATGAACCGCGTGGCGAAGAGCATCATCATGCGACTCGGTGCCCGGCATCGAAGGGCCGCTGCAACCGGTCGGTAACCCGTGGCGTAATCGCCGAAATCCGGCAAGACTGGCGACGTGCCTGAACTCCCCGAGGTCGAGGCGCTCGCCCAGCACATCCGCGAGCACGGCGTCGGCCGCGCCGTGGCCAGGGTCGACGTCGCGTCGCTGTCCGTGCTGAAGACCGTCCGCCCGCCGTGGACCGACCTGCACGGCCGGACCGTCACGGCGACGGGCCGGCACGGCAAGTTCCTCGACCTGGACTGCGACGGCCTGCACCTGATCATCCACCTGGCCCGCGCGGGCTGGCTGCGCTGGGCGGAGACGATGTCGGCCCCGCCACCCAAGCCGGGCAAGGGCCCGCTCGCGCTGCGGGTGCACCTCGGCCCGCCCGGCAAGGGCCCGGGCTTCGACCTCACCGAGGCCGGCACGAAGAAGGGCCTGGCCGCCTGGATCGTGGCCGACCCGACCGAGGTGCCGGGCATCGCCGCGCTCGGCCCGGACGCGATGGCGGTGACCCGCGACGAGTTCGCCGCGGTGCTCGCCGGCCGCACCGAGCGGCTGAAGACGGCGCTGACCACGCAGCGGATCCTCGCCGGCGTCGGCAACGCCTACTCCGACGAGATCATGCACACCGCGAAGCTGTCCCCGTACGCGACCGCGGGCAAGCTCACCGACGGCCAGGTCGACGAGCTGTACGCGGCGATGCGCACGGTGCTGAACGACGCGGTCACGCGGTCGGTCGGCCAGCACGCGGCGCTGCTCAAGGGCGAGAAGCGGTCCGGGCTGCGGGTGCACGCGCGGACCGGCATGCCGTGCCCGGTGTGCGGCGACACGGTGCGCGAGGTGTCGTTCGCCGACAAGGCTTTCCAGTACTGCGCCACCTGCCAGACCGGCGGCAAACCGCTCGCGGACCGGCGGATGTCGCGCCTGCTCAAGTAGGGCTCGCTTGCTTCGTGAGCACCAAACAGTCGAGCATTGACGGGTGACCGGCCTGCTGTCCGACATTTTCAACGAGCGCGCGCTCATCGGCGCCCTGGCCATGCTCGTCGTCGGCGGCCTGTTCGCGCTGATCGTGCGGCGGCGCAAGTCGGAGGGTTCGGTCGACGACGCGGTGCTCGACGCCGTGCAGCGCCTGTCGAAGGCGGCGCCCGCGATGCGTCAGCGGGCTCACCGAGGAGGCCGCCGACCAGGCGGTGAAGCACCTGGTCGAGATGCTGAAGTGCGTCGCCATCGGCATCACCGACGAGCGGGGCCACCTGCTGTCCTGGGACGGCGGCGCCAACGAGCACTACAAGCACCTGATCCCGACGATCGACGTCGCGATCCGCAAGGCGCAGCGCGCGGCCATCCCGCACACGAACCTGAAGTGCAACCAGCGCGGCCGTTGCCCGATGCGCACGGCGGTGATCGTCCCGCTGATCCCGGACGGGCACGTCGAGGGCACGCTGATCGTGGTCGGCGGCGTCAACTCCAAGCGGCTGATCCGGGCCGCGGACGAGGTGGCGAAGTTCGTCTCGATCCAGCTGGAGCTGGCCAAGCTCGACGAGTCGAAGCAGGCGCTGGCCAAGGCCGAGGTCCGGATGCTGCGCGCGCAGATCTCGCCGCACTTCCTCTACAACGCGCTGAACTCGATCTCGTCGCTGATCCGCACCGACCCCGAGCGCGCGCGCGACCTGCTCCAGGAGTTCGCCGACTTCACCCGCTACTCGTTCCGCACGTCCGGCCAGTTCACGACGCTGGCCGAGGAGCTGCGCAACATCGACCGCTACCTGACGATCCAGGCCCAGCGCTACGCCGACCGGCTGACCGTGCGGATCAAGATCGCGCCCGAGGTGCTGTCGGTGGTCGTGCCGTTCCTGGTGCTGCAGCCGCTGGTGGAGAACGCGGTGCAGCACGGCCTGTCCCCGAAGCCCGGCGGCGGCACGATCACCGTGGTGGCGCAGGACAACGGCAACGAGGCCCTGATCAGCGTGGAGGACGACGGCGTCGGCATGGACGCCGACCGCCTGTTCGCCGACCTCCGCGACGCCCACAAGACGGGCTCGCACGTCGGCATCGGCAACATCAACCAGCGTATGCGCTCGGTCTTCGGCGACGAGTACGCCCTGATGGCCGAGACCGCGCCGGGCGCGGGCATGAAGGTGATCCTGCGCGTGCCGAAGTTCTTCCCCGGCGTCCGCCCGGATCTCCCGAGGTTCGGCGCGGACGAGTCCGACGTCACCGAGACGTCGGCCAAGGGCACGGTCATCGGCCAGATCACCCCGGTAACCAGCCGCGACTGACGTCGTCGAATGGCGGCGCAGCGCGCGCTCACCGTTCTCCCGCTGAATCCCGAACAGGTCGCCCAGATGCCGCTCGTGCGCCCGCGGTACGCGGACGAGTCTCGGCTCCGGACGCGAACCGCCGATCAGCTGCGCCACCACGCGCGGCGCACCTTGGCGCGCAAGAACTCCCACCGGACCCGCCACTGGACGCGCCGCACTCCCGGCGAACCGACGAGCGTCGAGTCCCACTCCGACGGGCTCACCGCGCCGTCCTCGGCAGCTTCTGGCAACCGCGGTATTCCATGAGTACCCCCCACCGGACAGGAGGACCCGGCTCACGGGCTGGATACGGAATCGCCGCATAGGGTTGGGTCATGAGTGAGCGCGCGAGCGAATCCTTGGTCCGGGGCGTCACCGACAAGCTGGCCGCGAAGCTGCCGAAGGGCCGCGGCCACGGCGGGCCCGTGGTCGCCGTCGTGAAGCTGCACGGCGTGATCACGCCGACGCCGTCCCCGCTGTCCCGCGGCACGATCAACATCAACACCGTCGAGTCCGCCCTCACCAGGGCCTTCGAGCACGAGCGGCTCAAGGCGGTGGCACTCGCGATCAACTCGCCGGGTGGCGCGCCCACCCAGTCGGCCCTCGTCGGCGAGCGGATCCGGGAGCTGGCCAAGCGCCGAAACGTCCCGGTGCTCGCGTTCTGCGAGGACGTCGCCGCGTCCGGCGGCTACTGGCTCGCCTGCGCCGCCGACGAGATCTACGCCCACTCCTCCTCCCTGGTCGGCTCCATCGGCGTCGTCACCGCCGGCTTCGGGCTCAACGGCCTGCTCGAGCGGGTCGGCGTCGAGCGCCGCGTCTACACCGCCGGCGCCCACAAGGTCCGCCTCGACCCCTTCCGTCCGGAGAAGGACGAGGACGTCGAGTGGCTCAAGAGCCTGCAGACCCAGCTGCACGACCAGTTCGTCGGCTGGGTCAAGGACCGCCGCGGCGACCGCCTGAACAGCGAGGACGACCTGTTCACCGGCGAGATCTGGACCGGCGCCAGGGCCGCCGAGCTCGGGCTGATCGACGGCGTCGGCAACCTGCGGGAGGTCATCGCCGAGCGGTACCCGGACGCGGAGATCAGCGTGGCGGAGCCCAAGCGCCCGCTGCTCGCCCGCCTCGGCCTGGGTGGCGCGGCCGTGGGGCTGAGCGCGACCGACCGGGTCATGGGCGCGATGGAGGCGATGGAGATCAAGGCCACCTGGTCCCGGTTCGGGCTTTGACCCGGGGTGGCGACCGGGAAACTGCTGCTCAGAGTTGTGTCCGACACGCAAGATCGACCCTGCGCTCACCCAGGCGGGGTAAGCAGGAGGTTGACCATGGACATCAGGTTCTCCCGATCGGCAAGATGCACCTCACCGTGAGTACCTCAGCTAACACCCCTGGTCTCGTCGTCCTGGCCGTTGACGACGAGAAAGACGGCATGGACCTCATGCTGGAACGGCTCGACGCCAACCGCTTCGTGCGGCGGGTCATCCCGGCCTTCGACGCCACCGAGGCGTTGCGCCAGCTGGCCGGCGACGACCCGGAGCTCAACGCGCGCCGCAACTCCGGCCGGCCGATCGTGGACGCGGTCTTCTCCGACCTCAAGATGCCCGGTCTCACCGGCATGGAGATGGCGAAGGTCCTCGCCGGCTTCAAGCCGTCCCCGGTACTGGTGTTCATCACCGGCCACGGCGAGGGCAACGACGCGGTCGAGGCGTTCGAGCTCGGTGCGGTCGACTTCATCCCGAAGCCGTGCGACCAGACCCGCATGGACCGCGCGGTCCAGCGCGTGATCTCGAAGCTCCGTGGCGACGGCCTGGTCGGCGAGCAGGCCGGTGTCGCGCCCGGGCCGGAACCGAGCGACGAGGAGGTCATCCCCGTCGAGCTGGCGGGCACGACCAAGCTCATCCCGCGCTCCGCGGTCCGCTGGGTCGAGGCGCAGGGCGACTACGCGCGCCTGTTCACCTCCGAGGGTTCCCACCTGGTGCGCATCCCGCTGGCGCAGCTCGAGGAACGCTGGGAGAAGGCCGGCTTCGTCCGCATCCACCGCTCGTACCTGGTGCCGATCAACCTGATCACCGAGCTGCAGCTCGGCGGCAACGGCTACCACGTGGTGATCGGCGAGGAGGAGCGCAAGCTCCCGGTGAGCCGCCGCCACACCCGTGAGCTCAAGGACCGCATCACCAGGCGCGGAGGCGTATGAGTAAGCACTCCGTCGGTCCCCCGGAGAAGACCTACAAGGATCCGCCGACGAAACCGCGGCGCAAGCGCGTGGTGCTCGCCGACTCGCGGGCGCCGGTCACGGTCCTGCGCACGGTCGTCGAGCTGGAGGAGCAGACCAGCTACGGCGAGGAGCTGGTCAGCCAGTTCGTCCGGCACCAGTTCCACATCGCCGTCCGGTTCTGGATCGGCGCGGTCGGGCTCCTCGCGGCCGTCCCGGCGGTTTTCTTCTTCCTGCCGTACCTCTCCGAGCTCAGCTTCGCCGGGGTGCGGCTGCCGTGGCTGATCATCGGCGTGCTGCCGTTCCCGTTGTTGTTCGGGGCGGGCTACTGGTACAACCGGGTGGCCGAACGGCAGGAACAGGCTTTCGTCGCAATGGTGGAGAAGTAGCCAGCTCTCGTTAGGACCCGGGACACTCGGTGGACGCAAAGGTTTGGGCGCTTGCCGGGATCCTGCTCGTCACCGTCGCGACGTTCTACATCGGCTACCGCTCCTCGCGGACGGCGAACACCACGCAGGACTTCCTCGTCGCGCGGCGCACCGTGCGCTCCCGCCGCAACGCCGCCGCGGTGTCCGGCGAGTACCTGTCCGCCGCGTCGTTCCTCGGCGTCGCCGGCCTCGTGCTCAAGGACGGCGCGGACGCGCTCTGGTACCCGGTCGGCTTCACCGCCGGCTACCTCGCGCTGATGCTGTTCGTCGCCGCGCCGCTGCGCCGCTCCGGCGCCTACACGCTGCCCGACTTCTGCGAGGCCCGGCTCGGCTCCCGCGCGCTGCGCGGCCTCGCCGCCGCGTTCGTCGTGTTCATCGGGATCCTCTACGTCGTCCCGCAGCTGCAGGCCGCCGGGCTGTCGATCGCGAACGTCCTGCCGGTGCCCACCTGGGTCGGCGCGCTGCTCGTGACGGTCGTGGTGATCGTCAACGTGTTCGGCGGCGGGATGCGCGCGATCACCGTGGTGCAGGCGTTCCAGTACTGGCTCAAGCTGTTCGCGATCGCCGCGCCGACGTTCGTCATGTGCGTGCTGTTCATCGGCAACGGCGGCCCGCGCGGCAGCCAGATCACCGGCCTGACCGAGGACCTGCCGCCGGCGTTCACCGAGCGCCACCACCGTCCACGTCGACGACCCCGGTGACGGTCCGCGTCGACCACGCGGTGGTGCTCAGCGCCGAGGGCACGGTCGACGGCGACCCGGCGACGGGGACGGTCTACTGGCCACCCGGCGAGCACACCGCCGACGCGGACACCGACCTGCACTTCTCCGCAGGGCTCGACGGTTCCGGTCGTGGTGGGCGCGCCGATCGAGAACGCGAGCTGGCTGCGCCCGGTCGCCGCGCCCGGCGACCTGTTCACCACGTACTCGCTGATGCTGGCCCTGTTCCTCGGCACGATGGGCCTGCCGCACGTGCTGGTCCGCTTCTACACCAACCCGGACGGCCGCGCGGCCCGCCGGACCACGCTGCACGTGCTGCTCCTGCTGTCGCTGTTCTACCTGTTCCCGATCCTGCTCGGCGCGCTGTCCCGGCTGTACGTGCCGGAGCTGCTGGTGACCGGCAAGACCGACGCGGCCGTGCTGCTGCTGCCCACCAAGATCGCGCCCGGGCTGCTCGGCGAGATCCTCGGCGCGATCACCACGGCCGGCGCGTTCGCGGCGTTCCTGTCGACGTCGTCGGGGCTCGTGGTGAGCGTGTCCGGCGTGCTGTCGACCGACGTGCTGCGCGGCCGGGTGCGGGACTTCCGGTTCGCCACGGCGATCGCCGGCGGCGCGCCGCTCGCGCTCGCGATCGTGCTGCGGCCCTCGGACATCTCGCTGTCGGTCGGCATGTCGTTCGCGCTCGCCGCGTCCACGTTCTGCCCGGTGCTGCTGCTCGGCGTGTGGTGGCGCAAGCTCACCTGGGTCGGCGCGGCGGCCGGCATGATCGTGGGCGGCGGCCTCGTGCTGTCCTCGTTGGTGCTGAACACGGTCAGCGGGTTCACCGGGAACTGGGCGCCCGGGGTGCTCGGCCAGCCCGCGCTGATCACGGTCCCCATCGCGTTCCTTACGGTGATCCTCGTGAGCAAGGCTACGCAGAACAAGGTGCCCGCGGACGTCGCGCAGATCCGGCTGCGCATGCACGCCCCCGACGGGCTCGGTTTCATCCGCGACCGCGCGGTCGCCCGGTTCGGCACCGCCGAGGAACGCGCGCGCCTGGCCGACGGGCGGCACCGCAAGTGAGGCCGGTGGTCGCCGACGACGGACGTCGGCTGTGGGCGGTGGCGACCGGCACGGGCGAGCCGCTGCTGCTGTGCCACGGCGGGCCCGGGCTGTGGGACATGTTCGGCGACGCGGCCGCGATGCTGCGCGACAGCCTCCGGCTGATCCGCTGGGACCAGCGCGGCTGCGGGCGTTCCGAGCGGCGCGGGCCGTACTCGATGGCGCGCGCGGTGGCCGATCTCGACGCGGTGCGCGCGTACTTCGGGCTGGAGCGGGTCGCCGTGCTCGGCCACTCGTGGGGCGCCCAGCTCGCGTTGCGCTACGCGCTGGACCACCCCGACCGCGTCAGCAAGCTGGTGTACGTGGCCGGCACCGGGCTCGGCTTCGACTGGCACGCGGCGTACGAGAAGAACCTCGCGGCCCGGCTCGGCGACGACCTGCCGCGGGTGACCGAGCTGCGCGAACGCGGCCGCACGGTCGAGGAGGACCGCGAGCTCGCGGTGCTGCAGTGGTCGGCGGACTTCGCCGACCCGACGACGGCCGCCGGTCACGCCGAGCGGATGGCCACCCCGTGGCTCGAGGTGAACTACGAGTGCAACGCGGTGCAGAACGCCGAGGACAAGCAGGCGTGGCGCGAGCCGGAGCTGGTCGAGGAGTGCCGGAAGCTGCCGGTGCCGACCTTGATCATCGATGGCGCGCAGGACATCCGGCCGCGCTCGGCGGTGGACTCGTTGGCGGCGGCGCTGCCGACGGTGACGCGCGTGACGCTGCCGGACGCGGGACATCTGCCGTGGCTGGAGGACCCGGCGGGCTTCCGCTCGGCGCTGACGTCGTTCCTGTCGCGGTCGTAGGGCGGGCATCACGGCCATTACCATTTGTGCGAGCCCGACTCGCCGAGGATGGGAGCGCTGATGGCGGTCTCCGCCGACCAAGCGCCTGACCCGGCACCGGCGCGGGCGCGTCTTCGGCCCTGGTCGCGGTCCGACCCGGTCGCGTTGCTGAACGCCGCGCGGCACATCGCCGACGAGCTGAAGGGCGGCCTGGGTGGTCCCGGCGCCCGGGCGGCCGCGCGCGGCATGCGGCGGTTGCTGGAGGCCGACCGGGTGGGGCTGGCGGACCTGTCGGGCCGGCCGATCTGGGCGCCCGCCCCGCCCGCCGACGAACGGGCGGCGAACGAGCTGGTCGAGGAGGTCCTGCACAGCGAGACGAAGGCCGGCCGCCCGCCGCTGGTGGCGGTGCCGCTGCACGTCCACCACGAGCTCGCCGGGGTGCTGGTGGTGGCCGGGGCGGTGCGCCGCTCGGCGGTGCGGGAGGCGGCGGGCTGGGTCGTCGAGGCGCTGGAGCGCGGCCGGCTCGAGGCGTCCGCCGAGCAGGCCGCGCAGGCGGAGCTGCGGGCGCTGCGTGCGGAGATCTCGCCGCACTTCGTCTACAACGCGCTGACCGTGATCGCCGCGCTGGTGAGCTCCGAGCCGGACCGGTCGCGCGAGCTGATGATCGACTTCGCCGACTACATCCGGTACAGCCTGGCCCGGCACGGCGAGTACACGACCGTCGCCGACGAGTTCCACGCCATCGAGACGTACCTGGCGTTGCAGCGCGCGGTGCTGGGCGAGCGGCTGCAGGTGCAGGTCCGGGTGGCGCCCGAGGTGCTGGCGGTGGCGCTGCCGTACCTGGTGCTGCAACCGTTGGTGGAGAACGCGATCCGGCACGGCATCGAGCCGCGGGCGGCCACGGGGCACGTGCTGGTGCGCGGCGAGGCCGAGGGCAACGACTGCGTGATCAGCGTCGAGGACGACGGGCTCGGCATGGATCCCGCGCTGGCGGAGGAGATCCTCGCCGGCCGCGGCGGCACCGACAGCGTCGGTCTGGCCAATGTGGACAGACGGCTGCGCAACGTCTACGGCTCGTGGTACGGCCTGGTGGTGGAGACCGCGCCGGGCGAGGGGACGCGCGTCGTGGTGCGCATCCCGCGGTTCCAGCCCGGGGTGATGCCGGGATGACCGGGCTCTCGGTGCTCGCCGTGGACGACGTGCCGCCGGCCCTGGACGAGCTGTGCCGGCTGCTGCGCGAGTCGCCGGCGGTGTCGGACGTGACCGCGGCAGGCGACCCGCTGTCGGCGCTGCGGATGATCCAGAACGGCCGGTTCGACGCGGTGTTCCTGGACATCTCGATGCCGGGCCTGGACGGGCTGGAGCTGGCGTCGCTGCTGGCGAAGCTGTCCGACCCGCCGGCGATCGTGTTCGTGACGGCCTACGAGCAGCACGCGGTGGCGGCGTTCGGCATCGGCGCGGTGGACTACCTGCTGAAGCCGATCCGCGCCGAGCGCCTGGCCGACGCGCTGGTCCGGATCAACCGTGTTGTCCCGGCGGCACGCCCGGCGTCCGAAGCAGCTCCCGGACGCGATGGCCGCGCTGCCGGTCGAGAGCGCGGGCCGCACCCGCTACGTGCGCCGCGGCGAGGTCCAGTTCGTCGAGGCGCACGGCGACTACGTCCGTCTGCATGCGATCTCCGGGGTGCACGTGGTGCGGATGCCGATCTCGCGGCTGGAGGAGTACTGGGGCCCGGCGGGTTTCGTCCGCGTGCACCGGGGTTTCCTGGTGGCGCTGGACGGCGGTCCGCGAGCTGCGCAGCGACTCGGTCGGCGGCCTGCTGGCGCACACCGACCTCGGCGACGTGCCGGTGAGCCGCCGCCACGCCCGCGACCTGCGCGAACGCCTGCTGTCGGCGGCGCGCGCCGGCCGACTGGACCGCTCCGAGCGGCGAGTCTGATGCCGGGCCACAAGCGGGTCGCGGTGATGAGCCCGCAGACCCGCCTGGCCCACTCCCGCAGGCGCCTGCGCGGCCGCTGGCGGGTCCCGAAGCTGGACCCGGCGGGCGCCGAGCGCGCGATGGAGCTGTACAAGGCCCAACGCCGGCTGGCGGTCGTGCCGCTGGTCGTGCTGTTCGCGGCGATGCTGGGCCTGCCGCTGGTGTTCGCCGTGTTCCCGGCCCTGGACGACGCTGCGCCTGCTGGGCATCCCGGTGTCCTGGCTGGCGCTGGCGGTCCTCCCGTACCCGGCCCTGACCCTGCTGGCCGGCTGGCAACTCCGCCGAGCCGAACAAGCCGAGGACGACACCCCATGACGAGTTGTCCACAGACCCCCCAGTTGTCCACAGCAGACGCCGACGCACCCCTTTTCGTCACCCCTCACCGAATAGACTGGCCTGAGGGGTGCCCCCGGGAAGAGGGTGGGGGCTACGTTTCTCGCGTTCTGCACGCGCGTGTGTGCGCGGGAAAGCTTGTGCCGGTTTGGGCCGGATGTGGCTGCCGAGGGTTTGTCGTGATCATCGCCTTCGCGGTGGCGCCCGTCGTTCTCGTCACCCTCCTCATCGGACTGCGGGGCGTGGCCGCCATGCGCACCACGTCCGACTTCCTCGTCGCCAGCCGCCGGGTCTCGCCGCTGCTCAACTCCGCCGCCGTCTCCGGCGAGTACCTGTCCGCCGCGTCGCTTCCTCGGCGTCGCCGGGCTCGTGGTCAAGGACGGCATCGGCTCGCTCTGGTACCCGGTCGGCTTCACCGCCGGCTACATCGCGATGCTCGTCCTCGTCGCCGCCCCCATGCGCCGCTCCGGCGCCCTCACCGTCCCCGACTTCGCCGAGGCCCGCCTCGCCTCGCCCGGCCCTGCGCCGCATCACCGCGGTCGTCATCCTCGTCATCGGCGGCCTCTACCTCGTCCCGCAGTTCCGCACCGCCGGCCTCGTGCTCTCCGCGGTCAGCGACAGCCCCTACTGGGTCGGCGTCGTCATCGCCGGGCGCCGGCGTCGCCGTCACGCTCGCCCTCGGCGGCATGCGCGCCGCCACCTACGTCCAGGCCTTCCAGTTCGTCCTCAAGCTGTTCCTGTTCATCGTCCCGGCCATCTGGCTGCTCATCCAGGTCGGCCCGCAGGTCCGCGACGAGGCCGTGCACCCGGTCGAGTTCACCGAGTTCGACCACGACACCCGCGGTCGACGTTCCGCGTCGGCACCACCCTGACCTTCGCCGAGCCCACCACCGTCCGCATCGGACGGACGAGCCGAGGTCGAAGGACGGCGACTGGGACGTCCCCGAGGGCAGCACCGTGACCTTCCCCGAAGGCGCGCAGGTCCCGACGGTCACCGGCGAGGCCCGGCCCGGCGGCGACGGCTGGGAACGCCCGCTGCTCGACCTCCAGGACGCCGGCCATCCGCTGCTCGGCACCTGGGCGCTCGTCGTCGCGCTCGCGCTCGGCACCATGGGCCTGCCGCACGTGATCATGCGCTTCCACACCAGCCCCGACGGCCGCGCCGCCCGCCGCACCGCCGCGTTCACCGTCGCCCTGCTCAGCGTCTTCTACCTGTTCCCCGGCATCTACGGCGTCCTCGGCCGCGTCCTCGTCCCGCAGCTCTACCTCTCCGGCGCCACCGACATCGCCGTCGTCGCGCTGCCCGCGCAGGTCGACTCCGGCTGGCCCGGCGACGCCGTTCACCGCGCTGCTGACCGGCGGCGCGTTCGCCGCGTTCCTCGCCACCTCGCTCGGCCTGCGTCCTCGTCGTCTCCGGCGCGATCTCCTACGACCTGCTCGCCCGGCGGCCTCGGCCGGCTGCGCTTCACCGTGGTCGCCGTCGCCGCGGTGGTCGTCCTCCTTGCCCTGCAGGCGATCCGGCTCGACGCGGGCGTGCTCGTCACCTGGGCGTTCACCGTCGCCGCGTCCACGTTCTGCCCGCTGCTGGTGCTCGGCATCTGGTGGTCCGCGGCTCACCGTCGCCGGCGCGATGAGCGGCGTGCTCGTCGGCCTGTTCGCGTCCAGCGGCGCGATCGCCGGCACGCTCTGGGGCCTGCCGGTCACGGCTGGCTCGCGATCCTCGTCGCCCAGCCCGCGCCGTGGTCGGTGCCGCTCGCGTTCGCCACGATGATCGTCGTCTCGCTGCCGCGGACGGCCGCCGACCTGGGCACGCGACCGCCATGCTGCGCCTGCACCTCGACGAGGACCGCGCCACGACTCCGGCCGACCGCCTGCGGGCCCTTCGCAACGAGAACGTGACGTAGGCCACTCGACGCCGCCAACGGACCGTTCGTCAGCCGTTCGTCGCTGCCTGGCGCGATCCGGCTGCGGACGATGTTGCGGAGAGTGGCTTCTTCCTAGGGTTATCTGCACAAATCTCCCTTCTTGGACCCTCCAGGAGGCACTGTGAGTAGCACCGACCAGGGCTCGCCACCGACGCCGGGTCCCGACTGGGCCGACGTCCAGCAGAGCGCCGAGTTCACCGAGCTGCGCCGCCGCCTGCGCCGCTTCGTGTTCCCGATGACCGTGGCGTTCCTCGCCTGGTACCTGCTGTACGTGCTGCTGTCCGACTACGCGCACGGCTTCATGGCCACCAAGGTGTTCGGCAACATCAACGTCGGGCTCGTCTTCGGCCTGCTGCAGTTCGTCTCCACGTTCGTCATCACGAGCGTGTACGTCCGCTTCGCCAACCGGAAGCTCGACCCGCTCTCGGAGAAGATCCGCGGTGACATCGAGGGCACGGCCTCCGACTCCGACGTCGAGGACGGTGCGCGATGAACCTCGCCGCGGGCGTCGAGGGCAGCAACCCGGCCCTCAACATCTCGCATCTTCGCCGTCTTCGTCGTGATCACCCTGGTGATCGTGTTCCGCGCCAGCCGCAACAACAAGACGGCGGTCGGACTACTACGCCGCGGGCCACTCGTTCACCGGCGCGCAGAACGGCATCGCGATCTCCGGTGACTACCTGTCGGCGGCGTCGTTCCTCGGCATCGCCGGCGCGATCGCGGTCAACGGCTACGACGGCTTCCTCTACTCGATCGGCTTCCTGGTGGCCTGGCTGATCGCCCTGCTGCTGGTCGCGGAGCTGCTGCGCAACACCGGCAAGTACACGATGGGCGACGTGCTGAGCTTCCGGATGCAGCAGCGTCCGGTGCGCGCCGCCGCGGCGGTCTCCACGCTCGTCGTGTCGTTCTTCTACCTGCTGGCCCAGATGGCCGGCGCGGGCGGCCTGGTCGCGCTGCTGCTCGGCATCGAGGCCAAGGCCGGCCAGGCGCTGGTGATCGCGGTCGTCGGCGTCATCATGATCCTCTACGTGATCATCGGCGGCATGCGCGGCACCACGTGGGTGCAGATCATCAAGGCGACGCTGCTGATCATCGGCGCGTTCGCGATGACCGTGTGGGTGCTGGGCAAGTACGGCTTCAACCTGTCGAGCCTGCTCGGCAGCGCGGTCGACAAGGTCGGCGAGGGCGGCGAGAAGCTGCTCAACCCGGGCGCGCAGTACGGCAAGACCGGCACCTCGAAGCTCGACTTCGTCTCGCTGGCGCTCGCGCTGGTGCTCGGCACGGCGGGCCTGCCGCACGTGCTGATGCGGTTCTACACGGTGCCCACGGCCAAGGAGGCGCGGAAGTCGGTCGTCTGGGCGATCTGGCTGATCGGCATCTTCTACCTGTTCACGCTGGTGCTCGGCTACGGCGCGGGCGCGCTCGTCGGTGCGGACGACGATCACCGCGGCACCGGGGAAGACGAACTCGGCGGCGCCACTGCTCGCGTACGCGCTGGGCGGGACGGTGCTGCTCGGCATCATCGCCGCGGTGGCGTTCGCGACGATCCTCGCGGTGGTCGCCGGGCTGACGATCACCGCGTCGGCCTCGTTCGCGCACGACATCTACGCCAACGTGATCAAGAAGGGCACGGTCGACGACAAGACGCCGGAGGTCCGGGTCGCCCGCATCACCGCGCTGGTGATCGGCGCGGTCGCCATCGTCGGCGGCATCGTCGCCAACGGGCAGAACATCGCGTTCCTCGTGGCGCTGGCGTTCGCGGTCGCGGCGTCGGCGAACCTGCCGACGATCCTGTACTCGCTGTTCTGGAAGCGGTTCAACACCAGCGGCGCGCTGTGGAGCATCTACGGCGGCCTGACCGTGTGCCTGGTGCTGATCATCTTCTCGCCCGCGGTGTCCGGCAAGCCGATCGACCCGGCGACCGGCAAGAGCGACTCGATGTTCCAGAACGTCGACTTCCACTGGTTCCCGCTGGACAACCCGGGCCTCGTGTCGATCCCGGTGGCGTTCCTGCTCGGCTACCTGGGCACGGTGCTGTCGAAGGAGCGCAACGACGGCGAAGTACGCCGAGATGGAGGTGCGGGCCCTCACCGGCGCCGGCGCCGAGAAGGCGGTCGTCCACTGACGTCTCCCTGCTGGGCGGCGGCCCCCGGTCCTCGGACCGGGGGCCGTTTCTCGTCGGTTTCACTGCGGTGGGCAGGATGGCGTGGTGGTCACGACTCGCGCCTGGCTCATGCAGACCATGCCGGAGCTCGTCGATGCCGCCGGCCCGGATCCGGCCAGTGCGCGAGCGCATTGCGTCGCCGTAGCGGCCGCGATCGAACGGTGCGTGTCGCTGCGCCGGTTCGACGACGCGCTGCGGCTTTCCGACTGGCTCGTCGACCTGTACGTCCCCCGTGGCGACGAGCTCTCGTGGCAGACGATCATGGGGACCAGTGCGTTGTGCGCGGACCTCGGCGCGGATCCGGAGCTGAACGGCCGCGCGATCGAGTCGCTGCGGCGGGCCGTGGCGGCAGCCCCGCGGCGAGCGGGAACCGAGGTGCAGCTGGCGGTCTGCGGCGCGTTGACGGACCTCAGCACGCTGTACACGACGTGCCGGACCACCGACGACCGCCGGCACCGGACCCGCGAGAGCATCGCGATCTGCGATGACATCGTCGCCCGGTGGTCGGGCAGCCAGGACAGCTGGCTGCGCCTGAACGTGGCCGGCGCCATGCTCAACAAGGCGATGAGCCTCCTGGAGCTCGGCGACGAGCCGGCGGCCAGGCGGGAGTACACGCGAGTCGTCGAGTCCTGCACGGCTGATGCCGAGCAGGACGGCGAGGCCAGGGACAAGTTCGGCAGTCGACTGCTGGTCGCCCGGCATGCCCTGGAGATCCTGGACTCGTTGCGCCTGCCGGATCCGGAGTTCAACACCGGCCACCTCGACGCGGCGAAGCGACGGCAGCGCCGCCGGTACCTCGACGCGGCCCGCCGGCTCCACCGCGGCACGGCCGACTTCGTCCGGCGCACGTCGTGCATCGGGGAGCCGTGGGTACTCGTGCTGCGCAACTTCGAGCTGACCTACACGGCCGTCGTGCGGCACTCCGAGGACGGACCGGAACACATCCAGATAGCCAAGTCCCCGGTCGGCCTGAGCGTGCTGAACGACCTGTTCGAGGCAGCCGACGTCGTGCAGGTGGCGAACACGAACGCCGCCGCACTCGATCTCGTCACCGACACCGCGTCGTTCATGGGCCACCGAACGACCCCGCGGACGCTGTACCTGCCGGAGACCGGCTGGCTGGACACCGTGCGCGTGCTCGTCGGACTCGCCGAGCGCGTCGTCGTCTGGGCGGGGGAGAAGACCCCGCCGCTGCTGGCGGAGCTGGCGCTGGTCACCGAACTGGGCCGTACGCAGGACGCCATCGTGCTGCTGGACGAGATCCCCCACCCCCACGGCTTTCCCGATGTCCCACCGCCGGGCGAGCCCCTGACCGCGGACGACCCGGTCCTGGCAGGGTTTCCGGCGGTCGTGCAGGCCCGGACGGTGAACGCCGAGTCCTTCCTGCGCGACCTGACGAGCTCGATCGCCGCCGCACAACAGCTCCCGATGCACGAGCGGGTGGCCCGGATCCGGCGCCGGATGGGCGCCTCCGGTCAGTAGCCGAACGAGAAGCGGCGTACCAGCGGGAGCCACTCCCGGTAGACGGCCAGTGCGTCCGGCATCCGTCGATGCCGGCACAGCTGCGCGCACAACGCCTCCACGTCGTCGTCCTCCCGGTAGCGGTCCAGCAGCGCGCGCCACGACGTCAGCCCCGAGCCCGCCGCGCCGATCCGGTTGAACAGCGCCGTCCGCCGCCTCGCCCTCGCCGGCGTGCACGGCGAGCAACACCAGCACGGCCGCCGCCCCGTCGCCCGACGACGAACGCGTCCAGCTCCGGCCCGGACAGCCGCGCCCGCAGCAGCCGGTACAGGTTGATCAGCCGCTTCGCCGCCCGCGGGGACGGCACCAGCGGCGCCAGCCGGGACAGGAAGTCCATCTCCGCGTCGGAGATCTCCAGCTGCCGCGGCCGCAGGTCGGCAGCTCCGTGCCGCGCGACCGGGTTCCGCGGCGCCGGAGCTGCGGCGCCAGCACCGGCGCGGACGGGCGACGGGCGCGGACGCGGAGACTTGTCGGCGTGCCGGCCAGCGTCCGCACCAGGTCGCCGAAACCGGTGCCGTCCATGGCGGACAGCTGGAACGGGATCTGGAAGATCTTCTCCAGGTAGTTCGCCGGCGACAGGAGCGTCCGGCGCATCGCCGCGTAGTGCTGCTCGATCGCCTGCCGCAGCCACCGCGCGTCCACGCCCACCACGACCACGAACACCGGCAGCGCCACCAGCAGGTGGATCGCCTCCAGCACCTTCACCACCACGTCCGGCGGGCACCGGTCCAGGTCGTCGATGTAGAGCACGATCCGCTCCAGCCCGCCGTCGGCCTGCCGCTCCTTCGTCCAGGATCGCCGCGAACGTCTCCAGGTCCCGCCGCAGCAGCGACACCACGCCGAGGTGCTGGCGGTAGTCCTCGCTGGCCTGCCGCGACTGGGCGAACGCCGTCGCGTCGCGACCCGGCGCCAGCTCCGCGACGGCACGCTCCAGCCGCTCGGTCTCCGCGTCCAGGTCGGCGAGCCGCTTGCCGGTCGCCGCCTTCTTCGTGTCCGCCGCGTCCTTGATCCGGCCGGCCGCCTTGTGCACCTCGCGCGCGAACGGCGTCACGGCCGCGACCACGGTCGACACCAGCGCGATGATCGCCGGCCACAGTGGACTGCGCAGCAGCAGCACGATGCCCACGGTCAGCACGATCCCGGAGCCGAGCAGGATCCAGGCGAGCTTGCTGCGCCGGAACAGCGACAGCACCTGCCGCGCCTTGGCCTTGAACCCGAGCATGCCGGTGGCGAACTGCCGGACCTGGTCGATCGACGCCTCCGGCACGCCGAGCACCTTGCCCACCCACCGGAAGTCGTCGTGCGTCAGGTCGAGCGTGAACGGCTCGCGCTCGTGCTGCGCGGCGACCATCATCCGTTCCAGCCGGGCCGCGGACAGCTGCGTGAGCAGCGACTTCTCCTTGCCGCGCAGCTTGGCCAGCTCGTCGGCCCGCCGCCGCAGGTCGTCCTCCGAGCCGCCGGAGGAGAGGTTGTCGAAGATGTGCGCGGCGAGGCTCGCCCACAGGTTCGCCTCGGCGTAGTGCCAGGCGTTGAACGTGATCTGCCGGACGCACGAGCAGTACGACGACACGTCCCGCCCGTGCTCGCTCCGCGGCCTTCTCCTCCGCGGCCGCCGCGTCGGCGAGCGCGCGTACCCGCTCGCGCATCTGCCGCATGAAGAAGCTCTTGCCCGACCCCCAGTTCCCGAACAGCCCGATCGACAGCGGCGGCTTGATCAGCCGCGAGGACACGAGATCGGCCAGCATGTCCACGTCGGGCGAGATCCCCAGCCGGTCGACCCCGGCATCGGTGTCCGCCGTGTACCCGGCCAGGTGCCGCTCGATGCCGACGCCGGGCTCGACCTCCGGCGCGTCGATCCGGATCACCCGGTGGCTCAGCTCCGCCAGCTCGTCGCGCAGTGTCGGCAGCTCCGGATCGAGGTGCTCGGCCGCGATCACGCGACTGTCCGGTGCGCGCTGCCGAAGCCCGGACTCAGGTCTTGCGGAGCAGCCGGCGATCAGCGGCTGCCGCGTCGGACAGATCGGATGCCGTCGTTCAGGCCGGATCCGGTCCAGGGCCGCGAAGGATGTCGCGTCCTGGTCGCGTGTCTCCGTCGTAGATGGCCAGCACCAGCGGTGATCTGTGCGAGTGCCCCCGCGAGTTGCGTCGTCGATGGTCAACTCCCCAGTCAACCCATCCCTTCACTTTCTCGCAAACGTGCAACCGTCGGGGGCACTTCGGCGTAGAAGGGGCGGAGGTGGTCAGGGGTGCGGGGACGAGACCAGGAGTTCGCCGAGTTCTTCTCGGCGCGCTTCGACGGCGCCCGGCGGATCGCGTACGCCATGTGCGGCAGCTGGAGCGACGCCGAGGAGATCGCGCAGCACGCGTTCGTCCGCGTCTACGCGCGCTGGGCCAAGATCCGCATCGAGACCGTCGACGCCTACCTGCGCACCGTCCTGACCAGGGTCTTCCTCGACAGCCGGCGCCGCGGCCGCAGCCGGGAGCACGCGGTCGCCGAGTTACCGGAGCGACCCGTCCCGCCCGACCACAGCTCCCACGAGCGCATGGCCATGCACGCCGCCCTCATGGCCGTGCCGCCGGGACAACGGGCCGTGCTCGTGCTCCGCTTCGTCGCCGACCTCTCCGTCGAGCAGGTCGCCGGAGACGCTCGGCTGCTCGACCGGCACCGTCAAGAGCCAGACCGCCCGCGGGCTCGCCACCTTGCGCGAGGCCTACCAGGGCGACACCACACCCGCGAGGAACGCATGATCCGCGACGACCAGGCCGACGACCGGACGCGCGCCGCCCTCCGCGCGGTCGCCGACGTGCCGGCGCCGCCGGCGGTCACGACCGTCGAGCAGGTGATCCGCCAGGGCCGCCGCCGCGCGCTCGTCCAGCGCGCCGCGACCGTCGCCGCCGTGGTCGGCGTCGTCGCCGCGATCGGGGTCGGCGGGGTGCTGCTCCGCTCAGCCGCCGAGGGCGAGGGGGTCCGCCCGGCGGGGCCGTCGACGACGGCCCCGCCGGCGTCGACCACCACCCAGGCGCCGTCCACGCCCGCCATCCCGGGGAGCACCGTGCCGCTGCCGCCCGAGGCGGCGACGACCTTGGAGATCCCGTCCTCGACCTCCGGCCCGCCCGACGCGGCTCTGCTGCCCGGCTGGTCGTGGGTCGAGGCGCCCGTGTCCCGGACCGGCGACTTCTGCACGGGCGGCCGCGTGGACGCTCCGGAGCCGAACCTCGGCCTGCCGAGCCAGAAGGACGTCACCGACGCCTTCGTCGGTGCGGTCCGCGAGCAGAGCCGGCACCGAGCCCACGCTCGTCGCCCAGAGCTGGAAGGACGACGACCCCAAGGCCGCGGCGCCGCGTGGCTACGTCGAGGTCAACATCGACCTGGGCGACGGGCCCGGTGCCGTCCAGCTGGAGGTCGGCCGGTTCGGCGGCACCCCGCGGGAGGCCGCCGACGCCGACGTCGCCATCTACGGCAACTGCCCCCGGCCGAGCCGCCTGGTCCGGGACGACGGCACCGTCCTGCAGCTCTACCAGCCGGACTTCGGGCAACCGGAGCTCCCGATGCAGCACCTCGCCGTCTACCTGCCCAACGGCCGGCAGTACATCGTCACCACCGCCGGCTACGGCGAGTCCGACAAGGCCCCCGTCATCGGCGACGGCTCCTACACCATCACCAGCGGCCGCGGCCGGTTGCCGTTCGGCGACGCCGAGCTCGCCTCGGTCGGCGAGGCGCTGGCCGGCATCGGGTAGTCCTGATAGTCCTCGTCGTCCGGCGTCGGGAAGTCCTCGTCGTCCCAGGAGATCCTGAGCGGCACGATCCCGCTCCACCGGTCGCACGCCGCCTGGGCCGAGTCGTGCACGCCGAACAGCGTGCGGCTGGTCGCGGGGTCCTTGCGGTAGATCACCGCCTCCAGGTCGTCCTCGGTCGTGATCTCGATACCCCACGCGAAGATCTTGGTGTCGTCGTCGATGGTCACCAGGCTGAACAGACGGCCATACACGGGCACTCCTCTCGTCAGGTTTCCCAGGATCCGTATGACACGGCGAAGATCCAGACACGTAGGCACGGAAATCCCAGGAACGGAACTCCGAAGTGCGATCATGGAGGCACTGGGAGTCACCGGGAGTTGGTGTTGAACACGCACAACAAGGCGCCCTTCCTGCGGCGCCGGCTGGGCAGGCGACTGCGCGCCATGCGGGAGTCCGCGGGCCTGAACCTGGACCAGGCAGCCGCGCGCCTCGACAAGAAGCGCAGCGCGCTGCACCGCATCGAGACGGGCATGACCAAGGCGGACGTGCACTTCGTCAGGTCCGCCATGGACATCTACGACGACTACGACGCGAACCTCGTGGACCAGACCCGCGAGGCCGCGAAGCCCATGTGGTTCCGCGCCTACGGCGTCACGGACTCTCGGCTACGTCGACATCGAGACCTTCGCCGTGCGGGTTCGGGAGTTCTCGGGTCTGACCCTGCCGGGCCTCCTGCAGACCGAGGCCTACATGCACGCACTGTTCGCCGAAGGCATGCTCCGCGACGAGCGGGAGATCGCCAACGACTGTTCGCGCTCGCCTGATTCCGTCAGCGGCGGCTGCGGGACTCGGAGAATCCGCTCGACTTCGTGGCCCTCGTCGACGAGGCCTCGCTGCGCCGGGAGGTCGGCGGCGTCGAGGTCATGCGCGCTCAACTCCGCCACCTGATCGAGGCCGCCGACCTGCCGACCGTCACCCTCCAGGTGCATCCCGCTCAATGTGGGATCGCACAGCGCCATGGATGGCGCGATTCGTCCTGCTGTCGTTCCCGGAGGATTCGGAGCTGCTCTACGTCGAGTACCCCACCGGCGCCCTGCACATCGAGGACGAGAAGGAGGTGCGTGTGGCTACGTCGAAGTTCGAGAGGCTCCACTCGCAAGCGCTTGAGTCCGGCCGACTCGCTTGGGTTGATCGAGCGGATACCGAACGAGTTGTACTGGCGGGCAAATGTCCACAGTGGATCTTTCAGGTAGCGCATGGCGGGCAGAGCAGACGCAGCTGCGTGAGGCGCATTCACCGGTCGCCTGTCGCCGTGCGTGACTCGAAGCGGCCCACCGCCGGTGCCCTCACCTTCCCGGCCGCCGGATGGGCCCAGCTCACGGGCGCTCTACGCGACGGCGTGGCAGCATCGTCTCCGTGATGCCATCGCAGGTCCCGTCCGTGACCGTGCCCGACCTCCCGGCCGAGCTGCCGCAGCAGACCGTCCTGCTGGACGTGCGCGAGCAGGACGAGTGGGACGCCGGCCACGCGCCGCAGGCCCAGCACATCCCGATGAGCGAGCTCGCCGGCCGCCTCGGGGAGCTGCCGGCCGACCAGGAGGTCCTGGTCGTCTGCCGTAGCGGCGGCCGTTCCGCCCGCGTCACCGCGTACCTCAACGCCAACGGCTGGGACGCCCGCAACGTCGACGGCGGCATGCAGTCGTGGCAGGCCGCGGGCCGCGACCTCGCCAGCGCCGAAGGCGAACCGCAGGTCATATGACCAGGTGGGTGGCCTCGAGCCCGCACAGACTCGCGCGGCAGCCGCGACGCCGGCTGCCGTATCTCGGGCCGCCCTCGTACGGCGAGAACCCGCGCTGGGGCTTCCCGCCCCTGGCCTGGCGCTGGCCGACGGCCGTCCCCGGCGCGCACCCCGGCGCCGAGCCGGTCACCGTCGACCGCGTCCGCGGGGTCGGCGGTCACGCGTCGGCGATGATGTGGGCGCTGGCCGCGCTGAGCCTGATCGCCGCGGGCGGCGAGGTCTGGCGGTACGTCCTGCTGCTGCAGAGCCGGAACGGCGCGCTGGCGGACCGGCTGGTGGCGACGTCGGACGCGGTGGTCACGATCGCCGCGGTGCTGGCGCTGGCGTTCGCCGTGCTGGCCGCCGTGGTGACGGTGTGGTGGCTGCTCCTGGCCCGGCACGCGGCGGCCGAGTCGGCCGAGCAGACCCTGCCCCGCCGCGACTGGCAGGTGCTGGTGTACCTGCTGGTCCCGGGCGTGAACCTGGCCATGGCGGGCGTGATCCTGGCGGAGCTGGAACACCACGTCCTGCACCGCCCCGCCGACGAACGCCCGACCCCGACCCGCGCCACGAAGATCTGGTGGGCCGCGTGGGTGGTCGGCGGCCTGCTCTTCGCGGCCACGATGATCTGGCGCTTCCGCAACGGCGTCCAGTCCCAGGCGGACGGCGTGATCCTGAGCGCCCTGACCGACCTGGCCGCAGCGGCGGTGGCCGTCCTGACGGCCCTGACCGTCCGCCGCCTGTCCGCGATCCTGGCCCCGGTGGACCCGAAACGCCTCCGCCACCTCCGGGTCCTGAGCGTGCACAACGCCCCCGACCCCGAGCTACGCCAAACCCGCGCCACCCCCTCCCGCCGCTGACCCCATTCCGCGAGTCCACCATTCCGGACCCGCGTGTTCAACGCTGCGAACCTGCAGCCCGGCGCCGGGCAGCCGATTGTCACCGTCGTGTGGCAGCCTGCACGCATACCCGACGAGCCTCGGTACGAATATGACCTCGCCGTGTCTTTCGCGGGCGACCATCGAGCGTCCTACGCCAGAAGTTGGGTAACGAGCGAGTCTCCGCGACCTACTCAGGCAGAGTTCCCGAGACGCGAGCCGATATCGACCTCCTGCTCGCGATCCGACCTCGCTGGTGGGAGTACTGGCTGTATGCGGGGGCCCTGAGAGTTGGCCTCGACGCGCTGGAAGGCAAGTTCCTCGACTACGAGATGGGATTCGCTCCACCCACTGGGGAGACACACTTCGGGCGCGATGCGTTCAAGTTCCTGCGCACGGTCCCGGCACGTGCGCTCAACATGCTCAAACTTCAACGCAATCTTTCACTCAAGTTTCAGTACGCGCAGCGAGTCGCCGCAGACGTACGGGAAAACGTCGTCCGGCAAATCCATGAGTTCGTCGCAGAGTGTGTCGAAGCGATGAACTCCTTGCCCGAACTCACGGAGGGTCATTCGGAAGACGACGAGCCGCTCGAACTCACACTCGTGATCGAGCTAACCGTTGACGAAGAGTCCTCAAAGAGGAACCGTCACCGGCAGCGTGCGCAGGCCGCGGATCACGAACTCCCCGCGCCGCTCCGGTTCCCCCGCCAACCGCAACCCCGGCAGCCGGGTCACAGCGCCGACAGCGCCGCCGCGATCTCCACCCGTGCCAGCGGCGCGCCGACGCAGTAGTGGATCCCCGCCCCGAACCCGATGTGCGGGTTGGGCGAGCGGCCGACGTCGAGCCGGTCCGGGGACGGGAACACCAGCGGGTCCCGCGCCGCCGAACCCAGCAGCGCCGCGATCCGGTCACCCGGCTCCAGCCGGTACCCCGCGACGGTCGTGGCCGCCACGGCCGTGCGCTCGAACAGCTGCAACGGCGCGTCGAACCGGATCAGCTCCTCGACCGCTGACGGCACCAGCGAAGGCGTCGCGACCAGGCGGGACCACGAGGCGGGCGAACGCAACAACGCGAGCACCCCGTTGCCGATCACGTTCACCGTCGCCTCGTGGCCGGCCATCAGCAGCAACACCGCGGTCCCGACCAGCTCGTCGTCCGTCAGCCGGTCCGACCCGTCGCGCACCGACACCAGGTCGCTGATCAGGTCGTCACCCGGCGACGAGGCCCGGAGCGCCGAAAGCGACCGCAGGTACGACACGAACTCCCCGGCCGCCGCCTCGGCCGACGCCGCGAGCGCGGGTGCGAGCGAGTACTCGTACATCTTCACGATCGCGTTCGACCACGGCTGCAGCCGCGGCCGGTCCGCCGCCGGCACCCCGAGCAGCTCCGCGATCACCTCGACCGGCAGCGGCGCGGCCAGGTGCGTCAGCAGATCCGCCGACCCGGACGCGGCGATCTCCGCGGCCAGCGAGTCGACCATCGACCCGGCCACCGACTCGCACCCACGGCGCCAGCCGCGCGGTGTGCCCGCGCCCGAACGCCGCCGAGATCAGCCGCCGCAGCCGGGTGTGCCGCGGCGGCTCGTTCTCCAGCAGCGAGTTGCGGTGCAGCAGGTTGAACGCGGCGAACTTCGTCGACCGGCGACCTGGTCCGTCCAGAGCCGCCCCACCGACCGGTCGCGCAGCACGGCCGAGCACGCCGCGTGCGACACCGCGACCGCCAGACCGAGGCCCTCGTGCCAGTGCACCTCGCCCTCGGCGCGCAACGCGGCGAACGCCGGGTACGGGTCGGCCAGGAATCCCGGATCGTGTGGATCGAACACAGACGCGACGGTAACCCGGGTATGCGAAAATCTGCGCCGTGCAGCCCGCTGTCGTCGCGCACCGGGGAGCCTCCGCACATCGGGCGGAGCACACGGTCGCCGCCTACGCACTGGCCCTGGAACAGGGCGCCGACGGACTCGAATGCGACGTCCGCCTGACTCGTGACGGCCACCTCGTGTGCGTCCACGACCGCAAGGTGGACCGCACGTCGACCGGCCGCGGCGTCGTCAGCACGCTCACCCTGGAAAGACTGGCCGAGCTCGACTACGGCCGCTACGACGCGGCGATGCCGGACAGCGCGGACGACTTCGTGCGCGAGCGCGTGTGGACGCCCGACCCGCACCAGTACGGCGTGCTGACGCTCGAGTCGCTGCTGGACCTGGTCGCGGACTCGCCCGGGACGAAGCTGTTCATCGAGACCAAGCACCCCGTGCGCTACGGCGGCCTGGTCGAGATGAAGCTGATCGCGCTGCTCAGCCGCTACGGCCTGGCCAACCCGAAGTCCAAAGAGGACTCCCAGGTCGTGATGATGTCCTTCTCGCCGATGGCCGTCCGCCGTGTCCGCCAGCACTCCGCGACCCTGCCGACGATCCTGCTGCTCCGCCAGCTGACGCCGGTGCGCTGGGACGGCTCGCTGCCGCGCTCCGCCGACTACGCCGGCCCCGGCATCCGCCTGCTCCGCGAGGACCCGGACTACGTCGCCCGCGCGGCCGCGTTCGGCCATCAGACCTACACGTGGACCGTCGACGCGGAGCAGGACGTGGAACTGTGCCGCCGCCTCGGCGTCAACTACCTGGCGACCAACTCCCCGGTCACCACCCGCTCCCTGCTGAACCGGTAGCGTCCTCGCCATGGCCAAGCGACCTCCCGTGAAGCGCACCACCGAGGGCATCAACCCCCGCCAGCCCTGCCCGTGCGGGTCCGGCAAGCGGTACAAGGCGTGTCACGGCAGCTCCAGCGGTCCCGTCGAGGTGGCGATCGCCCGCCCGCTCGAGGGCCTGGCCGGCGAGTGCGAGCTCATCGCGCTGCGCGAGTTCGTTCCCGTCTGCCACCGCACCCCTCCAGCTCGCCAAGCCGGCCGACCGCGAGGTCACGCTCGCCACGGTGCTGCCGATGGCCTCCGCGGCGCTCGTCCGCGCGGACGGCTCGGCCCTGCTCGGCCTGCAGGTGCAGACCCGCTCGTCGGACGTCAGCCGGGACATGGCCCGCGCGCTGCGCTGGGCGCTGGAGGCCGAGCCGGGCGCCGTGCTGCCGGTCGTCGGCCCGGAGACCGACGAGTCGCCCGAGCGCGAACGCTTCCAGGACCTCGTCGACGTCGACCAGGTGCTCGAGCCCGAGGTGCACACCGACTTCGCGTGGTGGATGCCCGAGGGGGAGGAGCCGGCCGGCGAGGTCGCGCTGTCCCTGGAGCGCGCGAACGCCGCGATCATGCCGACCGAGCGGATCGGTCCGGCCGCCTACTGGGTCGAGGCCGGCGACCGCTGCCACCTGCGCTGGGTTCGCCCCGAGCCGGAGGAGCGGCTGCTGTTCGCCCTGGCCCGGCTGTCCGCCGCGCGGCGAGCTCGGCCTCGGCGAGGGCTCGCGCTACGCGGGCTGCTTCCGCGCGCACGGCGTGCTCGTCCCGGTCTGGGACCTCGACAACGAGCAGCACGCCCGCGAGTGGACCAAGCCGGCCGAGGAGCTCGGCGACCGGCTCACCGCCGCACTGTCCTCTTTGGACGACAAGCCGCTGACTGGCGACGAGCGCCGGGCCCGCGACGGCCTGGTCGGCCGCCAGGTCACCATCCGCTGACGCCGTGATCCTGCACATCACCACCCGCGACGCGTGGCGTGCCCGGCGAGCCGTACCGCGCGGAGTCGCTGGACACCGAGGGCTTCCTGCACTGCTCGGACTTCGGCACCGTGCACCTGCCGGCGAACCGGCTGTTCGCCGGCCGCACGGACCTGGTGCTGCTGGAGGTCGACCCCGCCAGGCTCGACGTGCCGCTGCGCTGGGAGCCCGGTGCGCCGCCGGACCCGAACGGGGCCTGGTTCCCGCACGTCTACGGCCCGATCCCGCCCGCGGCCGTCGTCGCCGTGCACGACTTCCCGCCCGACGGTGACGGCCGGTTCGCACTGCCTGCCCAGCTCGCCCGATAGCTGACGCGACACCGCCCCCGGGCCGCGTGGGCCTCGGGGGCGGGAGATCGTGCGGTGACTAGACCCGGCCGCCGGCGGTGCGCGGTGCCAGCGGGTCGTCGCCGGTCTCGCCGACCGACTCGCGGGCCAGGTAGTTCTCCACGTCGAACAGGTTGCCGCCTGGCTCGTCGGACCACGTTGAGCATCGTGGTCATCTGAGCCACCTCCTCGACCTGCTCCTTGAGGAACCACTGCATGAACTGCTCGCCCTTGTAGTCGTCCTCGTCCCGGGCGATCTTGGCGAGGTTGATGATCTCGTCGGTGACGCTCTTCTCCTGCTGGAGCGCCAGGGAAACGAGGTCGGCCGCCTCCGAGAAATTGGTTCTCACATCGTCGACACCGGGAATCAACGGCGCGATGTCATTGTCGAGCAGGTATTGCACGATCATCATCGCGTGGTTTCGCTCTTCGAGCGACTGCCGGTAGAAGTGCTTCGCGAGCTGCGGCAGGTCCTGGCTGTCGAACCAGACCGCCAGGGCAACGTACTGCTGCGACGCGGTGAACTCGTGCCGCACCTGCTCCTGCAGCATGGAGTGGAACTTCGAGAGGTTGCCTGTCTTCGCCATGTATTCCATAATACGCAATGGAGTGGTCATCGCGCTATGCGGGTGTGACCCATTCGCAATTTCTGCCTATTAGGTAAGCCTATCGAAACGCAATTCAGGTAAGGCATTCCTAAATGGCGCGAGCCGGCAGAACCGCTGGTCGGCGGGCTGCGGCGGGCCGGAAACGGCGTTGCACGAGGGTGTCCGGCCGTCGAACGATGGGCCGATGGGCGGCACCTTTCCCGATGACGTCCCGACACTGACCGACGGCGTGGTCACCCTGCGTGCACACACGGAGTCCGATGTGGACGCGATGGTCGAGCAGAGCGTCGACCCGGAGTCGGTCGAGTGGACCCGGGTGCCGGTGCCGTACAGCCGCGAGGACGCCGTCGGCTACCTCGGGGTGATCGCGGACGGCTGGCGGACCGGGCAGGAGTTCTGCTTCGCGGTCGAGACGGCCGAGCACGCGTTCGCCGGCTCGGTCGTCGCTGCGCGTGTACGGGGAGGACGGCGTCGCGGAGCTCGCGTTCGGGCTGCACCCCGCGGCGCGCGGGCGGGGGCATGTGCAGCCGCGCGGTGAAGGTGCTGCTGGACTGGGGGTTCTCCCGGTTCGAGGTCGTCGTGTGGCTCGCGCACGTGGGCAACTGGGCGTCGCGGCGGGTGGCGTGGGCGAACGGCTTCTCGTTCGACGGCACGGTGGCGAAGTTCGCCGAGCAGCGCGGCAGCCCGGTTCGACGCGTGGATCGGCTCGCTGCGCGCGACGGACGACCGGGAGCCGAAGAACGCGTGGCTCGTGCCGCCGGTGCTGGAGTCGGCGGGGCTGCGCCTGCGCCAGGTCCGCATGTCCGACGCGGACCGGTTCGGCGAGATCCTCTTCGACCCGCGCAGCCGGCACTTCAACGGCCGCGTCCGCGCAGGTCCTCGAGGTGCGGCGATGGTGCCGAGCTGGTCCTGCGCAACCAGGAGGGCTGCGCGCGCGGCGAGCGGTTCGAACTGGGCGATCACCGACCCGGAGAACGACGTGATGATCGGTCACATCCAGCTGTTCGACCTGGATGGGCCGGGACGAGACGGCGGCTCAGCTGGGGTACGCCGTGCACCCGGACTCCCGCGGCCGCGGCGTGCTGCGCGCGGCGCTGGGGATCGTCGTGGAGTGGGCGTTCCGGCCGGTGGCCGAGGGTGGCCTGGGCAAGCGCCGGCTGAGCCTGTCGACGGCGGCGAGCAACAAGGCGTCGAGGTACGCGGCGGAGCAGGCGGGCTTCGTGCACGTCGCCACGGAGCCGGAGGCGTTCGGCACGGGGGAGGAAGGGTTCGAGGACGACGTGGTCTACCAGCGGCTCAACCCGAACTGGACGACCGAGTGGGCGAACCCGTCCGCCTGAAACGCCGGCCGCGGCGGCTCGGGGCAGGCCGGCAGCTCGACGGCGCCGGTGAGCGCGAGCATCGCGTCCACGGTCCGCCGCTGGTGCATGGCGTTCTCCGGCGCCGCGGGCACCACCGCGACCGGCATGGTCAGCCCGCGTAGCTCGGCGTCGGTGGTCCCGCGCAGCGTCTCCCCGGCCAGCAGGGCGGCGACGACCTGCGGGCTCGCGCCCGAGTTCGCCGAGCGCCCGGGCGGTGAACGAGTCGACCTCGGGATCGCCCGCCGTCCCGGGCCAGGCGAGCACGAGCCGCTCGACGAGCTCCGGCCGCGCGAGCGCGAACCGCGCGGCCACCGAACACCCGTAGGACCCGGCCACCACGGACCACCGGCGCGGTCACCCGGTCCGCGAGCCAGGCCGCCTCGGCGTCCCAGCTCGGTGCCCGCGCCGGCCGGTCCGGCGCGAGCACCTCGACCCCGCGGTCGCGCAGGGCCCCGCTCACGCCGGGCCGCTCCCAGAAGGAGCCGGCGTCCTCGTCGTCCCACAACCCGCCGTGGACCAGCAGGAACGGGGTCAGAGGGCGTCCCGGACGATCGGGCACGACATGCAGCGCGGGCCGCCGCGGCCGCTGCCCAGCTCCGAGCCGCGGATCCGCAGGACCTCGATGCCGGCTTCCTCGAGCCGGGCGTTGGTCTCCACGTTGCGCTCGTAGGCGACGACCACGCCCGGCGCCACGGCCAGCGTGTTGTTGCCGTCGTCCCACTGCTCGCGTTCGGCGGTCACCGGGTCCAGGCCCGTGTCGATCACGCGCAGCCGGTCGATGCCCATCGCCGCCGCGGCCGCCTCGAGGAAGGGCACCGGCCCCGACACGAGGACGCCCTTCCCGTCGTCCGGCTGCAGCGGGTAGGCGAGGAGCGTGTCGCGCACGGCCGGGTACATGACCACGGCGTCCCGGTCGACCATGGTGCAGACCGTGTCCAGGTGCATGGTGGCCCGGTCCTGCGCGATCGGCACCGCGAGCACGGTGTGCGCGAGCCCGTCCGCGAAGGCGGACCGCGCCAGCGACTCCGCACCGGCGGGCGTGGTCCGCTCGCCGACGCCGATGGCCATCACGCCGGGCGCGAGCAGCAGCACGTCGCCGCCCTCGACCGGGGCCGAGCTGGCGCCGTACGCGCGGCCGGCGGCCCGGAACCGCGGGTGGTAGGCGTAGATCAGGTCGAGCAGGGCGGTCTCCCGGTCCCGCGCCGGCATCGCGAGCGACGCGATCGCCACCCGGTTGCCGATCCACACCGACGAGTCGCGGGTGAACAGCAGGTTCGGCAGCGGGTCGACCACGAAGTCGTGCGGGTGGTGCATCTTGCGCACCAGCGACGCGCCCTCGGCGGCCGGCAGCTCCTCGAACGTCATGCCGGCCATGAGCACGTCCGCGAGCGCCGCGTTGTCCATCGAGGACAAGTGGGAGCCGAGCGCGTCGGCCAGCTCGTGCCCGACGCGGCGCCGGTCGACGGCCGTGTCCGCGGCGGCGGCGTGCGCCCGTTCGTCGGACAGGGCGGTCACCAGCGCGTCCGCGAGGAGCAGCACCTCGACGTCGCGCGTCCCGAGCGCCGCGGCGAAGGCGTCGTGCTCCTCCTGGGCGCGGTCGACCCACGGGATGCTGTCGAAGAGGAGCTGGTCGTTGTTGCGTGGGGTCAGCCGCTTGAGCTCGGCGCCCGGCCGGTGCAGCAGGACCGCCCGCAACGGGCCGACCTCGCTGTCCACCCTCGGCATCGGCTGCTCGTGCACGGCCAGGTCAGGTGCTGGTTGAGCGGTCACCCAGCGAGCGTAATAAGTCGGTAAGTAGGTTGTCGCGGCTAGTCCCGCCAGGATGGGCATATGGGACGTTTGCTCCGAAAGCCGGTGACGTGGGTCGCCCTGGTCGTGGTGGTGGCGGGCCTGGTGGTCGGCCTGGCCCTGTTCGAGCCGTGGCGCGCGTTCACGCACAGCCGTGTCGACGAGCCGGCCCCGGTGGCGGTGTCCGCCCCGGCCTCGGCTCCGGCGGCTCCGGCGTCGTCGGCCGCGCCGAAACCCGCCGTCCTCGCCGAGGGCAGCTTCGTGAGCCAGGAGCACGACACCTCCGGCACCGCGCGGGTCCTGCGCCTGCCCGACGGGTCGCGCATCCTGCGCCTGGAGCGGTTCTCCACCTCCGACGGCCCGGACGTCCACGTCTGGCTGTCCACCACCAAGGCCGGCGCCGACTGGCACACCTACGACGACGGCCGCCACGTGCCCCTGGGCGAGCTCAAGGCCACCGACGGCAACCACAACTACGCCATCCCGCCGGGCGCGAACCTCGAGGGCCTGCGCAGCGCCGTCATCTGGTGCGACCGCTTCAACGTCGCCTTCGGCTCCGCCCCGCTGGCCCTCTGACCAACTTGTCCACAACCCGCCCAACCATCCACAGAAACCCGTGACCAGCTGTTTTGTCGGCCCTCGCCGGTAGACTGGCATCGAGGGTGGCCCCCGGAGTGGGTGGGGCTTTCGGTACTCGAGTTCTACCCGCGCGTGCGTGCGCGAGCGCTGGTCAGGACGGGTCGGGCAGGGTTGGGCGGGTGCCGTCCAGCAGGGGGGCCAGCAGGTCGCCGTGGTCGTCGATGCGGTCCAGGACCTCGTCGGCGGTGAAGACCAGGTCGTTGGGGTGGCGGCAGGCGGCGACCTCGTCCCAGGTGATCGGCGTCGACACCGTCGGTGCGGGGCGGCCGCGCAGCGAGTAGGGCGCGATCGTCGTCTTGTACTGGTTGTTCTGGCTCCAGTCGATGAACACCTTCCGCGGCCGCAGGTTCTTCGCCATCCGCGCCACGATGAGCCCCGGCTGCTCCCGCGCCAGCTCCTCCGCCACCGCCTTCGCGTACGCCGACGTCCGCTCCACCGCGTCCGTCGTGATCGGCGCGTACAGCTGCATGCCCTTCGAACCGCTCGTCTTCGCGTACGCGGTCAGCCCGTGCGACGACAGCAGCGTGCGCAGCCGCAGCGCCACCTCGCAGCACTCCACGACCGTCGCCGGCGGGCCCGGGTCGAGGTCGAACACCAGCAGGTCGGGGGTCTGCCGCTCACCGGCGGCGTCGACCGTCCACTGTGGAAGGTGCAGCTCCAGCGCCGCCATGTTCGCCGACCACACCAGCGACGGCAGGTCGCCCAGCACCACGAAGTCGAGCGTCTCGTAGCCCCGCGTGCTGCCCGGCGTCTCCACCCGCACCGTCCGGACCCACTCCGGCGCGCTGCGCGCCGCGTTCTTCTCGTAGAACGGCTGCGCCATCACCCCGTCCGGCCACCGCCGCAGCGTCACCGGCCGGTCGGCCAGGTGGGGGAGCAGCACCGGCGCCACCCGGCTGTAGTAGTTGATCACCTGGCCCTTGGTGAAGCCCGCCTCCGGGTACAGCACCTTGTCCATGTTGGACAGTCGCAGCCGCCGGCCCTCGACCTCGACCAGCACGTTCTGCGGGCGCGGCTCGGCGATCCTCCTCGACGGCCGGCTCCTCGGCGCGGCGACTCGGACGGCCTCCGGCGCCAGGTCCGCCGCGTCCTTGTCCGACCGCAGCCCCCGCCACGACGGCGCCCGCAGCCGGCCGTCCGGCGTCCAGTTCCGGAACTCCACCTCACCGACCAGCGTCGGCTCGATCCAGTGCGCGCCCTTGGCGCCGGTCCGCCGGCACCTCGTCGGCGAACGGCGACGACCTTACGCTCCAGCGGCTCCAGCTGCTCGCCGAGCGCGGCCAGCGCCTTGTCGGTGAACCCGGTGCCGACCTGGCCGACGTAGCGCAGCCCCGCGTCGGTCGGCACGCCCAGCATCAGCGAGCCGATCGCGCCCGACCGCCGCCCCTCGCCCGGCCGCCAGCCGCCGATCAGCACCTCGATCGTGGTGACCTCTTTGATCTTGATCCAGTCCGGCGTGCGCCGGCCGGGGAAGTACCGCGAGGTCAGCCGCTTGGCGACCACGCCCTCCAGCTCCTGCTCGCGCGCCGTCTCCACCATCGCGGTGCCCTCGGCGGCATAGCTCGGCGACGTGTTCCAGTGCGGCCCGCGCAGCTCCAGGCCTTCCAGCAGCCGGCGCCGCTCCGCGTACGGCAGGTCCACACAGGACTTCCCGTCGAGGTAGAGGACGTCGAAGATCAGGTAGGTGACCGGCACGGCGTTCGCGAGGTTGCGGGCCTGCCGGTCGTTCTGGACGTGCATGCGCTGCTGCAGCGCGGGAAAGCTCGGCCGCCCGTCCTCCATCGCGACGATCTCGCCGTCGAGCCACACCTGCGTCGAGCCCAGCTCCTCGCCGAGTACGCGCAGCTCCGGGTAGGTGACGGTGATGTCGTTGCCCTTGCGGGAGAACAGCTGCAGCCGGCCGCCCTCGACCCGGGCCAGCGCGCGCACCCCGTCCCACTTGAACTCGTAGGCCCACTCGTCGTCCTGACCGGCCGGCGGTAGCGCGCCGGGGGAGGCCAGCATCGGCTCGACGAGCTCGGGCAGCCGCGCGAAACCGGCCTGCACGCGGCGGCTCGGAGCGGCGGACCATCCAGTCCTTCGAGTCCTTGCCGCTGCGGAAGAAGGTGTACCGGCCCTTCGCGCGCTCGCCGTCGAAGACCACCGCGACCTCGCGGTCGGACCACTTCAGCGTCTCGTAGTGGCCGCGGTCCCAGATGAACATCCGGCCGCCGCCGTACTCGCCCTTGGGGATCTCGCCGGAGAACGTCGCGTACTCCATCGGATGGTCCTCGGTGTGCACGGCGAGCCGGATGTCGCCGGGCACGTCCGGCAGGCCCTTCGGCACCGCCCACGACACGAGCACGCCGTCGCGCTCGAGCCGCACGTCCCAGTGCAGGCGGGTGGCGTGGTGCTCCTGGATGACGAACGTGTCGTTGTTGCCGGTGGGCAGCGCGCCCTCGCCCGGCACCGGCTCCGGGGTGCGGGCCGGGTCGCGCTTCTTCCGGTATTCGTCGAGGTCACCCATCGCGGTCCATTCTGCGCTACTGGAGCCAGGAGACCTTGCCGCGAAGCAGCGCGTAGCCGACGAACGCGACGACGTCGAGCAGGGTGTGCGCGATGACGAGCGGCCAGAGCCGGTTGGTCTTCTGCCAGACGCGGCCGAACACCAGGCCCATCACGAAGTTGCCGACGAACCCGCCGAAGCCCTGGTAGAGGTGGTACGAGCCGCGCAGCGCGGCGGCGGCGACCAGCGAGCCGTTCTCGTGCTTGCCGAGCTGGCGCAGCCGGGTGATGAGGTAGCCGACGACCAGCACCTCCTCGGCCCAGGCGTTGGCCGCGGCGGCGACCGTGAGCACGATCGGCCGCCACCACGTGTCGTCCAATGTGGACGGCAGGACGGTGAGGTTGGCGCCGACCGCGCGGGCGAGGAAGTAGAGCCCGAGGCCGGGGATGCCGATGAGCGCGGCGAGCCCGGCCCCGCCGAGCGCGTCGCGCCCGGGCCGGTCGCGGTCGAGCCCGACGTCGCGCAGCCGGATGCCGGCGCGCCAGAGCAGGTAGAGCCCGAGCGCGCCCCACGCGAACAGCTGCATCGCGGACGTGAGCTGGCGGAGCAGGTCGATGAGCTGCTCGGCGGCCTGCGGGACGTTGATCGCGACCTGCTGCTCGGACAGCGGCTCGGGCTGGAGCAGCGAGTCGAGCAGGGACAGCAGGCTGCGCAGCCCGGAGAGCCCGAGCGTCACGGTGAAGACGATGACGAGCTCGACGACGATCGCGCGGCGCTCGCCGGGGTCGGTGATCGGCTCGGTACGCCGGTCCGGCACGAGCCAGGCTCTCCACTGCACGCCGGAACGCTACCGTCTGCGCCGTGCCCCGAATCGCAACAGTCCGACCGCGTCGACGCGGCCGCCCTCGCCGACTTCATCCGTCCCCGCCACCACGCCGTCCTGGTCACGACCAGGTCGGACGGCTCGCCCCAGCTGTCCCCGGTGACCTGCGGCCTGGACACCGAGGGCCGCATCGTGATCTCGACCTACCCGGCCCGCGCGAAGGTCACCAACGCGCGCCGCAACCCCCGCGTCTCGGTCCTCGTCCTGTCCGACGAGTGGGACGACGCCTGGGTCCAGGTGGACGGCACCGCGGAGGTCCTCGACCTGCCCGAGGCGATGGAGCCGCTGGTGGAGTACTTCCGGGTGATCTCCGGCGAACACTCCGACTGGGACGACTACCGCGCGGCCATGCAACGCCAGGGCAAGTCCCTGATCCGCGTCACGATCGACCGCTGGGGCCCGATCGCCACCGGCGGCTTCCCGCCGGAGCTCGGCTAACCGGTGACGGCCGCGGCGTAGTCCTCGAGGATCCGCAGGAAGTCCGCGCGGGGCAGCGTCACGTCCTGACCGGTGAAGTCGTTCTCCACCCGGACGTCGTCGGGGCCGATCGACACGTGGCAGCTGTCGCCGCCGAAACCCCACGGGGCCGGGTCGCGGGCATGTTCGAGGACGATGTCGAGCGCACGGACGTCGTCCCCGATGTCGCTCTCGAGGAAGTCCTCGAGGGGCTGCAGGTCACCGGGCGCCGATACGGAAACGGAGCCGTCCGAGTTGCGCCGGAATCGCAGGCATTCAGTGGGTCTCGCCATTGCTGCCGCCTCCCCGGAGGATCGGGTAAGCCGTCACAATATGGTAGAGATGCGCGGAACGTGCATCGATCGTCGGCTCGATGACCTGGCATTCCACGTAGCCCTCGATTTTCACGCCCCGATAGCTGCCGCGCCATTTCCGCCTGATTCGGGAACCGCGGCCGTCGAAGAAGGTCCGGTTCTCGAATGCGTGCCGAATTGCCCGCTGCACGTCGTCGCGCGTCCACGAGTCCGGGAAGAACGAGCTGAGCTTCGTCTCCGGGCCGCCGTCGGCGCACGGTCCGGCGACCACCGCCCGGTACACGCCGGCGGCGTCCGGGCCGGCGATGATCTCCCGTACCCGCATCGGGCCGTGGTCGATGCCGCGCTCGCGGTGGTGGTAGCCGAGGTCGCGGTAGCCGGGCCCGCGGGGCCGTGGCTTGCGGTGCCCTTCGAAGAGGTGCTGCAGCAGGCGGGGCGAGAGCTGGTCCAGCCGGCGCCGCTGCAAACGTTTGCGCAACGCCGCGATCCCGGCCTCCCAGCCGGCCGGGTCGTCGCGCAGCACGTCGTGCTCGAGCAGCGCCTTGATCCGCGCGTCGGGGTGCTGCGCGGCGGCGTCGACGGGTGCGGGTACCCGGAACACGAGCCGCTGCGGAGCGCCGGCCGGCCGGGTCTCGGCGGGTTTCGGCGGCTCCACCCGCCGGGGCGCCAGCGTGGTCGCGGCCCGCAGCAGCTGCGCGGCCTCGTGACCGATCTGCGCGAGCTGGCCGCGCGCCCTGGCCAGCGTGTCGACCGCGGCGGCCCGGTGGTCGGGCGGCGCGGGCGCCGGGCCGGCCGGCACACCCGACAGGACGCCGGTCTGCTCGACCTCCTCCGCCGCCGTGCGCCACCCGGGCTCGGCGGCCGGCGGCTCGGTGCGCTCGCCCGCCGCGGCCAGCGCGATCGCCTCGGCCGCCTGGCCCTGGGCCCAGTGCAGCGCGTGCGCGTAGACGTCGAGTGCGGCGCCCGCCGACACGAAGGCGTCGGCGGCCAGCAGGAACCGGGTGGGCTGGTGCTGCAGCCGCGCGCGGAAGGCGTCCGCCGCCGCACCGCGCCAGCCGCCGTCGTCGATCGCCGTGAAGCCGTGACCGATGTCCTCGAAGGCCACGCCGAGGCGTGTGTACGAGTCGGCCATGGCCAGGATCTGCCCCGGATCGCCGGGTACGAGCTCCTTCGGATCGTCGGCTGTCGCCAGGTCACCCACGGCCGTTCTGGTCCCTTTCGCTCAGCCGGTCGAACCCGGCGGCAATGTCCTCGTCGACCCGGCGGTAATGGTCGGCGGTCGCGCCGAGCCGCTCGCTGAGCGATTCCGCGTCCGCGGAAATATCCTTGATGCCGTCCTGCCAGCGGTCGCGGAACTCAGTGGCGGATTTCGCCAGTTCCGCATTTCCGAATACGTCGGCCGGGAGTTCCGGCGGGACGTCGGTGATCTCGCCCAGGTCCCGCAGCAGGCGGCCGACGCCTGATTTGGCATCGGAAAGGGCGTCAGGGTCGACGAAGAATCCGTCCGGACCACTCACCCGTGACCTCCAGGCAAGGCAACGATCGCTGTCGCGCGGGCTGCCACCCTATCGGCCGGGCACCACCGGTGTCTTCTGTTGGAAAGTACCCGGCGTGGCTACGGCGCGGTGAGCACCACGGGCCCGTCCTCGGTCACCGCGATCGTGTGCTCGATGTGCGCCGCCCGGCTGCCGTCGAGGTGCGCAACGCCCAGCCGTCCGGGTCCGTCACGAACCGGTCCCGGCCGCCGGCCATGAACATCGGCTCGATCGCGATCGTCAGGCCCGGGCGCATCGTGAGCCCGCGCCCCGGCCGGCCCTCGTTCGGGACCGACGGGTCCTCGTGCATCGCCCGGCCCACGCCGTGCCCGCCGAAGCTCGACGGGATCCCGTAGCCCGCGGCCCGGCCGATCCGGCCCACCGCCGCCGACACGTCGCCCAGCCGCCCGCCGACCACGGCCGCCGCGATCCCCGCGTCGAGCGCGGCCTGCGTGTCGGCGATCAGCGCCACGTCCGCCGGCCGCGCGGTGCCCACCGTGAAGCTGACCGCCGAGTCGCCGTGGAACCCGTCGAGGCACGCGCCGAAGTCGATGCTGACCAGGTCGCCGTCGCGCAGCCGGTAGCCGGACGGGATGCCGTGCACGATCACGTCGTTCACCGACGCGCAGATCACCGCCGGGAACGGTGTCGGCGCGAAGTGCGGGTGGTAGTGCTGGAAGGACGACTTGGCGCCGTGGTCGGCCAGCACGCCGACCGCGACCTCGTCCAGCTCCAGTAGCGACACCCCCACGGCTGCCGCCGCACGCACGGCCGCGAGTGCCGTCCCCACCACCCGGCCGGCGGCGCGCATCACCGCGAGCTCGGCGTCCGTCTTCAGCTCGACCACAGGACCTCCCAATAACTATACCGGTATTCATATCACGGTATTAGTATTGGCGTCATGGTACGACCACCGTTGAGCGAGCAGGACCGGGAACGCGGCAGCCGCCTCGGCGAACGACTGCGCGCCGCCCGAGGCGAGCGCACGAGCGTCGACGTCGCGCAGGAGGCCGGGATCTCCGTCGAGACGTTGCGCAAGATCGAGCACGGCCGCGTGCCGACGCCGGCGTTCTTCACCGTGGTCGCTATCGCCCGCGCGGTCGGCCTCCCGGTCGAGGCACTCTGCGAGGAGCCGCTACCAGCGTTCTAGTGGCCTCGTTCGACCGTCACAACGGGGTCGAGGCGAGGAACGGGCAGCCGACCAGCCGTCGCAGCTCGACGGACAGCTCGTCCAGCGTCGCGATCGGACGCTCGAACGCCAGCCGCACGTCGTGGTCGCCCTCGATCCCCTCGACGCGCAGCCGCAGGCCGTACCGGTCGAGCCCGAGCGGTCGGACGTGCCCGCCGCGCAGCCGGTCCGGCAGGTGCCGGCTCAGCGTGTGGATCACGTCGGTGTGCGACAGCTCCAGGTGCCGCAGCCAGCCGGCCTCCTGGTGGCAGAACGGGTCCTCGGCGGCCGCCGCAAACGTTTCCGGGGCCACCGGGTGTGTCCCGTCGGCATCCGCGATGACCATCGAGACGGGGGTCAGCCGCAGCATCGTGGCGCCGTGCCCCAGGTCGAGCAGCCGCGGGTCGGGCCGGTCCGCGACGAGGTCGACGGCCAGCGCCCGGGCCTCGCCGGGCTCGACGGTGACCAGCCGGCCGGTGATCCACAGCAGCCCGCGCACCGGCTCGCGCAACGGCACCGGCGCGACGTCGACGACCTCGAGAATCGCGGTCACCGGCGTCGACGAGATCAGCTCGTGGTCGTCGGGCAGCAGGACAGTGACCGACGCGTCGGCATGGACGTGGTGCAGCAGCGGCTGAACCCGGTCCGACTGGCACTCCACCGCGGCGGGCGGCAGGCTGGGCAGCGTCGGCAGCAAGGCAGCCGGACCGCGCGCGGCGATGGTCCTGGCGCGCTCCCCAGGCCCGGGAATCGTCGGTCGGTCACTCACATGGTTAGGCTAACCTAAGTCTGCCGTCAAAGCGATAGCGCCGGGCCCGCGCATCGCGATCCAGTAACCACACCGTCACAACGTGCGTCCGCCGGCCGGTCCCGGCGGATACTCGAAGCGACAAATGCACGGCGCAAGGGGACACGTCGTGACCGACCGAGACCTGCGCAGCGGCACGCTTCCCGATGGTGTGCCGCGCCAACTGCCGGCGCCGCCCGCCTACTTCACCGGGCGGGCCGCCGATGTGGCCCGGCTGACCGGCGCGTTCAGCGGCGAGTTCGCAGGCACAGTGATGATCTCTGCGATCGGCGGGGCGGGCGGGATCGGCAAGACCTGGCTGGCGCTGCACTGGGCGCACCGCTACGCCGACCGGTTCCCCGACGGGCAGTTGCACGTCGATCTCCGCGGATTCAGCCCGGACAGCAAGCCGATGCCGGCGTCGGTAGCGCTGAGCGGATTCCTGAGCGCGCTCGGCGTCGCGCCGGCGGCGATGCCGGTCGAGGAGCACGCCAGGGCGGCGTTGTTCCGGACCCTGGTCGCCGGCAGGAAGATCCTGATCGTGCTGGACAACGCCGCCGGCATCGAGCAGATCGCGCCGTTGCTGCCCGGTTCGCCGACATGCGCGGTGCTGGTCACGAGCCGTCGGCGGTTCGCCAGGCTGATCAACGTCCACGGCGCGCGGCACCTCGCCCTCGATGTCCTCTCGCAGCAGGACGCACGCGCCGTCCTCGCCGCGCGGATCGGCCGTACACGGATCGCGCGTGAACCCGAGGCGGCGGACCAGTTGATCTCGGTCTGCGGCCGGTTCCCGCTGGCACTCAGCGTTGTCGCCGGCCGGGCGGCCGCGCATCCCGATCTGGCGCTGAGTTCGTTGGTCGCGGCGTTGCGCGACGCCGGACTCGTCGGTCTGGCCGACGGCGATGCCGACACGAGTGTGCCAATCGTCCTCTCCTGGTCGTGTCGCGAGCTGACACCGCGGCAGGCGACCCTGTTCGCGTTGCTCGGCATCGCGCCCGGTCCCGACATCGGCGTGCCGGCCGCGGCCAGCCTGGCCGGGATGTCGATGGGGCAGGCGAGAACAGAGCTGCGAAAACTCGAGCAGATGTCGCTCGTCGTGGAGTACGCCCATGAGCGCTACCGGATGCACGACCTCGTCCGCACCTTCGCCACGGACCGGGTGGACCGCGACATCGCGGCCGGCGACCGAGCGCTGGCGCTGGCTCGGGTGATCGAGTTCTACGCGCACACCGCGCACGGCGCGCACCGGCTGCTGGAACCGCACGACATCTTCCTCGCGCTCGGCCGGCCGTTGCCCGGCTGCCTGCCGCTCGAGTTCGGCGGCCATGCCGAGGCCCTCGCCTGGTTCACCGCCGAGCACGCCTGCCTCCTCGCGGCCCAGACCACCGCGTGCCACAGCCGCCCAGCGTGGGCGGGCTGGCAGCTGGCGTGGGGGCTCACCGGGTATCACAGCCTGCGCGGACTGCTGGGAGAGGATCTCCGCGTCTGGAGCGCGGCGGAGTCCGCGGTGAGCGTGACACCGGAGCCGCACGTGGCAGCGCTGGTCCACCGTCACCTCGGCAACGCCTGGCTGCGTCTCGGGAACGACGCCGCCGCGGCGGAGTATTTCGACCGGGCCATGGACATGTCCCTGCGCAGCGGCGACCCGGCGAGCCATGCACGCACCCTCCGGCTCGTGTCGATCATCCACGAGCGCCAGGGCCGACTCGAGACGGCGCTGGCCCGGGCCGTCGAGGCGCTGGACATCTTCCGCGGGACGGGCAACCTCGTGTGGGAGGCCGACACCCACAACACGGTCGGCTGGTGCTACGCGATGCTGCGCCGGTTCCACGAGGGTCGACGGCACTGCCTCACCGCGTATCCCGTGCTGCTGCGCCACCATCCGGCCGGCGCGGCGGATGTGCTGGACACACTGGGCTATATCGCTCATCGCACCGGCCACGACACCGACGCGCTCGGCTACTTCCGCGGCTCGCTCGCCCTCTACCGGGACCTCGGCGACGCCTACCACCTGCCCGACACTCTCGAGCGCACCGGCCACGCGTTCGTGGCGCTTGGCAGGACCGACGACGCTCGCCTCGCCTGGCTTGAGGCGCTGCAGTTCTTCGCCGCACAGGATCGCCTGGCGGACGCCCGCCGGGTCTACCGCAAGATCGACACACCCAGGACACGACTGGACAGCCATCCCTGGCCACACCGGCGGCGATAAAGGGAACGGGCCCGGCGCGGTCCGCACAGCCCGCGCCGGGCCCGAGGTTCGAAGGGGCAGAGGTCAGCAGCCGAACAGGCAGAGCGTGTAGTTCGCCCGGTACGTCGTCGCGATGGATGGGGCCGTGATGTTGTGGCTCTGCGCGCCGCCGTCCGACCAGTTCGCGAACCGGAACCGCAGGCCCCACGTCAGCTTCTGCGGGCTCGGGGCGCTCAGCGAGTTGTGCGAGCCCACGATCACCGTCCGCGTGAACGGGGCCGCCTGCGTCGTGCCGCCCACCGTCAGCTGCGCGCCCGTCGGGTTGGACGTGAACGTCAGCACCACCGTCTTCGGGTCCAGCCGCACGGTCTTGGACCCCGTGCGCCCCGACGAGTCCGTCGCCGATCAGCGTGAGGTCCAAATAGGACGGATACTCGTGGTCGGGCGCGACGAAGCTGCCCGACGCGACCCCGTCGAACGTCTGCAGGTTGTGCGCATGGCAGTTCGTCGGCGACGTGCAGTGCTGCAGCGTCAGCTGCCAGTGCAGCGCCGACGCCGGCAGCGGGCCGTCCTGCGCGTCCGCCGCCCGGCCCGCGAACGGCACGTTCTGCCCCACCGACCATTGCAGCGCCGCGGTCGGGTTGTCGATCGTGACCACCGGGTCCTGGCTCGGCGGGTCACCCGACCGAGATCGCCACCGAGTCGGTGTCGCGACAACCCGCCCGGGTCGGTCACCCGCAGCGACGCGGTCACCGCCGCCTGCGACAGGTATGTCCACTGTGGATTGGCCGCGGTCGAGTCGTCGTACGCGCCGTCGCCGTCGAGGTCCCACGCGTAGGTCAGCGTCGTGCCGGCATCCGGGTCCGACGATCCCGAGCCGGTGAACTGCACGGCCAGCGGCGCCGCGCCGGACGTCGGGTTCGCCGTGGCGACCGCGGTCGGCGCGTGGTTCGTCGCCGCCGGGTAGCTCACCCGGCGCAGCTGGCCCGCGCCGAGCGCGACGTAGAACAGGTCGCCGCCGGGCCCCGTCGTCAGGTACACCGGCACGTTCACCCCGGTCACGAACGGCACGATCTGCGTCGGGTCCGGCAGCCCGTTCGCGCCGCGCTGCATCGCCCAGATGCAGCCGCGCGAGCTGTCGGAGAAGAACAGCGCGCCGTCGTAGGCGGCCGGGTAGTTGCTGGTCGACTCGAACGCGATGCCGCTGATCGACGAGCCGCCGGTCGGGCAGCCGTCGCCCGGCGCGACCGCCGCGCTGTGGTTGTACGCGTAGTAGCGGCGCGTTCTGCCCGGCGCCGGAGTACAGCGACTCGCAGATGTTCAGGTTCGCGCCGTCGTAGCCGGACTGCCGCGCGGCGCCCTCGTAGCAGGGCCAGCCGAAGTTCTCCGCCACCGCGTCGGTCGCGTTCGGGATCCGGTTGATCTCCTCCCACGTGTTCCAGCCGACGTCGCCGACCCACAGCTCGCTGGTGCCGGGCCGGAAGCCGAACCGGAACTGGTTGCGCATGCCGTACGCGATCGATCCGGCTGCGCGTTCGCGTCCGGGCTGGCCGCGAACGGGTTGCCGGGCATGGCCGCGCCGGTGTCCGGGTTGACCCGCAGGATCGTGCCGTTCAGCGTCACCGGCTCACCGGCCGGCGCGGCGCACGGACTGCGAGCGCAGCGCGCCGCCCTCGCGCGGTCGGCGGCGACAGGTTCGTCCCGGCCGGGCTCGGCGGGTCGCGCGCACGGGTTCTTGACCTGGCCCCAGTCGGCGAAGTTGAAGCTCGCGCCGTCCCCGCCGCCGACGTACAGCGCGCCGTCCGGCCCGAACGTCACGGTGCCGACCGAGTGCGACGGGTACTGCTGGCACCAGCCGGTCAGCAGCACCTGCTCGGCGCCGGTCGCCACGCCGTTCGCGTCGATCGTCAGCCGGGACAGCCGGCCGGTGACCAGGCAGCCGTCCTCGGTCGCGCCCGGCGGCGTCGGGCAGGTGTCACCCCAGCGCGGCGCGCTGCCGCCGGGCATGCGCGTCGTAGGTGTAGAGCACGTACAGGTACGGCCGCGCGGGGAAGGCCGGGTCGACGGTCAGGCCGAGCAGGCCGCGGTCCCAGAAGTCCTGCACGGCCGTGCGGAGGTCGACGGTGACCGTGGCGGTGGTGTCGGCGAGCGAGTCGAACGTCTTGACCACGCCGCTCTTCTCGCCGATGAACACCCGCCCGTTCGGGGCGAACGCGGCCACGGTCGGGTTGGTCAGGCCACTGATCGCGACCGTGTCGGTGAACCCGGTCGGCACCGCCGCGGCGGCCGGTGTCGACGCGGTCAAGCGTCGGTGAGCGCGCCGGCGACGAGCGCCGGCGGCGAGCAGGAGGGCGGTTTTCGGGCGCGCAGAAGCAGGGCGGGTGCGCACGGAGGTCCCCAATCCTGGCAATCGGCTGTCTGGAGTAGTCGGCCGGTCGCGGCCGGTCCCGTTTCACCCGGTTCAGTTACCCGGTCCGCGACCGGACCATGACCACGCGTAAGCCGGGTCTTCGCAGCGAGCTCGCCGCCTCGCCGAGCTCCAGCGGGCGGAACGTGTCGACCATGACCGCGGTCTCGTCGAAGTAGTCCACGCCGATCGAGGCCTCCGCGGCGCCCGGCTGCGGGCCGTGCGTGAAGCCCGACGGGTGCAGCGACAGCGAGCCGAGCCCGATGCCGGAGCCCTTGCGCGCCTCGTAGTTGCCGCCGACGTAGAACATCAGCTCGTCGGAGTCGACGTTGGCGTGGTTGTACGGCACCGGGATCGAGTCCGGGTGGTAGTCGACCTTGCGCGGGCAGAACGAGCAGACCACGAAGTTCGGCCCCTCGAACGTCTGGTGCACCGGCGGCGGCTGGTGCACGCGGCCGGTGATCGGCTCGAAGTCGCGGATGTTGAACACCCACGGGTACAGGCAGCCGTCCCAGCCGACGACGTCGAACGGGTGGTTGGCGTAGGTGAACCGGGTCAGCCCGGCGCGGTGGCGGACCAGCACCGGCACGTCGGTCCCGTCGGCCAGCAGCGGCTCGGTCCGGCCCGCGCTGGTCGCGCTCGCAGTACGGCGCGTGCTCGAGGAACTGGCCCTTGGTCGACAGGTACCGCCGCGGCGGCCCGACGTGGCCGGTGGCCTCGAGGACGTAGAGCCGGGCCTCGCCGTGGGGCAGCACCCGGTAGGTCGTGGACGTCGGCAGCACCAGGTAGTCGCCGTCGGCCACGTCGAGCGCGCCGTAGATCGTCTCGACGGTCGCCGAGCCGCTCTGCACGTAGATCAGCTCGTCGCCGGCGGCGTTGCGGTACAGCGGGCTCGGCGTGGTGGCGATGGCGAACGCGATCGTCACGTCGTTGTTGCCGAACAGCGTGCGCCGGCCGGTCACCGCGTCGACCTCGTGCTGGCTCTCGGACTTGAGGTCCTGGGTGCGGAAGTGGCGCGGCATGAGCGGATGGTTCGGCGTCAGCGTGCCCCGGTGGTCCTCGACGACCTCGGCGTTCACGATCGCCGTCGGCAGGTGCCGGTGGTAGAGCAGGGCGGAGTCGGAGGAGAATCCCTCGACGCCCATCAGCTCCTCGGCGTAGAGCTCGCCCTCCGGGGAGCGGAACTGCGTGTGCCTCTTTCGGGGGATCTCCCCGACGCTGCGGTAGTAAGGCATGGCCCCCTCCGAAGTGTCCGCATGTCGAACGTCTTTGTTCAGTTGCCGATACGCTACTAGCGTGTCAGCCGTGTCAAGCGCCGCACCCGTTCCCGCGTCAGGTCCTCGCGACGTCCCGCCCCTGCTCGCTCGGCTCGTCGACGACGCCGCCCTGTTCCCGCCGGGCAACGCCGCCATGCCCGACGCGGTCCGCCTGCACCTGGACGGCAGGACCAACGACCGCGCCGATCTGGTCGGGCTTTTCCTCTGCCCGGCCTCCCGGCTGCCCGAGCTGATCACCGACCTGATCAAGGTGAAACCGCCGAGACCGGTGGAGTTGTCGCTGGTCATCGACACCGGGCTCGGCGGCGTGCCGAAGGCGCTGTCGATCGTCGAGTCGCGGGCCGAGCTGCTGGCGCTGCGCATGGTCGAGATGCCCGCACCGTCCGATGTGGACGAGGTGTGGCTGGAGCGCGTCTCGGAGTTCGTGCCCGAGGACGTGATCCGGGTGATCGAGCCGCGGCGCGGCGGCGCGGGCTGGCTGGACGGCATCCAGCGGGTGATCGAGCACGGCAGCTGGCCGAAGATCCGCTGCGGCGGGCTGTCCGAGCAGAACTTCCCGAGCATCGACGAGGTCGCCGAGTTCCTGTCGGTGATCAACGCGGGCAACTCGTCGTTCAAGGCGACCGCCGGCCTGCACAACGCGGTCCGGCACACCGACGCGGAGACCGGCTTCACCCACCACGGCTTCCTGAACCTGCTGATCGCCACCGCCCGGCTGATCGCGGGCGGCGCGGCCGACGAGTCGGTGCACGAGGCGCTCGACGTCGACCGACGGCAAGGCGCTGGCCGCGGAGGCGCAGGCGCTGACCGAGCACGAGGCGCTGGCGGTGCGCGGCGTGTTCGCCTCCTACGGCTCGTGCTCGCTGACCGACCCGGTGACGGACCTCGAGGAGCTGGGCCTGCTGTGAGCTGGATTCGCGATCCGGCGTTCGCCAAGGACGAGCCGTTCGGGCCGCAGACGCTGCCCTACGGCGTCGTCGACGCCGGGTGACGGGCCCGCGGGTGGCGGTGCGGGTCGGCGACCACGCGCTGCCGCTCGCGCCGCTCGCCGACGAGCTGGGCGACCTCGCCGACCTGGTGTCCGGCACGTCGCTCGACCCGCTGCTGGCCGCGACCCGGGTCGAGTGGAGCGAGCTGCGGGCGCGGCTGACGGAGCTGGTGACCGGCGCCGGCACGCCGTCCGGCGCGGAGCTGCTGCCGCTGGCCGACGTGCGCGCGCTGCTGCCGTTCACGGTCGGCGACTACGTGGACTTCTACTGCTCGCGCTACCACGCGGAGAACGTCGGCCGGATCATGCGGCCGGACACCGAGCCGCTGCTGCCGAACTGGACGCACCTGCCGGTCGGCTACCACGGCCGGTCCGGCACGGTCGTCGTCTCGGGCACCGACGTGGTGCGCCCGCACGGCCAGCGCACGCGGCACGCCGCTGCCGCAGTTCGGCCCGACCGGCCGGCTGGACGTCGAGGCCGAGGTCGGCTTCGTGTGCGGCGGCCCGGTGTCGCGCCGGGTGCCGACGTCGAACGCGGCGGAGCACATCTTCGGCGTGGTGCTGGTCAACGACTGGTCGGCGCGGGACATCCAGGGCTGGGAGTACCAGCCGCTCGGGCCCGTTCCTCGGCAAGTCGTTCGCGACGTCGGTCTCGGCGTGGGTGACGCCGCTGGACGCGTTCGCGGTGGCGCGCGTGCCGGTGCCCGACCCCGGCCACCCGCGGGTGACGTACCTGGTCGAGGACTCGCCGTGGGGCCTGGACCTGCGGCTGGCGGTCGAGTGGAACGGCACGGTCGTGTCCCGGCCGAACTTCTCCGACATGTCGTACTCGTGCGCCCAGCAGCTCGCGCACATGACGGTCAACGGCGCGACCGTGCGGCCGGGCGACCTGTTCGCGTCCGGCACGGTGTCCGGCCCCGAGGTCGACCAGCGCGGCTGCTTCCTGGAGCTGTCGTGGGGCGGCCGGGAGAAGATCACGCTGGCCGACGGCGTCGACCCGGACGTTCCTCGAGGACGGCGACACGGTGGTGATCACCGCGACCGCGCCGGGCGAGGACGGCTCGGTGGTCGGCATCGCCGAGGTGGCGGGCACGGTCCTGCCGGCCGTGGAGCCGGAGGCTGACAGTGGCGCCCGACCGATCCGCCCGATCCCACGCCGGCCCGACCGCCGAGCGCGGCGGCCGGCCGGGAGAGCTCGCTGACCCTGGACCGGGGCCTGGCCCTGCTGCAGGCGGTGGCCGACGCGGAGTCGGAGGCCCCGACGATCAGCGAGCTGGCCACGGCGATCGGCGCCAGCCGGGCGGCGGTGTACCGCCTGCTGGTGCCGCTGCAGGACCGCGGCCTGGTCCGCCGGGACGGCTCGAAGGTGCGGCTGGGCCTGGGCCTGCTGCGCCTGGCCGCGAAGGTGACCCCGCAGCTGCGCCTGGCCGCGCTGCCGGCCCTGCGCGAGCTGGCCGAGGCGGTCGGCGCGACGGCCCACCTGACCGTCGCCGACGGCGACGAGGCCCAGGCGATCGCGGTGATCGAACCGTCGTGGACGACCTACCACGTGGCCTACCGGGTCGGCACCCGCCACTCGCTGGGCCGCGGCGCCGCCGGCAAGGCCATCGGCCTGCGCGACGAGACCCCGGGCTGGATCGCCACCACGGGCGAGCTCCAACCGGGCGCGTCCGGCATCGCGGCCCCGGTGCGCGGCGTCCCCGGCCTGCGCGCGAGCGTCGGCGTGATCACCTTCCACGAACTCGACGGCGAGGTGGTCGGCCCCCAGGTCCTCGCCGCCGCCGCCGCGGTGGCCGACGCCCTGCGCTG
>CAWJCX010000036.1:0-46629 GCA_963841395.1 uncultured Actinomycetota bacterium
CGAGAACGGACCGTGCGGCGCGATCGCGTCCGCGACCGTGTCGCCCACCAGGACCGGCCGCTCGAACGCGACCCCGACGGCGGCCCGCAGGCCGTCGTGCGACAGGGCCGCCAGCGGCACGCCGTCCAGCAGCACCTCGCCCTCGTCGGGGTCGCGCAGGCGGGCGGCGAGCGCGGCCAGTACCGACTTGCCCGCGCCCGACCGCCCGACCACGGCGACCGCCGCGCCACCGGGCACCACGATGTCCACATCGGACAGCAGCGTGGCGTCTCCGGCGCGCGCGGTCACCCCGCGCAGCTCGAGCCGTCCCGCCCCCCGGGGGAGCGCGCCCGAGCCGTACCGCACCGCGTCGACCGCGAGGAGCTCACCGGCCCGCGCGGCGCCCGCCCTGGACCGGGCCAGCCGGCCGAACACTCCGGTCAGCCCGCCCAGCCCGGCGCCGAGGGCCGCGTACTGGCTCGCGGCGAACAGCTCGCCCGGCGTGATCCGCCCGGCCGCGAGCTCGAGGCCGCCCGCACCGAGCACGGCGACCAGCACCAGCGGGCCGACCACGGCGCCCTGCGCGGCGGAGGAGGCGAGCACCCGCCAGCTGCGCATGCCCTGCTCGTGCAGGTCCGGCAAAGGTTCGAGGATCCGGTGCCGCTCGCGCTCGGCCGTGCCGGCGGCGGCGATCGTGCGGGCACCGGCGAGCGACTCGCTGAGCCGGGAGGCGAGCCGGCCCTGGATGGTCAGGTAGGCGGTGACGACCTCGGCGGTGCGCACGGTGAACAGCCGCAGCACGACCGCGACGAGCGCGACCCCGGCGAGGAACGCGGCGGCGAGCCACAGGTCCAGGTAGGCCAGCAGGACCAGGCTGCCGGCCGACGGCAGCATCGCGGTGACGACCCCGACGGCGCCCGGACCGGCCTGCGCGGCCTCCGCGGCGTTGCCGGACACCCGGCTGACGAGGTCGCCCGTGTCGAGTCCGCGCCGGCCGGGCTCGCCGACCGCGAGGACGTGTCGGACGAGGCGGTCGCGCAGCCAGGCGGTGGTGCCGGCGACGCAGGCGGTGCCGGCGAACGCGTCGACCAGGTCCACCACGACGCCGAGGGCGATCAGCCCGGCGGCGGCCCAGACCCAGGTCGAACTGTCCACACCGGACACGATGGCGTCGACGGCGTGGCCCAGCACGAGCGGCAGCGCGAGCGCGCCCAGCGTGCCGGCGAGCGAGGCCACGGCCAGCACGGGGAGCCACGCGCCGGCGTGCCGGGCGATCGAACCGAACGCGGACACCGCGAACCCCCTAAACTTGCTGCTGCGGACCGCGGTCCCGGACGAACGCCAGTCGTCCGGGACCGCGGTCCGCCTACTTCAGCGCGTGCGTCAGTGGCAGATCAGGACGCTCAGGCCGCTGGTGCCGCCGCACAGGGTGACGCTCAGGTTGCTCGGGCAGCTGTGGCCGGAAGCCGAGCTGCCACCGCCGTGCCCGCCGCCGCCGGTCTGCGGAGCGGTTTCCATGCCCTGGAGGTCGAGAAGAGCCATTGTGTTCTCCTTGCGGGTGATTTCACCGACCCGCGCCGGTCGGCGCGGGGGTCTTGGGGTGGGACGCGGCGAGGCCGAGCAGCGGGGCGCTGACGGGCCGGTCGTGCAGTGCCGCGCCGAGTGCGAGCAGGATGCCCGCGGTGCCGGTCGCGAGGTCCATCGACAGGCGCAGCAGGCCGGTGCCCGGGAACGCCGTGCCGCCGCCGTAGGGCAGCGCGTGCCAGGACAGGTTGCGCACCTGCCGCAGGACGTCCGGGTCATCGGCCGGGGCGCGCCCGGCGAGGTAGAGCAGGATGCCGGCGCGGCCGGTGAACAGGCCGGGCAGGATGTACATCGTGGACTGTGCCGCGCACCGGACTCCCTTGCTGGCCACGGCGAACTGCTCGTCGTCGCGCCGGGCGAGGTAGGCGTCGAGCACCATGCCGATGCCGGTACTGCCACCGTCCACATAGGGCATCGTGCGCCAGCCCTCGTTGACCTCCAGCACGCCGTTGTCGCGGGTGATGCAGCGGCGCAGGTCGTGGCGCAGCGCCCGCGCGGCGGTGTCGAGGAACGTCTCGTCGCCGGTCTCGTCGTAGGCCCGCAGCAGCAGCAGGGCCTGCCCGGCGCGGCCGCGCAGCAGCCCCGCGTGCGGCTGGCCACCGCCGCTGATGAGCGCCGGATCGTCCTCGGTGGGCTCGGGGGGCAGCTCGGGCAGCCGCTCGGCGACCAGCTCCGCCGCCCGCAGCCCGGCCTCGCGCAGCCCCGGCTCGCCGGACTCCGCCGCGAAGTGCAGCAGGTTCAGCCCGAAACCGGACAGGCCGCTCGCGAGGTCCGGGCCGATCGTCTCCCAGTTCTCCTTGAGGCAGATGTCGAGCACGTCGAGCGCTGCCTGCCGGTGACCGAGGTGACCGAGGGCGAACGCGGTGCCGTGCAGCCCGTCGTAGAGCCCGAGCCGGGTGCCGGCGGGCGGGTTGACGGCGCGGCTGAGCAGCCAGTCCTCGTGCTCGGGGAAGCGGCCGGCGCCGGTGACGTCGAGGGCGTAGAGGACGCCGGCGGCGCCGTGGGCGAGGCCGAGGCCGCCGACCGCGAACTGTGCGGGGTCGCCGGGGAAGAGCCGGTCGTCGCGTTCCGGGGTGGCGCTGGCGAGGATCGACGTGGCGAGCTCGTCGCGCAGCTCGTCCCAGTTGCCGGCGTCGAACCGCGGGGTGGGCAGCGCGGGCGTGCCGGGCGGCACGATCACGTCCACCGCGCGGTCGAGGAACTCCGGCGGGACCGGGAAGTGGGTGGCGATGATCTCCGCGAAGTGCCGGGCCTTGATCCGGTGCAGGCCGATGAGGTTGGTCATCGGGAGGAAGAGCGCGAGCCGCAGGCAGGCGAGGGCGTACCGGTCGATGTCGAAGCCGCGGGTGTCGCGCGGCGCGGCGAAGCCCGGGTTGCCGAGGCCGGGCCGCAGGTCCTCCTCGACCGACGAGGTGACCTCGAAGTCCAGCAGCGCGATCGTGTCGTCCGGGCGGACCACGACGTTGAACAGGTGCAGGTCGCCGTAGACGACGCCGCGCTCGTGCACGGCGCTGATCGTGTTGGCGACCTGGCGGTGGACGTCGATGGCCCAGTCGGTGAACTCGGCGTACTGCTCGGGGCCCGCGGTGGGGTCGATGAGCGGGTAGCGCCGCACGATGGCCTTGCCGAGCACGTCGCCCTCGACGTAGTCCATGACGAGGAAGCGGTGCTCGCCGAGCCAGAACAGGTCGTGCACGCGGGGGATCCCGGGGATGCCCTCGAGCTTGCGCAGCGTCTCGTACTCGCGCCCGAGCCGGCGCACGGCGTCGTGGCCCCACATGTCGAGCCCGGCGTGCGGACGGCCCTCCTTGAGCACGATCTGCTCGCCGGTCCGGGTGTCGCGGCCGAGGTAGATGCCGCCACCGTTGGAGAAGTGCATGACCTGCTCGATCGCGTAGGGCAGGTCGGTGGTGGTGACCGCGTTGCGCGCCTCGAGCTGCGGGACGAGGAAGTCCGGCAGCGTCACCCACGGCGGCACCCGGAACACGGGGTCGCGCCGGTCGGGGACGAGCGTGCCGGTGCCGTCGTCGATGGCCGGCACGACCTCGCCGGTGTCGTCGACGGCGTAGCGGTTGGCGAAGGCGCCGTAGCGGACGTAGAGCGGCCCGGACCGCCAGCGCAGGTCGCTGAGGATGTAGGGGCTGGCCTCGCCGTCGAGGAGCTCGCCGAGCTCGGTCAGGATCGTCTCGCAGGCGGCGTCGTTCTCGGGGTAGATCGTGACGAGCTTGCCGCTGTAGCCGCGGGGTGCGTACTTGGAGACCCGGGCGGTCAGTGCCGCGGTGGAGCGCAGGAACTTGAAGGAGATGCCGCGGGGCACGCAGTAGTCCCAGATCGCGTCGAGCACCCGGTCGGCATTGTCCACAGTGGCCGACGCGTGGATCTTCCAGCCCTGCAGGGGCACCGCCTGGCGCACGGCCGGGTCGACGACGAACCAGTCGTCCTGGTCGTGCAGCGACCACCCGTCGGGCAGCGGCCGGCCCGCCGTGGCGAACGAGGCGCCGGCCGTCTGCTCGGAGTGCATCGCGTCGTAGAAGGACGGGTCCGCCATGCAGAACTGCTGGTACTCCTGGTCCATCCGCCACCGCTCCGCTCGCCGATCACCTGAACGAGAGCAATGGTGGGGCATGGTCGGACCCGACCATCAGTGCACAACGTCACCGAACGACCACGCAGATGTCACATCGTGACCCGTGCGCCACGCACGGGCACGAGTGATTGGTGGGTCCCGTTACTTCTTCCCGGCAGCGGCGGCGATGCGGGCCTGGACCTCCGGGCGACGCAGCGGCGGCACGGTGGTCGGGGGCTGCCGGCGCGGGGGGAGCTCGGACAGCAGCTGCGTCGTGGCCTTGGTGACCGCGGCGACGGCCGCCTCGAACGGGTCGCGGGTCTTGTCGGTGGTCGACCCGACCCCGCTGACCTTCCGCACGTACTGCCGGGCCGCCGCCTCGATCTCCTCGGGCGTCGCGGCCGGCTCCAGGCCCCGCAGGGCGGTGATGTTTCGGCACATGCGCCCGAGCCTACGTCGCGGGTATGTCCCGGGTGTCGACTCAGGCTGGGGGCACGAAGCCCGGCACCCAGCCCGGGTCCTCACCCTCGCCGCAGACCGGGCACGGCACCTCGACCATGCCGCCCGGCATCTTGTCCACCCACACCGTGCCGCTCGCGGGCAGCGTCATCGGCCGGATCACGCCCTCGTCGCTGCGGTACTGCGTGACCTGGCGGCAGCCGTGGCACACCGTCCGGACAGTCGTCGACACCTCGTCCACGTCCGGCAGCCTACGACGAACCGGCGATCGGCTCCGCCCCCGGTCACGACCTCAGCGCAACGCCAGCTCATCGACCACGTCCGTCAGCTTCCCCCGCCGCGCGTAGACCGTGCGCTGCCGGTCCGCGCCGGTGCCCGCGGCCCACAACGCCGCCAGCCCCGACTCGGCGAATCCCAGGTCCGGCCCGAGCGCCGACCCGAGCAGCTCGAGCAGGTCCGCCAGCTGCTCACCCAGAGGCGCCGGTTCGCCGGTGAGCGGGTGCAGGCTCGCCCCTTGCAGCCCGCCGCGCGACGCGGCCCAGAGGTTGGCCCGCAGCACCGCGTCCGGCAGCGCGGGCGCCGGCACCCCGGCGTCGATCCGCTCCAGCGCGTGCGCGACGAGCCCCCGCACGAGGACCGCGAGCAGCGCGGCGTCGGCGGGGTCGGCGGCCACGTCCGCGACCCGGAACTCCAGCGTCGGCTGGTGATCGGACAGGCGGATGTCCCAGTAGATCATCGCCTTGTCCAGGCTCGCGCCCGAGCGCAGCAGCGCGTCCACAGTGGACTCGTAGTCGTCGAGTGAGGCGAACGCGGGCGGCGGGCCGGCCGAGGGCCAGCGCGACCAGTTCTGGTACCGCCAGCTGGCATAGCCGGTGTCGAGGCCGTCGAAGGGCGAGTTCGCGGTCAGCGCCAGCAGCGCCGGCAGCCACGGCCGCGCGTGGTTGATGACCTGGGTACCCAGTGCCCGGTCCGGCATCCCCACGTGCACGTGGCACCCGCACGTCGCGCTGGCCCGCGCGGTCGCGCCGAAGTGCCGGGCCATCCGCTCGTACCGGGGCTTCGGCGTGATCTCCGGGCGGTCCTCCTGCGGCAGCACCGGGCACCCGCTGGGTAACAGGCGCAGCCCGTACTGCCTGGCCGACGTCGCGAGGGAGGCGCGCAGCGTGGTCAACTGGCCGAGGACCTCGTCGGGGGTGTCGCAGATGCCGGTGGCCGACTCGACCTGGCACAGCGTCAGCTCGGTCTCGAGCTCGCCGTCGGGGTCGGTCGCCGCCCCGGCCACCTCGGGCCCGCGGCCCGACAGCTGCCCGTCGGCGTCGACGAGCAGGAACTCCTCCTCGACACCAACTGTTAGCTGCATTCGCCCCACATACCCCTCGATCGGACCGGACAAACGCTGACGGAAAGTCGCGAACTGTGAACTGGAGTGTGAAATTTTCTACCTCATCGGCCGATTGTTCTGATCTGCACCTGAACCGCACGCTGATAACCGTCCGGCCCCTGCTCCCGGACATCCCCGAAACGTGTGGAGGCAGCCCATGCGACTCATCCGCCTGTCCCTCGCCGCCGCCCTCGCCGCGACTGTCGCCGCGGGCCTCACCGTCGGCCTCCAGCCGGCCGCGCAGGCGGCCGCCGGTCCCTACACCGCGCTCGGCGACTCGTACTCCTCCGGCGTCGGCACCCGCACGTACTACGAGGACTCCGGGTCCTGCCACCGCTCGCCGAAGGCCTACCCGGTCCTCGTCGCGGCGAACCTCGGCGCACCGCTGACGTTCGCCGCCTGCTCCGGCGCGAAGGTGCCGGACGTGCTGAACCAGCTCGGCAGCCTCACCGCGAGCACCGCACTCGTGTCCGTCTCGGTCGGCGGGAACGACGCCGGGTTCGCCGACGTGATCACCCAGTGCGCCAAGCCGTGGCCCTACACCTGCACGAACGAGATCAACAACGCGAACAACTACATCCGCAACACGCTGCCCGGCTCGCTCGACAACCTGTACACCCAGATCCACAACCGCGCGCCGAACGCCCGGGTAGCGGTCGTCGGCTACCCGCGGCTGTTCAACGGCGAGGAGTGCAACGCGCTCGCCCGGATCAGCCCCGGCGAGCAGTCGTCGCTGAACCAGACGGCCGACCTGCTGGCCACGACGCTCAGCGCCCGTGCCGCCGCGCACGGCTTCGGCTTCGTCGACGTCCGCTCGGCGTTCACCGGGCACGCGGTGTGCGACGACACGGAGTGGCTCAACGGGCTATCGAACCCGATCCTCGAGTCCTACCACCCGAACGCCACGGGGCACTCGGCCGGCTTCGCGCCGCTGGTGCAGAGCCGGCTGGGCTCGCTAGCCGTCGACCAGCAGACCCCGCAGGGGGCCCTGTAGCCGGCCGGCCCGCCGGGAGACGCCAGGCAGCAACGTGAGCCGGTGGGTCCGGGACAGCCCGTTCGCCTCCCGGTCGGCCTGCTCCTCGGCGGTGGGCCGCCAGATCCGGTCGACCACGTCGGCCGGGTCGGCGGCCACCTCCTCGTGCGGCCGCTGCAGGTGCTCGGCCCACAACCGCACCCGGGTCTGCTCGATCAGCGCGCGGTCGTCGGTGGCGATGTTTACCTCGGTGTCGTTGAACAGCGAGTGCTCGTTGAGGTTCGCGGAGCCGATCGTCATCCACTCGTCGTCCACGATGCCGACCTTCGCGTGCACGTAGACCGGCACGGCCTCGTCGCCGCCGTGGGCGTTGAGCGTCGTGGCGAGCAGCAGCCGCTGCCCGGTCGGGTCCACCGCGTCGGCAGCGAGCATGCGGCCGAGCTGGCCGCGGGTCGTGTCCGCGCCGTTGGTCGGCTTGCGCGGCAGCACCAGCACCACGCGGAACCGTTCGTCCGGCGGGTCGCACAGCTTGTCGATGAGCACGTCGGCGATCTCCGGCGACCAGAGGAACTGGTTCTCCAGGTACACCAGCCGCTTGGCCGAGCGCAGCGCGCGCAGGTACGAGTCGAGGATCGTGAACTCGCCGTGCGGCGCGAAGTCGTAGGTCTTGTCCGGCACCGTGCGCAGCAGCTGGGCGTTCATCTCACCGGCCGGCTCGGGCGCCTCGACCCGCGGTAGCTCCTCGTCCGCCACCTCGGTCCACCGCTGCCGGAAGTGCTCGGCGACGTCGGCGACGATCGGGCCGCGCAGCCGCACGACGAGGTCGTGCCAGCCGAGCGAGCGGTCCGGCGGGTGCTCGTTGCTGTCGTGCCGGTCGCCCTGCAGCGCGGTGAAGTCCATGCCGCCCACGAACGCGGTCTCGCCGTCGACGATTACCAGCTTCTCGTGGTGGCAGTGCATCGTGCGCTCGCGCGAGTCCAGCACGCAGCGCACCTTCGAGTCGCGGCCGAACTCCCCGTGCGCGGTCTTCACGAGCCCGCGCGTCGGCTGGAACACCGGCATCGGCGGGCCGGCCCACAGCAGCAGCCGCACCGGCACCCGCTCAGCCGTCGACGCCAGCAGCTCGCGCAGGGTCGGCGAGCCCTGCTCGCGGACCAGCCGGAAGTCGGGGCTGGCGTGCCAGTTCGCGATGTGCACGCTGTGCCGCGCGCCCTGGATCGCCGCCTGGATGACCGGCAGCGCCTCCTGTCCGTCGACCAGGACCTCGATCGAGTTACCCGACCGCACCGACGCACGTCCCCCGAACCGGTCCTCGGCCCCACCCTCGGTCAACACATCCCCCCAACCGAGCCGTCGTAACCGGCGATGGTGGTGTGCGTACAGAACGTGTTCGAGACTGTCGCCGATTCGTTCGTCCAGCTTGTCGAGGAATGCGCGGAAGGTCGTCACCGTCCCATGGCACTACAGATCTTTCTTGATCGCTTAACGAGGTGACTTCCGTCCCTGGACTGGGATTTCTGGTTTGAAGGTGCAAGGATCTGGGGTACGAGCCGTCCGGGAGGCCCCGAGTCGGCCCGGCCAAAAGCCCACTGCGGGAGGGCCACGGTGGCCAACCAAAAGCTGTCCGTATCCGTTCACGAGGAAATCAGAGCCGGAATCCCGGCGCCGATTCTGCGACATCGCCCGGCGCCGACGCCCGGCGCACGCCTGCGAAACGCGGTCGACGCGGCACTCGCCGAACTCGGCGCGGCCGCCATCCCCGACGGCCCGACCCGGCGCCGGCTCGACGACCTCCTGGTCGGCGGCCTGGCCTGGGCCGCGGCCACCGGGGACACCTGCCGCATCGAGTCCGCGGTGCACGCGGTGCGCACCGCACGCGTCCGGCTCAGGGCGGACGACCCGGACGGGGCGCGCCACGCCCTGCTCGCCGCGCGGGACGGCCTCGGCCGCCCGCTGCCGAGCCAGCGCGACGCGCGCTGACCCGGTCCCGAATGGACGCTGAGCTCCGCGCGCTCGCTGCCGCGCACGGTGTCGCCACGTGGTACGAGGACACCGAACGCCGCCGGATCGACGTCGCCGACGATGTCGTGGTCGCGGTACTCGCCCAGCTCGGCGTCGATGCGGGCACGCCCGCGACCGTCGCGGCCGAGCTGTCGGACGCCATCGCCCGGCACGGCCGCGCGACCGTGCCGGACCCCCTGGTGCTGCGCGCCGGGGAGACGCCGGCCATCGGCGCGCCCGGCGAACTGCGCCTGGAGGACGGCACGACCCGGGCCGTGCGCCACGCGCTGCCCGCCGACCTGCCACTGGGCTGGCACACGCTGACTGTCGGCGACGCGGCAGTCCACCGTCGTGGTCACCCCATCGGCGCTTCCGCCGGTGCCGAAGGCGTGGGGCTGGATGGTGCAGCTGTACGCGCTGCGGTCGGCCGGCTCGTGGGGCATCGGCGACCTCGCCGACCTCCGGACGCTGGTCGACGGCTCGGCGAACCTCGGCGCGGGCGTCGTCCTGGTCAACCCCGTTCAGGCGATCACCCCGGTCACGCCGGTCCAGCGCTCGCCGTACTCGCCGTCCAGCCGCCGCTTCGCCAACCCGCTGTACCTGCGGATCACCGACACCGAGGCCTTCCGCGCGGCGCCGGCCGAGGTGCGCGCGGAGGTCGAGGCGCTCGCCCCGCGCCCCGGTGCCGAGCTGATCGACTACGACGCGGTGTGGACGGCCAAGCTCGCGGCGCTCGAGCTGCTGTGGCGCCGCTCGCTGCCGCAGCCGCCCCCGCCGGACGACCCCGACCTGTGCGACTTCGCGACGTTCTGCGCGCTGGCCGAGCGGCACGGCGCGGACTGGCGGAAGTGGCCCGAGGACCTGCGTCACCCCCGCGGCGCCGCGGTCGAAGCGGCCCGGCGCGACAACCCGCGGACCGCGTTCCACGCGTGGCTGCAGCGGCTGTGCCGCGAACAGCTGGCCGACGTGCGCGCGGCGGCCGCGGGCATGGCCGTCGGCATCGTGCACGACCTGCCGGTCGGCGTGGACCCGGCCGGCGCGGACGCGTGGGCGCTGCAGGACGTGCTGGCCTCCGAGGTCACCGTCGGCGCGCCGCCGGACGCGTTCAGCCAGCAGGGCCAGGACTGGAACCTGCCGCCGTGGCGCCCGGACCGGCTGGCCGCCGCCGGGTACCTCCCGTTCCGCGACGTCATCCGCAACGTGCTCGCCCACGCCGACGGGATCCGCGTCGACCACGTCATGGGCCTGTGGCGGCTGTGGTGGATCCCGCCAGGCCGGCCGGCAAACGAGGGCACCTACGTCCACTACGACGCGAAGGCGCTGCTGGGCGTGCTCGCACTGGAGGCCCAGCGGGCGTCGGCGATCGTGGTCGGCGAGGACCTGGGCACGGTGTCCGACGAGGTGCGCGAGGCGCTGCGCGAGCAGGGCGTGCTGAGCTCGGCGGTGCTGTGGTTCCAGCGCGACGTGGACGCGCCGGGCGAGCCGCTGCTCGAACCGGCACGGTGGCCCGAGGCGGCCATGGCCAGCATCTCCACCCACGACCTGCCGACCACGGCCGGCTTCCTGCGCGGCGAGCACGTACGCGTGCGCGCCGACCTCGGCCTGCTCACCGACCCGGCCGCCGAGGCGGCGCGGGCCGCCGGCGACCGCGAGGAGCTGCTCGCCGAGCTGGCCGCGCACGGCCTGCTTCCCCCGGACCCGGACGAGGAGGACCTCGTCGTCGCCCTGCACGAACTGCTCGCGACCGCCGCCAGCACGCTGCTGCTGACCTCGCCGCAAGACGCGCTCGGCGAGCCCCGGCAGCCGAACCTGCCCGGCACCATCGACGAGTACCCCAACTGGCGGATCCCCCTTCCGGTGTCGGTGGACGAGCTGTTGAAACACCCCGTGGTCCTCCGGGCGATCTCCGCGTTGCGCGATGCCCGACCGGTGTCGGGTGTGGAACCCCGATCGGCTGGTTATCCCGTGGAGCCGCTCCAACGGCGGTAGCACTGTCGGTACCGGCGTTTAACGTTGTTCATGAGTCAGTCACGCCCCCACCTAGGAGCACCCTTTGCAGGCCTGGCCCGGAAACCCCTACCCGCTCGGCGCCACGTACGACGGCGCCGGCACGAACTTCGCGCTGTTCTCCGAGGCGGCCGAGCGGGTCGAGCTGTGCCTGTTCGACGCGGCCGGGACCGAGACCCGCGTCCGCCTCCCGGAGGTCGACGGGTTCGTCTGGCACGGCTACCTGCCCGGCATCGCACCGGGCCAGCAGTACGGGTTCCGCGTGTACGCCCCACACGACCCGGCCGCCGGGCTGCGGGGCAACCCCAACAAGCTGCTCCTCGACCCGTACGCCAAGGCCACCACGGGCGCGGTCGACTGGGACGAGTCGGTGTTCGGCTACCGGTTCGGCGACCCGGGCGAGCGCAACGACGCCGACTCGGCGGCCCACACGCTGCGCGCCGTGGTCGTCAGCCCGTTCTTCGACTGGGCCAACGACCGCCCGCCCGGCACGCCGTACAACGAGTCGGTCGTCTACGAGGCGCACGTACGCGGGCTCACCATCTCCCACCCGGAGATCCCCGAGGAGATGCGCGGCACCTACTCGGGGCTCGCGCACCCGGTGATGATCGACTACCTGATCGACCTCGGCGTCACCGCGGTCGAGCTGATGCCGGTGCACCAGTTCCTGCACGACGACGGGCTGCTCAAGCGCGGCCTGCGCAACTACTGGGGCTACAACACGATCGCCTACCTCGCCCCGCACGACGGCTACGCCTCGGCGAACGCCGCGGCGGGCGGCCAGGTGCAGGAGTTCAAGGCGATGGTCCGGGCGCTGCACGAGGCGGGCATCGAGGTCATCCTCGACGTCGTCTACAACCACACCGCCGAGGGCAACCACCTCGGCCCGACGCTGTCCATGCGCGGCATCGACAACGAGGCCTACTACCGCCTCGTCGAGGACGACAAGCAGTACTACATGGACTACACGGGCACGGGGAACTCGCTCAACGTGCGCAGCCCGCACACCCTGCAGCTAATCATGGACTCGCTGCGTTACTGGGTCACCGAGATGCGGGTCGACGGGTTCCGCTTCGACCTCGCGGCCACCCTCGCGCGCGAGTTCTACGACGTCGACCGGCTGTCCACGTTCTTCGACCTGGTCCAGCAGGACCCGGTGATCAGCCAGGTCAAGCTGATCGCCGAACCGTGGGACGTCGGCCCCGGCGGGTACCAGGTCGGCAACTTCCCTCCACTGTGGACGGAATGGAACGGCAAGTACCGCGACACCGTGCGCGACTTCTGGCGCGGCGAGCCGGCCACGCTCGGCGAGTTCGCCTCGCGCATCACCGGCTCGTCGGACCTGTACCAGGACGACGGCCGCCGGCCGTACGCGTCGATCAACTTCGTCACCGCGCACGACGGCTTCACCCTCAACGACCTGGTGTCCTACAACGAGAAGCACAACGAGGCCAACGGCGAGGGCAACCGCGACGGCGCCGACGACAACCGCGCGTGGAACTGCGGCGCCGAGGGCCCGACCGACGACGAGAAGATCAACGACCTGCGGGCACGGCAGCGCCGCAACCTGCTCGCCACGCTACTGCTGTCCCAGGGCGTGCCGATGCTGCTGCACGGTGACGAGATGGGCCGGACCCAGCAGGGCAACAACAACGGCTACTGCCAGGACAGCGAGCTGTCCTGGGTGGACTGGTCGCTGGCCGAGCGCAACGCGGACCTCGTCGACTTCACCAGCGCCGTCATCGAGATGCGGCACAACCACCCGGTGTTCCGCCGCCGCCGGTTCTTCGCCGGCCGCCCGATCCGCCGCGGCGAGGAGCTGCGGGACATCGCCTGGTTCACCCCGGGTGGCGAGGAGATGTCCGAACAGGACTGGGAGTCCGGCTTCGGCCGAAGCATCATGGTGTTCCTGAACGGAGACGCCATCGGCGACCTGGACCGCCGCGGCGAGCGCGTCACCGACGACTCGTTCCTGATGTGCTTCAACGCCCACGACGACGACATCGAGATGACCGTCCCGGCCGCCGGCTACGGCGAAGCGTGGACGGTAGTGGTCGACTCCGCCTCCGGCGAGGTGTACGCCGAGTCCGGCGGCGGCGTGGTGGTAGGCGTAGTGGCAGGCGACCAGCTGACAGAAGCCCGCACAGTAGGCGCCGGCACCACCTTCACCGCCGCGGCCCGCTCGCTACTGGTCCTGCAACGCACCGGAGCCCCGGCGTGACCACCCCCGCAACTGCCCGCCCGGCCTCGCACCCCCCCCGGCGTGACCGAACCACCCACCTCCTCGCGCCGCGCGGAGGCCCACCCCAGCTTCGCCCCGGCCCGCACCGCAGCGCCAGCCGCCGACCTCCACCGGCTCGAAGTCGGCACGGCACCAGCCGCATCGGGCGCCGACCGCGGCAGAGCGACCAGCCAACAGCGGCGCTCACGGTCACCACCGGCACCGCCGCAGCCCTCTCGACACCTCCGCACCGGCCTCCTCGCTCGACCGCCATGAACCGACACGACCACGGCCCGCTCCCTGCCGGTCCGACAACACGCCGGAGCCCACACGTGAGCGCACCGCCCACCTCCACCTACCGCGTACAGGTCCAACCCGCCTTCGACCTGACCGACACCGCCGAGCTGGTCCCCTACCTCGACCGCCTCGGGGTCGGCGCGGTGTACACCTCCCCGCTGCTGGCCGCCGCCCCCGGCTCCACCCACGGCTACGACGTCGTCGACCCCACCCGCGCCAACCCCGAGCTGGGCGGCGAGCAGGGCCGCCAAGAACTCGTCGCCGCGGTGCGGGCGGCGGGGCTCGGGCTGGTCGTCGACCTGGTGCCGAACCACATGTCGGTCGAGGTGCCCGCCGCCAACCCGTGGTGGTGGGACGTGCTGACCCACGGCCAGGAGTCGCGGTACGCAACCCACTTCGACGTCGACTGGGCACGCGGGCCGATCCTGCTGCCGGTCCTCGGCGACGACGGCGAGCTGGAGCTCCGCGACGGGAAGCTCGCGTACTACGACCACGAGTTCCCCATCGCGCCCGGCACCGAGCAGGGCACCGCGGACGAGGTGCACGAGCGCCAGCACTACCGGCTCGTGCACTGGCAGCGGGGCAACGCCGAGCTGACCTACCGGCGGTTCTTCGACATCACCTCGCTCGCCGCGGTCCGGGTCGAGGATCCGGCGGTGTTCGAGGCGACCCACGCGGAGGTGCTGCGCTGGGTCGCGGCCGGCGAGGTCGACGGGCTGCGCATCGACCACCCGGACGGCCTCGCCGACCCGGGCGGCTACTTCCGGCGGCTGCGGTCGCGCGCCGACTGCTGGCTCGTCGTCGAGAAGATCCTCGCCGCGGGCGAGTCGCTGCCGGCATCGTGGCCGGTGCACGGCACCACCGGGTACGACGCGCTGCGCGAGGTGTGCGGGGTGTTCGTCGACCCGGCCGGGGAGGCGGCACTCACCGAACTGGCCGCCACGCCGGCGTTCCACGCCGAGGAGACACGCAGCCGCCGGCTCATCACCCGGCGCTCGCTCGTCGCCGAGATGCGCCGGATCGCCGCGCTCGTCCCGGGCACGCCGGCCGACGCGGTGGCCGAGCTGATGGTCGCCTTCCCCGTCTACCGCTCCTACCTCCCCGAGGGCCTCGCGCACTGGCAGGCCGCGGTCGAGCGGGCCCGCGCCGCCCGGCCCGACCTCGCCGAGGCACTCGCCGTCCTCGACCGGACCGTGCGCAAGGACCCGCACGGCGAGCTCGCCACCCGCATCCAGCAGACCTCGGGCATGGTGGTGGCCAAGGGCGACGAGGACACCGCGTTCTACCGCTACCCCCGGCTCACCGCGCTCAACGAGGTCGGCGGCGCGCCCGACCGGTTCGGCGTCCCGGTGGCCGAGTTCCACGCGGGCGCGCTCGCGCGGGCGGCGGGGTGGCCGGCCGGCATGACCACACTGTCCACTCACGACACCAAGCGGTCCGAGGACGTCCGGGCCCGGGTCGCGGTCCTCGCCGAGCTGGCCCCGGAGTTCGCCGCCGCGGTCGGCCGCTGGTCCGCACGTCGCGGCCTCGGCGAGCCGACGCTGGAGCTGCTCGCCTGGCAGACGCTGGTCGGCGCCTGGCCGATCAGCCCCGAACGGCTGGCCGCCTACCTCGACAAAGCCGCCAAGGAAGCCAAGGTCCGCACCAGCTGGGTCGACCACGACGAACCCTTCGAGGCCGCGATCCGCTCCTGGCCCGCCGACGTCCTCGGCGACCCCGAGCTGCGCGCGGACGTCGAGGAGTTCGTCGAGCGCGTCCGGCTGCCGGGCTGGTCCAACGCGCTCGGCCAGAAGCTGCTACAGCTCGCGGGCCCCGGCGTGCCGGACGTCTACCAGGGCACCGAGCTGTTCGACCTGTCCCTGGTCGATCCGGACAACCGCCGCCCGGTCGACTACGCCGCCCGCGCCGAGTTGCTCGACCGGCTGGAGACGGGCTGGCTCCCCGACGTCGACGACAGCGGCGCCGCCAAGCTCCACCTCGTCCGCACCGTCCTGCGGCTGCGCCGCGAGCGGCCCGAGCTGTTCACCGGTTACCGGCCGCTGACCGCCGACGGCCCCGCGCACGAGCACGTCGTGGCGTTCGCCCGCACCGGCGTGGTCGCGGTCGCCACCCGCCTGCCCGTCACCCTCGCCCGCACCGGCTGGCAGGACACCGTCCTGGCGCTCCCGCCCGGCACCTGGACCGACCGGCTCACCAACCGCCCCGTCCCGGAGGTCACCCCCGTGGCAGAGCTGCTCGACCGCTACCCCGTCGCCCTGCTGGTGGCGTCGTGACCGGCTACGCCGTGTGGGCCCCGCACCGCGACCGGGTCCGCGTCCTCGTCGGCGACACCGCCCACGACATGACGCGCGACGACCGCGGCTGGTGGCACGCCGACGTCCCCGCCGACGTCCCCGACTACGCCTTCCTGCTCGACGACGACGAGAAACCGCTGCCGGACCCGCGATCGGCCTGGCAACCGGCCGGCGTGCACGGCCCGTCGCGGCGCTACCCGCACGACGAGTTCGCGTGGACCGACCAGGGCTGGACCGGCCGCGCGCTCGCGGGGTCGGTCATCTACGAGCTGCACGTCGGCACGTTCACCGGGCAGGGCACGTTCGACGCGGCGATCGAGCACCTCGACCACCTGGTCGAGCTGGGCATCGATCTCGTGGAAGTGCTGCCGGTCAACGGGTTCGACGGCACCGCGGGCTGGGGCTACGACGGCGTCGCCTGGGGCGCGGTGCACGAGCCGTACGGCGGGTCGGACGCGTTCAAGCGGTTCGTCGACGCCTGTCACGCACGCGGTCTCGGCGTGCTGCTCGACGTGGTCTACAACCACCTCGGCCCGTCGGGTGCCTACCTCGACCGGTTCGGCCCGTACTTCGCCGGGCGCACCATCTGGGGGCCGGCGCTCAACCTCGACGGCCCCGACTCCGACGAGGTCCGCCGCTACGTGCTCGACAACGCGCTCGGCTGGCTGCGCGACTTCCATCTCGACGGCCTGCGCCTCGACGCCGTGCACGCGCTGGTCGACAAGGGCGCCACGCACCTGCTGGAGGAACTGGCTGCCGAGGTCGACGCGCTCGCCGCGGGCCTGCGCCGGCCGCTGCACCTGATCGCCGAGTCCGACCTGAACGACGCGAAGCTGGTCACCTCCCGCGACGCCGGCGGCTACGGCCTCGCGGCGCAGTGGTGCGACGACCTGCACCACGCGCTGCACGTGACGCTCACCGGCGACACCTCCGGGTACTACCAGGACTTCGGCGCACCTGGGGCGCTCGCGACCACGCTGCGCCAGGCGTTCTTCCACGCCGGCACGTGGTCGTCGTTCCGCAGCCGCACGCACGGGCGCCCGATCGACCCGCGGCGCCACTCCGGTCACCGGTTCCTGATCTACCTGCAGAACCACGACCAGATCGGCAACCGGGCCCAGGGCGACCGGATGACCGCGACGATCTCGCCCGCCCGGATGCTCTGCGGCGCGGCGATCGTGCTGTGCTCGCCGTACACGCCGATGATCTTCATGGGTGAGGAGTGGGCGGCCGGCACGCCCTGGCAGTTCTTCGCGTCGTTCCCCGACCCGGCGCTCGCGGCGGCGGTCCGCAACGGCCGCCGCGAGGAGTTCGCCGAGCACGGCTGGGGCGCCGCCGAGGTCCCCGACCCGATGGACGAGGCGACCGTGCGCCGCTCGACCCTGCGGTGGGACGAGCTCGACGACCCGGCCCACCGCCAGGTCTACGACACCTACCGGGCGCTGATCGCGCTGCGCCGCGCCCACCCCGAACTGGCCGACCCCCGCCTGGACCACTTCCGGGTGGACACGGTCGACGACTGCCTGATCCTGCACCGAGGCCGGCGCCGCGTAATCGTCAACCTGGGGACGACGGAGGCCAAGATCCTCCTGGACCGCCAGCCACACGGAGTCCTCCTGGCCTCGACACCGCCCGACATCACCGGCACCCACATCAGCATGCCGCCGGAGTCCTTCGCGGTGATCTGAGCGGCGCCGTTCCGCTCCGGCAGCCGCACTGACCCCCGCCCCAAGGCCCGTCCGCCGCCACACCGTTCGGCGCGCGGGAACCGTTCCGCCCGGACGAGCGGTGGCGCGTCACTTTCGGCGGCCGCCACCGGTCTGATCTGCGAGTATGGGGACCGAGGAAAGGGGCACTGATGGACGACAAGCAGATCTCGTCCCGGATCGGTGAGCTCATCGACGAGGAGCACCAGCTCGAGCGTGACGGTCAGCCCGATCCGCAGCGGCTCAAGGCCGTCGAGGTCGAGCTCGATCGCTGCTGGGACCTGCTGCGCCAGCGCCGGGCCCGGCGCGCGGCCGGCGAGAACCCCGACGACGCCGAGGTCAGGCCGACGAACGTGGTGGAGGGGTATCTGCAGTAAGCAGCGGCCGGGTCACGCCGCGCACGGTCGTCATCACCGGCACCGCCAGCAGCGCGCCGACCACGCCCGGCCAGCTCCGCGCCGATCGCCACCCCGAGGATCACCGCCACCGGGTGCAGGCTCACCGCGCGGCTCATCAGCAGCGGCTCGAACACGTTGCCCTCGAGCTGCTGCACCGCGATCACCACGCCCGCCACGATGAGCGCCACCACGAGCCCCTTGCTGACCAGCGCGACCAGCACCGCGACGATGCCCGTCACGAACGCGCCGATCACCGGCACGAACGCGCCCAGGAACACCAGCCCGGCGAGCGGCAGCACCAACGGCACCCCGGTGACCCACAACCCGATCCCGATGCCGACCGCGTCGATGAACGCCACGATCATCGTCGTCCGCACGTACGCCGTGAGGTCGTGGAACGCCCGGGCACCGGCCTCGACGGCCCGTTCGCGGTTCGGCTGGGGCAGCGGGCGCAGCAGCCCGCGCCACAGCCGCTCGCCGTCGTAGACGAAGAAGATCAGCAGGAACAGCACCAGCGCGAGCCCGGCGAGCACCGTGCCGGTGGTCGACAGCACGCCCCACACACCCGACACCAGCCCCGCCTGGTTGCGCGACACCCAGTCCCTGCCCTGCTCGACCATGCTGTCGAGCTGATCGGGCCGCAGCCCCGAGCGTGGTGAGCCAGTCGCGCAGCTCGTGCGACGCTCTCGTTCAGCCGCGCACCGAGCTCCGGCAGGCCGTCGACCACCGACGTGACCAGGAACAGCACCAGCGCGCCGAGCACCCCGATTCCGAAGAGCAGCACGGCGACCGCGGCGAGCGGCCTGGGTACGCCACGGCCGTGCAGGAACGTCACACCTGGCACGAACAGCGCGGCCAGGAGGATCGCGATCGCGACCGGCACGGCGACGAACGCGATCCGCGACAGCACCTGCCCGACCACCCACACCGTCGCCGCGATGATCAGGAACTGGACGCAGCGCATGGCGATCCGGCCCACGCGCCCCGACCACCAACCGGACTCGGACCTCGCAGGGGCGTCGCTCACGCGCCAACGATAGCCCCCGAGATCAGTCCGATGTGGTCACCGACAGGGTCTCGATCGCAGTGACGACGAGGTCCCAGAACCGCGCCGCGTCGAGGCCGACGGCGACGTCGGCGTTCGCGGGCCGGCCGGTGCGCGCGTGGAGGTCGACGACCGTGGCGCCGCGGGTGAACGTGCCGGTGAGCTCGATGTCGAGCCGGGTACGGGTGGTCTCGACCACGGCCGGTTCCGCCACGAGCGCCACCGCGACCGGGTCGTGCAGCGGTGGCGCGGTGAAGCCCCAGATGTCGCGGTAGGTGCCGGCGAAGAAGCCGAGCAGGTCGACGCAGACGCGGGCGAGCGGGCTGCCGATCGCGGCGATCCGTGCGCAGACGGCCTCGTCGGCGAGCGCCTGGTGGGTGACGTTGAGCCCGCACATCGACGACCGGGATCCCGCTGTGCAGCACGATGTCCGCGGCCTCGGGGTCGGCGAAGACGTTGAACTCCGCGTACGGGGTGACGTTGCCCGCCCGGTGCTGCCGCCCATGAACACGATCCGGTCGATCCGGCCGGCGACGTCCGGCGCGGCCAGCAGCAGCGCGGCGATGTTGGTCAGCGGCCCGGTGGCGACGATCGTGGCGGGCTCGGCGCGCAGCAGGTCGCGCAGGTACCCGATGCCGTCGGTGCTGGTGACCGGTGTGACGGGCGGGCCGAAGCTGTGGACCGTCCAAACCGGACTCGCCGTGCACGTCCGCGGCGACGACCCCGTTGCCGCGCAACGGATGCGCACGACCGGCGACGATCGGCACGCCCGCGATGCCGGCGACGTCGCAGATCCGGCGGGCGTTGGCGGTGGTCTTGTCGAGCGTCTGGTTGCCGGCGACCGTGCTGATGGCGCGCAGCCGCACCGCGGGGTGCGCGGCGGCGAGCATGATCGCGAGCGCGTCGTCGTGCCCGGGGTCGCAGTCGAGGATGATCGGCGTGGCCACCAGCCGAGTATGCCGGTACGGTCGCCCGCGTGAAGGTGCTCGTGTTCGGCGCGACCGGCATGGTCGGCCAGGGTGTGGTGCGGGAGTGTCTGCTGGCCGGCGACGTCGAGTCGGTGGTCGCGGTCGGCCGCAGCGGCGCCGGGATCGACGACCCGAAGTTCCGCGAGGTGGTGCGCGCCGGACCTGTTCGACCTGTCCGACGTCGCGGAGCTGTCCGGTGTGGACGCGTGCTTCTTCTGCCTCGGCGTGCCGTCGGCGGGCATGAAGGAGCCGGACTACACGCGGATCACCCACGACCTGACCGTGTCCGTCGCGGCGGCGGTCGCCGCGCACAACCCGGCGGCGACGTTCGTGTACGTGTCCGGCCAGGGCGCGGACAGCTCGGAGCAGGGCCGCGTGATGTGGGCGCGGGTGCGTGGCCGGACGGAGAACGCGCTGCTCGCGACGTCGCTGCGGACGTTCATCCTGCGGCCGGGCTACATCCAGCCGCGGCACGGCGCGCAGTCGAAGGTGGCGCTGTACCGGACGATCTACCGGGTGACGTCGGTGCTGTACCCGGTGCTGCGGCGGGTGGCGGGCAACCACATCACGACGACGGAGGTCGTCGGGCGCGCGATGCTGGCACTGGCGCGCGGCGCGGACCCGGGCACGCGGATCCTGAACAGCCCGGAGATGAACGCGCTGGCCTGATCAGGCTCGGGCCCGCTGATCGTGGGCAGGTTCGCGCGGGCCTCGTCGTGCCGCAGCCCGGTGGCCTGCAGCAGGTCGACGGCGACGGACCGCAGCTGGGCGGCGACGACCTGGGCGGAGAAGCCGCTGTGCGCGAGGCTGTCGTTGTCGACGGAGCGCGCGGCCCCGCGCAGCGCCTCGCGGGTGGTGCCCGTCGACCGGCCGAGGTTCGCGGCGAGCAGCTCGGTGGCGGCGGCGAGCTTGCGCAGGCCGGCGGCGAGGCTGGGCGGGACGGGCTCGCCGTCGACGAGCGCGGAGCGCGTGCGGCGGAGCAGGACGCGGCAGTTGCGCAGCGCGTGGTCGAGTGGCTCGGCGGCGTCCAGATAGGACCGGAGCAGGTGGCGCTGGCGGCGGTGCAGCGGGGAGATGATCAGGACCTCGCGGGCGGTCCGCAGGGCGTCGCGGAAGTCGTCGATCGGCTGCTGGGTGCGGATACGGCGCAGCGCCTGGCCGGCGAGCTCGGGGTCGCGGCCGTCGATGGCGTCGGCGGCGCTGGTGAGGGCGACGGTCAGCTCGCCGATCATCGCCACGGCGTGCTTGCGGGCGATGCGCTCGGCGGGTTGCCGGGCAGGATCGCGATCGCGGCGAGCCCGAGCAGTCCGCCGATGAGCGAGTCGAGCATCCGGTCGAGCCCGCCGTGCCCGCCGGGCGGCAACAGCGTGGCGACGAGCACCGCGGACGACCCGGCCTGCAGCACGATCAGCGGACCGCCACCGAGGAGGACGGCCGCGGTCATGGCGAGCCCGAGCACGAGGGCGAGCTGCCACGGCCCGGTGCCGATGGTGTTGACGAGCAGGTCGCCGACCCCGATCCCCACGCTGACGCCGACGACCAGCTCGACCACGCGCCGCAGCCGCTGCTGGCCGAGCCCGACACCGATGCAGATGATCACCGCGATGGGCGCGAAGAACGGCCGGGCGTGCCCGAAGACCGTGGTGGCGACCAGCCAGGCCAGCGCCGCGGCGACGGCGCACTGGAGGATGGGCAGCCCCATCGTCCGCAGCGCCCGAACCCGCCGCCGCAGGGCGGCGCGCACCCGCACCCCGCTGATCCGCACGAGGGAAGGCTAGCCACAACGCACCAGTGCGCGCATCATGTGGGACGGACTACCCGCCGCCGACCCGACCAGGGCAAACACGGCCGAACCGCGCCCGGCGTGGCCTCCGGCCCCCCACAAACCAGCGTACCGGCGACCACTGACGAAATCGGTGCGAGCGGCAGCGACTGGGGATAACTCTCCGCGGCCGCTGTCACGGAACGTTTACATGGTCGTGCATTGGGCTAAACCGTTGGGGACAACCGAACAGGTCGCGCGCCACCGGCCGCGGCTGGTCTGCGGAGGAACCATGCGCTACGAGCAGGACCCCGACAGAACACGCCTCGATCCCTATCCCGCCGCCGAACCGCCGACCGTGCAACAGCCCGCCGCGGCGTCTCGTACGCCCGAACCGCCGCGGGTGTCCGCGCCGCGCGCCGACGGTCCGTACGAGGAGAACGAGATCGTCGAGGAGGGCGTCGCCAACCCCGACTACCGGCGGATCCGCACGGTGAACATGGTCTGCACGGTCATCACCGTGATCACCGCTGCCTTCGCCGTCGTGCTCGGCGTGCACATCGTGCTGGTACTGGGCAGCGCGAACATGGCCAACGGGTTCGCATCCTTTGTGGACGGATGGGCGTCCGGGGTGCGGCTGGGGCTCACCGGGCTCTTCACGCCGGGCAACGTCAAGATCGCCACGTTGCTGAACGAGGGCCTCGCGGCCATCCTGTGGCTGGTGATCGGCGGCGTGCTCACCTACCTGATCCGTCGCTTCGCGCTCCCCGGCCCGCGCCGGATGCAGCGCTACCGCCGGGTCGTCCGCTAGTCCAACACCTTCGCCGCGACCGTGAGGTCGGCCACCAGCCCCTGGTGCGCCGCCTCACGGTCGTCGGCACGTAGCACCGCCGACGGGTGGACCGTGGCCACGAGCGGCAGTTCGTCGCGGCCCGGCACGGACAGCAGCTTCCCGCGCTCCTGGGTCACCCGGAAGTCCGGGCCCAGCAACGACTTCGCGGCCGTCGCGCCCAGGCACACCACCAGCTCCGGGCCCACCAGGTCGAGCTCGGCGTCCAGCCACGGCCGGCACGCGACGACCTCCGTGCGCGACGGCGTCCGGTGGATGCGCCGCGGGCCGCGCTCGGCGGGCACGAACTTGAAGTGCTTCACCGCGTTGGTCACGTACACGAGGGAACGGTCGATGCCGGCCGCCGCCAGCGCCCGGTCGAGCACCCGGCCGGCGGGCCCCACGAACGGCTCGACCCTTGCGGTCCTCCTGGTCCCCGGGCACCTCGCCGACGAGCACCACCCGGGCGTCGGGCGGCCCCTCGCCGAACACGGTCTGGGTGGCCTTCTCGTGGAGGTCACAGCCCTGACAGGACGCCGCCGCGGCGCGCAGCCCGGCGAGATCGGCGTCCTCGGGAATGAAGCGTTCCGCGCCCATGCGGCCCGGCTACCCCGGCCCGATCCGGCCAAACGCGGCCGGGTTTCGCGCCCCGGACGGTCCGGGTACGCGCACCGCACCAGGCGAACAGGAGGAGCTTCATGCAGCGCGAGAGCGATACGCACAGCCCACGCGAGGACGACGAGCTCAAGCACGAGCTGGACGCCATGCTCCACGCCAACCGGCCGAGCAGGGCCGAGGAGTGGCGTGAGCCGGAGCTGCCGCCGGATGCGGACCAGCGCTGGGAGGGCACGCGGCCCCAGGATTGACCAGTGTCCAAACGGGTACGCCCCACCGCAGGGTCGCGGCACGCCCGGGAGTGAGTGCGGCTCGAGATCCCGCGAGTTGAACACCCAGCTGGCGGGATCGCCCCCCTCGGCGGTCAGACCCCCGGCCTGACCGCCGAGGTTCCCGGCTCAGTGCGCCAGCACGACCAAGCCCATCGCGACCGCCGCAGGCAACGCCTGCACGATCAGGATGCGCGGGTTCGCGGTGGCCGCGCCGTAGAGGCCGGCGACGATCACGCAGGCCAGGAAGAACAGCGTGACGGGATAGCCCACGGTGCCGGTCGCGCCGCCCATGACGAGCCCGAACACCAGGCCCGCGGCGAGAAACCCGTTGTAGAGCCCCTGGTTCGCCGCGAGCACCGCGCTGGCCTCGGCCACCTCCTCGGTGGTGCCGAACACCCGCCGCACGCGCGGCGTCTTCCACAGGAACATCTCCAGCACGAGGAAGTACCCGTGCACCAGGGCCACGAGGCCCACCACCACTGCCGCGACGACGTCCAACCCGACCTCCTACTCGGTGGGCTGATCGCCCTCCTCAACCGGCACCCGCAGGGGCCGCAGCCAGGTCCACAAGGCGAACAGGGCGGCGGCCACCAGCATCCCGAGCCCGGCCCACAGGTTGATGTTCACCCCGGCGGCTTTGTCGATCTCCTCGTCGGTGGTGAACCCGATGCCGAGCACGATGGTCACCAGACCGTACACGCCCAGCAACAGGCCGATGATGAGACGGATGTCGAACGCGCCGGCGCGCCGGGTGCGCTGTGTCTCGCGTGGTGTCTCGCGGGGTTTCGAAGTCATCCCATCCTCCCTAGAAGATGAAGTTCAGCACGATGGTGATCACGAGGGCGATACCCGCGAGCAGGGTCGGCTTGCGGTACCAGCCGGCGTCCTCGCCGGTGGTCCCCGGGGTGCGGTCCTCCTTGGGAGTCAGCGAGTACACCAGGCCGGCGAGCTGCTCGGCCGGTTTCGGCCGCGTCACGAGCGAGACCGCGACGCTCACCACGATGTCGACCACGAACGCGGCACCGGCGCCGACGAACGCGCCACCCTGGCCGGGCAGCGTCCACGCGCCGGACTCGGTGAGCACGAACACGAGAACCGCCGCCGCCGTGCCGCTGACCAGACCGCTCCAGCCGGCCGCGGGGGACATCCGCCGCCAGAACAGGCCGAGGATGAACGTCGCGAACAGCGGCGCGTTGAAGAACGAGAACAGCTGCTGGAGGTAGTCCATCAGGTTGGTGTAGGTGGACGCGATGAACGCGGTGCCGATGGCGAGCACCGTCGCGAAGATCGTGACCACCCGGCCGACCCGCAGGTAGTAGTCGTCGGGCCGGTCCTTCTTGATGTACGTCTGCCAGATGTCGTAGGTGAACACCGTGTTGAACGAGCTCAGGTTCGCGGCCATGCCGGCCATGAACGCGGCGAGCAGACCGGTGATCGCGATGCCGAGCATGCCGTTGGGCAGCAGGTCACGCATGAGCAGCAGCAGCGCGTTGTTGAACGTGGCGCCGCTGGGCGCCTCGCCGCCGGCCATCAGCGCGGCCTTGTTGTCGCCCTGCAGCTCGGTGACGGCGACGCCGGCGATCATGCCGGGGATGATCACGATGAACGGGACGAACATCTTCGGGAACGAGCCGATGATCGGGGTGCGCATCGAGGCCGACATGCTCTTGGCCGCCATCGCGCGCTGCACCTCGACGAAGTTGGTGGTCCAGTAGCCGAACGAGAGCACGAAGCCGAGACCGAACACCAGGCCGATCACCGACAGGAAGTCGTTGTCGAAGCCGGTGAGCTGGTTGCCCGGCCAGCTGTCGACCTGCTCGGCTCCGCCCGGCCCGCCGGAGACCTTGTCGACGAGACCCTGCCAGCCGCCGACCTTGTACAGGCCGACGAGCGTGAGCGGCAGCAGCGCGGCGACGATCACGAAGAACTGCAGGACCTCGTTGTAGATCGCGGCGGACAGCCCGCCCAGCGCGGTGTAGCTGAGCACGATCGCGGCGGCGACGATCACCGAGACCCAGATGGGCCAGCCGAGCAGGAGGTTGACGACGCTCGCGAGCAGGAAGAGGTTCGCGCCGGCGATCAGGACCTGGGCGGTCGCGAAGCTGATGCCGTTGACCAGGTGGGTGCCCTTGCCGAAGCGGCGCAGCATGAACTCGGGGACGCTGCGGACCTTGGAGCCGTAGTAGAACGGCATCATCACGACGCCGAGGAAGAGCATCGCGGGGACCGCGCCGACCCAGAAGTAGTGCGCGGTCGGCATGCCGTACTCCGCGCCGTTGGCCGACATGCCCATGACCTCGATGGCGCCGAGGTTGGCGGAGATGAACGCGAGGCCGGTGACCCAGGCGGGCAGCGACCGGCCGGAGAGGAAGAAGTCGAGGCTGGTCGACACCCGCCTTCTTGCCAGGTATCCAATACCGATGACCAGCGCGAAGTACATCGCGAGTAAGACGTAGTCCACCGCATTGGCGTCCAGTCGAAGATTCGCGTCGGCCAGTACAGTCACCTCGGCACCTCCTCAGGTCACAGTCCTGGATCAAGCAAACACCACCATCGGGTGGTTCGCGCGACGAGTGTTCGTCCACATGAGACGACCGGTCAGTCCGGGAGCATCGGGACGGAAATGCCCGGGTCCCGGCCCAGTAAGTTCGCCCGGGTGACGGCCGCGGAGCCGAACCGGTCGCGCACGTGGTCGAGCGCCGAGTCCAGCGAGCCCGCCGGGAAGCTGTCGAACGGAAGCACCAGCTGCACCGCGTCCGCGTTGTCCAGGTTGGCCAGCGAGATGCCGATCAGCGTGCAGCCCCGCTCGTCGAGCAGGCCCATCACGTCGCGCAGCAGGGTCCGGGCCGTGTCGAGCAGGACCTGCGTGTCGTCGGTGGCGCGGAACAGGGTGTGCGAGCGGGTGGCCCGCGCGAAGTCGGCGAACCGCAGGCGCAGCACGACCGTGCGGCACACGCGCTTGGCCGCGCGCATGCGCCGGGCCACCCGGTCGATGATCGCGGCCAGCGTCGCCTCCAGGTCGGCCCGGGACCGCGGGCCGCGACCGAGCGCCCGCTGCGACCCGATCGACCCGCGCCGCCGCCCGACCCGCACCGGGCGCGGGTCGTAGTTGTGCGCCAGCGCGTGCAGGTGCCGCCCCGCTCCCTTGCCGAGCATGCCCACGAGCGAGGACTGGGCGAGCTTCGCCACCTGCCCGACCGTGTAGACGCCGCGGGCGTGCAGCTTCTCGGCGGTGACCCGGCCGACGCCCCACAGCCGCTCGACCGGCAGCGGGTGCAGGAACTCGAGCTCGGCGTCCGGCGGCACCAGCAGCAGCCCGTCCGGCTTGGCCACCCCGCTGGCCACCTTGGCCAGGAACTTGGTGCGCGCCACGCCGACGGTGATGGGCAGGCCGACCTGCTCGAGCACCTCCGCGCGCAGCCGCGCGGCGATCTCGAGCGGGGTGCCGGAGATCTTGCGCAGGCCGCTGACCTCGAGGAACGCCTCGTCGATGGAGATGCCCTCGACCAGCGGCGTGGTGTTGCGGAAGACCTCGAAGACCGCCTTGCTCGCCTCGCTGTACGCCGACATCCGCGGCGGCACGACGACCGCGTGCGGGCACAGGCGTAACGCGCGATGGCCGCCCATCGCGGTGCGGACGCCGAGGCGCTTGGCCTCGTAGCTGCACGCCAGCACCACGCCGCCGCCCACGATGACCGGCCGGCCGCGCAGGCTCGGGTCGTCGCGCTGCTCGACGGAGGCGTAGAACGCGTCCAGGTCGGCGTGCAGGATGGTTGCCGCAGTCACGAACATATGTTCGCATCAACCACCGACAAAAAGTGAGGTCCGCAGGTCAGCGGCACATTTCGGCCCGTCGTGTTGTCCGGATGCGCAACGGTCGTGACCGGTCGTGCAACGGCGTTGCCCCGCGGCCGCGGGCGGCGGGCATCGTGTCCCACGTGGACACCGATCCCTCCAGCAACGTCGTGGTATTCCAGACGTGGCGGGGCCGAGGACGAGCGCTTCGCCGGCCACGCGCCGACGATCGCCGAGGACTGCGTCCGGCAGGCGTGGGACGCGGCGCGCCACCAGCACGGCGCGCGGGCCGAGGACGTGGTGGCGCTGCACTCGGAGTGGGAGCCGTCGGCCGCGGACAGCTTCTTCATCGAGCGGACGTTCCCGAACGCGGCGGTGTCCTACACCTTCCCGCGGCCGGACCCGAGGCGCTGGCCGGAGGCGCTGGCCGCCGCCCGGCAGCAGATGGAGGCCGTGGCCGCGCGACCTGCCGGCACGAGACCGCGCGGGAGGGCGAGCTGCTGCCGATGCTGTGGAGCGAGTCGTCGCCGCAGATCGACCTGCTGGCGATGATGCCGCACTACACGCTGGTGCCCGACCGCCTGCACGTGTCGCTGGCGATGGTCGCGACGGCGCCGAACGGGCGGATCGGCATCAGCCACCTGACCCACCACCAGCTCGACCCGGAGGGCGTCTGGGCCGAGGCCGGCTCGTTCGCGGACCTGTACGAGGCGGCGTGCGCGAACCTCGCGGCGGGCCTGCGGATCGAGGAGTACGACAACGGCGTGCTCGACATGCACCGCGAGGGCGGGCTGGCCGCGCCCGCGGTGTGCCTGCCGGACTTCCACTCCTACGTGTCCGGCCTGGTCGGCGAGGACCGGTTCCTGGTCGGCCTCACCTGCCCGCAGCACCTGGTCATCGTGGCGGAGTCGTCCCCGCACGCCGGCACGGTCCGCTCGATGGTCATGGACTCCGACTACCCGGCCGCGGAGTCGGTCCCCTGCCTGCTGCGGGTGGACCGGCGCGGCATCACCGTCGTGGCGGAGCGCCTCTAGTTCCTGCTAGTTCATCGTGACGGTGACCAGCCAGCCCGGGTGGTCGGTGGTGCCGGCCATGTCGATCTTCGTGCCGCTCACGAAGGTCAGGCTGGTCGTGGCGAAGACGTGCTGGACGGTCGCCGTCGCCCTTGCGGTAGAAGCCCGAGCGGTTGCAGTCCTGCGCGTCCGGGTTGCCCTGGTAACGCAGGTTCAGGTCGCCGGACACCACGACCGGCGCGCTCGACGCGTAGCCCGCCGCGCGGGACATCAGCTCCTTGCACTGCGCGAGCGCGGTCGTCCCGCTGTTCGCGGACAGGTGCGTGGTGCACGCGCTCAGCGCCCCCGCCGGCAGGCACGCCCACACCCGCATCTCGTTGCCGCTGTCCTGCGCGGTGTACCGGCCGGTCGCGGGCGAGCTGCCGGCGAGTGCGGACGCGACCAGCAGGATGTTGCCGTACTGCTGGCCGTTGGTGCAGGTCACGGGCGTGCCGTCGCGGTGCTGCGCGGCGACGAACACCGCCTCGGCGGAGCCCATGGCCGCCCGCAGCCGCGACACGTCGCCCGAGCACGCCTCGTTCACGGACACGACCTGCGGCCGGGTCGAGGAGATCACCGACTCGGCCTTCGCCATCACCGGCTCGGCGCCGGCGTAGCAGCCGGCCACCCCGCTGTGGCAGATGTTGAGCTGCAACACCTTCACCGTGGTGGCGGCGGACGCGGGCGGGACGGCGAGCAGGGTCGAGAACAGCACGGCAACCAGCAGCGGCAGGGTTCGCATCACCTCACACAAGCAGACCCCGCTCGACGATGGCAAGATCCTGGGTCGGCGGCCGAAACGGCCGCGGCCGGAGCTGATCCACCTGAACGAGATCATCCACTAGGCCATTCCCGTGGTTCTTTTCGAAATAGTCGACAGGGTGCGACGCAATCTTCAACCCGACCGGGGAACGACAATGCGACTTTCTCACGACTAACGTCATTATCGCTTTCGCAACAGCGAAACAAACACCGCACAGGTGGAGGTCCTCGTGGTAATCGTGGCGCTCGGCGGTCTCGGTTTGTTCCTCGGCTACGGCTGGTGGTGCTGTCACTGAAGTCCGCTGGTCAGCTGACCACCGGCTGAGTTCCGACCAGTTGCGAAAGGGCGCCCGGGCATCCGTCCGGGCGCCCTGCTTTTTCGGGAATCAGCGACCCGCGGAAAACGGCTTCGTCAGGAGAACCAGGCCGCCACGTCGAGGCGCCACATACCGTCCGGGGTGACCGCGCGCAGGGCGTTCTCCAGGTCGCGAACCCGGTCCGCACCGAGGGTGCGGACCCATCTCCGACGGAGCTCGTCGAAGATCGTGGCCGAGCGGGCCAGCAGTTCAGTGCCGCGCGGAGTGAGGCGGATGAGCTTGCGGCGGGCGTCGCGGTCGTCGCCGGCGCGGGTGACGTAGCCGAGCTTCTCGAGGCGGTCGACGGTCTTGCCGGCGGCCTGCTTGGAGACGCCGAGGCGGCGGCCGAGCTCGCTGGCGGTGGCGCCGGCCGGGCCGATGGCCTGGAGGGCGAAGCCGTGCGCGGGGCGCGCGTCGGGGTGCCCCTGGCGGCCCAGCTCGGCGTGCAGCTCGTCGATGAGCGTGCGGAAGCCGGCGAGGAGGAGCAGGGGCAGCTCGAACCCCGGAATCTCGTTGCCAGTATCGACAACCGGGTTTACTATTTCGTCAACCACGTTGTCTAACTTACTGGAGTGTCATGTTCGTCGACCACACCGTCGAGTCCGCCCCGCCCGCGGCGCGCCGCACGCTGACCGCGACCGAGTCACGCCTCGGCTACCTGCCCGCCGCGATGGCGCGGATGGCCGAGTCCCCGCAGCTGCTGGACGGTTTCCTGAAGCTCTCCGGCCTGTTCGAGTCCACCTCGCTCGACCCGCTGGCCCGCGAGACCCTGATCCTGACGATCGCCACCCGCAACGGCTGCCACGTCTGCGTCGCGATGCACACGGCGAAGCTGGTGGCCCTGTCCGCGCCACCGGAGCTGATCACCGCACTCCGCGAGGGCCGTCCGCTGGAGGACCCGCGCCTGGAGGCACTGCGGCGGTTCACCGTCGACGTCGTCGAGGCGGCCGGCGGGGTGGCCGAGGACCGCGTCGCAGAGTTCCTGTCGCACGGCTTCACCCGGCAACAGGCGCTGGAGGTGGTGCTGGGGATCGGCGCGTACACACTGTCCACAATGGCCAACCGGCTCACAGACGCCCCACTGGACGAGCCGCTCGCGGAGCACGCCTGGCTCGCCGCCGCCCGGTGACCCGGCGGCGGGCACCGGCGCAGGTGCCGCGCCGGTGCCCGATCCCGCCTGGTTGATCCCGGCGACCGATCAACGGTCGCCGCCGTGGTCGTCGCCCGCGGGGTCGTCGCCGCCGTGGCCACCGTGGTCGTCACCGGCGGCGTCGTCGCCGCCGTGGCCGCCGTGATCGTCACCCGCGGGGTCGTCGGCACCGTGGCCGCCGTGGTCGTCGCCGGCCGGGTCGTCGGCGCCGCCGCGGCCGGACGAGCCCGACCCGGAGTTGCCGGAACCCGAGTTGCCCGAGCCAGAGTTGCCCGAGCCGGAGTTGCTGTGCCGACCGGGGTTGTCGTCGGCGCCGCGGGCGTCGGTGCCGCGCGTGGAGGTGCCGGGGGCGGCGGTGCCGCCGCCTGCGGAGGTGTCAACCCTCGTCACCGCGCCGGTTTCGGCGTCCACGCGGATGTCGTACCTGACGCCGTTCTTGACGATCGTCACCTTCCACTCGATCCGGCCGTGCTCGAACTCCTGCTCGACCTTGCGCACCACGCCGCCACCGAGGTGGTCGCGCACGACCCGGGCCGCCTCGGCGGCCGACATCCCCGCACCAACGGTGGTGCTGGAGGTGGGCGACGTCGTCGACGTCACCGAGGTCGGGGTCGCGGACGCGGCGGTCGTGGCCGGGTCGCCGCTGGTGCCCAGCGCCCACGCGGTGCCGCCGGAGACCACCAGCGCGCCCGCGGCCGCCGCGACAACTATCGTCTTCCTGTTCATGGGGTTCCCTTTCATCGATTTCCCGACCCCACCAACAGTGCCGACCCCGGGCCTAGCGCCACGCTGCCCGACGGTTAAGGCCGCGCTAAGGGACCCAGCTCCACCACGACGGTCAGCCCCGGCGAACCCGGCTCGAGCCGCACCTCTCCCCCGGTGACCTCGGCCGCGCGCCGCACGATGTCCAGGCCCAGCCCGCTCGACCCTGACCCGCTCACGCCGCGCCGCAGCGCGCCGGTGGCCGGCCCGGGCAGGCCCGGGCCCGAGTCGGCGACGACGAGGGTCGCACCACCGGGCCGGGCGGTGAGCCGCACCGCGAAAGGGGTACCGGCCGGCGTGTGCGCGAACACGTTGCCCAGCAACGCATCCACGCATGCCTCCAGGTCCGCGCGCGGCAGCGGCACCGGTAGCGGCCCGGGTCCGATGTCGACGGTCAGCGCGCGGTCGGTGTCCTCGGCGAGCACGGCCCAGAACGCCACCCGCTCGCGGACCACCTCGGCCGCGTCCGCGGCGGCGGGCTCGGTGCCGCGGCGGCGCGCCTGCTGGATCACGTCGGTGACCGCGCGGTTGACCGCCTCCACCCCGGCCACGATCCGCTCCGCGTCCGAAGAGGACAGTGACTCGGCCTCCATGCGCAGCGTGGTCAGCGGGGTCCGCACCCGGTGTGACAGGTCGGCGATGGTCTCCCGCTCCTCGCGCAGCAGGCCGGTGATCCGCCCCGCCAGCCCGTTCAGCGCGCCGGCGACCACACCCAGCTCTCCCGGCGCGGACACGTCCGCCCGCGCGGTCAGCTCGCCGTGGCCCAGCCGGTGCGACACGGCCGCGAGGTCGATCGTCGAGCGGACCAGCGTGCGCGCCAGCCGGTCGGCGACCACGAGGCTGACCGCCAGCAGCGCCACCCCGAGCCCGGCGAGCAGCAGCCACGCGCGGCCCACGCCGCGGGTGAGCTCGGCCTCCGGCACGAACGTGCGGATCACGCCGACCACGCCGCTCGGCCGGTCGACCGCGAACACGATCTCCCGCCCACCCGCGACGTCGGCCGACGCGCTGCGCCCCCGCCACGCGAGCTCCACCAGCGACGAGCGTGCCGCCGGCGCGCCGAAGCGGACGCCGTCGGTAAGGAACACGGTCACGTCGTACCCGCTCGCGGCGTCGGCCTGCTGCACGGTCAGGTCGAGCGCCTGCGGCTGGTCGGTCGTCGCGACGAGCGAGGTCAGCGCCTGGGCCTGGGCGGTCGCCTGCTGGACGGCGTTGTCGGCGGCCGCGTTGCGCACCAGCAGCGCGAGCGGCACCAGGAACGCGACCAGCACGAGCAGCGTGGTGGCGGCGACGAGCAGCAGGACGCGGCGGCGCACGGCTCAGCTCTCCGGCGCCGCGAGCCGCACGCCCACACCGCGTACCGCGTGCAGGTACCGGGCCTGCTGCGCGGTCTCGCCGAGCTTGCGCCGCAGCCACGACAGGTGCACGTCGACGGTCTTGTCCGCGCCGCCGTAGGGCTGCTGCCAGACCTCGGTGAGCAGCTCGCGCTTGCTCACCACCTCCCCGGCGCGGGCGGCGAGGTAGTGCAGCAGGTCGAACTCGCGGGGCGTCAGCTCCAGCGCGCGGCCGTCCAGCGACGCCTCGCGGGAGCGCGGGTCGACCCGCAGCCCGCCGACCTCCACCGCCGGCACCCGGTCCTCGTCGGCGCCGCGGCGCAGCACCGCGCGGATGCGGGCGTCCAGCTGCGCCACCCCGAACGGCTTGATCACGTAGTCGTCCGCGCCCGCGTCGAGCACCGCGACGATCTCGGTCTCGTCGTCACGGGCGGTCGCCACGATCACCGGGACGTCGCTGACCCCGCGCAGCATCCGCAGCATCGCGGTGCCGTCCAGGTCCGGCAGGCCGAGGTCGAGGATCACCACGTCCGGCCGGGCACTGACCGCCTGCTCCAGGCCCGCCATCGCGGTCGGCGCGGAGAACACGGCGTGCCCACGATCGGTGAGCCCGCGGATGATCGACGAGCGGATCGTCGCGTCGTCCTCGACGACGAGTACCTGCGCCATGTGGCCGAACACTAAGGCACGCGCGCCCGTGCGGGCGTGATCGACGGTTGCGCTAGCGCGGCGTTAGGAGTCCCTTAACCATCGCGGCGGGCATACTGCGGACGTGAGGATCCGGTCCGCGCGCATCACCACCGGCGTGGTGTTGTGGCTGGTCGCCGCGGCGGCCGCCACCACCGTCGGCCTGTTCGCCGTGGGCGCGATCGGCACGGACATCTTCGGCGCGAGCGCGCAGCAGCCGCTCAGTCCGTCCGATGTGGACCGACAGCTCGCCGAGAGCGCGCCGCCGGCGACCACGACCACCACGTCCCCGCCGCCTTCGTCGTCCACACCCTCGACCACGACGCCTCCCCCGGCCAGCACCCCGCCCCCGGCCAAGACCGCCGCGATCCACTCCGCGGGCGGCACGGTGTGGGCACGGTGCGCGCCCGGCGGCGTCGAGGTGGTCGGCTACACGCCCGCCCAGGGCTTCCAGGTCGACTCGGAGAACGAGGGCATCGACGACCACCCGCACGTCCGGTTCCGCTCCGGCGGCCAGGAGGTCGAGGTGCGCCTGCGCTGCGTCGGCGGCCAGGTGCGGCCCGAGATCAGGACCAAGTAGTCAGTCCCGGACGCGCGCCTCGAGCCGGTCCAGCCGCGCCACCAGCGGCTGCACCGCCTTGCCGACCGTCTCGGCGATCAGGTTCGTCACCATGCCGGTCGGGGACTCCGCGAGATGCCGGTACCCGGCGAGCGCCGCGCCCACCGCGTGCCGCGCCGCGCGCAGCTCGATCCCCAACCCGCGCAGCACCTCGCCGCCGGCGCCGTCCGGCTCGGCGACCAGCCCCAGCAGCAGGTGCTCGCAGCCGACGTAGTTGTGCCCGAGCGACATCGCCTCGGTGACGGTCAGCTCGAGCGCGTTCGCGGCCGTGCGGCTCATCCGGTAGGCCGGGCCGCCCTCGTCCGGCGACTCGACCCGCTCGAGCTCACGCAGCGCGCTCGCCGGCTCGACCTCCATGGACCGCAGCACGAGCAGCGCCAGGTTCGAGCCCTCGGTGACCATGCCGAACAGCAGGTCACGGGTGCCGACCTCGGCGGCGCGGCGCTCGGCGGCGTTGGCGATGGCGAGCTTGATGACGTCCTTGCACCGCTGGGTGAACTGGGTCAGCCCGACCGTCGGGTCCGCGCCGCTCAGGTCGCCGACGACCGCCGCGCGGATGGCGCTGACCCGCTTCACGGACTGCTCGAGAGCCCGCTGACAGATGGTCGAGACCGGCAGGCCGGTCTCCTTGACGGCCTCGGCGAGGTCGTCGGACAGGTACACGTTCAACTTCGGCATACCCACATATATACCCCTACATGGGGGTAGACGCAACAGTAGTGTTCCGAAGGGACATGAGACCATTGTGGACAGCCAAAAGCGGCAACCAGGAGGCGTGATCGTGTTGCCGTGTAAGAAAGTTGAGAAACACGAGAAACGAATCCCCGGCGCCCGTGGGAATTAAGCTCGGTTGACGACCTCGAGAACGGGGAACTTTCTTGCGAGAGCTCACCGGGCGCCGACTGCTCTACCGCGCGTTCCGGCGCCACCGCGGCCGTGCGGGCGCCGGCCTGCTGCTGCTGGCCGGTCACCAGACCGCCGAGGCGCTCGTGCCGGTGCTCATCGGCGTGATCATCGACCGCGCGATCGGCACCGGCGACCTGTACGCGCTGCTGGCGTGGATGGCCGCGCTCGGCGCGCTGTTCGCGTCGCTGACCACGTTCTGGCGCTGGGGCGCGCGGCAGCTGACGATCGCGAAGCAGCGGGAGACCCACCAGCTGCGCATCGAGGTCGTCGAGCGGGTGCTGGACCCGCGCGGGCAGCGGACCGGCATGCGCGCGGGCGAGGTGCTGCAGGTCGCGACGTCCGACGCCGAGCGCGCGGCCGACGTGCTGGAGGCCGGGTTGATGACCTCTGCCGCGTTCGTCGCGCTCGCGGTGGCCGCGGTGTCGCTGCTGACGATCGACCTGCCGCTGGGGATGTCCGTGCTGGTTGGCGTGCCGGTGCTGGTGGCGGGGCTGCAGGTGCTGAACCCCCGGCTCACCCGGCGGGCGGGGGACGCGCAGGCGGCGGCGGGCGAGACGACCGCGCTCGCCACCGACCTGGTGCGTGGCGTGCGGGCGCTGCGCGGGATCGGCGCGCAGGCGAGCGCGGCGGACACCTACCGGGCGTCGAGCCGCACCGCGCTGCGGGCGTCGCTGCGGGCGGCCACGACGAACGGCGTGTACGAGGGGCTCACGGCGGCGGTGAGCGGGCTGTTCCTCGCGGCGGTCGCCGGGTTCGCGGGGTGGTTCGCGCTGACCGGGCGGATCACGATCGGCGAGCTGATCACGGTGTTCGGGCTGGCGCAGTTCATCGCGGAGCCGGTGCGGCTGCTGGGCTTCGCGGGGCAGATGGTCGCCCAGGCCAGGGCGTCGGCCATCCGGCTGGTGCGGATCCTCACCGCGCCGCCCGTGCTGGCCCCCGGGGCGCGCACCGATGTGAACGGCGCCGGCGTGCGGCTGGCCGACGTCTCGTACGGGACGCTCACCAACCTCACGCTGCGCGCCGGCCCGGCCGAGACGGTCGGCGTGGTCTGCCACGACGAGCGCGACTGCGAGGCGTTGCTGGCGTTGCTGTCCGGCACGGTGCCGGCGGCGGAGTACCGCGGCACGCTCGTCGTCGGTGGTGTGCCGGCCGCGTCGCTCGACCTGTCGGCGCATCGCGGCACGGTGCTGGTGGAGCAGCACGACGTGGCGCTGTTCGAGGGAACGCTGCGCAGCAACCTGCTGGCCGGCGGCTCGGCAGTCCGCCTCGTGGCGGCCGTGCGCGCGGCGGCGGCCGAGGACATCGTGGCCGCCCATCCGTGCGGGCTCGACCATCCGGTGACCGACCACGGCACGACGTTGTCCGGGGGGCAACGCCAGCGGATCGGCCTGGCGCGGGCGCTCGCCGCGGCCGCCCCCGTCCTCGTGCTGCACGAGCCGGCGACCGCGGTGGACGCGGTGACCGAGGAGCGGATCGCGCAGGGCATCGCGAAGGTACGGGCGGGGGCAACGACGCTGCTGGTGACCACGAGCCCCGCGCTGCTCGCGATCACCGACCGGGTGGTGGTACTCGACGGCGGCCGCGAGGTCGCGACGGGCACGCACGCGGAGCTGGCCGAGCGGGACCCGCACTACCGCCAGGCAGTGCTGCGGTGACCGGCTCGGGACAAGGTGGCCGACGGCGGCACGCACGCCAACCTCGCCGAGCGGGACCCGCACTACCGCCAAGCAGTGCCGCGCCGGAACAAGATGGCCGCCTCCGGCACCCACACCGAACTCACGGAACGGAACCCGCAATACCGCCGGGCAAAGCTGCGGTGATCGGCCCAGACGAGGGTGGCCGACGGCAGCCACGAGATCGCGACGGGCACGCGCGCGGAGCCGGCCGAACGGGACCCGTGCTACCGCCGAGCCAAGCCGCGATCATCGCGGCGGGACGAGGTGGGCGACGGTGAGTGAGCTGCTGCCGATCGCGTCGTCGCGGCGTACCTGGGTGGCTTTGTGGGGCGAGGTGCGGCGGCTGCCCGGGCTCGGGGTCGCCACCGCGGTCAGCTCCGTCGGGGCCAGTGCGGGTGGGCTCGTCGCGCCTTGGGTTCTCGGCGATCTGATCGACGACATCGCCTCGGGCGCCCCCCGCGAGACCATCCCGCAGGCGGCCGTGGTCATCGCGATCGCGGCGCTCTGTACCGGGCTGCTCGCCGGCCTGTCCGCCACCCTGCTCGCCCGGCTCGGCGAGACCGTCCTCGCGCGGCTGCGCGAGCGCGTCGTCGACCGCACCCTGCACCTGCCCGCCGCCACGCTCGACAAGGTCGGCTCGGGCGACCTGCTGTCCCGGGTCGGCGACGACGTCTCGGTCGTCACCACCGCGCTCGTCACCACCGGGCCGACGCTCACGGCCGCCGTGCTCACGATCGTGCTGACCGGGGCCGGCATGTTCGCGCTCGACTGGCGGCTCGGGCTCGCGGGCCTGGTCGCCGTGCCGATGTACGTGCTCGCGGTGCGCTGGTACCTGCCTCGCTCCAGCACGTACTACGCCCGCGAGCGGGTCGCGATCGGCGAGCGCGCCCAGACGATGGTCAGCTCGCTGCAAAGCAGCGCGACCGTCCGCGCCTACCGGCTCGAGGCCGCGCACACCGCCGCCGTCAACGACCGCTCGCGTGCCGCGATGGACCTTTCGATCGGCGTGTTCCGGCTGTTCACCCGGCTCGTCGGGCGGATGAACCGGGCCGAGTACGTCGGGCTCGCGGCGATCCTCGTGACCGGGTTCCTGCTCGTGCGCGCGGACCTCGTCACGGTCGGCGCGACCACCGCGGCGGCGCTGTACTTCCACCGGCTCTTCAACCCGATCGGCGCGGTGATCATCGAGTTCGACGAGATCCAGGCGGCCGGCGCGAGCCTCGCGCGGCTCGTCGGCGTGGCCTCGCTCGACCGGCCCGCCACGCCCGCGCGCGCCCGCGAGCCGGCCGACGCCTCGCTCGAGCTCGTGGGCATCCGGCACCGCTACGAGGGCGGGCCGCTGGTGCTCGCCGACGTGTCCGTGCGGATCGAGGCGGGCGAACGGCTCGCGGTGGTCGGCGCGACCGGGGCCGGGAAGTCCACGCTCGCCGGCATCGCGGCCGGCCTGCTGGAGCCGGCCGCCGGCGAGGTCCGGGTCGGCGGGGTGCCGGTGGGCGAGCTGGACCGCCGGCACGTGGCGATGCTGAGCCAGGAGGTGCACGTGTTCTCCGGTCCACTGATCGCCGACCTCCGGCTGGCCCGCGCGGACGCGACAGAGGCGCAGGTGCGTGAAGCGCTGGAGCGGGTCGGCGCGCTGGGCTGGGTGCGCGCGCTGCCGGCCGAGCTGGACACGGTAGTCGGCGAGAGCGCGCACCGGCTGACCGCGGCGCAGGCCCAGCAGGTGGCGCTCGCCCGGCTGGTGCTCGCCGACCCGCACGTGGCGATCCTCGACGAGGCCACGGCGGAGGCCGGCAGCGCGGGCGCCCGGGTGCTCGAACGGGCCGCGGTCGCCGCGACCGCCGGGCGCACCACGTTGATCGTCGCGCACCGGCTGACCCAGGCCGAGCTCGCCGACCGGGTGCTCGTGCTCGACGACGGCCGGGTGGTGGAGACCGGCACCCACGCCGACCTGGTGCGGGCCCGCGGCCGCTACGCCGAGTTGTGGCGAAGCTGGACCGGGGCGGGCACAGGGAGTTAACTCCTTGCTGCCACCCAACACGCCGGGTAGCGTCGGATGCTGAATGCGCATACAAGAGGACGGTTCTACGGTTGAGTGCCCCCACGGTCTACGACGTCGCCGAGCGGGCGCAGGTCTCCATCGCGACGGTCTCCCGCGTCTACCGCAACCCGGACACGGTGCGCGCCCAGACCCGCGAACGCGTGCTCGCCGTGGCGCGCGAGCTCGGCTACGTGCCGAGCGGCAACGCGCGCGGCCTGGCCAGCCGGACGACCGGCGTGCTCGGCCTGTGCTTCCCGGACTATGCCGACCCCGAGGTCGACGGTGACGACGACGACCCGGAGCACATGCTCTACGCCGACGAGATCACCCGCGGCATGGAGCGGGCCGCGCGCCGGCACGGGTACGCGCTGCTGATCGCCGCCTCGCTCGCCGGCGGGCCGGAGAGCCTGGTGGCCAAGGTCGCCGGCCGGGTGGACGGGTTCGCGGTGCTGGCCCGCACGGTGCCGACCGAGGACCTGGAGATCATCTCCCGCCGGCTGCCGATCGTGATGATCGCCGGCCCGCGCGAGATCGACCACCTCGACCACCTGCAGGTCGCGAACGAGGACGGCGAGTACGCGCTGACCCGGCACCTGATCGACGACCACAGGCTGACCCGGCTCGCGTTCATCAGTGGCGGCGAGGACTCGCCGGACGCGGCCGCCCGGTTCGACGGCTTCCAGCGCGCCCTGCGCGACACCGGCCTGCCGGTGCCCGAGGACCCGGCCATCCGCGGCAACTTCACCCAGGCCGACGGCCGTATCGCGGCGGAGCGGCTGCTCGACGCGGCCGGCGAGCTGCCGCAGGCGCTCGTGTGCGCGAACGACCAGATGGCCGTGGGCGCGCTGCAGACCCTGGAGCGGCGCGGCATCGACGTGCCGCGGGACGTGGCGGTGGTCGGGTTCGACGGGATACCGCTGGGCCGGGTGGTCCGGCCCAGCCTGACCACGGTCAGCCAGCCGATGCGCCGCCTCGGCGAGACGGCGGTGGACCTGCTGGTGGAACGGCTGCGCGAGCCGGACCGCGAGCCGCGCTCGGTGCTCCTCCCGGTGACCCAGACCCACCGAACCAGCTGTGGCTGCTCGTGATCCGCGTTCAGTGGCCGGCGGTGGGCAGGACGGCGAGCGCCTTCCGCATCCGGTCCTCGGTCGCGGTGTCCGGCGCGGGGAAATAGAGCGCCACCGAGATGTCGGCATTGCCCTTCGACCTGAGCAGGCCTACTTCGAATTGCAGTTCACCCACGGCCGGATGGTTGATGAACTGCTGACTCGAGGTGGCATGTGGCAGCACATCGCGATTCGACCACATTTCAGCGAAATCCGAGCTGATCGCGGCGAGATCGGCGGCAATGGCGGCAAAAGCGGCGTCTTCGGGGTGCAGTGACATCTCGGCCCGGAATGCCGCGGCGGCGGTTCTCGCCATTACGGCCCACGATTCCGGGTCGGCGCGAAGAATGGGATTGAGAAACGCACAGAAAAGCGCGTTGAAATGCTCGTCCTCCGAGTCGAAGACGAGCCGCGCGGCCTCGTTGGAGGCGACGACGTTCCAGTGCCTGTCCAGCAGCTGCGCCGGGTTGGGCATCCAGTTGTCGAGCAGGCGGTTCAGCACGGCGTCGACCTCGTGCCCGACCTGCGAGTACCCCCATGGCGGGGCGGCGCCGGCCAGCATGTAGAGGTGGCGGCGTTCGTGGTCGTCGAGCCGCAGTACCTTCGCCACCGCGTCCAGGACCTGCGCCGACACGTTCATGGCACGGCCTTGTTCCAGCCATTGGTACCAGCTGTCGCTGACGCCGGCCAGAATTGCGACCTCTTCGCGCCGCAAGCCTGGCGTGCGCCGTCGTGAGCCCCCGGCCAAACCGGCATCTTTCGGACTGATCCGACTGCGCCGATCAGCCAGGAATCGCCCCAACTCGTTGCGACGCCAGTCGTCACCGGCCTCCGCCCGCACCATTCGAGCCCCCTCAGTGGTGGTATCGGAACCATGATAACCACCACCTTGCACAATCAAGACGTACCACGATCGACGCTGCACAGTACGAACGCGACCGCGACTTCCACAGCATCAGGTGCACGCAGCTTCGCCGGTCTCACCCTTGCGAGAACACAGTCCGCGACCTAGTGTATGCGCTTACAGGAAGCGCTTACAGGTTAGGGGGCCGTGGTGGCTGAGAGCAGCGCGCGCGAGGACTGGGAGCAGCGCATCGGACTGCCCAGCGACGAGCGGCTCACCGGGATCGGCGAGCTGCCGCCGCCGGAGAACCTGGTCGCGGAGGCGGGGACCGGGCTGGTCCGGCTGGACTGGCCGCTGGTCGAGGGTGCGCTCGGCTACCTCGTGCACCGCTCCGCCGGTGCGGACGGGCCGTTCGAGCCGCTCGACCATCTCGGTGGCGACGTGCTCGCCGTGCCGCACCCGCCCTACGCCGACACGCTCGTCGAGCCCGGCGAGACCTACCACTACACGGTGGCCACCTGGAGCGACGGCGGCGCGGGCGCGCAGTCGACCTCCGCGAGCGCCACTCCCCAGCCAGCGGGACCGGCGCCGGCGCGGGTGGTCGTGTCCGTGGACACGACCGCGGCGCCGGCCCCGCTTCCAGACGTGTGGCGCCGGATGATCGGCGCGGAGCACTTCTCGCTGCTCGTCTGGGACAAGCCCGGCCCGGGTGGGTCGGACGTCGCCGCCGAGTACGCCGACGCGTTACGCATCATGCGGGACGAGGTCGGCGTGCGGACGGTCCGCGCGCACGGCACGTTCCTGCCGGAGACCGTGACCGTGCGCGAGGACGGCACCTTCGACTTCACCGGCCTGGACGAGGTCTACGACCGGTTCCTGGAGACCGGCCTCAAGCCGGTCGTCGAGCTGTCGTTCATGCCGGCCGCGCTGTGCGAGGACCCCGACTACACGGTCTTCGAGTACAACGCCACGGTGTCGGTGCCGAAGGACTGGGCACGCTGGGGCGACCTGGTCCGCACGCTCACCGAGCACCTGCGCGACCGCTACGGCGCCGACGAGGTCGCCACCTGGGAGTTCGAGGTCTGGAACGAGGCCAACCTCGAGGTCTTCTGGAACGGCACCCAGGAGGACTACCTGCGCCTCTACGAGGTCGCGGCGCGCGCGGTGAAGGGCGTCGACGAGCGGATCCGGGTCGGCGGGCCCTCCTCGGCCGCGGCCGGCTGGGTGGGGGCGCAGCTCGAGTACTGCCTCGCCAACGACGTGCCGATCGACTTCGTCTCCACCCACACCTACGGCAACGCCCCGCTGGACATGCGGCCGCTGACCCGCTCGTTCGCCAAGGCCACCGGCAAGACCGAGCCGGAGATCCTGTGGACCGAGTGGGGCGTCACGCCGACGCACTTCCACCGGGTCAACGACACCGTGTTCGCCGCGCCGTTCGTGTTACGCGGCATGAAGAGCGCGCTCGCCACGACCGACTGCCTCGCCTACTGGGTCTGCTCCGACCAGTTCGAGGAGCTGGGCTGGCCGCCGCGGCTGCTGCACGGCGGGTTCGGCCTGCTCACCGTCGGCAACCTGCGCAAGCCGCGGTTCTGGGCGCTCGCGATGCTGTCCGCGCTGGCCGGCGGCCGCATCCCGGCGACCGTGACCGGCGACGGCGCCGAGGCGATGGTCGAGGCGCTGGCCACGAAGACCGCCACGACCGCCGACGTGCTGGTCTGGAACGGGACGCTCGACCAGTCCAAAATAGACGGTGCGGCGATCCTGGACCGGACGGTGACCGTCGAGGTCACCGGGCTCGAGGCGGGCACGCTACTCGGTGATATCCACCCAGGTAGACGCGGAGCACGCGAACGTCTCACGGGTGTGGGCGGACCTCGGTGGCGGCGACTGGCCCACGAACGAGCAGTGGGAGACGCTGCGCGCCGCCGACATGCTGCCGAGCGAGTACCTTGCGAATGTGGCCGTCGACGCGGACGGCACCGCGTCGGTCACAATCGAGGTACCGATGCCGGGAATACGTTCACTGCGGTTGACCCGGCAGTAGCAACGACCCGAGCAGCGAGGAGCGTTCATGGCCGACTGGTTGGCGGATGCCGTCCTGTACCAGATCTACCCGCAGAGCTTCGCGGACAGCAACGACGACGGCATCGGCGACCTGAACGGCGTCGAGTCCAAACTGGACTATCTGGCCTGGCTCGGGGTGAACACGGTGTGGCTCAACCCGTGCTTCGTCTCCCCGATGCACGACGCGGGCTACGACGTGGCCGACTACCTGGCGATCGACCCGCGCTACGGCACCGTCGACGACCTCACGAAGCTCGTCGACGCGGCGGGCCGGCGGGGCATCCGGGTGCTGCTCGACCTCGTGGCCGGGCACACCTCCGACCAGCACCCGTGGTTCCAGCACTCGGCGAACGACCCGGACGACCATCGCTACATCTGGTCGGACCGCCAGGCCGCGGGCTTCCAGCCGTCGACGGGCTCGCGGCCGGGGTTCTTCCTGCCGAACTTCTTCCCGGTGCAGCCCGCGCTGAACTTCGGCTACGCGCGGATGGACGCCGACGAGCCGTGGCGCCAGCCCGTCGACGCCGACGGGCCGCGGGAGAACCGGCAGGCGCTGCGCGACATCATGGACCACTGGCTGCGCCTTGGCATCTCCGGTTTCCGGGTGGACATGGCGTCGTCGCTGGTGAAGGACGACGCGGGCAAGGCGGAGACCGGGAAGCTGTGGCGGGAGATGCGGAAGTGGATCGACTCCGCGCACCCGGACGCGGTGCTGCTCAGTGAGTGGGCGCAGCCGCAGGTGTCGGTGCCGGCCGGGTTCCACGCGGACTTCTTCCTGCACTTCGGGTCGAGCCAGGCATTCCGCTCGCTGTGGCACAACGGCGCGGTGTACGACGACACGTGGCGCCCGCCGCGCACGTGCTACTTCGACCCGTCGGGCACGGGCTCGGTCGCGGAGTTCCTGGCCGAGTGGGCCACCGCGACGGGCGTCATCGGCCACAATGGACACATCATCCTGCCGACCTCGAACCACGACTTCCCCCGGCTGGTCGCGGGTTCGCGCACCGCGGACCAGGCTCGGGCGGCATTCGTGTTCGTGCTGACCTGGCCGACGCTGCCCGCGATCTACTACGGCGACGAGATCGGCATGCAGTACCAGCCGGGCCTGCCGAACCTTGAGGGCGCCGTCCTCGGACCGCCGCGCGCCGGCTACAACCGGGCGGGCTCGCGCACCCCGATGCAGTGGACCGCCGCCGATCCCGACGTGACCTACCTGCCGCCGCACCCGTCGCCCGAACGGCCGAACGTGGCGGACGCGCAGGCGGACCCGGACTCGCTGCTGAACCTGGTCCAGCAGCTGATCGCGCTGCGCAAGGCGAACCCCTCGCTGGGCGTGACCGGCGAGGTGGAGATCCTCAACCCCGGCTACCCGTTCGTCTACCGGCGCAGCGAGTTCACGGTCGCGGTGAACCCGTCGTTCACCCCGACGACCGCGGACATCGCGGCGCCGGGCGAGCTGGTGCTCGGGCGCGGCGCCGGCCACGAGAACGGCCGGCTGCAGATGGACAGGTTCAGCTACGCCGTCTACCGCACGAGCTGACGGCTAAGCCAACTCGATACCGATCGCGACGACGCCGAGGGCTTCGCGCTCGGGCGGGTAGATCTGACGGATGTTCGCCAACTGCTCCTCGCGGGTCGCCAGCGGGTTGACCGAGGCAACGGCCTCGTGGTCGAACATCTCGTCGAAGTCGAATAGCGGGCGACGCGGGTGACGCGGGTGAGAACGTCGTCGCCCTGGCAGCGGAACCGGATCAGCGAGCCTTCCTTGATCTTCTGGCGACTGGAGTCGTTGACCCGGATCTCAGTGGTCTTGCGGCCCGCGATGATGAGGTCGAAATAGCGCTTGTAGATGCCCATGTCGTGGGCGCGGACAGGCAAACTGCGGCGGGCGTGCGCTCATGAGGCGGCCGAGTTCCTTGACAGTGAAGGAGCGGAAGAAGTGCTTGGGGTCGGTGAGAAGTTCGCCGACGAGCCAGACGAGTGAGTCGACGTAGTTGTCGATGTCACCGGGCCATGCGGTGGTGTCGAGCATCCAGGGCTCGACATCGGCGGGCAGAGCACCCTCGCCCTGTTCGCGCAGCAGCGACTTGGACAGCTTCGCCCCGGTGGGGGCGAGTACCTGCGGAGTGAAGATCCGGATCGGCATCTGCATGGCCGGCGTGCACAGGGCGCCGAGCGCGCCGTCGACGAGTTGGCAGCCGAAAGCCCAGTCGCCGCCCTTCATCATCACGTGCAGCACGTCGGTGTCGCGGCCGAGTGCGCGTTCCTTGACCAGGTTGCGGTAGAGGGTGGCCAGATCGAGGTAGGGCTGGTCGTCCTCGGGGTCGACGTGAGCCTCGTAGGCGCCGTGGTCGTAAGCACACTGCCGCGAAGGTCGCGCCGTCCTCGTCGAGCCGGACCAGCTTGGTGCGGTCGGCGCGTTTCTCCGCCCAGCCGCAGCCGGGACAGGGAATGCGGATGTGGACGACGCCGTGCGAGGGGGCCATCCACCAGCGGATGTCCTCGAGGCGTTCGAGGGTGCGCAGGAACTCCGCCCGGAAACCCGGGGTGGCCTGCTGGTCGGTGTAGGTCTCGACCGCGTAGTCGGTGTCGGTGGCTGCCGACAGTGAGTCGAAGAACTCCGTGTAGTAGCGTGCGATCAGGTCGCCGACCTGGTCCTTGCCCAGAGCGTGGTGGTAGGTCTGCTGGTAGGCGTGGTGGGTCTCCGGGTCGAGCACGACGTCGTGCGGCGCGTTGTCCAGCGCGCCGAACCGCACCGCGGTGTCGATGGAGAACTCTCGCCGGGCGATCTTGGCCAGCAGGAACGCCGCGGTCTGCACCAGGTTCGTGCCGAGGTGCGGAGCGCCGTTGATCTGGGTGCCGACGACGAACTCGATCCGCGCCGGGCTGGCGGCCAGCACCCGAGGGCGGAGGATGTCGATCGTGCGCAGCAGGGCGTTGGCCAGCACGCTGTTCGGCGAGATCAGCAGTGACGTCTTTCCGTTGCGCGCTCACCGTAGCTCACGCTCCTCGACCGGGTTTGGGCAGGCGAAGGTTGGCGCAGATGAAGTCCAGCCGCGCGGCGGCCGAGTCGGGGGCGACGAACACCGGTTCGTAGCCGGCGTCGTAGTAGCCCTGCACGATCAGTTCGTGGACACGGCGGATCTCGCGGTCCTTGGCCCAGACGATGTCGTCGGGGTCCTCGAAGTGTGTCCAGCGGGATCGAGCACGAAGATCGCGTCGTAGCGGTAGTCGCCGCGTGGCCTCTTCCAGCTGCGGGGCGGGCTTGAGGCCGAAGAAACCTTCCCAGCCGTAGCCATCGGGGATGCCGCGGTTGTAGAAGCGGATGCCGTGGTGTGCGCGACGTACTCGGTGACGAACGCCTCCAGGACCTCCAGGGAGTAGTCGCGCCGGTCCTCGCTGCGCAGGTGCCGGCCAAGGCGTTCGCGGTGTTGCGGTAGATCTCCCGGCCGGGCTCGTCCTTCATGCAGGGAATCCCGGCGGCGTGGATGGCCTCGATCAGGTCGTCCTTGCCCGATGACGGGCCGCCGGTGATGACGTAACGCCGGGGCGGGCCGTCGGCCGCGACGACCAGCGCCGCGGCCAGCTCGGGATTCGTTGTCGGCACTGGGATCACCCGTTCTCGTCATGGCTTTCGCGGGGACTCGGAATCGGTTCGAGCAGCCCGCATATCCAGGAATTTCCCAGCCCGGTCTCGTCGTGCAAGGCGTGGACGAACTGCTCACGGCTCGCCCCGCCGGCCGCGGCTTCGGTCAGCCGCGACGCCTGCGCGTCCGTCAATGGCGGCGTCCATCCGGCCAGCGCGACCAATGCGTCGACCGACATTTCCGGTGAGCCGGCGTCCGAGGCGTAGGCGCTGGTGTAGCCGAGAGCCTCGGCCCGGGCGGCCGCCCAGCGCCACGCCGCCGTCACTGACGCCTGGACCAGGTCCGATCGGGCCGCCCCGAGGCTCATCAACCGCTCGACCGCGAGCAGTTCGGCGCGGGCCGCATAGAGCGCCGACCACAACCGGGTCAGCTGCTCCTCGTGCTCCGCGACCTCCCAGGCAAACGGATCGGCATGGACCTGCTGCCGCCTGGTCACGGGCGCGAGCCGTGGTGCGATCATCGGCATCCGGA
>CAWJCX010000037.1:0-74569 GCA_963841395.1 uncultured Actinomycetota bacterium
GGAAGGTCAGCCCGCCCAGCAGCCGCAACAAGCCCCGCAGGCACCGCCCGCGCCGCTGCCACAAGCCCAGCAGGGACCGCCGGTCCCGCAGGGCCCACCGGCTCAGCAGGGCCCACCGGTTCAGCAGCGGCCGCTGGTCCCGCAAGGACCGCCGGCTCAGCAGGGACCGCCGGTTCCGCAGGGACCGCCGGTTCCGCAGGGACCGCCGGTTCCGCAAGGACCGCCGGTTCCGCAAGGACCGCCGGCCCAGCAGGGACGCCCGGCCCGGCAGATGCAGCGGGCCGGCAACCGGCCACCGGCACGGCCACTGCCCCCGCCGCTCCCCCAGCAGACGTTGCAGCCGATGCCCGCGATGCAGGCGCCGCCCCGGCCCGCGCCGCGCCAGCCGGTCGCCCGGCCGCCGGTGCCGCAGCGCCAGCACTCCGGGCAGCACCCTGGGCAGGGGACCGGCAATGGCTACGCGCCGATGTACGCCCCGCTGCACGCGTCGATGACCGGGCCGATCCCCGGGCCGATCCCGGCCGCGGTGCCCGTCCCGATCTACGACCCGCCGCCGGTCGACCCGGCGCAGTACACCCCACCGGCGTCCGGATCGGCCCCCGCGGCCGACCCGGCGGTCACGGAGCTACCGCCCATCGACTCGTGGCGGATGGCCTCATGACCAGAACAGCAGCCATCGCCGCGGCACCCCGTGGGGTCGGGAGGCGCCGATAGGTCGGCCCGGACACGCCAACACCGGGAAACCGACCCAAGAGCGCCGCGGCAAACCGGCCCTGGCCGCGGCAGTGGTGGATCCGGGGTACGGAGCTGGGCAACAGTCACCGGCCACTCCCCCCACGCCGGTGACCGTCACGGTCACCACCCCGGATCCGGGCACCGACACCGGCAACGGCTGGCCGGTGTCGGTGCCCCCTTTATACAGAGGTGTGGCTACGACACGGTGTGGGCCGGTGTCATGAGGTCGTGCACGCTCGCCGGCAGGTCGGCCGGGTCGTCGGCGAGCACGGCCACGTAGCCGTCCGGGCGGACGAGGGCGAACGCGGCGCCGTACCCGGCGCGGACGTGGCTCTCGTGGTCGGTGAAGGACTCCCCCGGCCGCAGCGTCCGGGCGCCGGCGACGGTCGCGTCGCCGATCAGCGTCCACTCCGTGCCGACCAGCAGCTCGAACAGCCGCACCGGCCGGCCGTCGTGGCCGAGCACCGGCGCGTCGGGCGCGCGGTCGCCCGCCCGCAGCCCCTCCGGCGCCGCACGGTGGTCACGGTGGTCACGGGACAGCGGGCCGCCGCGGTAGCCGATGCCGAGCTGCCTGACGGCCGGGCCGCGGCGGTGCGCGTCGGCGTCGCCGTCGCGGTGCTTGTCCATCAGCCGGGTGCTCAGCCCGAGCACGTCCTCGGCCACCGGGCGGCGCTCGGCCTCGTAGGTGTCGAGCAGCTCGGCCGGCGCGCCGGCGAGGACGGCGGCGAGCTTCCAGCCCAGGTTGTACGCGTCCTGCACGCCGGTGTTGAGGCCCTGCCCGCCGGTCGGCGGGTGCACGTGGGCCGCGTCGCCGGCGAGGAACACGTGGCCGTCGCAGAACGCCTCGGCCAGCCGGACGTTCGGCCGCCACACGGTGCTCCAGGTCAGGTCGTGCAGCCGGACCGTGGCGCCGCGCTCGGCGAGCAGCGCCTGCAGGTGCTCGAGGGAGGCGTCCGTGCCGGCCGGCAGCGGGCAGCCGAACTGGAACGCGGTGCCGCCGGGCAGCGGGGTGAGGACGACGCCGTCCGCGGGGTTGGCCGACGGTGCCCAGAAGTGGCCGTAGTCGTGGTCGAGCTCGTCGGCGTGCACGTCGCCGAGGAGCATGCGGACGGACTCGTCGGTGACGCCGGGGAACGCGATGCCGAGCGTGCGGCGCACGACGCTGGCCCCGCCGTCGGCGCCGACGAGGTACCGCACGCGCACCGCCTCGCCGCCGACCGTGGCGGTGACGCCGGCGGCGTCCTGGGTGAAGCCGGTCAGCTCGACGCCGCGCTCGACCTCGACGCCGAGCTCCGCGAGCCGGGCGGCCAGCAGCTCCTCGGTGCGGAACTGCGGCAGGACCCAGGTGTTGGGGTAGGGCACGTCCGGGGTCGGCTGCTCGACGTCGGCCATCCGGTGCTCGCCGGCGAACTCGCCGTCGAGGGTGGCGCGGATGGTCGCGGGCAGCATCCCCTCGTCCAGGACGCGCCCGAGGATCCCGAGATCCTCGAAGACCTCGAGCGTGCGCGGCTGCACCCCATCGCCGCGCGAGCCGGTGAACGGCCGCGGGTCCCGGTCGACGATCCGCACGGTGACGCCGCGGCGGGCGAGCTCGATGGCGAGGGTCAGTCCGGTCGGTCCGGCTCCGGCGATCAGTACGTCGGTGGTGGTCATCGGTCTCCCCTTTTTGATGAATCTCAATTCAGTGAACTTGTGTTCAGCATGAGCCGAACTGCCGTAGGTTGTCAAGGGATCGAGGAGGTGTTCGGTGGTCGGCGTGCGAAAGGCCCGGGCGGCGGAGACGGAGACCGCGCTGAAGGCGGCGGCGCGGGAGGTGTTCGCCGAGCGGGGCTACCTCAACACGAAGATCACCGACATCACGGCCGCGGCCGGCCGGGCGGCGGGGTCGTTCTACAACCACTTCGCCAGCAAGGAGGAGCTGCTGCAGGCGCTCCTGTCAGACCTGCTGGCCGGCGTCGACGTCACGATCCGGACGGACCCGGCGCACGACCCGGACTTCACCTCACGAAAGGCGATCCGCTACCACGTGGCGGGCTATTTCGAGTTCTACCGCGCCAACCGCACGGTGATGGTCGCGTTGCAGCAGGCCGCGATGGTGGACGAGACGTTCGCGGCGACGCTGACCGAGCTGACCGGCCCGGACCGCCGCCACCTGGCCGAGCACCTGGAGTACGTGCGCCGCGCCGGCCACCCGCTGCCCGGCGAGCCGCTCGCGGTGGCCGCGGCGATCGGCGCCGTGATGACGGGCTTCGCCCACATCCACCTGACCGACACGACCCTCGACCTGACCGACGACGAGGCGATCGACCTCGTCACCGACCTCGTCCTCCGCGGCGTCGCCGGACGAATCCCTTAGAGATTCCCGAAGTAGCGGGCGGCGGCCTCGATCCCGCCGCCCTTGCCCAGCGCCACCATCAGGGCCATCCGGGCCTTCGACGCGCTGAGCCCGGCCGCGCCGATCGCGCCCATCCGTTCGGCCAGGCCGATGTCGCTCGTGTGCGCGCGGGACGCCACGACCACCGGAATGTCCATCTGGGACAGTCCCATGATGGCGGCGAACAGTTCCACCGGGACGTTGCCCGCACCCGTGCCCTCCAGCACCACGCCCTGCGCACCCAGGTCGGTGACCGTGGTCAGCAGGGACGGCGGCATGTCCGGGTAGGTCTTGAGCAGCGCCACGTCCGACTCCGGCTCGCCGTCGGAGTGCGGCGGGCGGGGCGGGGGCGTCGCCGTGAGCCGGGCCTGGCCGTCGATCATCCGGCCCAGCACCGGGTGCGGCGCGGACGTGACGCGGCCGGTCACCGTCGCCCAGCGGGCCGCGTGCAGCTCGTCGCCGAGGCACACCACCGCACCCACGCCGCGCAGCGCCGGGTCGGCCGCGGCGGCCAGCGCCGCGGCCAGGTTCGCCGGACCGTCGGGCGAGGCGGCGGACAGCGGGCGGAACGCGCCGGTGAACACGACGGCGCCCCGGGCCGGGGCGACGACCAGATCGGCCAGAAAAGCCGTTTCCTCCAGGGTGTCCACGCCGTGGGTGACGACCACGCCGTCGAACTCGTCGTCCACCAGGGCCTTGCGCACCCGGCGCGCCAGCGCGAGCTGCGTGGGTACCGACGTGTCCCACGACGGCTCCGCCAGGACGTCCTCGACGACCACGCGGTCGGTCACCGGCCCGGCGAGCGCCAGCAGCTCACGCCCGGTCGCGACACCGGGGTCGCGGTGGGCGATCGTGTCGCCGGTGGCCACCAGGAGCAGGGTCATGTCAGAAGAGGCGGTCCCAGCGCCCGTCCCGGCACACCAGCGGCTCGTAGCGCTTGGTGAACGAGATGGCTCCCTGCTGCGGGCAGGACTGGCCGATCCGGCCGAACCGCGGGTTGCGGCCGGGCCGGGGCGTGGGCTTCGGCTTGGGTTTCACCGCGATGACGGCCGTCTGGGTGCCGACGGCCGGCGCGACGACGGTCGTGGGTGGCGGCGTGGGCTGTGACGTCTCCGGCCCGGACCCGCCGGCGTCGGTGATGGTCGGGATCGCGGGGTTCGTCACGGCGACGTCGTCGTCACCGTCGCCGTTGCCCGCCAGCAGCAGGAAGCCACCCACCAGACCGGCGAGCACGACGAACGCGGCGATCTTCAGGAAGAACGGGAACCTGCTGTGTTCGCTCAACCGGCGGCCTCCCTGGGCTGCCGCGCCTCGAGGTTCAGCAGCCGCTTCGGCGTCGGCCACCGCACGTCGTGCGCCCAGCCGAACCGCTCGAGGACCCAGATCAGCCGTGCGGAGATGTCGATCTGCCCGCGCCGCACGCCGTGCCGCGCGCAGGTGGGGTCCGCGTGGTGCAGGTTGTGCCACGACTCCCCCATCGACAGGATCGCGAGGGGCCAGAAGTTCGCCGACCGGTCCCGCGCCGCGAACGGCCGGGTGCCGATCATGTGGCAGATCGAGTTAACCGACCAGGTGACGTGGTGCAGGAACGACACCCGCACCAGGCCGGCCCAGAAGAACGCGGTGACCGCGCCCCACCACGACCACGTGATCAGCCCGCCCAGCACCGCGGGCGCGAGCAGCGTGACCGCGGTCCACAGGCCGAACTGGCGGTGCACCCGCGCGATGTCCTCGTCCGCGAGCAGGTCCGGCGCGAACCGCTCGGCGTTGGTGAGGTTGCGGTCGAACATCCAGCCCATGTGCGCGTGCCAGAACCCGCGCACCAGGGCCAGCGGCGAGGTGCCGAACGCCCACGGCGAGTGCGGGTCGCCGTCGCGGTCGGAGAAGGCGTGGTGGCGGCGGTGGTCGGCGACCCAGTGCGTGATGGGGCCCTGCAGCGCCATGCTGCCGACGATCGCGAGCGCCACCCGCAACGGCCGCCGCGCCTTGAACGCGCGGTGGGTGAAGTACCGGTGGAAGCCGACGGTGACGCCCAGGCAGGTGACCGTGTAGAAGCCGGCCGCCAGCAGCACGTCGAGCCAGCCCAGCCCCCAGCCCCAGGTCAGCGGCACCGCGGCGAGCAGCGCCAGGAACGGCCCGAGGATGAAGAAATAGGTCGCGATCTGGGGCGCCAGCCCGCGGGGTTTGCCGTGTATCGGCCGCGCCGCACCATTCGCGACCACGGGCTCCGCCGTGCGTGTCATACCGTCCACCCCGACTTCCGTCCGCTGTCGAGGTAGAGCAAAGCAGGTCCGGTCGCCGGGATGCCACCCTTGCGGGCAAATGGGACGTCACCGAGCCGGGAACTTCGCGTGGCGGTTACCCGGCCAGCACGTCCAGGGTCAGCGTCAGGCGGCGGCCGGTGATGCCGCGACCGGCGGTGATGCCGAACTCGTACCGGTCCACCCGCGCCTGCGCGCGCAACCGCAGGCCCGGGCCGTCCGGGGCGAGCGAGACGACCCGGACGTCCACCGGGCGGGTCGTGCCGCGCACGGTCAGGGTGCCGCACAGCACCCAGCCGTCGGCACGCCGCTCGAGGCCGGTCGAGGAGAACACGATGTCCGGGTGGCGGTCGGTGTCCAGGTAGCTCGCGGAGCGGATCTGGGTGTCGCGGGCGGCGGTCCCGGTGTGGAAGCTGTCCGCCGCGATCGTGGCGCCGGCCGAGGAGCCGGTGGGCGCGGCCGGCTCGCCGGCGATCCGGATGTGCCCGGAGCGCAGGCGGAACGTGCCACGCACCGGGGCGAGGCCGAACATGTGCCGGGTGGTGAAGGAGACGGTCGACCGCTCGGGGTCGATCCGGTAGGTGCCGGCGGCGGGAACGGTCACCGGCTGGGTGGTCGTGGTGGTCATGTCGGGTTTCCTTCCGAAAGGACCGGCCGCAGCGCGCAGCCGGCGATGTGCGGGATCCCGGCACCGAACGGGCCGGGTTCGGTGTGGGAGTGCAGCTCGGCGACGTCGAAGCCGGCCCGCTCGATGGCGGGCAGGCTGTCCCGGTCGGGCATGCACTGGCCGCCCAGCAGGCGCGACCCCACCGCGTAGCCCCGCTGGAGGCGGCGCAGCCAGGTGCCCGCGGGCGCGGCGACGTGCTCGGCGAACACGTACCGGCCGCCCGGGCGCAGCACCCGGAACAGCTCGGCGAGCGCGGCGGCCGGGTCGGCCACCGAGCACAGCACGTACGTCGCCACCACCGCGTCGGCGCTCGCGTCGGCGAGGCCGAGGCGCTCGGCGTGGCCGGGCAGCACCTGGGCGTGCCGGCCGAGCCGCGCGGCCTCCACCTCGACGTGCGCCCGGCGGCGGGCGTCGGGCTCGACGCCGATCCAGCGCACGTCCGGGGCGTAGTGCCGCAGGCTGGTGCCCCTGCCGGGCCCCAGCTCGAGCACGGTGCCGTGCAGCGAGCCCAGGAGCGTCGTCGTCGAGTTCATGCCGGTCAGCCTTGCCGCCGGCGGGTGGCCGCCACATCGGCCGCGGGGCTGTGCCCGACCCGACCCCGGTCGCGGGCCGTGTCGACTTTGGTCGCTGTCCGCGTCGCGGGAGCGGTCGTAGGCTCGACCCGTGGACACCGCCGCGACCCCCGCTGCCTGCACCGGTCCGCGATCGCTGACCGGGGTGGCCATCGCCACCGCGGGCGTCGCGACCGGTGCCGTCGCGTCGGCGTTCGGCGAGTTCGGCGACGGCACGCGGGGATGCGCTGCTCTGGCTCGAGATCGCGGTGGCCGTGGCGTCGGTGGCGCTGGTGCCGCAGCTGTTCCGCCGGCCGGTCCACGCGGCACTCGTGCTCGCCGTGCTGGCCGCCCTGTCACCGACCGCGACCCCGGCGGCCACGCTGGGCACGTTGCTGGTCGCCCGCTGCCAGCGGGTCCGGGTCGCGGTGGGGGTGGCGCTGGCCGGCGTCGCCGCGCACCTGGTGCGCTGGGTGTGGCTGCAGATGTCCGGCCTGTCGTTCCTGTGGTGGGCTCTGATCGTGGTGTTCGCGCACGCCGCGCTCGTCGGGTGGGGCCTGCACGCCTCGGCGCGGCGGGCGTTGATCGCGTCGCTCGAGGAGCGGGCCGAGCGGGCGGAGGCCGAGCAGGGCCGCCGGGTCGCCGAGGCACGCGCGGCCGAGCGGGCCGCGATCGCCCGCGAGATGCACGACGTGCTCGCCCACCGGCTCTCGCTGCTCGCGACCTACGCGGGTGCGCTCGAGTACCGGCCCGACGCGCCGCCGGAGCGGCTGTCCCAGGCGGCCGGCGTCATCCGCGCCGGCGTACACCAGGCACTCGACGAGCTGCGCGACGTGATCGCGCTGCTGCACGACACGACCGACGATCCTGCCGGCGACAAGCCGGACCGGCCGCTGCCGGCGCTCACCGACCTGACCGAGCTGGTCGAGGAGTCCCGCGCGGTCGGCACCCCGGTCGAGGTCCGCGACGAGGTCGCCGATCCCGCGGCGCTGCCCAGCCGGACCGGCCGCACCGCGTACCGGGTGCTGCAGGAGGCGCTGACCAACGCGCGCAAGCACGCGCCGGGCCAGCCGGTGAGCATCGCACTCGACGGCACCCCGGGCGCCCGCCTGGTGATCGAGGTGCGCAACCCGATCCCCCGCGAATCCCTTGCCACACCGGCGATCCCGGGCTCGGGACGCGGGCTCGTCGGTCTCACCGAGCGGGTCCGGCTCGCCGGCGGGCGGCTCGACCACGCCGCCGGGCCGGCCGAGTTCCGGTTGCAGGCCTGGCTACCGTGGCCTTCCGTGAGCGAGCTTGCGAGCGAACCATCGATACAGGGCGAGGTCGCGACCGAACCGTCGGCACAGGGCGCGTCATGAGTATCCGGGTGCTGGTCGTCGACGACGACGCGCTCGTGCGGGCCGGGCTGACGATGATGCTCGACGGTGCCGACGGCGTGGTCGTGGTCGGCGAGGCCGACGACGGCGAGGCGGTGCCCGCCACCCTCGACGCGCACCCCACCGACGTCGTGCTGATGGACATCCGGATGCCGCGGGTGAACGGGATCGTTGCCACCCAACGGGTGCGGGCCCGTCCGCAGCCGCCCGAGGTGATCGTGCTGACGACGTTCGACACCGACGAGAACGTCCTCCGCGCGCTGCGCGCGGGCGCGTCCGGGTTCCTGCTCAAGGACGCGCCGCCCGCGCAGATCGCCGACGCGGTCCGCCGGGTCGCCGCCGGCGAGCCGATCCTGTCCCCGCGGATCACCCGCCGGCTGATGGACCGCGCGGCGACCGAGGCCGGCTCCTACGACCGGGCGCGCGGGGCGTTGCGGGCGCTGTCCGCCCGCGAGCACGAGGTCGCGCTGGCGGTGGGCGAGGGCCGGACGAACGCGGAGATCGCGGCGCGGCTGTACCTGTCGGTGGCGACGGTGAAGGCGCACATCACCCGGATCCTCACGAAGCTCGAACTGGGCAACCGCACGCAGATCGCCTTGCTGATGCACGACGCGGGCCTGTGCTGAGCGGTTGCCGACCGCACCGGGCAGGAACATGATGAGCGCATGCTGGAGCTGCTGAGTCGCCGGTGGTACCTCGTCGTGGTGCGCGGGGTCGTCGCCATCCTGTTCGGGGTGATCGCGATCCTCTGGCCGGAGATCACCGTGCTGGCGCTCGCTTTCCTGTGGGGCGTCTACCTCCTCATGGACGGCGTCACGGCGATCACGATGGGCATGGGGCGCGGCACCGACCGGGCGTACATGATCGGGATCGGCGTGCTCGGCATCGCCGCGGGCGTCATCGCGCTGGTGTGGCCGCAGATCACCGTCGTCGCGCTGCTCGTGCTGATCGCCGTGTGGGCGATCATCGCGGGCGCCACGCAGATCGCGGCCGCCATCCGGCTGCGCAAGGTGATCCGCAACGAGTGGTTCCTCGCGATCTCCGGCGCCATCTCGCTCGTGCTCGGCCTGCTGCTGATCGTGCAGCCGGCCGAGGGGGCGATCGCCCTGCTCGTCGCCATCGCCATGTTCGCCATCGCCTGGGGCCTCGTGCTGATCGTGCTCGGCTTCCGGCTGCGTCAGCTGCGCCACCACGCCGCCGTGTGACCCCGGGCACGGCCACCCCGCGTTTACCCTCGGGACATGTCCTACCGCAGGTTCGTGGCGATCGGTGACAGCTGCGCCGAGGGTCTCGACGACCCCTATCCCGACGGCAGCGGCTACCGCGGCTTCGCGGATCTGGCCGCGACGCGGCTGGCCGAGCTGGAGCCGGACCTGCACTACGCGAACCTGGCCGTGCGCGGCCGGCGGCTCGACCAGATCCTCACCCAGCAGGTGCCCGTCGCGGTTCGGCTGGAGCCGGACCTGGTCACGTTGTTCGGTGGCGGCAACGACATCCTGCAGGGCCGCTGGCACGCCGGCACGGTCGCGGCGAACCTCGACGCCATGGTCCGCGCACTGACCGAGGTCGCGCGCACGGTCGTGCTGTTCACGCTGCCCGACCTCGCGCGCCGGCTGCCGGCGTCGGGCCGGCTGCGGCCGCGGGTGAACCTGCTCAACCAGCTGATCGCGGCGACCGCGGCGCGGCACCACACGCTGTTTGTGGACGTGCGTGAGGACCCGTGGTGCGAGGACATCCGCCTCTACGGCGAGGACCGGCTGCACCTCGGCGAGCTGGGGCACCGGCGGGTCGCCGGGCACCTGCTCACCGCACTGGACGCGCCGGCCGACGACCTGCTCGCGCCGCTGCCGCCCGCCGAACGCGACCCGTACTGGCGGGCCGCGGCCGGCCAGTGGCGGTGGCTGCGCAACCACGTGGCCCCGGCGGTCCGCGACCTGGTCCACAACAAGATCGCCGGCCGCGAGCCGGGCGACGGGCACGAGCCCAAACGCCCGGACCTCGGCCGGATCAGCCGCGGCTAGGCGCGCCGTTCCGAGTGGACACGAGGATCACGCTGTCCTCGCCGTCCTGGCGCACGTCCGGGTGCTCGGTCTCGTTGCACCACTGCCCGCCCTCGCCGAGGTAGCGGAACCGGACGGGGGTGCCGTCGGGCACGGTGACGGCGACCGAGCGGGTGCCGTTGCTGCGGGGGCGCAGCTCGTGCGCGCCGGGGCACCATTCGTTGAAGTCGCCGACCACGCTGACGCGGCCCCGCGGGGAGTTGGGCCGCAGCACGAAGGTGAGGCGGACGGTGCCGGTGCGGTCGGGGTCGATCCGGAGCATGGGGTGTTCCCGGTCCTTTCGCCGATGGTGGGATCGGCCCCAGGATGGCGGATACGCGCCGCAACCGCGATTCGGCGCGCCGTCACGGACGGTTAGGCAACTCCACCGTCACCTGCGCGCCACCGTCCTCGGCGTTGGCCAGGTGCAGCCGCGCGTCGAGCACCTTCGCCTGCGCGAGCGCGATCGTGAGGCCCAGCCCGTGCCCGCCGCCGCGGTCGCTGGCGTCGGTCCGGAACCGGCTCGGGCCGTCGCGCAGCAGGCCCGCGGAGAAGCCCGGGCCGTGGTCGCGCACCCGCAGCGTGCGGCCGTCGATCTCCACGCACACCGGGGGCGCGCCGTGCCGGTCGGCGTTCTGCAGCAGGTTCACCAGCACCCGCTCCAGGCGGCGCGGGTCGGTGCGCACCGGCTCCTCGGCCAGCACCCGTACCTCGGCGTCCGGGCTCACCGACGCGGCGCGCCGGCTGACGAAGTCGCCGAGCGAGAGCTCCACCGGCTCGGCGCGCTCGGTGGCGGTGTCGAGCCGGGCGACCTCGAGGATGTCCTCGACGAGCGCGCGCAGCACCCGGACCCGGTCGCGCACCAGCTCGGCCGGCCGGCTCGGTGGCAGCAGCTCGGCGGCGGTGACCAGCCCGGTGACCGGGGTACGCAGCTCGTGGGCGATGTCGGCGGTGACCCGCTGCTCGGCCACCAGCCGTTCGCGCAGCGCCGCGGCCATCGCGTCCACGGCCTGTGCCAGCTCGGTCGTCTCGTCCCGCGGCCGGGTGCCGATCGTGTCCCCCACCCGCGTGGTCGCGTCACCCTCGGCGACCTTGCGCGCGGCCACCGCGGCCCGGCGTAAGCGTTTGGACAGCCGCCCGCCGAGCACCACGCCCAGCACCGAGCCCAGCCCGAGCACCGCGAGCGAGCCGATGATCAGCACATTGTCCAGCTGCGCCAGCGCCGCGTCGCGGTCCCGGTACGAGCTGCGCAGCGACAGCACGTGCCCGTTCGTCTCCGCAGCCGCCCAGATCCACGCGCCGTCCGCGCCGCGTTCGAGATAGGTCGCCCGCCTGCCGTCGCGCACCGCGGTGCGCAGCTGCGCCGGCAGGGTCCGCGCGTCGAGCCGGCTGCCGAGCGAGGCCCGCCCGGTGAGCCCGTAGTCGCGGACGACGAGCTGGATGCGTTCGTCCTGCACCCGCCGGGCGTCGGTGAGCTGCACGCGGCTGAACTCGGTGCGCACCAGCAGGCTCAGCGCGACCGCGACGAGCACGCTGACCACGGCGATCACTGCGGACAGCCGCCACCGCAGGCTCGCCGGGACGATCCTCACGACAACCACTCGCAGGCTCGGTGTTGCCGCTCGCGGTCGCCGCTGTGACATGGTTCGCTCGCAAGCTCGCTCACGGACTGCCCCGCAGCTTGTAGCCGAAGCCGCGGACGGTCTCGATCAGGTCCTGGCCGATCTTGGCGCGCAGCCGCTGGACGTGGACGTCCACCACCCGGGAGTCGCCGCCCCACTGGTAGTCCCACACCTGTTCGAGCAGCACGTCGCGGGTCAGCACGGTGCCCGGCGAGTCGACGAAGCACAGCAGCAGCCGCAGCTCGGTCGGGGTCAGCTCGACGGGCCGGCCGGCGAGGCGGACCTCCAGCGCGCCCCGGTCGACCTCGAGGTCGCCGAACGTTCGGACGGCGCCGTCGGGCGCGTCCGGCGCGGGGGCGGTGCGGCCCATCCGGCGCATCACCGCGCGGATGCGGGCGACCAGGACGGTGCTGTCGAACGGCTTGGTGACGTAGTCGTCCGCGCCGGCCTCGAGGCCCAGCACGACGTCGATCGGGTCGGCCCGGGCGGACATCATGATCACCGGTGTCGGCCCTTCCTCGCGGATCTGCCGGCACAGGCTGACCCCGTTCATGCCGGGCAGCATCAGGTCGAGCAGCGCCACGTCGGGTCGCTCGGCGCGGTAGCCGGCGAGGCCGGTGAGCCCGTCGGCCGCGACGCTCACCTCGAAGCCGTGGCGCTCGAGGGCGAGCTGGGTGGCCTCGCGGATCACCGCGTCGTCCTCCACGAGCAGGACGCGCACCGGGGTCATTTGCGGCCTTCCACGAGGGCGGTGCCGTTCCACCGGTAGACCGAGATCCACTCGTCGGTAGGGCAGCACGGGTCGTCGCCGGCGAGGTAGCGGGTGTGCAGCACGGCGAGGTCGCGGCCGGAGCCCGTGTTGGTCACCAGCTCGACACCCGCCTCCTCGATGCCGAGCAGCCGGGCGGGTGGCGTCGCGGCGAGGTTGTAGACGTAGGCGGCGTACGCGCGGCCGATGAGGACCGGGTAGGCCTCCTTGACCGGGCAGCCGAGCACGATGATCACCAGCTCGGCCCGGCCGTCGCCGGTCAGGTCGGTGTAGCGCTCGTCGATCGGGTACTGGCCGCTCTCGCACGGCACGAGCGCCGCCTTGACCTTCGCGTTGACGTGGGGGTCGGCCCGCAGGACGGCGACCGCGTCGGCGGAGGCCGGGGTCCCCTTGGGCAGCGCGGGCGCGGACGGCGGCGGCGAGACCTGGCGCGCCCGGCCGGCGACCTCGACGCCGCCCTGGGTGGCGCAGCCGGCGACCAGCATGCACGCGGCGGACAGCGCCACGCAGCACACCAGCGCCCGGCGCATCGCTCCCCCTCTCGGTTCATGCCCAGCAGACCATGTCCGCCCGGCCGCAGCCAGCGCTTGCGCCGCGGCTGTTACCCGGCCGCGGCACAGCCGCCGGGCGGCTGTTACACGACCGAGGCCGGGCGGGCGGATTGCGTCCATAGCGTCGTCGGTGACGGACGGGCGCGACGCTGTGGGGTGGGCATGCGGGACCGGGCACGATGAGCCGGGCGGGGGTCTGGGCCGGGCGGGCGGCGGCCGGCCTGGCGTCGGTGGCCGTCCTCGGCGCGGCCGGGTTCGGCTGGGTCGCCTACCGCTCGGCCGTCGAGGGGCTGGTCACCGACGACGTGATCGCCGACGAGCCAGGCGCGGCGTCCACCCGGGACCTGCCGCGGACCGCCACGACGATCCTGCTGGTGGGCCTGGACAGCCGCACCGACGCGCACGGCAACCCGCTGCCGCGGGAGGTGCTGGACGCGCTGTCGGCCGGCGAGGCGGACGGCGAGCAGAACACCGACACGATGATCCTGGTGCACCTGCCGGCCGACCCGGCGAAGCAGGCGTTCGCGGTGTCGCTGCCCCGTGACTCCTATGTGGACATCGCGGGCGGGTTCGGCAGGCACAAGCTGAACTCGGCGTACGCGCGGGCCAAGCTCGCCCGAGCCGACCAGCTGCGCGCGGCGGGCAAGTCGGAGTCCACTGTGGAGCGTGAGTCGACGACGGCCGGGCGGCGCAACCTGATCGCCACGGTCTCCGCGCTGACCGGGCTGCACGTCGACCACTACGCGGAGATCGGCCTGTACGGGTTCAGCGAGATCACCAAGGCGGTCGGCGGCGTGCCGGTGTGCCTGGCCGCGCCGGTGCACGACTCGTACTCCGGAGCGGACTTCCGGGCCGGGCCACAGCTGCTGCGCGGGGTCAACGCGCTGAAGTTCGTCCGCCAGCGGCACGGTCTGCCCGGCGGCGACCTCGACCGGGTGCGCCGCCAGCAGGCGTTCCTCGCCGGCCTCGCGAACCGGTTGTTCAGCGCCGGCACGCTCGCCGACCCGGGCCGGCTCACCCACCTCGTCGACGCGCTCACCCGGTCGGTCGTGCTGGACCGCGACTGGGACCTGCTCGCCTTCGCCCAGCAGGTGGCCGGGCTGACCGGGGACCACATCGAGTTCTCGACGATCCCGACGATCCGCCCGGACCTGTCCACCCCGTCCGACGGGAGCGCGGTCGAGGTCGACGCCGCGCAGGTGCGTTCCTACGTCCGCGGCCTGCTGGGCGGCACCCCACGTACACCGGACGACCGCACGGCCACGAAGACCGGACCTCCCGCGACGCCGGTCGTCATCAAGGTCCGGCCCGGCACCACCGCGCCGATGAGCCACACCGAACCCCCGATCACGGCGGGCGGCGTGCCCTGCGTGAACTGAGCCTCGACTACGATCTTCGCGGTTGTGGTCCGGAGGCTGGGGGCTGGTTCATGAGTGCACCACTGGGTCTGGCGGACGCGGACCTGCCGGGGCTCTTCCAAGGCGCCGACGCGGCGTCGGTGCAGGGGCAGCGGCGCCACGTGCGCGCGGTGCAGCTGCGGCTGACGTTCGCAATTGTCGCGGCGGCCACCGGAGTGGCGACGTTGCGGGTGGGCACGGCCGGCATCGACCTGCTGTCGATCGCGACGGTCATCGCGCTCGTGATCGTGGTGTCGGTGGAGTTCTACCTGAAGTCGGTGCGCCCCGAGGACACCTGGTACGACGGCCGCGCGCTGGCCGAGTCGGCGAAAAGCCTGAGCTGGCGCTACGCCGTGGGCGCGGCGCCGTTCGCGAAGCCGGTGGCGGACGCGCGAGCGGCGTACGTGGACGGCCTGCGGATGCTGCTGCACGACGCCCCGCCGACGAGCATCAAGCCGACGAGCGCCCCGGCGGTCACCGCGCCGATGCAGGCCCTGCGCGACAGCTCGCTCGCCGCCCGGCGCGGGGTGTACCTCGCCGACCGCGTCGAGGACCAGCGCACGTGGTACGCCCGCAAGGCCGAGCGCAACGAGCTGCTCGCCTACCGGTGGGGCATCGCGTTGCTCACCGTCGAGATCGTCGGCATCCTGGCGGCGCTGTCCCGCGCGGTGGGGCTGGTCAACTTCGACCTGGCCGGCGTGGTGGCCGCGTTCATCGGCGCGGGTGCCGCGTGGCTCGCGGTGCGCCAGTACGGCACGAACGCGCGCGCGTACACCTACGCGGCACACGAACTGTCCATTGTGTACCAACGGCTGGACACCATCGCCGACGAGGGCGCATGGGCCACCGAGGTGGCCGACGCCGAGGAGGCCATCAGCCGCGAGCACACCATGTGGCGCGCCTCCCGCTCCGGCTCCTGAACCGTAGTTACCTCGCGCACAATTTGGTTGTGCGCAACTTACCCACGGGTAACGTCGGGGCCATGGACGAGCTGCGACTGGACCGGCAGGTGTGCTTCGCGCTGTACGCCGCCTCCCGGGCCGTCACCCAGCTCTACCGCCCGCTGCTCGACGCGCTCGGGCTCACCTACCCGCAGTACCTCGTGATGCTCGTGCTGTGGGAGCGCGCGCCGGTCACCGTCTCCGAGCTCGGCGCGGCCCTCGAGCTCGACTCCGGCACCGTGTCACCGCTGCTCAAGCGGCTCGAGGCGGCCGGCCTGGTCACCCGCAACCGGCGGGTGGACGACGAGCGCTCGGTCGAGATCCGGCTCACCGCGGCCGGCACGGCGCTGAAGGCGAAGGCGGCCGCGGTGCCGCGCAAGATCGCCAGGGCGACCGGGCTGCGGGCGAACGAGCTGGCGGCCCTGCGGACGAACCTCCTCGCGCTGACCGAGACGGTCGGCGCGCACCACCTGACCCCGGACGAAACGTAGAAGGAGACGATCATCGTGCAGACGTTGTACGTGGCGAAGGCGACCGCGACCGGCTCGGGCCGCGGCGGGCACGTCGAGACCGACGACAGTGCACTGGCCCACGACCTGAGCGTGCCCAAGGAGATGGGCGGCGCGGGCGGCGACGGCACCAACCCCGAGCAGCTCTTCGCCGCCGGGTACTCGGCCTGCTTCCACAGCGCGCTGCAGCTCATCGCCCGCCGCGAGAAGGTCCGCGTGCGCGACTCGTCGGTGACGGCGGAGGTCGGCATCGGCCCGGACGGCGAGGGCTTCGGGCTCGCCGTCACGCTGACCGTCGACCTCCCGGACGTCGAGCGCGAGGTCGCCGAGAAGCTCGTGGCCGCCGCGCACCAGGTGTGCCCGTACTCCAACGCCACCCGCGGCAACATCGACGTCGAGCTGCGGGTCGCCTGATGCCCACCACGACACGCGAGATCCACCTCGCCGCCCGCCCGGACGGCTGGCCGAAGGCTGCCGACTTCGCGACGGTGACCACCGAGCTCGCGGACCCGGGTGACGGCGAGCTGTTGGTGCGCAACCTGTTCATGTCGGTCGACCCGTACATGCGGCCGAAGATGAACGACGTCAAGTCCTACAGCCCGCCCTACGAGCTGAACGAGGCGCTCTACGGCGCCGCCGTCGGCGAGGTCGTCGAGTCCCGAGTGGACGGTTACGCGCCGGGCGACCTCGTGCTGCACGGCCTCGGCTGGCGCGAGCACGCCGTGGTGGAGGCGAAGACCGTCCGCAAGCTCGACGAGGTGCCCGGCATGTCCGCCTCGCACTTCCTGGGCGCGCTCGGCAGCACGGCCCTGACCGCGTACGTCGGGTTGTTCGACATCGCCGCGATGCAGCCGGGCGAGACGGTGTTCGTGTCCGGCGCGGCCGGCGCGGTCGGCAGCATGGCCGGCCAGATCGCCCGGCTGCGCGGCGCCAAGCGGGTGATCGGCAGCGCCGGGTCCGCGGCGAAGGTCGACCACCTGACCGGCAAGCTCGGTTTCGACGCGGCGTTCAACTACCGCGACGGCGACATCGCGGGGCAGCTCGCGGCCGCCGCCCCGGACGGCATCGACGTCTACTTCGACAACGTGGGCGGCGAGCACCTCGACGCCGCTCTCGGCGCGCTGAACCTGCGCGGCCGGGTTGCCGTGTGCGGCGCGGTGTCCCAGTACAACGCCACCGAGCCGGCGCCCGGCCCGCGCAACATCAACCAGCTCGTCGCCAAGCGGCTGAACCTGCGTGGCTTCCTCGTCTTCGACCACTACGACCGGTTCCCGGACATGATCCGGGAGGTCTCCGGCTGGCTGCGGAACGGCGAGTTGGTCGCCGACGAGACCATTGTGGACGGTGGACTGGACCACGCGGTGGACGCGTTCCTGGGCATGCTGCGCGGTGAGAACACCGGCAAGATGGTGGTACGTCTCTGATCGGTGTTCAGTGAAGAGTGCGTCCGTGGGACGGCGTCCGGGTGGACGCCGTCCCACGGTGGTCATGCTCTCCGGTTCGGGGTAGGCCGATCAGGAGATCTTGAAGGAGTTGGCGCGATTGTTCATCGCGCCCAGGTTGTCGCTCGCGTCCAGCCATCCGGTGGCCGTGCCGGTCGCGCCGTTTCCGTCGAACAGCTTGACATCGCAGGAGTTGTAGGTGCGCACCGCGCTGATCAGGTTGACCGCGGCGCCGAGGTTGGCCCCACCCTCGTTGTCGCCCGTCCCGCCGGTACAGCCGACCTGGTAGGCCGGGTTGAAGATCACTACCTGCGAACCGCCGGCGGGCGCGTTGTAGTACAGGCGGGCGACCACCAGTCCGTCGCCGGGCGTGCCCTGCTGGCATCCGAAGGTGTTGTCCCGGACCGCGCAGTACAACGTCGAGGTGATACCCGCCCGCTCGGTGCCGGCCAGATCCGACACCATGACCGGCGTGGCGCTGCTGACCGCCTCGACCTGGATCCCGCCGGCGGGTACCGCGGCAGACGCCGGCGCTGCCGCCATCATCATCGCCCCCGCGGCGCCCACCGCCGCCACACCCGCGACGACGAACCGCCCGATTCGTGCTGACATCTTCATTTACTTCTCCCCTTGTTCGACAATATTTTCGCGCACCGCGATATCACACACCGCAGGCGCATTTCTGCTCGCGTGCATGCATTGTTTCTGTCCAGCGACGACGCACATGTCAATGCGCTGCAGAGAGTTCGCCATGAGAACGGCGACCGACGGTGTCAGACCACCGCACGGCAGGCGTCATCCAGCTGAGCGTGCTGAGCTGCGAAAACGTCAGCCCTGCCAGCGCGGGCCCGTACGCAGGATCAGCAGAGAATCTGCCGACGGGCGCAAACGGGCATGCGGAACTGAACGTAGGTCATTCGATCCCCCAGATACGATCTCATCGATCCACGCGAACTGGGCCAGAAGCCCGCCGTGTATATAACCACTCGCCACCAAGGAGCACCACATGCTCCGGGTAGATACACCTGAATGGCGTACAGCGAATTCCAGCCGGTGAATCTCTGTTTGCCCGCGGCTAGATTCCCGGCGCGCGGGGCGGCACCGGCGTGGCGACGACGAAGGAGCTCGACGTCTGTCCGAAGAGGAGGAACGCGTCGAGCACGCCTTCCAGTTCCTCGACCGCGGGCACGTGCACCTTGAGCAGGAAGCAGTCCTCGCCGGAGATGCGATGGCACTCGCTGACCTGCGGGGTGTTCCGGGCCAGCTCGGCGATCTTCGGCAGCTGGCCCGGGCCCGGCCGGATGCGCACCCACGCGGTGACCGGCAGCCCGATCGCGGCGGGGTCGATGTCGAGCCGGTAGCCGCGGATGACGCCGGCCCGCTCGAGCCGGCCGACGCGCTCGCGCACCGCGGGCGCCGACATGCCGACCGTCCGCGCCAGCTCGGCGGTGCTCAGCCGCGGGTTCTCGGCGAGCGCGCGGAGGATGGCTGTGTTGGTCTCGTCCAGGTTGTCGTCCGGCAAGCCATCGGGTGGTCTGGCTGTCCTGTTCGAAGCCATTCGCCGCTCCACACCGTCGATTTGCGCTGTGCCCAAGCGCTCCGGCCTTCGAGAATAGCTGCTCATGAGGCACCCTCCGGCGCACGTCTACTTCGTCGTCAGCGCGGTCTTCCACTATCTCGGCCCGGCGTTCGCGGTGCTGCTGTTCGCCCGCGTCGACGTGCTCGGCGTGGCGTGGCTGCGGATCGCCGCCGCCGCGATGATCTTCGCGCTGTGGCGCCGGCCGTGGCGGGTGTGGTGGTCGCTGGACCGGGGCACGCGGTGCCTCGTCGGCGGCTGGGGCGCGGTGCTCGCGGTGATGAACAGCTGCTTCTACCTGGCGATCGACCGGCTGCCGCTGGGCACGGTCGCGGCCGTGGAGTTCCTGCCGGTGATCGCCCTCGCCGCGGTCGCGACCCGGACCGCCCGCAACGCGGCGGCGGTCGTGCTGGCAGTCGGCGGGGTGTACGTGCTGAGCGACGTGCGGTTGGTCGCCTCGCCTCTGGGGTTCGCGTTCGCGGCGGCCAACGCCGTGCTGTTCGCGCTGTACATCGTGCTGGGACACCGGGTCGCGCAGAGCCCGCGGGTGCGCGGGATCGACGGGCTGGCGCTCGCGATGCTGATCGCCGCGGTGGTGGCGGCGCCGGTCGGGTTCGCCGGCGCTGTGCCCGCGTTCGCGGACCCGGTGGCGCTGCTGGCGGGGATCGGCGTGGGCGTGTCGTCGTCGGTGATCCCGTACGTGTGCGACCAGCTGGCGATGGCCCGGCTGACGCGCGGGACGTACGCGCTTTTGGTCGCCCTGCTGCCGGCGACCGCGACGGTGATCGGGATCGTGGTGCTCACCCAGGTGCCGACGGCCATGGAGCTGCTGGGCGTGGCGCTCGTCGTGGCCGGGGTGGCGGTGCACCGAGATCAACAGGCTTATTCTGGCGCCTGACGAGAGGCGGGCGCCATGGCGCGGTGGTCGGTGGTCGTGGTGTTCGCGCTGCTCGGCGCGACCACCCAGGTCCTGTGGGTGACGTACGCGCCGGTGACCGACGCGGCGGCGACGTACTACGGGGTGTCGGACGGGGCCATCGGCTGGCTCGCGAACGTGTTCCCGTTGCTGTACGTGCTGCTGGCCATCCCCGCGGGCATGGTGCTGGACCGCTGGTTCCGCGGCGGCCTGGCCCTCGGTGGCGTGCTGACGGCGGTCGGCGCCCTGCTGCGGCTGGCGGGTCCCGGGTACGAGTGGGCGCTGCTCGGGCAGCTGGTCGTGGGGGTCGCGCAGCCGCTGGTGCTGAACGCGATCACCGGGGTGGCGTCGCGCTACCTGCCGCCGCGCGACCGGCCGACCGGCATCGCGATCGGGTCGGCGAGCACGTTCGCGGGGCTGATCGTGGGGTTCGGGCTGGGCGCGGTGTTCGCGTCGCCGTCGGGGATCCGGTCGCTGCTGGCGGTGCAGGCAGGGCTGGCGGTGGTGGTCGGGATCGCGGTACTGGTCGCACTGCGCCGCCCGGCGGCCTTCGGCACCGAGGCCTTCCTCTCCGCCGCCACAGCGCCTGGTGGCACCACGCCGGCCGCACGCCAATCGGTCGGCGGCGCCGAGGTTGCGATCGGCGGCTCATCGAGTGACGACACCGAGCAGGCGGCACGCGGAACCGAAAACGCCGCGGCGAGCGGTGCCCGAGCCGAAGCCGACAGCGCCGAGCACACGACGGCAGGCGACACCGAACCTGCCGCGGCCGAGCCCGTGGCAACTGGCGGTGTCCCAGGAGAGGTGTCGGGGATCGGGGCGTTGCGGATCGCCTTGCGGGATCCGGTGATCCGGCGGCTGTGTGCGCTGGTGTTCGTGCCGTTCGGGGTGTTCGTGGCGCTCACGACGTTCCTCCAGCCGCTGCTCGAACCGGCCGGGGTGCCGGAGGCGACCGCCGGGCTGATCCTCGTCGCGAACGTCGTGGCCGGGGTCGTCGGGTGCGCGATCGTGCCGGTGTTCGCGAGCCGGCGGCGGGCGGAGGTCCGCGTGATGGGGCTCGCGCTCGTCGTCACGGCGGCCGCGTGCCTCGCGCTCGCGGTGGCGCCCGGCGTCGCGGTCGCGTTCGTGGCGGCGGTGGCCATCGGGTTCGCGTTGCTGCCGGCGCTGCCGATCGTGCTGGAGCTGACCGAACGCCGCTCCGGGCGGGCGGAGGGCACCGCCACCGGGCTGATCTGGCTGACCGGCAACCTGGGCGGGCTGGTGCTGGCGGCCGTGGTGGGGCTGCTCGTCGACCACCCGGTGCCGGCGTTCCTGATGCTGGGCGTGCTGAGCGTGCTGACGTTGCCCCTGTTGCGCTGGTTCCGTACCGCAACTCAGCGGTAGGAGGACGGCGCGCGCGTCGTTATCGTCGAGGTCATGGCGCATATCGATCTCGGCGTGGACGAGACGCAGTTCCCCGGCATCAACGGCCCGATGCGGTTCCGGCCGGAGACCGCGAAGCCGCTCAACGAGCTGGCCGAGACCCTGCTGCGCGGCCCGCACTCGCTGACCGCCGGCGAGCGCGAGCTGATCGCCGCGTACGTGTCCGGGCTGAACGAGTGCAACTTCTGCTGCTCGTCGCACTCCGCGTTCGCCGCCGCGCAGCTCGACGAGGGCATGCCGCTGGTCGACCAGGTCCGCGCGAACCTCGATGCGGCCGCGGTGTCGGAGAAGCTGCGCGCGCTGCTCCGCATCGCCGGCGCGGTCCAGGAGAGCGGCCGCAAGGTCACCACCGAACTGGTCGACGCGGCGCGTGCCGAGGGCGCCACCGACCTGGAGATCCACGACACCGTCCTGATCGCCGCGGCGTTCTGCATGTACAACCGCTATGTCGACGGCCTGGCCACCTTCGCCCCGACGGACCCGGAGCGCTACGCCCGCTCCGCCCAGCGCATCATCGACGAGGGCTACCACGCCTGACAGCGCCCGACACCGAACCGCGCGCCTCTGGGACGACGTTCTCCCCCAGTGGCTGGCGGGTGCCGTGTCACTGCCCGAGTCGCTGCGGACCTGGCGGGATTCCTATCAGGGACACGGCGCCGGAGCAGTCGACGACCAGGCGATGCCCGAGCCGTGGATCGGCCCCCTGCTCGGCCACCCACGCCTGGTCGTTCTCGCCTACCACGCCGGCAAGTCCGATCTCACCTTCCAAGGTCGCACCGGTCTGTTCGCCGATGAGATCAACACGTTCGGCAGTTACTCCACCTGGGCCGCGTCGGCTCCGTACTCGCGCGCACCGTGGACGTCGCGGAACGGCCGCAATCGGTTCCAAGACCGAGTACGACTGTTCGCCCGCCGGTTTCACCACGACGATGCGATCGAGGCCGAGGACATCCTTGTGTTCGAGCACTTTCCGTGGCACGTGACGAGCATGAACATCACCCCGTCACCGTCGAAGGCCACTCTCGAGTCGATGGTGTGGGCACCGCTGGCCGAGATCGACACCGACATGGTCTTCGCCTTCGGTGGAGCATGGGTGGAGGCCGCAGACGCCGCGGGACTGTTCCTGATCGACCGCCTGGGACAAGGTGGGCGGCCGCTGAGCGGGGAGACCGAAGCACGGTCCGTGCTCGTGTATCGAATGCCCAGCGGACAACGGCTCGTCGTCGGGTGGCAGAAGGGATATCTCGGACCGCCCGGGGCGGCAGACACCGAGGTGCTCCGCGGGCTCCGCTGAACCCGTCAGTGCTCGGCCCCGCGGGGGGCCGATCTGCGGTCGTAGGCGAGCAGGCACAGCGCCAGCCACAGGGCGCCCATCAGCCAGCCGGCCAGGACGTCGGTCGGCCAGTGGACGCCCAGGTAGACGCGGCTGACGCCGACGGCCACGATCAGGAGCACGCCCAGCGTCACGGCGGCGGCGCGCGCGGGGCGGCCGGTCAGGCGGGTCGACGCCAGGACGGTGAGCACGCCGATCACCGCGGTCGACGTGAGCGAGTGGCCCGACGGGAACGCCCAGCTGTTCACCAGCACCAGGTGCGCGTCGCCCGGGCGGGCGCGTTCGACGAGGTTCTTCAGCAGCGGGCTCAGCACCAGCGCGCCCACCGTCGTGCCGGCGACCAGCAGCGCCTCCGGCCGGTGCCGCGTGACGCCCAGCCACACCGCGATGCCGAACGCCAGCGACGCGAGCACCGGTGAGCTGCCGATCGTGGTGAACGCCGTCATCACCGCGGTCAGGCCCGGCGAGCGCCGCTCGAGCAGCCAGTCGCGCGTCGCGTTGTCCAGCGTCACCAGCGCACCGAACGCCGCGGTCAGGCCCGCTGCCGCCAGGGTCAGCGCGCCGACCAGCGCGAACAGTGTGACGCGAGTGGCGGGCATGCCACCAACGCTAAGCGATCGCACCCTGCTCGGCCCCGTGAACGAGCGGCAGCCCGAACGTCGGGAACAGGGCCGGGTCGAGGAACACCATCATCTCGGTGACCCCGCCCGCGGTCACCGTCAGCACCTGGATGGCGTGCGCGCGGAACACGCCGTCGGCCTCCCGGTGGTAGGTCGCGAAGCCCGGCCGGCCGTTCGCGTGGACCGGCACCATCGCCCGGCCACCCGGCGCCAGGATCCTCGGCAGGAACCGCGCGACCGCGTCCCGGCCGGCGAACCACGTCGCGAACGGCGGCATCTCCAGCACGACGTCCTCGTGCAGCGTCTCGACCAGCGCGTCGACGTCGGCGGCCGCGAACGCCGTCGCGTAGCGCTCCAGGAAGTCCCGCTCCGCGGCCGACGACGGCTCACCGACCGTCTCCTCGGCCGGCGCGACCGACGACAGCCGCTCCCGCGCCCGCTGCAGCGCGCTGTTCACCGACGCGACGCTCGTGTCGAGGAACTCCGCGACCTCGGCCGCCCGCCACGCGAGCACGTCGCGCAGGATCAGCACCACCCGCTGACGCGCGGGAAGATGCTGCAGCGCCGCGATCAGCGCGAGCCGCATCCCCGCTCGTGACGCCACGACGGTCGCCGGGTCGGTCGGGAACGGTTGCAGCCACGGGACCTCAGCGTCACGGTCCAAAAGCGACAGTGGGTCGTCCGACGGGCCGCCGAGGCCGGACGGCATCGGCCGGCGGCCGCGCTTGTCGAGCGCGGTCAGGCACACGTTCGTGGCGATCTGGTACAGCCAGGTCCGCAGCCCCGCCCGGGCCGGGTCGTAGTCCGCGTACGCGCGCCAGGCCCGCAGGTAGGTCTCCTGCACCATGTCCTCGGCGTCGTGCACCGAGCCGAGCACCCGGTAGCAGTACGCGAGCAGCTCCCGCCGGTACGGGTCGGTGGCCCGCGCGAAATCCGTCTCCACGAAATCGACTGTAGACCGATGAGTTCCGCCGCCCGCTCGGGTAAGTACCGGCATGAACACCAACGACAACATCAGCATCATCCGCTACAGCACCCGGCGCGAGGCGGCCGAAGAGAACCAGAAGCTCATCGAGGAGGTCTACGCGGAGCTGGCCGAGAAGGCGGTGGAAGGCATCCGGTACATGACACTCCGCCTCGCCGACGGCGTCACGTTCGTGCACGTTGTGACCTACGACGACGGGCCGGAACCGCTCACCGGGCTCGCCTCGTTCCGGCGGTTCAGCGAGACCTTCACCGACCGTGCGGCCGCCCCGCAGGTGCGCGAGGAGGCCACCGTGGTCGGCGCGTACCGCTTCCGTTGAGAGCACGCGCAGTCTAGACACCTGATACCTGTAGGGGGTATACATACGGACCATGGCGACAAACACGGCCTGGCACCGTTTCGCGCTGCACTACCTGGAGATGGTCGTCGCGATGCTGGTGGGCATGTTCGCCCTCGGCCCCGTGTGGTCACTGGTCCTCGGCTCGGCCGCGCTGGAGCGCACCGACGTGATGGCGATGTCGATGGCCACGAACATGGTCGTCGCGATGTCGCTGTGGATGTGGCTGCGCGGCCACACGGCGGCACCGATCATCGAGATGGCGCTCGCCATGTACCTGCCGTTCGTGGTGCTGCTGGTCCCGCTGTGGCTGGGCCTGATCTCCGCGATGGCGCTGATGGTCGCGGGCCACGTCCTGATGTTCGCGCTGATGCTGGTGGTGATGCTGCGCCGCCGTGACGAGTACACCTGCCGGCACCACAACCGCTGGTCACGCCGCGGGCGGTCGGAAACGGCCACGGAGGCCGGGACCGCTGGGTAGGGTCCGAAGGTGCCCACCCTGACCGAACTGCTGGACGACGCGGCCCTGCTGTCGTTCGAGCACCAGCTGCACCTGGCCGACGTCCTCGGCGAGCACTCGTGGCGCGCGGACCTGGCCGACCGGGTGTTCGAGTTCACCGGCGAGCAGTTCCGCACGTGCACCCGCTTCCACCTGCTGGGCAGCGCGGCGCCGGGGCCGCGGTCGTGGCTGTGGGGCTGGGCCAACCCGACCGGCTACCCGGCGCCGCTGCTGAGCCTCGGCGAGTACGTGCGGGACTTCGGCCGCCAGCACGGCATCCGTGAGCTCACCGAACCCGAGGTCGCCTTCGACGAGCTGCCCGGCTCCCCCGCCGACCCGAACCTGGTGTCCGGCCTGCTCGTCGAGGCGGCGAAGGCCGTGGCCAACAACTGGACGAGCTACACCGGCGACGCCGGCGGCGGCACCCGCGCGGCGTTCCTGGTGGAGCATCCCGACTTCGTGCTGCCCGCGCCCGAGCCGGCCCGCGTGATGCGGGTGCTCCAGCAGTCGCTCGCGGAGCTGTCGCTCACCGACCACCGCCGCGCGTTCCACGCCTACGCCGCGCGCCGCGGCCTGCAGCCCGCGTTCGACCCGGACGGCAGCCGGCTGACGATCAGCGGGCCGGGCCTGCGCGCGACCGTCCACTTCGGTCCGCGCGGCCAGGTCGACGAGGTCTCCGCGTCGATGGGCGCCGCGACTCCGTAGCGCGCCGGGCGCCCGCGGCCGGACTAGGGTCGTAGGCCGGACCCCGGGGAGGCGCGATGGCGGAGCAGGAACGCTCGGAGAGCACCGTCACCGTGCTGGTCGCGCTCGGCGCGAACCTCGCCATCGCGATCCTCAAGCTGGTCGCCGGCCTGATCACCGGCTCGGGCGCGATGCTGTCCGAGGCGGCCCACTCGATCGCGGACACGTTCACCGAGGCGCTGCTGCTCACCGCGCTGCGGCGGTCGAGCCGGCCGGCGGACCGGCGCCATCCGTTCGGCTACGGCAAGGAGCGGTACTTCTGGTCGCTGATGGCCGCGGTGTCGATCTTCACGTCGGGCGCGGTGTTCGCGCTGTACGAGGGCTTCAGCACGATCTTCGGCGAGGGCCACGAGCAGGCCAGCGCGTGGGTCGGCTACGCGGTGCTCGGCGCCGCGTTCGTCCTCGAGGGGATCTCGTGGCTGCGGGCCGTGCGGCAGGTGCGGGCCGAGTCCGCCGCGGAGAAGCGGTCGCTGCGCGAGTACCTGCGGCTGCTCGACGACCCCACGGTGAAGACGGTGTTCTTCGAGGACAGCGCCGCGCTGGTGGGCCTACTGATCGCGTTCGGCGGCCTCGCGCTGCACGACCTCACCGGTGAGGCGTTGTGGGACGGCCTCGCGTCGGTGCTGATCGGCGTGCTGCTCGCGTTCGTCGCCTACCTGCTGGGCCGGACCAACATGGGCCTGCTGATCGGCCGCCAGGCCGACCCGACGATCGTCCGGCAGGTCCGGGAGTTCCTCGGCGAGGAGCCGGAGGTCGAGGTGGTGGTCGACCTGCTCACGATGGTCACGGGCACCGACAAGATCCTGCTGTGCGCCCGCCTCGACTTCGCCGACGACCTCACGTCGGGCGATCTGGAGCAGGCGTGCGTGCGCATAGCCGGCGAGCTGACCGACCGGTTCAACGACCTGGACGAGATCTTCCTCGAACCCGTGCCACGCAGCGACCCGAACCTGCGCGCCCGAGTCCTGGCCCGCTACGGCCCCCGCCCACCCGAACAACACTGACGGGGCACTGGGCCCGCAACTCCCATGCCCATCGGTGCCACATCGGGGTGGCGCAGGGCCATCGGCACGATGCCGAGGTTGATCACCCGAGGTCACGCGTCCTTTGGCCAGCTGAGGATCGCGTCCACCGGTTCGGCCTCGATCGCGGCGGGGAACGAGGCGTCCATGTCGCTGTCGTCGTAGTCCGCCGCCCGGTAGCGGCGCCCCGGTCAGGAACCGGACCCGGTCCCCTGCCCGACGAGGTACCAGGCGTCAGGGAGCGGCGGTGACCGAGGCCTCCGCGAGGAAGGCGGCCGCCTTGTCCGGCGCCATGAACCAGTGGTGGAAGTCCGTCGGGTCGGCGAAGCCGTTCACGAAACGCTTGGCCACCACCGGGTTCTGGCTCGCCGCGCCGAGGATCTCCAGCACGTGCTGGGGCGGCGGCTGCAGCATGGCGTTCGTCCAGTCCGTCACGTGCCGCGCGTACTCCCAGTACTTCTCGAACGTGCGCTCCATCCACGCGCGGTCGAACGCGCCGTCGTGCGCCAGCATCTCCTCCAGGTACGTCGCCGCGCAGTGGCTCGCGTTGTTCGAGCCCTGGCCGGTGATCGGGTCGTTCGCCACGACCACGTCGGCCATGCCGAACACCACGTTGCCCGACGGCAGCTCGCCGACCGGCCGTCGCACGACGGGCGTGTAGCCGCCGGTCAGCGCCCCGCCGGGGTCGGTCAGCACCGCGTTGCGGGAGCGCTCGTACTCCCACGGCAGGTAGGTCCGCATCAGCTCGAGGATCCGCCGCAGGTGCTCGTCGGGGTCCGGCCGGTCGGTGAACACGTCCAGCGGACCACCCGGGATGCCCTCGAAGAACAGGATGTCGCAGTTCCCGGTCACCGTGTAGCACGGGATCATGAACAGCTCGCCGACGCCGGGAATGATGTTGAACCGCACCGCGGTGTAGTCCGGGTGCTCTGGCCGGGGCTCGATGCCGTGGGTGTACACAAGGGACAGTGCGCGCTGCGGCGTGGTGTACGGGGACCGCGCCGGGTCACGGTCGAACAGCGCCACCAGCTCGCCCTTGCCGGCCGCCACGATCGTCAGGTCGTACATCGCGGCGAGCTTGTCCAGGTCGGCCGTGGTCACGCCGTGGATGACCAGCTGGCCCCCGCGCTCCTCGAACAGCTCCAGCCAGCCGGCCATCTTCACCCGCTGGTCGACCGACTGCCCAGGCTCGTCGAGCTTCGCCACCCAGTCCAGCGCCCGGCTCGAGTCGGGCGCGGCGATCGACACGCCGATGCCCTCGAACGGGACCGTCGCCTCCTCCCACAGGTTCAGCTCGTGGTCGCGTTCGTGGCGCAACGCGGGCCCGAACAAGGCCTGCGTCGACATCACCCGGCCCTCCCGGATCTCCTCCGGAGTACGGGCCGACATGACCGTCACCTCGAAGTCGTGCTCCAGCAGGGTCAGGGCGAGCTGCAGGCCGGACTGGCCTGCCCCGACGATCAGCACCTTGCGCATTGTGTTGACTGCTCCTCAGGGTGGGCTAACGGTGGGGACGTCCGCGGCTACCCCGGCGCGGACACCTTCGACAGGGCGAGCGAATGCGTCACGACCGACTGCAGCACGCCGATCGACGAGGGGCGGTCGCGGGCGTCGCACTCGATCAGGGGGACGTCGTCGGCCAGCGCCAGCGCGTCGCGCACCTCGTCGAGGTCGTGGGCCGGCTTACCCTCGAACCGGTTGACGGCCACGATGAACGGCAGCACCGAGTCGTGCTCGAAGTAGTTCACCGCCGCGAAGGACTGGTCGATCCGGCTCGTGTCGACGAGCACCACCGCGCCCAGCGCGCCCCGGGACAGGTCGTCCCACAGGAACCAGAACCGCGACTGGCCCGGCGTGCCGAACAGGTACAGCAGCAGGTCGGAGTGCAACGTGATCCGGCCGAAGTCCATGGCGACCGTCGTGGTCGACTTCTTGCCTGGCGGCAGGTCGTCGATCCCCTCGCTCGCCTCGGTCATCCACGCGTCGGTGTTCAGCGGCTGCGACCTCGGACACCGAGTTGACCATCGTCGTCTTGCCGACCCCGAAGCCACCGGCGATGACGATCTTCGCGGATATCGTCAGCAGACCCGAGTCAGACAGGGAGCTGCTTGAGTCCATCGAGGATCCTCTCCAGCACTTGCGGGTTGTTCTGGTAGGCGTACGCGGTGGGGTGGATGAAGACCGCGTTCTGCCCGGCGAGGTCGCTGATCAGCACCCGGACCACGCCGAGCGGCAGCGTGAGCGTCGCGGACAGCTCCGCGATCGACATCCGCTGGCACGCCCGGGCGTAGAGGGCGCGCGACTCGGGCATCAGCGAGTCGGCCAGCACCGGGTCGAACTCGGGCACCGAGATCAGCGTCTCCACCAGCAGGTGGTGCCGGGTCCGGGTCCGGCCACCGGTGAGCGCGTAGGGGCGGACCCGCTTGCTCTTCATCGTGTTCGTCTTCGGTCGGGCGCCGTGTCGCGTGGCTGCGCCGATGTCGGGGCTGGACACCGTGATCACGTCCTTGGCGGGGTCGGTCATGCCTGGGGGCGGCGCGCGGTCAGCACCCGGCGCAGGTCGGCGCGCAGCTCCGGGGTCAGCGCGTGGCCGGCGTTGGTGACGAACTGCGTCATCTCGTAGGCCACGACCCGCATGTCGCACTCCGGGCCGGTCAGCACGGCGAGGCCGGCGCCGGTACCGATGCCCATGAACAGGAAGTACCCGCGGGTGAGCCGGATGATGATCTGCTCGCAGCTGCCCTTGCCGTACAGCGCGGCGCTGCTGCCGGCGAGGCTGAGCAGGCCGCTCGCGATCGCGGCGAGCTGCTCGGCGTCGTCGGACCGCACGGCCGCCGAGGCGGTCAGCGGGAACCCGTCCGAGGACGTGATCAGCGCGTGGCTGACGCCGTGCACCTTGTCCACGAAGTCGTTGAGCAGCCAGGTGATGTCGCTGGTCGACGGTTTCTCGTTGGCGGCGGTCACGTCGTCGGTCCCCCGGGCTGGTCGTGCCCGCGCTCGGGGGCGGGGGCGGTGTCCGGATCGGTGGGCAGCGGGAAGCCGTGCGGCGGCGTCGGGGTGGAGTCCGCCGCGGCGTCGAAGGTGGCGTCGAACATGGTGTCGGGCGCGTAACCCGGTGCCGGGCCGAGGTCGTCGGCCGGTGCGTACGGGGGCGCGGCACCGAAGTCGCTGTCCGGCTCGACGCCCGCCATCGAGCCGAAGCCGCGCTCCGCGACGGGCTCGTCGGCGCGCTCCGGTGCCGTCTCGACCTCCGGTGTCTCGATCGCGGTCGAGTCGAGTGCGGTCGTCTCGGACTCCGGCGTCTCGAGGTCCGGCGTCTCGAGCTCCGGCGCCTTTAGCTCCGGTGTCTCGACCTGCGGTGTCTCGACCTGCGGTGTCTCGATCGCGGTCGTCTCGACCTGCGGGGTCTCGACCTCCGGGGCCGCAGTCTCCGGGGCAGCGACCCCCGCAGTCTCGACCTCCGGTGTCACTACCTCCGCCGTCTCGATCGTCGGTGCCTCGACCTCCGGGACCGGGATGGGCTCGGCTGCCGAGGTCGGCGCGACGGTCTCGTCGGCGGCGGGTGGGGCGTCCGGGTCGGTGCCGGCGGGCCAGGCGGCGTCCTTCGCGGCCTGCTCGCCCGCGGCGAACGCGTCGAGGTCGGCGAGCAGCTGCTCGTGGCCGGCCTTCTCGTCCTGCGGGGTGACAAGGGGCGGTGGCACCGGTGCCGAGTCGTCGCCGTGGTCGGGGTTCTTGATGCTGCGCGACACCCGGCGCGGCAGGCCGTTGACCGTGCGGCCGCCCTCGGCCGGGTCCTGCGGTGCCGGCGGCCGGGTGGCGACCCGGCCGCCCGGGCGGGTTGCGCTTGGGCAGCCCACCGGCGGTGGTCCCGGAGTGCTCCGCCGCGTGCCGCGGGCGCGAGGACGGGCGGCGGGCCGCCGGGACGGTGTGCCCGGTGGCCGCGCGGGCCGTCGTGGCGGCCGGCAGTACCACGGTCTGCGAGCCGGACCAGGCGTTGTCGGGCAGGTCGCACAGCAGCGGCGGCGGGCAGCAGGACGGTCGCGGTGGTGCCGTGGGGCGAGCGGCGGTCGAGCCGGACCCGCATCTCGTGGCGGGCGGCGAGCCGGCGGACCACGGCCAGGCCCATGTGCCGCACCGAGTCGTCGTTCAGCTTCGGCTCGTCGGACAGCCGGCTGTTCAGCTCCGCGACGCGCTCGCTCGGCAGGCCGATGCCGTCGTCCTCGATGCGCATCAGCACGCTGCCGGAGTCGGTGAGGTACGCGCTGACCCGCACCGACGTGTCGGGCGGCGACTGCTTCGCGGCGTTGTCGAGCAGCTCGGCGAGCAGCCGGCTGAGGTCGTCCGCGGCGATGCCGACGACGCCGAGCGTGAGTACCCGGCCGATCGAGACGCGCGAGTACCCGTCGATGGACGACATGGCCGCGCGGATCACGTCGACGAGCGAGGCGGACTCCGACAGCGTGTCGCTGGCGTCGCGGCCGGCGAGCACGCGCAGGTTCTCGGCGTTGCGCCGCAGACGGGCGGCGAGGTGGTCAAGCTTGTAGAGCTCGGTCAGCCGGTCCGGGTCGGCCTCCGACTCCTCCATGCGCTCCAGCAGCGACAGCAGCGAGTCGACCAGGTTGAGGTCACGCAACGCGATGCTCGCGCAGATGTCGACGACCGCGCCCTCGGGCTCCTGGTGGACCATCGACTCGCGCGAGCCCTCGATTATCCGGGGCAGCGCAGCGGTCTGGTTACGCGGGGGCTCCAGCAACTGGACCGCGGCCACGCGAGAGCGTTCGAGCAGGTCGCGGGAGCGTTGGAGCAGTTGTTTCGTGCGGGTGGTCATTGTGTCCCAACGGTTTCTCGTCACGAGTGGGTGCGGGGCCGACTGCGGACGGCAACCCGGACATGTAATCAGACCAGGTGAATGGTGTCTACGAGGGGTCCCGCATCCATTGCGGACAGTAGTCAGATTTGATCTGTCCACAGTGGAAAGCTCGACGCCGTGACGGGCGGCGATGCGCTTTTGTTACACGACTGGGTGGTAACTGTCAGTCGTTGCCAAGGACAGCATCTTGCGTTATGAAAGCGCGCCCTACTCCTCGGCCGCCTTCTCCGCGGCGCGCTTGCGGCGCTTGCCCTCGTGCATGGCCACCACGCGGGCGACGGGGATCTCGTGGCCCTCGGCGACGAGGTCGGCCGGCAGCTTCTGGGGGTCGGGCAGGGCCTGCGCCCACGGGTCCCGGTCGCCGAGCAGGCCGGCGGCGTTGCGGATGGTGAAGTCGCGGGGCACGACGTCGTCCGCGTCGTCCCAGGCCACCGGGAACGACACGGGCACGCCGGGCCGCAGCCGCGGGCTGTAGGCGGAGATGACGGTGGCCCCGTGCGCGCGGGTGGAGTCGACGAAGACCTTGCCGCCCCGGTCGGCCTTGACGTAGGCCGTGGTGGCGAGGTCCGGGTCGAGCGCCTCGGCGCGCGCGGCGATCGCCCGGGTGGCGGCGGCCGCGTCGTCGGGCTCGGTGTCGGCGATGGGCACGAACACGTGCACGCCCTTGGCGCCGCTGGTCTTCAGCGCGCCGGCCAGGCCGAGGTCGGCGAGCGCCTGGCGGACCAGCTTCGCCGCGCCGACCGCGTGGCGGAAGCCGTCAACGCCGTCGCCCTTCTCCTCGGGCGGGTCGAGGTCGAGCACCAGGTGCGTGGGCACGCCCGGGTCCGCCGCGTGGAACAGCGTGACGTGGTACTCGACGGCGCGCTGGTTGGCGAACCAGATCAGGGTCCGTGCCTCGTCGGCGAGCGCGTAGGACACCTCGCGATGCGACGCCTCGGCCCACATCGTCATCGTGCGAACCCAGTCCGGGGTGTACTTGGGCACGTTCTTCTGCATGAACGGCGCCTGCCCGGGCCGCACCCGCATCACCGACAGCGGCCGGTCGCGCAGGTTCGGCAGGATCCGGTCGCGCACCGCGTCGAGGTAGTCGACGAGGTCGCGCTTGGTCGCGTCCGCGCCGTCGAACAGCGATCCGTCGAGGTTGGTCAGCGGCACGCCGTCCCGCGACTCGTCACTCTTCGAGGCCATGGGGACCACCTCACCGTGCCGGGCCGGCTTGGTCAACACGTGTTCGTGCGAGCCTGCGGCGGATCCGGGCGAGATCGGCGGCCGGGAGCGCGTCGGCCACCAGCAGCCGGGGCAGCAGGTCGGACTCGAGGGTGAGCGCACGGAAGGTCAGCTCGACGGTGACGTCGTGGTCGGGCCGGTGGGTGACCACGATCTCGTCGCCGGCGCGGATCTCGCCGGGCTCGAGCACCCGCAGGTAGGCACCGGACCGGGCGACCTCGATGAACTCGGCCATCCAGCCCGCGTCGGCCATCCAGCCCTGGAAGGTGCCGCACGGGATGCGCGGGCACGACACCTCGAGCAGCAGGTCCGGGCCGACCCGCCAGTGCTCGCCGATGAGCGCGCCGTCCACGTCGAGCCCGGCCGTGGTGAGGTTCTCGCCGAACACGCCGTCGGGCAGCTCGCGGCCGATCCGGGCCTCCCACGCGTCGAGCTCCTCGCGGGCGTAGGCGTAGACGGCCTGGTCGTCGCCGCCGTGGTTGGCGACGTCGTACACGCGGTCGCCGGCCAGGCCCACCGCGCCGGTGCCCTTGGGCCCGGGCGCGGCGACCGCGACCGGCCCGGTGACCGGGCGCTTGTCGATCCCGGTGACCCGCACGCCCTTCCACGGGTTGGCGCGAGGCACGCCGACGTTGACGGACTTCAGCACGGCCATCCCCCCACGCTAAGCGCCCACCGACCCGACCACCAGGCGGTTTCCCCTAGGGGGACGACGCGGGTTCTGCCCGGATGTGCCCGCCGCTCCGCCCGGAGATCGTTTCAGGCATGCGAAACAAGTCGTTCGTCCTCGCCCCGGTGTTCCTGCTCGTCGGCGTGGTGGCCATGAAGTTCGGCTGGAAGCCGAACCCCGATCTCGACTGGGGCGTCGCGTTCCCGCTGTGGACGGGCGCGCACATCGCCTACCTCGCCGGCAACGTGGCATTCGGGTTCGTGCTGCTGACGCTGTGGCGGTGGGGCCGCGACGCCGCCCGCGCGCCGTTCGAGCGCGGCGCGGTGCACGTGCTCGCCGCGGTGGGTGCGGTCGGGCTGGTCGCGATGACCGGCCAGATGGTGATCGACCTGCTCGTCGGCTTCGAGGCGGGCAGCCGGGCGGACATGTCCGCGATCTCCCACCGCTACCACGACATCCCCGGCTTCGACACGTTCTTCTACGGCACGATCCCGGCCCTGCACCTCGGCGCAACGGCGCTGCTGATCGTGCTGCTCGCGGTGCGCCGGCGGGTCGCGGTGTGGCCGGCCGCGCTGTTCTTCGCCGGCGCGGTGGCGATCGGCACGCAGCTGACGGCGCTGATGGTCGCGGGCGGGGCGGCACTGTGCGTGGCGCTGTACGCAATGGCCCGCGAGGACGCGGTCGTCACACGCGTTCCTGTCGGTGCCGGGAGCTAGTGTTGGCCTCCGATGATCGGAGGCAGGCGGCGTGGGCTCGAGGTGGACGGCGGCGCGGGTGCTCGGGCTCGCCCCGGACGCCGGCTCGGCGCGGGCCGCCCGCGCGCTGGCCCGGCCACGCCAGTGGTCGGCGCTGGGCAGCAACTCCTCGCTCGTGTGGGGCAAGTGCCAGGGCAGCGCGCGCGAGCCGTACCAGGTCACCGTCGACCTGAACGAGCCGGCGTTCCGCTGCACCTGCCCGAGCCGCAAGTTCCCCTGCAAGCACGGGCTCGCGCTGCTGCTGATGTGGGCGGCGAACGACGGGTCGGTGGCCGACCTCGACGCCGCCGCCGACTTCGCGCAGGCCTGGGCGCACGACCGGGCCGACCGGTCGGCGCGGCAGGCCGCCCGCGCGTCGGGCGAGGGGCCCGACCCGGAGGCGCAGGCCAAGCGGGTGGCCGAGCGGGAGAGCCTGATGACCGCGGGGCTCGACGAGTTCGAGCGGTGGCTGTTCGACCTGGTGCGCCAGGGGCTCGCTGGGGTGCGCCGCCAGCCGCCGTCCTTCTGGGACACCGCGGCGGCGCGGCTGGTCGACGCGCAGATGCCCGGGCTCGCGGAGCGGGTGCGCACGATGGGCAGCGCCGTGCACGTGCGGGCGGACTGGGCGCCGTACCTGCTGGCGCAGCTGGGCCGGTGGTACCTGGCGGTGCGCGCGTGGCGGCGGCGGGCCGCGCTGTCGCCGGCCACGATGGGCGACCTGCGGGCGGTGCTGGGCTGGTCGCGGCGCCAGGACGAGGTGCTCGCGGGCGAGCGGCTGCGCGACCGCTGGTGGGTCATCGGGGCTCAGCCAGGAGGAGGACGAGCGGCTGCTGTCGCAGCGAACGTGGCTGTACGGGGAGGACACCGGCGAGGTGGCGGTGCTGCTGGACTTCGCGGCCGCGGGCGGTGCGCTGCGGGTGCCGCACGTGCTGGGCTCGGTGCTCGACGTGGAGCTGGCGCTGTACCCGGGCTCGTCGCCACGCCGGGCGCTGCTGGCCGACGAGCCGCTGGTCACCCCGGGCTCGGGCTTCCCGGCGCCGACGACCGTGCTGGGCGCGCTTCGACCTCGCCGCCGGGTGGCAGGCGGACAACCCGTGGCTGAGCCGGATCCCGATGACGCTGGGCGCGGTGACGGTCGTGCCCGGCGACGACGGCGCGGTGCTGGTCGACGTCGACGGCACAGCCCTGATGCTCGCCCCGGACACCGACATCTGGCCGCTGCTGGCCCTGTCCGGCGGACGCCCGGTGGACCTGTTCGGCGAGTGGTACGACGGGCACCTGCACCCGTGCAGCCTCGCCGCGGACGGTCGGCTGGTCTCCATATGACGTGGGATTCGTTGCTCAGCACGGCAATGGTCGGCACCGGGCGGCGGGCGGTGCCGCCGGACCTGCTGGACGGCGTCACCAGTCAGTCCACTGTGGACGCCGACAGTCCCGAGGCGACGGTGCTCGCGGCCGCGGCCGTGCTCGGTTCCTACCGGCGCGCGGGCCGGCTGCCACCGGCCTGGCACGGCGACCCGGCACCGCCGGCGGATCCCGACCCGCGCCCGGAGAGCTCGCCGGCCGCCACGCAGGTGCTGGAGCTGCTGCTGGACCGCAACGTCCGCATCGACGGCGGCAACGAGCTCCTGGCCCGCCAGTGGCTCCGGGCGTGCGCGGCCGCGAACCGCCGGGTGCCGGCCGCGCTGCTGGTGACGCTGCTCCAGCTCGCCACCACGAACCCGGAGCTGCGCGACGTCGTCGCCACCGTGGCCGGACCGCGTGGCACCTGGCTCGCCGCCCGCAACCGGCGCTGGTCGTGGGCGGTGCCGACGGCGCCGGGCGACGTCGCGGCGCGGTTCGACACCGCCACCCGCGCCGAGCGGCTCGCGCTGCTGACCGCGCTGCGCCGCACCGACCCCGATCGCGGCCGGGAGCTCGTCGAGTCCACCTGGCACACCGAGACGGCCGCCAACCGGGGCCAGCTGCTCGACACGCTCGCGGCCGGGCTGACCGACGCGGACGAGCCGTTCCTCGAGTCCACTTTGGACGACAAGGCGCCCACCGTGCGCGCGGCCGCGGCGGCGCTGCTCGACCGGCTGCCGGACTCGCGCCGCGCCCGGCGGATGGCCGACCGCCTGGCCGCGCTGACCAAACCCGACGGCACCGTCGAGCTGCCGGACAAGCCGGACGCCGCCGGACGCCGCGACGGCATCGCGGGGCAGCGCGAGCCCGGGTACGGCCCGCGCGCGTCCTGGCTGATCCACATCGTCGGCGCGGCCCCGCTGCCGGCCCGCCCGGTGCTCGACGGGGCGCCGGGCGAACTGGTCACCGGCTGGACGAAGGCCGCGCTGCGCCGCCGGGACCGGACGTGGCTGCGCGCCCTCGCCGAGGCCGGCCCGACCCCGGAGCTCCTCGGCGCGCTGGACGCGGACACGGCGACCCGCATCGTCGCCGGCCTGACCGACGTGAACGCACGGTTCGCGGGCCTGCTCGCCGCCTGCCCCGGCCCGTGGCCGGCCGACTTCTCGATCCTCGTCGTCCAGCTGCTGCAGACCGCCACCACCGACGGCGTCCTCACGCTGGTCTTCCAGAGCCTCGCCGAACATCTCGACCCGGTGGCGCTGCCCGGCGTCGAGGACTGGCACGCCCGCACGTCCACCGACAAGCGAGCCCGCCGCCGCACCCTGCGGGGGCTGGCCAACGCCTTGACCATCCGCCAGACCATCGAGCAGGAGTTCTCATGACGGTGCCGGAATTCGGCGAGGTGTTGCGCCAGCACGCCGAGCAGGAGCACGCCGAGGAGCTCGCGGCCCTCGCCAAGGCCGACGACCGCCCGCGCCCGCCCAACTGGCGCCTGTCCCCCTGGGCCGTCGCCACCTACGTCCTCGGCGGCGAGACCGAGAACGGCACCGTGATCAGCCCGAAGTACCTGGGGTCGCGCCGCCTCGTCGAGGTCGCCATCGCCACCCTGGCCACCGACCGCGCGCTGCTGCTGCTCGGCGTGCCGGGCACCGCGAAGACGTGGCTGTCCGAGCACCTGGCCGCGGCCGTCTCCGGCGACTCCACCCAGCTCGTGCAGGGCACGAGCGGCACGCCCGAGGAGGCCATCCGCTACGGCTGGAACTACGCCCGGCTGCTGTCGGAGGGCCCGTCGCGCACGGCGCTGGTCGAGAGCCCGGTGCTGCGCGCCATGCGGGTCGGCGGCATCGCCCGCATCGAGGAGCTGACCCGCATCCCGTCGGACGTGCAGGACGCGCTGATCACCGTGCTGAGCGAGAAGACGCTGCCGATCCCCGAGCTGGACGACGAGGTCCAGGCGCTGGGCGGGTTCAACGTGATCGCCACCGCCAACGACCGCGACCGCGGCGTCAACGACCTGTCCGCCGCGCTCAAGCGCCGCTTCAACGTCGTCGTGCTGCCGCTGCCCGACGACATCGAGTCCGAGGTGGAGATCGTCCGGCTGCGGGTCGGGCAGCTCGGCGAGACGCTGCGGCTGCCCGCCGAGCTGGACGACGGCGGCGAGGGCGTGGCCGAGATCCGCCGCGTGGTCACGGTGTTCCGCGAGCTCCGCGACGGCGTCACCGCCGACGGCCGCACGAAGATCAAGTCCCCGTCGGGCACGCTGTCCACCGCGGAGGCCATCTCGGTGGTGACCAACGGGATCGCGCTCGCCGCCCACTTCGGCGACGGCGTGGTGCGCGCGGCGGACGTGGCCGCGGGGCTGCACGGCGCGGTCGTGAAGGACCCGGTCGCCGACCGGTTGGTGTGGCAGGAGTACCTGGAAGCCGTTGTGCGGGAACGCAAACCGTGGAACGACCTGTACCGGGCGTGCCGAGAACTGGTGTGAGTACCCATATCCTCGGGATCCGGCATCACGGGCCCGGCTCGGCGCGCGCGGTCCGCACCGCGCTCGACGAGCTGGACCCGGCGCTGGTGCTGATCGAGGGGCCGCCCGAGCTCGACGCGGTCGCGCCGCTGGTCGCCGCGCGCGGCATGCGGCCGCCGGTGGCCGGGCTCTGCTACGCGGTCGACAACCCCGCCACAGCGGCGTTCTACCCGATGGCGGTGTTCTCGCCGGAGTGGGTGGCGTTGCGCTGGGCGGTCGAGCACGGCCGGCCCGCGCGCTTCCTCGACCTGCCGGCCGCGAACGCGCTCGTCGCCGACGACGACCGGGGCGCCGACAGGTTCGACCCGATCGCCGCCCTCGCCGAGGCGGCCGGCTACGACGACGCCGAGCGCTGGTGGGAGGACGCGATCGAGCTGCGCTACCACGCGCGCGACCTGTTCGCCGCGGTGCTCGACGCGATGCGGACGTTGCGCGAGGGGCAGGACATCGACCTCGGGACCCAGCGCCGCGAGGCGGCGATGCGCCGGGTGATGCGGGCCGCGCGGCGCGCCGAGCCGGGCACGATCGCGGTGGTGTGCGGCGCCTGGCACGCGCCGGTGCTGGTACCCGAGGACTTCCCGACGGCCGCGTCGGACAACCGGCTGCTGAAAGGCTTGCCCACCACCAAGGTCGCGGCCACCTGGGTGCCGTGGACGTCCACGCGGCTGGCGCGGGCCAGCGGCTACGGCGCGGGCATCGACTCGCCCGGCTGGTACCACCACCTGTTCACCGCGCCGGACGAGATCGTCCCGCGCTGGCTGGTGCGGGTGGCGCGGCTGCTGCGCGGGGAGCGGCACGACGTGTCGTCGGCGGCCGTGATCGAGGCGGTGCGGCTGGCGTACGCGCTCGCCGGCCTGCGCGACCGGCCGCTGCCCGGGCTCACCGAGGTGATGGAGTCCGCGCAGGCCGTGCTGGGCGGCGGTTCGCCGGTGCCGATGCGGCTGGTGTCGCGCAAGCTCCTGGTCGGCGACATCCTCGGCCGCGTCCCGGCCGACACCCCGATGGTGCCGCTGGCGCGGGACCTCGCCGCGACCCGCAAGAGCCTGCGGATGCGGCAGAGCGCGGCCGAGCAGACCCTCGACCTCGACCTGCGCACCGAGTCGCACCTGGGCCGTTCGAAGCTGCTGCACCGGTTGCTGCTGCTGGACGTGCCGTGGGGCCGGCCGGCCGAGGTGGGCCGCACGCGCGGCACGTTCCGGGAGGCGTGGGCGCTCGAGTGGCGCCCGGAGCTGGAGGTCGCGCTGATCGAGGCGTCCGGCTACGGCACGACGATCGAGCAGGCGGCCACCGCGGTCGTCACGCAGCGCGCGGCCGACGCGGACGTCGCGGCGCTGGCCGAGCTGGTGGAGACGACGCTGGTGGCCGACCTGCCGGCCGCGCTCGCCACCGTGCTGTCCGCTTTGGACGAACGGGCCGCGCGCCAGCACGACACCACCCGGCTGATGGCCGCCGTCGAGCCGATGGCCCGGGTCCGCCGGTACGGCAACGTGCGGCGGGCGGACACCGAACTGGTGGCGCGGGTGCTCGCGGGTGTCGTCACCCGGGTGGCGGTCGGGCTGCCGGCCGCGTGCGCCGCGCTGGACGACGACGCCGCGGCGTCCGTGCGCGAGCTGGTGGACGGCGTGCAGCGCGGCATCGCGTTGCTGGACCAGGACGAGCTGCGCCGCGAGTGGCAGCGCGCGCTGGGCGTGGTGGCCGAGCAGCCCGGCGTGCACGGGCTCGTCGCCGGGCGTGCCACCCGGCTGCTGCTCGACGCGGCGCTGGTCGACGTGACCGAGGCCGGCCGGCGGCTGTCCCTGCGGCTGTCGCCGGCCGCGGACGCGGTGCAGGCCGCGGGCTGGCTCGACGGGTTCCTGTCCGGCGAGGCCGCGCTGCTGGTCCACGAGCCGGAGCTGCTCGCGGTCGTCGACCGGTGGGCCACCGGGGTGGACGGCGAGGTGTTCGACCGCCTGCTTCCGTTGCTGCGCCGCACGTTCGCCGACTTCGCCCCCGCCGAGCGGCGCGGCATCGGCACGCAGGTCGGCCGGCTGGACCGCGGCGTCACCGGCACGACCGAGGCCGAGGAGTCCGATGTGGACCACGAGCGCGCGGCCCGGGTGCTGCCCAAGTTGCTGGAGATACTGGGATGAGTGAACGACTGCGACGGTGGCGGCTGATCCTCGGTGGCGAGGAGGCCGACGGCACGGGCGAGGACCTGTCCGGCGCGGATCTCAAGCGGGACAAGACACTCGACGCCCTGTACGGCGAGGAGAAGAAGCGCGGCGGGCTCGGCGGGTCCTCCCCGCGGGTGGCGCGCTGGCTGGGCGACATCCGCGGCTACTTCCCCGCCTCGGTCGTCCAGGTCATGCAGCGCGACGCGATGGACCGGTTGGGCCTGCGCCAGCTCCTGTTGGAACCCGAGCTGCTCGAGGCCGTGCAACCGGACGTGCACCTCGTCGGCACGCTGCTCAGCCTCAACCAGGCGATCCCCGAGCGGTCCCGGGAGACCGCACGCGCCGTGGTGCGCCGGGTCGTCGACGAGCTGGAGCGCCGGCTCGCCCAGCCCACCCGGCAGGCGGTGACCGGCGCGCTGCACCGGGCCGGTCGCACGAGCCGGCCGCGTGCGGCCGACATCGACTGGAACCGCACGATCCTCGCCAACCTCAAGCACTACCAGCCCGCGCACCGCACGGTGATCCCGGAGCGCATCGTCGGCTACGGCCGCCGGCTGCCGCAGGTGAGCCGGGAGATCGTGCTGTGCCTGGACCAGAGCGGCTCGATGGCGTCGTCGGTGGTGTACGCGGGCGTGTTCGGCGCGGTGCTCGCGTCCGTGCGGTCGCTGCGCACCCAGGTCGTGGCGTTCGACACCGCGGTCGTCGACCTCACCGACCTGGTGACCGACCCCGTGGAGCTGCTGTTCGGCGTGCAGCTGGGCGGCGGCACCGACATCAACTCCGCGCTCGCCTACTGCCAGACCAGGATCGACAACCCGCGCAACACGATCTTCGTGCTGATCAGCGACCTGTACGAGGGTGGCGACAACGACGAGATGCTGCGGCGCGCGCAGGCCATGGTGGCGAACGAGATGCAGGTGGTGTGCCTGCTCGCGCTCTCCGACGACGGCGCGCCCTCCTACGACCACGACAACGCGGCCACGCTCGCCGCGCTGGGCATCCCGACGTTCGCGTGCACGCCCGACCAGTTCCCCGGCCTGATCGCCTCCGCCATCCAGCGCGACGAGCTCACGACCTGGGCCGGCAACAACGACATCCAGCTAGCCGCCCCCGAGGGCCCTTAGCTCACAGCTCGACGCGGGTGCCGAGCCCGGCGCGCATCGCGGCCTGCTGGATCTGGTGGGCGAGCCGGACGGTCAGCGTGCGCGCGCTCAGCAGCTCGACCAGCACGACGTTGTCGACGTGCTCGCGGGCGGTCCGGCGGCCGGCGAGCAGCTCGCCGAGGTCGGCGGCGATGCGCGGGCCCGCTCGCTCGACGCCCGGGGGCTCGGCCGGCCCGGCGCAGTGCGCCGACACGAAGTACCGGTTCTTGTTCTGCTCCAGCAACGAGAAGTCGTCGACGTACAACTCGTCCACCTGGTCGACGAGGTCCGTCGGCAGGTCCCGCCCGGTGGTGTTGATCAGCACGGTGCCCCGCGCCAGCTGGCTGGTCCGCAGCGCGCTCATGTCGCGCGGCACGTCCCCGTCGTCGGTCGTCACCACGAGGTTGGCCCCGAACACGGTGTCGGCGACCGTCGGCATGACCGACAACCGGATGCCGCTCAGCTCGAGCTGCTCGGTCAGCCGGACGGGCATGTCGGACTGCTGCTGCTCCTGACGGAAGACCGCGACGTGGCTGATGTCCGGCACGTGCCGGGCGATCACCGACAGCTCCGAGTCCGACGCCCGCGACGCGCCGAGCACCGCCACGGTGACCCCGCCCGGCACGAGCAGCTCGCGGGCCGCGAGAGCGGCAAGCGCCGCCGACCGGGCCATTCGCAGGCTGGCCGCCGGCAGCAGACATCGGATGGCTGTGTCCGGGTGATCGAACACGACGAGCTCGGTGCCGTTGGTGAGGGCGCGACGGTCGGTCCACTCGGACAGCGCACCGGGCGGCTTCGCGTCGTTGCCCACGACCCGGTCGATGAGCTCCTCGGCCAGCAGGCTGACAGGGTCGATCGTCTCCAGGGCGGTCCACACCTCGTCGGCGGTGAGCCGCAGGATGGCCTCGGACATCATCAAATCGCCTCTCCCCGCGCGCGCGAAACAGCGTGGCGACAATGTCGTCGATAGCCCTTCAATTTCTCTATCGGCCCTCTATCGAAGGGCAATAGCGAGCCTTAAACGCGCCGAACATCAACTAATTGCGAGTGGTTCTTGACTGGTTCTCGAGCAGGGATCCCCTGCAAGACTTGGAAAAGACCCGCCGGAGGCGCTCAAAATGTCGATCATCCGCAAGCTCGCCGTGTCCGCAGCCAGCCTCGTCGTCGGAATCGTCGGAATCACCGTGCTGACCGCGGGTCCGGCCAACTCCGTGGCTGACTGCAGCTGGGGCGCCCCGGTGCCGTGCAAGACGAAGTCGATCGAGCAGTACTGAGCCGCCTCCCGCGGCTATCCGCGCTGTTCCCCCGCCGACGGGCAGGAGAGCAGCGCGGATCTCGTCGTCTCGAGGCGCACGCGCAGCCGCGCGGCCTCCATCGAGTCGACGGTGATCAGCAACGCGATGGCCGCGTCGATGTGCTTGCGCGCCTCTTCTATCTCCCCGCGGCCGTGGCAGACATCCGACATCAGGATCAGCGCCTTGGCGTGCCACACGGTCGAGCCGATCTCCGCGAACAGCCCCCGGGCCTCGTTGACGTACTCGCCGCCGGCCGACGCCATCCCGGTCGCCAGCGCGATCTCGCCCAGCGCGTAGAGCGACTGCCCCTCGATCACCCGCTCGCCGACCCGCCGGGCCAGCGACAGCGCGTGCTGCAGCGTGGTCTCGGCGTTGTCGAGCCGGCCGGTCCGCTGCCGGACCACGCCCAGCCGGTACAGCGCGTACGCCTCGCCGATGCGGTCGCCGATGTTGCGCACGATGAGCAGCACCCGGTTCAGCGCCTGGTGCGCCTGCTCGACCTGGTTGGTGCCGAGGTAGAACTCGGCGAAACGGTCGAGCGCCTGGGCCTCGCCCCGCATGTAGTTGACGCGCTTGCACAGCTCGAGCGCGAGGTCCAGCAGCCCGCGGGCGCGCTCGACGTCGCCCTCGTCGATCCACACCTTCGCGAGGTTCTGCAGCACGTGGGCCTCGCCGACGACGTCGCCGACCGCGCGCATGCCTTCGAGCGCACCCTCGTACTTCTCGATCATCGCCGACACCCGGTTGCGCAGCCGGTCCACGGTCGCGGCATTGCGCAGCACGAGCGCGCGGCCGTGCCGGTCGCCCTCGGCGTCGAAGTTGGCGAGCGACGCGGCGAAGTTCTGCTCCGCCTCGTCGAGCCGCTTCTGCCACATGCGCATCGTGCCCAGGGAGTACTGCATGACCGCCTGGCCGCGGCGGTTGCCGGTGCTCTCGGTCAGCGCGAGCGCGCGCCCGGCGGTGTCGAGCCAGTCGTCGTAGTAGCCCTTCACCTCGAACAGCGTCACCGATGTGTGCGCGAGGTCCCAGCACATCTCGTCCAGGCCCGCCTCGGCGGCGAGGTGCACGGCCGACACCAGCGACCTGCGCTCGGACTCGAACCACTCCATCGGGTCGTCGATCTTCACGTCGTCGCCGACCGGGCGCCAGCGCGGGGCGGAGCCGTGCAGGATCGTGTAGTCGCCGCCGTACTCCTGGCGGTGCGCCTGCTCCGCGCGCGCCAGCCACGCGCCGAGCAGCCGCTCCACGGCGGCGGCGCGCTCGCTCGGCGGACTCGTCGGCGTCCAGCCGTTCCGCCGCGTACACCCGGATCAGGTCGTGGAAGCGGAACCGCAGCCGCTCGCCCGGGTACCGCACGGTGTCCAGCAGCTGCGCCTCGACCAGGCTCTCCACGACCTCCGCGGCGTCGTAGACGTCGATGTCGAGCAGCGCGGCCGCGGTCCACTCGGGGAAGTCGGGCGTGGTGATCAACGCGCACAGGCGGAACAGCCGCTGCGCGTGGGCGGGCAGCGCGCGGTAGGTGAGCCCGATGCTGGATCGCAGCTCCAGCCCGCGGTAGGACAGCTCGTCCAGCCGGCGGGCGGTGTTGCGTAATCGCGCCACGAGAATGTCGAGGCGCCAGTGCGGGCGCGAGGCCAGACGTGCGCCGGCGATGCGCATCGCGAGCGGCAGCCCGCCACAGAAGTCGACCAGCTCGACCGCGGCCTCGTGCTCGGCGACCACCCGCTCCTCGCCGACGATCTTGCCGAGCATCTCCAGCGACAGCTCGACGTCGAACACGTCCACGTCGACGAAGTAGCGCGCCGGGCAGCCCGGACAGGCGCGCCCGGCTGGTGACCAGCACCGCGCAGCCCGGGCCGGCCGGCAGCAGCGGCAGCACCTGGTTCTCGCTGGTGGCCCCGTCGAGCACGACCAGCACGCGCTTGCCGGCCAGCCGGCTGCGGTACATGTCGCCGCGTTCCTCGACGTCCTCGGGGATCGCGGCGCCGTCGACGCCGAGCGCGCGCAGGAAGCGGGCGAGCACCGCGCCCGCGCGGTCCTCGCCGTCGGGTGCCTCCAGCACGCCGTAGAGGTGGCCGTCCGGGTAGACGTCGCGCAGCTCGTGCGCGGCGCGGACGGCCAGCGTCGACTTGCCGACCCCGCCCTTGCCGGAGATCGCGACGATGCGGGTGCCGTACCTGGTGTCGTCCGGGTCGTCGGACAGCGCGCGCTTGATGTCGCTGAGCTGGTTGTGCCGGCCGGTGAAGTCGCCGATGCTGGCCGGCAGCCTGCGCGGCACGACCGCCGGCTGCTCGTCGCGGCGGGCGGTCCTGGCGTGCGCGGAGGACTGCGTGACCGTGGTGAGGTCGAGTGCCGGGTCGCGGTTGAGGATCGCGCGCTCCAGCTGCTGCAGCCGTTGTCCCGGGTCGATGCCGAGCTCCTCGACGAGGGTCGCACGGATGCGCCGGCAGACGTCCAGCGCCTCGGCCTGCCGGCCGGATCGGTACAGCGCGAGCATCAGCTGCTCGTGCACCGGCTCGCGCAGCGGGTGTTCCTGGACCAGCGCGCTCAGCTCGCCGACGACCTCCTCGTGCCGGCCGAGCTCGAGGTCGAGCCGGACGCGCTCCATGACCGCGGCGAGCCGGGAGTCCTCGAGCAGCGCCGCGCCGCGGCGGACGAGGTCGCTGCGCACGCCGGCGAGCGCGGGGCCGTGCCAGAGGCCGAGCGCGCTGCGCAGGGCGGCGACCGCCTCGGACTTGCGGTCCGCATCGACGTGCGCGCGGGCCGTCTCGACCAGGCCGGTGAACTGCGCGGTGTCGAGCTCGGCGGCCGGGATCTCCAGCAGGTACCCGGGTGAGCGGGTGCGGATGGTCGCGGTCGCCGTCGCGTCCGTGAGCACCTTGCGCAGCCCGGAGATGCAGATCTGGATCTGCGCGCGGGCCGTGGTCGGCGGGTCGGTGTTCCACACGGCGTCGATGAGCTGCTCGACTGTCGTGACCCGGTTGGCGTTGAGGGCCAGCATCGCCAGGACGACCCGCTGGCGGGATCCCCCAAGATCCAACTCGACGCCGGCTACGGAGAACTCCAGGGGGCCCAGCAGTCGCAAACCCAACGTCATCCCCCCATGTTCAGGTGTGCCAGCGAGCCCTGGCCATGACGTGCCCGTCGGCGAAACGCGAGCGGGCCGACCGGTTCGCGGTAGGGACGAAACAGTCTCTCACATCCCGAGACCATTCCCCGGAGAATAGGGCGAACGGAGTACCCCACCCTTCTGGACACGCCAACCAGGACGATCCGTTACGGGCGGACCAGCCGATCCTCCGCCACCGGGGTGATCATCGCTTCCCGGTCCAGCGCCGGTAGGGCCGCAATCCAGAAGATGCGTCCCGAACCACGTGCGTTGGACCATAGAGCCGCAAGGATCGATCTTGGATCTCTGCTGAGATGACCTGCTGCAAAACGCCGTTATACGTCATCCCGCGCCAACAGATAGGACGCTGAGCAATGGGCGAATCCAGCTGGAAAGTCGTCATGGACCGGGGCGGCGTTACGATCTCCAGTGACCTTTTCCAACTCACCACCAACGGATCCGAGCCCAGTGCGCTCGACGAGGTCGTCTCGGAGCTGCAGAGCGTGACCCGCAGTACCTACGGCCAGTACTGCGGACTGGCCCGCGCGGCCGAGATGATCGGCGAGCGCTGGGGGCTGCTGGTCCTGCGCGACCTGCTGGTGAGCCCGAAGACCATCGCGCAGCTGCACAGCGGCCTGCCGCGGATCTCGCTCAAGCTGCTCGAGATGCGGCTCAAGGAGATGGAGTACAACGGCGTCATCCGCGAGACGGCGGACACCCCCGAGGGCGAGTCCCTGCACTACGAGCTCACCGAGTTCGGCCGCGCCCTCGAGGACACCTTGCTGGCGCTGGGCCGCTGGGGCGCGACGGTGCTCGACGAGCCGCGGCCCGAGGACATCGTCACCGAGGACTCGCTGATGGTCGCCCTGCGCGCGACGTTCCGCCACGAGGCCGCGAGCGAGCTGGTCGTCAGCTACGAGCTGCACATCGGCGAGATCGTGCTGAGCGCGGTCATCGACCACGGCGACCTCGCCGTGCACCCCGGCCCGCTGCCGGGCGCGGACCTGGTGATCAAGCCGGGCCGGCTGCTGAAGAAGATGCTCGCCCACGAGCTGAGCGTCGAGGACGCGCTGGCCGGCGGGCAGGTGACGGTGACCGGAGACCCCGCGCTGCTCACCCAGTTCGTCGACCTGTTCCAGCTGCCGAAGATGCCGGCCCCGGCGCCGGCGAACGCCTGAGAAATCCCGGCCAACCACACCCTGACAGCCCTGTCGGCACACCGGCAGGGCTGTCACGATGAGTGGCCCCTGAGTCACGAGGAGTGCAGCATGACCTCTGCGGTTGTCGGCGAGAAGCGCTGGACCGGTCCCGGTGGCCTGCTGAACACGCGCCACCACAAGGCGGCGCTGATGGTCTTCCTCGCGGTGGTCGTCCTGCACTGGGTCGAGCACATCGCGCAGGCCGTGCAGATCTACGCGCTGGGCTGGCCACGCCCGAAGGCCGGCGGCTTCGTCGGGCTGATCTTCCCGTGGCTGGTCAAGTCGGAGTGGCTGCACTACGGGTTCGCGGTCGTCATGCTGGTGGCGTTCGTGATGCTGCGACACGGTTTCGTCGGCCGGGCGAGGACCTGGTGGAACGCCGCCATGTGGATCCAGGTGTGGCACCATTTCGAGCACCTGCTGCTGCTCGTGCAGGCGATCACCGGCGCCTTCCTGCTCGGCAAGCCGCAGCCGACCAGCATCGCCCAGCTGGTCTTCCCGCGCGTCGAGCTGCACCTGTTCTACAACGCCATCGTCTTCGTGCCGATGGTCGTGGCGATGGTCAAGCACCTGCGCCCGCGGGTGGACGAGCGCGCGCTCATGCAGTGCTCGTGCGTGCGCGTACCGGCGACGGTCTAGCCATGCTGCTCGCCCAGGGGCACGACCACGTGCTGTCCGTCGGGGTCAGCATCGGCCCGATGGTGCTGCGCATCGCGTTGCTCGCCGCCGTTCCCGCGGTGGCGGGTTTCGCGCTGCTGCGCGGTTTCCTCACCGAGCCGGGCCGGCGGGCCACGGTCGTGGTCCTCGCCACCGCGGCCGGCGCGGCGGTGGTCGAGCTGCTCCTGTCGGGCGGGCTGAACCTGCCGGTGCGGGTGGTGCCGCTGCTGCTCGCCGCGCTCGCGGCGCCCCTGTTCCTGATCCTGTCGAAAGACGCACGGTTCGCATCGGCGGTCGCCCGCGTCCGCCGGTTCGCGCCGTGGGTGTTCGGCGCGGCCGCGGTTCTCGCGCTGACCGAGTTCGCGCGGTCCTGGCTCGGTCCGGACTCGCCCGCCGGCACGGCGACCGGGCTGCACACCGGCGTGGTGCTCGCGCTGGTGGCGCTGGCCTGGTTCGCCGTCGCGCGGCCGCGCGGGCGGTTCGTCACCGCCGGCGTCCGGGTCGCCGCGGCGCTGCTGGCCGTGATGCTCGTCGCGGGCGCCGCGCAGGCGGTCGTGCTGCGGGGACCCGAGTCGACCCCGGGCACCCCGGCCACGGCCGAGGTGGCGGTCGGGCCGGCGCCGGTGCGGGTCGTCGTCGTTCCGAACGCGCCGGGCTGGAACCTCGTGCACGTCCAGGGCACGGACCCGGCTGCCGACACGACGTTCGACCTGGCCGTCGGCACGGCCAAGGACCGGCCGGCCGCGGCCCTCGCGCGCGGGGGCACGACCGGCGGCTGGGTGGCGGTCGAGCTGCCGGCCGGGCGCGGTGACCTGTGGGTCTGGAACAGCGGCGAGCTCGGCTCGGTGCCGGTCGACACCGGCGCCGGCCCCGCCGTCGCGCGCCCGGCGCTGCGCGGCGACGACGGTCCGGAGTGCGCGAGCGCGCTGCTCGGCCGCTCGCTCGCCGGGACCACGGGATCGCCCGCCGGGGCCTGCCCCGCCGACGCACTCGACGACGCGGACGCCGGCGCGCTCCGCGGGACCGTCGCGGACCTCGCCCGCCGGGGCATCCGCGACATCAGGCTGGTCAGCGACGACTCACCGCGCGGGAAGGCCGCGGCCGGCGTCGTCAGCGCCGCCGCGACCGCGCACGGAGTCACGGTGGACCGGTCCGGCGGCCCGCTCGTCGTCGTCTCCGGCTGGACGGTCGCGAACGCCGCCCTGCGCCAGGCCGCGCTCGGCACGCTGCCGACCGACTCCATCTACCTCGCCCCGTGGCTGGCGGTCGGCCCGTTGCTGGACCTGGCCCCGTCGGCGCACGTCTCGGGCCAGCCGTCCCGGGAGTCCGGCGACCGCTACCGCGCGGCGCTCGCCGACCGGTTCCCCGGCGAGGTGCCCAGCACCTCCGGCCAGCGGGCCTGGCGCGCGGCCGGACCCGGCCTGTAGGAGGCACGTCCGTCCCTCTCCCGCCACCCGACCGGGTGACGGGAGACGTTCGGCGATAGCGCACGTCTGCGCAGCTCAGGGCAGGTTTCGGTGGGTCAGGTGTTGGCCGTCGATAGCGGATCGATAGAGCCCGGGTAGAGCGACCGAACAGATTGATGCGCATGACCGAGATGCGCGCGCTGTGACCGGCGCCCTCGACGTGCACGCTCACCAGGGACGGGAGTGACCGCCATGCCCAGGATGGCGCCCAGGATCCACCGTCACGAGCCGGAGTGCCCGAGCCAGCGGCACGACGGCGACTCCCACCCGCCGAAGGTCGCGGCCGGCCGGATGATCTGCGCCGACTGCCGCAACCAGGTCGAGGAGGACCTGGTCGAGCTGCCCGGGCTGTACGAGCTGTGCGCCTACATGCTCGACCTGCGCCGCCACCACATGCGCGAGCGGGTCAGCGGCCACCGCCCCCGCGGGATCGCGCTGAACGAGGCGGTCGTGACGATCCGCTCCGACATCCTCGGCGTGCTCGCGTCCTGGTGCGCGCTGGTGTCCAACGAGCGCGGCGTGCCCGGGCCCGACGAGCTCAGCATCCGCCAGCTGACCACGTTCCTCGCCATCCACCTGAACTGGCTCGCCGAGCACCCGTCCGCGGCCGACCTCGTGGACGAGCTCGGCGAGCTGTCCCGATCGGCGAACGAGGTGCTGCGCCCCAGCGCCGACCACTCGCTGGAGATCGGCCGGTGCGCCCGCCCGGACTGCGACCGCGTCGTCCGCGCGGAGGGCCATGCCGAGGGCGAGCCGCCCTACCAGGTCAGCTGCGACGCCGGGCACGTGTGGACGCCCGACCAGTGGCTGCTGCTGTGGGGCGGGCCCCGCAAGGCGAGCACCGAGGGGGCGGAATGACCATCGCCCGGCCGCGCCGCGCGGTACCGACCCAGCTCGCCGCCATGGCGGCGGGCGTGCCGGAGGCGACCATCCGGAAGTGGGCCAGCCGAGGCAAGCTCACCCGCTACGGCCGGCCCGGTCGCGCCGAGTACGACCTCGACGAGCTGTACGCCCTGCTGGTCGAACGCGGGGGAAGTGTGCTTGGCCGGTAGCCGACCGCGAATATTGGGGGAAGACGATGTTCGGCACAATTCACGAAATTGCCGGGACGTGCCAGTCCCGGCAATTCTATCGTTATTCTATCGGCCCTGTTTGGGCCTGGTCCCAGCGCATTTTCAGAATTCCTCGAACAACTCCGCGCGTGCTGGTTGACAGTCGCGCAAGCAATCTGTCACGCTTTCTGTGGACGAAGTGTGCCCGGAAAATGCCCGCCCACCGGTGACGTGCGGTGGGCATTGTCATGTGATGACGCAGATCCGAGATGCATTGAGAATCGAGAATTGACATGCGAACAGAGATCAGAGTACTCGGCCCCTTGGAGGTGTCCGTCGGCGGCGTCTCGATAGTTCCCACCGCGAGTAAGCCCAGCCAGCTGCTGGCGATGCTCGCGCTCAACGCCGGCCACGTCGTCACCGTGTCCGCGCTGACCGAGGAAATCTGGGACTGCCAACCTCCGCGCAGCGGTGTGACCACGTTGCACACCTACATTCTCAAGTTACGCAGAAAGCTCGAGAACGCACTCAGCGGCCACGGCGACGTGACCTCGAAGGACATCCTGATCACCCGCCGGGGCGGCTACCTGCTCAACGTGGAGCCCGGCGACGTGGACGCCGTCCGCTACGACCAGCTGTCGACAGCCGGCCGGCACGCGGTCAACGAGGGCGACCACGAGACCGCGTCCCGCGCGCTCGGCGCCGCGCTGCAGCTGTGGCGTGGTCCCGCGCTGGCCGACGTGCCGACCGGCCCGCTGCTGGCCATCGAGGCCATGCGGCTGGAGGAGAACCGGCTCGGTGACCTGCACCTGCGTATCGAGGCCGACCTGAAACTGGGCCGGCACCACCAGCTGCTGGGCGAGCTCGCGACGTTGTGCGCGAGGCATCCCCTGCTCGAGAACTTCTGCGCACAGCAGATGGTGGCGCTCTACCGGTCCGGTCGGCAGAGCCAGGCGCTGGAGGCCTACCGGCGGCTGCGGGCGGACATGATGGACCAGCTCGCGGTCGAGCCCTCGCCCCGGGTCCGGTCGCTGCAGCGCGCCATCCTGACCGGCCACGCCGTGATGGACGATCTCAATTTCGCGGTCAACGGTTGACGGGTCACGCACCCCACGCCGGGCCCGGACCCCGCCCGGCAGGACAGGCGCCGGCCCGCCGCACCCCGGCGAGGCCGGCACCCGGCATGTCCGTGTGCTTGCGCGACCCCGCCGCCGGCTGACCGTCCCTTTCGGACAGTCGCCCGGCGGACGGCCGGCACACCGCGAACCGCCACGCGGTACGGATCGGCCGGCCGGTCATCTGCCCTCCCTGGGCTCGCTGATGCTCAGCCACACGGTATGCGCATCGACGGGCCCGGCGGTTCTCGCAGAATGCGCAACCCGATCATGAGGAAGCGACCCGGCGGCCGACGTAGCGGATCACCTCCACCGGGTCCAGGATCACCATTCCCTCGGTGATCAGCTCGTCAAGCACCGGGACGAACGCGCGGACCTTGGTCTCCTCGTCGACGATGACGATCACGATCGGCAGGTCCTCGGACAGCGACAGGATCCGGGTGGTGTGGATGTGGTTCGACGCGCCGTAGCCCTCCAGGCCGCGTAACACCGTCGCGCCCGCCAGGCCCGCCGCGTGCGCGCGATGCACGATCTCCGAATACAGCGGCTTGTGGTGCCACCGGTCGAACTCGCCGACGAACACGGTCAGCCGCAGCGCGGGGTTCATGTCCCGAGGTTGCGCCCCCGCCGGGCCGAAGGCAAGCCGGCGGTGCGGCGGCGGTGGGTCAGTCGACGAGGCGGGCGAGGCCCGCGTAGCCGAGCTCCTCCAGGCGCCTGCCGGACTTCTCGAAGTAGTCCGCGCCGGCGGTGATGCCGTGGCCCTCGACCATCCGGTTCATGAAGTTGAACAGCGCGCACACCATGATCGCGTCGTGCAGGGCGCGGTCGGACCAGCCGGCGGCGCGTACCTCGTCGGCGTCCGCGCGGGTGACCGACGACGGTGCGCGGGTGAGCTTGGCGACGTAGCGCAGCAGCGGCCGCAGCCGCTCGTCGACCGGCGCCGTGTCGAGGTCGGCGACGGCCGCGGGTGCGACGCCGGCCTCGACGCCGCACGCCTCGGCGGTCACCGTGTGCACGCCGTGGCAGTAGCCGCACGAGTTGAGGCCCGACACGTACGCCGCGATCAGCTCGCGCTCGCCGGCGGTGAACGGGGACGGCCCGCGCATCACGACCTCGTGGTAGTCCAGCAGCGGCCGGGACGTCTCCGGGTAGGCCCGGAACACGTCCATCAGCACGGCGTCGTCAGTCAGTGAGCTCAGGTGTGCCACGGTCGTCCTCCACGGCTCGGTCGATCTCGGCGCGGCGCAGCCAGCAGGCCGCCAGGTACACGCGTTCGGCGTGGCCGAGCGTCAGCCCGGCGTTCCCGACGGCGGTCAGGGCCGCGGCCCACAGCCGGCGCAGGGCGGCCGAGCGGAGACCCGGATCTGGGTCCGCCGCCTCGAGATAGGGCCGCGCGCCGCGCCAGCGGGTGGCGCCGGCGGTGAACGCGGCCGCCATCGTCAGGTCCAGCCGGGCACCGTGGCGCAGCTGGTCCACGAGCAGCGTGGCCGCGGCCGGGTCGTCGTCAGGGTCGTCGGAGCCCGCCGCCGCGACCCCAGCCCGGCGAGCAGCCGCTCCGGCGCCGAACCCCATCAGCAGGACGCCGAGCTCGGTGTCCGGATCCTCGTCGACGGAAGGGAGGGAGAACACCGTGTCGTACTCGTCAGGCATGCGCCACCGCCCGGTCCCGCACACCCGCGGCGACGCTCGCCGCGATGCGGGCCGTCGCGACGCGGTGGCCGTCGATGTTGCGCCCGGCCGGGCCGAGCACCATGCACGTGGCCGCGCCGGCCACGAACACCCGTGGCGCGCCGCGTAGGCACAGCGTGCGCTCGTCGAGGTCCGGCCAGCCGTCCCGCTCCCCGACCGCCTCGGCCGCCAGCAGCCCGCCGCCGGTCGACGGCACGGTGCCCAGTGCGAGCGTCACGTGGTCGCCGGCCACCAGCCGGCCGCCGCCGAGCTCGACCGCCCCGTCGGTCACCGCCGTGACCGGGGCGCCGCGGTGCACGGTCAGCCGGCCGTCCGCCTCCGCCGCGCCCAGCAGCGGGCGGAACTCGAACATCACCGACGCGCGCCGCTCGCGGGCCATCAGCGCGAGCCGGTCCGCCCACGGCACGCCGTCGAAGCGGGCCCGGCCCTCGGCCCGGAAGAACGACGCGTTGACGTCCGAGCACTGGTAGCGCTCGGCTTCCTCGCGCAGCACCCAGTCCACCCGCCGCCCGGCGTCCAGCGCGTTGCGGACCAGGTGCGCGCGCGGTCAGCCCGGCGCCGACGACGACCTCGCGCGCGCCGCCGCCGGGCACCGGCTCGTCCCAGTACGACACCGCGGCCGGGCGCTCGCCGGACCACCACGCCGGCGGGCGCGGCGCGGCGCTCCTCGCCCTGGCACAGCACGACGAACCGCGCGGCGATCTCGAACTCGCGGCCGTCCGCCCCGGTGCCGCACACCGTCACGCCGTCCGCGCCGCTGGCCAGCGACCGGACCTCGCCCGGCCACAGCCGCTCGGGCACCCGGTGGATGGCGGCGGTGTGCCGGCAGTACGCGTCGAAGACGTCGACCGGCACCACCGAGCGGTGCCCGGCCTGCGACATGCGGATCTCCCGGCGCTCCAACGGGGTCAGCCGGTCCCAGTGCATCCGGGCGAAGTCACGCAGCTCGCAGTCGCGGTAGCCCTCGACCCCTGGATGGTGCTCGTAGGGCGAGCGCAGCACCCGCTGGTCGAGCCGGTCGATCCGGTCGAGGAACCGGCCGGCCGGGCGCCCGTCGCGGTCGACGAGCACGACGTCGTGCACCCCCAGGTGCCACAGGGCGGCGGCGACCGCCAGGCCCGCCGGGCCGGCGCCGACGACGACCACGTCGGCCGTCTCCGGCGGGCCGCCCGCCCGCTCCGGGAGCCGGGGCGCGGGGTAGCTCGGCCAGTCCCGGTGCCGGGGCGAGTCGAGCAGGTCGGGGTGCGGCAGGAACCGGGTCACCCGATGACCGTGACGGGCACGATCACCTCGATGGTCGGCCGCTGCGGCATGCCGTCGGTGACCATCTGCTGTAACAGCTCCTCGGAGCGCTCCGCGCTGTCCGCGGACACCGGGCTGTACCGGGCGTGCGCGTACGCCGGCCGGCGGGCCTCGGTCTCGATCTCGAACACCTTGAGCACGGCCTCGCCGGGGCGGACCTCGCCGTCGAAGAACGTCAGCCTGCGCATGTCGGGCGTGAGGAAGGACTTGGCGAACTGGCGGGACATCACCATGGCGTCGCCGCCCTCGACGAAGTGGGTGTCCTCGTCGGTCGTGACCTGCATCGCGACCCAGGTCTGGTCGGTGAGGTTGGTCTCGGACTTGATGATCTGCCAGCGGCCGGGCTCGGGGAGGTTGATGGACACGGACACGTCGTAGTCGACGGCGTCGATGGCACCCGAGATCATCAGCACCCTGCGGCGCACGTCGGCGACCCCGGCCATCTGGATGTCGCGGGCGCGGACCCGCCCGGCGACGTCCAACCCTGGTACCTCGAGCGACGACATCCACTACCTCCCAGAAACCGACGGGTATGTATCCGCCTCGGCCGTCCCGTGACAGCTCAGGCTCGCATACCACGGTGCATAGCTCAATACTCCATCAGTGTCCATTGTGGACTGACAGGACGAGCCCTCACTGAGGGTGACGGCGGCTCCGGGCGCGCTGCGCGGCGCGGACGCGGCGGACCGGCTCATCGTGCCGATCCGTTCGTCGGAAGCGCCGAACGCCACCATTTCCTCCGCATTTTCGAACAAGCCGGGAACTCTGCGATCGGCTAAATTCTTCGCGACCTCGAAGGCAACGGCATCTTCTCCCGTGCCCACTTCCTCGCGCGGCCCTGTATCCCGCGTGGAGCGCGCTGACCTGCGCATTCAGCCAGGACTTGAACGCCCCTTGACCACAGTTGACCCAGTGGTAGTGGCGATATCGACCCAGCCTGCAGACCGGTTGCCAGCAATTTTCGGCAAACCTACCTTCAAATCAGCCGAATAATTTCGAGCCCTTCTCCCGAGTGGTGCCACGTCATGGATGAAATCATCGAAAAGTCCGTAGAGCGCGTCATCCGCGCCATGCACGAGAACCTGGGTGAGCAGATCACCATTGACGACATGGCCCGTACCGCGATGTTCAGCAAGTTCCACTTCTCCCGGATCTTCCAGCGGGTGACGGGGATCTCGCCCGGCCGGTTCCTGTCCGCGCTGCGCCTGCAGGAGGCCAAGCGACTGCTGGTGACCACGTCGATGACCGTCGCCGACATCAGCCACCTGGTGGGGTACAACAGCATCGGCACGTTCAGCTCGCGGTTCCGCAGCAGCGTCGGGGTCTCGCCGACCGAGTACCGCCAGCAGCGCGGCTACGTGTCACCGCTGGCGACCATGGCCGCCCCCGAGGCGCCCGTCCCCGCCGGTGTGTCCACTGTGCACGGTCAGGTGTGGCGGCCGCCGGCGTGCGAGCCGGGCCGGGTCGTGGTGGGCCTGTTCCCGGACCGCATCGCGCAGGGCACGCCGGTGCGGCACACCACGCGGACGGGCGCGGGCCCGTTCATGCTCACCGACGTCCCGGACGGCACCTGGTACCTGATGGCCTACTCGGCCGAGCTCGGTGACGCGGAGCCGGATCCCGGCCAGACCTATGTGGCCACGTTCGGTCCGGTGGAGGTCCGGCCGCGCCCGCAGGGCGGCCGCACGCAGAACGTGGACCTGTGGCTGCGGCCGCGGCGGATCTTCGACCCGCCGGCGCTGCTCGCGCAGCTGGACCAGCCGATGTGGACCGCCCAGGCATGGGCTTCCGGGAGGGCTGACCGCGCCGCCCTGCCGGGAGCCTGACCAACCCCATAAGGAAAGGAGCTCCGCCCACGGGCGGAGCTCCTTTTCTTTGTGGGCAGCGGATCCGCGCGGATCACGCCGCCTTGGCGATGGGCTCGAAATGGTTGCGGATGCGCGCGCGCCACACCTCGTACAGCGGGTCCGCGCTCGAACCGGGATCCTCCTGCTCGACCGCGGTGGTGGCCGCGAGCATGATCGCGTCCTCGACCGTTCCGCCGGTGAACACCTCGACAGCGAGCTTGCTGTGCTCGGGCACGTGGGTCGCGGCCGCACGGGCGGTGGCGGCGAACACCGAGCCGAGCGCCACCTCGTCGGCGTAGCGGCCCGCCGCCGTACGAAGCTCCGCCAGTCCCTCCGCGGAGCAGCCGCCGGCGAACGTGGCGGCGAGACCGACGCCGCTCCACAGGTCGGCCTGGCGCTCCGGCGCGAACGCCGCCACCGCGTCGGCCACCGGGCCCGGGCGCGCGCCGTGGATGAACCACAGCGCCCGGCCGACACCCTGGTCGCAGGCCCGGCCGAAGTAGTCGGGGCGCCCGGTCCACGGGTAGGGCTTGAACGGCCGCTGCTCGTCGACCACGTGGCGGGTGTGGAAGTAGGCGCGGTCGAACCCGTAGCCGTCCACCGCGAGCCAGGTCATCGTCGGGAAGAACGGCACGCCCTCGAGGTCGGGGATGATCGAGCGCCACAGGACGCGCGGCAGCCGCGCCATGGCGAAGCCGATGCCGATGTAGGTGAGGAAGATGTGCTGCAGCCCGGGACCCTCCAGCAGTTCCTTGGTCCGCGTGCCGCGCCCGCCCGCCATCGCGTCGCGGACCGCGAACGCCATCGCCGCGCCTTCGTAGGCGAACCCGCGGTTGTCCGGCGACACGGCCTCGAGTCGCCGTTCCACGTCCCACAGCGTGCGGTGCTCGATGCCCCACTCGAAACCGCAGATCACCGACTGCGGAACCGACTCGAGATGCCCGGCCGCCGGTGAGTCCGCGCCCGGGAACTTGCGATGGGCGAATGTGACGGAACGCAGCGTCGGCGTGAGCGCCAACCTGCGCAGGGTGCCGAGAAACGCCGGCATGCCAACCTCCAGAATCGTCGGTCGCGCCCGGGCGCGATCGGATACGACGGGATGAAGTCGCGCGCCTAGCCGGCGATGACGTCCGGTGCCCAGGTGTTGATCATGCAGCGCGGGTCGTCGATGAGCTGGTCGCCCGAGAGCATGGCCTGGTGCAGCTGGCGCAGCCGCGGCGACGGGTCGACGCCGAGCTGGTCGCGGATCGCCGCCCACATCTCGTGGTAGACCTCCAGCGCCTGCCCCGGCCGCCCGGACCGGTAGAGGGCGAGCATGTACTGCGCGCGGAAGTTCTCCATGTACGGGTGGCGCGCGCAGAGCGCGGCGAGATCGCCGAGCAGCTGGTGGTGCCGGCCCAGGTAGAGGTCCGCGTCGATGCGCAGGGTGAGGTCGGTCAGCCGGCTCTCGGCGAGGCGCATGGCCTCGATCTCCAGCTGCGGCCCGGCCGCCACGTCGACCAGCACCGGCCCGCGCCACAGCGCGAGCGCCGAGGACAGCAGCCGCTCGGCGCGCACGTAGTCGCCCGCCATCCCGGCCGCCCGGCCCGACGCGGCCAGCTTGTCGTACCGCACCAGGTCCACGAGCTCCGGGTCGACCATCAGCACGTAGCCCGTGTGCTTGGTGGCCAGCACCTCGCGCGCCGCCTCCGGATCGTCGGGCAGCGCCTTGCGGATCAGCTTGCGCACGTGCAGCACGTAGGTCTGCAGCGTGCTGGGGGCACTGCGCGGCGCACTGGTGCCCCACAGCTCCTCCATCAGCGCGGAGGTGGTCACGACATGCCCGACGTTCATCGCGAGCATCGCCAAGAGCTGGCGCGGTTTGCTCGCCGTCGGCACCACCGAGACGCCGTCGAAGGCGACCTCCAGTGCGCCGAGTACTTTTATGTCAGCTCGCATTAGTCAGCTCATTTCAGCCGTACACCGTTATCGCAGCGTAAGGCCGCCGGTCGTTTCCGGAATCTCCTGGAATGCGGCCGAGACCTGGCCCGCACCGGCACCGCACACAGGGAGTAGGCGCGGCCAACCGCCCTGTTGCAGGCTGTATTCCGATATCACCGGTGGCGTCCGCCTGATTTCCTGCCCCTCCGTGAGGATCTTCGCCGTGCCGTCGGGAGAGGAGCTGACATGGCTGGGTACTACGAGATCCGCCACACCGTGGGGTTCGAGGAGACCAATCTGGTCGGCAACGTCTACTACGTGAACTACCTGCGCTGGCAGGGGCGGTGCCGCGAGATGTTCCTGTGGGAGAAGGCTCCCGAGGTGCTGGCCGAGCTGCGCGACGACCTGAAGATGTTCACGCTCCAGGCGGAATGCGAGTTCTTCGCCGACACCGCCGCCTTCGACGAGCTGTCGGTGCGCATGCGGCTGGAGGACCTGACCCGTACCCAGGTCCAGTTCGGCTTCGACTACGTGAAGATCTCCGGCGGGACCGAGTACCTCGTCGCCCGGGGCCGGCAACGGATCGGGTGCATGCGCGGCCCCAACCACGACACGGTGCCCACCCCGGTCCCCGCCCCCCTGCGCACGGCACTCGCCCCGTACAGCCGGCGCCACGACCTCCTGGCGGTCGGTGCCTCGTGACCCCGCTCCGGTCCACCGTTTCCTTGCCGGACAAGGAGTTCGCATGCTCGTGTGCGTGACGGGCGGCACGGGGTTCGTCGGCGCCCACTCGGTCGCCGCGATCCTGCGCAGCGGCCACCGCGTCCGGCTCCTCGTCCGCGAGGAGTCCACTGCGGATGCCGCACTGAACCCGCTCGGCATCCCGCCGGGCGCGGTCGAGGTGGTCCGCGGCAGCGTGCTGGACGAGGCGAGCGTGGCGCGGGCCGTGCGCGGCGCGGACGCCGTGCTGCACGCGGCGTCGGTGTACTCGTTCGACCCGCGCCGGCGCGGGGAGATGCTGCGCACCAACGAGCTCGGCACCGAGGTGGTGCTCGCGCAGGCCCGGCTGGCGGACGTCGCGCGGACCGTCTACGTCTCCAGCGTGGCAGCACTTTTCCCCTCGCGCCGCCGTCCCCTCGAGCCCGGTTCGCCGGTCGGCCGGGCCCGCGAGCCCTACCTCGCCAGCAAGGCCGCGGCCGAGCGGGTCGCCCGCCGCCACCAGGCCGACGGCGCACCGGTGGCGATCACCTACCCGCCCGGACTGCTCGGCCCGCACGACCCCCGGATCGGCGACCAGACCGGCCGGCTGCGCGACGTCCTGCGCGGGCTGACCCCGATCTGGCCGCTCGGCGGGTTCCCCCTCGGCGACGTCCGCGACACCGCGGCCGTGCACGCGTCGCTGCTCACCGGCACCGGGCCGGACCGCGTGTTCGGTCCCGGCCGCTACCTGACCACCCGGCAGTACCTGCGTGCGCTGCGCGAGGTCACCGGCCGCGCGCTGCCCGCGGTGCACCTGCCGGCCCGCGCGATGCTGCCCGTCGGGGCGCTCGCGGGCCTGCTGCAACGGGTCTGGCCGTGGCACGTGCCGGCCGAGTACGGCGCGATCTACACGTGCGCCTGCGCCACCCGGGTCAGCGAGACCGCGCCGACGGGCGGCATCGCCGCGCGGCCGGTCACCCAGACCTTCGCGGACACCGTCGCCTGGCTGCACCGGTCCGGCCACCTGTCCGAGCGCGCGGCCGGCCTGGCCGCGCGCGGACACGTCAACGTTCCACTGTAGACACACCCCTGGGGGTTGGGCATGGACGCGCGCCTGTACGAGATGGGTCGGCCGACACTGCGTGGCGACCGCACGGCCAACCACGACGCCTACCGCGAGGTGCGGCAGAGCGCGCTCGCGGTCCTGTCGGTGGCGCGCGAGGAGGAGAACCCCGCCGTGCCCGCGTGTCCGGGCTGGACGCTGCGCGACCTGCTCGCCCACCTGACCGGCTCGGCGGCGCTCGCCATCGGCCGGATGTCCGGCTGGCCCGCGACGCACCCGTCCTCGTCGGCGGACATGGGCGTGGCCGAGCTGCTCGAGGCGTGGGACCGGCTCGGCGGCGAGGCCGACCTGCTGCTGTCCGAGCGTGGCGACCGGGCCGGCAACCTGCTGGTGACCGACGCGTTCACCCACGAGCTGGACATCCGGTACGCGATCGGCGCGCCGCTGCCCGGCGAGCACCCCGCCTTCGCCGGCTCGTTCGAGGTCCTGGCCACCGGCTTCGCGGCGGGGGTGGCGGCGCATGCGTTACCGGCGCTGCGGCTGTCCACCGGGACAACGCAGTGGACGGTCGGGGACGGCGAGCCGGCGGCGACGGTGACCGCGGACCGCTACGACCTGTACCGCTCGCTCACCGGCCGGCGTACCCAGGACCAGATCACCGGCCTGGACTGGGACCGTGGCTCGCACCGGTGGCTGCCGGCGTTCACGTGGGGGCCGTTCAGCCCGCCCACCTCGCCCGTCGAGCCGACGGCCGGCTGATCGGCCGCACCCAGCTGAGACAGAGCCCGGGCCCCGTGATGGGCCCGGGCTTTGTGCTGTCCGCCCCCGCTGAGCTGCGGCGATGCGGGACCCGACTTCGTACGTGCGCTGGCGTGGTGGTGCCATGACCGAGGTGTTGACAGTGTTATATAACGCGTCTATCTTAGGTAGTAACAACGGTGTTATGGATTACTGCCCCCCGGTCAGATAGGCGCACACCATGAACGAGAACACTGAGCTCGGCGGCACGATCCCGCGAACCACCTTCCGCATGGAGACCGGTCTCGACGTCCTCGACGAGTGGTCGCAGGCGGCCCTCCAGTCGCAGCGCAACGCGATCTACAAGGCGTTGTTCGCGATGCAGGACGGATCGCTGTTCCGCCGGTACCGCATCGTGGACGACTTCCAGCGGCCCAACGAGATGTACGTGATCGTCAAGGACGACCTCGTCCTGAAGATCCGGGTGAACTGCTTCGACTCGTTCGGCATCGTGCACATCGGGCAACCCGGAAGGTCGCCAGAGCAGCTCCCCCAGCCGTAACCTGCTGCCATGGTCGACACCCTGGACCCGGGCGCCGCGCCGGTCGTCGATCCGGCGCACGCGGTGCCGTTCGACACCCCCACCGACTACACCGCCGCGATCACGGACATCCGCGCCGCGGCGGTGTCCTACTACCAGGGCGCCGACCTGCGGATGGACGACGCCACCTACGACGCGCTGCTCGCCCGGGTGGCCGCCACCGAGGCGGTCCGTCCGGAGTGGACGGTCGAGGGGACGCCGACCGAGACCGTCGCGGCCGGCGTGCCCATCGGCGGCGACGTCGTGCACAGCACCCCGATGCTGGGGCTGGACAACGTCTTCGGCTCCGACGACCTGCGCCGGTGGGCCGTCCGGCTCGAGAAGCTGCTCGGCCACCCGGTCGCCACCTACACGGTCGAACCCAAGATCGACGGCCTCGCCATCGCCGCCCGCTACGTCGACGGCGCGCTCACCCTCGTCGCCACCCGCGGCAACGGGGTCGCGGGCGAGAACGTCACCCGCATCGCCCGGCGCGCGGCCGGGCTGCCGGCCCGGCTGGCCGAGCCGGTGACCGTGGAGGTCCGCGGCGAGGTCTTCATGACCGAGACCGACTTCTCCGCCGCCAACGACCTGCGCGTCGGGCACGGCGAGCCCGCCTTCGCCCACCCGCGCAGCGCCGCGGCCGGCACCCTGCGCGCCGACCAGCGGGTCTACGCGGCGCCGCTGTCGTTCATCGCCTACGCCGTCGCGGGCCTGGACCTGCCGCACTCGGCGGCGATGGCGGAGCTGGACCGCCTCGGCGTGGCCACCACGCTCGGCTCGCCGGCCGGCATGGCCACATGCACGTCGATGGACGAGGTGGTCGCGGCCGTCGCCCGGCTCACGGAGTCGCGGCTCACCCTCGGGTTCGGGGTGGACGGCGCGGTCGTCAAGGCGGACAGCCCGGCCGACCGGGACGCGGCCGGTTCGTCGAGCCGCGCACCGCGATGGGGCATCTCCTACAAGTTCCCCACCGACACCCGGACCACCACGCTGCTCGACATCGACGTCCAGGTGGGTCGCACGGGCGTGATCACCCCGGTCGCGGTGCTCGAGCCGGTGCAGATCAGCGGCGTCACCGTGGTCTCGGCGACCCTGCACAACTTCGGCGACCTGGTGCGGCGCAACGTGCGCGTGGGCGACACCGTGTTCGTGCGCCGGGCCGGCGACGTGATCCCGGAGATCACCGGCGCCAAGCTCGACGAGCGGCCGGCGGACGCGGTGCCGTTCGAGCCGCCGACGCAGTGCCCGCGCTGCGGCGGCGAGATCGACCGCACGCAGAAGCGGTGGCGGTGCGTGCAGGGCCGGGTCTGCGGCGCGCGCCAGACACTCGCCTACTTCGCCACCCGCGACGGGATGGACATCGAGCACCTGGGCGGCAAGATCATCGACCAGCTCGTCGGCGCGGGGCTCGTCACCGACCCGGCGGACCTGTTCGACCTCGACGTGCCCACCCTCGTGACCCTGGACCGGATGGGCGAGGTGTCGGCCGGCAAGCTCGTGGCCAGCATCCAGGGCGCGAAGGACAGACCACTGTCCAAAGTGCTCACCGGGCTGGGGATGCGGATGGCCGGGCGGGCGATGTGCCGCCGGCTGGCCCGCTCGTTCGGCACGATGCAGGCGCTGCTCGACGCGTCGGTCGAGGACCTGCAGCGGGTGGAAGGCGTGGGCCCGGAGCGCGCGGTCACGATCGCCGCCGAGCTGGCCGACTACCGCCCGGTGATCGAGAAGCTGATCGCCCGCGGCGTCAACACCACCGAGCCGGACACCGAGCCGTCCGGCGACCCACCCGCGGACGCGCCCGCGCTGCCGCTGCGCAAACCCGACGGCAGCCCCATGAAGGTCGTCGTCACCGGCGCCGTCCCGGGACTCGCCAACCGCACCGAGAGCAACGACGCCGTCGAACGGCTGGGCGGCACCGCGGCGGGTTCGGTGTCCGCGAAGACGGACCTCGTGGTCGTCGGCGAGGGCGCCGGCTCGAAGGCCGCCAAGGCCACCGAGCTCGGCATCGAGACCATGCCGGCCGAGCAGTTCGCGGCCCTGCTCGCGGAGCACGCGTCGTGAAGATCGTCATCGACACCGACCCCGGCATCGACGACGCGATGGCGATCCTGCTGGCGGCCGCGTCACCCGAGCTGTCGATCCTGGGCCTCACCACGGTGTTCGGCAACTGCGCGATCGACGTCGCCACCCACAACGCGCTCGTGCTGCTGGACGTCGCGGGCCGCACCGACGTGCCGGTCGCCCGCGGCGCCGCCGACCCGATCGCCACGCCCTACCTCGGCCCGGTCCCCCAGATCCACGGCGTGGACGGCATGGGCGACGGCGCTCCCCTGCCGCCGCCCACCGGGTCGCCGATCGCGGAGAGCGCCGCGGAGTTCCTGTGCCGCACGGTGTCGGCGAACCCCGGCGAGGTGACCATCCTGGCCGTCGGCCCGCTGACGAACCTGGCGCTGGCGCTGCGGCTGCGCCCGGACCTCGACACGCAGGTGGCACGCGTGGTCGTGATGGGCGGCAACGCGCTGGTCCCCGGCAACGCGACCCCGGCGGCCGAGGCGAACATGCACAACGACCCCGAGGCGGCCGACGTCGTGTTCGGCGCCCGCTGGCCGGTCACGATGGTCGGCCTGGACGTGACCCACAAGGTGCGCCTGCACGGCACCGACCTCGACCGGCTCACGTCGGTCCCGACACCCGCCGGCCGCCACCTCGCCCGCGCGCTGCGGCTGTACCGCGAGTTCTTCGCGGCCACCAACGGCTTCGACGGCATCTACGCGCACGACCCGACCGCGGTCGCCTACCTGCTCGACCCGGCACTGTTCACGGTGTCGCCCTGGCCGGTCCGGGTGGAGACGCAGGGCTTCGGCCGCGGCAAGACCTGGCCCAGCCTCGGCGACACCGACGACGCGGCCCCGGCACCCTGGCGGCACCGGCCACTGGTCGACGTCTGCGTGGACGTCGCGGCCGACCGGGTGGCCGACCTGATCCTGCGGCGGCTGTCAGCGCCGGTCGGCACAGCGGATGCAGGTGGTGGTGGCGGGTAGCGCGTCGAGGCGCTCGTCGGCGATCGGCTGCCCGCAGCGCGCGCAGGTGCCGTAGGTCCCGTCCGCGAGCCGCGCCGCGGCGGCGTCGAGCGCGCTCAGCTCGGCCCGCGACTGCTCGACCAGCCCGGCCACCTGGGCCCGCTCGAACGCGACGGTGACGCCCTCCGGGTCGTGCTCGTCGTCGTCGGTGGACCACGCCGAGCCCTCGATGATCCCGTCCAGCCGCCGGCGCAACGAGGCGAGCAGCCGGACCGTCTCCTCCCGGCGCTCGGCCAGCCGCCCGGCGTGATCGGTCACGACGCCCACCCTGCCACCGGAGCCGGGCCCGGTCCATTACGCCTCCAGCCGGCACGGCATCGGCGGATAAGACACCGCCTCCCCGCCCCGCCATCCTGATAACAGACCTGCCAACCGGGCGAGAGGACAAGCGCGTGACTCAGCGGGACGTGATCGCCGACCTGACCGCGGAAGCCGGCGAGGTCGACCAGTTGCTCGACGGCCTGTCCGACGCCGACTGGACCAGGCCCACGCCCGCGCCCGGGTGGACGATCGCCGACCAGGTCGCGCACCTCGCCTTCATCTACCGGCTCGCCGGCACCGCCGCGTCCGACCCCGAGACGTTCAAGGCGATGACCTCGAAGGTCTCCGCCGCGAACTTCGAGGCCGTGGTCAACGGCGCACTCGCCGAGTTCCGCAACGACCCGCCCGAGGTGCTGCGCAACCGTTTCCGCGCCGAGCGCGACGCCTCGATCAAGGCACTCGCCGCCGCACCGCCGGACCGGCCGGTGCCCTGGCTCGTGCGCCCGCTGCCGCCGGCCGTGCTCGCCTCCGCCGGCCTCATGGAGGCCTTCGCGCACGGCCAGGACATCGCCGACGCGCTCGGCATCACCCGCATCCGCACCGACCGGCTCTGGCACCTCGCCTGGTTCGCCACCCTCACCTGGGAGTTCGGCTACCAGGCGCGCGGCCTGGAGACCCCGGACGTGACGTTCCGCTACGAGCTCACCGCCCCGGAGGGCGGCACGTGGGAGTTCGGCCCGGCCACCGCCGAGCAGCGGATCACCGGCCCCGCCGAGGACTTCTGCCTGCTCGTCACCCGCCGCCGGCACCGCGACGACCTCGCGGTCACCGCCGTCGGCGACGACGCGAACGCGTGGCTCGACATCGCGCAGGCCTACCGCGGCCCGGCGGGCGAGGGACGCCGGCCCGGCCAGTTCACGGACTGAGCATGGCCGTGCGGGCCGTACGCGGCGCGATCCAGGTCGGCCGCGACGACCCCGTCGCCATCGCGGACGGCACGGCCGAGCTGCTCGCCGAGGTCATCGGCCGCAACGACGTCGGCGCCGAGGACATCATCAGCGTCGTGTTCACCGTGACGCCCGACCTCACCAGCGGCTTCCCCGCGGCGGCCGCCCGCGCGCTCGGCCTCACCGACGTACCCCTGTTGTGTGCCACCGAGATCGGCGTGCCGGGCGCGCTGGCGCGGGTGGTACGGCTGCTCGCGCACGTCGAGACGGACCGCCCGCGTTCGGCGATCCGCCACGTGTACCTGGGTGGCGCCGCCGCGCTCCGCCCGGATCTCGCTGCCTGACCCTAGGAGGAAACCGTGGTCATCGTGATGGCGCCGGATGCGCATCCGTCCGATGTGGACGCCGTCGTCGACCGCGTGGAGGCGGCCGGCGGGCAGGCGTTCGTCAGCCGCGGGGTGAGCCGGGTCATCATCGGCCTCGTCGGCGACGTCGACGCGTTCGCCACGCTCAACCTGTCGGCCATGCGCGGGGTCGGCAACGTCACCCGCATCTCCACCGGCTTCAAGCTCGTCAGCCGCGAGCACCACCCGGACCGGTCGGTCGTGCACGTGCGCGGCGTGCCGATCGGACCCGACTCGCTCACGCTGATCGCCGGACCGTGCGCGGTCGAGACGCCGGAGCAGACCCTCGCCGCCGCGCGGATGGCGCAGTCGGCCGGGGCCACGCTGCTGCGGGGCGGCGCGTTCAAGCCGCGCACCTCGCCCTACGCCTTCCAGGGTCTCGGCGAGCTGGGCCTGAAGATCCTCGCCGACGTGCGCGAGGAGACCGGGCTGCCGATCGTCACCGAGGTGGTGAGCGCGCACGAGGTCGAGATGGTCGCCGAGTACGCGGACATGCTCCAGGTCGGCACCCGGAACATGCAGAACTTCACGCTGCTGCAGGCGGTCGGCGCCGCCGGGCAGGCCCGTGATGCTCAAGCGCGGCATGAACTCCACGATCGAGGAGTGGCTGATGGCCGCCGAGTACATCGCGCAGCGCGGCAACCTCAGCATCGTCCTGTGCGAGCGGGGCATCCGCACCTTCGAGACCGCGACCCGCAACACGCTCGACGTCTCCGCGGTGCCGGTGGCGCAGCGGCTGTCGCACCTGCCGGTGATCGTCGACCCGTCACACTCGGGCGGGCGCCGCGACCTCGTGCTGCCGCTGTCGCGCGCGGGCATCGTGGCCGGCGCCGACGGCGTCATCGTCGACGTCCACCCGCAACCGGACGTGGCACTGTGCGACGGCCCGCAGGCCCTCGTCGAGGAGGACCTGCCCGAGCTCGCCCGCACGGTACGGGACCTGGCCGTCTACATGGGACGTACGGAACGCCGGCTGCGCCGCGCGGGCTGACGCAGGATCGAGCCGATCCCCGACCGCGACGGCCGGGAACCACACCTCGCCCGCGACCCGGCTCGGAGCCGCCGCTGCGCACCACCAACGGCTCCCGTGCCGTCGGAACGCCGACGGTGCCGCAGCGCGACACGCTTATCGAACGACCCCTGACCGAGACAGCCGGACCTGCACGTCACCCACGACGCGACGCGGAAGCCAGCACTGCGCATACAAACGCGCCTCGGCACGCCGCCAGCGCCGCGCCGCGCGCACATGCATCAAACGTCCCCGGCCGAGAGAGGAACCTCGTCTCACCCACGACCCGGTGCGAATCCGCCGGGCCGACACGTGGGCGCTGAACGCCGGCTGCGCCGCGCGGGCTGACGCGGCCGGCGCTCCTCGCGCTCACTCGTACAGCACGGCCTTGATCTTGTCCTCGTCCACGTTCGTCTTGTCGTACCAGTAGTAGCCGGTGTCGATGTTCTTCGGCTGGTCGTCGCCGTTGATCGCCTTCATCGCGGCCTTCACCAGCTCGCGGCCCATGTTGATCGGGTCCTGGGTCACCGCGCCGGCCATCGAGCCGTCCTTGATCGCGTCGATCTGGGCCTTGCCGGAGTCGAAGCCGACGAGCTGGATGCCGCTCTTGCCGCTCTCCTCGACGCCCTTGATCACGCCGATCGCCGAGCCCTCGTTGGACGCGTAGATGCCCTTCAGGTCCGGGTTGGACGAGATGATCGACTTGGTGATGTTCGCGGACTCGGCCTGGTCGCCACCGCCGTACTGCGGGTCGAGCACGGTGATGCCGGGCGCGTTCTCCTTCATCCAGTCCATGAACCCGTCGCGCCGGTCGGTGCCGGACTTGCTGGTCTGGTCGTGCACGACCATCGCGACCTTGCCCTTGCCGCCGACCAGCTCGGCCATGTGCTTGGCCGCCTCGGCCGCGGCGGCCTTGTTGTCGGTGGCGACCGTGGTCACCGGCACGTCACTGTCCACACCGGAGTCGAACGCGACCACCGGGATGTTCTGCGACTTGGCCTGCTGCAGCAGCGGCTCGGCGGCCTTGCTGTCCAGCGCGGCGAACCCGATGGCCTGCGGCGACTTGGCGATGTCGTTGGTGAGCATGTTGATCTGCTCCTCGACGTCGGCCTCGGTCGGCGGGCCGACGAACGTGACCCGCGCGCCCTGCTTGGCCGCCTCCTCGTCGGCACCCTGCTTGACCGCCTGCCAGAACTGGTGCTGGAAACCCTTGGAGACGATCGCGATGTAGGGCTGGTCGCCGCCTCCGCCACCCGCACCGCCATCCTCGCCGCACGCGGTCAGCGACAGGGTCAGGGCGGCGCCGAGCAGGACGGCGGTGGCCTTGAGCATCTTCATGGGTCAGGCCTCTTTCTTGCGGAGGATGTCGGTGTAGACGGCCACGAGGATCACGCAGCCGAGGATCACGTTCTGCCACTCCTGCGGAATGGACATGATCTGCAGACCGTTGTTCAGCGTCGAGATGATCAGCGCGCCGATGAGCGTGCCGACGATGGATCCCTTGCCCCCGGACAGCGACGTGCCGCCGATGACGACCGCCGCGATCGCCTGCAGCTCGTAGCCCATCCCGGTGGCCGGCTGCGCGGACCCGAGCCGCGCGGAGATCATGATGCCCGCGAGGCCGATGAACAGGCCCGCGAACGCGTAGATGCCGATCTTCCACTTGCGCACGTCGATGCCCGACAGCGCGGTGGCCTCCTCGTTGCTGCCGATCGAGTACGTGTAGCGGCCGAGCAGCGTCTTGGTCAGCAACACGCCGGCGATGACCGCCACCACGATCAGCACGATCACCGCGTTCGGGAACTTCACCCCGGGGATCAGGTTCCCGGTGGAGATCTTCGTGTACGAGGGGTCCTCGCTGAAGTAGATCGGCGCGCTGTTGGACAGCACCAGCGCGAGCCCCTCGGCCACCAGCATCATCGCGAGCGTCGCGATGAACGGCGGGATCCGCAAGATCGCGACGTTGATGCCGTTGACGAGCCCCATGATGCCGCCGAACACGACCGTGCCCACGAGCCCGACCGCGATCGGCAGGTCCAGCTTCACGATGAACACGCCGGACATCACCGCGCACAGGGCCATCCCGGTGCCGATCGACAGGTCGATCCCGCCGGTGATGATCACGAACGTGGTGCCGATCGCGAGCGTGCCGATCACCACCGTGGAGAACAGGATCGCGGTGAAGTTGCCGTAGGTGAAGAAGAACGGGCTCGCGACCGAGAAGAACGCGTAGATGACGATGAGGCTCGCGAACGCAAGGAGTTGTTGTAACCGTCCCTTCGCGACCGTGACGAAACTCCCGGCCACCGACTCACGCGTCTTGACCGCGGTCATGACGTCTCCCCTTCCGCCGCACCGGTTTCCGCCGGATCGAGGCCCAGCTCCACCGCGTCGTCGATGTTCTCGTCCGGGCGCAAGGTCGCGTAGTGCATGATCGACTCCTGGGTGGCCTCGGCGGCAGTGAGGATCCGGGTCACCCGGCCCTCGCTCATCACGACCACCCGGTGCGACATGCGCAGCACCTCGGGCAGCTCCGAGGAGATCATGATGATCGACTTGCCCTGCTCCGCCAAGTCGTTGAGCAGTGCGTAGATCTCCTCCTTCGCGCCCACGTCGATGCCGCGGGTCGGCTCGTCGAAGATCAGGATGTCGCAGTCTCGCACCAGCCACTTGGCGATGACGACCTTCTGCTGGTTGCCGCCGGAGAGGAACTTCGTGGTCTGGTCGACCGACGGCGTCTTGACCTTCAGCGCGCCGACGTACTCGGCCGCCCTGGTGCGCGCGGCCCGGTCGTTGACGAACCCCAGCGCGGAGAACTTGTCCCGCAGCGCGCCGAGGGTGACGTTGGCCTTCACGTCGGACTCCAGCAGCAGGCCGTAGCGCTTGCGGTCCTCGGACAGGTAACCGATGCCGTGGCGCACCGCGTCGGCGGGGTGGCCGACGTGGATCCGCCTGCCCCGCAACAGGATCGAGCCGCGCTCGGCCGGGTCCGCGCCGACGATCGCCCGCGCGGTCTCGGTGCGCCCGGCGCCCATCAGGCCGGCGAACCCGAGGATCTCGCCCTCCCGCAGGTCGAAGGAGACGTCCTTGAGCAGCGTCTTGGTGGACAGCCCCACGACGTCGAGCACGACCTCGCGGTCCTCGCGGACGCCCTGCGGCCCGGCGCCGTCGGCGATCGTGCGGCCGACCATCATCGAGATGATCTCGGGTGTGGTGGTGCTCGCGACCTCGACGGTGTCGACGTACTCGCCGTCCCGGATGACCGTGACGCGGTCCGCGATCCGCTTGATCTCCTCCATCCGGTGGGAGATGTAGATGACCCCGGTATCCGGCGTGACAAAACGTCGGATCAATTCGTGAAGGGTCGCCACCTCGGCGTCGTTGAGCGCCGCGGTGGGCTCGTCCATGATCAGGACCTTGGGGTCGTAGGACAGCGCCTTGGCGATCTCGACCATCTGCTGGTTGGCCACGGTCAGCGTGCCGACGACGGCGTTCGGGTCCAGCGGCAGGCGCAATCGCTCGATGAGCTCGCGGGCGTCGCGGACCAGGCGCCGCTCGTCGAGGAACATCCGCAGCACGCGCGGCTCGCGGCCGATGAAGATGTTCTGCGCCACGGTCAGGTGCGGCACCAGGTTGAACTCCTGGTGGATGATGCTGAGCCCGAGCTCCATGGCGTGCTTGGGGCCGGTGATCCGCACCGGCTCGCCGAACAGCCGGAAGAACCCGCTGTCGGCGGTGTAGATGCCGGTGAGCAGCTTCATCAGCGTCGACTTGCCGGCCCCGTTCTCGCCGACCAGCGCGAGGACCTCGCCGGCGCGCAGCTCCAGACGCATGTCCGACAGCGCCCGGACGCCGGGGAAGGTCTTGCCGACCTCCTCGACCTCGAGGAGGGGGACAGTGGTGGCGCCGGGGGCGACGGTGTCGGTGTCAGCCATGGGCCCACCCATACGTCGGATGACCCGACGACCGTGACGTGCCAAGCGCGACGTTGCGTGCCACGAACGCTCCTGCTCCCTGGACGTGATCTATCCGGGAGGTTAGACATCCGATGTATTCGCCGTCAAGGTCTGCCCGCCTCCCCGGAATTAACCCTGTGGGTCACGTTTCGTTCGCGATCGTCCAGTGTGGCGCGTACCTGTGGCTGGGTTGCGTCACGTTCCCCTTGGGTGCGGTTGGCGATTCCGAGCGGTGATCACTGGTCACTGGACCTCCACGCGTCGCGACCGCTGATCCGGCAGGCGCTGGAGCCCGCGGCATCACCACGTACGGCGCGGCGAGGTGGTCATCGCCACCAAGCTGAACGGCCGGATGGGCCCGGGGCCCAACGGCGCCGGCCTGTCCCGCGGCGCGATCATGACCCAGATCGACGCCTCGCTGCGCCGGCTGGGGACCGACTACGTGGACCTCTACCAGATCCACCGGTGGGACCCGCGGGTCCCGATCGAGGAGACGATGCAGGCGCTGCACGACGTCGTGCGGGCGGGCAAGGCGCGCTACCTCGGCGCGTCCTCGATGTACGCGTGGCAGTTCGCGCAGGCCCAGTACGTCGCGGACCTGAACGGGTGGACGCGGTTCGTGTCCATGCAGGACCAGTACAACCTGATCATGCGCGAGGAGGAGCGGGAGATGCTCCCGTTCTGCCTCGACCAGGGCGTCGGCGTGCTGCCGTGGAGCCCGCTGGCCCGCGGCCGGCTGACCCGCGACTGGGACACGACGACGACACGCAGCGAGACCGACGGGTTCGGCGGCAGGCTGTACCGCCAGGCCGTCGACGCCGACCGCCGGGTGGCCGACGCGGTGGCCACGGTGGCCAAGGACCGCGACGTGCCGCGCGCCCGGGTGGCGCTGGCCTGGCTGCTGCACCAGCCGACAATTCCGCCTCCCCGGACTTAACCCTTGTGGTCGCGTTGGATCGGCGCCGTCCGGTTCAGTGCGTACCTGTGGCTGGGTTGCGTCCCGTTCCCCTTAGGTGCGGTTGCGAGGGGGCGAGGAGCCTAGTTCCAGTCCTCCGTGGCCTTCCAGGTGTCCAGGTAGACCTCCGCGCCGCGGCTCATGTCGTGCATGATCGCGTCCGCGTCCGGGCCGGCGGCGATCCGCAGGTCCGCCAGCCAGTCCGGCATCAGGCCGATGTGCGCCATGCCGTCGACGTTCAGGTCGTACACCCGGTCACCCGTGCGCTGCTTGTCCACAGTGGACCCGCCGTCGAACGTCTGGAACGGGTACTGCAGCGGCCGCGCGGCCGCGTCGGCACGCGGCGGCGCCTGGGCGCCGAAGCCACCCGTGTCGAAGCCGACGCCCAGCGCGCCCGGGTAGTTCGCCGTCCCGCGCAGCGTCCGCCAGTCCGACACGAACTGGTCGGTGCCGTTCCCGTACGGACCCGCGATGCCGCCGAGACCCAGGATCCGGTTGTAGAAGTGCGTGTCCGACCACGAGTGACCCGACACGACGCCCGGGTAGTGGTTGGCCTCGAGCAACGACAGCGACTGGTCGATCGACTTCACGCCCATGTGGTCGACGTCGACCATCATGTGCCGCGCCATCATGCCCCGGATCGCGTACTGCCCGAGGTCGGTGAGCCCGTGGATGTTGCAGTGCGGGGCCGCCGGGTAGATCGGCAGCGTCACGTCCGGCGGCAGCAACGCCTTCAACGGGCCGGCCAGGTCGTCGGCCTCGAAGGAGATCGGGTTGTCGTGCTCCGGGGTCGTGCAGGTCTCCGCCTCCCAGAAGCGGCCCGTCATCAGGAAGTTCCCCGCGTTGACGATGGTGCCCTTGGTCTCCTCGTCGAAGCGGACGCCGCACAGCGCGTTGTCGAACTTGTGGCACACGAACATCCGCCGCACGCCCATGCCGTACAGCTCGTCCAGCCCGGCGTCGATGTCGGCCTGGCCGCACTGCGGCACGTTCTGCTTGACCCCGCAGTTGAACGGCTGGGACACCTCCACACCCAGCACGACCGCGAGCTTGCCCTGCTCGATCACCGACCGTGCCTGCGCCTCGTCGGTGACGATCCGGAACCAGCCCTTGCCGGGCCCGCCGTTCTGGTCGTCGACGAAGTCCTGCAGCTCGTGGATCGCCTGCGACTGGATGCGGACCTGGTCCATGTCGTTGCAGGAGTTGTGCTTGAGCGGGTAGATCTCGCACAGCGCCGCGTTGTTGACGAACAGGTTCGTGTAGATCCGCAGGCCGCCGCGCCACGCGCGCTCCAGCCACTTGTAGTACTGCCCCTCGTGGGTCAGCGAGTTCCACTTGGGCCAGTCCTTGAACGTCGGCCAGCCCTTGGTGTCGTGCGTCAGGCCCGGGTAGGCGCCCGACACGACGTTCTCCAGCCACGCGCCGAGACCGGCCGGCTCGTGGTCCGGACAGTCGACGAGCGCGTCGGTGATCCCGTACTTGCTCCACGGCTTTCCGCAGTGGACGTTGCCGCCCATGAACTCGAACGCGGTCAGGTGGTTGTGCAGCTCGACCACGCCGCGGACCTCGCCGTCGGGCGTGGTCCCGGTGAACGGGTCACCCGTGACGTTCAGCTCGGCCTCCGGCGCGGTGGCGCAGCCGGTGGTCTCGACGAGCTTGAACTTCGTGCCGGACCCGCGCAGCGCGAGGATCGTGAAGATCGGGTCGACGGTCAGCTGCTGGCCGGCGGACTGCGAGGTGATGCGCACCGAGTCGCCGTCCGGGGCGAGCTTCCAGTCCGACTGCGCGCTGCCCGCCGAGGCCTTCAGCACGCCCAGCGTGCCGAGCCCGTTGCCCATGAAGTCGCTGTTCGTGCCGTAGAACAGGTAGCTCGCCTGGCCGGTGCGCTGCAGGCGGAACGGCTGCGTCGGCGCGGAGCCGGTCGCCTGGTAACCGCTGAGCACGTTGCGCACCACGAACTTGCCGTTCGGCGCCTGGAGCGCCACGCACGAGCCGTTGAGGTTGTTCACGTCCGGTGCGGCCTCAGCGGGCCCTGGGATGGCCACCACCCCCGCCACGAGAACCGCCGCGACGAGCCCCAACAACCCTCTGCGCGCCATTGCTACTCCCCGGTAATGTGAGACTGATCCTCACCTTGGCGCCACCGGGGGCCGCCGTCAATCCGCCGTCCGGCGGGCAGTGCCGGCCAGAATTTCCCGTCCGTCTGTGAACGCCTCGTCGTCCAGCCCCGCCAACCGGGCCTGCACGGCCCGCAGAAACTCCGCACGCGCGGCCGGCTCGAGCCGCTCGAACCGGCGGGCACCGCAGCCCAGATGGGTGTTGTGCTCGAAGAACTGCTCGCGGCCCCGCGGCGGCGACCACGGCACCGGGCCGACTTCGATGCCGTCGAAGCCCGCCGCTGCGAGGACGTCCGCCAGCTTCTCCGGCGTGTTCAGCGCGACGTGCCGGCTGACCATGGCGTCGTCCTGGGGCGCCCCGTGCCGGTCGAGCTCCTCGTGCCAGATCTCCACGGCCGGCATCGGCCGGTCGTCGCCCCATACGGCCAGCCCCACGGTGCCGCCCGGGCGGAGCACCCGGTGGACCTCCCGCACGCCCGCCGCCGGCTCGGGCAGGTGGAACAGCATGAACGCGAGCACCACGACGTCGAACGCGCCGTCGGCGAACGGCAGCCGCGCCGCGTCGACCACCGCGCGCGGGAACCCCGCGGGCGCCCGGCGCAGCATCCCCGCTGCCCGGTCGGCCCCGGCGACGAGCGCGTCCGGCGCGGCCCGGCGCAGGTCCGGCAGCAACGTGCCCACCCCCGTGCCGAGGTCCAGCACCCGCCGCGCCCCGGCCAGCGGGAGGCGGTCCAGCAGCCGCAAGCTCACC
>CAWJCX010000038.1:0-38995 GCA_963841395.1 uncultured Actinomycetota bacterium
GCGCGAGGTGCCGCTGGAGCACCCGGACCTGCCGTGGTTCGTCGGGCTGGGGCTGCGCTGGCACGCGTGCCGGTGATCAGCAACACGCGGCTGGTGATCGGCGGCATCACCTACCCGGCCGCGCCGTACAACGGCGTGTACATCTGCCAGGCGATCGGCGAGGACGTGCTGGCCGACGACGGGCGTACGGGCTGGTGCGGCACATCGCCGCGCGGCTCGGGCTGGACGTGTCGTCGGAGCGGACGCTGTGGCGGGACCGGGCGGTCGTGGAGCTGAACCGCGCGGTGGTGCACTCGTTCGACGCGGCCGGCGTGACGATCGAGCACACGGTCGACGGTTTCCTGCCGGCGACCCGGCGCCGACCGGCCGGCATTCGTGGCGTGGGACGACGAGCCGCTGCGCTGAGCCGCCTGGCAGGATCGCGCGCATGCGTCTGCGTGCCCCGATCGTGCTGCCCTGCGACCCCGCCTGCTCGGTGCTGCGCGACGCCGTCGTGGACGTGCCGCCCGACGGCCGGATCGGGTACGTGGGCCCGGCCGCCGACGCGCCCGCGACGACCGACCCGGTGCGTGCGCTGCCCGGGGATCCTGCTGCCGGGCCTGATCAACACGCACGCGCACAGCCCGATGACCGTGCTGCGCGGCATGGGCGGCGACCTGCCGCTGCTGCGGTGGCTGCACGAGATCATCTGGCCGGCCGAGGCGAAGCTGACGCCGGCGGACATCGAGGCGGGCATGCTGCTGGGCTCGGTGGAGATGCTGCGCGGCGGCATCACCACGAGCGTCGAGCAGTACTTCCAGACCGAGCACCTGGTGCGCGCCCTGTCCGCGACGGGCCAGCGCGCGGTGCTCGGCCCGGCGATCGTGGACGCGCCCGGCTACAACTGGCGCGCGCAGCTGGACGAGGTCAGCGCCCGCATCGACGTCGACGGCCGGTTCTGCGGGCGCGGCGGCCGGATCGAGCTGGGCTACGGCCCGCACGCGGCGTACACGCTGCCGCCCGAGGCGCTGACCCTGGTCGGCGAGGCGGCCCGGGCGCGCGACGCGCTGGTGCTGATCCACGTCGCGGAGTCGGTCGAGGAGGACGCCGCGCAGCGGGTGAAGTACGGCTCGGTGCCGCGCATGCTGACCGAGGTGGGCATCACGGGCGGGCGGGTGCTCGCCGCGCACTCGGTCCATCTGTCCGATGAGGACATCGCGGAGTTCGCCGCGGGAGGGCGTCGGCGTGGCGCACTGCCCCGGCTCGAACGCGAAGCTGACCTCGGGCATCGCCCGGGTGCCGGCGCTGCGCGCGGCGGGCGTGGCGGTCGGCCTCGGCACGGACGGCCCGGCGAGCAACGACGACCTGGACCTGTGGGAGGAGATGCGCCTGGCGGCCCTGCTCGCCCGGCTGTCCACGATGGACTCCACGGCGCTGGTGGCGCCGGACGTGCTGCTGATGGCCACCCGCGGCGGCGCCGCGGCCATCGGCCGGGACGACATCGGCGCGCTGGAGCCGGGCCGCTGGGCCGACGTCGTGCACGTGGGCGTGGACGACCCGGCGTTCGCGGCCGGCCTGGACGTGCCGGACGAGCAGCTGCTGGCGAACCTGGTGTGGGCGGCGGGTGCCCGCCTGGTGCAGGACGTGTGGGTGGCCGGCGAGCAGGTGATCGCCGACCACGAGCCGACGACCGTGGACCGGGCGAAGGTGCAGGCGGCCGTGGGCGAGGTGACCCGCCGCCTCAGGACGGTTGGCGGATGACGAGCTGGTGGACGTGGGCGTCCCGCGGGGTGGTCGAGCGCCGCCTTGATCATGCCCGCCACCGAGGCGGGGTCCATGTACTTCGCGGGGTCGAAGTCGCCGCCCTCGAAGGTGCGGACCTGGCGCTGCATGTCGGTGGCGGTGCGGCCCGGGTGGACGGACGTGACGCGCAGCGTCGGGCTCCTCCGCGCGGAGGACGTCCGCGTAGGCGCGCAGCGCGAACTTGCTGGCCGCGTACGGGCCCCACAACGGGTTGGCGTTCAGCCCGGAGCCCGAGTTGACCAGCACGACGTGGCCCGCCGCCGCGCGCAGGGCGGGCAGCAGCAGCCGGGTCAGCTCGGCCACCGCCACCACGTTGACCTCGTAGGAGTCCCGCCAGTCGGCGGCGCTCACCTCCGTCAGCGCGCCGAGGCGGGCGATGCCGGCCGAGTGCACCAGCACGTCCAGCCGGTCGATGTCGGCCACCGCGGCCGCGCACCGCCGGGTAGTCGGTCAGCTCCACCGGCCACGGGCGGGCGCCGCGCATGCCCGCCGCCGCGGACGACAGGGCCGCCTCGTCGCGGCCGCCCAGCAGCAGGTCGTGGGTGTCCGCCAGGGACTGCGGCGACCGCCGCGCCGATGCCGCGGGACGCGCCGGTGATCAGGGCCAGGGGCCGATCCGTCATGGCACTCACCGTACGAAAGGTCCGCGCCCGCGTGAACGCGGCCGCGCGTCAGGTGATGGCCTCCTCCAGGACCGTCCCGTGACCGTCCCGCGCGGTGTAGCCGAACCCGTCGGGCGGCCCGGCGAAGTCGGCGAGGAACGCGGCCGCGTCCTCGTCGCGGTCGAACTCCGTCACCTCCACCGCGGTCCCGTCGCCCCGCCGCACGGTCAGCGTCGCCACCCGCGGGTCGGTCAGGAACACCAGCCGCTGCGCCAGGATCCCCGTGTCGTCGGCCGGGTCACCGTTGAGCAGCTCCCGGCTCTGCACCAGCGAGCCACCCGGCACCGCGGGCCAGTCCGGCACCGGCTCGCAGGTCGGGCGCGCCGTCCGGTCCCCGCGCCACATGATCATCGTGCAGTACCGGTCGCCCTGCAGGTACCCGATCGCGCTCCCGGGGTCGCCACCTCGGACCACCGAGCCGAGCACGGGCAGTTCGTGGCCCCCGGCCGGTGCGGTCGGCCGGCTCGACGCGGCGGGCCCGGCCGACGGCGGCGCGTCCTGGCCGGCCACGACCGGGACGAACACGGCGGCCACCACGACGGCGGCGGCCGCCGCGGTGAGCGCCGGACGGCGGGCGAGCGCGCGGCGGCGGGCGGTGAGCCGGCGCTCCAGCCCGGCCCGCGGGTCCTCGCTCGGCGCGACCTCGTCGGCCAGCGTGGCGAGCCCGGTGCGCAGCCTGTCCTCGATGTCGGGCATCAGCCTTCCTCCCCGTCGGGCCACGCCTTGCGCAGGTTCGCGAGGGCGTGGCTGGTCGTGGCCTTCACGGTGCCGACCGCGATGCCGAGGGTCTCGGCGATCTCGCTCTGGTCGAGGTCGAGCCAGTAGCGCAGCACCAGGACCTGGCGCTGCCGCGGCGGCAGCGCGGCCAGCACCGTGCGCAGCCGGCGGTGCTCCTGCCCGGCCAGCGCCTGGGACTCGGCGGACGCCGCGTCCGCCGACCGCTCCGCCGGCGCGCGCCGCACCACCCGCAGGTGGCGCAGCCGCGACCGGGACAGGTTGACCACCGTCCGGCGCAGGTAGGGCAGCGCCTTCTCCGCGCTCGCAAGCGTTTGCCACCGCGCGTGCAGGCGGACGAAGGACTCCTGGGCGATGTTCTCCGGGTCGTCCGCGCCCAGCAGGTAGGCCAGCCGCTTCATGGCCTCGAAGGACTCGTCGAACAATGACCCGAACCCGGCGTCGAACCCCGCACCGGAGCCGATGCGGGGTTCACGCGTGCTGTCGGTCGCCGTGTTCACGCCCCCTTGACGCCTGCCACGGCTCCCGGGATTAGTTCAGAAGCCGATCTCCTCGCGGACGAGGACAACCGTGCCACGGCCGGGCAGGAACTCCCGCTCCATGATGAGCAGCTTGCCGATGAACGACTCGAAGCCCGACGGCCGGACCCGGGCGTGCTCGCGCGGGAACGTGTAGGTGCGGATGCGGCGCAGCGCCGTCTCGAGGTCCGGCACGACCTTCTGCGCGCCCACCACCCAGATCGCCTTCTCCGCGCCCGCCGCGTACGGGCCGAGCTGGCTGCCGCTCGCGGACGCCGCGACGAGGACGCCGTCCTCGGTGACGGCGTGCACGCTGCCGACGATGACGTCCGGGGTCGCGCCCATCGCGATCTGCGTGCGGATGTCGGCCGGGTCGGCGTCGGCCAGCTGCGTGCGCACCGACCGGAAGTCGCCGGAGGAGTCGATGTCGTCCTTGATCCCGGACAGCCGCAGCGTCTCGCTGACCGAGGTGAACACCGCCTTGTCCCGCGGCAGCAGGTCGCGCACGAGCACGCGGGCGTCGGCGGCCGTGTCGACGACGTGGGCGGTGTAGCCGCGTCCGATCAGGCCGGCGACGGTTCGGGTGAGCTGCTCGTCGCCGGCCGGCACGGCGAACGACTCGTCGAGCGGGAGTGGCTCGATCACGGTCTCGGTGGTCACCTGTGGTCCCTCCAACAGTGGTTCTGATTGGTAACTGACCCCATCATGAGGAACCATGGAAGGCGGCGACAGGAGGCACTTCCTGCTGCCTCGGTGACCTGGAGGTAACCGTGCAGGTACGCGACACGGAGGCCGCGCGACTGTGTCACGCGCGACAGATCCTGGACCGCGTGGGAGACAAGTGGTCGATCGCGGTGATCCACTCGCTCGGCAAGGGGACCAAGCGGTTCACCGAGCTGAAGCGCGACATCGACGGCATCAGCCAGCGCATGCTCACCGCGACCCTGCGCACGCTGGAGCGCGACGGGCTGGTGCACCGCACGGTCCACCCGTGGTGCCGCCGCGGGTCGACTACGTGCTGACCGAGCTCGGCCTGACACTGCTCGGCACCGTGTGCACGCTGATGACGTGGGCGGTCACGCACGCCGACGACATCGACGGGGCGCGCGCCGCGTACGACGCGCGCCCCGGGACGTGACGTCGTCAGCGCTCGACCTCGCCCGCGATGAACTTCTCCACCGCGTCGTAGGCCTCCGAGTCGGAGTACTGCTCGGGCGGGGACTTCATGAAGTACGACGACGCCGACAGGATCGGGCCGCCGATGCCGCGGTCCAGCGCGATCTTCGCGGCGCGCACCGCGTCGATGATCACGCCGGCCGAGTTGGGCGAGTCCCACACCTCGAGCTTGTACTCGAGGCTCAGCGGCACGTCGCCGAACGCCTTGCCCTCCAGCCGCACGTAGGCCCACTTGCGGTCGTCCAGCCACGGCACGTGGTCCGACGGTCCGATGTGGACATCGGCCTTCGCCATCTCGTGCGGGATCTGCGAGGTGACCGACTGCGTCTTGGAGATCTTCTTGGACTGGAGCCGCTTGCGCTCCAGCATGTTCATGAAGTCCATGTTGCCGCCGAAGTTGAGCTGGTACGTGCGCAGCAGCTCGACCCCGCGGTCCTCGAAGAGCTTGGCCAGCACCCGGTGGGTGATGGTGGCGCCGACCTGGGACTTGATGTCGTCGCCCACGATCGGCACGCCGGCCTCGGTGAACTTGGCGGCCCACTCCGGGTCCGACGCGATGAACACGGGCAGCGCGTTGACGAACGCCACGCCGGCGTCGATCGCGCACTGCGCGTAGAACCGGTCCGCGTCCTCGGAGCCGACCGGCAGGTAGGACACCAGCACGTCGGCCCGCGACTCGCGCAGCGCGGCGACGATGTCCACCGGCGACTCGTCGGACTCGGTGATGATCTCGCTGGTAGAACTCGCCGAGGCCGTCGAAGGTGTGCCCGCGCTGCACGGTCACGCCGAGCGGCGGCACGTCGCAGATCTTGATGGTGTTGTTCTCGCTCGCCACGATCGCCTCGGACAGGTCGCGGCCGACCTTCTTGGCGTCCACGTCGAACGCGGCGACGAACTCGACGTCACGGACGTGGTAGTCCCCGAACTGCACGTGCATCAGGCCGGGGACGCGGGCGGCCGGGTCGGCGTCGTGGTAGTAGTGCACGCCCTGCACCAACGACGCCGCGCAGTTGCCGACGCCGACGATGGCCACCCGGACACTGCGGCGCTGTTCGCCCATGCCGGTTCTCCTTCTCACTGTGTGATCCAACTGTCCATGTCGTCAGGTCCGCACTGACCTGCGGCGTCACTCCTCGACGCCGTCCTGCCGTTCCTTCTGCTCCCGCTGCTCGGTGGCGATCAGCTCGTTGAGCCAGCGAACCTCCCGTTCGCTGTGCTCGAGCCCGAGCCGGTGCAGCTCGCGGGTGTAGCGGTCGATCTGCTCGCCCGCCCGCGCCATCGAGGAGCGCAGCCCCTCGCGCCGCTCCTCGACCCGGCGCCGGCGGCCCTCCAGGATGCGCATCCTGACCTCGGCCGGCGTGCGGGAGAAGAACGCCATGTGGACGCCGAAGCCCTCGTCGTCGTAGGCCTGCGGCCCGACGTCGGCGAGCATCTCGGCGAAGCGCTCCTTGCCCTCCGCGGACAGCTTGTAGACCCGCTTCGCGCGCTTTCCCCAGCTCCTGGTCCCGCGCTCGTCGACGTCCTGCTGGGCGTCCGCGGGCGGGGTGTCCTCGACGATGAGGCCGGCCTTGAGCAGCCGGCGCAGCGTCGGGTACAGCGAGCCGTAGGAGAACGTCCGCAACGTGCCGAGCATGTCGTACAGCCGTTTGCGCAGCTCATAGCCGTGCATCGGGGCCTCGTGCAACAGCCCGAGGATCGCGAACTCGAGCACCGGGTGCCTTTCTCGTGTTTGCTGACCTACTCGTCCACTATATCGCGCCGATACATCAGAGTGGTGTCCACAGAGTGGACGTGGTGTTGATCACGACGGCCGGCGGCACCCGGGTGCGACCGCCGTCGGCGGGGCATGATCGCTGGTCAGATCACGGCTACAACGCAGAGTGGCGAACGCGCCCGCGCGCCGTAGGCCAAACAGCGTCTCGACGTGGTAACGGCGCCGCGTACGCTGTTGGTCGTGCGAACACAGCGGCAGGTAGTCGACTACGCGCTGCAGCGCAAGGCGCTGCTCGCGGAGGTTTACGCTGGCCGCGTCGGCACCATGGAGGTGTGCGACGCGAACCCGTACCTGCTGCGCGCGGCGAAGTTTCACGGCGCGCCGAGCGACGTGACCTGCCCCGTCTGCCGCAAAGAGCCCCTGACCAGGGTGTCCTGGGTCTATGGTGACGCGCTGAAGCACGCGTCGGGCTCCGCGAGGGCCCCGGAAGAACTCGCCAGAATGGCGAACCTCTTCGAGGAGTTCACCGTGTATGTGGTGGAGGTATGTCGCACCTGCGGGTGGAACCACCTGGTGCAGTCATACGTCCTGGGTACGCGTGGACTCGAGAACCGAAAGCCACGGAGAAGGACAGCGGCGGAGTGAGTGATCGCGACGTCGCGGAGGATGACCACCGCACGGCGCGCCCGCCCATGCGTGCCGCTCTGGGAGGCCTGTACGTGAACGACCACCGCAGCCACCGGCGAGGTCCGGTCGCCGGCGTGGCCCACCGGCGACGATCCCGACTCGGGCGCCAACCGCGCGCAGCCCCAGGAGCGGACCGGCTTCTGGAGCCCGCTGTGGGACGACGACGAGCCGCAGCAAGGAGGCGGCCCACACGTCGGCGGCCGCCCGGACGGCGCTCACCACGCGCGGTCGGGCAGCAACGGCTCGAACGGCGGCGCCAACGGTCACGGCGCCAACGGCTCGAACGGCCACGCCGCGAACGGTGCCCCCAACGGCTCGAACGGGCGGGCCACCCACCGGCTGCCCGACCGTGAGCCCCCCGGCGCGCACCACGCGGCCCCGCCGCCGCGACCCGCGCGCCCGGCGGCCGGTCCGGCCTGGCCGAGCGAGGAGCCTCCCCCCGCACCGGCCGCACCCCAGCGACCCGGTCCCGCCGTGCCGAACGGCCGCCCGCCGGCCGGTCAGACGACCCGCGCGGTCCGCCCGCGCCCGGCCGGCCCGCCGCGGCCCGGCCGCCCCGGCGGTCCCACGGGCCCGGGCGGCGGCCCCGGCATCCCGGACGGCCCGACCGAGCACCTGCCTCCGGTGCACGGCTACCGCGGCAATCCCGAGCCGGAGCTGCTGACCCACCGCGAGCTCGACTACGACGAGACCCCCTACGACGAGCCGGACCTCGGCCCGCAGCGCCCGGTCGAGCCCGACCACACGGACGCCCCGCTCACCGACGACCAGCGCCGCAGGCGGCGCAGGAAGATCTGGCGCCGGGTCCGCCGCGTGGGCTACGTGGCCACCGCGCTGATGATCATCGGCCCGATGGTCGCGTTCTTCGTCGCCTACCAGATGGTCGACGTGCCCTCGCCGGAGGCGGTCAAGCAGGCCCAGGGCCAGACCGTGTCAGCTGGAGTTCTCGGACAAGACCGAGATCGGCAAGGTGGTTCCGCAGGGCGGCGAGAACCGCACGCTGGTCAAGTACGAGGACATCCCGAAGGACGTGCTGCACGCGGTGTTCGCCGCCGAGGACGCCGACTTCATGACCAACCCCGGCTTCGACATCACCGGTGTGCTGCGCGCCGGGTGGAACCAGGTCTCCGGTGGTGAGGGCGGTGGCTCGACGATCACCCAGCAGTACGTGAAGAAGGCCACGGGCAAGGAGGAGAAGACCGTCACGCGCAAGGCGCTCGAGGTGGTCACGGCCTACAAGATGAACAACACGTACACCAAAGAAGACATCATCACGGCCTACCTCAACACCGTCTACTTCGGTCGCGGCGCCTACGGCATCTCCGCCGCCGCCCAGGCCTACTACGGCAAGAGCTCGAGCAAGATCACCGCGCCCCAGGCGGCCCTGCTCGCCGGCATGATCCAGAACCCCAGCCGGTACAAGGAGCAGGACTACATGGAGCGGCGCTGGAACTACGTGATGGACCAGCTGGTCGCAGCACAACTGGTACCCGGCGGACAAGCGCAAGGCCGACAAGTTCCCGACGATGATCTCGCTGGAGAAGGCGCGGCCGCAGGCCATCACCGGCGCCCGCGCGCACATCAAGGACGCGGTCATCAACGAGCTCGAGAGCGCGCCGCACATCACCGAGGACGAGCTGTACCAGAAGCGGCTTCACGATCCGGACCACGATCAACCCGCGCGCGCAGCGGATCGCCGACGCAGTCGGTGAACGACGTGCTGAAGGGCCAGCCGAAGAACATCCGGCCGGCGCTCGTGGCGGTCAACCCGAAGAACGGCGGCGTGCTCGCCTACTACGGCGGCGACAACGGCGTCGGCCTCGACTGGGCCGCCCAGCCGCAGGAGCCCGGCTCGTCGTTCAAGCCGTTCGACCTGGTCGCGCTGCTGGAGGAGGGCAAGGGGCTCGGCCGAGACCTACGACGGCACCTCCGGCCGGAAGTTCGCCGGGCCGCGACGCGGCCCGGTGCGCAACTCCGAGCGGCGCGTCCTGCGGCAAGGAGTGCACGGTCGCCGAGGCGATGAAGCGCTCGATCAACACCGTGTTCTACGACATCGCCGTGAACACGGTCGGCACCAGCAAGGTGCTGGCCGCGGCCACGGCAGGCCGGCATCACCTCCGACCTGAACGGCAAGAAGGGCGACGACGAGGCCCCCGACGGCAACATCGCCATCGGCGGTGGCGACACCCGGGTGTCGACGCTGGAGATGGCCTCGGCGTACGCGACGTTCGCCGCCGACGGCATGTACCGCACGCCGCACATGGTCTCGCAGGTCCTCTGGCCGGACGGCAGGATCCGCTGGCAGGCGCCGGAGGACGAGCAGGCCGGCGTTCGACCCGGCGACTCCGAGAAGAACCACCAGATCGCGCGCAACGTCACCGAGTCGCTCAAGCCGGTGATCGAGTACTCGCACCTGGAGTGCGCGCGACGACCGGCCCTGCGCCGGCAAGACCGGCACGCACCAGCTCGGCTCGACCGAGGACAACGCGAAGGCGTGGATGGTCGGCTACACGCCGACAGCTCTCCGCGGCGGTGTCGATGGGCGCCGAGACGCCCAAGGGCAAGCAGATGCCGCTGCGCAACTCCGGCGGCAGCATCGTCTACGGCAGCGGGCTGCCGGGCCAGATCTGGCAGGAGTTCATGCAACCGGTACCTGAAGAGCAAGCCGACCGAGGAGTTCGGCGACTTCGAGCCGATCGGTGACGACTACCGCGACCAGCCAGAGCGGCGACGAGGACGGCCAGAACAGGGACGACGGCCAGGACAACGACGACCGGGACGGCGACCGCGGGAACGGCGACGGGAACGGGAACGGCAACGGGAACGGCCGCGGCAACGGCGGCGGTCAGCCGACCGACCCCGGCGACCCCGGCAACGGCGGACCGATCCCGAGCGAGCCACCCGACACCGAGCCGACCGATCCCGGTGGCGGCGACCCGACCGAACCGACCGGGCCGGTGTTCCCGCCGATCGGAGGCTGAGGTGGCCCGCACGGCATCGGGCGAAGCCCCGTAGCATCGCCCGCGTGCCAGGGCGAACCGGATCATTCCAGCTGCCGACGGCCCCGCCGATGATCGCGACACCGAGCGCGACGGCGGGGCCGTCGGCCGTTCCATAGACGACTCGGGCGGTGACTCGGCCGGCGATTCGGTCGTGGCGCCGGAGGTCAGCGACACCGCGACGCTGACCCCGGCCCAGCGCGTGGTCCCGACGTGGACCGAACCGCTCGCGACCGCGGCGAGCGCGCCCATCGGCGGCCCGCTCGGCACGCACGCGGCGATCGGCCGGCACTGGTTCTGGACGCCGCTGCGGGTGGCGCTGCTGCTCGCGGTGATCGGCCTGGCGATCGGCTGGTTCGGCAAGGCGCGCGTGCGTCCAGCAGTACTACAACGAGGACTCGAAGAAGCTCGAGCTCGACTGGCGGTCGAACCGGCCGTTCACCGCCATGTGCTACTCGGACATCATCCCGCTGTACTCGGCGGAACGGCTGAACGAGGGCGGCTTCCCGTACCAGACGAGCTGGGTCGACGACGAGGGCAAGCCCACCGCGCACGTGCGGTACATGGAGTACCCGGTGCTGACCGGGCTCTTCCAGTGGGTCAACGCGAAGCTGACCGACGGCTGGCTGTCGATCGCCGACGCCGGCTGGCTGCCCACCGGCCTGCCGGTCACGGTGTTCTTCGACATCTCCGCGTTCTGGCTCGCCCTGGCCTGGCTGGTGACGATCTGGGCGGTGGCGAGAACCGCCCGGCTACGCCCGTGGGACGCGGCGCTGATCGCGGCGTCCCCGCTGCTGCTGGTCCACGCGTTCACCAACTTCGACGCGCTGGCCACCGCGTTCGCGGCCACCGGCATGCTCGCGTGGGCACGGACGCAGACCCGGTGCTCGCCGGCATCCTGCTGGGCCTCGGCGGCGCGGCGAAGCTGTACCCGCTGTTCCTGCTCGGCCCGTTGCTCGTGCTGTGCCTGCGCGCCGGCAAGACCCGGGACTGGGCCAGAACCACGCTCGCCGCGATCGTCGCCTGGGCGGTGGTCAACGCGCCGATCATGATCGCCTACCCGCGCGGCTGGTGGGAGTTCTTCCACCGCAACAGCCTGCGCGGCGCCGACCCGGACTCGCTGTACAACGTGGTCAGCCAGTTCACCGGCTGGGCCGGCTTCGACGGCCCGCTCGGCTTCGACCAGACACCGGTGTGGCTGAACGCGGTCAGCCTGCTGCTGTTCCTGCATGTGCTGCGCGGGCATCGCGTTCGTCGCGCTGCAGGCGCCGGTGCGGCCGCGGCTGGCGCAGCTGTGCTTCCTCGTGGTGGCCGCGTTCCTGGTGACGAACAAGGTGTGGAGCCCGCAGTACTCGCTGTGGCTGGTGCCGCTCGCGGTGCTGGCGGTGCCGCGCTGGCGGATCCTGCTGGCGTGGATGACCGTCGACGCGCTGGTGTGGGCGCCGCGGATGGCGTTCTACCTCGGCGACGACAAGAAGGGCCTGCCGATCGACTGGTTCCTGTCGTTCGTGGTGCTGCGCGACCTCGCGGTGGTCGCGCTGTGCGCGCTGGTGGTGTACGAGATCTACCACCCGGCCCGCGACCTGGTCCGCCGCGGCGCGGGCGGCGACCCCGTCGACGACCCGGCCGGCGGCGTGCTCGACGGCGCCCCGGACCGGCTCACCCTGCGAGGTCACCGGCTTCCGCCGCACCCCGGCCGGACGGTGAGCCCTCAGCCGGTGATCCCTCAGCCGGTGAGCGCGGTCTCCCGGTCGGACGGTGGCGGGCCGACGTCCGGCGGCAGCGGGTCTTCGTCCACTGTGGAGCTCGGCGAACAGGAACACGTAGAACAGGCCGACCAGCAGCACGGCCCGGCCCCACACGCCGACCATCACCGCCTGCGCGGCCAGACCGTCGTAGATGCCGCCGTGCTTGCCGTAGAAGATCTCGTAGTACCAGCGGAAGATGCCGATCGCCCATCGCCAGGTCGGCGAGGAAGTACGCGAGGATCCAGCCCCACCGGATGCGCAGCAGCACGAACATCGGCACCAGCCACAGCGTGTACTGCGGCGAGTGCACCTTGTGCAGCAACAGGAACCCGCACAGCATCGCCGCGGACACCGCCACCCACGGGTAGGTGCCCTCCTTCTGGTAGCGCCGCCAGCCGATCGCGCACGCGACCACGAACGACGCCATCATCAGCGTCGGCGACAGGACGCCGATCAGCTCCTGCACCGGCTCGTTGTCCGGGTCCGAGTACGGCCGCAGCCCCCAGAACCAGATCGAGTTCGTCGTGATGTCGGCCTTGCGCTGCAGCTGGAAGGTGAACGACGCCTTCAGCCCCTCGAACCCGGCCAGCGCGAACGGCACGTTCACCAGCACCGCCGTGCCGAGCGCGACCGCGCCCACCCGCACCGCGCCGAGCCAGTCCAGCACCCGCCGGCCGGCGAACTCCCGGCCGCCGCGGCCGCCGGTCAGCACGTAGAGCATCAGCGGCAGCACGAAGATCGCCGGGTACACCTTGAACGCGAAGCCCGAGCCCCAGCAGCACGGCCGACGCCGTCGCCCGGTCCAGCAGCGGCCGGTCGGCGCCGCGCCTGCCCCAGCCGCGGTGCACGACGTAGACCGCCGCGACCGCGCACAGCACGACCGGGAGCTCCCAGTTGTGGAACGCGTACAGGACCAGCGGCGGGCCGATCGCCCACAGCAGCGCCCGCCACCGGGACAGCTTGCCGAGCAGCCACGCGGTGGCCAGCCCGAACGGCGCCAGCACGAGCGCGGACAGCAGCAGGAACTGCGCGTCGGTGTCGGCGAGCAGCGCGGACGCCCAGATGATCACGCCGGTCAGCACCGGGTACTCGACCACGCCGCCGACCGGCTGGCCGTCCTCGGTCAGCTTGCCGTCGACGTAGGGGAACACGTGCCGGTCGATGTCCCGGCCGATCCACAGGAACTGGATGTCGGAGTAGCAGACGTCCTGCTTGCTGCGCTGGTCGTAGTCCGGGCCGCTGCGGCCGAGCGTCGTCGAACTGCGGGCCGGTGCAACGGTCCTTGTTGAGGAACCCGAGCAGCAGCGTGACGCCGCACAGCGCCACCAGCGCGACGAGCGCGAGGGAACCGAGCCGGCCCGCCCGGCCGGTCGCGCGCGAGCGCGGCGGAGCGGTCTCGGCAGGGGCCTGGTCGGCCACCGGCTCGTCCGCCATCCCTGACGAGTTCCTCTCCTCCGCCGCCGCGCCGGCCGGCAGGGCGCTCACCGCCCCGTGGCCTCGCGCAGGAACGCGATGTCCTCCGCCTGGCCGTCGGACGGGGTCTCCACCACGACCGGCGAGCCCGCCTCCTTGGCCACGGCCGCCAGCAGGTCGGGGTCGATCATGCCAGTCCGCGATGTTCGCGTGGCGGTCCCGGGCGGAGTCGAACTCGTCGCGCGAGCTGTTCAGGTGCACCAGGTCGATGCGGCCGGTGATGGCCTTGACCCGGTCGACGATGCCGGCCAGGTCCTCGCCGGCCGCGTGCGCGTGGCAGGTGTCGAGGCAGAAGCCGGCGCCGAACTCGCCGACCTCGTCCCACAGCCGGGCCAGCATGTCGAACTTGCGGGCCATGGCGTTGTCGCCGCCCGCGGTGTTCTCGATCAGGATCGGCAGCGGGAACCCGCCCGCCTCGGCCTGGCGCTCGAAGAACTTGCGCCAGTTGACGAGGCCCTGCGCCGGGTCCTCGCCCTGGATGACGTGCCCGCCGTGCACGATCAGGCCCTTCGCGCCGGTGGCCGCGGCCGACTCGGCGTACTGGGTGACCGTCTTGCGCGACGGGATCCGGATGCGGTTGTTGGTCGAGGCGATGTTGACCGGGTACGGCGAGTGGACGAACACGTCGATGCCGGCCTCGCGCAGCGCGTCGGCCTGCGGATGCGGCGGCTGCTTCTTCCAGCTCTGCGGGTCGCCGAGGAAGAACTGCACGACATCCGCATCTCGCTCGCGCGCGGCGCCGAGCGGGTCGTCGCTGTGGATGTGGGCGCCGATGCTCATGGCCCGCGAGCGTAGTCGGCGCGTCCGACACAAACGGGAGGTGCCCGCCCGCACTCCGCATTACTCCGGACGGCCTACCCCGGACGGGTCGAGCTGATACGGAGAATTGATTCGCCTGGTCACCGTCACCGGAGCGGGTTACCGTCGTTAGGTCTGGTAGGTGCTTACCCCACCGGTGTGTGATCTGGGAGGACAACATGCGCGGGCGTGTGCGAGGTGTCGTGGCTAGCGGCCGCGCTCGTCCTCGGTGTCTCCGTCACCGGCCTGGTGTCGAGCGGCACCGCCAGCGCGTCGCAGCCCATCGTGGTCGGCGACTGCTCCACCACCGTCCAGGGCGAGACCGGCACGCCGCTGGCGATGAGCCCCGACCGCGGTGCTCGCGCCCGTGCTGAACGTCGTGCGCGCCGTGCCGCTGCTCGGCCCGGGCCTGGTCGACCAGGTCAGCGCCCGCGTCTCGGCCATGGGCAACATCCCGCTCGGCACGCTGCCGAGCGCGGACACCTCGATCTCCGGCGGCACCATCGCCGCGGCCGCCGTGCCGCGCATCAGGTCCGCCATCCAGGGCATCCCGCTCATCGGCGGCGTGCTCGGCACGATCGTCGGCGGCGTGCAGGGCGCGCTGCGCTCCGGCTGCGGCATCGTCGTCGAACGTCGTGAACAAGGTCGCCGCACCGGTCCAGGACGGCACCGAAGGCCGTCGCGCGACACCTCCGAGAAGGTCGTCGGCGGCCTCGTCCCCGGCGTCGGTGGCGGCGGCTCCGGTCCCGGCGCGGGCAACCCCGGCACCGAGGTCCCCGGCGGCGGTGGCTCCGCGCCCGGCGGCGGCAACCCGGGCACCGGCATGCCCGGCCCGAACCAGCCGCCGCATCGGCGGCTACCAGCCCGGCGAGTGGTCGCTCTACCCGCCGGGCCTGTGGAACTTCGGCCGCTGGCCGATGGCCGACTACGGCTCGGTCCCGTTCGCGCAGGCCGGCCTGTTCGCCCCGTCGCCGGGCGTGCGCTACGGCGGCTGCCGTGCCGGGCTACACCCCGCAGTTCGGCATCCTCGGCACCGACAACCCGGGCGACGGCGTCCAGGCGGCCGGCCGGGCCGAGGCGCTGACCCCGCCGGAGGGCCAGAAGATCGCCCTCCCGGTGCTGCTCGCGGTGCTCGCGCTGTCCGTGGTGACCGCCGCGCTGGTCCGCACCTGGGTGCTGCGCCGGGCGCCCGGCATGGCGCTCTAGGCGCCCTGTAGCCTGTCTCTCGCAAGACCCCTCCTGCCACGGAGAGTCCGTGGCCGCCGAGTCCACAGGAGGTGAGTGGTCTTCATGCGTCATTACGAGGTCATGGTCATCCTCGACCCCACACTCGACGAGCGCACCGTCGCAGCCGTCGCTCGACACGTTCCTCAACGTCATCCGCACTTCGGGCGGAAACGTGGAGAAGGTCGACGTGTGGGGCAAGCGCCGGTTGTCGTTCGAGATCAACAAGCACACCGAGGGCATCTACGCGGTGCTCGACGTGAACGCCGATCCGGACGCGGTGAAGGAGCTGGACCGCCAGCTCGGCCTCCAAGAGTCGGTGCTGCGGACTAAGGTCCTGCGGCGCGACCCCGCTGGGGCCTGAGACCAGGAGGTACAGCTATGGCTGGCGACACTGTCATCACCGTGATCGGCAATCTCACCGCCGACCCGGAGCTGCGGTTCACGCAGTCCGGCGCCGCGGTGGCCAACTTCACCGTCGCCTCGACGCCGCGCACGTTCGACCGCCAGAGCGGCGAATGGAAGGACGGCGAGGCGCTGTTCATGCGGTGCAACATCTGGCGGCAGTCGGCCGAGAACGTGGCCGAGTCGCTCACCCGCGGCGCCCGCGTGATCGTCAGCGGCCGGCTCAAGCAGCGCTCCTTCGAGACCCGCGAGGGCGAGAAGCGCACGGTCGTCGAGCTCGAGGTCGACGAGATCGGCCCGTCGCTGCGCTACGCCACCGCGAAGGTCAACAAGGTGAGTCGCGGCAGCGGCGGGGGCGGCTTCGGCGGCTCCGGCGTCGGCGGCGGCGCGCCTGCCGACGACCCGTGGGGCTCCGCCCCGCCTGCCGCGCTCCGGCTGGCGGCGGCTTCAGCGACGAGCCCCCGTTCTGACCGACACCGCACTCACTGACTGACTTCTCGGGAGACCAACCGTGGCCAAGCCACCCATTCGCAAGCCCAAGAAGAAGGTCTGCGTGTTCTGCAAGTCGAAGAAGAAGGCCGACGACGCGCAGCCGATCGACTACAAGGACACCACGCTGCTCCGGAAGTACATCTCCGACCGCGGCAAGATCCGTGCCCGCCGGGTCACCGGCAACTGCAGCCAGCACCAGCGTGACGTCGCCATCGCGGTGAAGAACGCGCGGGAGATGGCGCTGCTGCCCTACACCTCGACCGCGCGCTGATCAGGAGTCCGCAGATGAAACTCATCCTCACCGCCGACGTGTCCGGCCTCGGTGGGCCGGGCGACATCGTCGAGGTCAAGGACGGCTACGGGCGCAACTACCTGCTGCCGCGCCAGCTCGCGATCGTCGCCAGCAAGGGCGCGGAGAAGCAGGTGCAGACCATCCGCCGCGCGCAGCAGGCGCGGGCGGTCCGGGGCCTGGACCACGCGCAGGAGGTCAAGGCCGCGCTGGAGAGCATCGACCCGGTGCCGCTGAAGGCCAAGGCCGCGGCCGGCTCCGGCAAGCTGTTCGGCTCGGTCACCACGGCCGACATCGTCAGCGCCGTCAAGGCGGCCGGCGGCCCGGTGCTCGACAAGCGCACCGTCGAGGTGTCCGGCCACATCAAGACCGTCGGCAAGCACTCGGTCAGCGTGCGGCTGCACCCGGAGGTCACCGTCGCGTTCAAGGTCGACGTCACCGCCGGCTGAGCTGACGGAGAGTAACTACTCACGCCTCAGCCCCGTGTCGGGCTCACTCAGCTCGACACGGGGTTGTTGCTGTCCGCCGAGTTGTCCACATGTGGGTTAACCCATCCGGTGGGCCGCGTTGGACGACACGCCGACGAGGCGATTTCACACGACACGCCGGGGTCAAACCGGTTAGTTTTTCCACAACCTGTACACAGGCTCTGAGCTGCGCGTTTATCTCGCGTTGAGCGAGCTGTCCACAGGTTGTCCCCACCTTGAATCCGCCCTGTGGTTCGTTGCCGCGCGGCATCCCCAGGCTTGTCCACAGAAGCGTCCCCAGCGGGGTTTGGCACGGCGCGATCGACACCTCTAACCTCTCGCGAGGTTCCTCGCTCTGCGTAGGCATGCACGGCAGTCCACTCGGCGACACGCCGATGACTCCTGGGGTTCTTTACGCCGGCACCGCGGGTGCCTAACGTGTAGTATCGAACACCCGTGCGATGTTCTAGGAGGGGTTCTCGGTGGCGTTGACCGATGACCGTCCGCCCGCGGCCGCGCCCGCGGAAGGTGCGCTCGACCGGCAGCCGCCGCAGGATCTGGCCGCGGAGCAGAGCGTGCTCGGCGGCATGATGCTGTCGAAGGACGCCATCGCCGACGTCGTCGAGGTGCTGCGCCCCGGCGACTTCTACCGCCCGGCGCACCAGGCGGTGTACGACTGCGTGCTCGACCTGTACGGCCGCGGCGAGCCGGCCGACGCGGTCACCGTGTCGGCCGAGCTGGAGCGGCGCGGCGAGCTGCGCCGGGTCGGCGGCGCGCCGTACCTGCACACGCTGATCGCCACGGTGCCGACGGCCGCGAACGCGGGGTACTACGCGGAGATCGTCGCGGAGAAGGCGATCCTGCGCCGGCTGGTCGAGGCCGGCACCCGGATCGTGCAGCTCGGCTACGCGCGGCGCCGAGGGCGCGGACGTCAACGAGGTGGTCGACCGCGCGCAGTCGTCGATCTACGAGGTCACCGAGCGGCGGATGAGCGAGGACTACGTCGCCCTCGAGGAGCTGCTGCAGCCGACGATGGACGAGATCGACGCGATCGCCTCCCGCGGCGGCTCGTCGCTCGGCGTGCCAACCGGCTTCGAGGACCTCGACGCGGTCACCAACGGCCTGCACCCCGGCCAGATGATCATCGTGGCCGCGCGACCCGGTATCGGCAAGTCGACGCTGGGGCTGGACTTCACCCGGTCGTGCTCGGTGAAGCACGGCATGACCAGCGTGATCTTCTCGCTGGAGATGAGCCGTACCGAGATCGTCATGCGCATGCTGTCCGCCGAGGCCAAGATCCGGCTCGCCGGACATGCGTGGTGGCCGCATGACCGACGACGACTGGACGCGGCTGGCCCGGCGGATGAGCGAGATCAGCGAGGCGCCGCTGTTCGTCGACGACTCGCCGAACATGACGATGATGGAGATCCGCGCGAAGGCCCGGCGGCTCAAGCAGCGCCACGACCTGAAGCTGGTCGTGGTCGACTACATGCAGCTGATGACGTCCGGCAAGCGGGTCGAGTCCCGGCAGCAGGAGGTCTCGGAGTTCTCCCGGCAGCTCAAGCTGCTGGCCAAGGAGATCGAGGTGCCGGTGGTGGCGATCAGCCAGCTGAACCGTGGTCCGGAGCAGCGCACCGACAAGCGCCCGATGCTGTCGGACCTGCGTGAGTCCGGTTCGCTGGAGCAGGACGCCGACATGGTGATCCTGATCCACCGCCCGGACGCCTGGGAGCGCGACGACCCGCGCGCCGGCGAGGCCGACCTGATCCTGGCCAAGCACCGTGCCGGCCCGACCACCACGGTCACCGTGGCCCACCAGCTGCACTACTCCCGCTTCACGGACCTCGCCCAGGGCTGACACCCGGAACGTGGTGCGCCGCATGGAGATCGCGGAGCAGGGCGGCCTCGGCGCCGTGGTGGATCAGCTCGTCGACGACGTGCAGCACGAACGAGCGGCGGGTGGAGTTCGCGTAGTGGCCGGCGAGTGGGCCGATCGGTTCGGCGAGTGAGTCCTCCGTGGTGCCGGTGAGGATGTCGCGCCAGCACGCATGGGCCTCGGCGATCGCGGTGAGCGCGGCCGCGGCCGTGGCGGGGTCGCCCGGTTGCTCGGGTGGCGGGGGTGCGGGCCGGCCCAGCCAGGGGCCGTTGCGGTTCTCGCGCAGGAGGTCGGCGATGTGGCACAGCCGCCAGGCGAGCGTGGTGAACGTGACGCGGTCGCCGGGCCGGGCCGGGCCGTCGGAGCGGAACGTGCCGTCGGCGCCACGGCGGACGGTGCGGCAGTCCGGCGCCGGCTCCCACAGGTACTCGGCGTCGGTCAGCCCGGTCATGCGCCGTTCCAGGCGCTGCCAGGCGTAGTCGGACAGCTCGATCACGTCGGCACGGCACGAGTTGACCACGACGCGAAGTCTGGCCCGAACGCGAAAGGGCCCGGGAGCACGTGGCTCCCGGGCCCTTTCGTCACCGCGTTCCGATCAGCCGATCGGGTTGATGGTGAACAGGTTGGCCAGCGCCGCCTGCGTGGACGACAGCGAGCCGTCGTCCAGCACGGAAGCGGGCGTCACGCCGGACAGAGCCGGGCATCCTGGAGGTCGCCGACCGGCAGCGTGTTCAGCGTCGGGGCCTGCACGACCGGCACCGCGTTGACGTCGCCGACCGAGGGCACGGTGGGCACGATCTCCGTCACGTCGGCGTCGCCGAGAGCCGGCACCGCCGGCAGCACGGCGGTCGGCGCGTCGACCGAAGGCACCGCCGGGACGGCGGGCACGGCCGGCACGCCGGCGAGGTCACCCACGGCCGGCACGGCCGGCAGCACGGTGGTCACGTCCGACAGGTCGCCGATCGCGGGCACGGCCGGAACAGCCGGAACAACAGGCACAGCCGGAACAACGGGCACGGCCGGGACGACGGGCACCGCGGGCACAGCCGGAACCGCCGGGACGGCGGGCACGGCCGGGACCGCGGACAGCCGTCGGGCAGCTCGGCCAGCTCGTCACTGACCGGCAGCTCCTCCAGCGGGATCTCGCTCAGCGGGGTCCCCGCCAGCGGCAGGGTCCCGCGCCAGCGGCAGGTCGCCGGTGGGCAGGTCCCGGGCCGAGCCGGCGCCGAGGCCGCCCAGCAGCGTGCCGGGAACCTCCAGCGCGTGGCCGACGGCCCCGTCGAACAGGTCGCCGCTGACCGTCTGGAACGGGTTGTCCGCACGGGACTGGGCATCGGGTACGGGAGGACGTGGTACTCGCCCGCCGCCGGCCACCGTGTTCGCGACCCCGCCCACCTGGTCCTGACCGGGCACGCCGGTCATCCCGCCGGCGAACCCGTCGAGCACGCCGCTGAACACGCCCGCGAACGGCGTGAAGTGGTCGGCCGGCAGCGCGAGATCACGCTGCGCGGACCGGCTCATGCAGCAGCGACGGCAGCTCGGTCGGCGACATGCCGCCGCCGTTGACCGGGAAGTCCAGCTGCGACGCACCCTCGCCGACCGACAGGTCGCTGACGTTGGTACGAGTCGGTGACCGCCTGGGCGAGCACCTCGACGGGCACGTCGTAGACCGGCGCGTTGGCGCCGACCGGGACCGTGCCGTCGATGCCGGACAGCGAACCGAACTGCGCCGCTGGTGGTGGACGTGCCACCGACCGAGTCGTCGCTCACGCTGTCACCCGACGCCTGCGGAGTAGCTCTCCACCGCGGAGACCGCGTCGCCGAACGGCTGCGCGACCGCGCCGGCCGGCACGTCGACCAGGTTGCCGGCGAGGAAGCCCTCGTCGCCGGCGGTGTCGATGTCGCCGCCGGACGTCGACGTCCGAGATGTTGTCCGCCTCGGCGGAGTTGACCCCGCCGACCCCCGACGCGGCGGCCGCGAAGCTCTGCGCGACCGGCAGCGCCTGCGGGCTCACCACGTTGCCCGTGCCGAGACCCGAGGTGCCGTCGGTGTCGACGTCGCCGCCCGCGGTGGACGACGGTGTCCGACGACGCGCTCGGACTCGTTGAGCCCGAGCGCCGCGGCGGACTCGCCGAACGCCTGGCCGGCCGAGCCGACCGGGCCCGGACACGACGTTGCCGGACAGCACACCGTGCTGGCCGTCGGTCATGGCGTCGCCGCCCGAGGTCATCGTCGTGTTCCCGGTGGCCGACTGCTCGCCGGCGGCCAGGCCGCTGGCGCCGGTGCCGAACACCTGCGCGGGGATCGAGACCGGGGTCTGGCCGATGTTGCCGGAGCCGAGGCCGGCCGTGCCGGTGGCCTGCGAGTCGCCGCCCGCGGTCACGTCGGTGTCGGTGTCCGCCTCGGCGTCGGTGAACGCCACCGCGCCCGCGCCGTTGCCGAACGCCTGCGCGGCGCCCGCGACCGGGGCGGTCACGTTGTTCGACGCGAGCACGCCGTTGTCGTCGTCGGTGTTGCCGCCGCCATCGCTGGACGACGTCTTGGTCTCCTTGGCGGAGGCCTGCGCGCCACCGGCCGCGCCGACCACGTTGCCGAAGCCCTCGACCGGGGTGACCACCGGGACGTTGCCCATGTTGCCGCCGCCGACCGAGTCGTCGCCGGTCGTGCCGGAGTGGCCGCCGCTGCGGGTGTTGGCGTTCTGCGTCGGCGTTCGCCGTCGCGGAGCCGCGCGCCGGCGCCGGCGTTGCCGAACACGTCGACCGGGCCCGCTCGGCGAGGCGCCGACGACCGTGCCGGAGCCCAGGCTGTCGTGCCCGCGGGTGTAGGCGGAGCCGCCGGCGGTCGAGTCGACCGTGTTGTCGGCGGTCGCCGTCGCGCTTGCCGACGCCGGCCGCGGCGTTGCCGAAGCCCTCGGCGGGCACGCGCGACCGGTGCGGTGCGCCGACGGTACCGGAGAGGACCGAGCCCTCCCCGGTGCTGCGGGTGGTGCCGCCGGCCTTGGTCTCGCTGTCGCTGGTGCAGTCCGCCGTGGAGCCACCGGCCGCCGCGCCCGCGTTGCCGCAGAGCAGCGCCGGGCCGCTGAGCCGCGGGCTGGACGATGTTGCCCGCGCCCGACGGCCGGGTCGCCGTTGGTCTCGAGGTAGGTCGGCACGCCGTAGAGGCCGCGACGCTGCGCGCCGGCCTTGGCGGCGGCGGTGGACTCGGACGAGGCGTCCGCCTTGCCCAGGCCGGCGATGGCGTTGCCGTTGCCCTCGACGCGGGCGTGGCGATCGGCGCGGCGCCGATGTTGCCGCCGCCGAGGCTGTCCGCACCCGAGGTGAGCACGGTGCCGCCGGAGGTGGCGGTGGTGTCGGCCTGCGAGTCGCTCTGCGCGCGGCCGGCGCCGGCGATGGCGTTGCCGGTGAGCTGCGCCGGGGTGGCCCAGTGGCCGGCGAGCACGTTGCCGGACAGGACGCCGTGGCTGCCGTCGGTGGTGACGTCGCTGGTGATGGACGTCTCCTGGCCGGCCGTGCTGGTGGAGCTCGCCCGGCCGAGGCCGGCGATCGCGTTGCCGGTGATCTGCACCGGGCGCGCCCAGTCGAGGTCGACCACGTTGCCGGAGACGAACCCGCCCGAGCCGTCGGTCACGACGGTCTCGGAGTCCTCATAGGACTGGTAGGAGTCGTTCTCCACCTCGGCCTTGCCGAGCAGCGCGATCGCGTTGCCGGAGACGTCGACCGGTGCGACCAGGTCGCCGTCGACCCGGTTGCCCTCGAACGCGCCGTTGACGTGCGGCACGCCGACGAGCCGGCAGCGGCGGCAGCGGGGGCACGCCCGGCCTTGGCGGTGGTCGGCGCTGACCTTGTCGGCCAGCGGCGTCGACCTTGTCCAGCAGCGGGCTGGGCCTGCTGGGTGACCTTGTCGAGCGTCGGGTTGGCCTGGTCGGTGACCTTGCCGACGACCGGGCCGGCGGCGTCCTTCGCCTTGCCGGCGATCGGCGCGAGCGGCCGGGGCGGCCTGGCTGCGCCAGCGGCACGGCGCCGGTCAGGTCGGCGGACGCTGACCCGCAGCTCCTTGTCGATGCTCGGCAGGTTCTTCTGGCCCAGCGGCGTGCCGAGCGCGTTGTTGTCGAAGTGGACGGGGACGCGCACGGAACCGTCGAGCGGCGATGCCGGCCGGTCCGGGTTGACGTCCTCGTCGGCAGAAGCGATGCCGGTACCCAGCATCAGCAAACCACCAGTGACTAGCGCGGTCTGGAGACCTCGCTTGGCCCAGGTTTGCATCGTGTGATGCTCCTTTCGTATTCCCTTTGGGGGGTTTGGCGGGTGGCCGGACGCGTAGACGTGGGACGCGCCGGGGCAATCGACCACCCGGGTCGGTGTGCGGGATGAGAACCCGCGGTGGGGTGGGCGCGGCAACCGGCCGGCACAAGGCGGCGGTGCACCCGGCACGCGAGCACTCAGGGCTCGGGCCGGTCGCGCCGCTCAGATCAGTCAGGGGAGACGCCGGGCTGGGCGCCGACGCGCCCGCCGAAGGTGGCCGCCTCGGTGGCGGGCACCGTCAGCCCGCGAACCAGGGCCGGCATGCGGTCCTGCCACGGCAACGCGGCGAACAGCGACGAGTCGGCCGGGTTGCCGGCGGAGCCGTTGTGGCCGGGGCCGAGGCCGGCGGGGCGGGCGCGCACGGGCGCCGGCCAGCTCGGGAAGTCGGGGAAGGACGGCACGCTCGGCGCCGGCGAGCCGCGCCGGGACATGCCGTCGGAGTAGGCGCGGCCGGTCGCGGTGCGACTCGGCCGTGCGGTCCGGGTCGACGCCCGGGGTGGTCACCTTGCCCGCCGCGGCGGGTAGGGCGGCGGCCGGCGCGGGTGACGGGCTGTCGGACCGGCCGAGGCCGGCACCGTCACCCGGCGCCGGCGCCTCGCTGCGGCCGACGTGCTCGAGCCCGCACAGCGGGTCGGCGCACGTCGGGCAGCTGCTCCTCGGCGTGCTCGCCGAACCTGCCGGCCGCGTCCTTGACCCGCTCGCCGAGCTGCTCGACGGCGGCGGGCGGCGGCTCCGGCAGCGCGGTCGGCGACCGAGTCGCAGCGCGACCGGAGACCGGCGAGGACGATCGTGCTGACGACCGGGACGTCGCGGGTCTGCGGGCTCGTGGCGTCGCCGGTGTCGGCGGCTGCGCCCGCGGTGGACAGGCACCAGGCGATGGCGGTTCCGGCGGCGGCGCCGCCCACGACCGTCAGCGTGCGCAGGACGACGCGCCGCGCGAACGCGGCCGTATCCCGTGCAGTGCTGGTCGCCTGATCCACCGAGAAGTCCTCGCCTGGGTTCGAGGGGCTCCGCTGCGAACGCTGTGCACTCGTGCGAACACGTTCGGTTCCGGCGGGCCGTGCAGCAGGAGGTTTTCATCGCGGCGGGCCGCTTCGCACGCTCAAGTCGGGGGAACCCCCTGATCGTGTGACGAACACAAAGTGTGTCCACACGTCACGATCCGTAGTGACCACAGGAGGAGCCGGCATGCGCGCGGAAAACTGTCCACAGCCAGGATTTCGTGGCGACCGGCCGCCGGATCGACCTGCCGGATGTCCGACTCGCTCGATACCGTTCGACCGTGACCAGATCTCGCCGCGAGCGGCAAGCCTCGCGCACGCCCCCGGCCGACGTGACCGAGCTGGTGCCCACCGGGCTGCGCGTGAGCGCGGCGCTGGCGTGGCGGTTCATCATCGTGATCGCCGCGCTGTACGTGATCGTCTGGCTCGCGGGCTACTTCTCGCAGGCTCATCGTGCCGATCGCGATCGCGTTGCTGCTGGCCGCGCTGATGGCGCCGGGCGTCGACCGGCTGGCGAAGCTGGGCGTGCCGCGCGGCGCGGCCGCGGCTGCTCGTCATGGTCGCGGGCATCGCGCTCGCTCGGCGGGCTGATCACGTTCGTGATCATCACGTTCACCAACGGACTTCCCCAGCTGCAGCAACAGGTCTCCGACTCGCTCGAGCCAGATCCAGGACTGGCTCACCACCGGCCCGCTGCACCTGCGCGACCAGCAGATCCAGACGTTCATCGACAACGCGATCGGCGCGATCCAGGACAACCAGGCCGCGATCACCCAGGGCGCGCTCACCACCGCCGCGACGATCGGCGAGATCCTCACCGGCCTGCTGCTGACGGTGTTCATGCTGATCTTCTTCCTCTACGACGGCCCGGGCATCTGGACGTTCGTCACCCGCGGCGTGCCGGCCCGGGTGCGCGAGCGCGTCGACGTGGCCGGCCGCCGCGGGTTCGCCGCGCTGGTCAGCTACGTGCGGGCGACCGCCGCGGTGGCGCTGGTCGACGCGGTCGGCATCGGCATCGGGCTCGCGATCGTCGGCGTGCCGCTGGTGATCCCGTTGTCCGCGCTGGTGTTCCTGTCCGCGTTCGTGCCGATCATCGGTGCGGTCCTGGCCGGCACGGTCGCCGTGCTGATCGCGTTGGTGGCCAACGGGTTCATCGCCGCGCTGATCGTGCTCGCCATCGTGATCGGCGTGATGCAGCTGGAGAGCCACGTGCTGCAGCCGTTGCTGCTCGGCCGCGCGGTGCGGCTGCACCCGCTCGCCGTGGTGCTCGCCATCGCCGCCGGCCTGATCGCGGCGGGCATCGCGGGCGCGCTGCTCGCGGTGCCGCTGCTGGCCGTGCTGAACGCGGGCATCAAGTCGCTGCTGCACGAGGGTCCGACCGATCCGGAGGAGGTCGACGTCCTGCACAAGCCGGACGACGAGGCGCCGGAGACCGAGGAGGAGGCCCGACGACACGAAGGCGACGTGGGAGCGGTGACCGAGGACGGGCCGGCCGGCAAGGACCCGACGGTTCCGTTGTGGCGCGCGGCGGTGCTGCTGCGCGTGATCACGCTGCTGTTCGCCGCCGGCGTGGTGCTGTACTACCTCGACGAGTACGCGCGGCCGTGGCTCGCGCTGGCCGACGATCGGCGCGATGGCCGTGTGGACGGTCGTGATCGCGGTCGCGCTACCTGCGCCCGACCGAGCGGCTGCTCGGCTTCGCCGTGCTCGACCTCGCCGTGTGCTGCGCGCCGATGTGCATGTCGTGGCTGGTGCTCACGCCGGGGCAGCTGGCGGTCGACCAGGTTCCGCTGGTGCCCACGATCTGGGTGACCGGCGTGGTCGCGGCCGGCGCGGTGTGCGCGGGGCCGACCGTGGGCGCGGTGTTCGGCGCGGTGGTGGCGGCGGTCAACTACGGCGTGCGCGGGCTACGTCGACACCGACCTGACGCGGGACCTGATGCTGCTCGTCGGCGTCGGTTTCGTGCTGGGGCTCGCGGCGTCCTCGTCGCGCCGGTCGGCCGCCCGGCTCGCGGCGGCGCTGCGCGCGGAGGCGGCCACGGCCGAGCGGGAGCGGCTCGCCCGGTCGATCCACGACGGCGTGCTGCAGGTGCTGGCGCGGGTGCGGCAGCGCGGCGCGGACCTCGACGGCGAGGCGGCGGAGCTGGCCCGGCTGGCCGGCGAGCAGGAGATCGCGCTGCGCACGCTGGTGTCCACCCCGCAAGTGTCCACACAGGACGGTACGGCGGACCTGGCCGGCCGGCTGCGGCTGCTGGCCTCCGGCCGTACCGAGGTGTCGGTGCCGGCGCACCGCGGTGCCGCTGCCGGCCGCGGTGGCCGGCGAGCTCGAGTCGGTCGTGCGCGAGGCGCTGACGAACGTGGCCAAGCACGCGGGCGCGGACGCGCGGGCGTGGGTGCTGCTGGAGGATCTCGGCGACGAGGTCGTGGTCAGCGTGCGGGACGACGGCGTCGGCATCGCGCCGCAGCGGCTGGACGACGCGGAACGGGAGGGGCGGATGGGGATCGCACGCTCGATGCGTGGCCGGGTGGCCGACCTCGGGGGCACGATCGAGCGTGGAGACCGCGCCGGGCGCCGGCGTGGAGTGGGAGCTGCGGGTGCCGCGCGGGGCCCGGAAGTGAGTCCGGAGCCGATCAGCGTGATGGTCGTCGACGACCACCCGATGTGGCGCGACGGCGTGGCACGCGACCTGGCCGAGCGCGGCTTCGACGGTCGCGGGCCACCGCGGGCGACGCGGACGCGGCCGTGCGCATCGCGCGGCACCGTGCGCCCGGACGTCGTGCTGATGGATCTCAACCTCGGCAGCGAGTCCGGCGTCGCGGCGATCCGGCGGATCACCGGCGCGCTGCCGGACACCCGGGTGCTGGTGCTGTCCGCGAGCGGCGAGCACGTCGGACGTGCTGGAGGCGGTGAAGGCCGGCGCGTCGGGCTACCTGGTCAAGTCGGCGTCGGCGGCGGAGCTCGTCGCGGCGGTGCGGCAGACCGCGGCCGGCGACGCGGTGTTCACGCCGGGCCTCGCGGGCCTGGTGCTCGGCGAGTACCGGCGGATGGCCGCGGACCCGGGCGGACCGGCGAGCCGAGCCTGACCCAGCGGGAGACCGAGGTGCTTCGCCTGGTGGCCAAGGGGTTGACCGCGCGGCAGATCGCGAGCCGGCTCACGCTGTCGCACCGCACGGTGGAGAACCACGTGCAGTCGACGCTGCGCAAGCTCCAGCTGCACAACCGGGTCGAGCTCGCCCGCTACGCCATCGAGCACGGGCTGGACGCCGAACCCGAGGGTGGCGCGCAATAGGCTCTGCGCATGCATGACCCGCGCGTTCTGCTCGACCCGGCCACCGACGCGGTGCGCAAGCTCGCTCGCCGCGGCTACCAACTCGACCTGGCACAGCTGGAGAAGCTGTTCGGCCAGCGCACCGCCACCGTGCAGGCGGCCGACGACGTCCCGTGCGGAGTCCAACCGGGCTGGCCAAGGAGGTCGGCGCGGCGGCGAAGCGCGGCGAGGACGTCACGCGAGCTGCGCGAGCACGCGCGGAGCGTCAAGGCACGCATCCAGGAGCTGGAGGAGCAGCACCGCACGCTCGCCGCGGAGCTCGACGAGTTCCTGCTGGGCGTGCCGAACCTGCCCGCCGACGAGCATCCCGGACGGCAACTCCGACGAGGACGCCGAGGAGGTCGGCCGCTGGGGCGAGCCGCCGGCGTTCGACTTCGAGCCGGCCGACCACGTCGACCTCGGCGAGCGGCTGGGCATCCTCGACCTGCCCCGGGCCACGAAGCTGTCCGGGCCGCGGTTCGCCGTGCTGCGCGGCGCGGGCGCGCGGCTGGAGCGCGGGCATCGCCCAGTTCCTGCTGGAGCTGCACACCGAGCGGCACGGCTACACCGAGTTCTCCGTGCCGGTGCTGGTGAACCGGCCGACGATGACCGGCACCGGGCCAGCTGCCGAAGTTCGAGGCGGACCTGTTCCGCACCGGGGTGGCCGAGCGCGAGCTGTTCCTGATCCCGACCGCCGAGGTGCCGCTGACGAACCTGCACGCGGGCGAGACGCTGGCCGCCGAGGACCTGCCGCTGGCCTACACGGCGAACACGCCGTGCTTCCGGTCCGAGGCCGGCTCGTACGGCAAGGACACCCGCGGGCTGATCCGGCTGCACCAGTTCGCGAAGGTCGAGCTGGTCCGCTTCTGCGCGCCGGAGCACGCGGCCGCCGAGCTGGAGACGCTGCGCGGGCACGCGGAGACCGCGCTGCGCGAGCTGAGCCTGGCCTACCGCGTGGTGAAGCTCGCCGCCGGCGACACGGGTTTCTCCGCCCGGTTCACCTACGACCTCGAGGTGTGGCTGCCCGGCCAGCAGCGCTACCGGGAGATCTCGAGCGTCTCGGACTTCGGCACGTTCCAGGCACGGCGGGCCGGCATCCGCACGAAGGCCAAGGACGGCACCCGCGGCTTCGCCAACACGCTCAACGGATCCGGGCTGCCGATCGGCCGCACGCTGGTCGCGATCCTCGAGCAGAACCAGCAGGCCGACGGCTCGGTGCGGATGCCGGCGGCGCTCGTGCCGTACGTCCGGTTCGAACAGATCAACGCGGACGGCTCCACCAGCTGAGCGTTACCGGAATGGCATACCGTGGTGGCGTGAACGAACCGCCGGCACCGGAGCCGATCGACCCCCGCGAGCTGCGGGTGTCCGACGCCGAGCGCGCGCACGTGGTCGAGGTCCTGCAGAAGGCGATCGGCCAGGGACTGCTCTCGCTCGACGAGTTCACCGAGCGCACCGACACCGCGCTCGCGGCGAAGACGCGCGGCCGAGCTGAACGCCGTGCTGGTCGACCTGCCGGGCGTGACGCACCAGGACCCGAACTCGCCGGTGCGCGAGAAGCCGGTCGAGCTGCGCGCCAACATGTCCACCCTCAAGCGGGACGGGCAGTGGACCGTGCCGCGCGAGCTGATCATCCGCAACCGGCTCGGCTCGACGGAGCTGGACTTCAGCGAGGCGACGATCGCCTACGACGAGGTGCGGATCACGCTGAACGTCAGCGGCGGCTCGGTGAAGCTGCTGCTGCCGGAGCGCTCGTCGGCGGTAACCGACCAGGTGCGGGTGACCGCGGGCAGCATCAAGGACAAGGTCGGGCTCGGGGACGGGCCGGCCGCGGTTCGTGGTGGCTGGCACGCTCACCGCGGGCTCGCTGCAGCTGCGGCGGGCGAGCTACGTGCGGATCGGCAGCCTATTGTTCCGGTCGCCGTGGAAGATCAGCCGGGCCGCGGACTGAGAACATCCAACGACGTGCGGAGGAATGCGTGAAGGCTCTGGTCAAGGACGCCCAGGGGCCTGGATTACGGCTCACCGACGTGCCGGAGCCGCAACCGGGACCCGCCGACGTCAAGCTGCGGGTGCTGCGTACCGGGATCTGCGGCACCGACCTGCACATCGAGTCGTGGGACGACTGGGCCGCCGCCACGATCACGCCGCCGCTGGTGGTCGGCCACGAGTTCGTCGGCGAGGTCGTCGAGATCGGCGCCGGGGTCACCAAGGTGAAGGTCGGCGACCTGGTCAGCGGCGAGGGGCACCTGGTCTGCGGCACCTGCCGCAACTGCAAGGCGGGCCGGCGGCACCTGTGCGCCAACACGATCGGCCTCGGCGTGCAGACCGCGGGCGCGTTCGCCGAGTACGCCGTGCTGCCCGAGCAGAACGCGTGGGTGCACACCCACGAGGTGGACCTGGACGTGGCGGCGATCTTCGACCCGTTCGGCAACGCCGTCCACACGGCACTGTCCTTCCCGGTGCTGGGCGAGGACGTGCTGATCACCGGCGCCGGGCCGATCGGGCTGATGGCCGCGGCGGTCGCGAAGCACGCCGGCGCGCGGCACGTGGTGATCACGGACGTGAGCGAGGCGCGGCTGGACCTCGCGCGCAAGATCGGCGTGGACCTCGCGCTCGACGTCAGCAGGCACTCGATCGGCGAGGTGTACCCGGAGCTGGACATGTCCGAGGGCTTCGACGTCGGCATGGAGATGTCCGGCCAGCCGGCGGCGCTGCGCGAGATGATCGCGAACATGACCCACGGCGGCCGGATCGCGATGCTCGGCCTGCCGGCGACGGAGATCGCGGTCGACTGGAGCCGGGTGGTCTTCAAGATGCTGACCATCAAGGGGATCTACGGCCGGGAGATGTTCGAGACCTGGTACGCGATGTCGGTGCTGCTGCAGGCCGGGCTGGACATCTCCCCGGTGATCACCCACCGGTTCGCCTACACCGAGTACGACAAGGCGTTCGCCACCGCGCGCGAAGGCCGCTGCGGCAAGGTCATTCTCGACTGGACGGAGGAGCCTGATGTACGGCGCGATGCGGCAGGGTCTGCGCGACGAGCTGGACGAGATCCGCAAGGCCGGGCTGTTCAAGGCGGAGCGGGTGATCAGCACCCCGCAGAACGCGTCGGTCCGGGTCGGCAACGAGCCCGAGGTGCTGAACTTCTGCGCCAACAACTACCTCGGCCTCGCCGACCACCCGACGCTCGTCGCGGCGGCCCGGGAGGCGCTGGACCGCTGGGGCTTCGGCATGGCGTCGGTGCGGTTCATCTGCGGCACGCAGGAGCCGCACAAGGAGCTCGAGGCGAAGCTGTCGTCGTTCCTCGGCACCGAGGACACGATCCTGTACAGCTCGTGCTTCGACGCGAACGCGGGGCTGTTCGAGACGCTGCTGGGCGCCGAGGACGCGGTGATCTCCGACGAGCTCAACCACGCCTCGGTGATCGACGGCGTCCGGCTGTGCAAGGCGAAGCGGCTGCGCTACAAGAACCGGGACATGGCCGACCTCGAGCGGGCAGCTGAAGGAGTCCGCGGACGCCCGCTACCGGCTGATCGCCACCGACGGCGTGTTCTCGATGGACGGCTACCTCGCGCCGCTGGACGAGATCTGCGACCTGGCCGACGCGCACGACGCGCTGGTGATGGTCGACGACTCGCACGCGGTCGGCTTCACCGGGCCGACCGGGCCGGGGCACGCCGGAGCTGTTCGGCGTGCGCCGACCGGGTGGACGTGGTGACCGGCACGCTGGGCAAGGCGCTGGGCGGGGCGAGCGGCGGGTACACGTCGGGCCGGGCGGAGATCGTGGCGATGCTGCGGCAGCGGTCGCGGCCGTACCTGTTCTCGAACTCGCTGGCGCCGTCGATCACGTCGGCCGCACTGGCGGCGCTGGACCTGCTGGACTCCTCGGGCGAGCTGCTGGAGCGGCTGCGGGCGAACACGGCGCTGTTCCGGTCCCGGATGACCGAGGCGGGCTTCGACCTGCTGCCCGGCGAACACCCGATCATCCCGGTGATGATCGGCGACGCCGCGCTGGCCGGCCGGATGGCGGATCTGCTGCTGGAGCAGGGCATCTACGTGATCGGGTTCTCCTACCCGGTGGTGCCGCACGGCAAGGCGCGGATCCGTACCCAGATGTCGGCGGCGCACTCCACGGACGACGTGCACCGCGCGGTCGAGGCGTTCGTCGCGGCGCGCGCGAAGCTGTAGTTTGCCCGCGCACAGACTTCGGAACTAACGGACATCCAGCACACTCCCTGTCGGTATCCCATCCCCGACATCTCTTGGGAGCTGAACTACATGTCCGCACCTACCACCGCGCCACCCGCAGTCCGCAACGCGGCGCTCGCCGTCTGGGCGATCCTCGGGCTGGTCGTGCTGCGGGTGGTCCTGACCCTCGCGTTCGCCGACGACCTGGTCGACGCCTGGATCGACGCCAACGACTCGGCGAAGGCCTTACCGCGGGAGATCGCCGCCGAGGGCGCACCGGCCTACACAGGGGTCGCTATCGGCATCCTGGTCATCGGGCTGGTCCTCGCGCTGGCGGCGGCCAACCTGCCGAAGGGCGCGCGATGGGCGCGCGTCGTCGTCTACGTCTTCGCGTCGCTGAACATCATCGGCATCGTGTTGTCGCTGCTGGCGCCCACCCTGCTGGTGCTGATGGTGATCAACATCCTCGTGGCCGCGCTGTCCGTGGCGGCGATCGTGCTGCTGTCCTCGAAGGACGCGAACCGCTTCTTCGCGCGCTGATCCGATATCCGTCAGTTGACCGATGTCTCGCCTCCGGCGCGGGACGAAGCTTGCCCAGTCCGAAACGAGGAAACAGAAGGTCGGAACCCACGCCGACACGCTGCGGAGTCATTCGGATACGACATCGTGGATTTCGTGCGCAAGTGCTAACGATTAGTTAGCGCAGGCGACGCGGAAATGCCACAATGTTCGTCATCTCTGACAGGTGGCGCTGACGGGCGACCGGAAGCGTCACAGTCAGGGCCCAACGCCGGCGGAGCATGCCAGCGTCGGGGTCCGGCCTTAGCCCAGCAGGCACCGGCCGGACTTCGCGCCGCCGGTACCGGTCGCGTAGCCCCCCGAGCGATCGGTGCCGGCGGCGCGTGTCCGTTCACCGCAGCCCGCGGCCGGGCACTCCCGATCGGAGTGCCGGGGCGCCAGGCGCGCGCTGTATGGATCCGCGGCTTGGGCAACCCAGTTCCGGTTGTGGCGAACGCCGTCGTTCATCGACCAATGGCGGGTCGCCGTCCCGAGGGATAGTCATGCCCGTCGCCGCTCACGGACAGTCATGCGAGGGTCTTGAATTGTCTACGGTGCGTAGAAAGGCGAGTGATCTCCTCGTTGCGGTGGCCCTGTTGCACGGAGCTGATCACCTGGCTGGCGGCTACGTCGAGCATGACTCACGGGTTGGCGGGGTCGTGGCCGCCGTCGTCAGTGGTCTGCCGTCCCGACGCCCCGGGCAGCGCAGGGAGCTCCTGCGCCGGGTGCGGATCGGGGCCAGTGCCCGCCAGATCCCGCCCCGGACCTACAGGACCACGTTCACCAGCCGGCCTGGGACCACGATGACCTTGCGGGGCTCGACGCCGTCGATCAGGGCGGCGATCCGCTCCTCGGCCATCGCGGCGGCCTTCACCTCGTCCTGGTTCGCCGAGGCGGAGACCGTCACGCGGGACCGGACCTTGCCGTTCACCTGGATCGGGTACTCGATCGTGTCCTCGACCAGGTAGCGCTCGTCCGCCCGCGGGAAGGGGCCGTGGGCCAGCGAGGTGTCGTGGCCCAGCTTCGACCACATCTCCTCGGCGATGTGCGGGCACAGCGGCGCCAGCATCAGCACCATCGGCTCGACGACCGCGCGCGGGGTCGGCTTCGACGCGTACGCCTTCGTCACGTGGTTGTTCAGCTCGATCAGCTTCGCGCCCGCCGTGTTGAAGCGCATGTGCGCTGTAGTCCTCGTGCACGCCGTCGATCGCCTTGTGCAGCGCGCGCAGCGTCGGCTCGTCGGGCTGCCTCGTCACCGACCCGGACCTCGCCGGTGCCCTCGTCGACCACGTTGCGCCACAGCCGCTGCAGGAACCGCTGCGCGCCGATGACGTCCTTCGTCGCCCAGGGGCGCGAGACGTCCATCGGGCCCATCGCCATCTCGTAGAACCGGAAGGTGTCCGCGCCGTAGCGCTCGCTCATCTCGTCCGGGGTGACGACGTTCTTCAGGCTCTTGCCCATCTTGCCGTACTCCTGGCGGACCTCCTCGCCGTTCCAGGAGAACTTGCCGTCCACTTCGGACACTTCCTCGGCCGGCACGTACACGCCACGGGAGTCGGTGTAGGCGTAGGCCTGGATGTAGCCCTGGTTGAACAGCCGGCGGTAGGGCTCCGGCGCGGACACGTGGCCCAGGTCGAACAGCACCTTCTGCCAGAACCGCGAGTACAGCAGGTGCAGCACGCCGTGCTCGATGCCGCCGATGTACAGGTCGACGCCGCCCGGGTCGGCCGGGCCGTGCAGCTCGGGGCGCGGGCCCAGCCAGTACGCCTCGTTCTCCGGCTCGCAGAACCGCTCGGTGTCGGTCGGGTCGACGTAGCGCAGCTGGTACCAGCACGATCCCGCCCACTGCGGCATCACGTTGGCGTCGCGGCGGTAGCGCTTCGGCCCGTCGCCCAGGTCCAGCTCGACATACAGCCAGTCGTCCGCGCGCGACAGCGGCGGCGACGGCTCGGTGTCCGCGTCGTTCGGGTCGTAGGTGCGGGGGGAGTAGTCGTCGACCTCGGGCAGCTCGATCGGCAGCATGCTGTCGGGCAGCGGGATCGGCATGTCGTTCTCGTCGTAGACGATCGGGAACGGCTCGCCCCAGTAGCGCTGGCGGGCGAACAGCCAGTCGCGCAGCTTGTACTGCAGCTTGCCCTCGCCGTGGCCGTGCTCCTCCAGCCACGCGATGATCGTCTTCTTGGCGTCGACGACGTCCAGGCCGTCCAGGAAGCTTGAGTTGATCGCGGGCCCGTCGCCGGTGAACGCCTCGCCCTCGAAGCCTTCGGTCGGCGCCACGGTACGCACGATCGGCAGCCCGAACTCCGTGGCGAAGTCCCAGTCGCGCTGGTCCTGGCCGGGCACCGCCATGATCGCGCCGGTGCCGTAGCCCATCAGCACGTAGTCCGCGATGAACACCGGGATCTCGTTGCCGTTGGCCGGGTTCGTGGCGAACGTGCCGACGAACACGCCGGTCTTGTCCTTGTTCTCCTGCCGGTCCAGGTCGGACTTCTGCGAGGCGGCGCGGCGGTAGGCGGCGACGGCGTCGGCCGGCGTCGCCGCGTCCGCGGTCCACCGCGCGTCGGTGCCCTCGGGCCACGCGGCGGCCGCGATCGCGTCGACCAGCGGGTGTTCCGGCGCCAGCACCATGTAGGTCGCGCCGAACACGGTGTCCGGCCGCGTGGTGAAGACCTCGATCGCCTGCTCGCCGACGGGGAACCGGATCTGCGCGCCGGACGAGCGGCCGATCCAGTTGCGCTGCATCGTCTTGACCTTCTCCGGCCAGTCCAGCCGGTCCAGGTCGTCGATCAGGCGGTCGGCGTAGGCGGTGATCCGCATCATCCACTGGCGCAGGTTCTTGCGGAACACCGGGAAGTTGCCGCGCTCGCTGCGCCCGTCGGAGGTGACCTCCTCGTTGGCCACCACGGTGCCCAGCCCCGGGCACCAGTTGACCGGCGCCTCGGACTGGTAGACCAGCCGGTGGGAGTCGATGATCTTCTGCTGCTCCACGCGGGTCAGCTCGTTCCAGGGCGCGACCGTCCGGTGTGGACCGATCGCCCTGCGCGAACTCCGCCTCCAGCTCGGCGATCGGGCGCGCCTTGTCCGCCTTCTCGTCGTACCAGGCGTTGTAGATCTGCAGGAAGATCCACTGCGTCCAGCGGTAGTAGGTCAGGTCGGTGGTGGCGATGCGGCGGCGCTCGTCGTGGCCCAGGCCCAGCCGGCGGATCTGGCTCAGGTACCGCTGGATGTTGTCGTCGGTGGTCTTGCGCGGGTGCTGGCCGGTCTGCACGGCGTACTGCTCGGCGGGCAGGCCGAACGCGTCGAACCCCATGGTGTGCAGCACGTTGCGCCCGGTCATGCGGTGGTAGCGGGCGAACACGTCGGTGCCGATGAACCCCAGCGGGTGGCCGACGTGCAGCCCAGCGCCGGACGGGTAGGGGAACATGTCCTGCACGAACAGCTTGTCCTCGGGCACGTCACCGGCCAGCGGACCGACCGGGTTCGGCGCGTGGAAGGTGCCGTGCTCCTCCCAGTACTCCTGCCACCGCGGCTCGATCGAGTTGGCCAGCGCGGCCGTGTAGCGATGGGCCGGCACCGACTCGGCGGCATCGCTGGTGGAGGGGCTCATCGTGGGGTCCTTCCCTGGTGCTTGCTCCGAACACAACAAAACCCCTCTGCCATAGGCATGAGGGGTCCGCCGCGCCAACCATCGGTCAGCGCGGCCTACTAAGGAGCAGGCGTCCGGTGCTCATAACACCAGGATACCGCGTGAGCCAAGACACTTTCCCGCACCCGGCACCAGCACAACCACCAGAACCCTTGCCACGAGCCATTCCCCGAGTACTCGCGCGCGTGCACACCATCCGCGGAGCCCCCACCCTCTCCGGGGGCACCCCGATGAGGTCGAGTCTATCGGCGGTGCGGCGGAGCGGGGTGTCGGCGTCAGCTGTGGACAGGTCGGCGGGCTGTGGACAGTCGCCGAGAGGTTTCGTCGCCGTCGGCCGGGAGTCGGTCTCCGGCTGTGGCACCGGCTGTGCAGGTGGCGGGTCGGCGTGGCGACCGCTTACCATCGGGGCCGTGGAACTCGTCGCGCTCGTGCCGCTGGTCGTCGGGGTGGGGATCGGTGTCGTCGGGGTGCTCGGCTGGCTCGAGCGGCTGCCGCGCAACCGGTTCGGTGGCGTGCGGACGCCCGCGACCCTGCGCAGCGACGACGCCTTCCGGATCGCCAACAAGGTCGCCGGGCTGCCGATCGCCGTGGCCGGGCTGGTCGGGGTCGTCGGCGGCGTGCTCGGGTTCTTCGCCGGGCTGGTTGTCACGATCGTCGGGTTTGTCGGGATGGTCGCGATCGCTGTGGCCGGTGGGGTGCTGGGCAACCGGGCCGCGGAGGCCGTGCCCGACCCGGCGCCGGAGCTGCCCGAGGGCTGCAAGGGCTGCCAGTGCGGCGGCTGCGACCTCGCCGCCGCGGTCAAGAAGTCAGTTGGTGCGGACGTCGCCGGGGTGCGTGGCGAGTAGCGCCAGCGGCATGCCCTGCCGGCGCAGCACCCGGCCCCACAGGTCCTGGTCGGCCGGGGCGAGCACGTCGTTGGGCAGGGCCGGCACCACGATCCAGTCGCCGCGCTCGATCTCGCCCGCCACCTGGCCCACGTCCCAGCCCGCGTAGCCGGCGAACACCCGCAGGCCCTTGAACTTCGGCACCAGGACGTCCGGGTCCGCGTCGAGGTCGACGAGCGCCACCGGGCCGCGCACGCCGATCAGCCCCTTCACACCACTGGGCTCCTCGCCGGTGCGCAGGGCCGCGAGGCACAGCGCCGTCTTCTGCTCGACGGGGCCACCGACGAACACCGAGCCGGGGTTGGTCACGTGCGGGCCCCAGTTCGGCAGCACGTCGTCGACCGGAACCTCGCTCGGCCGGTTCAGGACCACGCCGAGGGTGCCCTCACCGCGGTGGTCGATCACGAACACCACGGTGCGGCGAAAGTTGGAGTCCGTCAGGCTGGGCGCCGCCACGAGCAGGGTCCCCGGTTCCACGGCTGCATCGGGGGCGTCGGATCGCACAGGCACATGATCCCACCCGTCGAGTGGGAATCCAGCGGCCGTATGGCTAATGGGGAACAATGGACTGTGCCGGCACGTTGTTGCTGGTGGCTGGAGCACCATCGAGTCCCCCGGGCTCAACCAGAACCGCCGTCGTGGAATACCGTCCGGCTGGAGCCACGATGTGCCACGCGCCGTGAGGCGACCGGGTGCTTCAACCGTCGAAGGGCGTGCGTCCCAACCGGGCGCACGCCCTTCGGACTTTCCGCCGTACGCTGACGACCCGTGAGCACCTCGGCGCAGGACGCGAACGAAGTCACCCAGCCGGGTGATTCCGAGTCCGCCCATCACCTCCGGATCGGCGCGCGCCGGCTGCTGGCCTTCGCCGGCTTCCGGCGCCTGCTGTTCAGCCGCTTCGCCTCGCAGTGGGGCAGCGGGCTGTTCCAAACGGGACTCGCCGGCGCCGTCGTGTTCAACCCGGAACGCCAGGTCTCGCCGACGGCCATCGCCGCCGGGTTCCTCGTGCTGCTGCTGCCGTACTCGGTCATCGGGCCGTTCGCCGGCGCGCTGCTCGACCGGTGGGACCGCCGCCGCGTCCTGGTCGCCGCCAACGTCCTGCAGAGCGTCCTGATCGTCGCGGCCGCCGTCTGCGTCGCGGCCGGGGTCGGCGGGCTCGCGCTGCTGATGCTCGCGCTCGTCGTGATCGGGATCAGCCGGTTCATCGGGGCCGGGCTGTCCGCCTCGCTGCCGCACGTCGTGCCGGTACCCAACCTGGTCGAGGCCAACGCGCTGTCGGTGACGCTCGGCGCGGTGATCTCCGTGCTCGGGGCCGGCTGCGCGGTCGGGCTCCGCGCGATCTTCGGCGAGGGCGACGTCGGCTCCGGCGCCACCACCGCCGTCGCCGCCCTGGGAGCGGTGCTCGCCGCCTGGCTCGCCGGGCGGTTCATCCGGGGCGCGCTCGGTCCGGACGCGGTCGACGAGCCGGCCACAGCGATGGCCGCCGTCGCCAACGGGCTCTTCGACGGCGCCCGGGTCGCCGCCCGCGCGCCCAGCGTCGCGGCCGGGTTCTGCGCGCTGCTCGCGCACCGCGCGTCGTTCGGGATCTCGCTGCTGCTCACCGTGCTGCTGATGCGCTTCAGCTTCGCCGACTTCGGTCCGATCGAGGCCGGCCTGCCCGGCCTGGGCGCGGTGCTCGGCGCCGGCGCGATCGGCATCTTCGGGGCCGGCCTGACCACCGCCCGGCTGGTCACCCGCCTCGGCCGCAAGCGCACGGTGCTGGGCGCGCTCGGCCTCGCGGCGGTCGCACAGCTCGCGCTCGGCCTGCCGATGATCATGCCGACCGCGCTCGCCGGTGCGTTCCTCATCTCCTACGCCGGCCAGGTGATCAAGCTGTGCGTGGATGCCGCCGTGCAGCGCGACATCGGTGACGAGGCCCGCGGCCGCGTGTTCGCGCTCTACGACATGTTGTTCAACATCTCGCAGGTCGTGGCCATCGGGGTCGCCGCCGCGGTGATCCCCGCCAACGGCGAGTCGCGCGCGCTGATCGTCGCCGCGACCGTGCTCTACCTGCTCGGC
>CAWJCX010000039.1:0-20047 GCA_963841395.1 uncultured Actinomycetota bacterium
GTGGACGCGCGGTACGCGGTCGCCGGCTCGTTGCTGGGTTCCGTCCCCGAGCTGGAACCTGAGCTGCGCGACCTGATAACCCGCGCACTCGACGGCGGCGTCGGCCACGCGGCGGCGATCGCGTCGCTACGAGAGGCGCTGGACGGGCTGTCGCCGGCGGACTACCTGCGCCCGGTGCGCGAGCCGGCCGGCGAGGTCGCGGAAACCCTGCAATCGGTCAGCCTGCGCGAGTACCGCCTGATCGTCCGGCTGCTCGAGGAACACTTCGCCGGGTCGGAGGAACTGACGATGCTCGCCTTGGCGAAGGACGCCATGTCGGCCCTCCAGGGAATCCTGTTCCTCCTCACCGAACGCAACCTGCTGCCGCTTTTCGACTGAACGGACGAGGAGGGGCACCGACCGAGTTCACATTGTTGTTCGCGGCGTGTCCGGGCCTGTCGGTCGGTCGCCGCGGATGGTGATGCGGTGCATGACCCGGTGCTGGTCGCCGTAGTCGTCGACGGCGAGGTGTGCGGTGCTGCGGTTGTCCCAGACCACGACGTCGTCGGGACGCCACCGGTGGCGCATGCTGTGCTCGGGGCGGCCGATCGCGGCGAAGAACACCTCCAGCAGCGCCCGGCTCTCGGTCTCGGTCACGCCCTGGATAAGCGTGGTGAAACCGGGGTTCACGAACAGGCTGCGCCGACCGGTCTCCGGGTGCACGCGCACCACCGGGTGGGTCACCGGCTCCAGGGAACGCACCTGCTCCCCCTCCCAGACACTCCCCTCGCCGCCCCGCCGCACCTGCAGGTACTCCTCGAAGTCCTTGCGGCCGTCGTGGACGGCGACGAGCTGGTCGGCCAGCCTCCGCACCGGCGGGGACAACGTCAGGTACGCGGCCTCCAGGTCGGTCCAGCAGGTGTCGCCACCGGCCCGCGGCAGGGACACCGCGCGCAGCACCGAACCCAGCGGCGGCGTGCGGGTGAACGTGACGTCGGTGTGCCACTCGGGCGACTTCCCGCCGTCGCCGCTGTCCACGACGTAGATCTCCGGGTGGTCGGCGTCCAGGCCGGGCACCACCGGGTGCGCCGGGGTGAGCTCACCGAACACGGCCGCGAACGCCCGGTGTGACGACGGGGTCAGCCACTGGTCGCGGAACACCAGGACCTTGCGGCTCAGCAGTTCGGCGCGTATCGCCGCGACCGTGCCGGGCGGCAGGTCTCCGGCGAGATCCACACCGCACACCTCCGCGCCGATCGTCGCGGTCAGCGGTTCGAACGACGTTGCCATCGCGGTCATGACGGTCTCCTCTCGCGGCGCCGGGCCACCCGAACCATCCAAGCACGATGTGGGATAACATTCCGCATCGTGTTCACCTGGATGCCCGGCGATGTTCACCCACAGTTGGAGGCGTGCGGCCATGGCTGAGCCCCGCGTCGCGACCGTAGACCGGGACGGGGTCGCGGTCGACTCCGAGCAGCCGGCCGTCATCGACGTGCTCTTCGACGGGGAGTGGGTCTGGTCGTTCCAGTCCGAACGCGACACCCGGGCGGTGTCGCGGGCCGACCGCCCCGCGCAGCGGCTGGCGCCGTGGCCGGTGAGTCTGCGGCCGTTCCTGCGTGGGACCGGTCATGTCACCGTGCGCGAACGGTTCTCCGATACGACGTTGTTCGACGGGGACTACGCCTTCGATGACAGTGCCGGCCGGGTGCGCATCGTCGACGGCGAGGGGAGGCCGTTGATCGTGGACAAGGCGGGCGACCTGCAGTGCGGGTTCGCCGAGCGCGGCCAGGCCACCGTCGACGCCCTGCTCGACGCCCTGGAAGACGTGATGGGCAGGCTGTCCGGTGCCGGGGTGGACGCCTTCCTCGCGTTCGGTGCACTGCTGGGCGCGGTCCGGGACGGCGCGTTCATCCCGCACGACTCCGACGCCGACGTCGCCTACCTGTCCCGGCACACGAGTCCGGTGGACGTGGCGCGGGAGTCCTACGCGCTCGAACGGGTCATGATCGAGGCCGGGTACTGGACGTGGCGGTTCTCCGCGGCGGATTTCAAGGTGATCGTGCCGGATCCGGAGGGCGGGCGGGCGATCGACGTGTTCGCCGGGTTCGTCGTGGACGACGTGTTCTACCTGATGCCCGAGGTGTCTTCGACCGAGTTCACCGCGCAGGTCGTTCTGCCGTTGGGTGAGGTCGAGCTGCACGGCCGGCGGATCACGGCCCCGGCAGACCCGGAGGCGTTGCTGGAGATCACCTACGGCCCGCACTGGCGCATCCCCGATCCGTCGTTCAAGTTCGAGACCCCACGCTCGGTCCGGCGCAGGCTGGACGGCTGGCTGCGCGGCAACAACACCAACCGCCAGCACTGGTGGCCCTTCTACTTCGGCCAGTCGAGCAAGGCCGTGTCCGACGCGCCGTCCCCGTTCGCGCAATGGGTCCACCAACGCGAGAACAGCGACGCCGCGGTCGTGGACATCGGGTCGGGCACCGGGCGGGACTCGCTGTGGTTCGCCCGCAACGGCCACGACGTCCTCGGCCTCGACTACGTCCCCGCCGCCACCGAAAAAGGGGGCCTGGCAGCCAAGGACGAAGGGCTGCCGGCTCGGTTCCAGACGTTCAACCTCTACGACATGCGTCAAGTTCTCGCGATGGGTGGTGACCTGGCGCATCGGGATGTGCCGCCGGTGCTCTACGGCCGGTTCCTGATCCACGCGCTAGAAGACAACGGCCGGCACAACCTGTGGCGTCTGGCGAGCATGTGCCTGCGTCGCGGTGGCCGGTTCTATCTGGAGTTCCGCACCGGCCTCGACGCCGGCAAGGAACACGAGTTCGGCGAACACTTCCGCAAGTACCTCGAACCCGAGGTCGTGGTCGCGGAGATCGAGGCACGCGGCGGGCACATCGAACACCAGGAGGCCGGCCACGGCCTCGCGGTCTACAAGAACGAGGATCCCCACGTATGCAGACTGGTCGCGACATGGAAACGCTGAAGACACGGGCGCGCGCCCAGACCCGCCAGCTCGCCAAGCGACTTGCCCGGGCGACCGGAGTCGACACGGAACTGCGCCGGCTGCTGGACCGCGTGGACGAGCTCGAGCGCGAGGTGCAGGAGACCCGCCGCCTGCACCAGCGGCTCGCCGAGCTCACCGACGTCGTGACCGAGGTCCTCGTGCCCGCGGCCGACCGCGACGACGACAAGATCCGCACGGTCCTCGCGAAGTACAACCAGACCTCGTTCTAGCCGCTCACCCGGCTGCGGACGGCGCGGTGCGGGCTTGCTGGTGTGCGAAGATTCCGCCGTGACCGATGCGCCAACCCGCCAACCACGGTCCGGCGCCCAGGCCGTCGAGCGCGCGCTCGCCGTCCTGCACGGTGTCGAGGCCGACGAGAACGGCGCGGGCGTCACCGAGCTTGCCCAGCGAACCGGCCTGACCGTGAGCACCACGCACCGCCTCGTCCGCGCGCTGACCGACGCGGGCCTGCTCGTCCAGCACCCGCGCACCGAGCGCTACCAGCTGGGCCCCGCCCTCGTCGTGCTCGGCAGCAAGGCGGCACAGCGGCTCGGCTACCAGCACGCACTGCCCCTGCTCGAGGAGCTGGCCGAGGTCACCGGCGAGTCGATCAACCTCGGCATCCGGACCGGCAACGAGGTCCACGTCGTACTCGACGTGGCATCCCGCCAGCCGCTGCGGTTCAACCAGGAGTCGGGCAGCCGCGTCCCGATGCACATCTCGGCGATGGGCAAGTGCCTGCTCGCGGCCGCCGACGACATCGACGAGCAGATCAGCCAGCTCGGCGACCTGGTCCGGGCCACGCACCGCACCATCACCGACCGCGACCAGCTCCGGGCCCAGCTCGAGCAGGTCCGCGAACGCGGCTGGGCCCTCAACGACGAAGAGCGCAACCCGGGCGTACGCGCCATCGCCGCACCCGTGCCCGCGCCCACCGGCGGCCCGCTCGGCGCCATCTCCATCCAGGGCCCCACGATCCGCATCACCGACGACCGACTCCCCGACCTCGCCGCGCTGCTCCACACGGCCACCCACCGGGTCGCCTCGCTCCTGTCATCGTGAGATGAAGGAGCTCTCCGGGCCGAGGGCGAACACGTCGGAATACTCCTGGGGCGCCACGAGATTGGTGTGCGCGGCGAACTCGTCGCGCAGCGCGCGGAACGCCGCGTCGACCACGCCGGGCGCGAACCCGAACTCGGGCAACGACGTGTACGCGGCGATCCAGGTCGGCAGCGTCGTCGCGTGTTCGAGCCAGCGCAGCTGGCCGTCCACGTGCTGGGTGAGGATGGGTATGTCGCGATCACCGACCACCGGCCAGCGATCCACCTGCTGGTTCGCGTTCTGCACAACGAAAACCCGGGTCTCCGTACGCACGCTCAGCATGCCCCGCTTGACGCCGTGGCCCTCGTCGGTCGACCAGTCCTGCTGGTCCAGCGACCGGAAATCCACCACGACGCGGTCGGACTGCCAGCGTTCGCCGAACCACCGCCGGATCTCGCGGTTCCATTCGAGTGCGGCGAGCACATCGGTGCCACTGCACGTGATGGCACCGAGATCGGGAATGCGCATGACGTAGTCGTCGAAATCCACCCGAAGCTGCTGTTCCGGATAATCCGATGCCAGCCAGACTGGCGCGGCGTCCGTGCCGGCGTGCTGCGCGAGCGACTGGAAGACGGCGTAGTGCGGCTGCCAGCCGCCGGGGTCGTTGGTCGGCGGTGGCGCGTCGAGACGCTCGCCCCTGGCCAGCACGCCGGCGAGCTCATTCACGACGTCGACGTCCTGAATGAGTCCGTGGAGCAGCCGGAGCGTGCCGACCGCGGCCAGCAGCACGACGATCAACGGCGGATAGCTCGGCACGTCCAGGACCAGCGTGACCGGTGGGAAGTCGGGCTGACCGCCCGGTTTGACGGGCGTGCCGGTGCCCCGGATGTCGGTCAGGGTGTGTCGCACCGCGGGTAGCTCCGACACCTGCGCGTCCGCGACCACCCGGCCGCGGAAGAAGTCGGAGTCATCCACCAGGTACTGCAGCAGCTCCGCCTCTCGCCGGCACCACAGGCTCGCCGCATAGCTCGCCGACCGGACCCGGATGACCGTCGGGGTCGCGGCGAACAGGCGCCACACCAGGCCGGTGTTGGACTCCAGGTTCGGGACCGTCACCGCGTCGATGGCGACGTGCGCGGAACCCCACAGGCCGAGCTGCATCAGCTTCGGTTTGACCTCGCCGGACCGGTGGCTGATGGCGACCGACGGCCGCGGCCACCACGGCGCGATGGCCGCGTAGCCGAACATGACGACATCGGTCAGCCGGACATCGCGCCACGGGTGGGCGATGGCTTCCACCACCCACGCCATGGCCCGCAACCCGAGTGCCCACCGGCGCAGGACGCACAACGCGAGCGGAGCCAGCGTCTCGTCCTCGCGGATCACGTCGACGAGCGCCGCCAGCACCGGCGGTGACACCAGCAGCCCCGCGGCGATCTCCAGCGACTCCCGGACGTCCGCGGCGTCCAGTGTCCGCCCCAGCCAGAACCAGTGGTCCTGCCCGGAAGTCGGGACGCCCTGGTGCGTCGGCACCAGGATCGGTTCGAGGTTCTCCCACCGCGCCGTGTACAGCGCCTCGACGGCGTGGGTGAGGCGGATCTGCGCGGCCGGCGCCTCCGCGCTCAGCTGCCACACCCGGTCGAGCCGCCGCCGTACCTCCCCCGCCAGCAGTCCACCGTCGTCGGTCGCCGAGTAGGTCAGCCCGGCCAACGCGCTGCCCAGCACCGAGTCCACCCACGCCCGTACCACCTCGGCCCGCACGTCACCCTGCCCCAGGTCGAGAAACCGGGCCAGTTGCGGGCCGTGCGCGTAGCCCAGCGGGCCGGCCGCGGCGAGGACACCGTCGAGGCCGACCGAGTTGGTGACCCGGCCGGAGCCGGGCGGCGCCAGGTCGGCGGACGCGGCCGCCAGCAGCGGCCAGTCGTCGAGCGCCCGGCCCGGCGTCCAGACCTGAACGACGTCACTGCCCACGCCGAGTGCCTGCTTTATGCCCTGCGCGACCCAATAGTCGTGCGGCCACGGTTCGACCCACACGACCTCCGGGCCTTCGTCACGGGCTGCCAGCAGCGGCCGTGACCAGTCGTTCCAGACGTCCGGCTCGGCCGCCCGGATCGCCTCGGCCAGCCACGCGTACGCGCCCGCCGCCGCGTTGCCGCTCGCAGTCATGTCGTCGGTGCCATGCGGTCGTCAGGTCGTCGCGAGATAGACGGTGGCGGTGGCCTCCCGCCCCTGCAGCGGGTTGTCGAACCGGACGATCTCGGCTCGCACGGTCGCGAAGGTCTCGGTCAGCGCGGCGGTGAACTCCGCGTCCGGCGGGTCGTTCGACCACAGCGCGAACACACCGCCCGGGTGCAGGCGGTCGGCGAGGCGCCGCAGCCCCGCCGGCTGGTACAGGTCGGCGTGACCGGGATGCAGATGGTGCCGCGGCGAGTGGTCGATGTCGACGACGATGGCGTGCCAGAGCTCCGCGGGCGGCGAGGCCGGGTCGAACCCCGCGCCGTCGCGAACCATCGCGAAGAAGTCACCGTGGACGAGACCGCAGCGCGGATCGTCCGTCAGCTCCTTGCCGGCCGGGATCAACCCCCGCTCGTGCCACTCGATCACCTCGCCGAGCGCGTCGACCACGACCAGGCGATGCACGTCCGGGTTCGTCAGCACCGCCTGCGCCGTGAACCCGAGCCCGAGCCCGCCCACGACCACGTCCAGCGGCCCGGGCGCCAGCTCGGCGAGCGCCAGGTGCCCCAGCTCCACCTCGGCGACGGTGAACAGGCTGGACATCAGGAACTCGTCGTTCAGTTTGATCTCGTAGACGTCCTGGTCGAAGACCGGATCCCACCGGCGCCGCAGGACGAGCTCACCCATCGGCGTCGCCCGCCAGTCCAGCTCCTGAAACCGCGCCCTCACCCGTTCACGCTCATCGCCATACCGTAGTCGCGGCCCGGGGCCGGGGTTTGGTGCCGGTGTCTACGATGGACTTCCTCGCTCGCTGAACACGCACGTCGTTGGGGAGTGCCAAGGAGGACTAATGGGACGCGCCAACCATCGACGTGGCTACCTGTTGACCGTCTGCTGCGCGTTGACCGTCGGCCTGGTCGCCGCGGCGAACCCGACGGCGTATGCCGCGCCGGGACGAACGCCGCATTTCTCCCCCGGTGCGCCGGGCGCCGGCGACCCGTACTTCCCCGACATGGGCAACGGCGGCTACGACGTCGGCCACTACGACATCCGGCTCGCGTTCGACCCCAGGACCAAGGCGATCAACGCGACCACGACGATCCTCGCCCGGGCCACGCAGAACCTCTCCCGCTTCGACCTGGACTTCCAGGGGCCGCTGACGATCAGCAGACTCTCGGTCGACGGGCGCCGCGCCGGCTTCACCCGCAGCGGCGCGCAGGAGCTGGTGATCACCCCGCCGCACGGTCTGCGGAAGGGCCGGCCGTTCCTCGTCTCGGTGACCTACGCCGGCGTCCCGCGCAAGATCGACGACCCCGCGCTGGGCATCTCCGGCTGGGCCACGACCGCGGACGGCGCGGTGGCGCTCAACCAGCCGATCGGCGCGGCGACCTACTTCCCGGTGAACGACATCCCCACCGACAAGGCGACCTACACCCAGACCATCACCGTCCCACGTGGACTCACAGTGCTGGCGAACGGGGAACCCGGGCACACCACGACGCACGGCGGCCAGACCACCTTCCGCTGGCACATGAACCGGCCGATGGCCAGCGAGCTGAGCATGATCGCGATCGGCAGGTACAACGTCACCCGCAGCATGACCGCCGGCGGCATCCCGAACATCACCGCAATCGGCAAGTCGATCGACACCACGCCCGGGCAGGGCAAGGTGTTCAACCAGACCACGGCGCAGATCATCAAGTGGGAGTCGTCGACGTTCGGGCGATACCCGTTCGACTCCACCGGCGGCATCCTCGCCGACGTCGGTGTCGGCTACGCCCTGGAGACGCAGAGCCGGCCGGTCTACGACCAGGGCAGCAGCGACGTCGACGGTGACCTGCTCGCCCACGAGCTCGGCCACCAGTGGTTCGGCGACAGCCTCAGCCCGGCGCGCTGGTCGGACATCTGGCTCAACGAAGGCTTCGCCACCTACGCGGAATGGCTCTACCAGGAGAAGTTCAACGGCGTCCCGGTGCGGCAGACCTTCACGCAGGCCTTCGCCGACGAGGAGGACTGGAGCGGCAAGGTCGCCGACCCGGGCCGTGACCACATCTTCGACGACCTGGTCTACAACCGCGGCGCGATGGCGTTGCAGGCGCTGCGGATGAAGATCGGCGACCGCGCCTTCCTGCGGATGCTCACGCTGTGGCCGACGACCCATCGGCACGGCACCGTCTCGACGCAGACGTTCATCCGGTTCGTCGAGCGACTGACCAACCGCGACCTCGACTCGTTCTTCCACACCTGGCTCTACCAGTCCGGTAAGCCGACGCTCTGACCACGGCGGGGCCCACCGCGTCCAGCATCAACGGGACGTCGGTGGGGCACTGCTGCTGCCCGGAAGTTCGCGCGATCGGGCTCGGTCCCTGTCCGGAATCCGCATAGGTTCGCTCCCATTCGGTCACCGCGGTGCGTGGGGCATCCGGGGTGTTCATGAGGGGAGAAGCAGATGGCAGGAAAGGGGCGGCATCTGTCGACGCTGGCGCTGGGCGCTGTGCTCGTCACGATGCCGATGTTGGTACCACAGGTCGCGCAGGCGGCGGATCCGTGCCGGGACCGGGCGCCGACGGTGCTCGACCACCGCAGCGACTGGCGCTGCGTCGGGCTGGCCACGTCCGCGCCGCAGACCGCGCAACCGGTGATGCGCTCGCTCACGGCCGACGAGATCCGCCGGCTCGACGCGCCCAGGCCGGCCAGCTACGAGCTCGGGGTGGCCGTGTCGCCGGACGGCCGGCTGTACCGGCAGGTCGCACTGTCTCCGGCCGGGCCGCAGGAAACCCGGTCGTACAACCCGAACCCGCCCGACGTCGAGCCGGAAGGTGAGGCGTCCGGCACCCGCGGCCGGGTCGGCACCAGCAAGGTCTTCGGCGCCGACAACCGGGTACTCCGCCTGCCCACGACGTTCTACCCGTGGCGCACGATGGGTGCGGTCCTCGCACCCAACGCGACGACGTCGAACTGCTCCGGCTCGCTGATCGGGCCGCGGCACTTCCTCACCGCGGGGCACTGCATGCATCAGGGCGGTGTCGGCAAGGGGCAGGGCTGGTTCACCAACCGCAAGATCGCGCCGGGCCAGAAGGGAATCGGCACCTTCCCGAACGGGCTGAAGAACCACGCCTGGTACTTCACCGTCTCGGGCTGGTTCGACGACGCGGACGAGGCCTACGACTACGGCATGATCGTGCTGGAGGATCGCAGCGACACCGCGCACCTCGGGTGGCTCGGCTGGCGCAGCAGCAACCAGGAGGGCGGGCACTGGACGTTCGGGTACCCGGGCTTCTCGCTCGGCTGTGCCGCGTCACCGTCGGCCAACGGCAAGTGCAACAACTTCCTCTACGGCGACGACAGCACGGCGGCGTCGCCCTGGATCTCCCTCGCCATGCTGGGTACCGAAGCGGACGCCCAGCCCGGCCAGAGCGGTTCGCCGATCTACAAGTACAACAACGGCGACCGCCGGGTGATCGCGGTGCTGTCCTACGAGAGCGACGACCTCAACTACGGCACGAGGGTCACCTCGGCGCGTTCGTCGAACTTCTGCGACTGGATCCACACCTTCCCCAGCGCGTTCGAGAACCACCCATGTGAGTAGCCGCACCGGAGATCGGGCCCTTGGGCGACCAGGGCCCGATCTCATCGGCCCGGCCCGCCTGTCACCAGGGTGAGCTCGAGGACGTCGATGCCGACCGGGGTTCGGTGGGTGTCGAGGTCCACGATCCGCCGGGGGCGGTCGAGCAGGGCCGTGAGGGCGAGGCGGACCTGCATGCGGGCGAGGTGGGCACCCAGGCAGAAGTGGATGCCGTGGCCGAAGGACAGGTGGGGGTTGGTGGTCCGGTCCGGGTCGAAGGTGTGTGGGTCGGCGAAAACCTCAGGGTCACGGTTGGCCGCCGTGATCATCGCGACGACTCGTTGGCCTGGTTGGAGTTCCTGGCCGCCGAGCGTGGTGGGCCGGGTGACGAACCGGTCCGTGCCGCCCGTGGGCGGCAGGTAGCGGAGAACCTCCTCGACGGCCGGGCGCAGGTCGGCCGGCTTCGGTTGGGCGGCAAGGCAGAGGACCGCGTTCACCAGCAGGGTCTTGGTGGTCTCGTGGCCGTTGATCAGGAGCAAGGTGCAGAAGTTGATCAGCTCCTCCTCGGTGAGGTCCGAGGCCGTCAGGGTCGCGATGATGCCGGTCGGCCGCGCGAACTCCGCGCGGAAGTAGGCGCCCATTTCCGTCAACGCCTGGTGGAAGGCGACCTGGCGGGTCTCGTCCGCGGTGAACGTGCCGAAGAACGACGTGATGGCCTCGGTCCACCGGACGAAGTCCGGCCACCGCGACGGCCGCACGCCGAGCAGGCTCGCGATCGTGTGCACCGCCAACGGGTAGGCCATCTCGCCGATCAGGTCGAAGGTCGCCCCGGCCGAGGCGAGAAGGGCGTGGGTCTTCGCGGCGATCGACGGTTCCAGTGCCGACACGGCCCGGGGAGTGAACACCTGGCTGACGATCCGGCGCAACGCGTGGTGCCGGGGCGGATCGGTCGCCAGCAGGCTGCGCAACAAAGGGTTCGAGCTGTGCGGGACCGGTTGCGTGCTGTAGCGCAGCTCGTCGGAGGAGAACACCGCGTGGTCGGTGAGCACTCTGTCCACATCGGAGTATCGGGTGGCCACCCAGGCTCCGAACGGCTCGACGAACCGCACCGGGCCCACCTCTTGCGCATGGAAGGCGAAGATCTCCTCGAGGGACATGCGCACAGGGTGCTACCCGCCCGCGGCCGCCGCTTGGAAGAAACGGACACACGACGACCCGACAGCGCGCCGGAACTCCGCGAGCATGTGCGGTTGGTCGTAGAACCCGCTGCGGACAGCGATCTGCGCCCAGTCCGGCACCGAGGACGACCGCGCCAGCGCCATCGCCCGGTGCAACCGCACCACCCGCGCGTACGCCTTGGGGCTCAACCCGACCGCCACCAGGAACCGTCGCCGCAACTGCCGCTCGGACAACCCGACCGCGGCCGCGTGCCGGGACACCGGTGTGCCGGGTGCGGCGCGCATCGCTTGGAGCACCTGACCTATCGCCTCATCGGCGCGGCGGGCCGGCGCCCGCAACGCCCGCAGCCCGGCGGCAAGGCCCGAACCGGCGAACGGCATCCCGGCCAGCGGCACCTCGTCCGCGGCTATCCCCAACACCGAGGCACACGTCCCCGGCCGCAGCCGCACCCCCGTCAACGGCTCGGTCAGGCGCCCGGTCCTGGCCTCGGTCTCCGGCCCGGTCAACCACAGCGACCCGTCCGCGAAGACCAGCAGGTCCACGGCCGGTTGCGGCAACGCGGGCGGCAGCTCCCCGCTGCGCCGCCACACCCGGCTGACACGGTCAGCCAGGGCGGCGGGCGGAGCGAAGTCGCTGGTCACATCCGTGAGTGAACCCCGGACGGCGGTTTCCCGCCACCGAAATGCGCCGGGTCGCGACCGGGGTCAGCCGGCGAGATCCCATTCGTCTGCTGTGGACAGTGGGGTGAGGCTGCCGGGGACGGACTGGAGGGCGGCGTACCAGACGTCGCCCATCTTGTCGTAGCCTGCCGCGTTCGGGTGGACGCCGTCGGCCAGGTCGGCGGTGGTGATTGCGGAGTGCATGTCGACGAGGTGGGTCATCGGGCCCTTCTGGGCGACGATGTCCGGCAGGGCGGCGTTGAACGCGACCACGCGGGACTCGAGGGTCGGGTCGGACTCCGGCGTGATCTGGGCGACGAACAGCTCCACGTTCGGCGCGGTAGCACGGATCTTGTCGATCAACGCGGACAGCCTGCCCGGCGCGCCCGGGACGTCGTGGTTCTGGTTCATGTCGTTCGTGCCGATGTGGAGCAGGATCGTGCGCGGCGTGTAGGTCTGCAGCCAGCCGACGATGTTCGCGTCGAGCTGGTCGATGCGCCAGCCGGAGTGGCCCTCGTGGTCGTGGTCGCCGAGGTTGTCAGGACCGTTGGACCCCGAGCCGACGAAGTCGACCGTGTAGCCACCCGCGGCCAGCCGCTGCCACAGTTCGATCCGGTAGCCGCCGGGCACGTTGAACCCGTCGGTGATCGAGTCGCCGAGGGGCATGACCCGCACCCCGCCGTTCGACTCGCCGGGCACGGCCGATGCCGCGGCCGCCGGAGTGGTGGAGAGAAGTGCGGCCCCACCGGCGAGCGCGAGCCCGACGATGACGGTGGAAAGCCTTCGGAGATTCCATTGCATGCGTGCCCCCGCCCGTCGACCTGCCCGGAACCGCTTTCATACCAATAAGGGAGCGAGGTGAAGCCGATGTCAAGCACGCCGCGCGCCCGAGGCGGGAGTTCGCCCACCCGGCCCACGACGCAAGTCGGACCGGCTGGGCCGTAGGTGGTTCAGAGTCCGTCGACGACGGCGAGGAACCGCGCCAGGACGGGGGTGTGGTTGCCGGCGGACCAGGCGACCGCCAGCTCCCACGGGGGCAGGTCGTCACTGATCGGGCGGTAGACGACCGCTTGCTCGGCGGTCGGCGGGGTGGGGGCGATCAGCAGGGACACCCCGAGTCCGGCCGCGACGAGCGAGACGATCGTCTGTACGTCGGCGGCCTCCTGGATGACGCGCGGGGAGAACCCGGCCGCGAGGCAGTGGCCGATGATCGCGTCCTGCACGGACGGGCCGAACGCGCGGGTGTAGAGCACGAACGGCTCGTCGGCGAGCGCGATCAGCGGCAGGCGCCGGCGTTTGGCGAGCGGGTGGGCCGCCGGTAGCGCGGCGACCAGTGGATCGCGGGAGATCACCCGGGTGGTCAGGCTGGGTTCGCTGATCGGCGGCCGAAGCAGGCCGACGTCGAGGTGGCCGGCGCGCAGCTGGGCGACCTGGCGGATCGTGGTCATGGTCTCCACGTTGAGGGTGACGTCGGGGTGTGCCACCCGGAAGGCGGCGAGGAGCCGGGGCAGCGCTTCGAACGTGGCGGAGTTGACGAAGCCCAGTCGCAGCGTGCCGAGCTCGCCGCGGTGGGCCCGTTGCGCGTCGCGGGTGGCGTCCTCAGCGCGGCGCAGGATCTCCCGCGCCGCGGTCAGCAGGGTCTCGCCGGCCGGGGTGAGCCCGAACCTGCGCCGGACGCGGGTGAACAGCGGCACGCCGACATCCCGTTCCAGGGCCGCGATCTGACGGCTCAGGGACGGCTGGGTCAGGTGCAGCCTGGCAGCCGCCCGGCCGACATGCAGCTCCTCCGCGGTGACGACGAACGAACGGAGCTGGCGGAGTTCCACACCAGGCATCATTCACTTTGCGCATGGAATGCCGCAACTATTTGCATTGGACGTATCGATCGTGGCGGCCTAGCGTCGGTGATGTCGAACGCGAATCACTTACCTGCCAAGGAAAGAGTCACACCATGTCCACCGTCATCCCCGGACACCTCGTCGTCGAGTCCACCCGATCGCTGGCGCAGTCGGCACTGCCGGACGCACCTGTCGAACCGGACCGCGGCCGGGCGCGAACGCGCACCCGGGCGTTCCTCCGGGCCCTCTTCAGGCCGGCCACCGGCAGGACGCCGCCCGCGCAGGCCCCGGCCCGGCGTGGCCGGCAGGCCGACCCCGCCTGCTGCTAGGACTTCCGGCCGAGGGCGAGCAGTTCGTGCAGCACGTCGGCTTCGATGTCGGCGAGCGAACGCTCCTCGCCCTCGCGGATCCACTGCGCGAACGCGACCCCGAACACGGTCATGCCCGACTCGGCCGCCAGGGTCGCCGCGAGCTGTGCGACGCCGCGCGCGCGGAGGGCGCCGGCGAGCGTGGTGGCGATGCTCGCGAGCTTGTGGAGCTCGCGTTCCTGCAGCGCCGGGTTCTCCTCGATCACCGACTGCCGCGTGCGCGAGTGGGGCCGGCGCTCGTCGGGGAAGAAGGCCGCCGCCGCCCGCAGCGCGGCGGCGATGATCTCGATCGGCGAGGCGTCCGGCGGCGCGCCGGCCACGCCGGCCAGGAACGCCTCGACGAGCTGCTGCTGCCCGTGGAAGAGGACCTCGCGCTTGTCGCTGAAGTGGCGGAAGAAGGTGCGTTCGGTCAGGCCGACGGACTCCGCGATCTCGGTCGCGGTGGTCCGCTCGTAGCCCCGGGTGGCGAACAGCTCTAGCGCGGCCTCCTGCAGCCGTTCCGGCGCTCCCGGTGCCCAACGTGCCATGCGGTCGAGTGTAGGTGATGACAGCGACTGACTTCGAGCGTACGGTGACATCAGTGACTGACGTCAGTAACTGATATCACTGGACCCACTGCCCCGCACGGCGGGGCGTCGAAGGAGATCGCGTCATGCACGTTTTCGTCACCGGAGCCTCCGGCTGGATCGGCTCCGCCGTGGTCGACGAGCTGCTCACCGCCGGCCACGAGGTCACCGGGCTGGCCAGGTCCGACTCCTCCGCCGCGGCCATCGAGGCCAAGGGCGCCCGGGTTCGCCGCGGCGACCTCGACGACCTCGACGGCATCCGCGCCGGCGCCGAGGCCGCCGAGGCCGTCGTCCATCTGGCGAACAAGCACGACTGGTCCGACCCGGCCGCCTCCAACGCGGCCGAGCGAGCCGCCGTCCAGACCATCGGCGACGCGCTCGCCGGCACCGGCCGCCCGTTCCTGCTCGCGTCGGGCGTGGCCGCGCTCGCCGACGGCAGGCCCGCGACGGAGGCCGACGCGTCCCCGTTCCACGGCCCGGACTCGCCGCGCGGCGGCAGCGAGAACCTCGCGTTCGAGTTCGTCGACCGCGACGTGCACGCCGTGAGCCTGCGCTTCGCGCCGACCGTGCACGGAGCCGGCGACCACGGTTTCATCGCGGCCATCGCCGGGATCGCCCGCGCGAGGGGCGTCTCGGGCTACCCCGGCGACGGAACCAACCGCTGGGCCGCCGTGCACCGGTCCGACGCCGCCCGGCTCGTCGGGCTCGCCCTCGGGAAGGCACCGGCGGGCGCCCGCGTGCACGCCGTCGCCGAGGAGGGCGTCCCCACCCGCCAGATCGCCGAGGCGATCGGCCGCGTCCTCGACCTGCCCGTCGCCGCCATCCCGGCCGACGACGTCGCGGACCACTTCGGCTGGATCGGCGCGTTCTTCGCGATGGACCTCTCCGCGACCAGCACCGCCACCGCGGAGCTCCTTGGCTGGACGCCCAGCGGCCCCACGCTCCTCGAGGACCTCGCCGCGGGCGCCTACCCGGCCGGCGAGCGTCAGGAGTCGACCACGACCACCTCGTAGGTGGGGTTGGTCGGGGGGAACCCGGTGTCGAGGTGGGAGTTCACCAGGGCGATGCGGTCGCCGAACAGGGCCGCGGTGACGGGGACGCCGAACGCCGGGTCGGTGATCACCTTCTCGAGGCGGCCGCTCGTCAGGTCGCCGCTCAGGCGCCAGCGGCTGACCTGGTTGTGGAAGCGCTGCACCGCCCACAGCCGCCTGCCCTCGAGCTCGACGCCGTCGGTGTCGGGGATGTCGACGCCCGCGACCAGCGCGCTCGCGCCCGTGCGCGGGTCGATCCGGCAGAGCTTGCCGAGCGTCTCGGGGGCCACGAGCAGCGTGCGGCCGTCGGCGGTCGCGGTGATGTCGTTGATCGTGAACACGCCGGGCGCGCCGGCCGCGGGGCCGGTCAGCGGCAGCGTGCGCGCCGGGCCGGGCCGGCCGAACACGGTCGGCACGAAGTAGAGCCGCGGCTGCAGCGAGTCGGTGAACCAGGCGCCGGCCGGGGTCACGGTGACGTCGTTGATCAGCGACGTCTCGGCCGTGCCGAAGGTGTACTCGGCGATCTGCGCGCGGGTGCGGAGGTCGATCACGTAGGCCTTGCCCGGCCCGCCCGCGAGGTAGAGCAGGTGGTGGCGCAGGTCCACGTCCATGCCGTAGGACTGCGTGCCGGCCGGCCGGTCGACGAACAACTCGGCCGTGCCGCGCCGGATGTCGCCCCGGTAGAGGTCGCCGCCGAAGATGTCGCCGGCGTAGAACGTGGTGCCTCGGCCGGCGGCGATCGGCTCGGCCGAGGTGGCGCCGGGCAGCACGATGACCTGCGTGTGGTGGGCATGTGTCGTCGTCGTCGTCGTTGTCGTCGCGTCGGCGGCGGTGGGTGCGGCGAGCCCGAGTAACAGGCACGTCGCCGCCAGCGGCAGCGTGAGGGTTCTTCGCATGGGACACCTTCCGGTCGGCCAGCAGAGGCGCGTGCCATCCTGCCGCCGCGCCGGGCGCGGAGGAACCGAAATCGGGTCGACGCGCCTGCCATGCTTCTGGTGTGGATATGAAGCAGACCCTGTGTGAGTACCTCACGGCGCAGCGCGTCGCCCTGCTGTGGAAGCTGGATGGTGTGTCCGAAAAGGACCTCCGGATGCCGATGACCGCGTCCGGCACCAACCTGCTGGGGGTGGTCAAGCACCTCGCCGGCATCGAGGCCGAGTACTTCGGGGACTGCCTCGGCCGCCCGTGGCCCGAACCCATGCCGTTCTGGTCCGACGACGCCGAGCCGAACGCCGACATGTGGGCCACGGCCGACGAGTCGCCCGAGCACATCATCGGGCTCTACCGCCGCGTCACCGAGTGGGCCGACACGAACATCGCCGAGCTGCCGCTCGACGCGCCCGCGCACGTGTTGTGGTGGCGGGAGAAGGACACCACGCTGTACCGCCTGCTGGTCCACATGATCGCCGAGACCGCCCGCCACGCCGGCCACGTGGACATCGTCCGCGAGGCCCTCGACGGCCAGCTGGGCATGCGCCCCACCGCCGCGAACCTGCCCGCCGTGGACGAGGGCTGGTGGCAGGACTACGTGGCCCGCCTGCGCAAGATCGCCGAGAACGCGGGCTAGCTCGCGGGTAGCCAGGTCTCGTACCGGTCGACGGTCCAGCCGCGTTCGAGCACGAGCGTGCGGGGCGCTCCGCCGTGCGGAACGGAGTCGCGGCCCGTCCCTGACCGTCGTAGGTGGCGAATACCATCGGGTCGATGATCACCGACTTCCTGCTGGACCACTCCGCGCTGGCGGCGTCGGTGTTGGCCCTGGTCGCCGTGGTCGGCGTCGGGGCGGGCTACCTGCTCCTGCGGACGCGCCGGTACGGGCACCGGATCCTGTGGGTGCTGGCGCTGCTGTTCCTGGTGCCCGTCGTGGCGCTGACGCTCGTGCCGACGTCGGGCCGCGCCTACGAGGTCTGCGCGATCCAGTTCTACCTGCCCACGTTCGGCACGGTGGAGCTCTGGGCGAACGTGGCCTTGTTCTTCCCACCGGTCTTCTTCGCCTCGCTCGCCACCCGCCGGCCGCTGCCGATGCTCGCTGCCGGCGCGGCGCTGTCCGCCCTGATCGAGGCGATCCAGGCGCTGGTACCGGCCATCGGGCGGGCCTGCGACACCAACGACTGGGCCATGAACACGGCCGGCACCGCCGTCGCCGTCCTGCTGGCCGCCGCCACGATCGCGCTCGCCGACCGCAACAGTCCTGACCGTGCTTCGCGCGGCGTGTGACAGGGTTCGGCGGTGGCCGCACCATCGCGAGGGGTCGTCGGCGTCGGCTACGAGGGCCGGCAGGCCGAGCAGTTCGTGCGTGACCTGGCCGCTGCGTGTGTCGACGTCGTCGTCGACGTCCGGCTGACACCGGTCTCGCGCAAGCCGGGGTTCAGCAAGCGGTCGCTCGCCGAGCACCTGCCGGCGGCCGGTATCGGCTACGAACACCTGCCCGCCCTGGGCAACCCGAAGGACAACCGCGCGGGCTTCGCCGGGGACACCGCCGCGCTCGACGCCGCCCGCGCTCGCTACTCGGCCCTGCTGTCCGGTCCGGACGCCGAGGACGCCCTGGCCCGCGTCACCACGCTGGCGTCGGCCAGCAGGGTCGCGTTGCTCTGCTTCGAGGCCGACGAGCACCGGTGCCACCGGCACGTGGTCCGCACCCGCGTCGAGGAACTGCTGCGCGGCTAGCGCTTCTTCGAGCCGGGGGGCCGCAGGCCGTCGCAGACGATTGTTGTCATTCGGCCGGCGACGATGCCCTGGCTCTCCATCGCCACGCAGCCGGTGACGAGTGCCTTGAGGTCGCCGGCGTCCACGTCCTTCCGGATCGCGCCGGCTCGCTGGGCCCGGGCCAGCAGCACGCCCTGCGCGGCGACCAGCCGCTCCCCCAGCTCGCCGATCGCCGTCTCCAGGCCGGCTTCTTCGGACAGGGCCTCGTAGAGCGCCTTGTTCAGCACGGCTTCCTCGATCACGTGGGTGAAGTACCGGAAGAACGCCTCGCCCGGATCGTCGGCGTCCGCGAGCGCACGAGCCTCGTCGACGAGGCGCTGGATCCGGTCCACGACGATCGCCCCGAACAACGCGTCCTTGGTGGGGAAGTGCCGGTAGATCGTGCCGACTCCGACGCCGGCCTGCTGGGCTATCTCGTCGATGGACACCGCGAGCCCACGCTTCGCGAACGTCTGCTCGGCGACCTCGAGGACGCGGGCGCGGTTGCGGCGCGCGTCGGCCCGCAGCGGCTTTCCGGTGCTCATCGGCCGCGCCCACGGGCGCGTTGACAAGCGGAACCATGGTTCCGTATCGTCGCCAGCGAATCGGAGGCATGGTTCCGATTCTATCCGGCCCGACGATGGAGCTGTGACATGACCACCTACCACCTGCTCGGCAACACCGGGCTGCGCGTCTCACCGCTCGCGCTGGGGACGTTGACCTTCGGCCAGGACGAGTGGGGCAGCGACGAGAACGACTCCCGGCGGATCTTCGCCCGCTACCTCGACTCCGGCGGGAACTTCGTCGACACGGCCAACGTGTACGCCCAGGGCCGCGGCGAGGAGCTCGTCGGCAAGTTCATCGCGGAGAGCGGCGCCCGCGACCGCGTCGTGCTCGCGACGAAGTTCGCCCAGACCACCGAAGCGGGCAACCCGAACTCCTTCGGCAACGGCCGCAAGACCATCATCGCGGCGCTGGACGCCTCCCTGCGCCGGCTCGGCACCGACTACGTGGACCTGTACTGGATGCACATCTGGGACACGCTGACGCCCACCGAGGAGACGATGTCCACTTTGGACCAGCTGGTGCGCGCGGGAAAGATCCGCGCGATCGGCCTGTCCAACGTTCCGGCGTGGTACGTCGCCAAGGCCCAGCAGCTGGCGCACGCACGTGGCTGGGAACCGGTGGCCGCGCTGCAGCTGGAGTACTCGCTCGTCGAGCGGACCATCGAGACCGAGCACATCCCGGCCGCCCTCGACCTCGGCATCGGCGTCGTCCCGTGGAGCCCGCTCTCGCACGGCTTCCTGTCCGGCAAGTACCGGCGCAGCAACGACGACTACACCGGATCCGGCCGGCTGGACGCCGAGTTCTACCGGTCCATGCGCGACGTCATGGGCAGCCACGGCGAGCACGACTGGCAGGTGCTCGACACGCTGCTCGCGATCGCGAGCGAGCTCGGCCGCCCGGCCGCGCAGGTGGCCCTGGCCTGGGTGTCGCGGCGGCCCGGGGTCACCTCGACGTTGATCGGCGCGCACACCGTCGGACAGCTCGACGACAACCTCGCCGCATGGGACCTCGACCTGCCCGCCGAGCACCGGGCCCGCCTCGACAAGGTGAGCGCACCGGACCAGGCCGGCCTCTATCGCATGCTCGACCCCGGCCTCCACGCCAGGTTCCTCACCACCGGCTACCGCATCCTGCGCCGGCCCGCGAGCTGACCCGCGGCCCCGCGGCGCCGGGGTGGCGCCGCGGGGCGGGCTGTCACGTCGTGGAGTGGCAGTTGTAGATGCGGCCGTCGTTCGGGATGTAGCCCTGGTGGGCGTCGTTGCCGTGGCCGTAGGACCAACCCGGGACCGTGTTGTCCCAGCGCCAGCCCCCGCCGGCCGGGATGGTGTACAGGACGTATGCCGAGCGCCAGAGCTCCTGCGGCAAGGCGATACTCCACCACATAGCG
>CAWJCX010000040.1:0-7964 GCA_963841395.1 uncultured Actinomycetota bacterium
TCGAATCCTGCCGGGGGCACCACATCTGACCTGGACTTCCAGGTCAGGACGTTGGCCGCAGTGATCGAAGACACCGGTGAACGGCCGGCCGATCATCCCGGTCGACCAGATGGTGGACACCGCGGCCGTCACCGCCGAGGGCTGCGTGGCCGGGTCGGTGGATGACCTCAACGACGGTGCGTACCGCGCCGGGCGGACGGGCGCCGGGCAACGCTCTTCTTCGTCGGGGGCGGGTCTGCCCGGTGCCGGGGTTCCGTCCCGGCGGGGGGTGCGTGAGCTGTTGACCGTGCGCCCGCGGACGATCCCGATGAACTCTTCCATCAGCTCGGTGTTCTCCGCGTCCGGCCAGGCGAGAGCGACGCCCGACCCCGGCGCGTCGGTCAGCGGTCGGTAGGACGAGGTCCCGGCGGTGGTGGAGGCGGGCCAGCGACTGGGGGACGACCAGCAGGCCGACGCCCGCAGCGACGAGCTCGATCGCCGCGGCCGTCGTCGCGGGGGCGAACGCCGCGGGCCGCCCCGGCCGGTCACCGGGCCAGGCGAGGGTGTCGTCCTGCGGGCGGAGGACGATCTCGTCGGCCAGGTCCGCGACCGTGGCCTCCTCGGTCGCGGCGAGCACGTGGTCCTTCGGGACGACGGCCACGGTGGTCTCGGTGTAGAGCGGGATCGTGTGGAGCCCGGTCCGGTCGATCGGCAGCCGGAGCACGGCGGCGTCCACCGCGCCGGTCCGGATCAGCTCCACCGCCTCGTCCGTGGTCGCCGTGACCAGCTCCAGGGGGACGTGGGGACGGCGCTCGGCCCAGATCCGCGCCCACTTGCCCGGCGTGACGCCCGGGACGTAGCCGAGCCGGAAGGCTGCGGTGTCGCTCGGCTCGGTCACCGGCCCAGGCTATCGGCCGGTCCGGCCCCGATATCCTGGGCGTATGACGCGGCAGAGGTCGACCCAGACGATGAAGCCCGCGACGGCGGCGAAGAAGCTCGGCGTGCACCTCGACGCGACGCCCGAGGAGTTCCGGGCCGGGGTGGTCTCGCGCGACGAGCTCGACGCCCTGCAGGCCGATCCGCCCGAGTGGTTGCGCGAGCTGCGGCGCAACGGCCCGCATCCCCGCCAGGTCGTCGCGGACCGGCTGGGGGTGTCGATCTCCGGGCTGGCCCGTGCCGAGATCACCGAGCCGCTGACCACCGCCCAGATCGCGGCGTTGAAGGAGGAGCAGCCGGAGTGGCTGCGCCGCGAGCGCAACACCCGGGCCGAGGCGCAGCGCGCGGAGGCCCGGCTGCGGGCCGAGCGGTCCGGGAGGCGTTCCGACGATCCGGTCGGGGGATGAGCGGGGTCCTGTCGGCGTCGGTCACCCGCTGGGCAGTGTGGCCACGACGTAGGTGATGGCGGCGGCTGGGTGCGCGCCTGCCGAACTGGCTCCGCCGACGCCGGACGGCCGGGCCGCACGGTGTGCGGCCTGACCTCGGAGACTGCTGGCTCGCGTTGCCGTTTCCGTCGATGCGCGTCAGGCGGTGAGCTGGCGCATGAGGCCGGCGTCGTCGCGCACGGCCCAGTGCTCGACGCCGAGCCCGTCCTCGAGGCGGATCATGTGCATCTGCTTGTAGGCGAAGGCGCGACCAGTGGCCGGGAGCCCGAAGAAGGTGCCGGTGTGGCGGCCGCTGTGGACGCAGTAGAGCACCACGGTGTCGCCGTCGACGAGGACCTTCTCCATGGTCCACTTCTGGTCGGAGAACGCGGCCGCGAGCAACCGCATGAACATGGTGGTCCCGGCCGGCCCGGGTGGTGTGCCGGCGGGGGCCTCGTGGTTGACGAACTCGGGGCTGATGACCTCGGCCAGTGCGGCTTCGTCAGCGGCCGGGAAGATCTCTTCGAGGACCCGGCGTGCGGTGGCGACGTCGGCGCTGCTCGTCGAGGTGTCGTAGGGGGATGTGGAGGTCGTGTTGCTCATGGTCGCTCCCGGTCCGTATATTGGTGCCAGTAGTATTCTCATCAATGAGTGAGTTGGCAAGGCCTCGGCGCCGTTACGACGGCGCGAAGCGCCAGGCGCACGCTGCCGAGACCCGCCGTCGGGTCGTCACCGCCGCGATGGAGGTCTTCGTCGAGCACGGCTGGGCCGCGGCGACGATCCCGCGGATCGCCGCCGCGGCCGGTGTCGCGGTCGAGACGGTCTACCGGGCCGCTCCTGGCAAGGCGGGTCTGCTGGCCGAAGCGGTGCAGGCGGCGTTGGCCGGCGGTGCGGAGCGGGCGGAGGTCGAGGTCGAGGCGCGTCCGGGGATACGGCGGGTCATCGCAGAGCGCGATCCCGCCCGCGCGCTCCAGGCCTATGCCGCCACCCAGCCGGGCGTGTGGAGCCGGGTCGGGCCGCTGCTGCGGGTGCTCGACAGTGCCGCCGCGGGTGACCCGCAGCTCGCCGAGCTCCAGCGCCGCCATGCCGAGCAGCGGTTGACCGGTCTGCGTCGCTTCGCCCAGCTCCTCGACGAACGTGGTGCGCTGCGGCCGGACCTGACGGCCGAGCGGGCCGCGCACCTGATCGCGACGCTCTGCGGGCAGGCCAACTTCGACAGCCTCGTCACCACCTTGGGCTGGTCCCACGACGAGTACCGCGACTGGCTCGGTCGCGCCCTGATCGCGTCACTGCTGCCCTGACCGCTGGTCGTGGTGGTCCAGCAGCCTGGACAGCAGCTCGGTCAACCGCTGTCGCTCCTCGGGCGACAGCGGAGCCAGCAGCTCGTCCTGGCATCCGGCCAGCCGCTTCTCCAGCCGCCGCAGCTGCCGCTTGCCCGCGGCGGTCAGCGAGATGATGTTGCGCCGCCGATCGGCGGGGTCCGGGGCGCGCTCGACCAGCGTGCGATCGGCGAGCTCGTTGATCGTCGCGACCATGTCGCTGAGGTGGATGCCGCTGCGGCGGCCCAGCGCGGCCTGGCTGGCCGGGCCGAACTCCTCCAGCGTCGCCAGCAGGCGGTAGTGGTAGCCGCGGGCGCCGACGGCCGAGAACCCCTCGGCCACCAGGCGGTGCGCGTGGCCGGCGGTCTGGGTGAGCAGCCAGCTGGGCAGGCTCTCCCACCCGGCGGGCGTCTCCTCGGACGGGTTCTCCATGTGAGCGAGCCTAACGAATCGTTCGGAGCACCAACGATTGTGCTATCGTTCGGTCGCACAAACGTTAGTCGAACTAACGTTTACGATCAGAACGAATCCACTGGAGGCAGGACCATGATCAAGCCGTTCCGCATCGACATCCCCCAGGCCGACCTCGACGACCTGACCGACCGGCTCTCCCGCACCCGCTGGCCCAACGAGGTCGCCGACGCCGGGTGGGACTACGGCTTCCCGCTGGCGCGGCTCAAGGAGCTGGCCGAGTACTGGCGCACCGGCTACGACTGGCGCGAGCACGAGGCCAAGCTCAACGAGCTTCCGCACTTCACCACCGAGATCGACGGCCAGAACATCCACTTCGTCCACGTCCGGTCCGCGAAACCGGACGCGCTCGCGCTGATCCTCACCCACGGCTGGCCCGGTTCGTTCCTGGAGTTCCTCGACGTGATCGAGCCGCTGTCGCGCGACTTCCACCTGGTGATCCCGTCCATCCCGGGCTACGGCTTCTCCGGGCCGACCCACGAGCGCGGCTGGGACATCGTCCGGGTCGCCCGGGCCTGGGCCGAGCTGATGCGCCGCCTCGGGTACGAGCGCTACGGCGCGCAGGGCGGCGACTTCGGCTCGGGCATCTCCACTGGCGCTCGGCGCGGTGGCGCCCGAGCAGGTCGTCGGGGTGCACGTCAACTACCTGCCGACCCGGCCGGACCCGGACGCCGACGTCGAACTGTCCGAAACCGACGAGGCCCGGCTGGACAAGGTCAGGCAGCTGATGGCGAACCGCCCGCCGTACCAGGCTCTGCAGGCCGCCACCCCGCAGACCATCGGCTACGCGCTGACCGACTCGCCGGTCGGCCAGCTGGCCTGGATCGCCGAGCGCTTCGCGCAGTGGACCGACCCGCGCTCGCCGATCAGCGACGAGCGGATGCTCACCGACATCTCGCTGTACTGGCTGACCGCCACCGCGGCGTCCTCGGCGCGGCTGCACCACGAGACCCCGCGGCGGACCGAGCCGTGCCCGGTACCGGTCGGCGTGGCGGTGTTCCCGCACGACATCACGCAGTCGGTGCGACCGCTGGCCGAGCGGCTCTACGACATCAGGCACTGGTCGGAGTTCGAGCGCGGCGGCCACTTCGCCGCGATGGAGGTGCCGGAGCTGCTCGCCGAGGACGTCCGGGACTTCTTCCGCGCCCGCATCGACGACGACCACCGGGCCACGGCCGACACAGCAGCTGCGCGGTTCAGCGCAGCCGGTCGAGGAACTCGCTGACGACCGAGCGGAAGCGCTCCGGTTCCTCGATGTGCGGCATGTGGCTGGGCTCCTCGAAGATCACCCAGCGGGAGTCGCGGATCTGTTCGAGGAAGGGCCGGACGGTCGTCGGGGTCGCCTCGTCGTGCCGGCCGCTGATCACGAGGGTGGGGCGGTGATGGCGGGGAGGCGGTCGACGATGCTCCAGTCCCGCAGCGAGCCGGTGACGTGGAACTCGGCCGGCCCGTTCATGGTGTGGTAAACGGTCGGGTCGGCGTCGATCGCCGCCATCGTGGCGTCGAGTTCTGCCGGCCAGGGATCGAGACGACACACGTGCCGCCGGTAGAACACCCGCATCGGGTCGACGTACTCCGCGCTGCCGGTCGTACCGGCAGCTTCGTGCGCGAGCAGCGTGGCCAGGGTGTCGGCGGGCAGGACCGCTCGCAGTTCGGCCGCGGCGGCGGACCACAGCGGCATCGACGCCGGCGAGTTCGCGATGATCAGCGCGCGGAGCCCGGCCGGCCGCGGCACGGCGTGCTCCGCGGCCAGCATCCCTCCCCAGGGCTGGCCGAACAGCACGTAGTCCTCGGCGATGCCGAGCCCGATGAGCAGGGCGTCGAGCTCGTCGAGGAAGCGCTGCACCGTCCACGAGCTCGGCTCCGCGTCGGGCAGGTGCGTCGAGCGGCCGCTGCCGAGCTGGTCGTAGTGCACGACGGCGCGGTCGGCGCCGGCTAGCTCGGTGAGGGAGAGCAGGTAGTCGTGGGTGGCGCCGGGGCCGCCGTGGAGTGCGACCAGGGTCGGCCGAGCACCGATGGCACCGGTGATGCGGTACCAGCTCCGGTGCTCGCCGGTCTCGATGAAGCCCTCGTCCGTGGGCTCTGCGTAGGCCATGCTCGCTCTCCTGTGTTCGCGGTCGTGGCTCGGCGTCACTCCCACCACTGCGGCGGGTGCCGCTCCGGCCAGCCGATCGCCTCCTCCAGGCGGGCGGCCAGCCCGATCAGCACCCGTTCGTCGCCGAGGCGGGCGCCCGTGAGCTGGACGCCGATCGGCAGACCGTCCGGCGTGATGTGGCTGGGCAGCGCGACGGCCGGCAGCCCGGTCGTGTTCTGCAGCGGCGTGTAGGCCGACCACTGCAGCATCCGCAGCGCGGCGGGCTCGGAGTCGCTCGCGTGGAAGTGTCCGAGCGGTACCGCAGGCCCGCTCGACACCGGGGTGAGCGCGAGGTCGAACGGGGCCAGGCCGGCGATGAGCCTGCTCGAGACCGCGGCCAGGGTCGCCGTCGATCGCACGAACTCGGCGGCGGTGAGCCGGTCGCCGCGCTCGCGCATCCAGCGGGTGTCCTCCTGCAGCGCTGGCGCGGCCGCCGGGGGCAGCCCGGCGAGCATGCTCGCCACGACGCCGGCGATGTAGTCGAAGAGCGCGTCCGCGCCGGCCGCGTCCCACGGTGCCGGGTTCGCCAGCTCGACGATCTCGTGTCCGAGCTCCTCGATCAGCGCGGCGGCGCGGCCGACCGCGAGCACGATCTCGGGGTGCGGCTCGTCGAACCCGCTGTCGGTCCAGACCGCGACCCGCAACCGTCGGTGTGGCGCCCGGCGGGTCGCGGCGAGGAACGACCGCCCGGCCGGCTGGGGCACCTCGTGCAGGCCGGTCGCGTGCTCGACCGCCATCGCGTCGAGCGGTAGGGCGGCATCGGCGACCGTCCGCGCGATCGGGCCGTCGGTGGTGAAGGCGAAGAAGGAGTGGACGGGTGCGCCGCTCACGACCCCTCGACCGGGCTTGATGCCGACGAGCCCGCAGACGGCGGCCGGGGTGCGGATGGACCCCGCACCGTCACTGCCGTGACCCACCGGCACGAGCCCCGCCGCGACCGCGCTCGCGGCCCCGCCGCTCGACCCGCTCGCGGACCGGCCCACGTCGTACGGAGTGACGGCGGCGCGGCCCACGACGGCCGTGTCGGTGTAGCAGGGGATGCCGAACTCCGGTGCGTGCGTCGTCCCGAGGGTCACCGCGCCCGCCGCGCGGACGGCGCCGACGGCCGCCGCGTCGACCTCGGCCGTGTGCCGCGGGATCGCCGTGCTCCCGTTCGTGACGGGAACCCCCGCGATCGGCTGCAGGTCCTTGAAGGCGATCGGCAGCCCGAGGAGCGGCCGATCCGGTCGTGGTCCCGCGGCGAGCAGCCGGTCCGCCGCCGCGGCCTCCCGGAGTGCGAGCTCCGCCGTCGTGACGACGAAGGCGCCGAGCGGGCCGGCCAGCCGGTCGATGCGGTCGAGGTAGTGCTCGGCGAGCTCGACCGCGCCGACCGTGCGAGCGGCCAGCGCCGAGCACTGCTCGACGGCGGTCAGCTCGTGGAGGGTGGTCATCGGGCGGCTGTCCGCTGCCGGTACTGCAGGCCGGCGAGCTGCACCAGGTCGCCGAGGGCGATGTTGTAGTCGACGACGTGCAGCCCGAGACCCGACGTGCTGCTGTCGGCGCGGAAGAGGGCACTGCCGCCGGTGACCTGCAGCCAGCTCGCGGTCCCCGCGGCGTCGGCCTGCACCCGGCACTGGCCCGTGAGGGTGTCCGCGTAGCGGGCGAAGCCGGTCGGCCGGTTCTGCAACTGATAGCCGGACAGCACCACCGAGAGGTGCCCGTTCGGCAGCACGACGGTGCCTTCGAGGAGCCGGTTCGTCGGCAAGTAGGCATCCAGCGGCGCGATGGTGTCCGCGGCCGAACCGGCGACGAGCGCGGCCGGGTTCACGCACAGGATGCGATGGCCCGGGGCGGTGCTGCGGCCGAAGGTCGCGTCGGGCGCCGGTGCCTGGCCGTCCGGGGTGCGGAAGCTCGAGTAGGCGACGACGCACCCCGTGGGCATCGCCGCGCTCGCCGAACCGCGCTCGCACGGCGGCAGGTCCTGGAACGTCGCAGCGGGATCGGGCGTGGTGCCCGGTTCGTTCGCGACCTGCACGTTGCCGCCGAGCAGGTAGGCCGCGACGAGGTGCTCGCGTTCCGCCGTGGCGCCGTCGAAGCGCTGCTGCAACAGGGTGACCAGATCGGCGGTGCCCTGTGAGTGCCCGAGCAGGAGCACCCCTCGACGCTCGTGCGTGACGGGGTCGGTGTTGAAGTTGTCCCAGTAGTCCGACCAGGCGTTCTTGACGTCCATGGCCCCGGTCGCGAGGTCGGCCGAGGTGCCGGTCGCTGCGCCGACGACCAGGCTCACCAGCGGCGCCTGCCGGTAGACGGGCACGAACATGCGGCACAGCCCGGACAGGCGCGCCACCTGCGTGAGCGTCACCGCGAGGTGCGTGTCGTCCGCGACCGGCGGCAGCGATCCGACCTGCAGCAACGGGTTCGGCGTCAGGTCCACCGTCGGGTAGACGGAGAAGCAGTCGATCGGCGGTGCGGCGGGCGCAGGGAAGGGCTCCACGGGGCCCGCGCCGGCAGCGGTGAACCTCGTCGCGTCGAGGGTCACGTCGCCGCCGCTACCGAGGTAGCGGTGAGTGAACGGCGCCCCTGCGGTGCCGCGCTGCGGGTTGCCGGCGAGGTCCTGGTTGCAGGGGTTCGCAGCCGCGCCGGGGCGGCACAGCCAGACCGTGCTCGCCAGGGGGAGTGCTGCAGTGCTCGGTGCGGCTGCCGCCGCGGGAGGCGCCGAGA
>CAWJCX010000041.1:0-10294 GCA_963841395.1 uncultured Actinomycetota bacterium
ACCCAGCGGTCCCGCTAGTTCCCAGCGTCGCCGATGGTGAGTGACACCGGACCACGGCAGTGGCCCGAGATGTCCTCACCGTGACGATCTTGTGAAGCGCTCGATCACGAGGGATACCGCCACCGTCGGGAGGGCATGAATCCCTGTGCAGTCGAAGGGCCCGCGCAGGGGCCGGGCCTGGCAAGGGAGGTGTTCATGGAACACTCAACGGATGACGGCGATCCCGCCGCCATCCCTCGGGTCGACCGCCAGCCCCGCGTGCGCAGAGCACGCCGGGCGCGCATCTTGCGGATGCAGCGCTGGCGGCGCCCTTCCGCGAGCGCGCTCGTAGCGCTCGTCCTCGCCGCGGGCGCGACCACACCGCTCGCGCACTCGCTGATCTCGCCACCCTCGGCCTACGCCCAGGACGGCGGCGGGGGTGACGGAGGAGGAGGAGGAGGTGACGCCGGCGGAGGTGACGCCGGTGGCGGAGGCGACGCCGGTGGCGGAGGTGACGCCGGTGCGGCCAGCGGTGACGCGGGCTCGGCCGGAGGTGACGCCGGAGCCGCGGGAGGCGACGCCGGTGCGTCGGGTGACGCTGGCGCGGCCGCCGGTGACGCTGGTGCCGCCGCAGGCGGCGCTGGTACCGCAGGTGCCGGCGCCGGTGACGCTGGTGCCGCAGGTGCGGCCGCAGGCGACGCTGGCGCCGCAGGTGCCGCCGCAGGCGACGCTGGCGCCGCAGGTGACGCAAGCGCCGCTACAGGCGACGCTGGCGTGGCGGGTGACGCCGGCGCGGCCGCCGGTGACGCGGGCGCCGCCGCAGCTGACGCCGCCGCGGCCACTGGAGATACGGCCGCGGCCGACGCGGCCGCAGCGAGTGACGCGGCAGTGGCAAGCGACGCTGACGCCGCAGCAGCAAGTGATGCCGACGCGGCGGCGGCGACGGATGCCGACACGGCCGCGGAGAACGCGGCGGACTCAGCGCCCGCAGCGGCACCGGCAGCAGATGCCGACGCCGTGAACTCGAGCGACAACGAGGCGGCCGTGAGCGACGCCAATGCGGCCGCGGCGACGGACGCCGACGCAGCCGCGGAGGACGCAGCGGATGCAGACGCCGCCGCCGCAGCGGCAGCAGCAGAAGAGGCCGCGATCGACGCCGACGAGGGCATCGGGCCCAACGCGGCGCAGGCTCCGGCCGATACTGCCGCTCCGGCGCCCGCGACCGACCCGGCCCCGGCACCGTCGACCGATCAGGCGCCCGCGCCGTCCACGGATGAGGCACCCGCCCCGGCTCCGTCGACGGACGAGGCTCCCGCGCCGGCACCGTCCACGGACCAGGCCCCGGCTCCGTCCACGGACGAGGCACCCGCGCCCGCACCGTCGACCGACGAGGCTCCCGCCCCGGCTCCGGCGACGGACCAGGCGCCCGCGCCCACCCAAGCGCAGTCTCAGACGCCCGACGGCGTCAAGGGCAGCGCCACGGCGGCGTTCGGGCCCGGCGTCACCGTCGGATTCGGCCGTGACTCGCAGAACACGTCGTTCACACTCGGCATCGCCGAGGGGTGGGGCGTGTCCGCGAGCTTCGGTCAGGGCAAGGCCGCGTCGCAGTCGAGCGCGCAGTCCACGGCCTCATACGGCCTCGGCCCGGTTAGCGGGTCGGTGACCGCGGGCACGGCCGGGATCACCGGCTCGGTGACCGCGACGACCGGCCTGAACCCCGGCATCGGCCAGACGACGACGCACAGCGCGACGCTGAGCGATCAGGGACTGAAGACCGAGTCGACGCAGGGCTTCGGCGTCGGGATGTCGGTCGGGGCCACGGTCTCGCACAGCGTGACGGTGTCGATCAGCAACAGCACGATCGACGCGATCGCCAACGCGCTCGGGTTCGGCACTAGTCCGAACGCCGCGCCGGCGGGACCCGGCCTGGGAGACCACGGCGTGCCGTAACGCAGCGCCGCTCGGCTCCGCCGCAGAGCAGCGCGCGGCGGGGCCGGGCGCGCGCATGCGACGCCACGAACCGCAGCCTCTCGACGCGCCGCCGCGACACCGAATCCACCCACGAAAAAAGGGCGCCGTGCGCCCCTCCATTTCTATATTAGACCGCACCTGGGGGCTTGATTCAAGCCCCCCCATGTGCCTCATAATCGCCCGCCGCAAGCAAAGAAGGGAACAGGGCGATGAGTAGCGAAGCGCATGCGGTAGTGGTCGTGGGCGGCGGCCCGACGGGAATGATGCTGGCGGCCGAGCTGTCTCTGGCCGGGGTCGACGCGGTGATGGTCGAGCGGCGCGAGACGCCGATGCTCGAGGGGTCGCGAGCCGGCGGGCTGCACGCGCGCACGCTCGAGGTGCTCGACCAGCGGGGCGTCGGCGAGCGGTTCGTGTCGCAGGGCCGGCCCGTTCAGGTCATCCACTTTCCGCAGCCGCTGGACATCAGCGACTTCCCCACGCGCCGCCCGTACGGGCTAGGGCTGTTTCAGAACCGGATCGAAGAGATCCTGGCCGGCTGGGTGGACGAGCTGGAGGCGCCGGTCCAGCGCGGGTGCGAGGTGACCGGCGTCACGCAGGACGCGGACGGCGTCGACGTCGCGCTCGCCGACGGGCAGTCGCTACGGGCGGACTACGTGGTCGGGTGCGAGGGTGGCCGCAGCGTCACTCGCAAGGCGGCGGGCATCGAGTTCCCGGGGTGGGAGGCGACGCACAGTTCGCTGATCGCCGAAGCCAAGATCCGCGACGACTCCGAGGTGGGCAACATCCACCGCGACGAAAAGGGCGTCTACGGGATCGGCCAGCTCGACGACGGCCACGTGCGGGTCATCGTGCGCGACGAGGACCTCACCGCCGACGCCGAACCGACGCCGGACGATCTGAGCGCCGCGATGACCAGCGCGTGGGGCTCCGACTTCGGGGTGCACAGCGTGCGGTGGATCTCGCGGTTCACCGACGCCGCGCGGCAGGCGGCGACCTACCGCGAGGGACGCGTGCTGCTGGCCGGCGACGCCGCGCACGTACACACGCCGATGGGCGGACAGGGACTCAACACCGGGGTGCAGGACGCCGTCAACCTCGGCTGGAAGCTGGCCCAGGTGGTCAAGGGCAACGCACCGGAGAGCCTGTTGGACAGCTACCACGCGGAGCGCCACCCGGTGGCCGCGCGCGTGCTGCAGAAGACGATGGCGATGACCGCGCTGATGCGCGGCGACGTGCGCAGCGAGGCCTTGCGCGACATGATCACCGAAGTGATGACGTTCGACGCGCCGCGCAAGCAGGTGGCCGGGATCTTCTCCGGCCTGGACATCCACTACGACCTCGGTGACGGGCACCCTCTGCTCGGACGGAGAATGCCCGATCTCGACCTCGTCATCGGAGACCGGCCGCTGCCGCTGTTCGAGCTGCTTCACGACGCGCGGCCCGTGCTGTTGAACCTCGGCGCGCCGGGCACGCTGGACGCCGGGGCGTGGGCCGATCGCGTGCCGCTGGTCGACGCCTCCTACGACGGGCCGTGGGAGCTGCCGGTGCTCGGCACCGTCGAGGCGCCCACCGCCGTGCTGGTGCGTCCCGACGGCTATGTGGCATGGGTGGGCGACGGCGGTGACGCGGGCCTGGCCGATGCGCTCGGCACCTGGTTCGGCCCGGCGCACTAACGGACCGGTGCTCACCACCCCCGATCGGTCGCTACGGAGAGGGGGTGTGTCCGGAAACCTCGGCCTGGGGCAGGTTTCCGGACACACCCCCCCGGCGCGCAGCGCTAGTCGATCCAGAAGTCCCTGAAGCCCTCGTTGTCGCCGCCTTCGGGCCGCTTGCCGCCCACGCAGATCAGCTCCATCCCGTCGGGGCCGGCCTCGAATGAGCGGATCACCTGCGGCGCGACGCGCAGCACGTCCCACACGCCGATCTCGATGATCTCGTGCTCGAGCTTCGCGCGCCCGGAGCCGGCGACGACGACGTAGACCTCCTCCTGACTGCCGTGCCGATGGCCGAACGGCATCCGCGCGCCGGGCTCGTAGCTGAAGCGGCTCACGCCGACCTGGGTCGATCGCACCTCGTTGCGTGAGAACAACCAGCGGATCCGCACGTCAGCCGGGCTCAGGTCCTCGATGTCCTCGAAGTTGCGCTTCGTCCAGTCGGCCATGCGTGAAGCCTATGTGGGCTCGACGGCGGCGCCCGGTCCGGCGAGCAGGTCGACGTCGCCGGCGTGCATCGGGTTCCCGCAGTGCGCGCAGCGCAGGTCGACCGTGCTGATCTCTCCGCAGGCGTGGTGGCGGTAGAGCACCGGCGGCCCGGCCTCGCCGGCCAGCCATCTGTCACCCCAGCCGACCATCACCAGCAGCAGGTCGACGAGCTCGGCGCCCTTCGGGGTGAGGTGATACTCGTAGCGCGGGCGGGCGTCGTAGGGCCTGCGCTCGATGACGCCGTGCTCGACCAGGTGGTTGAGGCGCTCGGTGAGCACCTTGCGGGAGATGCCGAGGTCGGCCTGGATCTGGTCGAACCGGCGGATGCCGGCGAACACGTCGCGCAGGATCAGCGGCGACCACGGCTCGCCGATCACGTCGAACGTGCGGGCGATCGAGCAGGCCATCTCGCCGAACTGCGTTCTCTGCATGCCACCGATCCTATCAGTTGGGGTTCCCTTACGGAACTCTGCGTGCTAGCTTTCCGATCTCAGTCTCTTTACGGAACTCCAGAAGGAGCAGCGAGATGAGCGGCAAGGTCTTCAGTGGGCACGCAACGTCCCTCGACGGCTACATCACCGGTCGCGACCCGGGGTCGGGACGCGGACTGGGTGACGCGGGCATGCTCTTTGACTGGTACTTCGACGGCGACACGCCCAGCGAGCTGTTCGACGGCTTCCGGCTGTCGGCGCCGAGCGCCCGGTTCTTCGACACGATCGCTGGCCGGGTCGGCGCGATCGTGGCGGGTCGCAACACCTACGACGACTCCAACGGCTTCGGCGGTGCCAGCCCGCACCCGACCGCTCCGCTGTTCGTGGTCTCGCAGCGGCCGGCACCGCCCGAGGCGGGCGAGCAGCAGACCTTCTTCTCCTCGCTCGAGGACGCGATCACCGCTGCCCGGGCGGCCGCCGGCGACAAGGACGTGGGCATGATGGGCGGCCGGGTGGTGACCTCGGCGCTCGCCGCGGGACTGATCGACGAGGTCATCGTCCACCAGGTCCCGATCCTGCTCGGCGCCGGCCGACCGTACTTCCACCAGCTGCCCGAGCATGTCCGGATGAACCTTCTGGAGGCCGTGCCGGCCCCCGGAGTCACCCACCTGCACTACGAAGTCGCGCGAACGGGCTGACCGTCAGAGCTTCAGCAGCCGCTTGGCGTTGCCGTACGCGATCTTGAACCGATCGTCTTCGCCGATGTCGCACGTCTCGATCCAGTCGGCGGCCTCGTCCATGTTCTCGAACGGGTAGTCGACGGAGAACATGATGCGGTCGGTGCCCATCGCCTCCATGGCGCAGTGCAAGGCCACGGTGCTGAGTTGCCGGACGTGGTGATCCACACGTTGCGCGCCAGGTAGTCCTGCAGCCGCAACTCCACCCTGTCAGTGCGCGGGCTGTGCTGGAAGCAGTGCTGAATGCGCCACGCCTGGAACGGGATCGCCTCCCCCATGTGACCGATCACGACCTGCGCGGTCGGAAACCGGTCGAACACACCCGAATAGACGATCCGCAGCAGGTGTGTCGCCGTCTCAGGAGCGTAACCCCACACCATGCCCTGCAGTTCTTCACGCCCTTGATACATCAGGCGTTGGTATGACACGCGAGGGTGAATGTAGACGGGCACATCAAGTGCCGTCACCGCCTCCCACAGCGGCGTGTAACTGGGATGGTCGAGATAGACCAGGTTGTCTTCACGACCCTGCTGGGCGTATCCGTTGAACAGCACGCCCTGGAAGCCGAGTTTGTTGACACAGCGCTCGAGTTCGGCGGCGCCGACCTCTGGGTCGTCCATGGCCTGCAGGCGAGTCTCATCGAAGTCCAACAGCCGCGGCGCGACCGCGTCCATGTACGGCCGGTTGAGGGCGTTCTCCTCCATGAACCATGCCCAGTCGAGGATCCCGTCGTCATCCAACTTTGACGCCCGCCTTGGTGGCGTACGCCTCCTCCAGCGCGATTTTCTGCAGTTTCGGCCGAGGCTCAGGGACAGTGATATTCGGCAGTCGCGGGACTGTCATGGCGAGTTTCCGTTCTACGAAGGTGTCAGGCGTTAACCGGTTTTGCCCAGTCCGACTCACGCGGCAATCAGTGGCCGGCTGGTGAACGGTCCCTCAGGCGATGGCGCGTAGGACGGCGTCGACGATGCCGGAGTCCGCGCGCAACTCCGGGTGGCTGCGGAAGATCGCGCCCGCGTCGGTGAAGGCCTCCATGTCGCGCTTGAGCCCTTCGACGCGCGTGGCGAACAGCAGCTTCGATGGGTCCGCACGACCGTGGGCAATCGCCGCTCCGACGCGGCGGTGACAGCGACATGCGTTCGCGGGGTCCAGCAGCCCGCAGTGTCCGCGCATGAAAGCCTGCAGGCGTGAGCGGGCGCGCTGCAGCCGCTTGCGGTAGGCCGCCGGCGTGACGCTGCACACGGTCGCGGCGTCCTGGCTGCTGAACTGCAGCACCTCCCCGAGCACGTAGGCCATGCGGTCTTCGCGGTCCAGGCACAGCAGCATGCCCTGCGTGCAGCCGACCATCACCTCCTGCGCGAGCAGGTCCTCGTCGACGCCGCGCGGGTCGTAGGCGGCGTCGAGATCCTCGGCGAGCTCGCGCCCGAACGCGGAGAAGGTCAGCGATGGGTCCTCGGCGCGGCGGCGACGCGTGGTCAGGAGGTGGTTGACCGCGATGCGATGGATCCAGGTGCTGACGCGCGCGTCACCGCGGAAGGTGCTCAGCCGCGTCGCGACCTTCACGAGGATCTCCTGGGTGGCGTCCTCGGCATCCTCGGGGTGCCAGAGCATCCGCTGCGCCAGGCGTCGGACGTCGTCGGCGGTCAGCTTGAGCAGCTCCTCGAGCGCCTGCCGGTCGCCACCGACGGCGGCGGCGACCAGCTGCGACGGCACCTCTACAGGGGGCACGCCGTCTCCAGATGCGCCTTGAGCACCGACAACTCGCGCGCAAGCTCTGAGACCTGCGCGTCGAAGACCTCATCGGGCATGCCCGGCGCCTGGTGCATCGTGAACGTGTACACGCTGCCCGCATCGTGCGTTACCACGCGGGTGTGCGCCGGGACCTCGACACCCGGCGCAGGCATGGAGACGTAGTCGATGACGCCGGTCGCGGGGTCGCTGTCGATGCGCAAGAGCATCTGCTCCCCGCTCGCCAGTGTGACCAGCCAGCCGTCGCCCGCGGCCGGCTCGATCGCCTTGGCGAACCCGATCGCCCAGACGGGCAGCTTCCTGGCGTCGGACAGGTACTCGAACGTCCGATCGGACGGCGACTGCAGCGTGATGGAGGCGGTGTGGGTCTTCATGAGCTGCTTTGACGCTGCGCAACCCGGCGTTGTGACCAAAACCAGCGATTACCGGACCATGACGCCATGCCTAGCCTGCGTCAGGGGTCGATGGCGCGGCGGGCACGGAGGGCACGCAGCTTGTGGCGGTTGCCGCAGCGTTCCATCGAGCACCAGCGCCGGGCGCCGGGGCGGGAGGAGTCGACGAACACCATCGGGCAGGTGTCGCTCGCGCACTCGCGGATGCGCCCGGCGAGCGGCCCGGAGAGCAGCTCGATCAGCTCCCGCGCCAGCGTCGAGAGCGCCTGCGTGACCTGTACCGGCGGCGCCCAGCCCGCGGTCGTGCCGTCGGCGCTGAGTTCGGGGACCAGCGGCGCAGCCAGCGCAGCCGCGTTGATCGTCGCGACCGCCTCGGGAGGGAGCGGACGCCCCGCCGCCTGAGCGTGGGCGGCCACCCAGATCGCCTGGCGGAGGGTCTTGGCCGCCGTCAGCTCGCGAGCCGTCAGCGGGGCGGTCATGACCGCTCCCAGCGGCGGCTCGGCCAGCCATTCGCCGAGGTCAGCGGGCGAGAGGAGCATCTCGAACTTCGCGTACTCGCCCTCGCCGCCCGTGTGCGCGAAGTCCAGGCACACGGCGCCGGCGTCGAACCAGAACGACCCGCCCTTGGGGTCGCGCAACAAGCGTCCGATTGCGTTTGCCCGCATGAAACCAGTATAACTGGTACAGCAACCCCTATAACCGGTTACGTCAGCACAGGAGGCGACCCATGGCCGTACGCCACATCAACCCCGAGGGACTCCACCGCAGCCCGGCCTTCAGCCAGGCGGTCGTGGTCGAGCAGCCGGCGAAGACGATCTACATCAGCGGGCAGAACGGCGTCGACGCCGAAGGCAAGGTCGTCGGTCCCACGCTCGGGGAGCAGTCCCTGCAGGCGTTCCGCCGCATCGCGACGATCCTCGAGAGCGAGGGAGGCAGCCTGGCGAACGTCGTGCACTGGCGCATCGCCGTCTTGGACGGCCTCTCGTTCGAGGAGGGCGTGGCCGCCTTCCAGCAGGTCTGGGACCGGGCCGACCCGCCGCCGGCCATCACCGTCCACTTCGTCGCCGGCCTCGGCCCCGGGTTCCTGCTCGAGATCGACGCCATCGCCGTCGTGTGAGGCGATGGGCGGTCGACCCCCCGCCCTGGTAGCGCTAGCCGCACCCCCACTCACAGGCAGACCGACTCAAACCGCACCACCAAAGAGAGCAAGCTACGCCCCGTGCTGAAGCGAAACTCCTCATCGCGAACCAGCCTCGCCGCGGCCGTCAACGCGCTCTCACCGACGACCGACGCGCGCGCCCTTGGCAGCGCAGCCATGGACGCCCCGCTCTGGCGCTGACCACGCCAGCAGCATCTCTCTCCCCCACAGACGTACGCGGCAGCCGGGCCTAGCCCGGCTGAACCGCGTTAAGGCGCTCCGCGCGTTGCATCGGCCCCGTTCAGCGTTTAGCGTCGGTGGCACGAGCAACGTCTATCCCGGCGGGAGGACGCACATGGAACTCCTACGCATCGAGGGCTCGCGGGCCGACCTGTTGGCGTTGCGTGAGTACCCCGAGGTGCAAGTGGTGGCCTCCTCGGCGATCGACCGGGGCGACGGATCGTGGCTGGTCTCCGCCTACGCTCCGGACGCGAAAGCCACCGAGCGGCTGCGCGAGCGCGGGCTGGTCGTGCAGCGACTCGAGGGCGCCGAGCAGGTCAGTCGCGAGGCGACGAGGGCGGCGGCCGAGCCGGGCGGCTATCTCAGCTCCGCCGCACTGTCCGAGCGGCTGCAGCGGCTGGCGAGCGCGCATCCGGACGTGTGTGTGCTGGAGGTGCTCCCGCACCGCACGCACGAGGGACGCGAAGTGCCCATGCTGCGCATCGGCAGGACGGATTCCACGGCCGCCGTCGTGGTCATCGGCGGCATGCACGCGCGCGAGTGGGCGCCGCCCGATGCGCTGCTCTCGCTGGCCGAGGCACTCGTCGGCGCGTACGCCGCGGGCGCTGCGCTGGAGCATCCGGAGTGGATCGATCCGACGGCGCGCCCACCGATCACCTACGCCGCGTGGAGCGTGCCGGCCGCCGACGTCAAGCGGATCGTGGAGGGCATCGCGCTGGTGCTCGTGCCACTGGTCAACCCGGACGGGCGCGACTACACGCTCGCGGGCACCGACGAGCTGCACTACATGTGGCGCAAGAATCGCCGCCCGCCCGCCGCGGGCCACACCGGCCCGTGGTGCACCGGCGTCGATCTCAATCGCAACTTCGACATCGCCTGGGACTTCGAGCGCTACTACAACCCGGCGGCGGCCGAGGAGGTGCAATCGAGCAAGAACGCGTGTGACCCGCAGATCTACATCGGCCCCACGCCCGCATCCGAACCGGAGACGCGCAACGTGCAGTCCGTCGTGACCGAGCTGCGGCCGTCGCACTTCATGGACGTGCACTCCTACTCGCGCGCGATCCTCTTCCCCTGGGGGATGGACGACGACCAGGGTCGCGAACCTACGCAAAGCTTCCAGAACCCCGACTGGGACCGCTCCGGTCCGCCGCGGCGGTCGCGACGGCCTCGGCGGCGTCTACGGCGAGTACCTGCCGTCAGCGCTGGCCGCCGGGCACGCGGCGATCGGGCGCCTCATGCGCGACGCCGTCCGCGACCAGGCCGGCCCACAGCCCACGGCGCGCCGCCGCTCGCTGTACACGGTCAAGCAGGCGCTCGGCCTCTACCCGACGATGGGGACCTCCGACGACTACTGCGCGGCGCTGGCGATGCTCGACGGCTCGCACCGGGGCACCTACGCCTTCTGCCTGGAATGCGGGATCGACCAGGCGCCCGACGACCCGAACGACAACGA
>CAWJCX010000042.1:0-71465 GCA_963841395.1 uncultured Actinomycetota bacterium
AGCAAGAAGCTCGGCACGTTCGTCGACTACCTCGAGCGGCACATCGAGGTCGACGGCGAGCAGCACACCCCGATGGCCATGCAGATGGTCACCGACCTGTGCGGCGACGACGAGACCAAGTGGCAGGAGGCCGCGATGACGGTCAACACCGCGCTGGCCGCCCGCGCCCAGCTCTGGGACGACATCCTGTCCGCGATCAAGAACAAGCGCACCAGCTGACGAGTCACGTGTACGTCGCGACCGCGAGCGGGCCCCCGTCACCGGGGGACCGCGAGCGGCGCGACCGAAGCCGGCGAGGGGGATACGTGTGAGCAGTGTGTTCGCTCGGCGCAAGCTGCTCGGCATCCTGTCGGGCAGCTGGGTCGCGCAGGCGTGCTATGCGGTGGCCAAACTCGGCCTGCCGGACGCGATGGCCGCGGGCCCGCGGCCGGTGGCCGAGCTCGCCGCGGAGTGCGGTGCCGATCCGCGGGTGCTCGACCGGCTGCTGCGTGCCATGGTCTCGATGGGTCTGTTCCGGCAGACCGCACCGCAGACCTACGCGCTGACCTCGGTCACCGACCTGCTGCGCTCCGACGTGCCCGCGTCGTTGCGGCAGATGGCGATCCTGGACGGCGAGGAGGTGTTCCGGTCCTTCGCCGACATCATGCACACGGTGCGTACCGGATCCCCGGCGTTCGAGGCGATCTACGGCGAACCGTTCTACGCCTACCTGTCCGGCCGCCCCGAGCTGGCCGCCACGTTCGCGGACGCGATGAGCGGCGCGCAGGTGTCGGCCGCGCTCGGGTTGTGCGACCTGGCCGGCAGCAAGCTGCTGGTGGACGTCGGCGGGGGCCGCGGCGGGCTGCTGGCCGCGGCGCTGGCCGGGCATCCCGGACTGCGCGGCGTACTGCTCGAGCAGCCGGAGTCGGTGCGGCAGGCCAAGACCACGGTGGCCGATGCCGGGGTCGAGGACCGCGCGGAGCTCGTCGAGGGCGACTTCTTCGACGCGGTGCCGTGCGGTGGGGACACGTACATGCTGGCCCGGGTGCTGCACAACTGGACCGACGAGCGGGCCGGGCTGATCCTGCGCCGGGTGCGCGAGGCGATCGCGCCGCACGGCAGGCTGATCCTCCTCGAGCAGCTGCAACCGGACGCGGACACCGAGCCCGGGCCGGGCAAGGGAATGGTCGACCTGCTCATGCTCACGCTCCTCGAAGGCCACGATCGCACCCAGGCCGACTACGTCCGGCTGCTGGAGCAGGCCGGGTTCGCCCTGCGGACCGTGCGGCACGGCGCCGGGCCGGACGCGGACAGCATGGTGGAGGCGGTACCGGCATGACGATCATCCACACGGGACAGACGACGTCGTTGCGGACGCTGCTGTCCAAGGAGGGGCGGCGGGACCCGTTCCCGCACTACGCGGACCTGCACCGGCAGGGGCCGGTGTGCCTGCTGCCCGACCCGGTGGACCGCTTCGACGTGGTGGTGCACGGGTACGACGCGGTGCAGCAGGCGCTGCGCGACCCGGCGCTGCACGTGATGACCGGCGACTACCCGGACCGCCGCGGCGCGCAGCGCTGGCGCGCGCACTCCGCGCTGCGGACGCTGGTCAAGTCGATCTTCTTCACCGAGGGCCCGGACCACACCCGGATCCGCAGGCTGTTCTCCCAGGCGTTCAGCGCGCGGCGGGTGGCCGCGCTGGAGCCCGCCGTCGTGCGGATCATCGAGCACCGGCTCGACCGGCTCGCCGACCTCGGTGCGGGCGGCGCCCCGGTGGACCTGCTCGCCGAGTTCGCCCTGCCCGTGCCGAGCGACGTGGTGGGCGAGCTGCTGGGCGTGCCGGAGGCCGACCGCGACTGGTTCCCGGAGCGGGTGCGCGCCTTCGGCGCGATCCTCGACCTCGGCGTCGGGGTCTGGCGCTACCAGCAGGCCGCCGACACCGCGGCCGAGGAGCTGACCGCCTACTTCGCCGAGCTGGTCGCGAAGCGCCGGGCCGAGCCACAGGACGACCTGGTCAGCGCGATCGTGCACGGCGAAGGCGAGATCTCCGACGACGAGCTCTTCGCGAACCTGCTGACCATGTACAACGGCGGCTTCGTGACCACGACGCACCTGATCGGCAACGGGCTCGTGCTGCTGCTCGACCGTCCACACGAGCTCGAGCGGGTGCTGGGCGACACCCGGCGCGCGGCGGGCTTCGTCCAGGAGGTCCTGCGGTACGAGCCGCCCACGCACTTCAGCATCCGCTGGGCGAGCACCGACACCGAGGTGGGCGGCGTGCGCGTGCCGGCGGACAGCCGGGTGCTGGTCCTGCTGGGCGCGGCGAACCGCGACCCGCGCCAGTTCCCCGAGCCGGACGCCTTCGACCCGGGCCGCGACCAGGGCCAGCCCATGTCGTTCGGCCTCGGCGCGCACTACTGCCTCGGCGCCGTGCTGTCCCGGATGGAGGGCCAGTTCGCGCTGCCGATGCTGCTGCGCCGTTTCCCGAACCTGGCGCTGGCCGGCGAGCCGGGCGAACGGCGCACGCTCATGTTGCGCGGCTACGAGACCTTGCCGGTGACACTGTCATGACCACCCCTGGAGAGGCCACTGTGGAGCTGTACCGGATGGTGCGGTTGATCCGGCGGTTCGAGGAGCGGGCGATCGAGCTGGTTCGCTCCGGCGAGATCGTCGGCGGCATCCACCCCTACCTCGGGCAGGAGGGGGTGGCCGCCGGGGTGTGCGCGGCGCTCGGCGCGGACGACATCGTCACCGGGACGCACCGCGGGCACGGTCACGTGCTGGCGAAGGGCGCGGACCCGGCGCGGATGCTCGCCGAGCTGTGCGGGCGGGCCACCGGGCTCAACCGTGGCCGTGGCGGCTCGATGCACGCGGCGGACTTCAGCGTGGGTGTCTTCGGCGCGAACGCGATCGTCGGCGCGGCCGGGTCCATCGCGACCGGTGCCGCGTGGGCCAGGCAGCGCCTCGGCATCCCGACGGTCGCGGTGAACTTCTTCGGCGACGGCGCGGTCAACCAGGGCGTGTTGCTGGAGGCGTTCAACCTGGCCGCGTTGTGGCGGGTGCCGGTGGTGTTCGTGTGCGAGAACAACGGCTGGGCCACCACGATGCGCGTCGAGGACGCCGTGGCGGGCAGCATCATCGCCCGGGCCGAGGCGTTCGGCATCCCCGCGGCCACAGTGGACGGTCAGGACCCGGAGGCGGTGCTCGCCGCCGCCCGGACGGCGGTCGAGCGCGCGCGGGCCGGTGCGGGGCCCAGCTTCCTGGAGTGCCGGACCGAGAGGTTCGACGCCCACCACACGTTCGAGCACAAGGCACGGCTCGACTACCGCCCGGCCGAGGAGCTGGCACGGGCCCGCACCCGGGATCCGGTGGACATCCAGGGCGCACGGCTCGAGGCGGTCGAGCGTGAGCGGATCGACCACGAGATCGAGGCACTGCTGGCCGACGCCGTGACGTTCGCGCTCGAGAGCCCGTTCCCCGATCCGGTGGGGGCGCAGGACCATCTGTACGCGAGCGGCTTGCGGGCGCGCCAGGGGAGTGGGGTCTGATGCCACGGCTGTCCTATCTCAAGGCGCTCAACCGGGCGCTCGCCGACGAGCTGGCCGCGGACGAGCGGGTGTTCGTGCTCGGCGAGGACGTCCGGGTCGCCGCGTCGAACCTGACCGCGGGCCTGGCGCAGAAGTTCGGGCCGGAGCGGGTGATCGACGCTCCCCTGTCCGAGCAGGGGTTCACCGGGTTCGCGACCGGTGCGGCGCTGGCGGGGATGCGGCCGGTGATCGAGTTCCAGATCCCCGCCCTGCTGTTCCTGGCGTTCGAGCAGATCATCAACCACGCGCACAAGTTCTCGCTGATGACCGGTGGGCAGTGCCAGGTGCCGGTGACCTACGTGCTGACCGGCGCCGGGTCCCGCACCGGCTGGGCCGGCCAGCACTCGGACAACCCGTACAGCCTGTTCGCCCATGTCGGGGTGAAGACGATCGTGCCGGCCACCCCGGCCGACGCGTACGGGTTGCTGGTCTCGGCGGTCCGCGACGACGACCCGGTCGTGGTGTTCGCCCCGGCCGGCGCGCTCGGTGTCCGCGACGACGTGGACTTCGCGACGCTGGCGCCGATCCCGCTCGGATCCGGCCGGGTGCACCGGGAAGGCACCGACATCACGGTCGTCGCCGTCGGGCACCTCGTGCACGACGCCCTGGCGGTCGCCGAGGAGCTGGCCGGCGAGGTGTCGGTGGAGGTGTTCGACCCGCGCACGGTGTATCCGTTCGACTGGGACGGTCTGGCCACGTCCGTGCGCAAGACCGGCCGGCTCGTCGTGATCGACGACTCCAACCGGTTCTCCGGGCTCGGCGCGGAGATCGTCGCGACCATGACCGAGCAGATCCGGCTCGCCGCGCCGCCCGCGCGGGTGACCCGGCCGGACGGCGCCGTGCTGCCGTTCTCCCTCGAGCTCGACCGTGCCGTGCAGCCGACCCGCGAGCAGCTCGCGGCGGCGATCAACCAAACCATGAAGAAGGACTGATTGCGGTGACCGACCTCCGCGAGCCGGCGAGCCCCGGCGACCTGCGGCAGCCCGGCGGCCGGACCGGGCTGTTCATGCTGCTGGTCGCGTACGCCCTGTTCACCATGGGCTCGATGGTGACCATTGTGGCCGTTCCCTGGCTGGTGCTCACCACCACCGGCAGCGCGACCAAGATGGGTGTGGTCGCCGCGGCCACCACGATTCCCTTCCTGTTCACCAGCGTGTTCGCCACCCCCGCCGCCGACCGGCTCGGGATGAAGGCGACGGTCGTGGTCACCAGCCTGGGCGGCGCGCTGTCGATGGCGGTGGTCGCCGCCGTCCCGGACGTCAACTTCGTGATATTGCTGGCGATGGTGGCGGTGAGCGGCGGGTTGAACGGCGTCGGCGGTCGCGCGCAACACGTGCTGCTGCGCCCGATGGGTGAGGCAGCCGGCGTACCGATGATCCGGGTGACCTCCTTCTACGACGGGCTGAACAACATCGCGATGCTGACCGGCGCACCGCTGGGCGGCCTGCTGATCTACTGGTTCGGCGCACAGGGCGCGCTCTGGGCGGACGCGACGGCGATGGCGGTGTGCGCGCTCGTCGTGGCCGCGCTGGTCCGGCCACCGGAAGGTTCCCTGCCGGACACCAAGTCCGCCGCGAACGAGCCGTACGTCGCCGCGCTGGTGCGGGGCTTCCGGCACCTGTGGGCCGACCAGCTGCTGTTCGGGATGCTGCTGATGGTCATGGTGGCCAACATCTTCAGCGTCGCGAACTCCGCGGTTTTCGTACCGTTGTGGGTGTCCGACGTCTACGGCGCGGCGCCCGCCGTCGGGCTCATTCTGGGGATCTACTCGGTGGGCGTCGTGCTCGGCAATGTCGTCTTCACGGTGGTCGCGACCAGGGTGCCGCAATACCTGACCTTCATCGTCGCCATTGTGTTGTGCTGCGCCCCACGCCAGCTCATTCTCGGGGTTACCGATGAACTGGCGTACGTGATTGTCCTGACGTTCGTGTCCGGGGTGACGGCGGCCGCCATCCGGCCAATCCTCGGCGCAATGCTCTATGCGCGAGTTCCGGCCGAGCTGCAGAACCGGGTATTCGGGCTCGTGGCCGCGGTGTGCCGGGCCGGACTGGCCGTCGGCGGGGTCATGGCGGGCTGGCTGGTCGCCGGGCTCGGCCTGAAGGAAGCGATTCTTGTTTCCGGCAGCGTGTGTCTGTTGGTGACTGTCATTCCGTTGGTGCGCTACCGGCCCAGCGTGCACGGCCGGCTGCTCGCCTCCGATGCCGGGCCTGCCAAGGAGACCACGGACGAGGTCGCTGCCGAGCACACGGACGGGGACACGCACGAGAGCACGCACGAGGTTGCGAAGGAGGAGCAGGACCGCAGCGAGGTCCCCGTCGCCGAAAAGCACTGACCGGCGCCGCCGAAAAGGCCCTCTCGAATAAACAGAAGGCCCGCACCGCATTTCTGCGGTACGGGCCTACTGGCTCAGCTTCAGGCCGCGCCGGCACCGATCTCGGCTTCGCCGCCACCGAACTTGGCCTCGGCGCCACCGAAAGCGGTACGCGCGGCCTCGCCGCCACCGAAAGCGGCAACCTCGCCGGCTTCTGCTCCACCAAAGCTCACCATTCGAACCTCCTGGCTGGGGGGAATCAATACAAGGAGAAGTATCCAAAGTTCGCTTCTACAATACAAGCTGCATTCGCTCATACAGGTTGCGCCAAATGGCTTGCGACCGTTGGTAGCAATCCGGTTTCGTGGTCGCTCTCCGTGCTGGTGATCCACTATGGACCGTCTGGATCAGACAAATCGGGAACCTAGTGTTCGAGCACCATCGCCGAGAAGATCGCGCCGTATCCGGCCGAGACGATGAGGTACCGGTCGCCGGACGAGAGCAGCCCGCTGTCCGCGGCGGTGCGGTAGTTCAGGAACGAGTCCGCGGCGAACGTGTGGCCGATCAGGGGAACGTTGTCCAGCAACACCACCGACGTGGGCAGGTCGAGCTGCTGGCACACCTTCCGCCACGAGCGCACGTTGATGTTGTGCGGCAGGATCAGCCGGAGCTCGTCGACACCCAGCCCGGCCCGCTCGGCCGCGGTGTTGATGACGTCGGCCATCAGGACCTTGTACTCCCTGGCGAAGCGCTCGGCGAAGTCCGAGTCGCCGGACCCCCAGTGGTCGAGGTCGCCGCGCTGCAACGTGGCATAGCTCAGCATCCGGTCGTGCGGGCCGTCCGCGGACACCAGGCAGGCCGCCGACGCCTCACCGAAGATCTGGGCCTCCGGCCGCAACATCTTGTCCAGCGTGAACACCTGCTCGCCGGCGACGACCAGTGCCAGGGCGTCCGGCTCACCGTCCATTGCCAACAACCGGCCGGCGATGTCGACCGCGAGCAGGCCGGAGGCGCACCCGTGGTGGCCGACCGAGAACGCGGTGGCGCCGGGGAGCCCGAGCAGCTCGCACAGCTCCGGCAACGGGTTGAGCGGATGGGGCAGCGACACCGGCACGGTGCGCGCGTAGAGCACGTAGCGGACCCGGCTTTCGTTGCCGGGCAGCGTGGACAGGCCGCGGGCGGCGGGCAGGAGGAGGTCGAGCAGCGTCTCACCCGGCTTCTGGCGGCGGACCTCCGAGTAGCCGTAGGACCGCCGGAGAGCTTCGACCGTGGCGGCCGGCATCTGCCAGTCGCTGAGGAGCTCCTCGAGCGGTACCCGGCGCTCCGGAAGGTGGCCTGCGACCTCTCGTAGGGCGGTCATGGGAGCGAGAGTACGCGATCGAGGAGGCCGGCCGGCGTACTACTGTCGCCCCATGACGGGCGAACGCAGCAACGCTTTCTGGGACGCCGTGGAGGGCCGGGCGCCGATGCCGACGGCGGCGAAAACCCTGGGGTGGTCGCTGATCCAGGCGAACACCGAGCTGGGCGAGATCGAGGTTTCCTTCGAGGCGACCGAGGACTTCCTCAACCCGGCGGGGACCGTGCAGGGCGGCTTCCTCACCGCCATGCTCGACGACACCATGGGCCCCGCCCTCGCGGCCACATTGGACCCGGGTCGTTACGGGGCGACCCTCGAGCTCAAGGTGAGCTTCCTGCGCCCGGCCGCCCCGGGGCGGCTGGTGGGGCGCGGCCGGGTCGTGCACGCCGGCAGCACCATCGCCTTCCTGTCCGGCGAGCTGCTGGACTCCTCCGGGCGCGTCGTGGCCGTGGGCTCGGCGACCGCTCGCATCCTGCGGGCCGGCTGAGCCGTCAGGACTCGTTCTCGCTCTTGGTGGTGGCGGTGTTGGTGGCGGCGGTGTTCAGCTCACCGTGCACGCCGGGCCGGTAGCGCAGCAACGGAATGATGGTCACCACCAGGCAGAGCGTCCCGGACACGAGGATCGCGGGCTGCAGGCCGAGCCCGGCCACCGCGAGCCCGGCGAGCGTGCCGCCGAACATGAGGCTGCTGCCGGTGACCGCGGTGACCATGCCGAACACGCGGTTCTGCAGGTCGACCGGAACGCGGGCGTAGAGCATCGCGCCGAGGATCGGCCGGAACGCCGCCTGGCTGATGCCGCAGAGCACCGTGACGACGAGCACCACGACCAGGTTGTCGGTCAGCCCGAGCGTCAGCTGCCGGGGAGCGACGCACAGCACCAGGCTGATCGTGAAGGTCAGGTACTGCGGCAGTTTCGGCCCGATGATGGTGAAGGCGATGTTGCCGAAGATCGCGCCGAAGGCGAACGCGCTGAGGATGAGGCCGACGGCGGGCGCGGCGCCGAACCGCTCGTTCACCCACAACGGCACGAACACCGCGTAGTTGGCCACGGTGAACAGGTTGACCACCGAGGTCATCGCGAGCATCCCGATCAGCAGCCGGTCCTGCCACAGGTGGGCGGCGCCCTTGCGCAGTGCGGTGAGGTAGGACTCGGTCGCGGCCACCTCACGGTCGGGCATCGAGCCCGCGGGCGGGTGCACCAGCAGCGCGACGAGGAGCGCGGACAGGGCGAAGCTCGCCGCGTCGAACCAGATCGCGCCCTGCGGCCCCAGCCAGAAGATGAGCAGGCCACCCAGCGGCGCACCGGTCACCATGGCCAGGTTCCCGGCCCCGTCGTAGATGGCGGTGGTCCGGATGATCTGCATGCCGGCGGCGTCGCTGACCGGACGGAGCAGGACGTGCTGGGCACGGCCACCGACCCCGGTGAGCGCGGACTTGACCGCGACCAGCCCGGCCAGCGGGAGGAACCCGATCTCCGGCGTCGCCGCGATGGCGACCGCGGCTAGTGCCGCCGCGCTCTCGGTGACGATCATCGTGCGGCGCAGGCCGAACCGGTCGGCCAGCGGGGTGCCGAACACGCCGGCCAGCAGCGAGGGAAGCACGGCGGCCGCGGAGATCAGGCCCATCTTCGCCGCGCTGCCGGTGCTGACCAGCACCAGCCAGGGCACGGCCACCTGCGTCACGATGCTGCCGAGCAGCGACACGACGTGTGCCGACAGCAGCGCGACGAGCCCGACCCGGCGGGCGGTGCCGCTCGCGCCCGCCGCCTCGCTCACCGTGCTCAATCCGTCGTGCTTTCCGCCAGGACGTGGCCGGCCGCGTACTCCTCGCGCAGCTGGCGGGTGTTCGTCTTGCCGCTGCCGGTCCTGGGCAGGTCGTCGACGAAGTCGAACGACCGTGGTGTCCACGCCCAGGTGAGCTTGTCGGTCACCAGCTCGCGGAGCTCCTCCTCGGTCACCGTGGCGCCCTCGTCGACCACCACGTAGGCGTGCGCGGCCTCGCCGAGCACCGGGTGCGGCACGCCGATCACCGCGGCCGCGCGGACCCGCGGGTGCGTGGTCAGCGCGTCCTCGATCGCCCGCGGGAAGATGTGGTAGCTGCCGTAGGTGGTGATGATGACGTCGCTGGCGCGGCCGGTGAGGTAGATGTAGCCCTCGTCGTCGACGTGGCCGAGGTCGCCGGTGCGGACCCAGCCGTCGACGAGGGCCTCCGCGGTCTGCTCCGGCCGGTCGACGTAGCCGGCGAAGTTGAGCTTGCTCGCCACCCACAGCTCGCCGGTCCGTCCCGCCGGCAGCACCGTGCCGTCGTCGCCGCGGATCTGCAGCCGCACGTCGCCGTAGGCCGGCCCGCAGGAGCCGATCCGGTCCTCGCGGTGCGGGTGGTCGCCGACGCCGGGAAACGCCGAGATGAAGGGAGATTCCGAGAGGCCGTAGGTGATCCGCACGACCGGACCGAAGCGGGCGGCGGCCTGGCGCAGCCGTCCGGGGTTACTGGCCGCGGTGCCCACGCTGAGCACCTCCATCGCGGACAGGTCGTACTTGTCGATGTCGGCATGGTCCAGCAGCTCGTAGAGCATCAGCGGGGTGATGAACGTGGAGTTGACCTGTTCGCGCTCCAGCAGCGCGAGGAAGTCCTTGGCCTGGAAGAACCGCATGACGAGCAGCGTGCCGCCGGTGAACAGGTACAGGAACGCCGAGGTCTGCCCGGCGACGAACCACATCGGCGTCACGCTGAGGTGGCGGTAGCGCGGTTCGTCGGCGGCGACGATCTGCTCGGCGAGGGTGAGGATCTGCTCGTAGAGGTTCGCGGTGTGCAGCAGTGCCTTCGGTATTCCGGTGGTGCCGCTGGTCTGGAACACCGACTCCGGCCTGCCGGTCGCGGCACCGGTCACACTGTCCACATCGAACGGTACGGAGCCGGCGGGGCGGGGCGCGACGATGTCCGGGCCGGCGCCGTCCGGCCCGACGCAGAACGCCGGAATCCCGAGCCGGCCGACGATGTCGCGGCAGCGCTCCTCGTGCACGGCCACCTCGTACAGCAGAGCCTCGGGCCGCACCTGGTCGAGATAGGCGGCCAGCTCCGTCGGCGAGCCCGCATTGGACGCCCACGCGGTGCGGCAGCCGAGCAGGTGCAGCGCGAGCTGGATCATCGGCGCCTGCGGGGGATAGCCGAGCATGATCGCCACGGTGGCGCCGGGCCGCAGACCCGAGTCGACCAGGTTCGCCGCGATGTCGAGGACCGCGGTGCGGAGTTCGGTGTAGGTGAACCGGGTCTCGCCGAACACCAGTGCTTCCCGGTCGCCGTATTCCGCGAAAAGCTCCAGTGCCCGCACCACATAGTGCGGTCCGGCGAGAGGCAGGGAATTCATCACATACTCCAGGTACTCTTTGGTCGCGAGCCACAACCTGTTGCACGCCAACGGATGCGAGCGGCAGCACACTACCCGGGAAAGTTCCGCGACACGCCGGAGGACGTGAATTATCGTCGCGGTACACGCATTGTTCGGCTGAACGGATCAGCGATGTTCGTCCGTCCGGGAACGGGTGGTGTGCTTGTGGGGTACTAAATCTTGACGGTGGGCCGCTCATCGGCCGCCCGGGAGTCGTCCACGTGATCGGCGGCGTACCAGGCTCGCAGCTGCGTGAGGTTCGTCTTGCCGCTGCCGGTGCGCGGCAGCGCGTTGACGAACTCGAACGTGCGGGGCGTCCAGGTGCGACTGAGCTTGCCGGCGACGAGGTCCCCGAGCTCCTTCTCGGTGACCGTCGCGCCCTCGCTCAGCACGACGTAGGCGTGCGCGGTCTCGCCGCGGTCGGCGTCCGGCACGCCGATCACGGCGGCCTCCCGTACCTCGGGATGCGTGGCCAGGACGTCCTCGATCGGCCGGGGGAAGATGTGGATGCTGCCGGAGCCGGTGATGATCATGTCGCTGGCCCGGCCGGTGAGGTAGATGTAGCCGTCGTCGTCGACGTGGCCGACGTCGCGGGTACGCAGCCAGCCGTCCACCAGGGTCTCCGCGGTGAGCTCCGGCATCCCGACGTAGCCGGCGAAGTTGAGCTTGGTGGACACCCAGAGCTCGCCGTTCTCGCCCGGCGGCAGCACCGTGCCGTCCTCGCCGCGGATCTGCAGCCGCACGTCGCCGTAGGTGGTGCCGCACGACCGCAGCCGCCCCGGCCGTTCGGGATCGTCACCGATGGTGGGGAACGCGGAGATGAACGGGGACTCCGACAGCCCATAGGTGATGCGGATGACCGGGCCGAAGCGCTCGATGCCCTGCCGCAGCCGGGCGGGGGTGATCGCCGCGCTGCCGACGCTGAGCGTGTGCAGACTCGAGCAGTCGTACTTCGCGGAGTCCGGATGGTCGAGCAGGTCGGAGAACATCAAGGGGGAGACGTACGCGGAGTTGATCCGCTCCCGCTCGATGATGCCGAGGAACTCCCGGGCGCCGAGGAAGCGCAGGATGACGAGGGTCGATCCGGTGAACAGGTAGAGGAACGCCGACGTCTGCCCGGAGACGATCCACAGCGGGGTGACGGTGAGGTGGCGGTAGCGTGGTTCGCCGGCGGCGACGATCTGCTCGGCGAGCGCGAGGGTCTGCTCGTAGAGGGTCGCGGTGTGGAGCAGTGGCTTGGGGATGCCGGTGGTGCCGCTGGTCTGGAACACCGACTCCGGCGTGCCGGTCGCGGTGTCCACATCGAACGGTTCGGAGCCGGCGGGGCGAGCGGCGAGCACGTCCGGCCCCCCGCCGTTCGGGCCGAGGCAGAACGCCGGCACGCCAAGGCTCTCCGCGTGCTTGCGGCCCCGCTGGCCGTGGGTGCGCGCGTCGTAGACGAAGGCCTCCGGCGCCACCTTGGCGAGGTAGGCGTCCTGCTCGGCCGGGGTGCCGCTGCCCGAGATCCACGCCGTCCGGCAGCCGAGCAGGTGCAGCGCCAGCTGCAGCATCGGCGCCTCGATCGGCTGGCCGACCAGTACCGCGACCGTGCGTGCCGGGACGCAGGCCCTGCTCGGCGAAGTTCGCGGCCATGTCCAGCACGCCGGCGCGCAGCTCGGCGTAGGTGAGCCGATCGTCGCCGGCGACGATCGCCTCCCGGTCGCCGTACCCGGCGAACAGTTCCAGCGCCTTCAGCACATAGTTCGGCCGCATGCCCGGCATCGGCTACCATCTCGTTCTCCACACGCTTCGCTACCGCGAGTTACCCAGGTTCGTTTTCGCCGAAATCGTTGCGGCGACGGTGAACTGTACCTGTGCGGCCCCGGCGATGGTTGGGTACAGCGAACAGCTCACGGCACCAGATTGACATAGGCCGAACGGAGGAACGCCTCGTCGCGCCGGCTGGGCTACTGTCTGCCGCATGGATCTGCGAGAGCTCGATCGGCGGGCGTCGGAGGCGACCTGCCACATCGTGGCGAGCGTGTCGGACGAGGAGTTGCGGCGGCCGACACCGTGCGCGGAATGGGACCTCGCCGCGTTGCTGCGGCACATGACCGCGAACAACCACGGCTTCGCCGACGCCGCGGAGGGCAAGCCGGCGGATCCGGACGTGTGGGCGGGACCGCCGCTCGGCGAGGAGTGGCAGGCCGCGTACCAGGAGTCGGCGCGGCGGGTGGCGAAGGCGTTCGCCGACGACGCGGTGCTCGACCGGACCGTCGAGGTGCTCGGCTACGGGATGATGCCGGGCTCCCGCGCGATCGGCATGCACTTCATCGACTACCTGGTACACGGCTGGGACGTGGCGCGGGCGGTCGGTCAGGACCTGGTGCTGGACGAGGAGTCCTGCCGTACCGTGCTGACGATGGGGCAGCGGTGGCCGGACATCCCGCAGATGTGGGGTGGTCCCGGTGCGCCGTGGGGGAACCGGGTGCCGGTCGCCGACGACGCGCCGGCCGCGGACCGATGCTGGGCTTTCTGGGCCGGTCGCCGAACTGGCCCGACCAGGACCTGTAGGAGGGGTCACGTGCTTCGTGCGTTCTACGCAAGGCATCGAGCGGCATCGATGTGGTCCAAGGCGATCGTGCAGGACGTCGCGGCGACGCTCGGCATGCGGTTCCAGATCTACTTCGTGCCACGACCAGTGGGCCGAGCACGGCTCGCTCGGCGACGCGGTGGCGGCGCTGCGGCCGCGACTTCCTGATGCTGACCAACGCCCGGCAGCAGGACGTCGACACGCTGCCGGAGTCGCGCGGCGTGCACCTGTTCCGGGACCCGCGGGACATGGTCGATGTCCGGCTACTTCAGCCATCGCAACTCCCATCCGGTCAATGTGGACGGAGTGCAGTGGACGGAGCTGATCCGGCACCGGATCAACCTGCGGAAGCTGGACAAGGACGCCGGGATGATGGCCGAGATCGAGTTCAGCGGGTACTTCCTCGATCACATGCTGTCCTGGAACTACGACGCGCCGAACGTCCTGGCCGTCCGGATGGAGGATCTGGTCAGCGACTCGGCCGGGCAGTGGCGGCGCATGCTCGAGCACTGGCAGCTGCTCGACCTGCTACCCGACGGCTACCTCGACGAGCTGCTGGCGACCCACAGCTTCGAGCAGATGGCGGGCGGGGCAAGGAAGATCGGTCGAGGAGGACGAGACCAGCCACTACCGCAAGGGCATCGCCGGCGACTGGCGCAACCACCTCTGCGAGGACCACCTCAAGCTCTTCCGCAAGCGCTACGGCGACCTCGTGGAACGCCTGGGCTACGAGTGGTGACGCGTGGCATGTTCGTCACCGGACCGCCGGCCGCGGAGGATCCGGACGGCAGGCGGCTGCGCGTGGACAGCGCGGCGGGCCGGACCTTCGACGAGGTCACCGGCCAGGTGCTGAATCCGACGCTGCGCGGCTACGTGCGCGGACATGGCGGCGCCGTACGGGCTCGCGGTGCGGGAGGACCTGATCGAGCAGGGCGTCGGGCACTCCTACGGGGAGATGTGCGTGCCGCTGCTCGCCGAGCTGGTGTCCGAGGAGCGGCCGGCCGACCTGCTCGTGCTCGCCACCGCCATCCCCGACGTCCGCCTCGGCCGCGCCACCGCGACGTTCCTGGGCTGGCACTGCGCGGGCGCGCCGCTGGCGTTCGCGGTCTGCGACCAGGGGCTGCTGGCGGCGTTCACCGCGCTGCATCTGATCGACGGTTACGTCCGCACCGGCGACTGCCGGCGCGCGGTGCTGCTGGTGGCGGAGCAGCCGACCCTGTTCCACGAACTTCCCGTGCCCACACCGGTTCCGGATCGCGCCGCGGCGGCGGGGGTGGTGCTGGAGACGGACGGGCCACCGGACGCGCTGTCGATCCGCCGGCACCCGAAGGTGGCGGAGTCCGACGTGGCCGAGGTGCTGGCCGCCGAGGTGGCCCGGCTGTCCGGCGAGCCGACCGTGCTGCTCGGTGTACACCTCGCGGAGCTGCTGGCGGACCGGAGCCATCGACGGCGACGTGCGGGCGTGCCCGGCGAACCAGCCGTTCACCGGCAGCTGGCTCGAGCTCTCGCGTGGACTGTCCGGCTGGCAGGACGGCGGCGGACAGTCGTGCTCGCGGAGTACGACCCGGCGCAGGGGTACCTGTTCACCGCGACCGTTCGCTGCGGCGCATAGTCACCGGGACTGCGGCAGCTCTTGCTTTTCGTTCCGCAGTTCCTGTACGGCCTGCCACACCGCGCCCGCAGTGGCGAAAGTCTGACTGGAGAAATACTCGTCGGCGAACGTCACGCCGTATTCCGCCTCCAGTGCCATGACCAGGCTGATCAATTGAACTGAGTCGAGTCCGGCCGCGGCGAGGTCGGTATCCGATTCGAGGGCGGCTCCTTCTGGGAATTCCGGCAGGTTCTCGCGCAGCAGGGCCGGAAACCGGTCGTCCCAGTCACTCATCGTGTGCAGTCCTCCACATTCTGCTCTTCCGTCGACGAGCAGGTGCGACGCCAAGAGCGAACGAGACAATAAGGATCCGTGGCGGTGGCCGTCAAGTGTTCTCGCGGTCAATGCGTACCGCATCCGACCGATCGCTCCGCGTCATATTCATCGATGCTCTTTCGAGCGTCGAATCGTCCGAAACATGGTCGAACCGCTGCTACGGTGTGCCGCACCGCGAGGAGGACCGATGACTGTGATCGACAGATGCAGGCTGACCTTCGGTCAGCTGTCCCTGTGGCGCTCGATCGAACATTTCCTGCCGGAGCAGATGGGCGGAGCCGACCTGCGGCAGGCCTGGTCGCTGCCGGACGGGGTTACCGCCGACGACGTGCGCGGTGCGCTCGAGGCGCTGGAGGAGCGGCACGAGGCGATGCGCACCCGCTACAAGCTCGACCTCGGTCGCGACCTCGCGCAGCTGGTCTGGACACCGGAGCCGGTCGAGCTCGACGAGCAGGAAGGCGGCGCGGACGCCACGGAGCTCGCCACGCGGGTGAGCGCGGAGCTCGGTGACGAGCCGTTCGACCTCACGGTGGACAAGCCGTGGCGGGCGAGGCTGATCACCTCGGCCGGCCGGCCGGCATTCCTCGTGGTGGCGGTCCATCACATCACCGCGGACGGCGCCTCGATGCTGCAGCTGGGCACGGAGTTCCTCGATCTCCTCGCCGGCAAGGACCTCGGCGGACCGGCGCCGACCTGCCGCGAGCTCGCCGAGGAGCAGCACTCCGACGCCTGGGCGTACCGCCGGACGGCCGTCGTCGAGTACTGGCGGCGGGTGGTCGCCGAGGCGCCGGACCCGGCGGACGAGCTGTCCGCGGACGCGCGGACCCGGTGGGCGACGCTGCGCTCGGCGGCCTCCCTGCGCGACGCGCAGCAGCTCGCCGGGCAGGTTCGGGTCCCGCTGCCCAGCGTCGTGTTCGCGGCGTACGCGGCGGCGCTGGGCGCGCGGACCGGTCGCGACGCCCACCTCGTCGGCCTGTTCGCCGGCAACCGCCTCGAGCCCCGCTGGCGCAACCTGGTCACCTCGATGAACCAGCTGGCGCCGATGGTCACCCGCCGCGTCGACGGGGAGGACCTGCCGACCGCCGCTCGCCGGCTGCACTGGGAGTCGTTGCGGTCGCTGCGGCACGGAATCTTCGACGTGGACGAGGTCGCGGACGCGGTCAGCGAATACGGTAAGAACGGTGTCGGCGGCGGGTTCCGCTATTTCTTCAATTTCCGGGACATGGCGCAGACGTCCATTCCGTCGGCGTCCGCGAACGCCGACGAGGAAAACGAATGGAATGTGGAGACGTCCTCGTCGGAACGCAACAACCAAAGCCCGTTCTATTTGCGCGCGCATGCCGGCGAGGAGCTCATGCTCTCCCTGCAGGAGGCGTCCGCCGCCGACGACTTCGAGCCGACGAGGCGCTTCGTGGTCACCATGGCCGAGCAGCTGCGGGACGCGGCCAGGGGTGCTGACGCCGGGTCCAATACGTAGCACCGCGCGATCGGGAGATCGCGCTGTGTCGCCGGGTGGTACGGATGGTCATTAATGGTTGGGCTGGACATACGAACAATGCGCGTAAGTACGCCGACACGATTGACCTGGAATCGGCGGCGTACTACGTTCCCGCCCACCAACTTCGTGGCCGGGCACTCGTCTGTCCTCGGTCGTTTTCTGGAGGTTCCACCGAATGACGATTCCCAAGGGGTGGCGATCGCGGTCGCTGATCGCCACGGGACTGCTCGGCGCAGTCGTCTCCACCGCGCTGGTGGCCGGCTCGGGTGAAGCGGCCGAGCAAGGAGGCAGGGGGCACGCATCCCCCGAGTGGGTGGGCTCCTGGGCGGCGTCCGTGACCCGGGGCAACCTCGCCGGTGCGACGGCGACGCCGTTGAACAACCAGACCACGCGCATGATCGTGCACACCTCCGTGGGCGGCAGCAAGATCCGGATCCGGCTGTCGAACCTCCACGGTGACCAGGCGGTCGAGGTCGGCCGCGCCACGGTCGCCAGGCCGAACACGGCCACGCCGGCGAAGTCCGACATCGACGCGGCGAGCACCCGCGAGCTGCGCTTCAACGGTTCGCCGACGGCCACCATCAACCGGGGCGCCGAGCTGCTCAGCGACCCGATCGACGTGCGCCTGGCCGACGACCAGGACCTCGTGGTGAGCGTGTTCTACCCGACGTCGACCGGCCTGCTCACCGTCCACCAGACCGCCCGGCAGACCAACTTCATCGGCGCCGGTGACCTGGCCGCCGCGGCCGACGGCGGCGGCTTCACCACCGAGCTGGCCTGCTGCTGGTTCCTCCTGTCCGGTGTGGACGTACTGCGCGGGGACGCGGGCGGCACGGTCGGCGTGTTCGGCGACTCGATCGCCGACGGCAACGGCGCCACGCTCGACGCCAACACGCGCTGGCCCGACCAGCTCGCCGACCGGATGTTCAAGGTGCACCACGGCGACATCCCGGGTGTGCTGAACTTCGGCCTCGCCGGCTCGCGGCTCAACCACGAGGGTCAGGAGACGGGCGACGGCGGGTTCCCGGGCAACTTCGCGCTCGGTACCAACGCGCTGTCCCGGCTGAACGAGGACGTGTTCTCCGAGACCGGCCTGCACACGCTCATCGTGGACCTGGGCATCAACGACATCTGGATGAAGAACGAACCCGCCGACAAGATCATCGCCTCGCTGCGGCAGATCAACCAGCAGGTCCGGGAGCGGGGCATCACAGGTGATCATCGGCACGCTCGGCCCGTTCAACGGACTGGAGGTCGTGGGCGGCGTGTGGACGCCGGAGAAGGAGGCCACCCGCAACGCGGTCAACACCTACCTCCGCGAGCACCGCAGCGAGTTCGACGCGGTCGTCGACTTCGACAAGATCCTCCGCGACCCGGCGGACCCGACCAAGGTCAAGGCCGCGTTCGACTCCGGTGACCACATCCACCCGAACGACGCGGGCCTCAAGGCGATGGCCGACGCCATCCCGCTGAACCTGATCGTTCGCTGACACCACCCACACGGCCCGGCGGCCGTCCCGCAACGCGGGGCGGCCGCCGGGCCGTGTCGTACCAGCATTTTCTGCCGCCCGCGAACACTCTTTTCTTGGTCGTCTTAATTTCTGCGGGGCTCCGGAGAAACGGCATAGCTATTGAGCGCACCGTTGTCGATACTCCATTTCGACCCATGTGATGAGGCGGACGGACGCAACACGGAAAGAGACGAGATTCCGCTCAACCGCAACGGATCGTGAGGTGCGCGGCTGTCGATCAAAACCAACGGTAATCCAACGACTACGCTGAGCGCTCGCCTTTTTTCCATCTTCTCAGCACGCGAAAACTGTCGTACGCTCCTCCTCGCCGTCGAAAAGGGCTGAGGCGGCAAACCCGAACTAACCCTGGGGGAACAATTCGTGCTGCGCCAATTGCGCGCATCGCACTACGCCGTCCGGGCATTGCCCACCCGGATCACTCTGTCGAGGAGGGAAAGGGGGTGCACACGCATGATCGCGGACAAGCCCTGAACTGAACGGTCGTAAGACATCTCCCTGACGCACAGGCAGGCGCCTGCTCAGGAGAGACGACGAGGCGTGCGGGGACGCGACACCCGTCCCCGCACGCCCCTCTCATCATGCCGCCGAATTGCCGGCCGCGCGCAGGAAGGGGACTGGCGGTGCGCATTCCCGGGCTCGACGTTCCGCGGGAAAGCCGCCTGCTGGTGTTCATCGGCCTCGTCGACGCCATCGGCACCGGGTTGTACATTGCCGGCTTCGCGGTGTTCTTCACCCGCAGCGCCGGGATGACCGCCGTCGAGGTCGGCATCGGGTTCACCGTCGCGAGCGCGTGCGGTCTGGTCACGATGACCCCGATCGGCATGCTCGCGGACCGGATCGGACCGCGTGCGGCGTCCATCCTGCTGCACTACTGGCGCGGCGTCGGGTTCGTCGCGTTCGCCTTCGTCCACGACTTCACCACGTTCCTGGTGGTGTCCTGCTTCGTCGGCATCCCGACGCGAGCCATCGACCCGGTCAGCCAGATGTACGTCGACCGGCACATCGGCAAGGACCTGCGCGTGCGGGTGATGGCCGTGATGCGGGTCGTCTACAACCTCGGCTTCAGCATCGGCGGGGTGCTCACCACACTGATCCTCGTGGTCGACACCCGGCCGGCGTTCCTCGTGATCGTCCTCGGCAACGGGGCCACCTTCTTCCTCGCCGGCTTCCTCCTCGGCCGAGTCCCGCTGCTGGCCGACTATCCGCCCAGCCGCAAGACCGCCCGCGGCTGGCCGCGGTCGCTGCGCCAGGGCCGGTACCTGATCGTCACCGGGCTCAACGCGGTGCTGGTACTGAACGTCACGGTGCTGACGATGGGCATCCCGCTCTGGGTGACGTCGCGGACCGAGGCGCCCGTGGCGATCGTCGGGCCGCTGGTCGTGCTGAACACCGCGCTCGTCGTCCTGCTGCAGGTCCGGCTCAGCAAGGGCACCGACACCCGCGACGGCGGGGCCCGCGCGCTGCGCCGGGCCGGGCTCGCGTTCGCCGGTTGCATGGGTTTGCTTGCCCTGTCGGGTCTGCTGAACGCCGCCGGTGCGGTGCTCGCGGTGGTCGCCGCGACCGTGCTGCTGACCTTCGGCGAGCTGTGGCACTACGCCGGCCGGCTGTCGGTGTCCTATGCCCTGGCACCGCCCGACCGGCAGGGCGAGTACCTCTCGGTGTTCTGGCTCGGTTCCGCCGCCGCGCTCATGGTCGGCCCGCTGCTGATCACCATCGGCGTGGTCGAACGGGGGCCGCTCGGCTGGCTCGCGCTCGCCGCCGTCTTCGTCGCGACCGCCCTGCTCGTCCGGCCCGCCGTCGACGCGGCCGCGAAACAGCTCGGCACGGACGATCCGCCGGACAGCTCGCCGGACGACGTCCCGGCCGACCGGCCCGAGCCCGCGGGCCGCAACTGACACATGAGGTGGCAAACCATGCGAGGTCCGGAGATCCCGCGCGGCCAGGTCGTGGACCGGGTGCCCGTCGCGTTCGAGGGCGACAGTGCCGGCGAGGGCGAGCTGACCTTCGGGCAGCGCGGTCTCTGGCAGTCGATCGTGCAGGCGGGCACGGCGACGGTCACGCACATCGCGGACGCCGGCCCCGGCACGACCGTCGACACCGTCGCCGACGTGCTCGGCTTCGTGGTCGGCAGGCACCAGTCGCTGCGCACCCGCCTGCTGCTGCGCGATCCCGGGCTGCCGCTGCAACGGGTGTACGCGGCGGGGGAGGTGCCGCTCCTCGTGGTGGACCCCGGCGCCGACGATCCCGCCGAGGTCGCCAAGGCACTCGCGGCACACTGGAAGGTCGTCCCGTTCGCCTACGAGACCGAGTGGCCGGTGCGGATCGCCGCGATCGTGACCGGCGCCGGCAGCCGCGCCGTCACGCACGTGGTCACCGTCTTCCTGCACACGTCGATCGACGGGTTCGGCCTGGCCGCGCTGCTCGCCGACGTCCGCGCCCGCGACCCCGAGACGGGGGCGCCCGCCGGCCCGGTCACCGCGCTGCCGCCGCTCGCGCAGGCGGCGTTCGAGGCGTCGCCGGCCGGGCGGCGGCAGAACGAGCAGTCGTTGCAGTACCTGGAACGCGTGCTGCGCACCGCGCCCACGCGCCTGCTCGGCGAACCGCGCCACGAGGGCGAGCGCCGCTTCTCGATGCTGCGCTACCGGTCACCCGCGATGAGCATGGCCGTCCACGCGGTCACCGAACGGGACCGCCTCCACGAGTCACCCATGCTGCTCGCGTCGTTCCTGGTCGGCGTCGGCCGGGTCACCGGCGTCGCCGAACTGCCCACGATGATGATGGTGAGCAACAGGTTCCGGCCCGGGTACGCCGACTCGGTGAGCGCGCTGATCAAGATCGTGCCCTTCGTGCTCGACGTCGCGGACCTGTCCATGAATGAGGTGGTCGCGCGGGCGTCGGGCCGGGCGCTCAACGCGTACCGCAACGCCTACTACGACGCGTACGAGCAGGACGAGGTGGTCAGCCGGGTCGAACGCGAGCGTGGCGAGGAGTTCGACCTGTCCTGCTACTACAACGACCGCAGGCGGCGGGACCGGGTGTTCACCGGGGTGGCGGCGCCGACGGCGGCGGAGATCCGCGCCGCGGTCGCGGACGGCGAGCTGTCGTGGAAGCAGGACGCCTACGTGCCGAGGGCCAAGCTCCACCTCTGCGTCGACGACCCGCCCGGTGCCGTCGAGCTGGTGGTGGCCGCGGACGAGCGGTACTTCTCGAGCGCGGACCTGGAGGCGCTCGTGCGGGCGATCGAGAAGGCCGCCGTGCAGGCGGCGACCGACCCCGAGGCGCCGACCGGCCTCACCCACTCGATCACGGCGGAAGCGGCGGCGAGCTGAGGCATCCCCGGCGGTGACGCTCAGCGAAGACTCTTCGTCCGGGCGCCCTGACGGAGTTACGCTGCGGCGTGTCGTTGCTGGAGCGCGAGCCGCTGCTCGCGGGGCTGAACGCCTACCTGGCCGAGACGCTCGGCGGGCGCGGGCGGCTCGTGTTCCTCGGCGGCGAGGCCGGGGCGGGCAAGACGAGTCTGATCACGTCGTTCACCGAGCAGGCCGGCGAGCGCGTGCGGGTGCTCCGGGGTGCCTGTGACGGTGCCACGACCCCGCGGCCCCTCGGCCCGCTCGCCGACATCGCCGAGGCGCTCGGCCCGGCGGTCGCCGGGCAGCTCGCGCAGGACCGGCCCAGCCGCGGCCCGCTGTTCGCGGCCGTGCGGACGGCACTGGTCACCGGGCCCACGCTGTTCGTGGTCGAGGACGCGCACTGGGCCGACGACGCCACCCTCGACCTGCTCCGCTTCCTCGGCCGGCGCATGGACGACATCCCGCTGCTGGTCGTGGTCACCTACCGGGACGACGAGGTCGGTCCGGGCCACCCGCTCACCGTCCTGCTGGGCGACCTCGCGACGGCGGCCGTCGTCGCGAGGATGCGGGTACCCCTGCTGACCGCGGCGGCGGTGGCCGAGCTCGCCCGCGGCTCCCACACCGACGTCGACCCGGCCGAGCTGTACGAGCGGACCTGCGGCAACCCGTTCTTCGTCACCGAGGTGCTGGCGTGCGGCGTGGGCTCGCTGCCGCAGTCGGTCCTGGACGCCGTGCACGCCCGCGCCGCGCGGCTTTCCCCGCCCGCGCGCGACGTGCTGGCCGCGGCGTCGGTCATCGGTGTGCGGGCCGACCTCGGGCTCCTGCTCGCGGTGTCCGGCCTGCCGGCGGAGGCGGTCGACGAGTGCGTGCGGCGGGGCCTGCTCGTCGACGGCGGCGACCACGTCGGCTTCCGGCACGAGCTCGCCCGGCTGGCCATCGACGAGGGCCTCCCGTCGAGCACCCGGGTCCGGCTGCACCGCGCGGTGTACGACCACCTCCTGGCCACCGACCCCACCGACCACCGCCGCCTGGCCCACCACGCCGACCACGGCGCTCACCCGGCGGCCGTCGTGCGGCACGCCCCGCTGGCCGCCGAGCACGCGGCCTGCCTCGGTTCGCACCGGGCCGCCGCCGACCACTACCGGACCGCGCTGCGCCACGCCGACCTGCTCGCCGACGCCGAGCGGGCCGGCCTGCTCGGCCGGCTGTCCTACGAGTGCTACCTGACCGACCAGCCCGACGCGGCGCTGACCGCGCGCGAGGAGTCGCTGAAACTGCACCGCGCGGCCGGTGACGTGCGGCAGGTGGGCGTCGCGCTGCGGTGGCTGTCGCGGCTGTCCTGGTTCCTCGGACGCAACGCCGACGCCGAGCGGTACGGCACCGAGGCGGTCGCCGCACTCGCGGCGCTGCCGCCCGGCCCGGAGCTGGCCATGGCGTACAGCAACCTGGCTCAGCTGCGGATGCTGGAGGCCGACTCCGCCACCGCGCTGATGTGGGGCAACCGGGCCATCAAGCTGGCCACCCGCGTCGGTGCCGAGGACGCGCTGGTGCACGCGCTCAACAACGTCGGCGCCGCCCACACCATCGACGGCGCGATCGACGTGGGCGCGGCCTACCTGCGGCAGTCGCTCAGCCTGGCGCTCGCCGCGGGCATGGAGGAGCACGCGGCACGGGCCTACACCAACCTCGGCTGGGAGCTCGGCGCGTGGCGCAGGCTGGACGAGGCCGACGAGTGGCTGCGCACCGGCATCCGGTACTGCGTGGAGCACGACCTGGACTCGTGGCGGCTGTACATGCAGGCCCGGCTGGCCTGGCTGCTGGCCGAACGCGGGCGGTTCGCCGACGCCGACCGGGTACTGGGCGTCGTCCTGCCGTTTCCGTGGCTGTCGCCGGTCAGCCGGATCCCGGCGCTGTCGGTCGCCGGGGTGCTGGCCGTACGCCGCGGCGAGCCGGCGGACGAGCTGCTCGGCGAGGCGTGGCGGCTGGCGGAGCGGACGCGCGAGCGGCAGCGGCTGGTCCAGGTCGCGACGGCCCGGGCCGAACAGGCGTGGACGGCCGGCGACGTCGCGCGCATCGGCCCCCTGGTCGAGCCACTGTGGACGGACATGCGGGACGGTGGCGAGGCATGGACCGTCGGCGAGCTGGCGTACTGGCGTTCGGTGGGCGGCGCCCCGGCCGAGCCGGCCGGCGCGCTGCCCGAGCCGTTCGTCCTGCTGCTGGACGGCCCCGCCGCCGATGCCGCACGGACGTGGGCCGCGCTCGGCTGTCCTTTGTGGCAGGCGTTCGCACTGTCGCGTTCGGACGACCAGGCCGATGTCCGTGCCGCGCTGGGAATCCTGGAGGACCTGGGCGCCACGGCCACCGCCCGTGCCGTCGTGCGCGATCTGCGACAGCGCGGGATGGCCGTGCCGCGCGGCCCGCGGCCCGACACCCGGAACAACCCGGCTGGACTGACCGCGCGGGAGCTGGAGGTCCTCCAGCTCCTGGGGCACGGCCTGTCCAACGCCGAGCTGGCGCGGCGGCTGAGCCTGTCGGAGAAGACCGTCGGCCATCACGTGTCGGCGGTGCTGCGTAAGCTCGGCGTACCGTCCCGGTCGCGCGCCGTGGCGATGGCGGCCAGCCTAGGGATCGCCACGCCGGCGCTGCCGCCAACATAGGGAACACGTCCGATGCACGACCATGCCCCCGCGAGGTTCGCTGTACGTCGTAGGACAACGACAAGCGAAACGACAGGCGAAAGGGCCATAAAGTGGCACTCTTCATGGACGTCCACTCGTTGGACGACGCGGTGAGCATCGACGACGTGACGAAGGCACACGCGGCGGACCTGCAGGCGCAGGACGCGCACGGCGTGAACTACCTGAGGTACTGGGTCGACGAACCGAACGGCAAGATCTTCTGCCTGGTGGACGCCCCGGACGCGGACGCCGCGGCGGCCGTGCACCGCGAGGCTCACGGCCTCGTGGCGGACGAGATCTTCCAGGTGCAGGAAGGCTCCTGACCGGAGCCGGGAGACTGTCGTGGCCGGAACGCTCGCGTTCCGGCCACGCGTCATATGCTGTGCATGGTCTTCGGGTGTGCGCCGCGGACGGCACGGACGACGGGTGGGCGGAACGATCGCTGGACAGTACGGAAGTTCGATGGGGCAGAAGCAGCAGGCATTCGGACGGGTGGACCCGTTCTGCCTGTTCGCCGTGCTGCCGATCCTGATCATCGCGGGGCTCGTGCTCTGGGGCGGCATCATCATCCTCGGGGTGGCCCTGATCCTCATCGCGGCCGTGATCGTGCTGGTCGACTCCTGGGCCAACCGGCCGTCCAGGAAGCGCGCACCCCGCCCCCGCGAGGACTACTGACCAACGGCCGAAGATTTTTTCGGCGGGAGTGTCGAACAGCGGGTCCGGTATTCGACGCGTAGGCGAGAGACCGGAACAGGGCCGCTCACCGGCCCGGGTGAAAGGACCGCTTCATGGCACGCGTCATCTGCGATATGTCCATGTCCCTCGACGGCTTCGTCACGGGCCCCAACGACAGCCGGGAGAACCCGTTCGGCGACGGCGCCGGCGGGCTGCACGACTGGTTGTTCGAGAACCCGACCGACGCCGACAAGGCCCTGCTGCAGGAGGCCGTCGACAACACCGGCGCGGTCGTGATGGGCCGCAGGTCGTTCGACAAGTGCGTGGAGATGTGGGGCGAGAGCGGTCCGCTGCCGGGCGCCCCGTGCTTCGTCGTGACACACCACGAGCCGGCCGAGTCGCACCCGCCGGCGTACACGTTCGTCACCGACGGCGTGGTCAGCGCGCTCAAGCAGGCGGCCGACGCGGCGGGTGACAAGGCCGTCGGCCTGCACGGTGCGACGGTCATGCAGCAGGCACTTCCGCTGGGGATGGTCGACGAGCTCGTCGTGCACGTGGTGCCGGTACTGATCGGTGGCGGCACGCGGCTGTTCGACGCGCTCGACGGCGCCATCTCCCTGGAACGCACCGACGCGATCGTCACGCCGGCCGCGACCCACCTGCGCTACCGCGTGGTCGGCTGAGCGCTCACCGGAACGTCATCGTCGCCACGGCTCCGGCGGGCAGCTCGTAGGAGAAGGCCCGCCCGCCGAGCCGGACGTTGAACGTCGCCGTGCTGGTTCCCCAGTCGTCGTTGACGACGAGCAGCACGACCGATCCGTCGGGGTTGCGGAAGGCGACGTCCTGGACGGTGCCGGCGACCGTCGAGGCGACCCGCCGGGCACCCGGCCGCAGGAACCTGGTCACGTGGCCGAGGACGTAGTAGTCGGCCTCGGGTGTCGCCTCGCCGGTCCGCGGGTCGACGGTCACCGCGCCGACGCAGGTGTCGCAGCCGCCGTTGTGCGGTCCGCCGGCCGGGTCCAGCGCCAGGTTCCAGGTGATGACGGTCTTCGCCCAGTTGCGCACGGCCCCGACGGTCAGGTACCGGGTGTGCCAGTGCAGCGTGTCGGCGAACGTCGTCGCCGGATCCTGGGACTGCGTGCCGGAGCACTCGGTGAAGTAGACGTCCTTGCGCGGGTAGGCGTCGTGCAGCGCGGACTGGCGCTCGGGATCGCCGCTGTAGCAGTGGTACGCGGTGCCGTCGAGGTAGCGGCGGGCGACCGGGTCGTCGAGCAGCGACCGGGCGTACTCCGGGTTCGCCGGGTCCTCCGGCGGGCCGCCGTCGTTGGGGTGCAGTGACCAGTTGTGGTCGTAGCCGAGGATCTTGGTCGCCAGCCCGGCCGCGCGCAGCTTGCGACCGACGACCCCGGTCAGCCGGGCCTCCTCGGAGTCGCGCAGGTCCATGCCGGGGTAGCCGCTCGGGGCGCGGTTCTGCGGCTCGTTCTGCAGCGTCAGCGCGTCGATCGGTACGCCCGCGCGGCGGTACTCCCGGACGAACCGGACCAGGTAGTCGCCGTAGGCGTCGTAGACCCGCGGGTCGTCCACGAGCCGGCCGCCGATCAGCGACTGGTTCGTCTTCATCCAGGCCGGCGGGCTCCACGGCGTGCCCATCACGAGCAGGTGGGGGTTCAGGGCCCGGGCCTGGCGCAGCAGCGGCAGGATCTCGGCGCGGTCGTGGTCGATGGAGAAGTGCTCGAGCCGGTAGTCGGTGTGCCCCGCCGGCACGTCGTCGAAGGTGTAGTGGTCGCCGGCCACGAAGTCGGACGCGCCGATCGGCTGCCGCAGATAGCTCAGCCCGAGCCCGTGGCGCGGGTCGAACAGGCGCCGCATGATGGCGTCGCGGTGGGGCGACGTGGCGATCAGGTGGGCCGAGGAGTCGGTGATCGACGCGCCGAAGCCCGCCATCGTCTGGAACCGTGCGGATGCGTCGACCTCGACGGTCGGCGCCCCCTCGACCCAGTCGCCGAGCGCGGCCGGCGGTTGTTCGGTGAGCAGGTTGGCCTTGTCGCCGGTGGTCAGCCAGACGTGGACCCGAGCGGCGGTCGAGCCGGCCGGTGCCGCCGACGCCGCCTGCGGTGTCGCGAGGGCGAGAAGCACGCCGATGACGAGACCGATTCGCGGATGGATCGCCACACGCACCCTCCTCGTATGTCGGGCCGCCGCCATCGTACTGGCGGTTTTCGATCCGCCCGGCCGCCATTCGGACGAGCATCGCCAACATGGCCACGGTGGCTGACCGCGCTGGTTAGGCTGCGCTGTGTGACGAGCCAGTTCAGCGAGCTGCTCCGGCAGTTCCGCCGGGAGGCGGGGCTGACGCAGGAGAGCCTGATGGACCGCTCCGGCCTGTCGGTGCGCACCATCCGCCGGCTGGAGTCCGGCGAGAGCGCCAACCCGCAGATGGGCACGGTGCGCCAGCTCGCCGACGCGCTCGACCTCGAGGCGGACGAACGGGCCGATCTGCTGGCCGCCGCCGACGGCCAGGAGCCGCCGGAACCCCCTGGTACCAACGAAGTCCGCGACAGTGTCCACGACGGTGACCTCCGGGACGGGGACCCGCCGGTGTCGGCGTTCGAGCGCGGGCTGGCGGTGGCCGCCGACGCTCTCGCGCACGCGGTCGGCACGCGGTTGGACAGGGAGGAAGAGCTGCGGCGGATCCAGGATCCGTTCCCGTTGCCCGTCCGCTGGCAGCAGGCGCCCGGCGACCTGATGGACCACTGGGAGAACATCTGCCGGGTCTCGCCGGGCGAGTCCGCCACTCCGCTGGACCTGACCGGTCGTCTGCCCGAGATCGCCGACGTCTACCGGCGGATCCCGTCCGGGCGGCTGGTGGTGCTCGGCCGGGCGGGGTCGGGCAAGTCGGTGCTGGCCGCGCGGTTCGTCCTCGACCTGCTGGAGACTCGCGTCAGTGGCGGCGCCGTGCCGGTCGTCTTCGGCCTCGGGTCCTGGAACCCGACCACCACCGGGTTCCGGGACTGGCTGGCGGGACAGCTCGTGCGCGATCATCCCGGGCTGGCCGCACCCGGCCACGACGGGTCGAGCGGGTCGAGCGGGTCGAACCTGGCGAGCATGCTGGTCGAGGCCGGCCGCATCCTGCCGGTGCTGGACGGGTTCGACGAGCTCGCCGCGGGACTGCACCGGGCCGCGCTGGACGCACTCGACGCCACCACCCTGCCGCTGCTGCTGACCAGCCGCCCCGGCGAGTACGCGACCGTGGCCGGCGCCGACGCCCTGACCGCCGCCGCGGCCGTCCGGCTGACCGACCTCACGGTGACCGACCTGGTCGACTACCTACCGCGGACCGCGCGGGGCAACGCCGGCGCGACCGCGTGGGATCCGGTACTGAAGGAGCTGCGCGACCACCCCGAGCGTCCGGCCAGCGTCAACCTCCGCACGGTGCTGACCACCCCGCTGATGGTGGGCCTCGCCCGCGCGATCTACAGCGACCCCGCCGGCTGCGACCCGTCGGTGCTGCTGGACACCGACCGGTTCGCCAGCCAGTACGCGCTCGAGGACCACCTGCTCGACAGCTTCATCCCCACCGTCTACCGGCACCGGCACCCGCGCTGGGACTCCGACCGCGTGCGGAGCTGGCTCGGGTACCTGGCCGGGCACCTGGACCGGCTCGGTACGCCCGATCTCGCCTGGTGGCAGCTCGGCGGCGCGATGCGCCGCGCCCCCCGCATGCTGGTCGTCGGGCTGGTGGCCGGGCTCGCCGCCGGGGTGTTGAGCGGGTTGCTGATCTGGCTGGTGGACACGCTGGCCGGCGGGACCGGGCTGGTCGCGCTCGTGGCCACGCTGGGGAACTGGCTCGGGTTCGGCCTGGCCCTCGGGCTCGCGCACGGTGCCGGGATCACGTTCGGCGGCGGGGCTTTCGAGCCGTCGCGGGTCCGGCTGCGAACCCGGGGCGGGGCACGGCAGCTGCGGGCGAGGTTCGGCCCCAGACTCCTGGTCGGCTCGGCCGGCGGCGTCGGCCTCGGGCTCGTACTGGGGATCGCGTGCGTGGCCGGGCTCGACCCGATGGGCCTCGTCGGGTTCGGGTTCGTCGGCGGGCTCGCGACCGGGGCCGGCCTGGGCATGCTGGCCGGCCTGGGGTGGGGGCTGATGGCCGGTCTCGAGGCCCCGGTCGACCTCAGGTCCGCCGCGGGTCCCACCGACCTGCTGCGCACAAACCGGGCGACCGTGGTGGCCGAGTTCCTCGGCTGGGGACTCGTGCTCGGGCTCGCTCACCTGCTGGTGATCACGCTCGCGTCCGGGAAGCTGAACCCGGTCGCGCTCCCGCTCGACCTCGTGCTCGGCCCGGTCATCGGGCTCGTGATCGGAACCAGCCTGACCGCGTGGGGCCAGTGGCTGGTGTTCGCGCGGATCTGGCTGCCGCTGACCGGGCGGCTGCCCTGGTCCCTGGCCGCCTTCCTGGACGACGCGTGCCGCCGCGGCGTGCTGCGCCAGGTCGGCGCGGTCTACCAGTTCCGGCACGCCCGCCTCCAGGCGCACCTGACCGACCTCGGCTGACCAGCGGTTTTCGACCGGCCACAGATGGCCGGTCCGCGGTCCTGGCACGGCCTCGGGGGTCCGCGCCACTGTCTGTGGTGTGTACGAATCTTCCGGGGACCTGGCCGGCGCGGTCACGTCGATACTGAGTCCGGACGGGCCGCTCGCGTCGCTGGCCCTCACCCTGACCAACGCCCTCGACGGTGTGTGGGCGGCGTTCTTCAGCTCGCCGACCCCGCCGGGCGGCACCAACTGGAACGCCTACACCCATCAGCAGCTGTTCGACATGTTGTGGCAGGACGCGGACGTCGGGGACGTCGGCGCGGTGGCCGGCGAATGGGGGCGGCACAGCAGCTCCCTGACCGAGTTCGCCGACGCGCTGCGCGGCCAGGGCGACGAGCTGCGCTCGAACTGGCAGGGCCGGGCGGCCGACCTGGCCGCGGCCCGGCTCGCGGAGCTGAGCGACCGGGTCTGGAACGCCGGCGCCCGGGCGGGCACGGTCGAGAAGGCGGCGAGCGACGCGGGCGAGGCACTGGCCCTCGCGCGGACCACCATGCCACCGCCGCCGGACGACCCGATGACGCTGGCGACGAGCGCGGTCGGCGCCGGACCGATACCGCCGCTGCAGGCGATCCTGGTCGGCGGCGCCCGGGTGTTCACGGCCGACGCCGTGTCGGGCGTGTCGAAGGCCGAGGCGGTGCGGGTGATGCAGCGCTACGAGGCGACCCTGCAGGACAGCGGCCGCCAGGTCGTGCCGTCGCAGCCCGACACCACGCCGCCGGGGAGCATCCAGGTGGACGGGACGACCACGCCGGCCGGCGTCTCCGCCGGCGGGCCGTCCGCGGGTGGGGGCGCGACGGGTGGCGCGCCCTGGTCCCGGCTGGTCGGGGGTGCCCCGCCCGGCCAGCCGGGAAGCCTGACCGGTGTCGGTCCCGGGCCCGTGCAGAGCGTGCTTGCCGCGGAGAGTGCCGGGGTGTCCGACGCGGCCGCCAGGCGCGGGATGGGTGCCGGTGGCTACATGGCACCCATGGCCGGGCACGGCGCGCAGGGCGACGAGGAGCGGCGGCACCGCAGCACCCTGCCCCATGCCGACACCGGACTCTTCGCGGTGGATCAGCCATCCAGTGCCCCGGTGATCGGGGACGTGACCGACAGGGAGCGCAATGGTGGCTTCTAGGAAGCATGGCTTCGAGGTCCTGACCGACGAGCTGATCGGGCGGGTCCGGGCCCTCGTCGACATCAACGACCAGACGAACGGGCTGGTGTCCTCGGCCGAGCGGCTGGCCGAGCACAACCCGTTGCTCGGCACCGCGCCGCCCGCGATGCACCTGGCGATGCGGCTGCGCGAGGCGGCCGGCCCGGCCGGGCTCACCGGCGAGGTCAGCGCCGCCGACACCGAGCTGAACAGCTACCACCGCGCACTGCAGGACACCGTGAAGCGGTACCAGGACAACGACAGCGACATCGCCTGGACGTTCTCCGACGAGGAGACGCCGACATGACCGCCGCACCCGTGCTGGAGTCCCGTACCGTGAACGACGGCGTCCACTTCGGACTCGTCGAGCTGGACCTGCTCGCCGCGCACGCCGGGGCGCGGTTCCCGTTTCCGTTGCGGGTACCGGAGTTCGGCCGGATCGCGGGGGAGCGGGAGGTGCTGCTGGCCGCGGCCGGCGTGACCCTGCGGGCGCGCGGCCTGGCCAGCGAGCGCGGGCCGCTCGGCGTCGCGGCCGAGGTGGTCACCGCGTTGCGCGAGTACCGGGGCACCGTCGACCTCGTGCTGACCGGCCCGGGCGGGTCGATCGGCATCGTCGCCATGGTCTACCGGTCCTGGACGCTGGTCTGCCACCAGCCGCTGGGCGGCCACCAGGCGGACGGGGTGCGGATCCGGCGGGTCGCGCAGAGCGCGCTGGCCTACGAGCTGCTCGGCATGGTGCCCGAGGTCGAGCCCGCCGTCACCATGCCGATCACGGTCCCGCCCGACGGCGGCGATCCCGTCGCGCTCGACGAGCTCGGCGTGGTGCTCCCCGAGCTGACCGGATCGGGGCACCTCGGCGGGAGCAGGCACGGCATCCGGTCCGCGACCGAACTGTCCTGGTTGGACGGACCGCGCGGGCGGGTGCGGGTGAACCCGAGCGAAGACAGATGGCTGAGCGTCAACTCGTTGCGACACAACGAGATGCGGCTCCTGCTCAACGAACTGGCCATGACCGCCAGAAGGGAACACGATGGATACTGAACAGTGGCTCGCCGAGCACGAGAAGCGGCTCGCCGCCGTCGCGACGCGCGCCCGGGAGGCCGGCACGCGCCTGCGGGAGGTGGGCTCGACGGCGACCTCACCCCGCGGTGAGGTCGAGGTGCGGGTCAGCGCCGGCGGCGCGCTCGAGGACCTCACCCTGACACCGGCCGCCCGCACGCTCGAGGTCGACGAGCTGGCCCGGCTCATCCTGGACACCACGCGCACCGCGCGGCACTCGGTCAGCGCCCAGATCGCCGGCATCTCGACCCGGTACTTCGGCGAGGGCCCCGCGCTGGACGTGATCAGGCAGCACCTCCCCGCCGGCGTGCCGACGGGCGAGGCCCGTGACGAGGACGACTTCTTCGACAACCCGGAGATCACCCGATGACGACCAACTACGACGTCGACCCCGACCAGCTCCGCGGCCACGCCAGCAGCGTCGGCGACGTCGCCGACCAGCTGTCCGCCATCGGCGGGGGGCTGCCGAGCGGCCTCGCCGACCTCGCGCTCGGCCTGCTCACCCAGTTCCTCACGTCGGGCCTGCAGGCCTCCATGACGCAGGTCGCGAACACGATCACCGACGCGTCGTCGTCGGTGGCCGAGATGAGCACCGGCATCGCGCGCACCGCCGACGGCTACCAGTACACGGACGAGCGCAACGCCACCAACCTCGACCAGGAGTACCCCCGATGAGCGACGAGACCGCCCAGATGGTCGCCGATCTGCAGGCGTCGGACGAGGCCGTGCGCGCCAACGGCTGGGTGGCCCCCGGCCTCGGCATGCCAGGCGCGTCACTCGGCCTGCTGGGGTCGTCACACGACCCGCTGTCCGGGCTCGCGTCCGCCGGACTCGGCTGGTTCATGCCCATGGTGTCGTTCCTCAGCGAGGGGCTCACCCAGCTGCAGGGCGGCAACGGCGCCTCGGTCACGTCCGGGGCGCAGGACTTCGGCGGCGCCGGGCAGGACATCGCCGGCGTGGCCGGCTCGTACCGGGACATGGCCGGCTCGCAGACCTCCGACTGGTCCGGTGAGGCCGCGTCGCAGTACCGCGACACCAGCGAGCAGACCGCGGACGGAGTCGCCGGCCTCGGCCAGGCGAGCAACACCGTGGGCAGCGCGATCATCGGCGCCGGCCAGGTCGTCGCGCAGGCCATCGCGGAGGTCACCGAGCTGATCGCCGAGGCGGTCTCGCAGATCGTGCCGATCATGACCCAGGCCATGGCGAGGTCGGCGGAGACCTTCGGCGAGAGCGTTGCGGAGGCCATCCCGCCGTGCGTGGGGATCGCCGTGGAGTACGCGCTGCGGATCGCCGCGAAGCTGGCGGCGCTGGTGGCCAGCGGGGACAACCTGCTCAAGCTCGTGCAGGGCGCGATGGCCGTCGTGACCCTGATCCAGCAGGCGCTGTCGGGCATCAGCCAGCAGAGCGTCCGGAGCGACTCGGACCCGCAGACCGGCGGCGGCGCCGCTGCGCAGCAGGGCGGCGGCGGTGGGGCCGCCGACCGGATCGAAGCGGCCGGCGAGGCCGGGGCCGCGCTGGGCGGGCCGGGCTCCTCCGCATCGCCCTCGATGTCGTCGGCCGGCGGGGCCGGCAGCGGCGCGCACTCGTCGGCAGGCTCGTCGACGTCGGACGGCTCGCTCATGCCGGCCGGCTCGGGCTCCGGGCTGGACGGGCCGACCCGCTCGTCCTCGGCCGCTCCGCCGGTCGTGCCGCCGCACGCCTCCGTGGGGGACCTGTCCCGATCGGCGGGCAACGTCGGCGGGGGCGGGATGTCCTCCTCCGCCGTACCCAGCGGTGGGATGGCGGTCGGCGCCCTCGGCAACGGCTCCGCCACCGGGGCCCGCGTCGGCGCCGGCACCGGCCGGGGCGCGGACACCGTTCGCCAGGAGACCAGGCAGCAGCCGGGTCGCACGTCCGGTGGTGCGCTGGGCGGCGGCGCGATGGGTGCCATGGGTGGCGCCCGGGGGGCCGGTGACTCGGACAAGGACCACCAGCGCAAGTTCACCCTGACCGAGACGCACGACGAGGACTTCGACCCGCTGCCGGAGATCATCCGGGTCGGCGGCACCGAGGACTAGGGGGGCGAACGCAACGAGGTGGCCGCCCGGTGCGGTGCGGCCACCTCGTTGCATTGGTCCACAGTGGACCGGTTGGTTCTCCCGGCCTACAGGCCCGCGGTCTGCAGGAGCAGGTTCGGGGTGCCCGCGGGAACCCCGTTGATCACGTTTGGCGACGCGGCCGCCTGGATCCAGCTGTTGAGGGTGGCGCTGGCCACGTCACCCTGCGAGCTCTTGTAGAGCGCGCCGACGCCGACCACGTGCGGCGTGGCCATCGAGGTGCCGCTGATGGTGTTGGTGCCGCCGCCCATCCACGAGGACGTCACGTCGACGCCCGGCGCGTACACCTCGACGCACGAGCCGTAGTTGGAGAAGAACGCGTGGTTGTCGCCGGAGTCGCTGGCCGCGACCGTGGTCACGCCGGCGGCGCTGGCCGGCGAGAACGAGCAGGCGTCGGTCGACGAGTTGCCCGCTGCGATGCCGGTGAACACGCCGGAGTCGGCCAGCCGCGTCGCGGCGTCGTTGACGGACTGGTTGAAGCCGCCGCCGAGCGACATGTTCGCCACGGCCGACGGGGCGTGGTTCGCGGCCACCCAGTCCATGCCGGCGATGACGGCCTCCCAGGTGCCGCTGCCACCGCAGTCGAGCACGCGGACGCCGCGCAGCGCCACGTTCTTGGCCACGCCCCAGGTCGCGCCGCCGATCGTGCCGGCGACATGGGTGCCGTGCCCGTTGCAGTCCACACCGTCGCCGCCGGTGGCGTCGAAGGCGATCTGCGCGCGGCCGGTGAAGTCCGGGTGGCCGGCGTCGATGCCGGTGTCGATGATGTACGCGGTCGCGCCGGTGCCGTCGGCGTTCCAGCTGTAGCTGCCGGACAGCGGCAGGGTCGGCTGGTCGATGCGGTCGATGCCCCACGTCGCACCGGTCTGGGTGCCGTCCGCGTGGACCTCGGCGTTCTGCTCGATGCGCGCGACCGACGGGTCGGCCTGCAGCTCCTTGAGCTGGTCGGCGGACAGCGTCGCGGAGAAGCCGTTGAGGGCGGCCGAGTAGACGTGCCGCGGCGTCACGGCCGCGTCCTTGGTCACCGCGCCGGCGTGGACACCGTCCTTGAGCGTGACGATGTACTGGCCGGGAACGCCTTCGGTGGCGGCCTTGAGCACCGGCACCAGTGCGGCGGTGTCGGCGGTGGCGGGCGTCGCCACACCGATGGTCGCGCAGGCCGCGACGGCCAGCAGAACCGGGAGTTTCATGCTCTTCATTCGTAACCTCTCGCAGGGTTGGCAAGCCCGCTACGGACCCTCGACTGGAAAGGGCTTGCGTACACAACTTTCCAACCAATGCGCATTTCCGACAATCCGCCACGAGGAGTATCCGCGTGTACTCCGAGAGTGCTGAATCGATGTTGCTGGCGGTGAATCAGGTACTGGTGGTCCCGCAGGCGGGACAGTCCGCACGCCGCGGGTCGTCGACGAGGTAGGGCGCCTCCGGCGCGACGAGGTTGACGCCGTGGATGCGGCCCGGCCTCACCTCGGTGATGCCGGTGACGAGTCCGATCACCGCGTACGCCGCGAGGGAGCCGCACGTCGCGGCGGACGGCGCGCAGACGGCGTCGGGGGACGTTCTCGCCGTGCGGTACGGGGTCTCGCTCCCGAGCGCGACCTCCCGGTCGTGCTCGGCTAGCCACGAGCACTCGTAGCAGGCGCCGGACCCGGGGACGTAGGTGGCCACGGCGGCGCGCGGGCCGTGGTACCCGCTGTTCACCCACGGCTTGCCCGCGGCGAGGCACGCCCGGTTGGCCCAGACGCGGATGTCGCCGGGCCGGTCCGCGCACAGCAGCAGGACGTCGAACTCGGCGACGATCCCGGCGAGGTCCGCGATGCCGGAGATCTCCGTCCGCCGGGTCGTGACCTGGATATCCGAGTTGAGCGCCCGCAACCGCTCACCGGCGGCGTCGACCTTCGGCCGGCCGAGGTCGGCTTCGGTGTAGAGGATCTGCCGGTTGAGGTTGGACAGCTCCACGGTGTCGCGGTCGACGACGTGCAGGTGCCCGACGCCGCTCGCGGCGAGCTCCAGCGCGGCCTGCCCGCCGGCCCCACCCACGCCGACGACGGCCACGGAGGTCGCCCGCAGCGCGAGCTGTGGTTCCCAGGAGTCGGCCCGGGGCGTGCGGTCGACCCACCGGTAGAACCGGCGGCCGCGGTCGTAGCGCGTCTTCTCCCGGGCCGTGAGGGTGTTCTCGGGCGCGTCGGCGTCCTCGACGAACCCGGCGGCGATCAGCTGGTCGAGCATCGACGCGGCGTCCGCCGCGGTCAGCGCGGGATGGGTGGCGATCATCCGTGCCACGACCTCGTCCGGTGTGTGGTGGCCGTCGAGGAGGGTCAGCATCGTCGCGACGAAGCCGGACGGGTCCGCGATCTCGGCGCCGATGCCGAACACCGTGCCACCGATCCGGATGCGTCCGCCGGAGATCCGCCGCGGCGAATGTTCGGGCTTGATCCGCGGCTTGCGATACGTCCGCGCGGTCGCGCCGGAACGTCGGGTAGGCAGCACCGGACCAGGTCTCCCAGTTCTATTTCGCTTCTGTGGTACCGAATTCCGGCGTGTGCCGGTCCGCTCGCACGCGCCGGCGAACCACCAGCCAGCCGAGCGGCACCGCGGTCAGCACCAGCAGCCCCGCCGCGGTCCACGGGGCGGCCGGGAGGCCGTACCGCGCGGCGACGAGTCCGCCCAGCAGCCCCCCGACCACCGTCGAACCGTTGCCGATGACCCGGAACCCGGCGACGACGCGGCCGATCATGTGGTCGGTCACCATGGCCTGCCGGGTGGACACGATGGCGACCGTGGCCACGGAGGTGCCCACGCCCATGACGAAGAACGCCGCGCCGGTCGACCATGCCGACCTGGTCGCGACGACGACGACCCAGCCCGCCGCCTGGACGAGGGCGCCGACCAGCTTGATCGCCTCCCAGCGGGCCCGGGCCACCCGCTCGGCCAGCCAGCCGCCCGCCACGGTGCCCGCCGCGATGCACGTGAGCAGCAACCCGTACCCGAGCTCGGACACACCGAGGATCTTCACCGCGAACAGCACGAACACGGCCATCGACACGGCGTCGGCGAAGTTGAACGCGCCGACCAGCAGGGACATGGAGAACAGCGTCCGGTCCCGGACGAGGTGGACCAGGCCGTTCCACACCGCGCCCGCCAGTGACCGGTCCCGGCCGCCGGACGGGCCGGGCGCCACCGGAAGCGTGCGAAGCGCGGCCACCGAGCCGAGGTAGGCGACGGCGTTGAGCAGGAACGGCACGACGGCGCCGACTCCGAACGTGGCCGATCCGAGCGGTACCCCCACGAAGGACCGGCCCGCGGTCTCGACGATGGTGAGCCGGCCGTTCATCCGGCTCAACGTGTCGATCTTCCGGCCGACGATGCCGGGGAGCACGGCCTGTGCCGCGGGGTCGTAGAAGACGGTGCCGGCGGCCATCAGGAACGCGGCGACCGCGATGACGGCGACGGTGATCCAGCCGGCGACGATGAGCACGGCGAGCACCGCGACGCCCAGGGCCCGCACCAGGTTCGACCAGACCAGCACCTGCCGGCGCGGCAGCCGGTCGGTCAGCGCGCCCGCGAGGAGACCGGTCAGCCAGGCGGCCGAGTAGGCCACGCTCACGGCCGCGACCGCCCGCGGGTCCGACGTCAGCGAGGCGGCGAGCAACGGGGCGGCCACCTTGAACGCGCCGTCGCCGATCGAGCCCAGGCCGGCCGACCACAACAATGGCGTCGCCGCCGAACCGCTCATTGTCTGCCGCCATTTCTCCGCGCCGTAAGGATTCCGCGGTGCGGGCGGTCGGGGCCGGCCCGCACCGCGGGTCGGCTCAGCCCGCGTCCTCGGTCAGCGAGCGCGTCTCGTCCTCGCTCAGCATCCGAATGTCGATCTGCATTTGATGATCACCTCCTTCGGGCACGTGAATATCGTCGATCGCAAAATTCGACCGACCAGATGTTCAATCACAGGAAAACAGCGTCCGGGCAAAACCCGACGTCAACGGCCGCAAAGGCAACTCCCCAGTTGGCACAATTCGCGCGCACGTCCAGGCAAACATATGGCTGTTTTCGTGTCAACCGGCCCGCGCCCGGGAGACTACCCACGTTGGTAATGGCCGCTGGCCAGCGCGGTGGGCGACTCTGATGACATGCGACAGCTTGAGGTGGCACTGATCGGCGCGGGGCTGATCGCACGCCTGCATCTGGACGCGTGGCTCGGTGCCGGGGCGGCCGTCCGCGTCTACTCCGACGACGGCCGCGCCGCCGACCTGGCGCGCGAGTCCGGCGCGACGGCGGTGGACTCCCTGGCCGACGCGCTGGCCGGCGCCGACGCGGTGGACATCTGCACCCCGACCGGCAGCCACCACGAGATCGCGCTCGCCGCCATCGCCGCGGGGGTGGGGGTGGTGTGCGAGAAGCCGCTGGCGGCGACCACCGCCGAGGCCGAGGAGATCGTCGCCGCGGCGGAGCGGGCCGGCGTGCGGCTCTACCCGGCCCACGACGTGCGGTTCGCCCCGGCGTTCGCCCGGCTCCACGAGCTGGTGGCGGCCGGCCGCGTGGGCGCGGGCTCGGTCGGCCGGTTCCTGTTCTCCGCCTACCACCCGCGGCCGTGGACCGGGCACGCGTCCGCCCGGTCGGGCGGCATCCTGACCGACCAGATGCTGCACGGCGTCGACCTGGCCTACTGGGTCTTCGGGGACGTCGTGCGGGTGCACGCCTACTACCAGGGCGAGCTCGCCACACCGGCCCCGGAGGGGGCAGTCGCCGTCGGAACCGCCGTTCTCACCCACGCCAGTGGCGCGCTCAGCCAGGTCGTGAGCCGGTGGACGGCCACGCCGCAACCGCCTGTCCGGGTGGCGTTCCACGTCTCGGGCACCGGCGGGACCGTGCAGTACGACACCGAGTGGCCCCAGGAGGTCCGGGTGTCCGACGGTGAGATCGAGAACTTCGGCTACGGCGGGCAGTCGGTGTTCGCGACCGAGATGCGCGAGTTCGCCCGGGCCTTCGCGGGCGGGCCGGAGCCGCGCCTCGGCGCCCGGGACGCGCTGGCCGCCGTACGCATCACCCAGGCCGCTGCGGAGTCCGCCTGGACCGGGCGTGCCGTGGAACTGCCTGTGAAGGAGGCCGTCGCATGAAGATCGCGGTCCTGTCGTTCGCGCACGAGCGCGCCGAGTCCTACGCCCGGCTGCTGCGCGACATGCCCGGCGTCGACCTGCTCACCGCGGACCCCGACGGTCCGCCGGGTGATCCGGCACGCGGCCGGGCCATGGCCGACCGGCTCGGCGTGTCCTATGTAGACAGCTGGGACGAGGTGTTCGAGTGGTGCCCGCAGGCGGTGGTGGTCACCAGTGAGGTCGACCGGCGCCGCGAGCTGGTCGAGCGCGCGGCCGAAGGGGAGGCCTTCGTGCTGTGCGAGCAGCCGCTGGCCACCAAGGAAGCCGACGTGAAGGCCATGGTGGACGCCTGTGACATCGGCGGAGTGCGGCTCGACGCTCGCGTCCCCGGCCTGCTTCAGTGAGGCGTTCGCCGTCGTGCGCCGGGGGATCGCCGACGGCGCCGTCGGCACCCTGTCGACGATCCACGGCGCCTACGACGGCGGCCCTGCCGCCCGGGAAGGTGTGGACGGTGGCGCGCTGGGTGCCAACGCGCCGTACCTGCTCGACCTGGTGGACGCGGTGCTCGACGGCGAACCCGCGCAGCAGGTGTACGCGCAGACGAACAATGTCCTGAGTGGACAATCCGGTGTGGAGAGCGCGGCACTCGTCACCGTGCGGTACCCGGGTGGGACCGTCGCGGCCCTCGACTGCGGTTGGAGCCTGTCACCGGCGGCCGGACCGGCCATGACGTTCGTCGGCGACCGGGCGGGTGTCGAGTACGACGCCGGTCCGCGGCTCCTCGGCGGGTTCGACGCGGCCACCGGCGGCGAACGGCGGGAACCGGGCGGGGCGGACCTGTGCGCGGCCATGCTCACCGACTTCGTCGCCGCGTTCGAGAGCGGGGAGGGGACCGGCCCGGACGGCGAGACCGCGCTGCGCACGCTGCGCATCGTCCAGGCCGCCTACGAGTCGGCGCAGACCGGTCAGCCCGTCGACATTCCCCTACCAGCCTGAGGGATGTCGTGTGGTCAGTGCTCATCTAGCCTGAATTGGAGATCGTGATGAGTGTTACCCAAGTGAGAGTCGTACTGAACGGCGGGCCGGCCGAGCTGCGGGCGGCGGAACGCAGCGTCCCGGAGATGGAGCTGGGCCGGACACTGAAAATCTGCTACCGCGCCGGGTACGAACATTTCGTCCACGACGGGGAATACCAGACGGTGGACGGGAGCGATGCGGCGGTCTTCCGTTGGACGGGCCGCACGAAAATCGCCGAGTAACGATTTCCTCGCCTCAATTCGAGTGAGAAGGATTCATGACCGACGCCATTTCTTTCGAGGTGCCGTGGGCGCGGACCGACAAGTTCGATCCGCCCTCGGTGTTCGATTCGCTGCGTGCGGAACGTCCACTCGCGAAAATGGTTTACCCGGACGGGCACGTCGGCTGGATCGTCTCCAGCTACGAGTTGGTGCGCGAGGTCCTCAGCGACCCGAAGTTCAGCCACAGCTGCGAGATCGGCCACTTCCCGGTGACGCACCACGGACAGGTCATCCCGACCCACCCGCTGATCCCCGGGATGTTCATCCACATGGACCCGCCCGGCCACACCCGGTACCGCCGGCTCCTCACCGGTGAGTTCACCGTCCGCCGGGCGGGCCGGCTGACCGCGCACGTCGAGGCGGTGGCCGCCGAGCAGCTCGACGTCATGCGCGCGCACGGGTCCCCCGCGGACCTGGTGACGACCTTCGCCAAGCCGCTCGTCCTGCGGGTGCTGTCCAGGATGGTCGGGCTGCCCTATGAGGAACGTGACCGGTACGTCCCCGCGGTGAACCTCCTGCACGACTCGGATGCCGACCCGGCGGAGGCCGCCGCCGCCTACGAGCAGGCGGGTGCCTTCTTCGACGAGATCATCGAGCGGCGGCGCACGCAGCCCGAGGACGACCTCATCAGCGGCCTGCTCGCCGACGGGGAGCTGACCTCCGAAGAGCTGCGCAACATGGTCACCCTGCTGCTGTTCGCGGGCTACGAGACCACCGAGAGCGCGCTGGCCGTCGGTGTCTTCGCGCTGCTGCACCACACGGACCAGCTGGCGGCACTGCGCGCGGACCCGGCGAAGCTCGACGCCACGATCGAGGAGCTCCTCCGCTACCTCACCGTGAACCAGTACCACACCTACCGCACCGCGCTGGAGGACACGAAGCTGAACGGTGAGGTGATCAGGCAGGGGGACACCGTCACGGTGTCGCTGCCCGCGGCCAACCGTGACCCGGCCAAGTTCGGCTGCCCCGAGAAGCTGGACATCGAGCGCGAGACCTCGGGTCACGTGGCGTTCGGTTTCGGCATCCACCAGTGCCTCGGCCAGAACCTGGCGCGCATCGAGCTGCGCACCGGCCTGTCGGCACTCCTCCAGGCGTTCCCCGATCTCCGGTTGGCCGTCGCGGCCGATGAGGTGCCGCTGCGGCTGCAGGGTTCCGTCTTCGGGGTGAAGAACCTGCCCGTCTCCTGGTGAGCGTTCTTCCCACCGAGGCCTCGAAAGGATCTGCGGCATAGTGCGCACCGACCTCATCAAGCCGCTGCCCCTCGCCCTCATCGAGAACGCGGCCCGCTTTCCCGGCAAGGTGGCCTTCGAGGACGACCGGCGGGCGGTCACCTACACCGACCTCGAGGCGCGGACGCGCAGGCTTGCCGGTCACCTGGCGGGCCTCGGCGTCCGGCGCGGGGACCGGGTGGCCATCTGCCTGCGCAACACGGTGTCCACTGTGGAGAGCTACCTCGCGATCGTGCGCGCGGGCGGCGTCGGGGTGCCGCTCAACCCCGCCTCGGCCACCGCCGAGCTGGAGTACCTGCTGGCCGACAGTGGCGCCACCGTGGTCATCACCGACCCCGCGCAGGCGGAACGGCTTGCCGCGCCGGATCGCACGCTGCTCGTGACGGGTGACGGCCCGCACTCCTACGACGAGCTCGCCGCCCGCGAACCGGACCAGCCCGCCCGCGACGACCTCGGCCTCGACGACGTGGCCTGGATGTTCTACACGTCGGGGACGACCGGCACGCCCAAGGGCGTCCTGTCGACGCAGCGCAACTGCCTCTGGTCGGTGGCGTCCAGCTACGTGCCGATCCCGGGACTGTCCGAACAGGACCGGGTGCTCTGGCCGCTCCCGCTGTTCCACAGCCTGTCGCACATCGCGTGCGTCCTGTCCGTCACGGTGGTCGGCGCGACCGCCCGGCTCCTGGACGGTGCTTCGGCGGACGACGTCGTCCGGGCGCTCCGCGCGGAGCGGCCGACGTTCCTCGCCGGTGTCCCCACGACGTACCACCACCTCGTGACGGCCGCCCGGCAGCACGGCTTGTCCGTGCCGAGCCTGCGGATCGGCCTGGTCGGGGGAGCGGTCCTCGGCGCCGGGCTGCGCCGGGACTTCGAGGAGACGTTCGGGGTCCCGCTGGTCGATGCCTACGGCAGCACCGAGACCTGCGGGGCCATCACCATGAACCCGCCCGACGGCCCCCGCGTCGACGGGTCCTGCGGCGTGCCCGCGCCGGGCGTCGAGGTGCGCGTCGTCGATCCCGCCACCGGGCTCGACGTCCCCACCGGCGCGGAGGGGGAGGTGTGGGTCAGCGGGCCGAACGTCATGGTCGGCTACCACAACAGCCCCGAGGCGACCGCCGCGGCGATGCGGGACGGCTGGTTCCGGACCGGCGACCTGGCCCGGCGCGACGGCGCCGGCTACTTCACCATCTGCGGCCGGATCAAGGAGCTCGTCATCCGCGGTGGGGAGAACATCCACCCCGCGGAGGTGGAGGCGGTCCTGCGCACCGTCCCGGGCGTCGCCGACGTGGCGGTGGCCGGCGCGCCGCACGACACACTCGGCGAGGTGCCGGTGGCGTACGTGATCCCGGGCCCCGCCGGGTTCGACGTCCAGGCCCTGACGGACCGGTGCCGCGAGCAGCTGTCCGCCTACAAGGTGCCCGAACAGGTCCACGAGGTCGCGACCATTCCCCGGACGGCGTCGGGCAAGATCCAGCGGCGCCTCCTGGCGGACCAGCCGAGCCGGCTGCGGTACGCGGCGAGCGGCTATCACGACACGCTGGCCACCCTCGAGTGGGTTCCGGTGCCACCGAACGGTGCCGAGCCTGCGGCCCGGACCTGGGCGGTGGTCGGCGCCGCCCCCGGGCTCGTCGCGGCGCTGGCGGCGGCCGACGCCGAGGTGCGGCAGTACCCGGACCTGGCGGCGATGTCCGGGCCGGCCCCCGACGTGACGGTCCTCGTCCCGAGGCCGGACTCGATGGCAGCGGGACGCGACACCGCCCGCCTCCTGGCGGAGCAGCTGCGTTCCTGGCCGGCGGGTGCCCGGCTGGTCGTCCTCACCCGCGGCGCGGTCGCGGCTGCCGCGGACGACGGTGTCCAGGACCTGGCGGCGGTCCTGCTCTGGGCCGTCCCCGCGGCGGACTTCCTCACCGTCCTCGATGTCGGCGACGACATCGACGACGACCCGAGCCCGCGGACCGTGCTGGCCGCGATCGCGTCGGACGAGCCGCGGGTCGCCGCGCGGGCCGGCACCCTGCTGGTGCCCAGACCGGCCCGCCTGCCCGTCGTCGACACACCGCGGCCCGCGCCCTGGCCGGGAGCCGTCGGCACCGTGGTGGTCACGGGCGCGGACACCGGACACGGCGCGGCGCTGGCCGACCATCTCGCGACCGTCCACGACGCCGCGAACCTGCTGCGCGTCGACGGCGACCCGGAGTCGCTGCGGGCCGCGCTGGCCGGCCTGCGGCAGCCGGTGACCGCGGTGGTGCACGCCGCCGACGATCCCGAACTGGCGCTGCACCTGGACGAGCTGACCGCCGCCGCCTTCGTGGTGGTGTCCGACCTGGGGACCGTCAACGGGACCCTGTCCGACGCGGTGGTACGGAACCGCCGGCTGCGGAACCTGCCGGGCTGCTTCGTCGGCTGGGCGCACGACGGCCGGCCGCGTGACCTGCTCGCCGCGTTCGACCTGGCCGTCATGACGAACAGTCCCTCGCTGCTGGCCGTCCGGGCAGGCGAAGTCGAGACGCCGGACGAGCGGAACGAGCCCGACGAGGCCGTCACCGCGGCCCTGCGCGACCGGCTGTCCGAACTGGACGACCGCGCGCAGCTGGCCTTGCTGACGGACCTCGTTCGCACGCAGGCCACCGACGTGCTGCGCCGACCGGTCCCGGCCGACCGCGCCTTCCGCGACCTGGGCTTCACCTCGATGGCCATCGTCGAGCTGCGCAACCGGCTGACGGCGAGCACCGGGCTGGCGCTGCCCACCACCGCCGTCTTCGACCACCCCACCCCGGCGGCGCTGGCGGCCTACCTGCGGGCCGAGATCCTCGGCGGCACCCGCGCGGTCGCCGAGCCGGTCCTGGTGGCCGACCCCGGTGAACCGATCGCCATCGTCGGCATGGCCTGCCGGCTGCCCGGTGGGGTGGCCGGGCCGGAGGACCTGTGGCAGCTGGTGGCCGGCGGGGTCGACGCCGTCGCCGGGTTCCCCGGCGACCGGGGCTGGGACCTCGACCGGCTGTTCGATCCAGACGGTGCGCGTGCGGGTACCTCGTACACCGATCGGGGCGGATTCCTCAGCGATGCCGGGCAGTTCGACGCCGGGTTCTTCGGGATCTCGCCGCGTGAGGCGCTGGCGATGGACCCGCAGCAGCGGTTGCTGCTGGAGACCTCGTGGGAGGCGCTGGAGCGGGCGGGCGTCGACCCGTTGTCGTTGAAGGGGACGGATACCGGGGTGTTCTCCGGCGTCTTCGGTCACGGCTACGGCGCCGGTGTCGTGGCGCCGGAACTGGAAGGGTTCGCGACCACCGGGTCGGCGTCGAGCGTGGCGTCGGGTCGGGTGTCCTATGTGTTCGGTTTCGAGGGCCCGGCGGTCACGGTGGACACGGCGTGTTCGTCGTCGCTGGTGGCGATTCACCTTGCGGCGCAGGCGTTGCGGGCGGGGGAGTGCTCGATGGCGCTCGCCGGTGGCGCGACCGTGATGGCCACGCCCGGGACCTTCGTGGAGTTCTCCCGGCAGCGGGCTCTCGCCCCCGACGGGCGTTGCAAGGCGTTCTCGTCAACCGCCGACGGCACCGGCTGGGCTGAGGGCGCGGGCGTGGTCGTGCTGGAGCGGTTGTCGGTGGCGCGGGAACGCGGGCACCGGATCCTCGCGGTGCTGCGTGGTTCGGCGGTGAACCAGGACGGCGCCTCGAACGGCCTGACCGCGCCGAACGGCCTGTCCCAGCAGCGGGTGATCCGCCGCGCACTCGCCGGTGCCGGCCTCACACCGTCCGATGTGGACGCGGTGGAGGCGCACGGCACCGGGACCGCGCTGGGTGACCCGATCGAGGCGCAGGCGTTGCTGGCGACCTACGGGCAGGACCGGGAGCCCGGGAAGCCGTTGTGGCTGGGGTCGTTGAAGTCGAACATCGGGCACGCGCAGGCGGCTGCCGGGGTGGCCGGTGTGATCAAGATGGTCAAGTCCCTGGAACACGGCGTCCTGCCGGCGACGCTGCACGTGGACGCGCCCACGCCCGAGGTGGACTGGTCCGCGGGTGCGGTGGAGCTGCTGACCGAGTCCCGCGACTGGCCGCGCGACGGCCGGCCGCGCCGGGCCGGGGTGTCGTCGTTCGGGGTCAGCGGGACGAACGCGCACGTGATCCTGGAGGAGGCACCCGAGGAGCCACCCGCCGAAGAGGCGGCGCCCGCGGGTGTGGTGCCGCTGGTGGTGTCGGCGCGCAGCGCCGGGTCGCTGGCGGGACAGGCCGGCCGGCTGACCGCGTCCGTCGAGCACGGCTCCCTCGCGGGCGTGGCCGGGTCGCTGGTGTCGGGCCGGGCGGTGCTGGCTGAGCGGGCCGTCGTGGTGGCGGGTTCCCGCGAGGAAGCGCTGACGGGGCTGGATGCCCTGGCGCGCGGCGAGACCACGCCCGGTCTCGTCACCGGCAGCGGGGACGAGCCGGGCAAGCTGGTGTGGGTGTTCCCGGGCCAGGGCACCCAGTGGGCCGGGATGGGTCGCGAACTCCTCGACGCCTCGCCGGTGTTCGCCGAGCGGATCGCCGAGTGCGCCGCAGCGTTGGCGCCGTGGGTGGACTGGTCCCTTGTGGACGTGTTGCGTGGCGATACCGATCCCGGGTTCCTGGATCGGGTCGACGTGTTGCAGCCCGCGAGCTTCGCGGTGATGGTGGGTCTCGCGGCGGTGTGGTCGTCGGTCGGTGTCGTGCCCGACGCGGTGGTCGGGCACTCGCAGGGTGAGATTGCCGCGGCTTGTGTGGCGGGTGCGCTGTCTCTTGAGGATGCCGCGAAGGTGGTGGCGTTGCGGAGTCAGGCCATCGCCTCGACGTTGTCCGGTCGCGGCGGCATGGCCTCTGTCGCGCTCGCCGAACAAGACGTGGCCGCGCGGCTGACTCCGTGGGCGGGCCGGGTCGAGGTCGCCGCGGTCAACGGACCGACTTCGGTGGTGATCGCCGGGGACGCGCAGGCGCTCGACGAGGCGCTGGAAGTGTTGTCCGGCAACGGTGTCCGGGTGCGGCGGGTCGCGGTGGACTACGCCTCCCACACCCGCCACGTCGAAGACATCCGGGACACCCTTGCCGAAGCACTGGCGGGGATCGGCGCGCTGGCGCCGACCGTGCCGTTCTACTCCACCGTCACCGGCGAGTGGATCACGCGACGCCGGGATCGTCGACGGCGCGTACTGGTACCGGAACCTGCGCAAACAGGTCGGGTTCGGCCCCGCGGTCGCGCACCTGATCGAACACGGGCACGGCGTGTTCGTCGAGGTCAGCGCGCACCCGGTGCTCGTCCAGCCGATCACCGAGCTCGCCGACGTGGTGGTGACCGGGTCGCTGCGCCGCGACGACGGCGGTCCGCGGCGGCTACTGACCTCCATGGCCGAGCTGTTCGTCCGCGGCGTCGCAGTGGACTGGGCCGCGATGCTGCCGCCCGTGTCCGGGCGGGTCGACCTGCCGACCTACGCCTTCGACCACCAGCACTACTGGCTCCAGGCCGAGCCGGCCACGGACGCGGCGTCGCTGGGGCAGGCGGCGGCCGACCACCCGCTGCTGGGCGCGGTCGTCAGCCTGCCGAATTCGGCAGGGTTCACAGCCACGTCGAGGTGGTCGCCGCGGTCGCACCCCTGGCTCGCGGACCACGTCGTCGCCGGCGCGGTCGACACGGCCGTCCTGGTACCGAACGCGGCCCTGGTCGAGGTGGCCATCCGGCTCGGCGACCTGGCCGCCACCCCCCACCTCGACGAGCTGACCGTCGACGCGCCGGTGGTGCTGCCGCAGCGCGGCAGCCGCGACCTCCAGGCCGTCGTCGGCGAGCCCGACGAGACCCGGCGCCGGTCCGTGGAGATCTACTCCCGCGCCGCCGACGCCACCCTGGACGCGCCGTGGACGCGCCACGCGTACGGCACGCTGGCCCCCGCCGGCACCCCGACGATCGCGGACAGTGGACCGGCCACCGACATCACGGTGGACGCGGCCGTCCGCGACGCCGACCGGTACGGCCTGCACCCGGCGCTGCTCGACGCCGCCGTCCGCACGGTCGTCGCCGAAGGCACCCTGCCGTCGGTGTGGACCGGCGTGTCCCTGCTGGCCTCCGGCGCCACCGCACTGCACGTCCGCCGGACCGGGACCGCCGGTCTCCAGCTGGCCGACGCCACCGGGCAACCCGTGATGACCATCGACGAGGTCGTCGCGACACCGTTCTCCCCGGCCCAGCTCGGGATCACGGGCGCGGTGCCACACGACTCGCTCTTCCGCGTCGAGTGGACCGCCCTGCCGCTTCCCGCCGCCGGGGACTCCGCGGACTACCAGGTGTACGAGGCGGAGACCGGCGATCCCCGCACCGCGGTCGACGCCGCGCTGGCCGCGCTCCAGGCCTGGCTGGCGGACCCGGCCCTCGCGCAGACCCGGCTGGCCGTCGTCACCGGCGACTGCACCGAGCTCGCCCCGGCCGCGGTGTGGGGCCTGGTGCGCTCCGCGCAGTCGGAACACCCCGGCCGGATCGTGCTGGTGGACCTCGACGACGCCTCCCGGTCCGCGCTGCCCGCCGTGCTGTCGAGCGGGGAGCCGCAGGTGCGGGTGCGCGACGGAGTCGCGGAGGTGCCGCGCCTGACGCGCGTGCCCCGGCCCGGCTCCGCGCCGCGGCCGCTCGACCCCGACGGCACCGTGCTGATCACCGGCGGCACCGGCACGCTCGGTGCGACGACGGCACGCCATCTCGTCACCGCGCACGGCATCCGGCACCTCGTCCTGGTCAGCCGCCGCGGCCACGCCCCCGACCTCCACGACGAGCTGACCGCGATGGGGGCGTCGGTCACCATCACCGCCTGCGACACCGCGGACCGCGCCCAGCTCGAGGCCGTCCTCGCCGCCGTTCCGGCCGAGCACCCGCTCACCGCCGTGGTACACACCGCCGGCGTCCTCGACGACGGGGTGCTCACCGAGCTGAGCCCCGACCGCGTCGACACCGTGCTGCGGCCGAAGGTCGACGCCGCGCGCCACCTGGACGAGCTCACCCGGGACCGCGACCTCGCCGCGTTCGTGCTGTTCTCCTCCGCGGCGGGCGTGCTGGGCAACCCCGGGCAGGCCAACTACGCGGCGGCCAACGCCTGCCTGGACGCGGTCGCGCACCAGCGGCACGGACTCGGCCTGCCCGCCGTGTCCCTCGCCTGGGGCTACTGGACGACGGTCAGCGGCATGACCCGGCACCTGGGCGCCGCGGACCTGCACCGCAACAGGCGCATGGGAATGGCCGGCCTGACCGCCGCCGAGGGAATGGCCCTGCTGGACGCCACCCTGGGTGCCGCCGACACGTTCGTCGCCGCCAAGCTCGACGTGCCCGCCCTGCGGGCGTCGTCGGCCGCCGGTGACGAGATCCCGCCGCTGCTGCGCGCACTGGCCCCGGCGCCGCGCCCGGCGGCCCGGGCCGCGGCCGGCCCCGTCCCACTGGCCGAGCGCCTCGCCGGGCTGCACGCCACCGGGCAGGCCGAGGCCGTGCTCGACCTGGTGCGCCGGCACGCCGCCGAGGTGCTCGGGCACACCTCCGCCGATGCCGTCCATCCCGGCCGGACCTTCAAGGAGGCCGGGTTCGACTCGCTGACCGCGGTGGAGCTGCGCAACCGGCTGGCCGCCGCGACCGGGCTCACCCTCTCCCCGGCGATGATCTTCGACTACCCGAAGCCCGCGGCGCTCGCCGAGCACCTGCGCGCCACGCTGACCGGTGACACGTCCAGCCCCGCCGAGCCCGGCACGCCCACCGCCGCGAACGACGAGCCGATCGCGATCGTGGCGATGGCATGCCGCTTCCCCGCGGGCGTGCACAGCCCGGAAGACCTGTGGCGGGTGGTGGCCGACGGGGTCGACGCCGTCACCGAGTTCCCCGACGACCGCGGCTGGGACACCGACCGGCTCTACCACGCCGACCCCGACCACGAGGGCACCACCTACGTGCGCCACGGCGCCTTCCTCGACGACGCCGCCGGGTTCGACGCCGCCTTCTTCGGCATCTCACCCAACGAGGCGCTGGCGATGGACCCACAGCAGCGGCTGCTGCTGGAGACGTCCTGGGAGGCGTTCGAACGGGCCGCGATCGACCCGACCTCGCTGGCCGGCCAGGACATCGGCGTGTTCGTCGGCGTCAACAGCCACGACTACAGCATGCGGATGCACGGGGCGTCGGGCGTCGAGGGCTTCCGCCTCACCGGCAGCTCGGGCAGCGTCGTCTCCGGCCGCGTCGCCTACCACTTCGGCTTCGAGGGCCCCGCCATCACGGTCGACACGGCGTGCTCGTCCTCGTTGGTGGCGCTGCACATGGCGGCCCGGGCGCTGAACCAGGGCGAGTGCTCCATGGCGCTGGCCGGCGGCGTGCATGGTGATGGGCACCGTCGAGACCTTCGTCGAGTTCTCGCGGCAGCGCGGGCCTCGCGCCCGACGGCCGCTGCAAGGCCTTCGCGGACGGCGCCGACGGTACCGGCTGGTCCGAGGGCGTGGGCCTGCTGCTGGTGGAGCGGCTGTCGGACGCTCGCCGCCGGGGCCACCACGTGCTGGCCGTGGTGCGCGGGTCAGCGGTGAACTCCGACGGCGCGTCGAACGGCCTGACGGCGCCGAACGGCCCGTCGCAGCAGCGGGTGATCCGCAAGGCCCTGACCCGCGCCGGACTGTCCACATCGGACGTCGACGCGGTGGAGGCGCACGGCACGGGCACGACGCTCGGCGACCCGATCGAGGCGCAGGCGCTGCTCGAGACCTACGGCCGGGACCGGCCCGCCGGCGAACCCCTGTGGCTCGGCTCGGTGAAGTCGAACATCGGGCACACGCAGGCCGCGGCGGGCGTCGCGGGCGTCATCAAGATGGTCATGGCCATGCGCCACGGCGTTCTCCCGCGGACGCTGCACGTGGACCGTCCATCATCCAATGTGGACTGGTCGGCCGGTGCCGTGGAGCTGCTGACCGAGGCCCGCGACTGGCCGGAGACCGGCCGCCCCCGCCGGGCCGGGGTGTCGTCGTTCGGCATCGGCGGCACCAACGCACACGTCGTCCTCGAGGCGGCCCCCGACCAGCCCGCGGTCCCCGCGCCGGAGCCGGAACCGGCCGGTGCGCCGGTGCCGGTTCTCGTGTCGGCGCGGACCCCGGCCGGGCTGCGCGGCCAGGCCGGCCGGCTCGCCCGTTTCCTCGACGACCGTCCGGAGCTGCCCCTCGCCGACGCAGCCCACGCGCTCGCCACGACCCGTGCCCACCTCGACCACCGGGCGGTCGTCCTGGCGTCCGACCGGGATCAGCTCCGCGCGGACCTCGGCGAGGTCGAACGTGGTGGCCCGAGTCCCGCGGTCGTGTCCGGCACCCCGGTCACGGGCAAGCTGGCCATCCTCTTCACCGGTCAGGGCAGCCAGTGGGCGGGCATGGGACGTGAGCTGGCCGAGACGTTCCCGGTCTTCCGCGCGGCGTTCGACGCCGCGTGCACCGCCGTGGAACGCCACCTGCCCGGGGCACGCCCCCTGCGCGAGGTGGTCTTCGCGTCCGACGGTGAGCTGCTCGACCAGACCAGGTACACGCAGGGCGCGCTGTTCGCCCTGGAGACCGCGCTGTTCCGGCTCGTCGAGTCCTGGGGCGTGCGGCCCGACCTCCTCGCCGGCCACTCGATCGGCGAGATCACCGCCGCGCACGTGTCCGGAATCCTGACCCTGGCCGAGGCGGGAAAGCTGGTCGCCGCGCGCGGCCGGCTGATGCGGGACCTGCCCGGCGGCGGCGCGATGGTCGCCGTCCAGGCCACCGAGGACGAGGTCGCGCCCTTGCTCGCCCGAGCAGGTGGCGTGGTCTGCGTCGCGGCGGTGAACGGGCCCGACTCGGTGGTGCTCTCCGGGGACGAGGACGCCGTGCTCGCCGTCGCCGGCGAGCTGGCGGGCCGCGGCGCGCAAGACGCGGCGGCTGCCGGTCAGCCACGCCTTCCACTCACCACGCATGGCGCCCATGCTCGACGAGTTCCGCACCGTCGTGGAAAGCCTGTCCTACCTTCCGGGTGCGCTGCCCGTCGTCTCCACGCTGACCGGCGCCCTCGCCGAGGACGGTCAGCTCGCCACCGCCGGCTACTGGGTCGACCAGGCCCGGCACGCGGTCCGGTTCGCCGACGCCGTCACGGCGCTGCGCGACCATGGCGCGACGACGTTCCTGGAGCTGGGACCCGGCGGGGTCCTTGCCGCCATGACGCTCGGCACCCTCGGCGTCGGGGAGCAGAGCTGTCTCGCCGTGCTTCGCAAGGACGGCAGGGAAACCACCGACGTCGTCACCGCCGTCGCCGGCCTGCACGTGCGGGGCGTGGACGTCGACTGGGCCGCGCTGCTCGGCCGGCGAAACGCCGTGGAGCTGCCCACCTACGCCTTCCAGCACCAGCGGTACTGGGTGGAGACCGAGGCCGTGGCGGGCGGCGCGGAGGCACTCGGCGCCACCAGCGCCGGGCACCCGCTGCTCGGCACCGTGATCGACGTGCCCGGCACCGGCGGGCTCGTGCTCACGGGCCGCCTCACGCCACGCGGCCGGCCGGGTGTCGCCGCGTTGCTGGAGATGCTCGTCAAGGCGGGCAACGAGGTCGGCTGCGGCAGCCTCGACCAGGTGAGCGTCGAGTCACCACTCGCCGTGGACGGCCAGGTGCGGGTGACCGTGGCCGCGGCCGACCCGGACGGCCGCCGCACCGTCACCGTCCACAGTCGACCCGACGGCACGACGTCGTGGACCCGCAACGCCGGCGCCGTGCTGGTGCCCGGCATGCCCCGGCCGGACTTCGACCTTCGCGACTGGTCGGGGCCCCAGGTCGCGCTCCCGGACGAGCTGGCCGACGAGGCCGCCGCGTTCACCCTGCACCCGGTGCTCCTCGACGCCGCGCTGAGCCTGCTGCCGGGCGACGTGACCGCCTGCGCGGGGATGGCGGTGTTCGCCGAAGGGGCCGCCGCGCTGCGGGTGCGGATCACGGCGGCGGACGGCGGTCACCTCCTGGAGCTGGCGGACCCGGCAGGCGCGCCCGTCGCGGTGCTCGGCCCGGTGACCCTGGGCGCCGCCACCGCCGAGCGGGTGACGCCGGGCGCCGTGCCGCTCGCCCGCCGGGTGGTGGCCCGCGGGGACGCGGCCGGCGACGTGTTCACGGACAGGCTGGCCGGGCTGGCGGCCGCCGAGCAGCTCCGGGTCGTGCTGGACCTGGTCCGGGAGAGCACCGCGGTCGTGCTCGGTCACCGCGAGACGGACGGGATCGGCGACGAGCAGTCCTTCCGGAGCCTCGGGTTCGACTCGCTGGGCGCGGTCAAGCTCCGCAACCGCCTGCAGGACTTCACCGGGGTGAGCCTGCCCAGCACCTTGGTCTTCGACTACCCGACGCCCGCCCTGCTCGCCGCGCACCTGCGGGCCGAGCTGCTCGGCGAGCGGCCGGCGGCGCCCGCGGCGGTGATGACCACGGCCTCCGACGAGCCGATCGCGATCGTCGCGATGAGCACCCGGCTGCCCGGCGGCGCGGACAGTCCCGAGGAACTGTGGGACCTGGTTTCGGAGCGGCGGGACGCGGTGTCCGGCTTCCCGCTCGACCGCGGCTGGGACCTCGACGGGCTGTACCACCCGGACCCGGCCAACCCGAACACGAGCTACACCCGCTCGGGCGGGTTCCTGTACGACGCGGCGAAGTTCGACGCCACGCTCTTCGGGATCTCGCCACGCGAGGCGCTGGCCATGGACCCGCAGCAGCGGCTGCTGCTGGAGACGTCCTGGGAGGCGCTGGAGCGGGCGGGCATCGACCCGCTGTCGGTCAAGGGCAGCGACATCGGCGTCTTCACCGGCATCGTCCACCACGACTACGTGACCCGGCTCCACCAGGTACCCGACGACGTCCAGGGCTACCTCATGACCGGCACCGCGTCGAGCGTCGCGTCGGGCCGGGTGTCCTATGTGTTCGGCTTCGAGGGACCGGCGGTCACGGTGGACACGGCTTGTTCGTCGTCGCTGGTGGCGATGCACCTCGCCGCGCAGGCGCTGCGGTCGGGGGAGTGCTCGATGGCGCTGGCCGGTGGCGCGACGGTGATGGCCAGCCCGGACGCCTTCCTGGAGTTCTCGCGGCAGCGGGGCCTGTCCGCCGACGGGCGCTGCAAGGCGTACTCGGACGGCGCGGACGGCACCGGCTGGGCCGAGGGCGTCGGCGTCGTGCTGATGGAGCGGCTGTCGGTGGCGCGGGAGCGCGGGCACCCGGTGCTGGCGGTGCTGCGCGGCAGTGCGGTGAACCAGGACGGCGCGTCGAACGGGCTGACCGCGCCGAACGGTCCGTCGCAGCAGCGGGTGATCCGCGCCGCGCTGGCGAACGCGCGCCTGTCACCGTCCGATGTGGACGCTGTGGAGGGGCACGGCACCGGGACGGCGCTGGGTGACCCGATCGAGGCGCAGGCGTTGCTGGCCACCTACGGCCAGGGCCGGGAGCCCGGCAAGCCGTTGTGGCTGGGGTCGCTGAAGTCCAACATCGGGCACGCGCAGGCGGCCGCCGGGGTGGCCGGTGTGATCAAGATGGTGCAGGCCCTGCGCCACGGGACGCTGCCGGCGACCTTGCACGTGGAGACACCCACGAACCAGGTCGACTGGTCGGCGGGCGCTGTAGAGCTGCTGACCGAGGCCCGGGACTGGCCGCGCAACGGACGGCCGCGCCGGGCCGGAGTGTCCTCGTTCGGTGCCAGCGGGACGAACGCGCACCTGATCCTGGAGGAGGCACCCGTCGAGGACGAGGCGCCCGTCCCGACGCAGGTGCCGCTCGCTGGTGTGGTGCCGCTGGTCGTGTCGGCGGGATCCGCCGGTTCGCTGGCGGCGCAGGCGGGACGGCTCGCGGCGTTCGTCGAGGAGAGCGACCTGCCACTGAGCGCGGTGGCCGGTGCGCTGCTCTCGAACCGGGCGACCCTCGGCAAGCGTGCCGTGGTGGTGGCCGGCTCCGGCGACGAGGCACTGGCCGGGCTGGGTGCGCTGGTGCGCGGCGAGAACGCGCCCGAGCTGGTGACCGGCAGCGCGGACGGGCCGGGCAAGGTCGTGTGGGTCTTCCCGGGCCAGGGCTCGCAGTGGGTCGGCATGGGCCGCGAGCTGCTGGACGCCTCGCCGGTGTTCGCCTCGCGCGTCAAGGAATGCGCGGCCGCCCTGGAGCCGTGGCTGGACTGGTCCCTGGTGGACGTGTTGCGTGGTGACACCGATCCCGCGTTCCTGGATCGGGTCGACGTGCTGCAGCCCGCGAGCTTCGCGGTGATGGTGGGCCTGGCGGCGGTGTGGTCGTCGGTGGGTGTCGTGCCGGACGCGGTGGTGGGTCACTCCCAAGGTGAGATCGCCGCGGCCTGTGTCGCGGGTGCACTGTCTCTCGAGGACGCCGCGAAGGTGGTGGCGCTGCGCAGCCAGGCCATCGCCACGAAGCTGTCCGGTCGCGGTGGCATGGCGTCGGTCGCCCTGCCGGAGCACGACGTGGTCGCGCGGCTCGAGCCGTGGGCGGACCGGGTCGAGGTGGCCGCGGTCAACAGCCCGGCCTCCGTCGTGATCGCCGGGGACGCCCAGGCACTGGACGAGGCGCTGGAGTCGTTGTCCGGCAACGGTGTCCGGGTTCGGCGGGTCGCCGTGGACTACGCCTCCCACACCCGCCACGTCGAGGACATCGAGGGCACCGCTCGCCGACGCGCTCGCCGGAATCCACGCGCAGGCGCCGGCCGTGCCGTTCTACTCCACTCTCACCGGTGACTGGATCACCGACGCCGGGGTCGTGGACGGCGGCTACTGGTACCGGAACCTGCGCAACCGGGTGGGTTTCGGCCCCGCGGTCGCCGAGCTGATCGAGCGCGGGCACGGGGTGTTCATGGAGATCAGCGCGCACCCCGTGCTGGTGCAGCCAATCAACGAGGTCGGCGACGCGGTGGTCGTCGGGTCGCTCCGGCGTGACGACGGCGGCCCGCGGCGGCTGCTGACCTCGATGGCCGAGCTGTTCGTCCGCGGTGTCGCCGTCGACTGGACCACGATGCTGGCGCCCGTTGCCGGGCGGGTGGACCTGCCGACCTACGCCTTCGACCACCGGCACTACTGGCTCCAGGAAGCGGAAGTGGCCACCGCGGCTGATGCGGCCGACGGCGTGGACGCCGACTTCTGGGCCGCGGTCGAGCAGGCCGACCTGGACTCCCTGGCCGGGCTGCTGGACCTGGCGTCGACCGACCAGCGCAGCGCGCTGACCACCGTCGTGCCCGTCCTGGCGGACTGGCGGGAGAAGCGCCGCGAGCGGTCGACCGCGGAGAAGCTGCGCTACCACGTCACCTGGCAGCCGCTCGAACGCGCCGCCACCGGCGTGCCGGGTGGACGGTGGCTCGTCGTCGTGCCGTCGACGCACCAGGACGACGCCCTCCTCGCCGAGCTGGCCGGCCAGGGGCTCGGCACGGTCGTGCTGGAGATCGGCGATGGCGACCGCACCCGCGAGCGACTCGCCGAGCGGCTGACCGGCGTCCTCGCCGAGCACGACCTGACCGGCGTGCTGTCCCTGCTCGCCCTCGACGAGCAGCCGCAGGACCCGACCGCGGTCGCGGCGACGACACTCGCGCTCGTCCAGGCCCTGGGCGACACCAACGCCACCCCGCCGCTGTGGTGCCTGACCCGGGGCGCGGTGAACATCGGCATCCAGGACAGCGTCACCTCGCCGGCCCAGGCCGCCCTGTGGGGCCTCGGCCGCGCCGCCGCGCTCGAACGCCTCGACCGGTGGGGCGGCCTGGTCGACCTGCCCGCCACGACCGAGCCGCGCACGGCGCAGTACCTGCTCGGCGTGCTGAACGGCGCCGCCGGCGAGGACCAGCTCGCGGTCCGGCGGTCGGGCGTCTACAGCAGGCGGCTGGTCCGCAAGCCCGCACCGGAGGTCCACAAGCGACACTCGGTGGGAGCCGCGGGGCACGGTCCTGGTTACCGGTGGCGCCGAAGGGCTCGGCCGGCACGCCGCGGTCTGGCTCGCGCTCGCCGGCGCCGACCGGCTCGTCGTCACCACCACCGCGCACGCACCCGAGGAGAGCGTGCCGCGGCTGCGGGCCGAACTGGCCGGGCTGGGCCTCGGCACGGCGGTGGAGTCCTGCGCCGACGCCGACCGGGACGCGATCGCGCGGCTGGTGGCACAGCAGCCGGTCACCGCCGTGGTGCACGCCGCCGACATCACGCAGACCAGCTCCGTCGACGACACCGGCGCGGACGACCTCGCCGAGGTGTTCGCGGCCAAGGTGGACACCGCCGGGTGGCTGGACGAGCTGTTCGAGGACACGCCGCTCGACGCGTTCGTCGTCTTCTCCTCGATCGCGGGCGTGTGGGGTGGCGGCGGCCAGGGCCCGTCCGGTGCGGCGAACGCCGTCCTCGACGCGCTGGTCGAGTGGCGCCGCGCCCGGGGCCTGCGGGCCACCTCGATCGCCTGGGGCGCCCTCGACCAGATCGGCGTGGGCATGGACGAGGCGGCCCTCGCCCAGCTCCGCCGCCGCGGCGTGCTCCCCATGGCACCCCAGCTGGCGGTGACCGCGATGGTGCAGGCGGTGTCTGGCAACGAGAAGTTCGTGACGGTGGCCGACATGGACTGGGGCGCCTTCGTCCCCGCGTTCACGTCGGTCCGCCCGAGCCCCCTGCTCGCCGACCTGCCCGAGGCGAAGGCGGCGATCCAGGCGTCGCAGCCCGACGGCGAGAACAGCGACACCGCGGCATCCCTCGCGGACTCCCTGCGGGCGGTCCAGGACAGCGAGCAGAACCGCATCCTGCTCCGCCTGGTCCGCGGGCACGCCTCGACGGTCCTCGGGCACAGCGGCGCGGAGGGTATCGGCCCGCGCCAGGCCTTCCAGGAGGTCGGCTTCGACTCGCTGGCCGCCGTCAACCTCCGCAACAGCCTGGGCGCGGCCACCGGGCTCAAGCTCCCCGCGACGCTGATCTTCGACTACCCCACCCCGGAGGCGCTGGTCGGCTACCTGCGCACCGAGCTCCTCCGGGAGGCCGACGACGGCCTGGACGGTCGGGAGGACGACCTGCGGCGGGTCCTGGCGTCCGTGCCGTTCGCCCGCTTCAAGGAAGCCGGCGTGCTGGACGCGCTGCTCGGCCTCGCCGACGCGGACGAGGACACGGACGGACTGGCCGGCGAGGTGCCCGCGGCGAGGGGCGAAGCGGACCTGATCGACGAGATGGACATCGCCGGGCTCGTGCAACGGGCCCTCGGCAAGACGAGCTGAACCACCGAGTGTGAACGAATCGTGGAGGATGGTTATGTCGGCGCCAGACGAGCAGATCGTCCAGGCACTGCGTGCCTCGCTGAAGGAGAACACCCGCCTTCAGCAGGAGAACACCGCGCTCGCCGCGGCGGCCGCGGAGCCCATCGCGATCGTCTCCATGGCCTGCCGGTACGCCGGTGGCATCCGCGGCCCGGAGGACCTGTGGCGGGTGGTGTCCGAGGGCGCCGACGTCTACACCGGCTTCCCCACCGACCGCGGCTGGGACGTCGAGGGCCTCTACCACCCGGACCCCGACAACCCCGGCACGACCTACGTGCGGGAGGGCGCCTTCCTGCACGACGCGACCCGGTTCGACGCCGGGTTCTTCGGCATCTCGCCGCGTGAGGCCCTGGCGATGGACCCCCAGCAGCGCCAGCTGCTCGAGGTGTCGTGGGAGACCTTCGAACGTGCCGGCATCGACCCGCACTCGGTGCGGGGCACCGACGTCGGGGTGTTCGCCGGAATCGTGCACCAGGACTACGCGCCCGACCTCAGCGGGTTCGAGGGCTACCTCAGCCTGGAGCGCGCCCTGGGCACCGCGGGCGGTGTCGCCTCCGGCCGGGTCGCCTACACCCTCGGGCTCGAGGGCCCCGCGGTCACCGTCGACACCATGTGCTCCTCCTCGCTGGTGGCGCTGCACCTCGCCGCCGCGGCGCTGCGCCGGGGCGAGTGCTCGATGGCGCTCGCGGGCGGCTCGACGGTGATGGCGACGCCCGGCGGGTTCGTCGGCTTCGCGCGCCAGCGGGCACTCGCGTTCGACGGGCGCTGCAAGTCCTACGCCGCCTGCGCCGACGGCTCCGGGTGGGCCGAGGGCGTCGGCGTGCTGCTGCTGGAGCGGCTGTCGGTGGCCCGTGAGCGCGGGCACCGGGTGCTGGCCGTGATCCGCGGCAGCGCGGTGAACCAGGACGGCGCCTCGAACGGCCTGACCGCGCCGAACGGCCCGGCACAGCAGCGGGTGATCCGCAACGCCCTGGCCGGCGCCGGACTCGACACCGTCCGATGTGGACGCCGTGGAGGGCCACGGCACGGGCACGGTGCTGGGCGACCCGATCGAGGCGCAGGCACTGCTGGCCACCTACGGCCAGGGCCGCGACCCGCAGCAGCCGCTGTGGCTGGGCTCGGTCAAGTCCGTCATCGGCCACACCCAGGCGGCGTCCGGGGTGGCCGGTGTGATCAAGATGGTGCAGGCCCTGCGGCACGGCGTGCTCCCGGCGACCATGCACGTGGACGCGCCGTCCCCCCAGGTGGACTGGTCCGCGGGTGCGGTGGAGCTGCTGACCGAGGCCCGGGACTGGCCGCGCAACGGCCGTCCGCGCCGGGCCGGGGTGTCCTCCTTCGGCGCCAGCGGGACGAACGCGCACCTGATCCTCGAAGAGGCCGACGTCGACGAGGCGGCACCCGCCCCGGTACCCGAGGGTGTGGCGCCGCTGGTCGTGTCGGCGGGGACCGCCGCTTCCCTTGCCGCGCAGGGGGAACGCCTGGCGGCCTACCTCGCGGACGCCGGTGACGTGTCGCTGACTGCCATGGCCGCGACGCTGGTGTCGGGCCGGGCCGTGCTGGGTGAGCGTGCCGTGGTGGTCGCGGGCTCCCACGAGGAGGCGCGGACCGCGCTGGACGCCTTGGCCCGGGGCGAGAACGCGCCCGGCCTGGTGGCCGGCTCCGGTACGCCGGGCAAGATCGTGTGGGTGTTCCCGGGCCAGGGCACGCAGTGGGCCGGGATGGGCCGGGAGCTGCTGGACTCGTCCCCGGTGTTCGCCGAGCGGATCGCCGAGTGCGCCGCCGCGCTGGAGCGGTGGGTGGACTGGTCCCTTGTGGACGTTCTGCGCGGCGACACCGAACCGGAGCTGCTGGCGCGGGTCGACGTGCTGCAGCCGGCGAGCTTCGCGGTCATGGTGGGCCTCGCGGCGGTGTGGGCCTCGGTGGGTGTCGAGCCCGACGCCGTGGTCGGCCACTCGCAGGGCGAGATCGCGGCCGCGTGCGTGGCGGGCGCGCTGTCCCTCGAGGACGCCGCCCGGGTGGTGGCGTTGCGCAGCCAGGCCATCGCCACGCAGCTGTCCGGCCGCGGCGGCATGGCGTCGGTCGCGCTGGCCGAGGACGAAGCCGTCGCGCGGCTTGCGCCGTGGGCGGACCGGGTCGAGGTCGCGGCCGTCAACGGCCCCGCGTCCGTGGTGATCGCGGGCGACGCCGAGGCACTCGACGAGGCGCTGGAGGTCCTGGACGAGCAGGGCGTCCGCGTCCGGCGGGTGGCGGTGGACTACGCCTCGCACACCCGGCACGTGACCGACATCCGCGACACGCTCGCCGAGGCACTCGCCGGGATCGGCGCGCGCGCACCGGAGGTGCCGTTCTACTCCACGGTGACCGGCGAGTGGATCACCGACGCCGGGGTCGTGGACGGTGACTACTGGTACCGGAACCTGCGCGGCCAGGTGCGGTTCGGCCCGGCCGTGGCGGAGCTGCTCGAGCAGGGCCACGGCGTGTTCGTCGAGGTGAGCGCGCACCCGGTGCTGGTCCAGCCGATCAGCGAGATCGTCGACCACACCGGCTCCGACGTCGTGGTGACGGGATCGTTGCGGCGCGACGAGGGCGGCCCGCGGCGCCTGCTGACCTCGATGGCCGAGCTGTTCGTGCGGGGCGTCGCGCTCGACTGGGCCCCGATGCTGCCCGGCGGCGCGCGGACCGGGCACGTGGACCTGCCGACCTACGCCTTCGACCACCAGCACTACTGGATCGAGCTGGGCTCCACGGCCACCGACGCGGCCTCGCTGGGACTGACCGGGGCCGACCACCCGCTGCTGGGCGCGGTGGTGCCGTTGCCGCAGTCCGACGGGCTGGTGTTCACCTCCCGCCTGTCCTTGCGCACGCACCCCTGGCTGGCCGACCACGCGATCGGCGGCGTCGTGCTCATCCCAGGCACGGTCTACGTCGACCTCGCGGTGCGGGCGGGCGACGAGTTCGGCTTCGGCGTGCTGGAGGAGCTCGTCATCGAGGCGCCGCTGGTGCTGCCGGAGACCGGCGGGGTGCGGCTGCAGGTCGCGGTGGGCGGGCCGGCGGAGACCGGCTCGCGCACCGTGGACGTGTACTCCCTGCGCGAGGACACCGGTGAGGACGTGTGGACGCGGCACGCCACCGGATTGCTGTCCCCGACCTCGAGCGCCGGCGACGACGAGTTCGACTTCACCGCCTGGCCACCGGCCGGCGGCCAGACGGTCGACATCGAGGACTTCTACACCGACCTGGTCGAGCGCGGCTACGCCTACGGGCCGGCGTTCCAGGGCCTGCGAGCGGTGTGGCGGCGCGGCGACGAGGTCTTCGCCGAGGTCTCGCTACCCGACGAGCACCGCGAGGATGCCGGCAAGTTCGGCATCCACCCAGCGCTGCTGGACGCCGCCCTGCACACGAACGCCTTCGCCAACCCGGACGACGACCGCAAGGTGCTGCCGTTCGCGTGGAACGGGCTGCTGCTGCACGCGGTCGGCGCGTCGGCACTGCGGGTGCGGGTCGCGCCGTGCGGCCCGGACGCCCTGTCGTTCCAGGCCGCCGACGAGACCGGCGGCCTGGTCGTGACGATGGACTCGCTGGTGTCCCTGCCGGTGTCCGCCGAGCAGCTGGAGACGGCGGCCGCGGACGAGACCCGCGACTCGCTGTTCCAGGTCGACTGGACCGAGCTGCCGCTGGCGCGGGACGCGGACGTGCCGTCGTGGATGGAGGTCTCCACCGCCGACGAGGTCGCCGCCCTGCCTGCGCCCGCCTTGGTGCTCGTGCGGGCCTGCGGCGACGAGGAGCCGCTGGCGGCGACGTCGCGGGTGCTGGGCGTCCTGCAGGCGTGGCTGGCCGGGCCGGGCTGGAGCGTCGCGGCTGGTGATCGTGACCCGGGGCGCGGTGCCGGCCGGTGACGGCGTGGTGAGCGACCCGGCGGGCGCGGCGGTGTGGGGCCTGGTTCGCGCGGCTCAGGCCGAGAACCCCGACCGGATCGTCCTGATCGACAGCGACACCACCGCGACTCCACCGACGTGCACCCGGTCCTGGGTGCGGTGCTGGCCAGCGGTGAGCCGCAGGTCGCGGTGCGCGGCACCACCGCGTTCGTGCCGAGGCTGGCCCGCGCCACCGGCCAGGCGCCGGATGTCCCCGCCGTGTTCAGCCCGGATGGGACGGTTCTGGTCACGGGCGGCACCGGGTCGCTGGGCGGCGTGGTCGCCCGGCATCTCGTCGCCCGCCACGGGGTGCGGAGCCTCGTGCTGGCCAGCCGGCGCGGCCCGGACGCCGAGGGCGTAGCCGACCTGATCGCGGAGCTGACCGAGCAGGGCGCGGCCGTGACGGTGGTGGCCTGCGACGTGTCCGACCGCGAGCAGGTGGCGGCGCTGCTGGCCGAACACCGGCCGACCGGTGTCGTGCACCTGGCCGGTGTCCTGGACGACGGCGTGCTCGCGACGCTGACGCCGGAGCGGCTGGCCGGCGTGTTCGCGCCCAAGGTCGACGCGGTGCGCCACCTCGACGAGCTGACCCGCGGCACGGACCTCGACGCGTTCGTCGTGTTCTCCTCCGCCGCCGCGCTCATGGGGTCCGCCGGTCAGGGCAACTACGCGGCGGCGAACGCGTTCCTCGACGGACTGATGACCGCTCGCCGCGCGGCGGGCCTGCCGGGTCTCTCGCTGGCCTGGGGCCTCTGGGAGCAGACCGCGGGCCTGACCGCGAACCTCAGCGAGACCGACCAGGCGCGGATGAGCCGCGGTGGCGTGCTGGCGATGAGCCAGGCCGAGGGCCTGGACATCCTCGACCTCGGCCTGCACGCGGACCAGGCGCTGCTGGTGCCGATCAAGCTGGACCTGAAGACGTTGCGCACCAACGCCGCGGCGGGTGGCGAGGTCCCGCACCTGCTGCGCGGCCTGGTCCGCGTGGGCCGGCGCGTGGCGCGCGCCGCTGCCGGCGACGGCGGCGGGCTGGTCCGCCGACTCGCCGGGCTCTCCGCGGACGAGCAGGAGAGCGTGCTGCTGTCCGTCGTCCAGGGTGAGGCCGGCGGGGTCCTGGGCTTCAGCGGACCCGAGCTGGCGCAGGGCACGCGCGGGTTCAGCGACATCGGGTTCGACTCCCTGACCGCGGTCGAGCTGCGGAACCGGCTGAGCGCGGCGACCGGCGTGAAGCTGCCCGCCACGCTGGTGTTCGACTACCCGACCCCGTTGGCGCTCGCCCGCCACCTGCGCGAGGAGCTCGGCGACCAGCTGGGCGAGGCCGGCGCCCCCGCGGTGGTCACCACCGTTGCCGCCGTCGCAGACGCCGGCGAGCCGATCGCGATCGTCGGCATGTCCTGCCGGCTGCCGGGCGGGGTCACGAATCCCGACGACCTGTGGCGGCTGGTGCTTGACGGCCAGGAGGGCATGTCGCCCTTCCCCGACGACCGCGGCTGGGACCTGGAGGGCCTGTTCGACCCGGACCCCGACCGGCCCGGCACGTCCTACACCCGCCAGGGCGGGTTCCTCCAGGGCGCGGGCCTGTTCGACGCGGGGTTCTTCGGGATCTCGCCGCGTGAGGCGCTGGCCATGGACCCGCAGCAGCGGCTGCTGCTGGAGGCGTCGTGGGAGGCGCTGGAGCGCGCGGGCATCGACCCGACCAAGGCACAGGGCGACAACATCGGCGTCTTCTCCGGCGTCTCCATCCACGACTACCTCGAGTCCTTGAGCAACATGCCCGCGGAGCTCGAAGGCTTCGTCACGACCGCCACGGCGGGCAGCGTGGCGTCCGGCCGGGTGTCCTACGTGTTCGGTTTCGAGGGTCCGGCGGTCACGGTGGACACGGCGTGTTCGTCGTCGCTGGTGGCGATTCACCTTGCGGCGCAGGCGTTGCGGTCGGGTGAGTGCTCGATGGCGCTGGCCGGTGGTGTCGCCGTGATGGGCTCGCCGATCGGGGTGCTCGGCATGTCGCGGCAGCGGGGCCTGGCCGAGGACGGGCGGTGCAAGGCCTACGGCGACGGGGCCGACGGCACCGTGCTGTCCGAGGGCGTCGGCCTCGTGGTGCTGGAGCGGCTGTCGGTGGCCCGCGAGCGCGGGCACCGGGTGCTGGCCGTGATCCGCGGCAGCGCGGTGAACCAGGACGGCGCCTCGAACGGGCTGACCGCGCCGAACGGGCCGTCGCAGCAGCGGGTGATCCGCGGCGCGCTGGCGAGTGCCGGGCTCGCACCGTCCGATGTGGACGTCGTCGAGGGCCACGGCACGGGCACGACGCTGGGTGACCCGATCGAGGCGCAGGCGCTGCTGGCCACCTACGGCAAGGGCCGCGACGCGGACCGCCCGCTGTGGCTCGGTTCGCTGAAGTCGAACGTCGGGCACACGCAGGCCGCCGCGGGTGTGTCGAGCGTGATCAAGATGGTGCAGGCGTTGCGGCACGGCGTCCTGCCGCCCACCCTGCACGTGGACGGCCGACGTCCCAGGTGGACTGGTCGGCCGGTGCCGTCGAGCTGCTGACCGAGGCCCGCGACTGGTCGCGCAACGGCCGGCCGCGCCGGGCCGGGGTGTCCTCGTTCGGCATCAGCGGGACGAACGCGCACCTGATCATCGAGGAGGCACCCGCCGGAGGAGAGCCAGGCCGCGGGGGAGGACCTGCCCGCCGGCGTGGTGCCGCTGGTGGTGTCCGCGCGGAGCATCGAGTCGCTGGCGGGCCAGGCCGGCCGGCTGGCGGAGTTCCTCGAGGGGCGAGGGCTCGCTGCCGCGCGTGGCGAGCGCCCTGCTGTCGACCCGTGCGGTGCTGGGCGACCGAGCCGTCGTGGTGGCGGGCTCCGGCGCGGAAGCCGTGGCCGGGCTCGGAGCGCTGGCGCGCGGCGAGAGCGCGACCGGCGTGGTGACCGGCAGCGCGGGCGCGACGGGCAAGCTCGTGTGGGTGTTCCCGGGCCAGGGCTCGCAGTGGGTCGGAATGGGCCGCGAGCTCCTCGACGCCTCGCCGGTGTTCGCCGAGCGGATCACCGAGTGCGCCGCCGCGCTGGAGCCGTGGGTCGACTGGTCCCTTGTGGACGTTCTGCGTGGCGAGACCGACCCGGACCTGATGAACCGGGTCGACGTCCTCCAGCCCGCCAGCTTCGCCGTGATGGTCGGCCTGGCGGCCGTGTGGGCCTCGGTCGGGGTCGTGCCGGACGCCGTGGTCGGCCACTCGCAGGGCGAGATCGCCGCGGCCTGCGTGGCGGGTGCGCTGTCCATCGAGGACGCCGCGAAGGTGGTGGCGTTGCGCAGCCAGGCGATCGCCGCGGACCTGTCCGGGCGCGGCGGCATGGCGTCGGTGTCGTTGAGCGAGCAGGACGCGGTCGCGCGCCTGGCGCCGTGGGCCGGCCGGGTCGAGGTGGCCGCGGTCAACGGACCGTCGTCGGTGGTGATCGCCGGCGACGCCGAGGCGATGTCCGAAGCCGTGGACGCGCTCGGCGGCCGGCGGGTGGCGGTGGACTACGCCTCGCACACCCGGCACGTGGAGGACATCCGCGACCGGCTGGCCGACGCGCTGGCCGGGCATCACCGCGCAGGCACCCGTGGTGCCGTTCCACTCGACCGTGACCGGCGAGTGGATCACCGACGCCGGGGTCGTGGACGGCGAGTACTGGTACCGGAACCTGCGCAACCAGGTGCGGTTCGGACCAGCCGTCGCGAACCTCCTCGCACCAGGGACACGGCGTCTTCGTCGAGGTCAGTGCGCACCCGGTGCTCGTCCAGCCCATCACGGAGCTCGTCGACGCCACCGAGGTCGACGCCGTCGTCGCCGGCTCGCTGCGCCGCGACGACGGCGGCCCACGGCGGCTGCTGACCTCGATGGCCGAGCTGTTCGTCCGGGGCGTCGCGCTCGACTGGAGCGGCGTGCTGGCGCCGGTGCCGGGGCGGGTGGACCTGCCGACCTACGCCTTCGACCACCGGCACTACTGGCTCCACCCGGCCGCGACGGCGGACGCACCCTCGCTGGGGCTGGCCGGCGCCGACCACCCGCTGCTGGGTGCGGTCGTGCAGCTGCCGCACTCCGACGGCCTGGTGTTCACCTCGCGGCTGTCGGTGCGGTCGCATCCGTGGCTGGCCGACCACGTGGTCGGCGGTGTCGTGGTGGTCCCGAGTGCCGGCCTCGTGGAACTGGCCGTGCGAGCCGGTGACGAGGCCGGGTGCTCGGTCCTCGACGAGCTGGCGGTCGAGTCGCCGATCGCGCTGCCCGAGCACGGCGGCGTGCGGGTGCAGGTCGCGCTGAGCGGACCCGGCGAGCACGGCTCGCGCACCGTGGACGTGTACTCCCTGCGCGAGGACGCCGCCGGTGAGAGCGCGTGGACGCGGCACGCCACCGGGACGCTGTCGGCGACCCCGGCGGCAACCGACCGGTTCGACCTCACCGCGTGGCCGCCGCCCGGTGCGCGCCCGGTCGACCTCGACGGGCTCTACGCCGACCTTGCCGAACGTGGCCTCGCGTACGGGCCCGCGTTCCAGGGCGTGCGGGCGGTGTGGCGGCGCGGTGATGGACCTCTTCGCCGAGGTCGCCCTGCCCGAGGAGCAGGCCACGGCGGCGGGCGGGTTCGGCATCCATCCCGCCCTGCTGGACGCGGCCCTGCACTCGGCCTCCCTGGACGACGGCCAGGAACGGCGGCAACCGCTGGACTGGCGCGGGCTCGTGCTGCACGCGGCCGGCGCGTCGGCGCTGCGCGTGCGGCTGGCACCCGCCGGGCCGGACGCCGTGTCGCTGGCGGCGGCCGACGAGGCAGGCGGCCCGGTCATGACCGTGGACTCGCTGACGTTCCGGACCGTGTCCGCCGAACAGGTGGACCCGGTACGCGCCACCTCACTGTTCCAAGTGGACTGGACAGAGCTGCCCCTGGCCGGCGCGGAGCCACCGTCGTGGGCATTGGTGACCACCGCCGCCGACGTGACCGCCCTGACCGGCGACGTCCCCGCGGCAGCGGTGCTGGACGCCGCCGGTGGTGACGCGCTGGCGTTGACGTCGCGGGTGCTGGGAGTGGTGCAGGGGTGGCTCACCGGTGCCGGGTTGGAGGAGTCGCGGCTGGTGGTCGTGACCCGCGGTGCGGTGCCCGCCGGCGACGGCGTGGTGACCGACCCGGCCGCTGCCGCGGTGTGGGGTCTGGTGCGGGCGGCGCAGGCCGAGAACCCGGACCGGATCGTGCTGCTGGACCTCGACCCCGCCGGCGGTGACGCGGAGTCCGTGCTGGGCGCGGTGCTCGGCTGCGGTGAGCCGCAGCTCGCGGTACGCGGCACGACGTTCTCCGTGCCACGCCTCGCCCGCGCGGAGGCCACCGACCCGAGTGCCGTGTTCAGTCCGGAAGGGACGGTCCTGGTCTCCGGTGCGGGCGCACTGGGCGGACTGGTTGCCACGCGGCTGGTCGCGCACCACGGGGTGCGCCGACTGGTACTCGCCAGCCGGCGCGGCGGCGACGCCGACGGCATGGCCGACCTGGTCGCCCGGCTCACCGCACAGGGTGCGGCGGTGTCCGTCGTCGCCTGCGACGTCTCGGACCGCGACCAGGTCGCGGCGCTGCTGGCCGAGCACCCGGTGTCCGCCGTCGTGCACACGGCCGGTGTCATCGACGCCGGCGTGATCGAGACGGTGACGCCGGAGCGGCTCGCCACCGTGTTCGCGCCGAAGGTCGACGCGGTGCGCCACCTCGACGAGCTGACCCGCGGCATGGACCTGGACGCGTTCGTCGTCTACTCCTCGGTCTCCGCCGTGTTCATGGGCGCGGGCAGCGGCAGCTACGCCGCCGCCAACGCCTTCCTGGACGGGCTGATGGCCAACCGCCGGGCTGCGGGCCTGCCGGGGCTGTCCCTCGCGTGGGGGCTGTGGGACCAGACCACCGGCATGGCGGCCAACACCGACGAGCTCACCCGCGCCCGGATGAGCCGCCGCGGCGGCCTGCAGCTGATGTCGCCCGCGGAGGGCATGGACCTGTTCGACGCCGCGGCCGGTTCCGGCCGGTCGTTGCTGGTGCCCGCCAAGCTCGACCTGCGCACGGTGCGGGCCGACGCCGCGGCGGGCGGTGCGGTGCCGCACATGCTGCGCGGCCTGGTCCGCGCGGGCCGCCAGCAGGCGCACGCGGCCGGCACCGGCGACACCCGCGGCGGCCTGTCCGACCGGCTGGCCGGGCTCACCCCCGCGGACCAGCTGACCCTGCTCCTGGACCTGGTTCGCGGTCAGGTCGCGGCCGTCCTCGGGCACGCCGGCGCGGGCGCGGTCCGGGCGGACGCGGCGTTCAAGGAGGCCGGGTTCGACTCGCTCACCTCCGTGGAGCTGCGGAACCGCCTGCGCGAGGCGACCGGGTTGAAGCTGCCCGCGACGCTGGTCTTCGACCACCCGACCCCGCAGGCCCTCGCCCGCCACCTGCGCGACGAGTTCGGTGACGCGGCGCCGGCACCGGTGGCGCCGACGGTCGTGGTCGCCGACGCGGGCGAGCCGATCGCCATCGTGGGCATGGCGTGCCGGCTGCCGGGCGGTGTCACGGGACCGGACGACCTGTGGCGGCTGGTGGCGGAGCGCCGCGACGCGGTGTCGGGGTTCCCCGAGGACCGCGGCTGGGACCTGGAGTCCCTCTTCGACCCGGACCCGGAACGCCCGGGCACGAGCTACACCGACAGGGGCGGGTTCCTCCACGAGGCCGGGCTCTTCGACGCGGGCTTCTTCGGGATCTCGCCGCGTGAGGCGCTGGCGATGGACCCGCAGCAGCGGCTGCTGCTGGAGACCTCCTGGGAGGCGCTCGAAGGTGCGGGCATCGACCCGATCTCGTTGAAGGGCAACGACGTCGGCGTGTTCACCGGCGTCTTCGGCCAGGGCTACGTCGCACCCGGGGCCAGCGTCGTCACGCCGGAGCTGGAGGGCTTCGCCGGCACGGGCGGGTCGTCGAGCGTGGCGTCCGGCCGGGTGTCCTACGTGTTCGGTTTCGAGGGTCCGGCGGTCACGATCGACACGGCCTGCTCGTCGTCGCTGGTGGCGATGCACCTCGCCGGTCAGGCGCTGCGGTCGGGCGAGTGCTCGATGGCGCTGGCCGGTGGCGCGACGGTCATGGCGAACCCCGGTGCCTTCGTGGAGTTCTCGCGGCAGCGCGGCCTCGCCGTCGACGGGCGCTGCAAGGCGTTCGCCGCCGCGGCCGACGGCACCGGCTGGGCCGAGGGCGTCGGCGTGATCGTGCTGGAGCGGCTGTCGGTGGCGCGGGAGCGGGGCACCGGATCCTCGCGGTGCTGCGCGGTTCGCGCGGTGAACCAGGACGGCGCGTCCAACGGCCTGACCGCGCCGAACGGTCCGTCGCAGCAGCGGGTGATCCGCGCAGGCGCTGGCCGGCGCCGGGCTCGTCGCCGTCCGATGTGGACGTGGTCGAGGCGCACGGCACCGGGACCGCGCTGGGTGACCCGATCGAGGCGCAGGCGTTGCTGGCCACCTACGGCCAGGACCGGGAACCCGGCAAGCCGTTGTGGCTGGGGTCGTTGAAGTCGAACATCGGCCACGCCCAGGCGGCCGCCGGCGTGGCGAGCGTGATCAAGATGGTGCAGGCGCTGCGGCACGAGGTGCTGCCCGGCGACCCTGCACGTGGACGCGCCCGACCCCCGAGGTGGACTGGTCCGCCGGTGCGGTCGAGCTGCTGACCGAGGCCCGGGCTGGCCGCGCAACGGCCGCCCGCGCCGGGCCGGGGTGTCCGCGTTCGGCGTCAGCGGGACGAACGCGCACCTGATCCTGGAGGAGGCGCCCGCCGCAGGACGCGGCGGCCGGACGCCGCCGGCGAGCGGAGGTGCTGCCGGTGGTGGTGTCCGCGCGCAGCACCGGTTCGCTGGCCGGGCAGGCCGGCCGGCTCGCCGACTTCCTCGACGGTTCCGGGGTGGCGCCGGGGCTGCTGGCCGGGGCGCTGGTGTCCGGCCGGGCCGCGCTGAGCGACCGCGCGGTGGTGGTCGCCGGTTCCGGTGACGAGGCGGCGGCGGGTCTGCGGGCGCTGGCCCGCGGTGAGACCGCGGCTGGCGTGGTCGACCGGCCGGGCCGGTACGCCGGGCAAGGTCGTGTGGGTATTCCCCGGCCAGGGCGCGCAGTGGGCCGGCGATGGGCCGCGAGCTGCTGGACTCTTCGCAGGTCTTCGCCGAGCGCGTCGCCGAGTGCGCGGCCGCGCTGGAGCCGTGGGTGGACTGGTCGCTGATGGACGTGCTGCGCGGCCGCACCGGCCCGGAGCTGATGGACCGCGTCGACGTGTTGCAGCCGGCCAGTTTCGCCATGATGGTGGGCCTCGCCGCGGTGTGGCGGTCGTGCGGGCTGCGGCCGGACGCCGTCGTCGGCCACTCCCAGGGTGAGATCGCCGCGGCCTGCGTTGCGGGCGCACTGTCCCTTGAGGACGCCGCGCGGGTGGTGGCGTTGCGCAGCCAGGCCATCGCCACGACGCTGTCCGGGCGCGGCGGCATGGCGTCGGTCGCCCTGTCCGAGGACGACGTGGTCGCGCGGCTGGTGCCGTGGGCCGACCGGGTGCAGGTGGCCGCGGTCAACGGACCGACTTCGGTGGTGATCGCCGGGGACGCCGAGGCGTTGGACGAGGCGCTGGAAGTGTTGTCCGGCAACGGGGTTCGGGTGCGGCGGGTCGCGGTGGACTACGCCTCGCACACCCGCCACGTCGAGGACATCCACGAGCTGCTGGCCGAGGCGCTGGCCGACGTGACCGCGCAGGCGCCGGCCGTGCCCGTTCTACTCGACCGTCACCGGCGACTGGATCCGGGACGCCGGCGTCGTGGACGGCGGCTACTGGTACCGCAACCTGCGCGGCCGGTCGGCTTCGGCCCCGCGGTGGCCGCCCTGCTCGAGCAGGGCCACGGCGTGTTCGTCGAGGTGAGCGCGCACCCGGTGCTGGTGCAGCCGATCAGCGAGATCGTGGACGGCACCGAGGCCGACGTCGTGGTGGCCGGGTCGCTGCGCCGCGACGACGGTGGTCTGCGGCGGCTGCTGACCTCGATGGCCGAGCTGTTCGTCCGCGGCGTCGACCGTGGACTGGAGCGGCGTGCTGCCGGCCGGCGCCGCCGGCCGCGTGGACCTGCCGACGTATGCCTTCCAGCACCGGCACTACTGGCTGCGGCCCGTGGAGTCCGGCGACGGACGCGGCGTCCTGGGACAGGGGCCGCGGGTCACCCGCTGCTGGGCGCGGTGGTCGAGCTGCCGCAGTCCGACGGGCTGGTGTTCACCTCGCGGCTGTCGCTGCGGTCGCACCCCTGGCTGGCCGACCACGCGGTCGGCGGCGTCGTGATCGCTCCCGGGCAGCGGGCTGGTCGAGCTGGCCGTGCGGGCCGGTGACGAGGCCGGCTGCTCGGTCCTCGACGAGCTGGTGATCGAGGCGCCGCTGGTGGTCCCCGAGCGCGGCGGGGTCCAGCGTGCAGGTCGCGTGGGCGGGCCGGACGAGCCGGCTCGCGCACGGTGAACGTCTACTCCCTGCGCGACGGCGGCGACGGGCGCGTGGACGCGGCACGCCACCGGCATGCTGTCGCCGGCGCCGAGCGCCGGGCACCGGCTTCGACTTCGCGGCGTGGCCGCCGCCGGCGCGCCGACCGGTCGACGTCGAGGGCTTCTACGACGACCTGGCCGAGCGCGGTTACGGCTACGGGCCGGCGTTCCAGGGCCTGCGGGCGGTGTGGCGGCGGGACGGCGACGCGAGGTGTTCGCCGAGGTCGCCCTGCCCGACGAGCTGCGGCCGAGGCAGGCAGGTTCGGCCTGCACCCGGCGCTGCTCGACGCGGCCCTGCACGCCGGCCTCGGTCGGCGGCCGACGGCCGAGGAGCCGCGGCTGCCGTTCGCGTGGACCGGGCTGGTGCTGCACGCCGCGGGCGCCTCGGCGCTGCGGGTGCGGATCGCGCCCGCCGGCCGGGACGCGCTGACGGTGCAGGCCGCCGACGAGACCGGTGGCCTGGTGCTGACGAT
>CAWJCX010000043.1:0-317836 GCA_963841395.1 uncultured Actinomycetota bacterium
CGGCGTGCTCGTGCGCCGCTTCCTCCACGACCCCGTCAAGCACAGCGTCGACCCGCCGTCCTCACCGGTGACGACCATGACGCACCACGTGCTGCACGTACGCCCGGGCGCCCGGCTGCCGGTGCTGGTCGACCTGACCGCGGCACCCGGCCGAACGCTGGTGTTCACCCGGACCAAGCGCGGTGCCACGAAGCTGACCCGCCAGCTGATCGCGGAGGGCGTGCCCGCCGTCGAGCTGCACGGCAACCTCGGCCAGCCCGCGCGCACCCGCAACCTGGCGGCCTTCGCCGAGGGCCGCGCGGCGACCCTCGTGGCCACCGACATCGCCGCTCGCGGCATCCACGTCGACGACGTCACGCTGGTGATCCACGCCGACCCGCCGATGGAGCACAAGGCCTACCTGCACCGCTCGGGCCGCACGGCGCGCGCGGGCGCGTCCGGCACCGTGATCACGCTGATGACCGACGCCCAGGTCGCCGACGTCCGCGACCTGACCCGCAAGGCGGGCATCAAGGCCACCGTGACGCGCCTGCACCCGGGTGACCCGCTGCTCGCCGAGCTGGCCCCGGGGAAGCGCACGTTCTCGGCGCCGGACACAAAGCCGGCGCCCGCGCCGGCCTCCCGTCCGCCCGGCCGCCGCCGTGCGAACAGCACGACGCAGCGGCCGTCCCGCAAGCCCGCCCGGTCCGGGTCCGCGAGCTCCCGCACGGCGAGCTCACACACGTCGGCCGCGTCGGGATCGACGACCGCGGCGGCGCCGAAGGGTGGCATCTCCCAGTTCTCGGCCGGAAGCCGCGCGGGGCGGCGCCGCGGCCGCTGACGCCGCGTCCGGCCCTCAGGTGGGCCTGGTTCCGGTGGGCAGGTCCGCGGCTTCGGCCGCGGCCGGGTCGCCGGGCGGGAGCCAGGGACGGGTGGCCGTGTCCGCGAAGCGGCGCCAGCGCCGGTGGCCGGCGGTGACCAGGGCGATGTCGAGGAAGTCCGCGACCGCCTGGGAGATCGGTTCGTCCCGCCAGGCGAGCGACCACGGGTAGTAGGGCTGTACCTCGGCCGGTTCGTGCACCGGTACGCCGGCCGCGGCGTACCGGTCCGCGTAGCTGGCGAACTCGAACAGGAACGCGGACCCTTCGGCGCGGCTCAGCGCCGCGAGGCAGTGGCTGAACGCGCCGGGCGTACCGAGCCAGCGCATGGTGATGCCGGTGTGGCGTTCGAACGCGGTGAGGAACTCGCCGTGCGCGTTGTACAGGCCGGAGCCCGGAGCGTCGCCGAAGACCTCCACGGGGCGTTCGGACAGTGACGCCGAGCGCCGGGCCGGATCGCCGGGGCGGCCGACGAGGCGCATGGGCTCGAGCCGGAGCAGCCGGTGGTGCCATCCGGTCGGCCGTTCGACGAGCAGCCGCGGCGTGACGCGCATGATGGCGACGTCGAGCAGGCCGTCGAGCAGCGCGTGGAGCTGGCCGATGCTGTCGAGGGCGCGCTCGACGAGCCGGATGTCCGGGCGCTTGGTGGTGAACGCGTCCACGACGGCCCGGCTCGTGTCGAGCTCGAAGACGTGCGCGACGCGCACGGTGTCCGGTTCGTCCTCGCGCTGCATGCGGCCGGCCGTCGCGAGGAGCGTGCGTGCGTCGGCGAGGAAGCGCTCACCGCGCGCGGTGAGCGTCACGTGCCGGCTGTCCCGGACGAACAACGGCGCGCCGAGCGCGTCCTCGAGCCTGCGGATCTGCTTGGACAGCGCGGGCTGGGAGATGTACAACCGGGCCGCGGCCCGTCCGAAGTGCAACTCGTCGGCGACGGTGACGAAATAGCGCACCAGGCGTAGGTCGAGATCCATGCCGTGCCTCCACGGTGCCCCCGACCCGGCCATCTCACGGTAACGCGGTTATCGATCCGCACCAAACATGTCTTGGACTCCACGCGGCGGCGGGAGTGTGCTGGAGAAGGGATGTGCTGGAAGGGCGCTGTCATGACCGCAACACCTGTCGTCTTCATCCACGGACTGTGGCTGCACGCCACCAGCTGGGGTCCCTGGCTGGAGCTGTTCCGCGAGGCCGGCTACGAGCCCGTCGCACCGGGCTGGCCCAACGAGCCGGCCACCGTGGAAGAGGCACGCCGCCATCCCGAGCTGGTGGCCGACACCGGCATCGACGACGCCACCGACCACTACGCCAAGGTCATCGCCGAGCTCGGCACCCCACCGGTGATCGTCGGCCACTCCTTCGGCGGCCTGATCACCGAGAAGCTCCTCGGCCAGGGGCACGGCGCGGCCGGCGTCGCCATCGACCCCGCGCAGATCAAGGGTGTGCTGCCGCTCCCGCTCGCACAGCTGCGCGCCGGACTGCCCGCGCTGGGCAACCCGGCCAACCTGCACAAGGCGATCTCGTTGACCGCCAAGGAGTTCCGCTACGGCTTCGGCAACGCGCTCACCCCGGAGGAGTCCGACGAGCTCCACGAACGCTGGACGATCCCGTCGCCGGCGCGGCCGCTGTTCCAGGCCGCGGCGGCGAACTTCGTGCTGCACTCCCAGGCGAAGGTCGACACCGCCAACCCGGACCGCGGCCCGCTGCTGCTGATCTCCGGCACCGCGGACCACACCGTGCCGGACGTGGTGACCCGCTCGACCCTCAAGCAGTACCGCGACTCCACCGCGATCACCGAGCTGCGGCAGTTCGAGGGCCGCGGCCACTCCCTGACCGTCGACAACGGCTGGCGCGAGGTCGCCACCGCCGTCCTCGACTGGCTCGCGGCCAACGTGAAGAAGTAGCGGTGGACCTCGGCCTGACGGGCAAGGTCGCCGTCGTCACCGGCGCCAGCCGGGGAATCGGTCTGGCCGTTGCCCGCGCGCTCACCGAGGAAGGGGCGCGGGTCGTGGCCGGCGCCCGCGTCCGAGAGCAAGGCGCTCGCGGACCTCGGCGTGCGCGCGGTGCCGGTCGATCTGTCCACACCGGACGGACCGGCGGGACTCGTCGCCGCGGCACGGGAGTTCGGTCGCATCGACATCCTCGTCAACAACGTCGGCGCCGTGACGCCCCGCGTGGGCGGCTTCCTCGAGGTGACCGACGACCAGTGGCTCCACTCGATCACCCTCAACCTGATGGCGGCCGTGCGCACCACGCGTGCCGTGCTGCCGGCGATGCTCGACGCCGGGGCGGGCTCGATCGTCACGGTCAGCTCGGTCAACGCGTTCCTGCCCGACCCCCTGGTCATCGACTACGGCGCCGCCAAGGCCGCGTTGACCAACTTCTGCAAGGCACTGTCCAAAGAGGTCGGACCGCGGGGGATCAGGGTGAACACGATCAGTCCCGGCCCGGTGGCCACCGACCTCTGGCTCGGCGACCACGGCGTCGCGGCGGCCGTCGGCGGCGCGAACGCGCTCGACCCGCGGTCCGTCGCGGCCGCCGCGGCGGCGGAGGCGGTCACCGGACGGTTCACCGAGCCACGCGAGGTGGCCGACCTCGTGCTGCTCCTGGCCAGCCACCGGACGGACAACGTCACCGGCGCCGACATCACCATCGACGGCGGGCTGATCACCACCACGTGAGATGTCCGGGGGCGACAACGGCCGTCCGGCGGGGTGTACTTCAGGGGTGGTCCGGCCGGTGTCCTCGCCAGTGCTGATCGGGCGGGAGCGCGAGGTCGCGGCCGTCCGGCAGGCCGTGCTGTCCGCCCACGCCGGTACCGGCGGGCTCGTCGTGGTGACGGGTGAGGCCGGCGTCGGCAAGTCCCGGTTGCTCGCCGAGGCCGCCGAACTGGCCCGCGACGCGGGAATGCCGGTGCTGACCGGGCGGGCGGTGCCGGACGGCGGCGCGTTCCGCCCGGTGGCCGAGGCGCTGTACGGGCACCTGCGCGGCGAGACGGACCTGGACTCCGACGAGCTCCGGCCGTTCCGGCCGGTGCTCGCCCGGCTGCTGCCCGGCGGGGGCGGGACCGAACCGGCGCCCGGGGTGGACCCGCTGGTCGTGCTCGGGGAGGCCGTGCTGCGGCTGCTGCGCCAGATCGGCGGCGCGGCGGGCTGCGTGCTGGTCCTCGAGGATCTGCACTGGGCGGACCGGGACACGCTCGGGGTGCTGGACTACCTCGCGGGCGCGGTGACCGGCTCGCGCGTGCTGGTGGCCGTGTCGTCGCGGGGCGAGGAGGACCGCCCGGAACTGCTGCGGCGGCTGGCCGGGCGGCCCGGTGTCGTCGAGGTGGCGCCGGCCCGGCTGGAGCCGCGGCTCGCGGCCCGTCTCGCGGCGGCGTGCGCCGGTGGCGGTCCGCTGCCCGGCGAGGTGGTGGACTTCCTGGTCGACGGCGCCGAAGGGCTGCCGTTCCTGGTGGAGGAGCTGCTCGCGGGGCTGCTCGAGTCGGGCGTGCTGGACGGTCGCGACGGGTGGCGGGTCCGCGGTGCGCTGACCGCGCGCGTCCCGCAGACCCTGGCCGACCTGGTCCGCTCCCGGACCGCCACCCTGCCACCGGCACAGCTGCGGGTGGTGCGGGCGGCGGCGGTGCTGGGGCGCTCGATCGACTGGAGCCTGCTCGCGCCCGTGACCGGCGCGGCGGAGGACGTCGTGGTCGCGGCGCTGCGGGCGGCCGTGTCCGCGCAGCTGCTGCGGGTCGGCCCGGCCGGCCAGTTCGCCTGGCGGCACGCGCTGGTCCGCGACGCCGTGCTGGCCGAGCTGCTGCCGCCCGAGCACACGCTCCTGGCCCGGGCGGCGGCGACGGAGATGGAGGCGCGCGACCCCGGCCTCGCCGGCCCCGACTCCGTGCTGATCGCCGAGCTCCACGCCCGGGGTGACCGCCCGGACCACGCGGCACGACTGCTGATCCGGCTGGCCCGCGCGGCGACGGCCGACGGCGCGCTGCGCACGGCCGACGTCGTGCTCGCCCGCGCCGCCGAGCTGGGCGCCGGGCCGAGCCGCCGCCGTCGAGCAGGTCCGGGTGCTCACGCTGTCCGGGCGGGCCGGGGAGGCGCTCGCCGTGGGGGAGGAGGCGTTGCGCGCGGCCGGCGGTGCGGACCGGGTGGAGCTCGCCCTCGCCCTGGCGCGGGCCGCGGTGGCCGTGGCCCGGTGGTCCCGGGCCGTGGCCTACCTCGACCGCGCCGACCGCCCCGACGACCCGCGGGTCCACGCTCTGGCCGCCGACGCCGCGTACGGCGCCGGCGACGTGGACCGCGCGCTGGCCCTGGCCGGGCCGGCGGTCGACGCGGCGCGCGCGCGCCGGCCGGTGGCAGGTCGCCTGCGAGGCCCTGGAGGTCGTCGGGCCGGTGCCACCGTATGACCGATCCGGCGGCCGCCGCCGCGGCGTTCCGCCGCGCGGCCGACCTGTCCGAGGCGCACGGCCTCGTCCCGTGGCGCATCCGTGCCCTGCAGGGCCTCGGCTTCTCCGAGCTGCTGGCCACCGAGACCTCCGCCCATCTCGAGCAGGCCCGTCAGCTCGCCCAGGACGCCGGCATGCTCGCGGAGGTCGCCGGGATCGACATGGTGGCGGCCAACGCCACCGGCCTGATCCACGGACCGGCGGCCGCGATGCCGCTGGCCGAGCGCAGCCGCGAGCTCGCCGCGACCCTCGGACTTCACCAGGTGCAGGCGAAGGCGGTGCTCTTCATCGCGCTGCACCACGCCAGCACCGCGGCCACCGAACCGATGCGAGCCGCGCTCGACGAGGCGAACCGCCTGGACCCCGGGGCGGCCGACGTGGTCAGCGTGGGCCACGGGGTCATCGCGGTGTCCGCACTGCTCGACCGCGACCTCACCACCGCGCGCGACGAGCTCGACGACTCGGTCGCCCTGCTCCGCGGGCACGCCACCGCCGCACCGGTCCAGGACTGGGGACTGTGGGTGCTCGTGCGCACCGCGCTGGCCGACCGCGACGCCGCCGCCCGCGACGAGCTGCGCGACCGGGACGTGATCGCGCGCGCCGCCAACCGCGGCGCGCTCTGCTACGCCGACGCGATCGCCGCCGGGCGGGCCGGCCGGCCGGCGAGGCCACCGCGCTCCTGGCCGCCGGCGACTCCGTGCTCGCCACCCAGCACTGGTGGCGGCGCCTGCTGCGGCTGCTCGTGCTCGAGGCGGCCCTGGCCGACGCCTGGGGCAACCCGGTCGAGGAGCTGCGCGCCGCGCTGGCCGCGTTCGAGACGGCCGGCGAGGCGCGCCAGGCCCGCACGTGCCGCGACCTGCTGCGCCGCGCCGGTGCGCCCGTGCCGCGCCGCGGACGCGGGCAGAGCGCCGTACCGCCGCGGCTGCGCGCGGTCGGGGTGACGAGCCGGGAGATGGACGTGCTCGCCCTCGTCGCGCAGGGCCTGACCAACGCCCAGATCGCGCAGCGGCTCTTCCTGTCCAGCCGCACGATCGAGACACACGTGGCGAGCCTGCTCCGCAAGACCGGCGCCACCGCCGCGCGGCGATCTCGCTCCGTACGCGGTGGCGCAAACTCGGTAGCCGCTACGGATCCGCCGCCGGCCCGCCCGGCCGACGCTGTGGTCATGAGACGAGACAACGAATCGCGAGACCACCCCGGTGCTCATCGTCGGTGCCGGCCCGGCCGGCCTCGTCGCCGCCATCACCCTCGCCCGGCAGGGCATCGCCTCGCGTACTGGTGGAGAAGCGCGCCGGCCTGTCGCCGTTCCCGCGCGCCACCGGCATCAGCACCCGGACCATGGAGCTGCTCCGCTCGTGGGGCCTGGAGGACCGCGTCCGGGCCGGCGAGATCGACACCCGCACCGACGGATGGGTCGACCCCGACGCTCGCGTCCCCGCACGGCATGGCCGTCCCGATGGGCTTCCCGGACCGCGCGCAGGCCCGGGCGGTCAGCCCCACCACGCCCGTGATCGCGCCGCAGGACCACCTGGAGCCGGTCCTGCTCGACCACCTGCGCGACCACGGGCTCGACGTCCGGTTCGGCACGGAGCTGGTCGCACTCGACCAGGACGACGCGGGCGTGACCGCGGTGCTGCACGAGCACGCGACGGGCCGGCGCACGACGGTGCGGTCCTCCTACGTCATCGGCGCCGACGGTGCGCACAGCGCCGTGCGGACCAACCTGGGCATCGCCATGGACGGCCCGGGCGAGCTCGGCGACTTCCTCGCCGTGCTGTTCCGCGCCCCGCTGCACGAGGTGGTCGGCGACCGCCGCTACGGCCTCTACATGATCCAGCAGTCCGCGCAGACCGAGGTGTTCCTGCCCGCCGGAGACGGCGACCGCTGGTTGTACTCCCGCAGCACCGAAGGCCGGGACGACTTCTCACCGGCCGAGGTCCTCGAGCTGATCCGGACCGGCGCGGGCGCACCCGGGCTGCCGGTCGACGTCCTGCGCACGGGCACCTTCTCCTTCGCGGCGCAGATCGCCGAGCGCTACCGGGACCGGCGGGCCTTCCTCGCCGGCGACGCGGCCCACCGCATCACCCCGCGGGGCGGCACCGGGATGAACACCGCCATCCACGACGCGTACGACCTCGCCTGGAAGCTGGGCTGGGTGCTGCGCGAGTGGGCCCCGGCCGAGCTGCTCGACACCTACGAGACGGAGCGGCGCCCGGTCGGCGTCCGCAACACCCTCAACTCCGCGCAGCCCAGCCGGGACCGGTCCGACGCCTTCGCCGACGACCTCGCCGGCCGGCTCCCGCACGTCTGGCAGCACCGGGCCGGCGACCGGAGGTCCACGCTCGATCTGCTCGGCCCCGGCCTCACCCTTCTCACGGGTCCGCGGGGCGCGTGCTGGCACGACTTCGCGGCGGGGCTGGTGACACCGCTGCCGCTGACCGTGCAGGGCGTCGACGCCGTGGCCGCGGCCGCGTTCGACATCGGCACCGGCGGCGCCGTCCTCGTCCGGCCGGACGGGCACGTCACCCGGCGCTGGTCCTCCACAGTGGACACCAGCGACGAGCTGCGCGAGGGCGTCGACGCGGCGGTCGCCGGGCGCTCGCGCGACCACGCGACCCGGACGTACTCGGCGGCGTGACGTGCGGGCGGGGCGGGACGGTGAGGGGGCGACCAGACGGCGTGCTGCCGTCTGATCGCCCGTTCCCCCCAGGCCAACTCGGTTGGCGTCTGGAAGTATCCCCAGCGGGAGCACGGCTTCACCAGGAACGCGACCGGCACTTCCCCGGTACTATCGGGTCGCGCGAGGGAGTGGTGGATGTTCGGGGTGGTGGTCCGCGCACAACGCACGCGGCTCGGGATGACGCAGGAGGAGCTCGCGGCCCGCGCCCAGCTCAGCGTCCGCGGCATCGGCAAGATCGAGAGCGGTGAGATCGCCGCCCCCCGGCCGCACACGGTACGCATCCTCGCCGAGGCGTTCGGCCTGACCGGGGACGCGCGCGACGAGTTCTGTGCCGCGGCGGGGGAGCGACCGTCGACCGGGAACGCGGCACCCGGACCGCGGCGCACGATCCCCGCACAGCTTCCCGCCGACGTCCGGTCCTTCACCGGCCGCACCGCGGAGCTGGCCCGGCTCGACGAGCTCAGCGCGCGTGCCGCGGCGGCGGACACCACCGGGGCGGCGATCGCCGTGCTCTCCGGTACGGCCGGGGTCGGCAAGACCGCGCTCGCCGTGCACTGGGCCCAGCGGACCCGGCACCGGTTCCCCGACGGCCAGCTGTACGTGGACCTGCGCGGCTTCGACGAGGGCAGCTCGCCCGTGTTGCCGTCCGAGGCGGTGCGCCGCTTCCTGGACGCGTTCGAGGTGCCGCCGCACCAGGTGCCGCACAGCTTCGAGGCCCAGGTCGGCCTGTACCGCAGCCTCATCGCCGGCCGGCGTGTCCTCGTCGTGCTGGACAACGCGCGCGACGCCGAACAGGCCCGCCCGCTGCTGCCCGGCGCACCCGGTTGTCTCGCCGTCGTCACCAGCCGCAACCGGCTCTCCGGGCTCGTCGCCGAGACCGCCCACCCGGTGGCCGTCGACCTGCTGACCACCGACGAGGCACGCGAGCTGCTGACCCGGCGCCTCGGAGCGGACCGGGTCGCGCGTGAACCGGGGGCCGTGGACGAGATCATCACGGCGTGCGCGCGGCTCCCGCTGGCACTGGCCGTCGTGGCCGCGCGCGCCGCGAGCCACCCCACGTTCGGCCTGGCCGCGCTGGCCGCCGAGCTGCACGCGGCCTGGGGGAGCCTGGACACCTTCGCCGGGACCGACCCGGCCACCGACGCGCGGGCGGTGTTCTCGTGGTCGTACCGCCAGCTGAGCCCGGCCGCCGCCCGGCTGTTCCGGCTCCTCGGGCTGCATCCCGGGCCGGACGTCGCTGTCCCGGCCGCGGCGAGCCTCGCCGCGCTGACGTCGTCGCAGGTGCGCCCGCTGCTCGCCGAGCTGTCCGACGCGCACCTGGTGGCCGAGCACGTCCCCGGCCGCTACACCGCCCACGACCTGCTGCGCGCGTACGCGGCCGAACAGGCCCGCGACGCCGACGCCCACGACCCGTGCGACGCCGCGGTCCACCGGCTCCTGGACCACTACGTGCACACCGCCAGCGCCGCCGCGCGGCTGCTGGCACCGATCAGGGATCCCCTCCCGCTCGCCCCGCCCGCGTCCGGGGTGCGCGCCGAGGACCTCGCCGACCAGGCGCAGGCACTGGCCTGGTTCACCGCGGAACACGCCGTCCTGCTCGCCGTCATCGACCGCACCGCGAGGACCGGCGAGGACCTCCACACCTGGCAGCTGGCGAGCACGCTCATCGACTTCCTCGACTGGCGGGGCCACTGGCACGACGCGGTGAACACGCTCGGCGCCGCCCTGGAAGCCGCGCTGCGCCTGGGCGATCCCGACAAGGAAGCCCTGGTCCACTACCTCATCGCCGGCCCGTACATCCACCTGGACCGGACCGCCGACGCCGACACCCACCTCGCGCTCGCCCTGGAGCAGTACCGCCGCAGCGGCGACCAGGCCGGCCAGGCCCACATCCACTCCGCCTACTCCTTCGTGTGCGAGCGGGAGGGCCGGCTCCGCGACGCCCTCGAACACACCAAGCTGGCCGGCGACCTGTACCGGGCCGCCGGCCACAAGCAGGGGCAGGCCAGGGCGCTCAACAACCTCGGCTGGGACCACGCCCAGCTCGGCGATCCCGCGCAGTCACTCGTCTACTGCCAGCAGGCCCTGCACGCCTACGAGGAGCTCGGCAGCAACCTCGGCCAGGCCCGGACGTGGGACAGCCTCGGCTACGCCCACCAGCACCTCGGCCACCACACCGAGGCCATCTCCTGCTACCGGCGGGCGCTGGAGCTGTTCCGGGACCTCGGCAACCGGTGGGAGGAAGCCGTCGTCCTCACCCACTTCGGCGACGCGTACGACGCGGCGGGAGACCTCGAGTCGGCGGACACCGCCTGGCGCGAGGGGCTCGTCATCCTCGAACAGCTCAACCACCCCGACGCCGAACAGCTGCGCACCAAGCTCCGGCACTACCTCGAACCGTGACACCCGGGGCCGGAGCAGGCGATTGTGCGCGGTCGCGGCCTGATCGCGACCTCCGGCGGCCATGGCGCTGATTGACTGACTCGCCGGATCGGTTGTGGTGACCGGGGAGGATCGGCCATGCCGCTACGCGCTCGTCTCGCGATCGCCGCCGTCGTGCTGACGGTGTCCGGCGTGACTCCGGCCGCGGCCGCGGATCGCGGGGCCGGTGGTTGCGATTGGACGCAGTGGGGCCAGAACGCCGCGCACACCGGGCAGTTGTGCACGCGTGGTGAGCACGACCTGCGGCTGCTGGCGCGCACGGTCGTCGATCCCTTTGCCGCACAGGAGATCGCCGAGGGCGGCGCGCTGCCGGTGCACGTTCCGGTGCCGCTCGTCGACGGTGACGGGAACGTGTTCGTGCTGCGCAAGGGCGGCTCGTACGTCAACTGCGACCCGCCCGGCTCCGGGGAGCCGGCCCCGTGCGGGTTCGACCCGGAGAACCTGAAGCGGCAGACCTGGTCGCTGCGGGCGCTGCACTGGCGCCACGACCGGCTGGTCCCGAACTGGACGTTCACCTCGGACTGGAAGCCGGACGTCATCGGGATCGAGGGACTGTTCCAGGCCGCGATGAGCAAGGACTCCGTCTACGTCCCCGGCGCGGGCGGGACCGTCTACCAGCTCGCCAAGGACAGCGGCCGGGTGATGCGGCGGATCAACCCGTTCGGCCACACGATCGACCCGGCGGCGTTCACGGCCGGTGCCCTCACCCTGGACGCGCACGGCACCCTGTTCTACAACGTGCTCAGGAGCGAGACCACGCCGAGCGGGCGGCTCGACGGGCACGGCTGGCTGGTGCGGGTCACCCGCGACCGGGCGGTGCGCATGGTCGACTACCGCACGCTCGTTCCGGGCGCCCCGCGCCCGACCGACCAGTGCTACTCGACGTTCCTGCAGGCGGGCGCCGAGCGGCCGTTCCCGCCGCCGCCGCAACCCGACGGCTCGCCGACACTGCCCCCGCTGGGGCCGTGCCTGTCGCAGCGCGCCGGGCTGAGCGAAGCGCCGACGATCGGCGCGGACGGCACGATCTTCACCGTCACCCGCGCGCACGCCTCCGGTGGTGAGCACTACGGGTACCTGGTCGCGCTCAATCCCGACCTCAGCCTCAAATGGGCCACGTCCTTGCGGGGCATCCTCCACGACGGCTGCGGAGTGAACGCCCCGTACGGCGACGGACCCTTCGACTGCCGTCCCGGCACCGCGCCCGGCGTCGACCCGTACACCAACCTGCCCCCGGTTCCCGCCGTCACCGACGGCAGCTCGGCGTCAGCGGTGGCGCTGCCCGACGGCGGTGTGGTGTACGGGGCGCACAACCTCTACAACGGTTTCCGCGGGCACCTGATGAAGTTCGACCGCCGCGGCCGCTACGTGGCCGACTACGACTTCGGCTGGGACATCACCCCGGCCGTGTACCGCCACGACGGCACCTACTCGCTGATCATCAAGGACAACCACTACCTCTCCGAGGGGCCGTTCGACGTGACCCGGCTCGGCGCCGACCTGACCGTGGAATGGTCGGTGCATCAGCGCGCCGGCCGTGGACCGCGACGGCGCGGTGTACGGCCTGTCCGAGGACGGCAACTTCTACGTCATCGACAGCTCCGGCCACCAGCGCGAGAAGGTCTTCCTGTCCAAGACCGTCGCGTCGGCGTACACGCCCGTCTCCCTCGACTCCCGGGGCCGCGTGTACGCGCAGAACAACGGCGAGCTGTACGTCCTCGGCCGCTGAGCGGCGCTCGGCGGAGCGTCTCAGGCGGACTCGGTGATCTCCACCTTGTTCGCGTAGAACGCCACGTGCCCGGCGATCTCGGCGACCGCGGCGTAGGGCTCGGGGTAGGTCCAGACGACGTCGGTCAGCTCGCTGCCGGGCACCGTGAGGCTGTAGTAGGCGGCGTCGCCCTTGTACGGGCAGTAGGTGGTCGTGTCGGTCGGCCGCAACGCCGACGGGTCGACGTCGGCCAGCGGGACGTAGGCGACCGCCGGGTAGGTCGACTCGCGCAGGTTCAGCGCGGCGGTGGTGTCGGCGACGACCTGGTCACCGACGCGCACGGTCACCCGAGCGGGGTTCGGCTCGATCGTGATCGGGTGGTCGGGGCCGGGGGTCTTCATCTGTCCGGGCATCGCGGTGCCTTCTCCGTCCTGAGGTGATCGGTCCTGACGGTCGGTTCAAGTCCGATCCGGCCCCGATTGTTCCCGCGATCCCGGCGAGACGACCTGGCGCAGCACCGCGCGGAAGGCCTCCCGGTCCACAGTAGACGGATCCTCGGCGAGCCAGCCGCCGATCTCGCGCACGAACTGTTCGGCCACCTTCGCGGCGATCCGCGCGCCGCCGTCCTCGACGGTGATCTCGCCGGACCGGCCGGGGTAGAGCAGCAGGACACCGCGCAGCTCGAGGTCCGGCAACAGCGTCCGGTACGCGTCGAGCCAGTCCGGCAGCCGGGTCGCGCCGCCGCGGAAGGGGCGGTTGTTGCGCAGCAGGGCGCCGGAGTCGTCGAGCTCGTAGTGACCGGGCAGCCAGACCTTCGACTCGACGAGCACCAGCCGGCGCCCGCACAGCACCGCGTGATCGACGTCGGCGAACACCGAACCGGGCTCGGTGGCCAGGCCGTGGAAGACCCGCACGCCGGGAATGCGCGTCAGGTACCGGGTGAACAGCTCCGCCGTCAGCCGCTCGCCGACCTCGTGCGGCTCGCTCCCCGGGCTGCCGTACGCCCGGCGCGCGGCGAACTCCGCCATGAACGCGCGGTCGGCCCGGGTGGCCGCGAGGCGGCGCGTGCCCAGCCGCGCCACGGCCGCGCCCGATCCGCCGAGCACCAGCAGCCACGCGACCAGCAGCGGTGCCGGTGGTCCCACGAGAACCAGGAGCAGCAGGAGCACGACCCAGCCGCCCGCCGCGGCCAGCACGACTCCGCGGTCCGGGCCGGCCGGTTCGGCCAGCACGGTCCGGCCGTCCGCGGGAACGACGTTCCACCAGGCGAACGAGCCGGGCGGGAAGGTCGGCAGCCGGGGGACGTGGTCGGCGTCCGCACGCGGCCTGGCGGGCCGCCGTGCGGGCGGTGGGGTCGGCGGTGGGGTCGGCGGTGGTCGTCCTCGTCGGTGTCGCCGACGTCGTAGTCGTCCCGGCGCTCGGGGTCGGCGAGCGTCTCGTACGCCTCGCGCAGCAGCCGGAACGTGCCCGCCGTACCGCCGGCGTCAGGATGCATGACCTTGGCCAGCGACCGGTACGCCGACCTGATCTCGGTCGGAGAGGCGTCCCGCGACACCCCGAGCAACTCGTAGTAGTCGACCCCGCGCACCGCACCGCCCGTCTTCCGCCTCTCGCGCGGAGACAGAGTATGGCCCGTCGAGATCCACTCCGATCGGGCGACCTGGCTAGGCTCAACGGACGAGCCCGGCCCGCGCGCCCGGCCCGCGGGAGGATATGTGTCGTCCGACGAGCTCAGCGTGTACTGGTGGCGTCATGTCGGGGCCGTCGTGGTGGTCGCCGAGGGCCTGCTCGACGCGGCGAGCTACGGCAGGCTGCGGGACGCGGTGGTGAAGGCAGCCGCCGACGCGCCGCGGGCCGTGATCGTCGACGTGGACCGGCTGGGCGCGCACGACACGTCGGTCCTGGCGCTGTTCCCGGCGGTGATGGCCGACATCGCGGTGTGGCCCGGGGTGCCGCTGCTCATCATCGCCGCCAACGGCGCGAACCACCGCATGCTGGAGAAGTACCGGATGTCCCGGTACGTCCCGGTGCACCGCAGCCTCGAGGACGCGATAGCCGCCATCGCGGACCCGCCGCCGCGCCGCGTGGCGCGTGCCGAACTACCGAACGGCCGGCTGAGCAACCGGATGGCGCGCGATTTCGTCGCCGAGTGGTGCCATCGCTGGGAGGTCACCGGCGGCCGGACGGCCGACGCCGTGCAGATCGTCAAGGAGCTCGTCGACAATACGATGAAGCACACCTACGGGCCGCCCACCGTCCGGGTCGAGCTGCGCCGCGACCTCCTGACCGTCGCCGTGTACGACGACGATCCGGCCCCGGCGCACCTGATCGAGCCCGACCCGGACCGCCCGGACATCGGGCACGGGCTGGCGGTGATCGCGGACCTGAGCCGTGTCTGGGGCAGCACGCCCACGCAGTCGGGCGGCAAGGTCGTGTGGGTGGTGCTCTGACCGGCGCGGCGAGCCGCGCGGGATGGTCCTAGTCTCTGGGAATGGACCTTGGTGTCGGACTGCCTTCCACCATCTCGTCGGCCACCGGCCGCGACGTTCTCGACTGGGCGCGCGAAGCGGACACGGCCGGCTTCTCCTGCCTGGGGACGATCGACCGCGTCGTGTACGGCAACCACGAGACGATCCCGACGCTCGCCGCGGCGGCCGCGGTGACCAGCAGGGTGCGCCTGCACCCCGCGATCCTGATCGCGCCGTTCCGCGGCAACGGGACGTTGCTGGCCAAACAGCTCGCCAGCGTGGACAGCTTCGCCGGCGGGCGCCTCACGGTCGGCATCGCGGTCGGCGGCCGTGCGGACGACTTCGCCGCGACCGGGACGGACTTCGAGGCCCGCGGCGCCACGTTCGACGCGCAGCTCGCCGAGTTCCGCGAGGTGTGGGGCGGCGCGTCGCGGGGCACCGCGGGCGCGGTCGGCCCGGGCCCCGTCCAGCCCGGCGGCCCGCCGCTGATGATCGGTGGCACGAGCGCGGCGGCGATCCGCCGCACGGTGACCCACGGCGCGGGCTGGATCGCCGGCGGGGGCGGTGCCGGCATGTTCGCCGGCATGGCGGACCGGATCCGCCAGGCGTGGACCGGCGCTGGCCGGGACGGTGCGCCCCGGCTGGCCGCGCTCGGCTACTACGCGCTGGGTCCCGACGCGGAGTCGCTCGCGTCGGGCTACCTGCGCGACTACTACGGCTTCCTCGGTGACTATGCCGACCAAATCGCCGCGGGCGCGCTCACGACCGAGGCCGCGGTGCGCGACGCGATCGCCCAGTTCACCGACGCGGGCTGCGACGAGCTGATCCTCTTCCCGTCGTCACCGGACCTCGACCAGCTACGCCGCCTCGCCGACCTGCGCTGACCGGCACCGTCCGGCGGCAATCACTACCAACATGGGTAGTGGTGTCCGGCGTGCATTTATTGTATTGCCTTCCAAATGGCTGCCAGCTCGACACGGGATGCGACGCTCATCTTCTGGTACACCTTCTTGAGGTGAAATGCGACGGTGTGCCGGGAGATGAACAACTGCCGGCCGACCTCGTTGTTGGTGTGCCCCTGGCTGACGAGTTCGGCAACGGCGAATTCGGTGTTGGTGAGTCCGTGCGGCAGATCGCCGTCCCGTTCGACCGTGCGGATCGCGCCGCGCCGGACACCGAAATCCCGAAGTTTGTTCACGACGCGGGAGGCGTCGCGCGTGGCGCCGACCGCGGTGTAAACGCCGAGCGCCGATTCCAGAATGCGAATCGTGTTGTCCCGTTCGGCGGGTTGCCCGGCGAACAGGCTCGCCATGTCCTCCCGCGCGGACGCCGTGCACCACTGGTCGGGATAGCTGTTCGCCGCCTCGCGCACGGTGGCGGGGTCGCCCGCCGCCAGGCCTTTCGCGTGCAGTGCCGCGGCCCGGACGACGCTGAACCGCGAGTTCTCGGCGGCGGCGGTGGCGGCCGCGGTGACCGCGACGTTCGCGAGGTCGTGGGCGCCGAGGCTGCCGGCGGTGCGGACCAGCCACGAGGCCGCCGCGGGCTCGGAGACCAGCAGCTGGCGCAGGACCCGGCGGTTGGTGACGATGCCGGCGAGCAGGCCGGCGGCACTGTCCACGCCGCTGCGCGCCTCCGCCGCCTGCGCGGTCACCCACGCGCCCGCGGCCTGGCCGAAGTAGCCGAGCAGGGCCTCACCAGTGATCTTGTCCACGAAATGCAGGCAGGCGCGCATGTCCGCCCGGCGCAGCGCGCCGAGCACCATCACGACGTACCCGGTGGGCAGCAACGCTCGCGCGCCGCACTTGTCGGCGACCCGCAGCCCGGCCTTGACCTCGGCCAGACCGTCGTCGACCCGCCCCATCGCGAACAGCAGCTCACCCCGGATGACCTGCCCCGTGGCCGTCACGCGCGGCGACTCCGGGCCGCCCTCGCGCGCCTCGAGAGCGTTGAGCGCGCGCCAGCCGGCCTCGAGCTCCCGGGCCTTCGTCAGCAGCGCGACATGCCAGAACGGCGCCAGTTCGCAGTACTCGTGGTTCTCCTCACACGCGACGGCGGCCGCCGCTTCCGCATAGTCCAATCCCGCGTCGAGTCGCCCGTCATACCACAACAAAGCTGAATGCCGAAAAAGTGCGGCGGTCTCACACGAATCCGATAAAGGATGATCCATACATCCGGCGAACGGATGTTCAGGAAGACGCAACTCCGGTGTGTCGAGATTTCTGTCCCCGGATAGCGCCATGCCGGCGGGAGCCGGCCGCAATAAAGAAGACACGAGATCCCCTGTGGTCCCCACGTAGTTACTTATTTGCCGACTACTGCTGGTATCCGGCCGATTACCGACGCTACCAACGGTGAGCCGCTACGTCCAGGGATGTCGCAAGGTCATTTGAGATAGGCGGTTTCCGCAGGTCATGGCCTCGCACTGGTCCGATTCCGGGAATCGTCGGCGAAGCAGTTTTACGCTGCGTGACATGGAAAGGCGACTGACCCGGTCAATGGGCCGTCCGAGTGGTATCCGTGTGATTTCAGTCATCGCTCACAGCGTTTTAACCAATTAGGCAACCAGGTGCAGCAGCGCCTGCGCCGCCAGGCGGTAGCCGTAGGCGCCCAGACCGACCACCACGCCGCTGGCCAGTGGGGCGATCACCGACTCGTGCCGGAACTGTTCGCGGGCCCACACGTTGCTGAGGTGCACCTCGATCCACGGCGGCGCGTAGCTGGCCAGCGCGTCCCGCAGGCTCCAGCCGGCGATCATCAGCGCGCCCGGGTTGACGATGGCGCCGACCGTGGTGTCGCGGTGCTCGTGGATCGCACCGACCAGGTCGCCCTCCCCGTCACGCTGGACCGGGACGACGTCCCACCCGCGGGCGCTCACCTCCTCGGCGACCGCCTTCTCGATGTCGGCGAGCGTGTCGGAGCCGTAGATCTCCGGCTCTCGGTAGCCCAGCGCACCCAGGTTGGGACCGTTCAGGAGCAGTACGACGCTCAAGAGACACCTCTCTGTTCGGCATGCCGTGCCACGACGCTTTCCCACACCGCTCGCCGCGGCCATCACCAACGTGGGTAGTCCTTCGGGCGGACGGCGTCCTGCCGGTCCCGCGGTGCGGTCACGCGGGAAAGGGGCATCGGGGACCGGCTGCCCCGGAGAGTTCTGCTGCCGTCCACTGTGGCCGGTCTGATTCACGGCACCACGAGAACGGGAAAATGGGAAGTGAAACGAAACAGTTGATACTGACGAGGGCCCGCACTACGTCGCCGCGGTACGGGCCCACTGCTTTGCGTCAGTTGGCGTTGATCTCGGCCTCGCCGCCACCAAAGTTGACGCCGGCGCCGATCTCCGCCTCGCCGCCACCAAAAGCGCGCTCGGCTTCGCCGCCACCAAAGCTCACCAAAAAGCTCACCACGGGGAACCTCCTTTGTAAGGGGGAACAGACGAACAGAAGTATCTAGAGCCCAGCTCGCCACCACAAGCTGCATTCGCCCGGACAGGTTGCGCCAAATGGCGCGAATCCTTCAGCGCCAAGAGGGTGTCTCATGTGGCTGGTTAACGGAGGACAATCACCAACCAACAAGAAATGCCGTGATCACTCCACGTAGGACACCCGCCGCGCACCGTCCGGGTACTACTGTCGCCCCATGACGGGTGAACGCAGGGGCTCCTTCTGGGACGCGGTGGACGGCACGGCGCCGATGCCGACGGCGGCGAAGACGCTGGGGTGGTCGCTGATCGCGGCGGACACCGAGCGTGGCGAGATCGAGGTCTCCTTCGAGGCGACCGAGGACTTTCTGAACCCGGCGGGGACGGTTCAGGGCGGCTTCCTCACGGCCATGCTCGACGACACCATGGGGCCCGCGCTGGCGGCCACACTGGACCCCGGCCTGTTCGCCGCGACCCTCGAGCTGAAGGTGAGCTTCCTGCGACCGGCGCGAGCCGGGCGGCTGGTGGGCCGCGGCCGGATCGTGCACAGCGGCAGCACGATCGCGTTTCTTTCCGGCGAACTGCTCGACGATTCCGGCCGGGTGGTCGCGGTCGGCTCGGCGACGGCTCGAATTATGCGCGGCGGTTGAGCATTTCAGGAGTTGTGCTCGCTCTCGGCTTCTGTAGTGACCTGCCGGCCGCGCATGGTATGCCGGTAACGCAACAACGGAATCACGGTCACGAGCAGACACAACGATCCGGAAACGAGGATCGCCGGATGCAGACCGAGGCCGGCCACCGCGAGTCCGGCGAGTGTTCCGCCGAACGCGAGGCTGCAGCCGGTAACCGCACTCACCATGCCGAACACGCGATTCTGCAACTCGACCGGTACGCGGGAGTAGAGCATCGCACCGAGAATCGGCCGTATCGCCGCCTGGGTGACGCCGCAGAGCGCCGAGACGACGAGCACCACGGTCAAGCTGTTCGTCAGCCCCAGCGTCAGTTGCCGCGGCGCGACACACAACGCCAGGCTGATGGTGAAAGTCAGGTACTGCGGTAGCTTCGGGCCGAATATGGTGAACGCGATGTTGCCGGCGATCGCACCGCACGCGAAGGCGCTGAGGATGAGCCCGACCGCCGGCGCGGCACCGAACTGCTCGTCCACCCACAGCGGCACGAACACCGCGTAGTTGGCCACGGTGAACAGGTTGACCACCGAGGTCATCGCGAGCATCCCGATCAGTACCCGGTCCCCCCACAGGTGGCTCGCGCCGCGCCGCAGCGCGGTGAGGTACGACTCGCCCGCCGCCGCCTCCCGGTCCGGCATGGCGGCGGCCGGCGGATGCACCAGCAGCGTGACCAGGAGCGCGGACAGCGCGAAGCTCGCCGCGTCGAACCAGATCGCGCCCTGCGGCCCGAGCCAGAAGATCAGCAGGCCGGCCAGCGGCGCACCGGTGATCATGGCCAGGTTGCCGGCGCCGTCGTAGATGGCGGTGGTCCGGATGATCTGCATGCCGGCGGCGTCGCTGACCGGCCGGAGCATGACGTGCTGAGCACGGCCACCGACACCCATGAGCGCGCCCTTGAACGCGACCAGCGCGGCCAGCGGGAGGAACCCGATCTCCGGGGTGGCCGCGACTGCGACCATGGCCAGCGCGGCGGCGCACTCGGCGAGGATCATCGTCCGGCGGATGCCGATCCGGTCGGCCAGCGGGGTGCCGAACACCCCGGCCAGCAGGGCGGGGAACACCGCCGGCCGCGGAGATCAGGCCCATCTTCGCCGGGCTGCCGGTGCTGGTCAGCACCAGCCACGGCACGGCAACCTGTCGTCACGATGCCGCCGAGCAGGGACACGATGTGCGCCGACAGCAGCGCGACGAGCCCGACCCGGCTCGGCGGTCCTGGTCGCGCTCGTCGTCTCGCTGACCGTGCTCAATCCGCTGTGCTTTCCACCAGCACGTGCTCGGCCGCGTACTTCTCGCGTAGCTGCCGGGTGTTCGTCTTGCCGCTGCCGGTCCTGGGCAGCTCGTCGACGAAGTCGAACGACCGCGGCGCCCACGCCCAGCCGAGCTTCTCGGTGACCAGCTCGGCGAGCTCCTCGCTCGGTGACCGCGGCGCCGTCGGCGAGCACCACGTAGGCATGGGCGGCCTCGCCGAGCTCCGGGTGCGGCACGCCGATCACGGCGGCCGCGCGGACCTGCGGGTGAGTGGTCAGCGCGTCCTCGATGGCCCGCGGGAAGATGTGGTAGCTGCCGTAGGTCGTGATGATCATGTCGCTGACCCGGCCGGTGAGGTAGATGTAGCCCTCGTCGTCGACGTGGCCGAGGTCGCCGGTGCGCACCCAGCCGTCGACGAGCGTCTCCGCGGTCTGCTCCGGCCGGTCGACGTAGCCGGCGAAGTTGAGCTTGCTGGCCACCCACAGCTCGCCGGTGCCGCCCGCCGGCAGCACCGCGCCGTCCTCGCCGCGGATCTGCAGCCGCACGTCGCCGTAGGCCGGTCCGCAGGAGCCGATCCGGTCCGGCCGGTGCGGACGTCGCCGACGCCGGGAAACGCGGAGATGAAAGGAGACTCCGACAGGCCGTAGGTGATGCGCACGACCGGGCCGAACCGGTCGACGGCCTGGCGCAGCCGAACCGGGTTGGCGGCCGCGGTGCCCACGCTCAGCACGGCCATCGCGGACAGGTCGTGCTCGTCGATGTCGGGATGGTCCAGCAGCTCGTAGAGCATCAGCGGGGTGATGAACGTGGAGTTGACCTGTTCCCGTTCCAGCAGCTCGAGAAATTCCCTGGCGCGGAAGAACCGCATGACGAACAACGTGCCGCCGGTGAACAGGTACAGGAACGCCGAGGTCTGCCCGGCGACGAACCACATCGGCGTCACGCTGAGGTGGCGGTAGCGCGGTTCGCCGGCGGCGACGATCTGTTCGGCGAGGGTGAGGATCTGCTCGTAGAGGTTCGCCGTGTGGAGCAGTGGTTTCGGTAGTCCGGTGGTGCCGCTGGTCTGGAACACCGACTCCGGCGTGCCGGTCGCGGTGTCCACATCGAACGGTTCGGCGCCCGCGGGACGCGGCGCGACGATGTCCGGGCCGGCGCCACCGGGACCGACGCAGAACGCCGGAATCCCCAGCCGGTCGACGATCTCGCGGCCGCGTTCCTCGTGGACGGCCACTTCGTACAGCAGTGCCTCCGGCCGCACCTGGTCGACGATAGATGGCGAGCTCCCTCGCGGAGCCGGCGTTGGACACCCACGCCGTGCGGCAACCGAGAAGGTGCAGGGCGAGCTGGATCATCGGTGCGTGCGGGGGATAGCCGAGCATGACGCCGACCGTGGTGCCCGGCCGCAGACCCGAGTCGGCCAGGTTCGCCGCGATGTCGAGAACCGTGGCGCGGAGTTCGGTATAGGTGAACCGGGACTCGCCGATCGACGAGTGCTTCCCGGTCGCCGTACTCGGCGAAGAGTTCCAGTGCCCGTAACACATAGTCCGGTCTGGCAACGGGCAGGGAATTCATCACACACTCCAGGTACACTTCGGTCACGAGCCACAAAGTGTTTCGCGCCACCGGATCTGAGCGGGCGAAGCGTACCCGGGAAAGCGTTGGTACCAGCCGGATCGCGGGAGTTCCTTGCGCGGTGTGCGCGGTGTTCGGCTGAACGGATCAGTGCTGCTCGTCCCGTCTGGTGAACGCGCTGCTGCGACGAACAGAAGCCGGCCGCGGTGTGCCACCCGTTCGGCGGATCTCCCCGCGCGCCCCGGTGCACAGTCCCGCTGACCGGGACGGCGCGTTGAACTACGGGTCCCGGCCGGTCCACGCTGACGGTGGGCAGGACAGCCGTCGATCCGAGGTTGGAGAACCATGAACACGCCGATCGAACAGCAGCACCGCGTCATCCACCCGGGCGACGGCACCAACGTCGGCGCCATCGGGCTGGGCATCCATAATCGGCTCACCGGAGCCGACACGAAGGGCGCCTACTCGCTGTTCGAGTACGTCGTGCCGCCGAACCTGGGCGGTCCGCCCACCCACGTCCACACCCGCGAGGACGAGCTCTTCACCTGCGTGCAGGGCAAGGTCATGGTCGAGCTCGACGGCGAGGAACACGTCCTCGGCCCCGGCGACTCGCTGCTGATGCCGCGCGGCGTGCCTCATATGTTCCACAACCCGTTCGACGAGGAGACCCGGGTCGTCGCCGTGGTGTCCCCGCCCGGACTCGAGAACTACTACCGGGAACTGAGCGAGCTGCCGCCCGGCCCCGCGACATGAAACTGGTGGCCGAGGTGATGACCCGCCACGGCCTGGCGCTGAGGAAATGACCCCTCGCGAGCTGATGGTGCACGCGATGTGCACCGCCGTGGACGCCGGCGACGCCGAGTCGTTCGCCTCGTGGTTCGCCGAGGACGCCACGTACACCTTCGCCAACGACGAGACCCGGAAGGGCCGCGCGGCCATTCGGGAGGCGACGGCGGGCGCCGCCGGAGTACTGCCGTGGGTACGCCACAGTGTCGAACAGGTCGCCGAGGTGGGGGACCAGTTGTTCTGCCGCTTCACCATCCACACCGAGGCCCCCGACGGCGCGGCGCTGGCCCTGCCGTGCGCCACGGTGATCTGGCTGACCGACGACCGGATCGTGGACTACCGGGTGCACATGGACATCACGCCCGCAATCGCGTGACGTTTCCGAACAAAAAACCGCCGACCGCTTTACTGCGCGCGACGAGATTTCGCCCGAAGGAGCGAATGACCTACCCTGGAGTCGGAGGCGTTTCCAGGACTCCTCCACGCCGGCTCCAACTGCTCGGCGCACCATCGATCCGGGCGTTCCCGCCAGGTTCGGGGCGCCGAGGTCTGTAACGGAGAGGCCCGCCCCAGCGATTGGTGGCAGGTCATGGAATGCTGTGCCGCATGGGTCATGATCATCCCCGGGTACCGCAGCCTGCCGCCCGGGCCGGCGCTTCGCCGGGCCGGGTATTTGTCGTCGCCGCAGTGCCGAGGTGAGCTGGTTGCCCTACGAGACAGACGGCAAGTCCCGGCAGGGGTTGACGATCGCGGACAAAGAACGCCTCATGGAAGCGATCAACGCACTCCCCGTATTGCATGATCCCCACCAGCGTCAGCTCGTGCTGAACGAGCTGAGGGACGAATTCGGCAACCAGTTCGACCCGCCACGTGGTGGTGGCGCGAATGCCGATACCTGGGCGATGGTCAGCATGTGCATCCGCATGGACGCGGTACCGGCGCTGTCCAGCATTCTCAAGATCGTGGGTGGCCCGGTGCCCGAATGGCACCGGCTGAGCGAGGTCGTCCTCGAGCTGTTTCGACCGAAAGCCGCGGACGGTCCGGCGGGTTCTGTCGGAGCGTCGATCGACATCGTGCTCGACAGGCGGATCCGGGCACAGCTCGTGACGGTTTCGAATGACGTCAGCGCGGCGGCACTTCGGCACGAAAGATTTGCCGGCCACACGTTCACCTCGGGACAGAACGGGATCGCCGAGGACGTCTATCTGGGCCTGCTCGCCGATTCGAACTCCGAATCGCTGTTGGTTTATCTGGAACGGATCGCCCACCAGTTACCGGAGAAAGCGGATTCCGAGTTACATCGGCTCATCCCCGAATTGGTGAACCAACTCAACCTCGCCAACGTCGCGCCGGCGTTGTGTCACGCCGCGGCGCAGTTCGACGAGGATCCGCGAGCCGATCCGGTGAACCCATCCACTGTCCCTGACGTATCTGGGAACACGGAGCAGTCGGGTGACGAAGCCGAGGCCGATGACGACGACGGAGACGACCCCGTGAACCGCACCCGTGTCAAGCCCAACCGGGCCACGACCTCGTCCGTGCCGCAGGTGTGGGGCGGGGTCCCGCCGCGCAACAAGCACTTCACCGGCCGCGAGGACATCCTCGCCCAGATCCAGCGCACGCTCGGTCAGCACTCCCAGTCCGCGCTCGTGCCCCAGGCGCTGCACGGGCTCGGCGGGATCGGCAAGAGCCAGCTCGCGGTGGAGTTCGCCTACCGCTACCAGGACGACTACCAGCTGGTCTGGTGGATCCAGGCCAACGACGAGCGTGCCATCCGCCGCTCGCTGGTGTCGCTCGCGAAACGTCTCGGCCTGCCGGAGAGCGCCGACGTGCAGGACACCGTCGACACCGTGCTCGACGTGCTTCGCCGCGGCGATCCCCACTCCCGCTGGCTGCTCATCTACGACGACGCCCCGGAGCCCGGCACGGTCGGCCCGTACCTGCCGTCGGGTGTCGGCCACGTCCTCATCACCTCCCGCAGCCGCACCTGGGCGAGCGAGTCCAACGCGATCGAGGTCGACGTGTTCAGCCCGGAGGAGAGCATCGGGCTGATCCGCGGCCGCTGGGCGGGCCTGACGACGAGCGACGCGCTCGCCCTCGCCGAGGACCTCGGTCACCTCCCGCTCGCGCTGGAGCAGGCCGTCGCCATGCACGAGCAGACCGGCATCCCGCTCGAGGAGTACCAGCGGGCGCTGCGGAGCAACCCGAGCCAGATCCTCGCCGAGGGCAACCCCGCCAACTACCCGAAGTCGGTGGCCGCGACGCTCGAGTCTCGCGTTCAACAGCGTCGCGCGAGGTCTCGCCGGGTGCGGCGTACCTGCTGCGTCTGTGCGCGTTCCTCAGCTCCCACCGATCGCGCTGCCGCCTGCTGACCCGAGCCCGGCGCCGCGCAGCCGGACGAACCGGACATCGACCTCGGCGACGAGATCAAGGTCCGCCGCGCGGTACGCGACCTGGGCCGCTTCGCGCTCGTCCAGCTCGACGTCGGGCGGGACCTGCTGCGGGTGCACAACCTGGTGCGCGCCCTGATCCGGGACGCCACCCCGCAGGAGGACCGGGCCGCGGTGGAGCGGCATGCGCACGCGGTGCTCGCCGGTTCCAACCCCGGCGATCCGGACAACCCGGAGAACTGGCCGGCGCACGCGCAGATCGCGCCGCACGTGGAGCCGGCCGGCCTGGTGTACTCGCTGGAACCACGGCCGTGCGGCAGGTGGTCCTCGACCAGATCAGGTACCAGTTCGCCATCGGGGACTTCGAGGGGAGCCGCAAGGTCGGCGAGAGCGCGGTGGAGATGTGGCGGTCGGCCTGCGGCGAGGACGACGAGCTGATGCTCGATCGCGAGCCGGCACCTGTCGCGAACTCGCTGCGGTTCGCTCGGGCACTACGCCGAGGCGCGGGCACTCAGCGAGGAGACACTGGCCGGATGGTTCGGACGCTGGGTGAGGACCACGAGCACAGCCTCGTCACGGCGGGCAGCATGGCCGCCAACATGCGGCTCGCGGGGGAGTTCCGGGAGGCGCTGGCACTGGACGCGCAGAACCTGGTCCGGCACCGCGAGGTGCTCGGCGAGCGGGACCTGCACAGCTTGCGCGCGTTGTCGAACCTCGCCGTCGACTACCGCATGATCGGCGACTTCACCAAGGCCGCGGAGGTCGACGAGGAAGCGATCAGGCTCAAGGCCGACACGTTCGGCGACGATCACGTGAGCACGCTGTTCTCGTACCGCTGCCTGATGCGCGACCTCTACGGCCTCGGCGAGTACCGCCGCGGGCTGGACCTCGCGAGCGAGAAGCTGCCGATCCAGGAACAGAAGATGCCGGTCAGCCACCCGAACCTGTTGCTGGCCAAGCGAAACTACGGGATTCTGCTGCGTAAGGCCGGGCACAACAAGGATGCGCTGCAGAGCGCACGCGAGCTGTACGACGCCTGCCGGCTCAAGTTCGGGCGCGAGCACGAGCACACGCTTTCCGCGCTTGTGACCCTCAGCAACGCGTTGCGGGTCACCGGAGACATGGACGGGTTCGCTGCGCTACGGGCAGCGCGCGCTCGCGACGTACCGCGAGGTGTTCGGCGACCTGCACCCTTCACGTTGGCCTGCCAGGTCAACGTGGCGATCGCCCTGCAGGGACTCGAGGACCTGGAGCAGGCCGCGCAGCTGAACGACGCCGCACTGGACGCGATGACGGCGCGGCTCGGCGACGACCACCCGCACACGCTGTGCGCGGCCAACACCAAGGCCAACGGACTCGCCGCGGTCGGCCGCCACAGGAGGCGAGGGAGCTGAGCGGGGACGTGCTCACCCGCTCGCGCCAGGTGCGCGGCGCCGAGCACCCGAACACCCTGGCGTGCGCGGCGAACCACGCGATCGACCTCGAGGCGACCGGCGACAGCCAGGCAGCCACCGAGTTGCGGAAAGAGATCTTCGAGCTGTTCCGGCAGAAGCTCGGGCAAGGACCATCCGGAGACGTTGAACGCCTACGCCTACAACCGCATGGAGTCCGACGTCGAGGTGCCCGCCTCGTAGCGGGACATCAGTGCCAGCAGCGGACCGAGGCCGTCGTCTCGCCGCCCGCGCAGGAAAGCGGCTCTGATCAGCTCGGGTCGGCGAACCAGTGCGGATCGTTGCGGCGCCGCACACGCGCGGTGGTGGCAGACGACGAGCGTCGCCCAGGTTCGGTGGCCGTCGTCCCCCCGCTCGATCCGGGCGAGGGCCAGCGCGCGGGCCGCGTCGTAGTCGCCGGCCAGCAGGGACAGGTCGTCGGGACGGCTCCGGGAACCCGCTCGTCCAGCGCGCCCGGCTCGGCCGCGAGCGCCCGGATTCCCGGCTCGTTCTCGAGCCACGCCATCGCCACCCTGGTCAACGGATTGTCCCCGCCCGGTTCGGCGCGCCCGACCTCGCCGGGGTCGTCCATGACGCGGTCGGGCAGCTCGCCACGAGCCCAGGCGGCGGCGGTGTCGAGCACCTCCCGGTCACCGGGAACGGCGTTGCGCAGGCGCCAGCCGGCCCGGTGCTCGGTGACCAGGTCGTCGGCGATGCGGCGCACGTCGGCGGAACCCGTGTCGAGAGGAAGTGCGTCGATGGCGTCGCCGAGCGCGTCGACGAGGGCGACGCCGAGGGGAGTCGAGGTCCTTCGCGCCGGTGATCACCCGGCGCGCGGCATGCAGTTGCCGGACGTGCCGGGCGTACTCCAGCTCGCCGGCCGGACCGGTGCGCTCCCGTAACCAGAAGTCGGCGACGCCGGCGAAGGCCATCAGTCCATGGGTGACGCCCGAGACGGTCCGCGGATCGTTGCGCCACGGCGAGTAGAACCGCTGCGCGGTCTGCGCGAACACGGGTCGCAGGTCGTGCAGCGTACGCGAGCCGGTAGTGCTGCGACTCGTGGATCAAGGTCGCCGCGAGCCTGCTCGCGTTCGCCGGCTCGGTGAGCGCGATCGCCCCCGGCGCGTCCGCGGAGCTGGCACTGACCCCGCTCTGCCGGCCGGCCTGGCGCACCGGCACCAGGCAGCGAACCGCCGCGGTCAGGGTCGCCAGGCGATGCGGGTGCCGGTCGGCGAGCAGGCGCCACGCCTGTTCGAGCCGGCCGTGCCAGGTGGCGATCTCCCGGTCGGTCAGCTCGGCCACGGGAACTCCGAAAGCGCGCCAGTAGGGGTCGACGTCGTCGATCCGCACGCGCAGCGAAACACCGGCGGCCGCCACGTCCGAGTGTCCGAACCGGACGCCAGGCGGCCGGTTCGCGGCCGTCGAGCAGGACCCCGGCCGGACCGGTGACGCAGTCCACCAGGTCCCGGTGTCCTGGTCCGGCGAGCTCGGCACGGCCCGTCGCGGGGAAGTGGACGGCGCCCGATCGCACGGGGACCCGGACCCGCACCCGGACCTCGCAGGCCAGCGCGGCGGCCGCCGCGACGGCGCCGAGGTGGGCGAGGTGGCGGCACAGCACCGCGTCGCCGCCCCGGCCGTCGCCGGTTCCGTGCCGATCTCGCCGGGCCAGCAGCCGCAGGCACTCCGCGGCCCACGCACCGACCTGCGGGCCGCTCAGCAGGTCGGCGACCGCGCCGGGATCGTGGCGCTGCACGTCGGTCAGCGCCGCGAAGTTCTGGCGGATCCCCGCCGCGCGCGCGACATGGTCCTCGACCGAGTCGAGAACGGCGCGCAGCTGTGCCATCCGCTTGCTGACGTGGGCGCGGCGCCACAGATCGCGCTCGGCGCGATCACCGGCGCCGCACATCGAGGACAGGATGTTCGGCGGGAGGCGGAGGTATCCGCTCAACGAGCTCGCCGGGCGGTCAGGTCCGACCGGACACGATCGGCGATGTGGCGGATGAGCCGTTGCAGGTCCGGGCAGTACACCGACGGGTGGCGGAAGCCGTGGTCCGCGCCGTACCGGTGCGTGTAGTTGCCGCCTCCGCAGACCCGGACCAGGGCGCACCGCCGGCACGTGTCCGCGAGCGATGCGATGCCCGACTGTCGCGCCCGCACCTCGGGGTGCTCGAGAACGGCGTCCACCGCGTGGTCGAAGACGTTGAAGCCGGTCTCCGGCTGGCCGGGGGCGGCCGACTTCAGCATGTCCGCCTGCTGGAACGATCCGTCGGTGTCGATCACGAGGTAGGCCACCGGACTCAGGCCGACCTGGTCGGAGGCGCTCTCGCCGCCGAGCAGCAGATGCATGATCTCCCGGAACAGGCGGACCGTCGTCTCCTGGCGCGGCACGTCGTACCACCGGTCGAACACGGCTGACCAGCCAGTCGCCGTACGGTGTCGCCGCGTGCCGGCGGGGTGGCGGTACCAACCAGTTCGCCTGCGGCAGCAGGAAATCGACCATCGGCGGGGCGAACTCCAGCAGCGACTCGTACACGTCGACCGGGTCGTTCGCCAGGTCGACGACGCACAGCAGGCCCGAGTACATCTCGGGGTCCTCCCGGAGCAGCCGCAGTGCGCGCGCGGTGTCGTCCCAGCTGCCCCGGCCGTCGTGCCGGACACGATGGCGGTCGTGTTGCGCACGGCCGCCGTCGATGCTCACACCGACCCGGATGTCGTGCGCCCGGAGGTTGCGCAGCACCGGCTCGTCGAGCAGCACGCCGTTGGTCTGCACCCGCACGTCGACCACGGTGTCCGGGGGACACGTGCTCCGCACGGCGGCGGCCAGTCCGGCGATTCGTTCGGCGCCGGCGAGAAGCGGCTCACCGCCGTGCAACGCCACGGAAATCCGGCCGAGCCGGTGTGCTCGCGCATGCTCGGCAATCCGGTGCGCGGCGGCGGCCACGACCTCCCGGGACGGGAACAGGGGCCGCGTCCGCCAGCTCTGGTCGGCCATCTCGTAGACGTAGCAGTAGTCGCACGCGAGGTTGCAACGACTTGCCACCTTGACGACGAACTCGCGTATCGGAACCGCCGCGGTCTCAGATATGAGTTTCATGCCCGGCGACCACCGACTGATGATCGTCCTTGCTTTCCTCCAGGATTCTGCGGACGGAATTGACCAGCGGGGTGTTATCGACGGCCTGGAGGTCGTCCAGCATGATGTCGGTCAGATCGGCGAGGTCGGTCCCCAGATCGATGGAGGTGTCGTCCACCCTGCCCCCTTCGGTGTTCGCCGACGATTGGTTCACCTAGACGATACGTTGCGCCGACACGCTTTCCACACCCTGCGAACGGACAGATGTTCACGCCCGAATGCCGGCCGTGTTTCCCGTGGACGTCGTGGTCGTCAGCGCAACGTCATCGTGGTGACCGCTCCCGCGGGCAGGTTGTAGGAGAAGGTTCGCTTTCCCAGCCGGACGTTGAACGTCGCCGTGCCGGTTCCCCAGTCGTCGTTGACGATGATCAGCACGACCGATCCGTCGGGGTTGCGGAAGGCGACGTCGTGGATGTTGCCGGCCACCGTGGAGGCGATCCGGGTCGCTCCCGGGCGCAGGAACCTCGTCACGTGGCCGAGGACGTAGTAGTCGGCGGCGGGCGTGACCTCACCGGTCTGCGGGTCGATCGTCACCACGCCGACGCAGGTGTCGCAGCCGCCGTGGTGCGGGCCGCCGGCCGGGTCCAGCGCCAGGTTCCAGGTGATCACGGTCCTGGCCCAGTTGCGCACGGCGCCGACGGTGAGGTAGCGGGTGTGCCAGTGCAGCGTGTCGGCGAAGGTCGTCGCCGGGTCCTGGGACTGCGTGCCGGAGCACTCGGTGAAGTAGATGTCCTTGTGCGGGAACGCGTCGTGCAGCGGCGACTGGCTGGCGGGGTCGCCGCTGTAGCAGTGGTACGCGGTGCCGTCGAGGTAGCGGCGCGCGGTCGGGTTCTCGAGCAGCGACCGGGCGTACTCCGGGTTCGCCGGGTCCTCGGGCGGGCCGGTGTCGTTGGGGTGCAGGGACCAGTTGTGGTCGTAGCCGAGGATCTTGGTCGGCAAACCGGCCCGCAGCAGCTTGTGGCCGACGATCCCGGCGAGCCGGGCCTCCTCGGTATCGCGCAGGTCCATGCCGGGGTAGCCGCTCGGGTTGCGGTTCTGCGGCTCGTTCTGGAGCGTCAGCGCGTCGATCGGCACGCCGGCCCGGCGGTACTCCCGCACGAAGCGGACGAGGTAGTCGCCGTAGGCGTCGTAGACCCGCGGGTCGTCGATGAACCGGCCACCGATCAGCGACTGGTTGGTCTTCATCCACGCCGGCGGACTCCACGGCGTGGCCATCACCCGCAGGTGGGGGTTCAGCGCGCGCGCCTGGCGCAGCAGCGGCAGGATCTCGGCGTGGTCGTGGTCGATGGAGAAGTGTTCGAGCCGGTAGTCGGTTTCCCCCGGCGGCACGTCGTCGTAGGTGTAGGGGTCGCCGGCCACGAAGTCGGACGCGCCGATCGGCTGGCGGAGGTAGCTCAGCCCGATGCCCCGTCGCGGGTCGAACAGGTTGCGCATGATGGCGTCGCGCTGCGGGGAGGTCGCGATCAGGTGGGCCGAGGAGTCGGTGATCGACGCGCCGAGGCCCGCCATTCGCTGGAACCGCTCGGACGGGTCGACCTCGATCGTCGGCGCCCCGCCGACCGGTTCGCCGATCGCGTCCGGCGGCTGTTCGGTGAGCAGGTTCGCCTTGTCGCCGGTGGTCAGCCAGACGTGCACACCGGCGCCGCCGGCCGGGGCCGCTGCCGCCGGTGTCGCCGGTGGTATCGCGATGGCCAGGATTACGCCGATCACGAGACCGACTCGCGGATGGATCGCCACGCTCACGGAGGCCTCCTCGCTCGACAGGGTTCGTAGCGATGTTTGCCGGGGACGCGACCGCCCGTCAACCTTGACCGAGAACGCGAACCGTGCGAGAACCGCGGTTTCGCTCACTGAACGAGAGGCACACATGGTCAGCGAGAACGCCGCCAGGCTCGCGGTGCTCATCGACGCGGACAACGCCCGGCCGTCGATCACCGAGGGCCTGCTGGCCGAGGTGGCCAAGTACGGCACCGCGCACGTCAAACGCGCCTACGGGGACTGGACCGGCACGAACCTGAAGAGCTGGAAGGACCAGCTGCTCGCCCAGTCCATCCAGCCGATCCAGCAGTTCGCCTACACCAGCGGCAAGAACGCCACGGACGCGGCGATGGTCATCGACGCGATGGACCTGCTGTACTCCGACCGGTTCGACGGGTTCTGCATCGTCTCGAGCGACAGCGACTTCACCCGGCTGGCGGCGCGGCTGCGCGAGTCCGGCCTCACGGTGTACGGCTTCGGCGAACGCAAGACGCCCAAGCCCTTCGTCGCCGCCTGCGACAAGTTCATCTACGTCGAGAACCTCACCTATCCCGAGAGCCCGGTCGCCGCGGCCGACGAGGTGCCGAAGAAGAAGACGGCCGCCTCCGCCGCGCAGCTCAAACGGGACAGCGCGCTGCTCAACCAGCTGCGCAACGCGATCGAGGCGGCCTCCGACGACGACGGCTGGGCCCCGCTCGGTTCGGTCGGCAACATCATCACCAACCAGCAGCCCGACTTCGACTCCCGCAACTACGGCTACGCCAAGCTCAGCGACCTGATCACCGCGACCACGCTGTTCGAGCTCGAGCGCCGCAGCCCGGGCGACGGCAAGCCGGGCATGCTCTGCGTCCGTGACAAGCGGCGCCGCCCGGCCAAGCAGTCGCGAGCGACCCGGTAGCGCGTGGCGCCGTCCGCGAGCTGACGTTCATCGATGGCGGACCTTCCGGCGCAGCTGCAGGATCCGGACCGTGCCCGGCAGGGCGACCAGCAACGCACCCGCCGCCACGCCGAGCAGGATCGCGACCGCGAGCGGCAGCTGCCCGGACCAGCCGAAGTAGTCGACCTGCACGGTCACCGAGTTCTGCAGGATGAAGATCAGCAGCAGCACGAGCACGACCGCCGAGACGATCAACCCGACCCACAGCCCACCGAACCGGCTGCGCCGCACGGTCGGCTGGCCGGGCCCGGGTTCCCCGTCACCCGCGGGCTCGTCGACCACGGGCGCGGCCGGCAGGTCCGGTCCCGGTTGCCGGGTGGCCGGTGGCGGGCTTGCCGGCCGATCCGCGGGCGCCACCGGGGCGGCGGCGGGTGCCGGTGACCGCACGGGGTCGTAGCCCGGGTTCTCGGGTGGCGGTGACTGGGTCATGGCGGTCTCTCTCGACGGGACGGCGGCGGATCACGGATCTTCATCGTCTCCCGCTGAGCGGGATACGGCCACTCGTCACGCCGTGACTCCGCACGCGGGACAGTCCGCCCGCCGTGGATCCTCGACGAGGTAGGGCGTCTCGGGCGCGACGAGGTTCACGCCGTGGATGCGGCCGGGCACCACGTCGGCGATCCCGGTGATCAACCCGAGCACCGCGTACGCCGCGAGGGAACCGCAGGCCGCCGCGGACGGTGCGCAGACGGCGTTGGGTGACGTTCGTGCCGTGCGGTACGGCTTTCCGTTCCCCAGCGCGGCTTCCCGGTCGTGCTCGGCGAGCCACGAGCACTCGTAGCAGGCGCCGCGCCCGGGCACGTACGTGGCCACGGCGGCGCGTGGGCCGTGGTACCCGCTGTTCACCCACGGCTTTCCGGCGGCAAGGCAGGCCCGGTTGGCCCAGGCGCGGATGTCGCCGGGCCGGTCCGCGCACAACAGGAGGACGTCGAACTCGTCGACGATCCCGGCGAGATCCTCGATGCCGGCCATCTCCGTGCGGCGCGTCGTGACGTGGATATCCGAGTTGAGTGCCCGCAACCGTTCCCCGGCGGCGTCCACCTTCGGCCGGCCGATGTCGGCTTCGGTGTAGAGAATCTGCCGATTCAGGTTGGACAGCTCCACGGTGTCCCGGTCGACGACGTGCAGGTGCCCGACACCGCTCGCGGCGAGCTCCAGCGCCGCCTGCCCGCCGGCCCCACCCACGCCGACGACGGCGACGGATGCCGCCCGCAGTGCGAGTTGTGGCTCCCACGAGCTGCCCCGGGGCGTGCGATCGACCCACCGGTAGAACCGGCGGCCGCGGTCGTAACGGGTCTTCTCCCTGTCCGTGAGGGTGTCCTCGGGCGCACCGGCGTCCTCGACGAACCCGGCGCCGATCAGCTGCCCGAGCATCGACGCGGCGTCCGCGCCGGTCAGTTCGGGGTGGGTGGCGACCATCCGTGCCACGACCTCGTCCGGCGTGCGGTCGCCGTCGAGGAGGGTCAGCAACGTCCACACGAACCCGGACGGATCCGCGATCTCGGCGCCGACGCCGAACACGGCCCCACCGATACGGATGCGCCCACCGGAGATTCGTCGGGGCGCATGCTCGGGCTTGACCCGCGGCTTGGCGAACGTGGTCGCGCCGGGTTCGGTACGCATCTGTGTTCCCTCGGTAGGAGTGTCGGATCACCCGCTGACCCGCACGCGCCGCCGGACCACCAGCCAGCCGAGCGGCACCGCGGTCAGCGCCAGCAGCACCGCGGCCGTCCAGGGTGCGGCCGCGAGCCCGTAGTGCGCCGCGACGACCCCGCCCAGCATCCCCCCGGCGACCATCGAGCCGTTGCCGATGACCCGGAATCCGGCGACGACCCGGCCGATCATGTGGTCGGTCACGAGCGCCTGCCGGGTGGAGACGATGGCGACCGTGGCCACCGCGGTACCTGCTCCCATGACGAAGAACACCGCGCCGGTCAACCAGGCCGACCTGGTCGTCACGATGACCACCCAGCCGGCGGCCTGGACCACGGCGCCGACGAGTTTGATCGCCTCCCAGCGCGCGTGAGCCACCCGCTCGGCCAGCCAGCCACCCGCCACGGTGCCGGCCGCGATGCCCGTGAGCAGCAAGCCGTACCCGAACCCGGACACACCGAGAATCTTCCCGGCGAAGAGCACGAAAACGGCCATCGCCACGGCGTCGGCGAAGTTGAACGCACTGACCAGCAGGGACATGGAGAACAGGTCCCGGTCCCGGACGAGGTAGACCAGGCCGCTCCACACCGCGCCGGCCAAGGATCGCTCCCGGCCGCCCGTTGGCCCCGGGGTCACCGGAAGCGTTCGAAGCGCGGCCACCGAGCTGACATAGGCGACGGCGTTGAGCAGAAATGGCACCACGGCGGCGGCGCCGAATGTGGCGGACCCGAGCGGGATACCCACGAAGGATCTGCCCACGGTTTCCACGACGGTCAGCCGGCCGTTCATCCGGCTCAAGGTGTCGATTCTTCTGCCGACGATCCCGGGGAGCATCGCCTGCGCCGCGGGATCGTAGAAAACCGTGCCGGCGGCCATCAGAAACGCGGTGACCGCGATGGCGGCAACCGCGATCCAACCGGACAGAATCAGAATTGCCAGAACGGCAACCGTGACCGCCCGTACCAGGTTCGACCAGATCAGCACCTGCCGGCGTGGCAGCCGATCGGTCAGCGCGCCTGCGACGAGACCGACCAGCCAGGCGGCCGAGTAGGCCACACTCACGGCCGCGATCGCGCGCGGGTCCGACGTCAGCGAGGCGGCGAGCAGCGGCGCGGCCACCTTGAACGCGCCGTCCCCGACCGACCCCAGTCCCGCCGACCAGAACAACGGCGTGGCAACGGAACCGTTCATCGCCGGCCCGCCATTCCTAGGCGCCGAGAGGACTCGCGGGGTGCGGGCGGGCGCGGCCCACCCGCACCGCGGGTCGGCTCAGCCGGAGTCCTCGGTCAGCGAGCGTGTCTCGTCCTGGTCCAGCATCCGGATCTCGATCTGCACGATGGTCACCTCCTCCGCAAACCACTGCGGGGGAACCGGTGTGATCCGTTGGTCCGGCGGCGATTCCATGGATCGCGCCACCACGGTGAATACGGCCGGCCGCGTCCGTTTCAGGCCGCACGTCAATTCCCCCAATTCGCACAACACCTCAAAGGGCCCCCAGAATGCGGTCAAACATTCTTCGCCCCGAAAGCCCAGCGAAGCATGGCAATGCAATCGTGTCAACCCGCGAGCACGCGTCGAGCTAGTTCTTCTTCGGTTGGCGCAGCAGGTTGTCGGCGAATGTCTCGATGATGTGCGCGACTTCTTTGGGCGCCTTGAGATCCGCGCCGTGGTCCCGTCTGGGCATGACGACCCGTTCGGTGTGGGGCAGCACGTCTTCGAGGGCGGTGAGCCGGTCCGCCAGGTGGCGTGGGCTGCGGTCGCCGCCGAGGAGCAGGGCCGGCACGGTGATCCGGGCGTAGACGTCGAGGCGGACCCCGAGCGCGTCGAGTGCCTCGAGGTCGTCGATCTGGGCGGGTACGAGCTCACGGTGGTGCGGCAGGGCCGCGGTGACCGTGCCGGCCATGCTCGCCTGCCACGGTGGCAGGCCGACGGTGTCCCGCATGAAGATCGTCAGTGCGGCACCGGGTTTGCCCGCGGCGATCGCGGCCCGCGCTCGTTCGACGACCTCGCCGCGCTCCCCGGCCAGCGGTGCGCCGGTCACGACGGGGGGTTCGAAGATCACCGCGCCGGTGAACGCGGACGGGGACGCCGCGAGTGCCTCGAGCGCGACCACCCCGCCGGAGGAATGGCCGTAGACGATCACCGGCCCGCCCGCCGCCGCGGCCACGGCGAGCACGTCATCGGCCTCCTGCGCGATCGTGCACCGCGCGCCGGTGGCCTTGAGGTCCAGCCGGTACTGCCGGCGGTGCAGGCGCAGGACCCGGAACCGGGCGGCGAGAATGCTCGCGAGCCTGCCGGTTCGCGTCCCGTCGTCCAGTCCCGGGCCGACCACCAGGATCACCGGGCCGCTTCCCTCGTCGTGCACGCGGACGTCGGTTCCGTCCGCTGACGTCGTGCTGTCCATGACCCCCCTGCCGGCATCCCGGACATGACTAGCACACCTCAGGGATCGAGCCGGTAGAAGCGGAAGAAGTCGTCCTCGATCGGCAGGATCCGCACCCGCGGGTAGCCGGCCTCGGCCGCGTAGCGGCGCAGCGTGTCGGGACGCATCAGCGCGCCGGTGCCCGGCGGAGGGTTGCTCGGCCATCCCGACCGGCAGGCAGTGCAGCACGCTGCCGGCGTAGTACAGCCGCTCGATGTCCCCGCCCGGCGCGGTGAACGACTCGGCGGCGTTCTCGTCCATGACGATCACCGGCGCGCCGTCGGCGAGCAGCGCCCGGACCGCGGCCAGCGCCTCGACCGGCCGGGACATGTCGTGCAGCGCCTCGAACAGGAACGCCGCGTCGTAGCGGGCGCTCAGGTGCGGGTCGGCGGCGTCGCGGACCTCGAAGGTGACCCGGTCGCCGACGCCGGCGGCCTCGGCGTTGCGCCGGGCGTCGGCCACCGACGCCTCGTCGGAGTCGATGCCGTCCACACGCAGCAACGGGAACGCCCGGGCCAGCGCGATGCTCGACCAGCCGACGCCGCAGCCGACGTCGAGCACCCGGGACGGGCCGCCGGACAGCACCGCGTGCAGGTCCGGGATCGCGGGCAACCAGGACTGCGCGAGCTGGTGGGTGAACGCGGCCCGGTTGAAGCCGCCCTGGCCGTGCCGCACGTCGTCGCCGTAGCCGCCGAAGCTGATCCCGGTGCCGTGTCGGAACGCGTCGAGCACGGCGGGCAGCACGGCGCCGGCCCCGCCGGCGAGCAGCGCGATCGGTGCGACGTGCAGCGGGCTCTCCTCGTCGGTCAGCGCCACGGCATGCCCGGCGGGCAGCGCGTAGCCGCGCGCGTCGGGGTCCTCGGCCGCCGCGTGCACGGTGAGAAAGCCGGCGACGGCCTGCTGCTCGAGCCACTCCCTGGCGTAGCGGGGGTGGATGCCTGTCCGCTCGGCGAGCTCACCGGCCGTCGCCGGGTGGTCGAGCGCGGCGTAGAGACCGAGCTTGAGTCCGATATAGACAGTGTGGAGCTCCAGGGCGGCGACGATCGCGCCGAACAGGCGCTCGGCCAGCGCGCCCGCTGCGGCCTCGTGTTCGGGCCGGACGTCTGTCGCGGTCATGCCGGGCTCACCGCGGTGGCGTTGGGCTGGCGCGCCTCGGTGGCGGAGTCCCAGTCGCCGGAGCAGTGCACGGTGATCCGGCCGATCCGCGTCCCGGCCAGCTCGACGACGGCGACGCCGCGCGAGTAGTGGCCCTCGCCGGCGGTGGTGCGCCACGCCCAGTTGAGCAGGAACCCGTCCGGGGTCGGGACCCAGCTGTGCTCCTCGAAGCGCCTGCCGTGCGGCGCGTCGAGGCCAGCATCCCGGTCATCGCTTCGGGGCCGTCGAGCTGGAACCGGCTCAGCGGCACGTTCATGTCCAGCACCACGTCCTCGGTGAAGAGCCCGTCGGTGAGCCGGTTCGTCTCCAGGTAGGTCGTCAGCCGCGCGACCAGCTCGGCGCGCGCGTCGTCGGTCTCGACCAGGTCGAGGTCGGTGAAGGTGACCGGCCCGTCGGCGAGCTCCCCGGCCTGCTCGGCCAGCGCCGAGGTCTCCGGCAGCGCCGAGTTGACCATCGCCGACTCGTGGGAGGCGAACTCGTTGACGACGACGTAGCGGTGCGGGAACGCCGCGATCGGCGTAGAGGGCGTCGCGCAGCAGGGTGCGGCGGCCGGTGGTCGCGGCCCGCCACTCCTGCTCCAGCTTGCGGAACTCGTCGAGCCGGGTGGTGGTGAACGTGACGATCTGCATGAAGGTCATCGGGCCTCCTCGGTGCGGTGTTTGCCTGCTACCGGTTCGGCGTGGGGAATCTCCTCACGATGTGAGGGAGCCCTACAGGGCCCAGTCCCGGGGCTCTTCCGGCGCGTAGGCGCAGTACGTGCCGGTGCGGATCGAGGCACGCAGGTGCCGGCCGAGGGCGGGGTGCGACGCGTTCGACCCGGCCGATGGCGTCGCGGATGCGCCAGGTCGCGGTCGCCCGGGCCCGCTCGGCCGGGTCGCCCGCGCGCCGCGGCCGGCCACCGAGTCCGTAGGCGGCGGCGAGGTGGGCGACGAGCACCTCGCGCTCGTCGGCGGCCCGCTGGTCGCCGTCGGCGATGCGGCTGTCCAGTTCGGACAGCCGGGCCCGGTACCCGGCGCGGGCCCGCGCGTCGGTCAGCTCGCCGGTGTCCTGCCCGCCCGGCGCCCCGACCAGGTCCAGCGCGTGGACCTCGGTGCCGGGGCCGGCCAGCAGCCGGGCGATGTCGCGCAGGCCCTTGACGTTCTTGAGCCGGACGGTCTGCCCCGCGTAGGACACCGTCCAGTAGTCGCCGTCCAGGCGGAACGTGCCGCCCGCCGCCGCGGCGGGGGCGTCAGGCGCCGAGCAGCGTCTCCGTGCGCGCGGCGGCCCGGACGAGGCCCATCTCGCGGTAACCGGCCAGCGCGTCACGCAGCAGCTCGCCGCCGCGTTCGGCATCGCCGGGACCGCCACGGTCGGCCAGCATCGCGCCGTACTGCCGCCGGGTGTGCGCGACGAGCAGCGGCGCGAGGGCCCGCCGGTTGGCCGCGAGCGCCAGCTCGAAGTGGTCCTCGGCTTCGCCGTAGCGCCCGAGCAGGTGGGCGAGGGCGCCGAGGTGGCGGGCGGTGCACCCGTGCGAGCCGACCGCGATGCCGTCGACGGCGAAGCGGTGCGCGTGCGGTCGCAGCACGTCGTAGAGCACCGCGGCCGCGCCGCGGTGCCCGGCGTCGACCACCGACCAGGCGGCGAAGCACATGCTCGACAGCCACTCGGAGTCCACCGGGAAGTGGGGGAGCAGCTCGGCGATGGTGTCCATCGCGGCGGTGACCGCCGGGGTGAGCGGCTGGCACGGGAACAGGTCGAGCAGGGAGGCGGCGCCACCCGGGCGCGAGCTCGGGCAGCTCGACCACCAGCTCGCCGACCATCTCGGCGAACGGCACGGTCAGCTCGCCCTCCTCGACCGCGGCCCAGTTGTCCAGCACGATCGACAGCACCCGGGCGTTGCGGCTCTCGGCGAGCGCGCCCACGCCGGCCGCTTCCTCGGCGCAGCGCCGGACCTCGGCGAGGTCCCCGCGCAGGCGCGCCCGCATGCCCCGCCACAGCGGGACGTACCAGGAGTAGAGCGGTTGACGGATGGCCGTGGCCACCCGCTCGAACGCGGCGATCTCGGCATCGGCCGCGGCGGTGTCGCCGGTCTCCAGCAACGCGACGACCAGCAGGCGCCTGCCGAGCAGCTCGAGGCCGCGGTCGCGGGCCCGCTGGGCGATCGCCACGATCTCGGCGGCCTCGGCGAGCCGGACGTCCACGTCCGCCGGGCCCGCGATCGCGTCGCAGTGCCCGGCCAGCGCCTGCGCCAGCGCGACCTCGTCGCCGGCCTGGCGGGCCAGGGCCACCGCGTCCTCGGCGAGCCGCTCGCGGCGCCCCGGCGCGGCGACGAAGGACAGCGCGACCGACAGCCTGGCCATCGTCGACGCCCGCAGCACCGGATGCTCGTCACCGAGCGCGGCCAGCGCCTCCTCGAGCAGGTCGATCTGCACCGCGTCCCACAACCGCACCTCGAACCCGGACAGCCCGGCGGCGAAGCCGAGCGCGGCGCGGGCGAGATCGTCCGGACGGCCCGCGGCACGCGCCGCGTTCGCGGCGGCGGTGAAGTCGGCCCGGGCCGCGGCCAGGTTCCCGCAGCGCAGCAGCGCGTCCCCGTGGGACGAGCAGCAGATCGATCCGCTCGACCGGGTCGGGCCGCAGCTCCAGGGCCCGGTGGAAATGGTCGGCCGCCTGCTCGTAGGCGAGCGCGTCGAGGGCGAGCCGGCCGGCCCGGCGGGAGTAGTCCACCGCCTTGCCCGCGGTGTCCGCGCCGCCGGCCGCGGCCTCGGCGAAATGGTGGGCGAGCTCGGCGACCGCGTCCGGGTCGAGGTCTTCGAGCGCCGCGCCGATCCGGTGATGCAGCTCGGCTCGCCTGGCCAGCGGCAGCCCGGCACGGAGCGTGTCGCGCACCAGCCCGTGGCTGAAGGCGTACCGGCCGGGTTCGGCCGGGACGACCAGCCGGGCGCGGGCCGCCTCGTCGAGGTGTGCGGCGACCTCCCGCGGCGGGATGTCCGCGGCCGCGGCCAGCACGTCCAGCCCGACGTCGGCGCCCAGCACGGCGGCGATCTCCAGCAGCGCGTGGCAGCCGTGCGGGAGCCGGGCCAGCCGGCGGCGCAGCACCGCCCGCACGCCCTCCGGCAGCATCCCCTGGATGTCCACATCGGACAACCGGCCGCGGGCGGCGAGCAACCGGCCCAGCTCCCGGACGAACAGCGGGTTGCCGGCGGTGCGCGTGCGGATCACCGCGGCCGTGTCGTCGGTCGGGGCCGTGCCGGTGGTGGCGGCGAGCAGCAGCCCGACCTCCGCGGTGTCCAGACCGGACAGAGCGAGCACGTCGGCGCGCGCGGCCAGCCCCGCGAGCAGCTCGCCGGCCTCGCTGTCCGCCGCGAGCTCGGCGTCGCGGTACGCGCCGGCCACCAGCAGCGGCTCGCCGGCCAGCCCGCGCGCCAGGAAGTCCAGCAACCGCAACGATCCCAGGTCCGCCCAGTGCAGGTCGTCGAGCACCACGACCAGCAGGCGCACGGCGGCGGCCGCCCGCAGCACGGTCGCGACCGAGTCGAACAGCGCGAACCGGGTCCGGTCGGGATCGGCGGACGGCGGATCGGCGGGCCGGCCGGTCACCAGCCGCACCGCCTCGTCCACCCCGTCGAGCCCGGCCGCGTCCACCTCGCGCAGGCAGGCCCGCAGGACCTGGATCCACGGCCAGAACGCCGGCGCGCCGGCACCTTCCCAGCAGGTGCCGCGCACCACCCGGGCACCCGCGTCCGGGGCGATCCGGTCCAGTTCGGACAGCAGCCGGGACTTGCCGATGCCGGGCTCACCGGTCACCAGCACCAGCCCACCCGTGCCCGCAGCGGCCGACGTCACCGCGCCGGCCAGCAGCTCGCGCGGCCAGGCGCGGCCGACGAGCCCACCGGTGTCCACGCGGTGCGCGGTGCTCATCCGGTGTGCCAGTCGCGGAACGCGTCGAGCAGCGCGCCGCGCGCGGGTTCGGGCAGGGTCTCCTCGGGCAGGGTGCCGAGCCGGTCGATCGTGGTGCGGAACTGGTCGACGTAGCGCTCGCAGCCCTCGCAGAGCGCCAGATGCTCGACGAACCGCGCCCGCGTGTCGGCGTCCAGCTCGCCCTCGAGGTAGGCCGTGACCAGCTCGACGAACTCACTGCACGTCATGGGCCACCCCCCGGGACAGGTAGCCGGCCAGCCGCTCGCGGACCGCGGCGCGGGCGCGGTGCAGCAGGACGCGCTGGTTGGCCTGCGAGATGTCCAGCAGCTCGCACACCTCGCGCGCGGAGTGGCCGGACACGTCCCGCAGGCTGATGACCGTCCGCTGCCGCTCGGGCAGCTCGTCGAGGATCTCCCCGAGCACGGTGTGGATCTCGGCGCTCAGCGCGATCTGCTCCGGCGACGCCCACGCCGCCGGGAACTCCCGCCAGCCGCCCGGGTACGGGTCCTCGGGCCCGCGGAACCGGGACGGGTCGACGGTCGGGGCGTCGTCGGGCCCGGCGACGCTGCTCCACGGGATGCTGCGCCGCTCGCGCACCCCGCGCTTCTTCGCGGTGCTCACGAGGATGCGGTACACCCAGGTACGGAACGCGGCCCGGCCCTCGAAGCCGTGCAGTCCTTTCAGGACGGCGAGCCAGGTGTCCTGCACGACCTCCTCGGCGGTGGCGTGCGTGGACACGAACGACCGGGCGAGGCGCAGCATCGACGACGACCACGCGTCGAGCAGGCGGGCGAACATGTCCTCGTCGCCGGCCCGCAAGGCGGCGACGAGCGTGCCGTCCGGGGGCAGGCTCACCCGAGCGAAGATACGCTGCGTAGCCACTCGCCACTATGGTTCCTCGGCGCCGTGTACCGCGGGCTCCAGGTCCGGCACGCGCAGCAACCCCACGGCGACCGCCGGGAAGAGGAGCACGGACAGCAGCCCGGCGCAGACCAGGGCGGCCGCCGTCACCGGGGACATCAGGCCGGTCAGCACGCCGATCTGGGTGGCCGTGATGACGAACGGCAGCGACGTCGCCTGCAGGAGCGCGGCCGCCAGCACGGACCGGCGGTCGAACCGGCGTGCGTAGAGCAGGGCCGGCAGGCCGCGCGCGGCGAGCAGCGCGGCGAGGAACAGCGGGACCCTGGCCAGCGCCGCCGGGTCCTCGATCAGCCCGGTCAGGTCCAGGCGGATGCCGCTGGTGACGAAGAAGGCGGGGATGAGGAACCCGTAGCCGATCGCCTCGAGCTTGATCCGGAACCGCGGGTGCGACGAGGTGTCGCGGTCCAGCACACCGACCACGACACCCGCGAGGAACGCGCCGAGGATGCTCTCCAGCCCGAACGCCTCGGCGAGCGCGACGAACGCGACGAGCAGCGTCACCGCGCCGCGTACCCGGATCTCGGCCGTGGTGTCCTGGAGGCGCCGGACGGCCCGGCCGAGGCCCTTCGCCCGCTCCGTCACCAGCAGCACGGCCGCGGTCAGCGCGACCACGAGCACGAACATGACCAGCAGCACGAGGCGGCTCGCCGTGCTGCCCTCGGCGGTGGAGAACAGCAGCGACAGCAGCAGCACCGCGGCGAAGTCGGCCACCGAGCTCGCGGCGACCACGGTCTGCCCGAGCGCGCCGCCGAGCCGGCCGGAGTCCTTGAGTACCGGCACGACCAGGCCCAGCGAGGTCGCGGACAGGGTGATCGCGACCAGCAGCGGGCTGGCCACCCAGCCGGCAAGCCCGAACCCGGCGCCCGCCGCCAGTCCGATGACGACGGTCGCGGCGTAGCCCAGCAGGGCGACCCGCAGGCCCGGCCCGCGAAGGCGGTGCACGTCGATCTCGAGCCCGGCGAGGAACAGCAGGAAGGCGAGCCCCAGCAACGCGACGATCCGCACCGGCAGGTCCGCGTCGACCCAGCCGAGCACCGACGGACCGACGACGATGCCCGCGACGATCTCCAGCACCACCGCCGGGATGCGCAGCGCCGGCGGTGCGAACGCGATCAGCAGCGGCGCGGCCAGCGCGATCGCGGCGACCGCGAAGAGGTTGACGAACTCGACGTCGGGCATGGCGCGCCTAGCGGTACTCGGGGTTGGGGTAGTCGAACCGGCAGCCGGCGTCCCACTCGCTGCGCTGGTTGCCGTGCGTGGGGATGCCGCCCGCGTCCTTGAGCAGCCGCGCCAGGTGCATCAGGTTCCACGTCATGAACGCGGTGTTGCGGTTGGTGAAGTCGTTCTCCGGCCCGCCGGAGTCGGGGTCCAGATAGGACGGTCCGGGACCGGCCGGGCCGATCCAGCCCGCGTCGGCCTGCGGCGGGATGGTGTAGCCCAGGTGCTGCAGGCTGTAGAGGACGTTGGACGCGCAGTGCTTCACGCCGTCCTCGTTGCCGGTGATCAGGCAGCCGCCGACGCGCCCGTAGTAGGCGTACTGGCCGGCGTCGTTGAGCAGGTGCGAGCACGCGTAGAGCCGCTCGATGACGAGCTTGGTCACCGAGCTGTTGTCGCCCAGCCAGATCGGCCCCGCGATGACGAGGATGTCGGCGGCCAGCACGCGCTCGTAGATCGCCGGCCACTCGTCGGTGTCCCAGCCGTGCTCGGTCATGTCCGGCCAGACGCCCGTCGCGATGTCGTGGTCGATCGCCCGGACGTGCTCGACCTGCACGCCGTTCTTCGTCATGATCGCCGCGCTGCGGTCGACGAGGCCCTGGGTGTTGCTGGTGTCGGGGGACTTCTTGAGCGTGCAGTTGACGTAGAGCGCGGTCAGGTCGCTGTAGTCGGTCACGGGTGTCTCCTTCAGACGAGCTCGGGGTCCTGCTCGACGCACAGCAGCGCGGGGCCGTCGGCGGCGAAGAGGGCGGTCATGGCGTCGTCGAGCTGGTCACCGCGCTCGACGTGGATTCCGGTGGCGCCACAGAGCGTGGCGTAGGCGGCCCAGTCCGGGTTGTGCAGCGAGGTCTGCCAGACGGGGTAGTCGCCGGCGAGCTGTTCCTTGCTGATCTTGCCGAGCGCGTTGTTGTTCAGCAACACGTGCTTGACCGGGATGCCGTACTTCACCGCGGTGGTCAGCTCCATGGCGTACTGACCGAACCCGCCGTCGCCGGTCACCGCCACGATCGGCCGGTCCGGGGCGGCGGCCCACGCGCCGAGCGCGGCCGGGTAGCCGAAGCCGATCGAGCCGAGGTAGCCCGACATCAGCACCGGCTGGCCCTTCGACTCGAGGTAGCGGCCGAGCGAGTAGGCGTGGTTGCCGACGTCGACGGCCACGACCGCGTCGGCGGGCAGGTGCTCGGACAGCGCGGCGAACACGGCCGCCGCCGGCACGCCACGGCCACGGTCGTCCGCCGCGCGGCGGGCCTTCTCGGCGCGCCAGATCTCCCACCGCGCGGCCACGTCCGGGCGCTGGTCGACGGCCTTGGTCTCCCCGAGCGCCGCGGTCAGCGCGGTCAGCGACAGCCGGGCGTCGCCGAGCAGGCTCGCGGTGACGGCGTCGAAGCGACCGATCGCGGTGTGGTCATCGTCGAGCTGCAGGATCGGCTTGTACGCCGCGATCCCGGTGTGGTTCGCGAACGAGGCGCCGACGACGATCAGCAGGTCGGCCTCGTTCATCAGCCAGCTCGCGACCGGCGTCCCGCTGCGGCCGAGCACGCCCGCGCCGAGCGGATGCGTGTCGGGTACCAGGCCTTTCGCCTTGAAGGTCGTCAGCACCGGCGCGCCGAGCGCCTCGGCGAACGCACGGACCTCGGCGGCGGCCTCCCGGGCGCCGTGCCCGGCGATGACCACCGGCCGCCGCGCGTCGCGGACCAGCGTGGCCGCTGCCGTCACCGCGCTCTCGGCCGGGCGGATCCGCCGGTCCGAGCGCCGCCCGTCCGGCAGCGGCGGGTCGGCCTCGCTCGCCTGGACCTGCACCTCGTCGGGCACGACGAGGTGCGCGACGCCGCGCCCGTCGACGGCGTGCTTGACGGCCAGCGCGGTGAGCTCGCCGTGGTCGCTGCCGCCGTGCACGGTCGTGCTCGACACCGCCACGTCGCCGAACACCGCCGACAGGTTCAGGTCCTGGAACGCGCCGCGGCCCAGCACCTTCGACGGCACCTGGCCGGAGATCGCGACCACCGGCGCGCCGTCGAGCTTCGCGTCGTACAGCCCGGTCAGCAGGTTCGTCGAGCCCGGCCCCGCGATCGCCAGGCATGCCGCGGGCCGGCCGGTGAGCTTGCCGTACGCGCTCGCGGCGAACGCGGCGGCACCCTCGTGCCGGATCCCGACGTAGGTCAGCTCGCCCCGCTGCTCGGCGTGCCGCAACGCCTCCGCGAGGCCGAGGTTGGAGTGCCCGACCATGCCGAACACGATCCGCACACCCCACGCCACCAGCGTCTCGACCACCACGTCGGCGACCGTGCGGGCCGGGGCGGGCGGCTCGGGCAGCTGGACGTAGACGCCGTCCGCGCCCTCCCGTACAGGATAGGTCGGCACGCCGTCGGCGAACCCCTCCGGCGGCAGGCCCGACACCGGGTCGTAGTCGTAGCCGTGCCACGGGCAGCGCAGCCAGCCCTTCTCGATGGCACCCTCGCCGAGCGGGCCGCCCTGGTGCGGGCAGCGGTTCTCCAGCGCGCCCAGCCGGGCCCCGCACCGCGACAGCGCGACGCTGCGGCCGTCGACGATCGCGCTGCGCACCCGGCCCTCCGCCGGGACGTCGGCGGGATCGATGCGGTGCCAGCCGTTGTCGGACATGTAACGCCTCCTCGACGCGAGACCACTGAAGGGTGTCCAGGCCGTTCAGTGCCCGCTGGCACGGCAGGCGTTACACGAGGAGCACACAATGCCCGCGACGTCACTGAGCACGACCAGGCGGTCGCTGCACGGAATCGCCGAGCTGCTGCTGGCCGGCCCGCAGCACCGCGCGACCGGCGAGATCGCCCTGCGCGTCATCACCGGCGGATTCGCCACCTCACACGAGCCGGACCTGCGGTTCGACGGCCGGGCCGTCGTGGCGGGGGAGCGGCGGATCGAGGTGGCCGGACTGTCCTATGCGGACATCGCCGCGGCGCTCGGCGTCGTCGCCCGCGAGCCCGCGGACGTGTACAAGGAAGGTGCGGGCGTCCGTCCGGACGAGATCGTGGTCGTCGACCAGACGGCCGTGGCCACCATCACCGCCGCGTTCGCCGCCGGCGACGAGGCGCTCCGCCGGTTCGCGCCGGGGGAGGAGCCGATCCTGTGGCCCGAGCACTTCGACGCCGGCATCACCGTCGGCGAGGTGAACTACGGCCTCGCCCCGGGTGACGACCACGTGCCCGAGCCCTACGCCTACGTCGGCCCGCACACCCCGCGCGACGGCGAGTTCTGGAACATGCCGTTCGGCGCCGCCCGCCCCGTCCGCGACCTGGGCGACGCGAACGCGATCGCCGCCTTCTACGAGACCGGCCGCCGCCTCACCGCGCCGCGGCCATCGCGCTGATACCGTCTCGAGCCAACGACATCCGCCGGTCGGCGGCAGGGGAGTCCAATGCCCGCACTCGGCGTCGCACCGCATGCCACCGAGGTCGCCGCGACCGTCGCCGGTGACGACCTGGTGCCCGACCCGGATGTCGTCATGGACCGGGGTTTCACCCTGCGGGGCACGCCCGCGCAGGTCTGGCCGTGGTTTGCTCAGCTGGGCAAGAACCGGGCCGGCTGGTACCTGCCCCGCTGGGTCGAGCTGGTGGTTCCCGCCCGGCGGCGAGCGCTGCGCCACCTCGATCCCGCCCTGCAGAACCTGCGGCCGGGCGACGTCATCGACGACTGGGGCGGCAAGAGCGCGACCTTCGAGATCGTGACGCACGACGCGCCGGGCACCCTGGTGCACCGTTCGACCCGTGGGGCGCTGCGGATCAGCTGGGCGATCCTGCTGCACCCCGCGCCCGGCGACAGCACGAGGGTGCACCTGAGATTCCGCATGAGCGGCGTGCGCCATCGCCGGCTGGCCGAGATCGGCGGCGGCGCACTCGATCTGCTCACCATCGCCGGACTCGCCGCCGGACTACGCGAACGCCTGGCCGCCACACCGCTCCAAAGCCAGGCCGACACGCGCTGAAATCCCTGGGTAAGGCCGGGTGACAGCGAAGTGAGAACGATCTGACAGCGCCACCCGACAGCCTTCTCCAGGTCGACGCCAGCAACGGTCTCCAGGGGGAGAGCAGTGGAGTAGGGGTAACAAGCTGACCGCAGGCCGGGCTTCATCCCGGCCGAATTCTGTGTGCGCAAAATCACGCATATCACTCACACTCGGCCGGACCCGCTGGCGTCCGTGCTGCCGATAACTTCGGGGGAAGTAGTTTTGCTGCTCAATAGTGCTGTCATGTCCTCTTTGCTCGCAGATGTCGAGTACGAGATCAATGCGGAGTCCCGCGGAATACCATCAGAATCGTTCTACGAGGCGAAGCTGTCGCGGGTATGGGACCGCGCCCGCCAGGCATTAGCGCATCACGACCTGGGGTTGTTTTCGCCGGCGGCGTTCGAGGGGCTGGCCGTCACTTCGAAGGACGCGCTCAAGCGACGGCCCTGGGATTATGTCGTCGCCGACCTCGACGGGGTGGCCAAGTACTACGAAACCACCGGTACATCCGGCACGGTCACTCCGACACCCCGCACGGTCGAGGACATCGTCTGGAATTCCGTGTCCGTCGGCGCCGCCTGGCGTGACCTGATCGGTCCCGGGGATCGCGTGCTGATCCTCCTGCCGTCGGATCTCGTCCCGGTGGCGGATCTCATCGTCAACGTGTGCGAGTACCGCGGAGTCCCACACGCCAAGGCATACCCGTTCGCCACCGGCATCACCGACTGGGACAGGCTGCTCGGCGTCTTCCACGCGTTCCGGCCCACCGTGGTCTTCGCGGCACCCGGGGTCATGCTGCAGTTCACCCGGCTGGTCAAGCAGCGTGGGCAGCTCGCCGACGTCCGCGACAGCGTGCGCTCCCTGATGATGCTGGGCGAGGTGAGCACCGTCGCGATGCGCGATCGGATCGGCTCCTGGTGGGACGCCCGCTGCTACGACATCAGCTACGGCAGCACCGAAACAGGCACCCTCGCAGCGTCCTGTGTGGACGGGTCACTGCACATGTTGTCCGCGACGAACTATTTCGAGCTGCGCACCGAGTCGGGCATCGAACCCCTGCCGGCCGGGCCGCGGCCCCGGAGCGGAACCCTCGTGGTGACCCCGCTGAACCTGTACGCGCGGCCGTTGTTGCGGCTCGACACCGGCGACCGCGTCACGGTCGGCGTCGGCTGCACGTGTGGCAGCACGCTGCCCACCGTCATGGTGCACGGCCGCGCCGGCGACGGACTGGCGCTACACGGCTCCGAGCTCAGCCCCCGCGCGGTCGAGGAGATCGTCTACGGCGTGACCGAGGCGACCGGTTACCTCATCGAGATCGATCCGGCGGGTAGCCTCGGCAGGCTCCTGCTGGAACGCGACATCGGCGCCGACCGCACGTCCGAGGCCGCGGTGCGGGCCCGCGTGCAGGACGCGACCGCCGAGCGGCTCGGCATCCGGTGGGACGACATCGTCTTCGTCAACGCCCTGGCCGTGACGACGAAGAGCGGCGGCTCGCAGAAGAGCTGGAAACGTTCCAACATCAGGATTGTGGAGCCCGTCGCATGAGCGGGTCGACCGACCTGACGATCGCGGAGGCGCCGCCGGCGGCGGTGAGCGGTGAGCCAGACCTGTGGTGCACCTACGCGGCGGTCCGCTCGCTGCGCTGGCTCCACGGGGTGGCTCCGGCAAACGGCCCGGTGGTCGACGTCGACGGCACGGCCGCGTACCTGTCCACGCGGCGCAATACCGACGGCGGGTACGCGTGGAGCCGCGGCATGCCCTCCGACGCCTGGGCCACCTTCTACGCCGTGCAAGGCCTGCGCGACCTCGGCCGTCCCGTGGCGGCCCTCGATCGCACCGAGGAGTGGCTGGCCGAGACGTGGTCCGGCGACGCGTACGCGATGGTTCCGGGTCAGCACCCGGACGTGTGGGCGACGCACTTCTCGACCCGGACGACCGTCGAGGCGTGCGGCACCGACGTACCCGACCGGGCGCGCCTGCTGTCCTGGCTCGCTGCGCTGCAGACCCCGGCCGGGGGCCTGACCTGGTCACCCGACCACGCCGAGCCCGACGTGCGCGCGTGCTACTACGGAGTCGCCGCGTGGCGCGCACTCGACTCGGTTGCGCCCACCCGGCCGCCGTGGGACGTGCCGGCACTCGTCGCGTGGCTGCGCGCGGCGCAGGACGGCGATGGCGGGTTCCGCTTCACCGCGGACGCCGAGCTGCCCTGCCTGTGGGCGACCTACCGGGCCGCCTCGGCGCTGGACATCCTCGGTGAACGCCCACACGGCGACACGGCCGCGTTCGTGCACGGGCTGCGGGGCGCCGGCGGCGGGTTCGTCCGTTGGCCCGGATACGGGGCCGAGGACGTCTGGGCGGTGTTCTGCGCGATCGGCACACTGACCGCGGTCGGCGAGAGCACCGCCAGCATCGCGGACGCGCTGACCGCGCGGCTGGGAGAGTTCGCCTGCCCTGGCGGGGGTTTCACCTACACGGATCCGCTGGTGGCCGCCGACGCGCTGACGGCCTCCGCGGCCGTGCTGGGCGGCCGGGCGTCACGGGACGCGGTCGTACCGTGGCTCGAGGGCTGTCAGCTGCCGAACGAGGGCGGTGTGATGTACATGCCCGGCCGCGGCAGCGAGGTCCGCTGCACGGCATGGGCGCTGGCGGCCGGCGCGTTCGCCGCCGACGCCGCGGGGCGCGGGCGTGTCGCGGCGTGGCTGCGTGCCACCCAGAACCCCGATGGTGGCTTCGGCTACTGGGAGGGGCGCGGTTCCGACCTGGTCTCCACATCGGCCGCGGTCGCGGTGGCCGACCTGCTCGGCGTGCCGCTGCGGACCGTTGTGGACACCGGGCGGATGGCGGCTTTCGTGCGCACCTGCGCGGTGGGGGACGGGTATGCCAACGTGCCCGGTGCCGGAGCGACGTTCCGTGCCGGCGCCCAGGCGCTGCGGGTGCGCGCCGCACTCGGCGACGGCGACCGGGCCACCCTCGCGGCGTTGCTGGTCTGCCACCGCGTGCGCGGTGGCGGGCATGCCAACGTCGGAAACCGAATCCCCGACCTGCTGTCCACGTACGAGGCCGTGCTGGCCGCCGACAGTTGCGGCATCCCCGTCGACACCGACCACATAGGACAGTTTGTGGCCAGGGTCGAGTCCGGGGTCGGAACGGCGTGGACACCGCTCGGTCCGCCGACCGGCGGCCCGCTCGCCGCCTGCCTGGCCGCTCTCCTGCGCGCGCGTGTCGCCGGCTCCAGGCACACCCTGCCGCCACTCACCTTGTCCTGAAAGGCCTCATGCCCACCTTCCACATCACCGCAGCATCGCTGCCGGTGTCCCGTAGGCGTGCCATCGCGATCCGCCTCACCCGCTGGCTGCGAGGTCGCGGCGTGCCACCCGGCAACGTCGTCGTGCACTTCGCCGAGCACGTGCCGAACACGGTCTTCTCCGGTGCGATGCCGGTCGAGGCCCTGGGCGCCGGCGACACCGGCCTGCGCCACGCCAGCGTCGTCTGCCAGCTCGGCCCCGACCGTGACGCGACGTTCCGGACCGACCTCGCCGAGGAGGTCGCCGCCGCGCTCGACGCGGACGAGGGCACGGGCTTCCTGTACCTGGAGTTCCGGCCGACGCGCCCCGACCACGTGCACGTGTGGCGCGGCGGCGCACTGGACCGAGCCGACGCTTCCTCCGATGCCGACATCCACAACGAACCACTAAGGACGATGCCATGACTGACCTCACCGTGCCGGCCGCCGAGGACGTTCACGCTCGCGTGTGGACGGTGTTACGCGACCAGTTCGGACCGGCAGCGGACGCGCTCACCGACGACGGCGAGTTCATCGACCTGCTGACCGCGGGGTTCGACAGCCTGACCGCACTGGACACGATTTCCCGCATCGAGTCCGCGTTCGGCGTCGAGGTCGACTTCGTGGGCCACGACGTACGGCACTGGTTCGCCTCACCCGCGCGGATCGCCCAGTTCGTCACCGATCAGCTCGAGGACCGTGCAGCGATGGGGAGCAGGTCGTGACGCTCATCGCTGATCATCATCAGCAGGTCGAGTTCGCCACCTCCGGCTCGACCGCCGAGCCGGTCGTGTGGGTGCGCAGCGTGGAGCAGCTGCGCGCGGAGGCGGCGCTCATCGCGGCCACCGTGCTCGGGCCGGTCGAGCACGTGGTCACGTTCGCCCCCCGCACCCACCTGTACGGCAGGCTGTTCGGGAGCGTGCTGCCCGAGCTGCTCGGCGTCGGCGTCGACGACCTGTCCGACGATCCGCTCGCCGCACCACCGGTCGACCCGGGACGGCGCACCCTCTACGTGTGCCTGCCGGCCAGCTGGCAGGTGCTGCACGCCTCGGCGCGGCACCGCGGCGGCCTCCGCGGCTCGATCGCGTTGCACGGCACCGGGCCGGTGACGCCGGCGGTCACCACGGCCGTGCGCGGCCTGACCACCGCCGGTCTGGAAGCCGTCGAGCTGTTCGGATCCACCGAGACGGGAGGTGTCGCGTACCGGCCCATGGCCGTCGGCACCGCCGAGCCGTGGCGGCTGCTCCCCGACGTGACGCTGCTCGGTGAGCCCGGGGCGGACGGGACCTGCTTGCTCGACGTGCGCAGCCCGCGCGTCGCCAGGCGCGTGGACCGGCCGGCGAGCGGCACGCACCGGCTGACCGACGTGATCCGGCCGATCGGCTCGGACCGCTTCGTCTTCCTCGGCCGGAGCGCCCGGCTGATCAAGATCAACGGACGCCGGTGCGACCTGGCGCGAATCGAGCGCGCCGTGTCCGCCGAGGTGCCCGGTATCGACGCCGTGTGCGTCGGGGTGCCCGACCGGATCCGTGGTGAGCATTACGAGTTGTTCCACACCGCGGGAGCCGAGCTCCACCCGGAACGGCTGGCTGCCGCGCTCGGTGACCTGCCACATCCGCGGGCCGTACATGGCGTGCACCGGGTGCCACGCACGATCACCGGCAAGGTCAAGATCGACCGCTTGTTCGCCATGGCCGGCGCGGTGGTTCGCCGATGACGCTCACCGGCCACCATTCGGCCGCTGACCCTGGTGTGTCCAATGTGGATGAGTCGGTGTGGCTGCCGATCGTTCGGCTGCTGAACCATTCTGCGTGGCAGGAGACGTGGACGCCCGATCCGCGGGCGCGCGCAGCGATGGCGCGCTCCCGCGAGCAACTCGTGACCACCGACGCGCCGGTCTACGGTGTCACGAGCGGATTCGGCCCGCTGGTCGGCCATGCCGCTGACCCGGATCCGGCGGCTCAGGCGGCCGGACTGGTCGCGCACCTGGGCGTCGGCCAGGGCCCGCCGCTCGCACCCGCGGTCGCGCGAACCATGGTGTGGTTGCGCCTCAACGGGATGGCGCTCGGGCACAGCGGCGCCGACCCGGCCATCGTGGACGCGCTGGCCGACCAGTGGAACCGCGGGTTCACCCCGCTCGTGCCGTCGGACGGCAGCCTCAGCGCGAGCGGTGACCTGGTGCCACTCGCACACGCAGCGGCCGCGGCGGCGGGCGAGGGCCGCGCACTGCGGTACGACGGGTCCGCCGGGCCGGCGGACGAGGTCCTGCGCGACCTCGGCGCGCGACCGGTGCGCTGGGACGCACGCTCCTGTCTCGCGTTCGTCAACGGGACCAGCGCGGCGCTCGCCCTCACCCTGCACAACCACCTCGGGCTGGCCACCCTGGCCCGGGTCTGTGCCGCCGCGACGGCGCGGCTGGTCGCGTTGCTCGGCTGCCAGCAGGCGCCCTACTCCGACCAGCTCGCCACGGTCCGCGGGCACACCGGACACCGGGTGGCCGCGACGCTGATCCGCAGGGGCATCGGCGACGCGGCAGTCGATCCGGCTCGCCCGCTGCAGGAGCCGTACTCGCTGCGCTGCGCCCCGCAGGTGATCGGCGCGGTGCTCGATCAGCTGCGGCTGCAGTCCGAGGTCCTTCTCGCCGAGGCGAGCGGGTGTACCGACAACCCGGTGTTCGCCGACGGGCAGGTCTGGCACGGTGGCAACTTCCATGCCGCGCCGGTCGGGCTGGTCAGCGAGCAGTACGCCGTCTGCCTGCACCAGCTGGCCTTCCTCGCCGAGCGGCAGCTCGCACTGGTGCTCGACCCGGCACGCAACAACGGCCTCGCCCCGATGCTGGCCGCCCGGCCGGGCCGCACATCCGGGCTGGCCGGTGTGCAGCTGGCCGCCAGCTCACACCTCGGCGCCATCCGCCAGCGCTGCCTGCCCGCCTCCACCACCGCGGTGCCGACCAACCTCGGCAACCAGGACCACGTGCCGCTCGCGCTCAACAGTGCGGTCGCCGTGGCCGACATGCTGCGCCGGGCGTGGTGGATCGCCGGATCGCTGTTGCTGGCTGCCACCCGCCTCGGCCGGCTGACCACGGGCGCGACCTGGGCGGACGGCTTGTGGGCCGGACTGGCCGAGCGCCACGCCGACCTGGACACCGACCGCGCGCTGGCCACGGAGATCGTCGAGGCGGCGCGCTTCGCGGAGCAGACCCTCACGCCCACCACGAACCAAGTCTGAGGAAACGACGTGACGTCACGGACAACACAACTGGCCGCACACCAGCCGGTGTGGGCCGAACCCCTGGCCGTGCCCGGCGTGCTCGCCGAGCTCGGCGGCCGGCACCCGCTGGTCGAGCCCTCCGAATGCCACGCGTTGCGCCACGAGCTGGCGGAGGTGACCGAGGGGCGCGCGTTCGTCGTGCAGGGCGGGGACTGCGCCGAACCGTTCGCCGACGCCAGGGGGCAGCGGATCCGGGCGAAGGCGAGCCAGCTCGAAGGGCTTGCCGACCTGTTCGAGGCGGCCACGGTGGTCCCCGTCGTCCGCATCGGACGGTTTGCCGGCCAGTACGCCAAACCACGGTCCCAGCCCACGGAGGTGCTCCCCGACGGGCGGGTGCTGCCGGTCTTCTTCGGTGAGGCGGTCAACGGCCCCGAGCCGGACGAGCGGGCACGACGTACCGACGTCAAACGGCTGCTCGCCGCGTATGACCACGCGATCGAAGCGCTGGACTCCCTGTTCCTCAACCGGTTTCTGCCCATCGTGACCGACAGCGGGCGGGCCGCGTACGCGCCGACCTACGTCAGCCACGAGGCACTGCTGCTCGAGTACGAACAGGCGCTGGTCCGGCCCGATCCGCGGGGTGGCTGGTACGCCTCGTCCGCGCACCTGGTCTGGATTGGTGAACGCACCCGCGCGCTCGACGGTGCGCATGTCGCGTTCGCCGAGTCGATCACCAACCCGGTGGGGGTGAAGGTCGGTCCTACCGCGACGGTCGACGACGTGGCCGAGCTGGTGGACCGCCTCGGCACGGTGCCCGGACGGCTCACGCTGGTCGTGCGGATGGGCGCCGAGACGATCAGGGAACGGCTCCCGATCCTGCTCGACGGCCTGGGCGACCGTGCCCGGCGAGTGGCCTGGCTCTCCGATCCCATGCACGGCAACACCCGCCGCACGGCCGCCGGCCAGAAGACCCGTGTGCTGAGCGAGCTGTGCGCCGAGGTACGCGAGTTCTTCCAGGCCCTCACCGAACGCGGTCTGCATCCGGGTGGCCTGCATCTCGAGCTCACCCCCGACACGGTCACCGAATGCGTCGACGCCGTCTCGGCGCTCGACGATCCGCACCCCCTGCCGCGCTACGAGTCGACGTGCGACCCACGGCTCAACGGCTTTCAGGCCGAGGCCGTCGTACGGCTGGCCGCCGGGCTGGCGGTGCACGAGACGAACACGACGTGGAAAGGGATACATGTCTAGGACCGTTGTCGTAACGGGCGGTGGCACCGGAATCGGCCGGGCCATCGCCGAGAAGTTCGCCGCCGAGAGTGACGAGGTGTTCATTCTGGGCCGGCGAGCGCACCTGCTCGACCGTGTCGCCACCGAGAGTCCCGGCACGAACATCCGCCCGCTCCGCGCCGATCTGACCAAGCCCGACGACATCCTCGCGGTGGCCGACCAGCTCGCGGACCGGACGGTCGACATCCTGGTCAACAACGCCGGCGGCATCGTCAAGGACATCGAACCCGGTCTCACCGGCGCCTTCGACGGCTTCCGCCGGACCATCGAGGTGAACCTCCTCTCCGCGATGATGCTCACCGAGGCACTGTGGCCCAGGCTGCGACGACCCGGCGGCCGAGTGATCAACATAAGCTCCATCGCCGCGCACCGCGGTGGCGGCGACGCCTACGCCGCCGGGAAGGCCGGACTGCTCGGGTGGGGCTTCGACCTGGCCAAGATGGGCGGCGCGGACGGGATCACCGTCAACGCCGTGGTTCCGGGCTACGTCCAGGACACCGAGTTCTTCACCGAGCGGGGCCGGTCCGGCCGCCACGACCAGCTGGTCGGGGAGACCCTGCTCGGCCGCGCCGGCACACCCGCCGACATCGCCTCGATGGTCCATTTCCTCGCCTCGAATGGTGCCTCGTGGGTGACCGGCCAAGTGATCGGGGTGAACGGTGGCTCCCTCCTTGGTCGCTGACATCGAGACAGCCGCGGCGTTCCGCAAGCGGGTTCTCTACCTCTTTCCGGACCGCAGTTCCGCGCTGGCCGGCACCTGGGAGCGAGAGACCTTCTGGCCCGCGTACGAACGCGCTGCCGCCGAGAACGGGCTCGACTTCGCCGTCGCCACCCCGGAACACATCATGATGCGAGGTCCCGACGCCTTCTGGCGCGACGAGCGGCTGCGGCCCGAGCGGGACATGATCGTCTACGACGTGCGGTCGGAACCCGTGCACGAGGCCGACCTGTGGTCAGGCATCACCGTCGCGCGATCATTGGAGTCGCAGGGTTTCTGGCTTGCGATCCCGCTCCCGGCCGCCGTCCTGTGCAATGACAAGTTCGCGACCGCGGAGGCACTCGCCGACTCACCCGTGCCGATCATCCCGTCGGTACGCGTCAACACCGGGCGCGACCTCGCCACCCTGCCCTACCAGGACCTGGTTCCCGACGCCTGGTTCCCGGTCTTCGTCAAGCCGGCGTCGTGGGGACGGGGCCTGGGATGCGTGCGTTGCCCGGATCGGCCGACCCTCGACGCCGTCCTGGGGCTGGCCTCCGGCAGCGGCGCGTCGATGCTCGTCCAGCCGTCGGTCGGCGACGTGCTGTCCGACCTGCGCGTCGTCGTCATCGAAGGCGACATCGTCGCCATGTACGACCGGATACCGGCGGACAGCTCTCACGTGAGCAACGTCAGCCGCGGGGCGTCGGTTCGCGAGCGCACCGCGGTGGAGGAACCGGTCCGCGAGCTCGCCGCGCTGGTCCATCGCCGGCTCGGCCTGTCCTACGTGTGCATCGACCTGCTGCGGACGGCGGACGGTGACCTGTGGTTCTCGGAGCTGGAAACCGACGGCGCCGTGAGCGGGCTCTTCGACAACCCCGACGCGGTCGACCGCGTCGTCGGCGGCCGGTTCCGGGCCTACGCGAAGCGGCTCGACGAGCATCTCCCGGTCCACAACGGACTCACCAGCGCGAGGAGGAACCGATGAACACCGAGACCAGAGCCGTCATCGGGTCGACCGAACCGGCCGCGATGCTCGCCGAGGCACGTCGCTGGCACGCCGATGATGCGCCGGACACGACCGCGCCGTGGGACCTGCCACTGTGGACACACCCGGAGCTGAAGGCCGCCGCGGAGTCGCGGGCGGCCTCGGCCGGCGGCCTGGTCGTGAGCAGCGGCGGGACGACGGGGCGGCCGAAGCTCACGGTGCAGGCGCCAGACCTCGGTGTGCCCAAGGTCCTGGCCCACTGGCGTCCGCTGGCCCCCGGTGACGTGCTGCTCAACCTGTTCTCCGCCGGGAAGATGTGGGGAGCGCAGTACTTCTACAACGCCGTCGCGACCCAGTGCCGGAGCATGGTCGCCCCGATGGGTGCCCTCAGCGCCGAGGAGTTCCCGGAATGGGCCGACGAGCTCGTCCGGATGAGGGTCAACGCGCTCGCCGGCGCCCCGAACGTGCTCGCCGGGTTCGCGGAGACGGTCCGGGCCGCCGGGGTAGACCTGCCGGTCCGCACGATCATCTGGTCCGGGGAGCCGATGACACCGGCGCGGTCGGCGACCATCCGCTCCGCTTTCCCGGACGCGGGACTGTGGGGGAACTACGGCTCCATCGAGACGTTCGTCATCGGGGTCAGCCGGCCCGAGTGCGACCTGGGCAGGGTTCACCTGCTGCCCGGACAGCTCCTCGAGCCGGACGACGACGGTGCGCTCCTCACCCGCACCGGCGACGGGTGGCCGGTGCCCGCTGTGCGGTTCCGCCTCGGCGACCGCATCCGGCCGGTGGCCTGCACGTGTGGTGACGGCGACGCGTTCGAGGTGGTGGCACGGGCCGACGACAAGCTCAAGATCTATGGCGGCATGGTCCGTACCGGCGACATCCTCAACAACGCCGGCACCGTCGAGAACGTCGACGAGGCACAGCTCGTGGTCTACCGGGACCCCGATGTCCCGTCCGCCGTCGTCGGACTGCGGGTGTGCTTCGCCGGGCGCGGCGCCGACGCCGCCGAGGTGCGGGCGAGCCTCGTCAGCTGCATCGAGGATCTCGGCATCCTCGACGGCCACACGCCCGGCGCGCTGGTCGTCGACCAGGTGGCCGACGTCGAGCGGAACCCCAGGACCGGCAAGGTGATTCCGGTGCTGTGGCGGTCGGCTCGCGATCTCACCGAGGTGCGGGGCGAACACGCATGAGCATCGACACCGTGTCCACACCGCTCGTGGAGAACGCGCCGACCAGGTCCTTCCTCTCGCCGCACCGGGGACGTAGCCGGTCCCTGTCCACCACCACCGACGCGTACCGGCGGTTCCGATCATGGTTCACCCGTCCGCTGCTCACCCGGCCCGTGTTCCTCGATGCCGCGCAGACGAGCCGGCTCGACCACGACCTTCCGCTCCTGCTCCGTATCCTCCAGTCGTTGCCGGATCGACTGTTCAGCGGCGACCAGGAGGCCTTCGCCCGGGCGCTGGGGTGGACGCAGCCCAGCGCCCGGGACGCGCTGCGGCTGCTCTCGGGGCCGGCCGTCCCGTTGGGCCGGGCGGATCTCGTGCGCGGCCCGGCGGAGTTCAAGGTGGTGGAGTTCAACACCTCCAGCTCGCTCGGTTCGTTCGAGTTCGGCGAGCTCTGTCGTGCCGTGCTGAGCGATTCCTCGTTCGGCGAGTTCGCCGAGCGGCAGGGCGTGTACTACGTCGACCCGATCAGGAAGCTGAGTGAGACCCTGCTGCGCCTCTGCGGCCGCGGTCTCGAGGAACGCCCGACCATCGCGCTCGTCGACTGGGTCAGCTCATCGATCGAGGTGAACGCGTCGCTGTTCATCGATCTCATGGTCGACCTGGGATTCAGGGTCGTCGTCTGCACGGTGCGGGATCTCGAGCTGACCGCGGCGGGCCTGCACGCCCGCGGTGAGCGGATCGACGTCGTCTACCGCACCTTCCTCCTCGACACGGTCGCGAACGACACGGCCGCGGCGGAGCTGCTCGGCCCGTTGGCGGAGGCGGTGCGGGTCGGCGCCGCCACTCTGTTCACGCCGCTGAACGCCGATCTGTTCGGCACCAAGGAGTGCCTGGTGATGGTCAGCGCCGACGAGAACCGCGACCGGTTCACGCCTGAGGAACGGGAGACCGTGGCACGGGTGCTGCCGTGGACCCGCGCCATGGGAGACGCCGACACCGTGCCGATGGAGTCGACGGGATCCCTCGCCGAGTACGTCGTGCGCCACCGCGAGGAACTGGTGCTGAAGCCGAGCGTCGGCCACGCCGGCAGGGGAGTGGTCGCCGGCTGGCTGGTGTCACCCGAGCAATGGGCCGAGCAGGTGCGGTCGGCTGCTGCGGGTCGCTACATCGTGCAGCGGCGCGAGCATTCGGTGGCTGAGCGGTTCTTCGCCGCGGAGGCTGACGGCGACCCGTCGACCTGCCTGTTGCACTGGGGGATGTTCGTCACCGGCTCCGGTCTCAGTGGCGGTTTCGTCAAGGGCCTGCTCGACCGGCCGCAGGACATCCGCTACCTGGGCGACGGCTCGCACGTCGGCTGTGTCTTCCACGCGACGACCTGATCCCGTACCCCTCCAGACAAGGAGACCATGTGTCGAGCGTCAAGGCCGACAGCCCCGAGGTCGCCGCGACCAAGCCCGCCACGACCCTGTGGCGGAACAGTGATTTCGTCAAGTATTGGTTCAGCCAGACGGTGTCCCGCGGCGGCGTCCAGGTCGCGGAGCTTGTGCTGCCGCTGACCGCCATCTACCTGTTCGACGCGACGGCGAGCGAGCTCGGGTTCATCAACGCCCTGGCCTTTGCCCCCTACCTGCTGGTGACCATGCTGGCCGGCGTGTGGATCGACCGCAGCAGGAAGCGGTCGCTCCTGGTCATCGCGGAGCTGGGCCGGGCCGCGGTCATGACCGCCGTCCCGGTCCTCGCCGTCCTCGGGCTCATCGAGATGCGGTACCTGTACGTGACCGCGTTCCTTTTGGGTGTGTGCGCGGTGCTGTTCGACGTGTCGGGTGCGGCCTACCTGCCCGCCCTCATCGGCAGGGACCATCTCCTCGACGGCAACGCAAAGCTGCAGGCCACGATCGTCGTGACCAACTCCGGCGGACCCGCGGTCGGCGGCCTGCTCGTCCAACTCGTCACCCCGCCGGCTGTGCTGGTGATGAGCGCGGTCAGCAGCGTGGCCTCCTTGCTGGCGCTTGGCTCGATCCGGCAGAAGGAGGACCTGCCCGAACGGCCGGAGGGCAAACGGGCGAGCCTGGCCGAGATCGGCGAGTCCATCCGGTTCATCGCAAAGGACCGGTACCTGCGCTTCCTGACCGTCCGGTCCAGTGTGAACAACCTGTTCTTCCTGGCCCGGAACACCGTGCTGCCCTTGTTCGTCCTCGACGTCCTCGATCTCGGCAGCACCGCCCTCGGACTGGTGTTCGGCGTGGGTGCGATCGGCGCCCTCGTCGGCTCCACGCTGTCGAAGCCCCTTGCGCAGCGGCTCGGCCCGGGACGGGTGATCGCTGTCGGGTACGGATGCTCGTCCATCGTCCAGCTTCTCCTCCCACTGGCCATGGGGCCGCCGTGGCTGGCGATGACGATCATCCTGCCCATGTTCTTCGTCAGCGGACTGTTCATGACGATCGGCAACACGAATGTCGCGACCCTGCAACAGATGCTGATCCCGCGGCGGCAGCTGGGCCGGGTGATCGCCGGCATGCGGACGCTGACCTGGGGGAGCATGCCGCTGGGCGCGTTGCTAGGCGGAACTCTCGGTTCGGTCATCGGCATCCGGCAGGCGCTGATCGTCACCGCGGTGGGTTTCTGCCTGTCCGCGATCTGGATCGCCCTGTCTCCGGTCGCGAAGTTGCGCACGATGCCGGAGCTGCCCGAGGAATGACCAGGCTCCGCCAACCCCGACCCGTCACGAAGGAGTGCTCGTGGACCACGCGTCCCTCACCCACCGACCCCAGGCGTTCCTGCTCACCGGCGCCTTTCGAGTGGTGTGCCGCAACCATCGATTCCTGACCGCACTCGCCGCCCGGGGCCTGAAAGTCCTCGTGCTGTGCCCGGAATCCTCCCGCGGCCAGGCGGAAGCGGCGTTGCACGCCTCGGGCGAGCTTGTGAACCGCGTCGCGGACATCGCCTACGTCTCGGGAGCCCTCGACCGAGAGTCCTCATACGACCCCGACGTCCTCGCGGTGTTGCAGGACTGGCGGGATCGGTATCGCATCGTGGGCGTCTACGGCATGGAGGAGACGCTCGTGGAGCCGACCGGCCTGGTCTGTGACCTGCTGGGCGTGCCGTCACCGGGGCTGCGGGCGACTCGCGTGTCCCGGAGCAAGTACCTCCAGCGTGGCTACCTGGCCCGGTTCAGCCCGCAGTCACTGGTCGTGCCGCCGGGCCGCAGGCAGACGGTCGACCTCGACTCGCTGAAGTACCCGGTGGTGGTCAAGCCGGCGACCCGGCACGCGAGCTCCGGCGTACTGGCCTGCACCGGCCGGGAGGAGGTCGCCGAGCTGCTCGAGACCTATCCCGGCCACGAGACGATCCTGATCGAGCAGAAGGTCGTCGGCCAGGAGTTCTCGGTGGAGTCGCTGGTGCAGCACGGGCGAGTGTGCTTCTCGTCCGTGACAAGGAAGGAGACGACCGACACCGACCGACGCACCTTTGTGGAGCTGTCCCATTCGGTGCCGGCCGGGCCGGACCGGATAGCCGGGCACGACGTCAGCGCCACCCTCGTCGAGGCCGACCGGGAAGTGTTGCACGCCTTGGCTTTCGAGGACGGGGTCGCCCATTCCGAGTGGCGCGTCACCGACGCCGGTGAGCCGTACCTGATGGAACTCGCGGCGCGCACGCCGGGCGACGGGCTGACCGTTCTCTATGACCTCGCGTGCGGGCAGCCGATCGAGGAGCAGATCGTTCGCATCGCGCTCGGCGAGGACGTCGCCTACCCGTCGCCGCGTCGGCACGCTCGCCAGGTGTATGTCGAGCACCCATCCGGGTTGCTTCGTGATGTCACAGTGGACTGGCCGGACGTCGACGTCACGTGGATCGGCGAGAGCGACCTGTGGCCGTTGGTCCGGCCAGGTGCTGCCGGCGACCCGCCCGCCCTGCGGTCGGTGCTGACCCTGAAGAACCGGGGAGCGCGGCTGGGCCCGCTGTACTCGTCCGACGATCGCGCGGTGACCTTCTTCCTCGATGCTGACACGGTGTCCGAACTGGACGATCTCGAGCAGAAGGTACGTGCCGCCATCACCGTCGACGTCGATGCGGCAGGCGAGTAGGGGGCCTGATGCTCATCGAGAACGTCGTGGCGGACGCTTTCGACACGAAGTGCTACATCCTGGCGCGGGGGCCGGGAAGCGACTGCATAATCGTCGATCCGGGGTTCGGCGTGGCGGCACGGCTCCGCGATGTCGTCGACGCGCATGGGCTGCGGCCGAGTGCTGTGCTTCTCACGCACGGGCATCTGGACCACACCTGCTCGGTGGCGTCGGTATGTGCCGAGTATCGCATTCCGGTCTACCTGCATCCCGATGATCACTGGATGCTGTCCGATCCCTTCGCGGGCCTGGGCGCCGAGTTCTCCGCCCAGTTCGAGGAGATTCTGCCGCCGAGGTGGGCGTGGCACGAGCCGCACGACGTCCGTTCGCTGCGCGGCGGGGAGGCGATGGACGTGGCGGCGCTGGACCTCGGCGTGGAGCACACCCCGGGGCACACGCCCGGCTCGGTGATGTTCCAGCTGCCCGGTGATCGGTGTGCGCCCGGTTACTGCCTGGTGGGAGACGTGTTGTACGCGGGCAGCATCGGCCGGACGGACATGCCCGGTGGAAGTAGAGGCCAGACACTCCGCTCCCTGAAGTCGATGCTGGCGAAGCCCGACGAGACGGTGCTGCTGACCGGTCACGGGGAGGACAGCACCCTGGGCCAAGAACGCACCGCGAACCCGTTCGTACGTCAGGCCGGCCGGTGGAACGGTACGGAGCCGGCTCCCGGAACAAAGGAAGCTCTCCAGGCGCGATAATTCCTCGTCGCCGCACTACGGCAATGCCCGCAGCCGCGGGCCTCGGCCCGGCGGACGGGACCAGATCAGAAAGCGTAACGGCTCAGGCCTCTCTCCCCTCCAGCCCGCATTGGTCCACAACCGCGGGGGTGGTGCCGAGCCGGCACCACCCCCGCGACGGTCAGTTGGCCGAGGTGTCGCTGCCCGCGGGTTCCTGCCCGCCGGAGCGGCGGAAGCCGCCGAACACCTTGTCGGCCACGCCGGAGATGGCGCCGCCCACGTCGGAGACGACCTTCACCAGCGGGTCGGTCGAGTTGGTCCACGTGTCCTTGTAGGACTTCGCGGCGCCCTGGACGTCCTCGTTCAGCGGGTTGCCCTCGTCCTGGGCGTCGCGGCGCAGGTAGTCGCCGGTCAGGATCGTGCGGTACTCGTCGGTCGCGGCCCACCGCTGCAGCTGCGAGGCCCGGACGACCGCGAACGGGTGCGGCTGGTTCTCCACCGCGAGCAGCTTGATGATGCTGTCGCGGATGTCGTCGATCTCCTCGTACTCCCTGGCCTGCTCGAGGAACGACGGGATGTCGATCTGCGACAGGTCGGTGGCCCCGGCGAGGTACAGGTGCGCCCGCAGCGCGGCCTGCGGGTCCTGGCCGGCGAGCAGGCCCGCCCGGTCGCAGCTCAGCTCGGACTTGCGCTGCCACTCGTGCAGGGCCGCGATCACCGCGCGCAGGCCGATCACCCCGAGCGGCACCCACGCGACCGAGCGCTGCAGCCGCAGCAGCCGTTCGAGCAGCGTGAGCAGCACGGCGTGCCCGGACAGTACGTGGCCCATCTCGTGGCCGATGACGAACCGCAGCGCCTCGGTGTCCAGCGCCTCCACGAGGCCCGTGGACAGCACGATGAACGGCTCGTCGATCCCCCTGGTCTGCGCGATCGCCCGCGGGTCGCGGGCCACGTACAGCTTCGGCGTCTTCGGCAGGTCCAGGATCTCCGCGGACTCCACGCGGAGCGCGTCGAGCACCGGGTACTGCGCCGGGCCGACCCGCACGTGCGAGGCCACCGCCATCAGCCGCTCGGCGCGCTCGTTGAACAGCGAGTTCAACGTCTTCAGGACGTTGCCGACTCCCGGCACGGTGCGCAGCGTCGCCATCGCGCCCCGGTCGGCGGGGTGTTCGTAGGCCCGCGGGCTGATTCCCGGGAACTGCACACGCGGTGTCCCCTGCTGGACATCGGATTCGGTCATGGTTGGCAAACCCCTCCTAGGTCGTTGGTCACCAACGTAGGTGCGAGAACGGCCCGATCGGCCGTCCCGCGCCGGATATGGGGGCAAGTTCAGGGTTTCCCCCGAGGGGGCGCCGAGTGCTCCACTGTGGACAGTTCACGTCCGAAGTGGACGAGGCGGGAGGGGCGGGAACGACTCACAGCCCGCTCTCAGGTGGCGGGAGGATGCTCGTAACATGAGCACGATGACGTCGCCTCCGCCGGTCACCGGCGTGCAGACGCGGGCGGCTCCGCGACGCGCGCGCCGCTACGTGACCGCGACGGCCGTCGTGGGCGTGGTCGTGCTCCTGTCCGTCGAGGCCGGGATGGCCCGTCCCGAGCTGCGTGGGGTCCTGAACACGATCGAGGGACTGTGGCGCGTCGACGTCGGGTGGGTCGTGGTCGCGGTGCTGGCGGCGCCGGCCTCGATGAGCATGTTCGCCCTGACGCGCCGCAGGCTGCTGCTCGCGGCCGGGACACGGGTGTCCGCCCGCGGTGCGGTCGCGGCGGCGTACGTGGCGAACTCGCTGCACGCCACGCTGCCGGGCGGTGTCGCGTTCTCCACCGGCTACACGTACCGGTGGATGCGTGGCCAGGGCGTCAGCGGCCTGGTCGCCACGTGGTGCCTCGCCGCGGGCGGGCTGGTGTCGACCGCGGCACTGGTGTCCATCGGCGTGCTGGGTTCGCTGCTGGCCGGCGGGCAGGCCGGCTGGTTCCAGCTCGGCCTCGTGGTCGGCGGGATCGTCCTGCTGACCGCCGCCGCGCGGCACCTCACCCGCCGTCCCCGCGCGGCGGTCGCCGTCGGGCGCTGGCTGCTGGCACGGGTCAACCGGATCCGGCGCAGGCCCGCGGACCTGGGCGCCGACGCGCTGACCGACCACCTCACGCAGCTGCGGTCCGTGCGCCCCCGAGGCCGCGACTGGACGGCGGCGACCGGGTACGCGCTGCTCAACTGGGCGTTCGACATCGGTTGCCTCGCCGCCTGCGCGGCCGCGCTGCACCTGTCCGGTCTGACGCTGCCGTTGCTGCTGGTCGCCTACACCGCCGGCATGGCGACCGCCGGGCTCTCCCCGTTGCCCGGCGGTCTCGGCGTGGTGGACACCGCGCTCGTGCTCACCCTCGTCGCGGGCGGCATCCCCGCGGCGGCGGCTCTGCCCGTGGTCGTGCTCTACCGGTTGATCAGCCTGGTCGGCACCGTCGCGGCGGGGTGGATCGTGTGTGCGGCCCAGGGCCGCAGAGCCATCACGCCGGTCGCCACCTCAGTGGCCGAGTAGCCCGGCGACCGCGCCGTTGACGACGTCGGGCCGGTGCGGACCGGACAGCAGCGGCGTGAGGACCTCCGTGGTGAGGCGGCGGTGGATCCGGCCATCGTCGGTGCCGTGTCCGGTGCAGCCGCTGTAGCGGACGAACACCTCCTGGGAACGCGTGCCGTCGCGCACGACGAGCAGCAGGATCTCGTCGCCCTGGGCGGTCTCCGGCGTGCAGCTGCCGGGCTCGTCCGGCCCGTCGCCGGCCGGCGCCGCGAGGATCGCCCGCACGACCACCCGCGAGTCCTCATCGGACAGTCGGCTGCTGGCCAGCAGCCGGTCGCGCTGCTCGCCGAGCGTGTACCGGCAGAGGGTGATCGACTCGACGGGTCCCATCGCGGCGAGTCCGTCCCCCTGCTCCGGGCGCGCGTCGGGTCCCGAGGTGACGGCGTGGCCGGCCGGGCAGCCGTCGTGCACGCCGCCGGGGGCGGTCCGGGCCGAGTCGAGGATTCGGGTGCGCAGGGCGGCGTCGTCGGAGAACACCGTCAGCGTCTGGCTGCCGACGACCCGGCTCTCCGCCTTCCACCCACTGCCGTGGGGTTGCCCGCCGACGTCCGCTTGCGAGTCGAACCACAGGTACGGGTTCCGCTCGACCGGCGTGGGCCGGGAAGGGCCGGTGCAGCTGATCGCCGGGGCCGGTCCGAGCCGGCTGCCGTAGCCGACGTAGCCGCGCGCCGGTCGGTTCAGCTTGCCGGCCAGGCACGGCGACACGCCGGTCCGGCCGTGTCCCCAGCCGTCCGGTACCTGGGCCATGACCCCGTCGTAGGACTCCCACCGCCATCCCGGGGCGGCCGGCTCCGCGGCCGCCGCTTCGCTGCCCGGCCCGGGCGCCGCCCCGGCCGTCGCGAACGCGACGAGCAGAGTGACCACCGCGGTGGTCGCCGCGAGGACCACCCGCCGCCGTCTCGTTGTGTTGTCAGTTCCGTTGATCACTGGACACCTCCGACGGAAACGACGGAAGGCAGCCGGAACCGCGTTGCACGGGCGATCTGACATACGCTGCACTTCGCCACCGGGTGGCCGGCGGCGAGGTACCGACCCACTGGGGGCACAGGTGCTGCGTGAGCAGGTCGCGCGTGGCGAGGTCGTCGACCGGGTGGTGGTCGCCTTCGCCGGGGCGGGCCAGGGTGAGGGCGAGCTCGCGTTCGGCCAGCTCGGGCTGTGGCAGTCGATCGAGGAGTCCGGCACCTCCAAGACCGTCGCCCACGTCGCGGTCGCGGAACCGGGTACGACCGTCGCGGCGGTCGCGGACATGCTCGGCTTCGTGGTCGGGCGGCACCAGGCGCTGCGGACCACGCTCGTCCTGCGGGAACCGGGGCGGCCGCCGCGCCAGCGGGTGTCGGCGTCGGGGGAGATCACGCTGCTCGTCGTGGACGCCGGCGGCGACGAACCGGCCGCGGTCGCCGCGGCGCTGCGCGAGCATTGGAAGCGGGTGCCGTTCGACTACGAGACCGAGTGGCCTGTACGGATGGGCGCGGTCGTGACCGGCGGCGTCCTCACCCACGTGGTCACCGTCATCCTGCACACCTCGGTCGACGGGTTCGGCCTGGGCGCGCTCCTGGCCGACGTCGGTGCGCGCGACCCGGTGACGGGCGCGCCCGCCGGCCCGGTCAGCGGGCTCACGCCGCTCGAACAGGCCGCCCTGGAGGCGAGCCCGGACGGGCGGCGGCAGAACGAGCGGTCGCTGCGGTACGTGGAGCGCGTGTTGCGCACGGCCCCGGCCGGGCTGTTCGGCCCGCCCCGCCACGACGTCGACCGCGAGCACGTGATGCTGCGCTACCGCTCCCCGGCGATCGCCAAGGCCATCCAGGCGGTCGCGGTGCGGGAACGGTTCGTCGACACACCCGCGTTGCTGACCGCGTTCGTCGTCGGCGTCGGACGGGTCACCGGGGTCAACCCGCTCGCCACGATGTTGTTGGTGAGCAACAGGTTCCGGCCCGGATGCGCCCACTCGGTCAGCGCGCTGATGAAGGTGGCCCCGTTCGTGCTGGACCTCGCCGGCGCGCACCGTGGGTGACACGGTCCGGGCGGCGATCGGGGCGACGTTGTGCGCGTACCGCAACGCCTACTACGACGCCTACGAGCAGGAGGCGTTGATCGCGCGGATCGGCCGGGAGCGCGGCGAGGAGCTCGACCTGTCCTGCTTCTACAACGACCGCAGGCAGCGGGACCGGCTGCACGCCGGCACGACGCCGCCGACCGCCGCGCAGATCCGCGCCGCGCTCGCCGGCAGCGAGCTGTCCTGGCGCCAGGACCCGGGGATCCCCCGGATGAAGCTGTACCTGAGCGTCGACGATCCGCCGGGCGCGGTCGAGTTGGTGCTCTCCGCCGACGTCCGGTACTTCACCCGCGACGAGCTGGCCACCCTGGCGGCGGCGATCGAGGAGGCGGCCGTGCAGGCGGCCGTCGCGCCGGACACGCCGACCGGGCTCACCGCCGGTCGGCGCGCCCGGCCGGCGTCCCAGGGAGTGTCCTGAGCGGCGCGCGTCACAGCGCGAGCGGGGCCGGGTCGTTCTAGTGTCTCGGGAATGGACCTTGGCGTCGGACTTCCTTCCACCATCTCGTCGGCCACCGGCCAGGACGTGCTCGACTGGGCGCGCGCGGCGGACACGGCCGGCTTCTCCAGCGTCGGGACGATCGACCGCGTCGTGTACGGCAACCACGAGACGATCCCGACGCTCGCCGCGGTGGCCGCGGTGACCAGCAGGGTGCGCCTGCACACCGCGATCCTGATCGGGCCGTTCCGCGGCAACGGCACGCTGCTGGCCAAGCAGCTCGCCACCGTGGACAGCTTCGCCGGTGGCCGGCTCACCGTCGGCATCGCGGTCGGTGGCCGCGAGGACGACTTCGCCGCGACCGGGTCGGACTTCGAGGGCCGCGGTGCCGCGTTCGACGCGCAGCTCACCGAGCTCCACGAGGTGTGGGGCGGCGCGTCGCGGGGCACCGCGGGCGCGGTCGGGCCGGGGCCCGTCCAGCCCGGCGGCCCGCCGCTGATGATCGGCGGTACGAGCGCCGCGGCGATCCGGCGCACCGTGACCCACGGCGCCGGCTGGATCGCCGGCGGGGGTGGCCCCGACATGTTCGCGGGGGTGGCCGACCGGGTCCGCGAGGCGTGGACCGACGGCGGCCGCGAGGGTGCGCCACGGCTGGCCGCGCTCGGCTACTACGCGCTCGGTCCCGACGCGGACTCGCTGGCGTCGGGGTACCTGCACGACTACTACGCCTTCCTCGGCGACTACGCCGGCCAGGTCGCCGCCGGCGCGCTCACCAGCGAGGCGGCGGTACAGGACACGATCAGCCGGTTCGCCGACGCGGGCTGCGACGAGCTGATCCTCTTCCCGGCCTCCCCGGATCTCGACCAGCTGCACCGCCTCGCCGATCTGCGCTGACGGGAGTCGACGGACGGATACGCTGACCCGACCCTGAGTGCGAAACGGAGGCGGTGTCGTGCCCGACGGGAGAGTGCACGCGTTCACCGATGACGCGTTGGCCGACCACGACGCCGTGGCGTTGGCCGGCCTGATCCGCAAGGGCGAGATCAGTGCGCGCGAGGCGGCCGACGCGGCGATCGCGCGTGCCGAGAAGGTCGACCCCGAGCTGAACGCGGTGGTGTACGCGGCGTACGACCGGCTCCAACCATCCACAGTGGACGGACTGCTCGCCGGTGTGCCGACCTACGTCAAGGACAACACCGACGTGCGGGGAATGCCGACGAACCACGGCACCGCCGCATACGTCGGCAAGCCGGCCGCGAAGGACGGCCCGTACGCCGGGCAGTACCGCGGCTCCGGAATGACCGTGCTCGGCAAGAGCAGGCTCCCCGAGTTCGGTCTGAACGCCTCCACCGAGTTCGCCGACGCCGAGCCGACGCGCAATCCGTGGCACCCGGAGTACTCGCCCGGTGCGTCGTCCGGCGGGTCCGCCGCGTTGGTGGCCTCCGGGGTGGTCCCCATCGCGCACGCCAACGACGGCGGCGGCTCCATCCGGATCCCGGCCGCCTGCTGCGGACTCGTCGGCCTGAAGCCCACCCGTGGCCGGCACCTCAACGCCGACCAGGCCCGCAGCATGCCGATCAACCTCGTCTCCGAGGGGGTCGTCACCCGCTCGGTCCGCGACACCGCGACGTTCCTCGCCGCCATGGAGCGCACCTGGCGCAGTACCGCGCTGCCGCCCGTGGGGCTGATCGAAGGCCCGGCCAACCGCCGGCTGCGAGTCGGTGTCCTCACCGCTTCGCTCGGCGGCGTCGAGGCCGACGCCGAGACCACGGCGACCGTCGCGGAGACGGCCGCCCGGCTGGAGAAGCTGGGCCACGAGGTTGGGCCGGCCACGCTCCCCGTCGGCGAGGAGTTCGTCGAGGACTTCGTGAACTACTGGGGACTTCTCGCCTTCTTCGTGGGCGCGCTCGGCAAGCGAGCTCTCGACAAGGAGTTCGACCCGAGCAAGCTGGACGGCTTTACAAAAGGCCTGAGCAGCACCTATCGCCGCCATTTCTACCGCACCCCGATCACCGTTTTCCGGCTCTCCCGGGTGAAGAACGCCTACGCCGACATGATGACCAAGCACGACGTCGTCCTCTCGCCGGTGCTCGCGCATTCGCCGCCGAAGCTGGGCCACCTCAGCCCGAACGTCCCTTTCGACGAGCTTCTCGCCCGCCTGCAGCGTTACGTCGCGTACACCCCGCTCAACAACGTCGCGGGCACGCCGGCGATCTCGCTGCCGGTCGGCGCCACCGCCGACGGCCTGCCGGTCGGTGTGCAGCTCTCCGGTGCCCACGGCGACGAACGCACCCTGCTCGAGCTCGCGTTCGCCCTCGAGCAGGACCGGCCGTGGCGCCGTATCCAGGACTGATCGGGTGAACAAACGCAGCTGGGACCCCCGCCGACTCGGCGGGGGCCCCAGCTGTCGGAATTCGATCAGGTGAAGAGAATCAGGTGCCACTCGCCCTGGTGGGCACCGCCGTTGGTGACCTGGGCGCAGTTCCAGGAGTTGGCGTGGCCCTGCTCGACGATGTTGTGGCCCGCCTGGGTGCAGCCCTGCAGGGTGCCGTAGTAGCCGCCGCTCACCCGGTCCGCGCTGGCGCCTCCCGCCGTCGCGATCGCAGTGGTCAGGGCCGCGGCCACGACGACACCGGTCACGCCCACGCGCGACAGAACAGATTTCATGCTCGGTCCTCTCTCTCCCTCGCTGAATTTCCCCATCAAACGGCAGCTCAGGTGGTGATAGCCACGAACTACCACCGGAACTTTCGGGTGCCGAAAGTTCCGGAGTGCTATTGAATGTCGGTCGACGCCGCGACACCGGAGGTGGTCGAAGCTGTTACGCGAGTTACGGCAGGCCGCGGGCCTCACCCAGGAACAGCTCGCCGAGCGCACGGGCCTCACCGTGCGGGCCATCAGCAACATCGAGTGCGGCCGGGTCGCGCGGCCGCACCGGCACTCGCTGGAGTCGCTGGCCGAGGGCCTCGGCCTGACCGCGGACCGGTCCGGCGAGTTCGTCCGGTCCTACCTTCCCCTCCCCGGCGCGGGCGTGGCCGCGACCGTCCCGGCGCAGCTGCCCGCCGGCGGCGCGATGTTCACCGGGCGGCGCCGCGAGCTCGACGAGCTGGACCGGCTGCTCGCCGGGCGCGACGACGCCGTGGTCGTGATCGCCGTCGACGGCATGGCCGGGGTCGGCAAGACCGCGTTCGCCGTGCATTGGGCGCACCGCGTGCGCGACCTGTTCCCCGGCGGCCAGCTCTACGCGAACCTGCGCGGCTACGGCCCCGGCGATCCGGTCGACCCGGCGAGCGTCGCGCACTCGTTCCTGCGCGCGCTGGGCGTGCCCGCCGAGGAGGTGCCGGCCGGGCTGGACGAGCGGTCGGCCCTGCTGCGCAGCACGCTGGCGACCCGAGCGGCGCTGATCGTGCTCGACAACGCTTGCTCAGCCGAGCAGATCCGCCCGCTGATCCCCGGCCGCCCGGGTTCGCTGGTCCTCGTCACGAGCCGCGGCTCGCTGCGCGGGCTGACCGTCAGCGACGAGGCGCACCGGCTGACCCTGACCCAGTTCACCGAGCCGGAGTCCGTCGAGCTGCTCACCCGGCTGCTCGGCCACGCGCGCGTGGCCGCGGACACCGCGGCCGTCGCGGAGGTGGCCGCCTGGTGCGGCGGTCTGCCGCTGGCGTTGCACATCGTCGCCGAACGCTCGGCCCGGGACCGCACGGTCGCCGAGGTGGCGGCGGCGCTGGACGACCAGCACGGCAGGCTGGACGTGTTGACCACCGGTGAGGAGGCCACGTCGGTGCCGGCGGTGCTCTCGTGGTCCTACCGCGGCCTGCCCGGCCCGGTCGCCGCCGCGTTCCGCCGGCTGGGCGCCCACCCCGGCGCCCACTGGGACCTGGCCGCAGCCACCGTGTTGCTGGGCGCCGACGCCCGCCGGACGCGCGGGCTGCTGGACGAGCTCGTCGACCGGCACCTGCTCGAGCGCCGCGACGACGGCCGCTACGAGTTCCACGACCTGCTGCGCGCCTACGCGGGCACCGTCGCCGAGGACGACGACCCCGCCGGCCGCGGCGCCGCCCTGCGCGAGCTGTTCGACCACTACGTGAGCCAGGCCGTGGCCGCAGCGGATCTGCTCGCACCGCGCGATCCGCACCGCAGGCCCGTACCGGCCGCGCCCGCCGAGACCGGCGTGGCGGATCCGTCGGCCTGGCTCGCCACCGAGCTGGAGACCCTGCTGACGATCGCCGAGCAGGCGGGACAGCTCGGGCGGGCCACCCACGCCCGGGACCTGTCGACCGTGCTGTGGCACGGCCTACGGGTGCACGGTCACTACGACGCCGCGCGGACGCTGCACGCGCTGGCCCTGGCCGAGGCGCGGCGGCACGACGACCCGGCGGGCGTTCGCCAGGCGCTCGTCGATCTCGGCGCCACGTGCGCCCGGCTGGGCGACTACGACGAGGCGGTCCGGCACCTGGAGGAGTGCCTCGCCATCGAGGGCGAGCCGCTCATGGCCGGGCGGGCACTGAACACACTGGGCATCGTCCACGCCCAGATCGGCAGGTACGAGCTGGCGGCCACCCACCTGCACCGGTCGGTGGCGTTTGCCCGGACGACCGGCGACAGCTTCACCGAGAGCCGCGCGCTCAGCAACCTCGGCTTCGTCCACGAACGCCTCGGCAGGCTGGCCGACGCCCGGTACAGCTACGAGCAGTGCCTGCGGATCGCCGAGGCGGTGGGGGACCGGGCGAGCCAGGCGATCGCGCTGCACAACCTGGGTGACGTGTACCGGGCGCTGGGCCGCCATCCGGAGGCGCTGGACCACCTGCACCGGTCGCTGGCGGTGAGCCGGCCCGCCGGGCACCGGGAGGCGGAGGGGTACGCGCTCACCTATCTCGGCCACGTGTACGGCGAGCTCGACGCGCTCGACCAGGCCCGCCGGTACCAGCAGGCCGCACTGCGGATCGCGCTGGACACCGGTATCCGTCCACTGCAGACACTTGTCCACAATGGACTCGGTGACAACGCGCGGGCGCGGGGTGAGGTGTCCGAGGCGCTGGCGCACTACGCGAGCGCACTCGACCTGGCCCGCCGCACCCAGGAACGGCACGAGGAGGTCCGCGCCCTGACCGGCATCGCCGCTACCCACCACGACGCGGGCCACGAGGACCGGAGCCGCACCTACCGGCGCCAGGCCGAACGAATCCACGTCGCCCTCGGCGTCCCCCGGCCCGACCAGGGGGACTAGTTGCATGACGGCGATCCCTTGGCGCGCAAGGGATCGCCGCCCCGGAGTCAGGCTCGGTCGTAGAGCAGGCAGAGCGCGCCACTCTCGGTCGGGGTGGAGTCGGTGAGCCGCCAGGAGGTCGCGTCGGGGCCGTCGGGGAACAGACGGGGACCGCCACCGACGAGCTCCGGGCACAGGGTGATCGACAGCCGGTCCAGCTCGCCGGCCTCGATCAGGTTCTGGATGACGCTCGTGCTGGCCAGCACGATGATGTCGCCGCCGTCCTGCTGGCGCAGCTCCTTCACCGCGGTGGCGGGATCGGTCGCGGCGATGCGGGAGTTGTCCCACGTGGTCTCGGTGAGGGTGGTCGAGAAGACGACCTTCTCCACGGCGTTGAGCCAGCGGGAGAACTCGCGGTCCTTGGGGTCGGCCTCCGGGTTGTCCGCGACCGACGGCCAGAAGCCGCCGAAGCCCTCGTAGTTGTTGCGGCCCAGCAACGCGGTCGTGGCGGGGGCGGTCACCCGCAGCATGTGCGTTCGGGACCCGTCGGTCATGGCGTGCGGTGCGATCCAGCCCATGTCGTAGGGGCCGCCGCGGCCGGCCACGTGGCCGTCGAGTGACAGCGAGATGTTGGCGACGACGGTGCGGGTTGTGGTCACGGTGTCTCCTCGGTCCGGCGCCAGGCGTTCCGGCGCTGGGCACAGACTCGCCGCCGGCACACCTCGCCGGGCAGATCAGGATGTGGGCAGTCGTGGATGACAATTGTCATCGGCCACTGTGGAGTTCTGTGCCTACCCGCCTCGGGCGCCGACCGGCACCCTGAGCGCCATGACGGCAGTGCTGACCGGCTCACCCGTGCGGCCGGGCGGGTTACCGTGTGTCCCTCAGCAGCGGAGTGGGGGACTTGGCTTGGCCGTTCTATCGCGTCCGGACGGGATGACGCGACTCCTCCCGTTCGCCCCGATCGCCGCCACGCTGGTCATCGTCGCCGTGCAGTGGTCGTTCACCTTCGTGACCGTCGTCGACCCGCTCGTGCCCGCCCTGCTGCTCGCCGGGTTCCTGCCGCCGCACCTGCACCACCTCTGGGCGGCGGCGCACGCACGGCGACCGCGAGCGGGCGGCGCCACGCTCGCCGTGATGGCACTGCTCTATGTCGCGGGCGTGGTCGTCGCGGGTCCGCAGTGGTACCTGACCGGGGCGCAGCTCCTGGCGTCCGTGCTGATCGTGCTCCGGCCGCCGTGGTCCGTCCTCGCCGTGGTCGTGATCGTGGTCGGCGCCGTGTGGCTGTACGTCGTGTTCGAGCCGGTGCCGACGCCGGGATGGTTCACGATCGCCCTGCTGGATCGCGCGGGGGCGCCGCTCGTGCTCGCCTGGTTCGCGGGGGCGCTCACCCAGGTGCGGGCGGCGCAGGCGGACCTCACCGCGCAGGCCGTGCTGCGCGAACGGCTGCGCATCGACGACGAGCTGACCGACTCGGTCGGCGCGGAGCTGCGGGCCATCGCCGTGCGGGCGGCCACGCTGCGCGCGGCGGACGGCGCCACCGCGGAACGGGACCTGCGGGCGCTCGCCGACGGTTCGCGCCGCACGCTGGCCGCCGCCCGCCGGATGATCCGCGCCTACCAGCGGGTCCCGCTGCGCGCCGAGCTGGACACGGCCGTCGCGCTGCTCGGGGCCGCCGGCATCCGGACCGCGCTGACGCTGCCCCGCGGCGAGCTGGCCTCCGCCGAGCTGACCGGCACCCTGCGGTCCGCGGTCGACCGGCTGCTGCACGACGACACCGTGCGCACCGCCGCGATCACCGTCACCAGGGACGGCGACCGGCTCCGGCTCACGGTCACCGCGAACGGCACCCCACTCGTCGCGGCCGAGGTGACGGCATGACACTTCCTGACTATCCACACTGGATCGTCCGGCGGGCACCGTGGTTCCTGCTCGCGATGCACCTGCCGATCCTGGTGCTGGGGCCGGTGATGATCATCAGCGGCGACCATCAGGAGCCGACTGTCGGGTTGGTCACCTTCGCCGTGCTGGCCGGGGCACTGCTCGCGTTCCTGCACCTGCGGCACGTGTTCGCGGCGGCGCGGGGAACCCGGCCCGCCGGGTGGCCGGCGACGCTGGCCCTGCAGGCACTGGTCGCCAACGTGCCGGTGCCGTGGCTGTTGGAGGACTGGGGCGGCACCCCCGGGATCACCCTCGGCGCCGCGGCGATGTCGCTGCTGTCGCTGCCGGGGCGGTGGGGCCGGCTGGTGGGCTTCGCCGTGCCGTGGACGTTCTGCGTGGTGTACCAGTGGATCTCCATCCGGGGGATGAGCGTCACCGAGCAGGTCGTCAACATCGTCTACATAGGAGCCGTCACGGCGCTGTTCATCCTCGCGCTGTACGGCACCGTGCGGCTGGTCCGGCTGCTGACCGAGCTGCACGAGACCAGGACCGAGCTGGCGCAGTCGGCCGTGGAGCGGGAACGGGTGCGGGTGTCCCGGGACCTGCACGACCTGCTCGGGCAGAGCCTGTCGGCGATCTCGTTGAAGGGCGACCTCGCGGTCCGGCTGCTGCCCATCGACACCGCCGCGGCGCACGCCGAGATCGCCGGGGTGGCGCAGGCGGCCCGGGACGCGCTGCACGACATGTACGCCATCACCCGCGACGAGCACGCGGCGGTGCTGGGTGAGGAGGTCGCCGCCGCGGCCGCGTTGCTCGCCGCGGCCGGCGTCGACACCGAGGTCGTGGGCACCGCGACCCCGCATCCGGTGCTGGCGTGGGCGGTCCGCGAGGGCACCACGAACCTGCTGCGCCACAGCGACGCCACGCGGTGCACGATCACCCTCGGGCCCGGTTCGGTCGAGATGACCAACGACGGGGTCCGGTCGCCGCGGTCCGCGGGCGGCAGCGGCATCGAGGGCCTGCGCGCTCGGTCGGCGGCCGTGGGCGGCACGGTGTCCGTCACCGTTCGCGACGACGAGTTCGTACTGCGGGTGACCGTGCCCGCCGGTGAGGGAGACACATGATCCAGGTCCTGGTCGCGGAGGACATGCACCTGATCCGGGGCGCGCTGGTGGCGCTGCTGTCGCTGGAGGAGGACATGCGCGTGGTCGCCGAGCTCGACCGGGGCGACGAGATCGTGTCGACCGCGGTCGCCACCCTGCCCGACGTGGCGGTCGTCGACATCGACCTGCCCGGCATGGACGGCCTGACCGCGGCGGCCGCGCTGCACGAGGCCGTGCCGGACTGCCGGACCCTCGTGCTGACCGGGTTGAGCCAGCCGGGCCTTCTCCTGCGGGCGCTGCAGGCCCACGTGCGCGGGTTCATCGTGAAGGACGCACCGGCGGAGGCGCTGGCCGCGGGCGTGCGCCGGGTGTACGCGGGGGAGCGGGTGATCGACCCGGACCTGATCGCGGCCGCGCTGGAGACCGGTGCGTCGCCGCTCACCGCCCGGGAGGCCGACGTGCTGCGCGAGGCGGAGAGCGGCCTGCCGACCGAACAGATCGCCACGCGCCTGTCCCTGTCCGGCGCGACGGTCCGCAACTACCTGTCGAACGCGATCAGCAAGGTCGGCGCCCACAACCGCATCGATGCGGCACGAATCGCCCGCAACGCCGGCTGGCTGTGACCGCGGGAGCACGTGAGGAGCAGCTTGACGAGCGCCTTCGGGCCATTCCGATGCACTGAAGGATGCAACGAAAGTTCTCCCGGTGGTCATTCACTTTGTTGGTGATTGTCCACCTCAGTCCGGCTCGCTACGCTCTGACCCGTCCGCGCGGACACAACCCTGCACCGCACGCCGGGGCCCTGCCTTGGCGTGCCTGTCCTCAATCGAGGGAGAACCCTGACATGGGTGAAGTTCGCGCGTCCTGGTCACGAAGACTGGGTGGCCTGTTGTTCGCCGCGGCCGCGGCGTCCGCGCTGACCGTGGTGTCGGCCCTGCCTGCCGCCGCCGAGGGCCAGGTGCTCGGCGCCAACCGCGCCGGGGCCATCAAGGACAGCTACATCGTCGTCATGAAGGACGGGGCGCAGGCCGCCTCGCTCACCGCCGAGTACGGCGGACAGGCGCGCAAGGTGTTCAGCCACGCGCTCAACGGCTTCGCCGCGCACATGACCGCCGAGCAGGCCCGCAAGATGGCCGCCGACCCACTCGTCGACTACGTCGAGCAGGACGGGGTCGTGCACGCGACGACCGACCAGCCCAACCCGCCGTCCTGGGGCCTGGACCGGATCGACCAGCGGGACCTGCCGCTGGACGACAACTACGCCTACGCCCCGACCGCGGCCAACGTGCACGCGTACGTGATCGACACGGGCATCCGCATCACCCACAGCACCTTCGGCGGCCGCGCCACGTGGGGCACCAACACCGTCGGGGACGGCAACGACACCGACTGCAACGGGCACGGCACGCACGTCTCGGGCACGATCGGCGGCTCGGAGTACGGCGTCGCGAAGGGCGTCCAGCTCGTCGCGGTCAAGGTCCTCGACTGCGCCGGCTCCGGCAGCTTCGCGGGCGTCGTCGCCGGTATCGACTGGGTGGCCGCCAACGCCGTCAAGCCGGCCGTGGCGAACATGAGCCTCGGCGCCTCCGGTTCCGACCAGGCCACCGAGGACGCCGTCCGCAACGCCATCGCCGCCGGTGTCACCTTCGCGATCGCGTCCGGCAACTCCAACTCCGACGCGTGCAACTTCACCCCGGCCCGGGTGGCCGAGGCGATCACGGTCAACGCGTCGGACATCAACGACGCGCGTGCCTCGTTCTCCAACTACGGCACCTGCACCGACATCTACGCGCCGGGCCTGGACATCACGTCCTCGTGGAACACCGACGACAACGCGACCAACACCATCAGCGGCACCTCGATGGCGACGCCGCACGTGACCGGTGCGTCCGCTCTGTGGCTCGCCGACCACCCGGACGACCCGCCGGCCACCGTGCAGGCCGCGCTCGTCGCGAACAGCACCCCGGACAAGATCACCGACCCGGGGCCGGGCTCGCCGAACAAGCTGCTGTACACCCCGTCCGACGGCACCCCGGGTGCTCCGCTCGCCGGCAACCCCGGCGCGCAGACCAGCGCCGCGGGCACCGCGGATTCGGTGCAGCTCAACGCGTTCGGCGGCACCGCCCCCTACAGCTGGTCGGCGACCGGGCTTCCCGACGGCCTCGCGATCGACGGTGCCGGGCTGATCTCCGGCACGCCGAGCACCGAGGGCTCCTTCGACGTGACGGCCACCGTCACCGACAGCACAGGCCTGACCGACGACGTGGCGTTCGGCTGGACCGTGTTCCCGCCGAGCACGACCTGTGACGCCAAGTCCACCGCGGAGGCCCTGGCCATCCCGGACAACACCACGGTGAACAGCCCGATCGCGGTCGAGGGCTGCGACGGCTCCGGCAGCTTCGAGGCGGCCGTCGAGGTGCACATCCAGCACACCTGGATCGGTGACCTCGTGGTGGACCTGGTCGCGCCGGACGGCACGGCGTACAACCTGCACAACCGCACGGGCGGCAGCACGGACAACATCGACCAGACGTACACGGTCGACCTGTCCGGTGAGCTGGCGAACGGCACCTGGAACCTGCGAGTCAGCGACCAGGCAGCGGCCGACACCGGCCAGATCGTAGGCTGGACGATAGACCTGTGACCCCGTGGCCGGTGACGGCGGCTACCGCCGTCACCGGCCCATGGTCGGGTCTTCGCTCATTTCGTGATGGTCGCGTCGCCGAATGCCGCCCGGTAGTACCCGGAGGTTCCGCCACGCGGGTCGACGAGGGTGCACTTGATCGTCGCCTGCACCGCGCCGTCGAGGGGCACGGCGAGATCGGCGGGTTTCGACAGTGAGATCCGGAACTCGTCCCCTAGTTGCCGGCCGTTGTCGGCCGTGACCCGGATGATGCTCGCGTAGTCCGACTTCGCTGCCGTGCCGGACTCGTTGTTGTCCAGGCCGATCCGCGCCTTCAGGTTTTCGTATCCCGCGACGGCAAAGGTCACCGACAGTCCGCCTGTGCTGCAACCGAGCGTGAAGCTGTTCGGATAGACCTGAGTTCCGATGGTCACCGGGCGGGGCGAGTTCACCGCATTCGTGTTCAACGGTGTCAATTCGCTGAGCAACTGAGACGACGCGTCGGGTGCGGTGCTCGCGGATGGTTCTTCGGACGGGTCGGTGGACGGCGGCGGGGAACGCAGCGAGCTGTTCTCCGCGGCGAGCTGGTTGTTCTGCTTCTCCAGCCGGTCGTTTTCGTCCTGTACCGTCGAGAGGTCCGCGTCCCTGGATTCGGCTGTTGCCTGGGCTTTGTTCTTCTGGACGTTTATCTCCGCGGCAACCACCCCCAATCCCGCGGCCGCCAACGACGCTATGGCGGTCAGGAGAGCGAGCCATTTCTCGAGCGACGTTCGCGGCCGCTTCGCCGTATCCGTGTTTTTGGCCGTGGCACGCTCATGTTCAGCAAGTTCGTTGCGCCTCATCAATCCTCAGTCGTGAGTCGGCCGACCGGCGTTACCGATCGGCCGACAAAGGATCTGAGCTCGCAGGCGCAGCGAATTGATCGACGATATTTCTTCGCCCCGTCAGTTCCGGCCTTCCGCCGGTGTGACGGGGTCGGTGGCCGCGCCGGCCGTGTGGTCGCGGGAGCGGTCCTCGTCGGCGCGGGCTCGGTCTGTTGCTTCTCGCATCTCGATGACGTCGGTGACCCACTCGCCGGTCTCCTTGGCGATGTCGCGGACGGCGCCGGTGATGATCATGGCTATCTTCCCGATGTGCGTCGCCGCGGATTCGGTCAGTACTTGGACCGTGTCCTTGCCGCTCTCGAAACGACCGACCATGTCCGCCCCTCTTACGCTGCCACTATGCTGCCGCGAGCCGTTTGTCACACTTGCCGCGATCGAGCGTAGACGGCTCCGGGGCGGGCCGCCGGGGCTCGCCGACCCAGGGCAGCGCCAGCCGCACGATCTTCCTGGCCACCGACGTCAGCTGCTTGGTCAGGCCGCCGGTGTTGTACGGCAGGCCGTACTTCGCACAGATCGCCCGCACCTCGCCGGCGATCTGCGGGTACCGGCGGGCCGGGATGTCCGGGAAGAGATGGTGCTCGATCTGGTGGGAGAGGTTGCCGGACAGGATGTGGAACAGCGGCCCGCCGGTGATGTTCGCCGAGCCGAGGATCTGGCGCAGGTACCACTGCCCCCGCGACTCGTTCTCGGTCTCCGCCTCGGTGAAGCTCTCCACGTCGGCGGGGAAGTGCCCGCAGAAGATGATCGCGAACGCCCACAGGTTGCGCGTCAGGTTCGCGGTCGCGTTGCCGAGGAAGGTCAGCGGCGCCAGCGGTCCGGTCAGCAGCGGGAACAACAGATAGTCCTTGCCGATCTGGCGCGACGCCTTGCGCACCATCTTCGCGACGACGCCCTTGGTGTCGGCGAACGTCCGCTCGCCCTTCACGATTCGCTCGAACTCGAGGTCGTGCAGCATCACGCCCCACTGGAAGAACACCGCGAGCAGCGCCGCGTACACGGGGTTCCCGAGGTAGTACGGGTGCCACCGCTGTGCCGGGTCCATCCGCAGGATGCCGTAACCGATGTCGCGGTCCTTGTCCAAGATGTTCGTGAACGTGTGGTGGATGTAGTTGTGCGAGTGGCGCCAGTTCTCGGCGGGCGCGACGGTGTCCCACTCGAACCGCTGCGAGCTCAGCGCCGGGTCACGGGTCCAGTCGTACTGGCCGTGCATGACGTTGTGCCCGATCTCCATGTTGTCCAGGATCTTGGACAGGGACAGCGCGCCGACGCCGGCGATCCACGCCGGCGGGAAGAAGCCGGCGAACAGCAGCCCGCGGCCGAGAATCTCCAGGCCACGCTGGGTCTTGATCACGTTGTGGATGTACGTGACGTCCTCGGCGCCGAGGTCGGCCACGATGCGCTGCCGCAGCTCGTCGAGCTCTCGGCCGAACTCCTCGACCTGCTCGGGGGTGAGACGGTCCTGAAGGCCGGTCATGGTGACTCCTTCATGAAGGTTGCGTGGTCAGCCCGCGATCTCGACGTCCCCGACGGGGACGGAGATGCAGAGCTGGATCTCTTCGTTCTCTTCGCCGGACACGGCGCCGGACTTCGCGTTCCGGACCTGCCCGGAGGTCTTGACCTTGGTGCACGAGAAGCAGATGCCCATCCGGCAGCCGTGCTCGGGCGACAGCCCGGCGTCCTCGGCCTGCTCCAGCAGGGGCTTGCCGGTGTTGGGGAACTCCTTGCCGCTGTGCGCGAAGCGGATCTGCCCCTTCGCGTCGGCGGCGTCGAAGGTCAACGCGGGTGGCGTGAACTCTTCGGTGTGCAGTCGTTCACTCAAATCCTGCGCCTCGAACAGTTCGCGGACCGAGTCCATGAGCGGCTTCGGCCCGCACAGGTAGGTCTGCGCGTCGCGGTACCAGGGCGCGGCGGCGGCCAGGTGGCCGGCGGAGAAGAACCCGTGCAGGTCCCCGCCCTCGTCGCGGTCCGTGTAGGCGAGCACGACGCGCAGGCCCGGGTGCCGCCGCGCGAGCGCGGCCAGTTCGGCGCGGTGGAGCACGTCCTCGGCACGGTTTGCGTAGTGCAGGAACGTGACGTCGCCGGCGTGTCCCTCGTCGACGAGGGTGCGCAGCATCGACAGCACCGGCGTGATCCCGCTGCCGCCGCTGACCAGCAGGACCCGGTCCGGCCGCCGCTGCGGCAGGGTGAACCCGCCGTCCGGCTGGGACAGTCCGAGCACCGTGCCGCGCGCGGCGGTCCGGTGCAGGTGCCGGGACACGAGGCCCTGAGGATCCGCCTTGATCGTGAGCTCGAGCAGGCCGTCCGCGCGGTGCTGGGAGCAGGCGGGGGAGTAGCAGCGGGTGCGCCGGATCCCGTCGATGTCCACCGAGACCCGCACGTACTGACCGGCGGTGAACCCGCGCCACGCCCGGCTCGGCCGGATCGTCAGTGTGACCGTGTCCGCGGTCTGCCGCCGGACGTCGGTGACCACCCCGCGGATCTCGCGGCGCACCAGCATCGGGTCGATGAGCTCGAGGTAGCGGTCCATGCCGTGCGGGGTGAGCAGGGCCTCGGCCAGCGAGGCCAGGCGGCGGGCCCGGGGCAGCAGTGATGTCATGGCACCTCCTCGCGTCCTCCAGTTTCGGTGAACGGTTGTACACTGAACAGTGCACTGCATCGTCGCGGGCTCGTCAAGGTGGTGTGAGATGGCCGATAGTGCGCGTACCCGTACCGTGATCGACGTGACCGCCGAGCCCGTCAGCCGCCAGGAACGCAAGCAGCGCACCCGGCAGGCCCTGCTCGACGCGGCACTGGAACTGCTCGCCGACCGCGGGTTCGCGAACCTGAGCCTGCGCGAGGTCACCAAGCGCGCCGGGATCGTGCCGACGGCGTTCTACCGCCACTTCACGTCGATGGACGAGCTCGGCGTGGAACTGGTGGCGGAGTCCATGCGGACGCTGCGCCGGATGATCCGGTCCGCACGCAGCGACCGCACGACCACCGAGCACATCATCCGCGCCTCGGTCCGCACGCTGTGCGAACACGTGCGGGGCAACGAGAACCACTTCCGGTTCCTCATCCGGGAGCGCTACAGCGGCACCGGCCCGGTCTCCCGCGCCATCGCCGTCGAGCTGAAGCTGTTCGCCAGCGAGCTCGCGATCGACCTGGCCCGGTTCGACTACCTGCGCGACTGGTCCACTGAGGACCTGCACATGATGGCCGACCTCATCGTGACGGCGATGCTGGCCAGCGTGACGGATCTACTCGAGGTGCGTCCCGGTGACACGGAGGCCGACGACCGGATCGTGTCGATCGCGCAGAAGCGGCTGCGGCTGATCGTGCTCGGCGTACCGAACTGGCGGAGCGCGCCGGACTAGAACTCGTCGCGGCCGGTGAACCGGCGTTCGAGCTGCTCGGCCCCGGAGGCGACGAGGTCCAGCGGGTCGGTGAACTCGTTGATGTCGAGGTTGATCAGCGGCAGCGAGTGGCGCAACACCACGAAGTCACCCATCAGCGCGACGCCCCCGACCACGATGGTGTTGCCGACCTCGGTGAGCACCTCCTGCAGATCGACCTGCTCGACCCGCGCGAACGGCGTCGCGATCTGCACCCAGTCCTCTTTCTGGTCGAGGATCTCGTGCGCGACCACCATGATCTGCCGCCGGCCGAGGACGTCCTCGTGATCCTTGGCGAACGACATACGGATGCGGACTTCGTCCGGTTCGTACTGGATCACGTCATAGGAGTACCTGATGTAAGCGACCAGATCGCCCCAGTCCGCCACCGAGTCTCCGTTCCTCCAACCAGCGCCTTGCCGAAGTCTAGTGCGGAAATATTGGGTCGCGCGATCGGGCGCGCTCGCGTATCACTGCGAAATGGCCGAACCGCCGCACGAGGACGAACCGCTCACGATCCGGACGCTGACCGAGGCGGATCTGCCCACGTTCAGTGACGTGCTGGCGAGAGCCTTCCTGACCGACCAGAGCGAGGAGTTCCTCGCCGAGGAACGCACCGTGTTCGAGCCGGCGCGCAGCCACGCGGTGTTCGACGGCGAGACCATGATCGGCACCGGCCAGCTGTTGACCCGCCGCGTCGTCGTGCCCGGCGGCGACCCGGTCCCGGCCGGTGCGGTGACCTCGATCGGCGTCGCGCCGGGGCATCGCAGGCGGGGTGTGCTGAGCCGGATCATGCGCAGCCAGCTGGAGCTGCTGCACGAGGCGGGGGAGCCGCTGGCGATCCTGTGGGCGTCCGAGGGCGGGATCTACGGGCGTTTCGGGTACGGGCCCGCGACGCAGGGCGCCCGGCTGGCGATCCCGCGCGGCACGGCGTTCCGCCGCGACGTCGAGGTCGATCCCGCGCCGGTTCGCGAGCTGCCCCGCGAGCGGGCGCTGCCTCTCGTCCGCGACGTCTACGACCGGGTGTGGCAGGCCCGCGCCGGCCAGCTCGACCGGACGGGTGGCGCCTGGGAGTACCACCTGTTCGACGGGCCGGGGCGCCGCGACGGTCAGACCGGGTACCGGTTCGCGGTCCATCCGCAGGCCTACGCCGTCTATCGCGCGCGGCTGAACTGGCAGGAGCGCGGTCCACGTTCGGCGGTGAACGTGCACGCGCTCGTCGCCGCGAACCCGGCGGCCTACGCGGCGATCGTGCGGTACCTGCTGGACATCGACCTGGTCGGCGAGGTGACCCTGCGGGTGGGCATCGACGACCCGCTGGTGCACATGCTCGCCGACCCGCGGGCGGCCGTGCGCACGATGTTCGACGCGCTCTGGGTGCGCCTGGTCGACGTCGACTGGGCGCTGATGGCCAGACGCTTCCTGGTCCCGCTCGACGTGGTCCTCGCGGTGGACGACGAGCTGTGCCCGTGGAACGCCGGCCGGTGGCGGCTGGTGGCCGGCCCGGACGGGCGGGCCGAGGTCACCCGCACCGACGCCCCGGCCGACCTGGCGCTGGACGTGTCGGCACTGGGCGCGGCCTTCCTCGGCGGCACCCGCCTGAACACCCTGGCCGCCGCCGGCCGGGTCCGCGAGTGCCGGCCCGGCACACTGGCCCAGGCGTCGCTGGCCTTCCTGTACCACGACGAGCCACGCTGCCTCGAGGTGTTCTGACCAACCCGACCAGCGGCAGCCACGGACTCCGGTCCGTGGCTGCCGCGGCGGACTAGGCGGCCTTCGGCGGCGCCGCAACGGCGGTAGCCGGGGCTGCCTCGACGGCCTTCTTGGCCGGGCGGGGGAGCAGGAGGCTCGCCGCGGCCGCGGCGAGGGCGACCGCTCCGGAGATGACGGCCACCCAGATCAGCGAGCCGACATAGCCCTCGACTCCCTGCCGCGAGCCGAGGGTCTGGAAGAACACGCCGCCGATCACCGCGATGCCGATGGCGCTGGCGAACTGCTGGGCGGTGGTCAGCACGCCCGCCGCGGCGCCGGCGTGCTGCGCGGTGATGCCGGCGAGCACGGCGCCGATCAGGGCGGGTACCGCGAGGCCGTTGCCGAGGCCGACCACCATCATCGGCACGATCACCATGGCCGCGTTCGTGCTCGAGCCGGAGATGCTCAGCACCACCAGCAGCGAGGCGAGGCCGATCGTCGCGATGACCGTGCCGATGGTGATCACCCGGGCACCGTGCTTCGCGATCAGCGACCGGGCGCTGATGGACGCCACGGAGAAGGCGATGCCGAGCGGCATGAAGGTCAGCCCGGCCTGGACCGGGCTGAGGCCGAGCCCGCCCTGCAGCACCAGGGTGAGCGTGAACATGAAGCTGTGGAACGAGGCGAACGCGCCGACGTTCACCAGCAGGCCGATGTTGAACGCCTTGTGCCGGAACAGGGCCACGTTCAGGACCGGTTGGCCGTCGCGCGCCACCAGCCGCCGCTCCCACAGCAACGTCAGCGCGAAGACCGGGACGGACGCGATCAGGCACAGCCAGGTCCACAGTGGCCAGCCCTCGGCCCGCCCGATAACCAGCGGGACCAGCAACAGGGCGAGCGCGAGCGACATCCCGACCATGCCGAGCGGGTCGAGCCTCGGCCGGGCGGTCGAGGTGTGGCGCGGCAGCAGGCGCTGCGCGAAGGCGATCGACAGCAGCCCGATCGGCAGGTTCACCAGGAAGATGACCCGCCAGCCGAGGCCGAACACGCCCGCTTCGAGCAGCGCGCCGCCCAGGACCTGGCCGGCGACTGCCCCGACGCCCATGGTCACGCCGAACCAGGCCAGCGCCCTGGCCCGCTCGACGACCGGGAAGACCGCCGTGATCAGCGCCAGCACCTGGGGAACCATGGCCGCCGCCGCGATGCCCTGCAGCAGGCGGGTGATGACGAGCTGGGTGGGGGTCTGCGCCAGACCGCACAGCAGCGACGCGGCGGTGAACGCCAGCGTGCCGAGCAGGAACACCTTGCGGTGACCCAGCAGGTCGCCGAGCCGGCCCCCGGTGATCAGGCCGCTCGCGTAGGCGAAGGCGTACCCGCCGACGATCAGCTCGAGGGCGGCCGGGCCGGCACCCAGGCTGCTCTGCAGGGACGGGGCCGCGACGTTGACCACATAGAGATCGAACTGGGCCATGAACATGGCGGCCAGGACCAACGGCAGGATCAGCCACCGGCGCGGATTGAGAGCGTTCTCGGCGTCGAGGACATGATCGGATGCGCGACCGCGCATCCCGGCAGGCTTGTCAGACATGCGACCAACAATAGGAGAACCGGTCGGCCGGAGCGATGGCCGGCGGCAGATTTAGCACTTTGGAAGAAGTCCTTTTTCGACTGACGTCAAATGTCCGAATAAATGACGACAGACCAGGCAAACCAGACATAGCGGCGAATATTGACAGCGGCAAACGGAGATCAAAGCGCGATCTTCGTTCGACTGGATTCAGCCTTGAAGTCGAGTCAATTCGAACGTCATAATCTCGACTGAACATGCGCATTATCGGTCGGATATTCGATCACCGATCTGACCGCGTTCCAGCGGCTCACAGGCATGGTGGCGGATCTGGGACCGCGAACTCAATTTCGCTCTCGGATATCTCAGAGCAAGTTGAAGGAAGTTCGCCGTGCAAGCCTGTGACATTCTCGGGATCGAGGCCGCACGGGGAGCGTCCCACGGGAACTGACGAAGATGTCGCCCGGATCTCCACTGGCTTCGTCACAGACCTGAGCAGTCGATTCGATGGGGTTCTGAACGGTGACTTTACCTGGATCTACCTACGGCCGGGCGTGTGCTTCCTATCTCGACAGACTGAAGCATTTTCCCCACGCGGACAGCATCGTGTTCGGCGGCCACGAATACTCCTATCCCGACTTGCGGGAAGAGATCGCGAGCTGGCGTTCCTACCTCGACGAGCGCGGTATCGGCACCGGGCAGGTGATAACGCTGGAGGGCTCCTGGTCCTTCGCGCTGTGCGCGGCCCTGTTCACGCTGATGGAGCGGCGCGCGATCGTGGTGCCGCTGACCCGGTTGCCGGACGCCAAGCGCGACGAGTTCCTGGAGATCGCCGAAGCCGAGGCGGTCATCACGATCGACGACGAGGGCAACCGGCACTGCGAGCTGACCGGGGTCACCGCCGACCACGAGATCTACAGCCAACTGCGCGAGGCCACCCGGCCCGGGCCTGGTGCTGTTCAGCTCGGGAACCACGGGGCGCAGCAAGGCGACCGTGCTGGACTTCGCCAAGATGATCGCCCGGTACGGCGAGCCGAAGACGGCCCCCCGGATCATGTCGTTCCTCAACCACGACCACATCGGCGGCATCAACACGATGCTGCACACGCTCAGCCAGGGCGGCACGCTGATCACGGTCGGCCGACCGCACCCCGGACCAGGTGCTCGCCACCATCGCCGAGCATCGGGTGGAGGTGCTGCCGACCACGCCGACGTTCCTCAACATGCTGCTGGTCTCCGGCGCACTGCGGCGCTACGACACCAGCTCGCTGAAGCTGATCACCTACGGCACCGAGCCGATGCCGCTGCGAACCCTGCGCCAGCTCAAGGCGGAGCTGCCGAACGTCCGGCTCAAGCAGACCTACGGACTGTCCGAGCTGGGCATCCTGCCCACCAAGTCCCGCGGCGACGACACGCTGTGGATCAAGCTCGGCGGCGAGGGCTTCCGGCACAAGATCATCGACAACGTCCTGTGGATCCGGTCGGACATGGCGATGCTGGGCTACCTCAACGCGCCCGCGCCGTTCGACGAGGACGGGTTCTTCAACACCGAGGACGTCGTCGAGGTCGACGGCGAGTGGGTGCGCATCCTCGGCCGCCGCTCGGAGATCATCAACGTCGGCGGCGAGAAGGTCTACCCGACCGAGGTCGAGAACGTCCTGCTGGGCCTGGACAACATCGCCGAGGCGACCGTCACCGGGATCACCAGTCACATCACCGGCATGGCCGTCAAGGCCACCGTGCAGCTGGCCCTGCCCGAGGACGAGCGCCTGGCGCGCAGGCGGATTCGCAAGTACTGCATGACCCGGCTCGAGGCGTTCAAGGTGCCCGCGCTCGTCGAGGTGACCACGCAGGCCCAGCACGGCGAGCGGTTCAAGAAGATCAGGAGAGCGGCGTGAGCGGCGCCGGGTCCCGAGCAGGCCGGCGTGGCCGCGGTCAGCGGCGGAAGCCGCGGCCTCGGCCGGGTCCTGATCGAACGGCTGCTCGACGAGGGCTGGAAGATCGCCACGTTCAGCCGCACCAGCAACGACTTCATCGAGCAGACCAGCGCCGAGCACCCGGACCGCTTCTGGTGGCAGGCGGCCGATCTCGAGGACCTGAGCAGCATGTCGGCGTTCGTGTCCGGCGCGGTCCGCACGTTCGGCGGGCTCGACATGCTGATCAACAACGCCGCCGTCCTGCAGCGCCAGGAGCTGCTGCTCACCCTGCCGCCCAAGAAGATCGCCTCGCTGATCACGGCCAACCTCACCGCGGGGATCATGCTCACCCAGGCGTGCGTCAAGGCCATGAGCCGCAACGGCGGCGGCGCGGTGGTCAACGTGTCGTCGATCAACGCGGTCCGGGGCTACCGCGGGGTCTCGGTGTACGCGGCGGCCAAGGCCGGGATGGACGGGTTCACCCGCAGCCTCGCCCGCGAGCTCGGGGCGCTGAACATCCGGGTGAACTCCGTGGTGCCCGGCTTCTTCGACAGCGACATGACGGCCGAGGTGACCGACCAGAACCGCACCCGGATCCAGCGCCGGACGCCGCTCGGCCGGCTGGCGCGGATCGAGGAAATCGCCGACGCGACGCTCTACCTGTGCTCGCCGTCGGCATCGTTCGTCACCGGACAGACAGTTGTCGTGGATGGAGGAATCACATGCTAGCCAAGGCCGACGTGCGAGACGCGGTGCTCGACGAGCTGCACACCCTGCTCGAGGAGGATCTGGAGGACGACGAGCCGGTACCCACGCTCACCGGCGAGGAGGCGCTGGCCGACCTCAGCCTCAACTCCCTGGCACTGGCCCGCCTGCTGATCCGCCTGGAGGCGGCCGTCGGCGCCGACCCGTTCGCCGAAGGCGACCTGTCCATTGTGGACGTCCACGGGATCACCGAACTGGTCGCCGCCTACGAGAACGCGGTCTCCGTCGCCGCCTGAGAGAGGACCGTCAGGTGTCTCACACAGAACTCCGCTACTCGTCGATCGAGGACTACCTCGGCCCGGCGGACAACCGGTTCTTCGGCCGCGGTTTCCGCCGGGTGGACCACCGGGTCACCCACCTGTCGGTGGACCCACTGGTGGTCGGCCAGGGCACCCGCGCGAAGGTCACCGTCGAGTACCCGCACGACTGGTCGAGCAAGGGCAAGATCGACATCCCGCCGCACCTGAGCACCGTGGACATGCTGCTGCTCGGCGCCCAGCTCAGCGAGGCGCACCTGGCGCACGCCTGCGGGCTCGACGAGAACGCCCGGGCCACGATGTGGCTGCGCAAGGTCGTCATCCGGGCCGGCAACGCGCCCCAGGAGGACCTCGACGGCCTGGACGGCACCGCCGAGCTCGTGTCCACCAAGGAGCTTGCGGACCAGCCGGGGCGCTACGAGTCGGTCTACGCGACGACGGTCGGCGCGATGAGCGCGCGGTACTCGATCCAGCACCCGATCGGGGAGCGGGCCGAGGCGGGCGCCCGGTTCGCCACCCTCGACGACGTGCTCGGCGACGGCGTGGCGCGGTACTTCGGCGGCGGCTTCAAGGACAAGCAGCAGCACGTCGAGGACGTCGTGATCGACATGGCGGAGCTGCGCGGCAGCGCGGCCGTCCGCCTCGAGCCGGTCGCCGGCAGCGTGCCGCACCCGGCCGGCCTGGAGGGCGCCTGGCAGCCGTCGGTGTCCATGGTGGACTGTTTCGTGGTCGACCTGCAGCTCGCCCAGGTGCTCATGTACGAGCTGGACGCGGTGCAGCGGCGGGACAGCAACACGCTGTGGATGGTGCGCACCGTGCTGGAGTCCACCGCCCCGGACCGGCCGTACCCGGCACCGCTCGCCACCACGGTCTCCGTGACCGGGAAAGAGCTGATCCCGCTGCGCGGGGCGACCTGGCGCAACGTCGAGATCGCCGGCGAGTGCGGCGGGGTCAGCCTCAAGTGCTCGTTCACCCACCAGCTGCCCGTCACCGCGTCAGCAGCATCCTAAGGAGACATTCGATGAAGCTGGCCGTCTCAGGCACCTACTCATCGGGGAAGACCCGGTCGGTGATGGCCCTGTCCCACTACACCGGCATTCCCCGGACCCTGGCCAAGGCCATCCGGGAGATCATGCCCGGCGCGCTGCCCGGCAAGAAGCTCGCCGACGTGACGCCGGCCGAGTTCCTCCAGCTGATGATGCTGCGCCACGTCGGCCGGGCCGTCCACGAGGCCAAGCTCGGCGAGCACTTCATCTCCGACGGCTCGTCACTGCAGGAGTGGCTCTACGGTGCGGCCCGGGTGCGCTACGGCATGGATCCCAACACCACCCGGGACGGCGTGGCCGAGCCGCACCCGGACATGCCGTTCTTCGAGAACGTGGTGGACCAGTTCGGCCACGCCTTCCGCCGCCACGTCAAGGACACCTTCGACGCCTTCGTGCACCTGCGGCACGAGCTGCCGATCGCCGACGACGGGCACCGGCCGATGAACGAGGGGTTCCGCACGCTGATCGACGAGAAGCTGCTGTCCACGCTGACCGAGCTGAAGATCCCGGTGTTCATCGTCAGCGGCTCGTTCACCGAGCGGCTCGACGCGATCGTCGACCGGTTCGCCCTGCCCACCGTGATGCCCCTCGACGAGGCCGTCGGCCTGGCCAACGAGGACTACGCCCAGCTCGACCTGCGCCTGGAGACCGAGCGCGCCAGGAACGCCGCCTAGAAAGGGGAAACGGCCATGGACATCCCGTCCGGCACCACGCCCGAGATCCGCAAGGCGCGCATCGCCCTGCTGTTCGAGGAGATCATCACCAACGGCCGGCTGCACCTGGCCGACGAGCTGTTCCACGAGGACTTCTACTGGCCGCAGTTCGACCTCAGCGGCCCGGACGGGGTGCGCAGCTGGGTGCGGGCGTTCCGCACCGCCTTCCCGGACATCAGCGACATGGTGCAGGAGCAGGTCGCCGAAGGCGACGTCGTGGTGACCCGGGTGGAGTGCATCGGCACGCAGCTCGGCCCGTTCCGCGGCCTGGCGCCGTCGGGCAGGAAGGCCACGTTCACCGCGATCGGCATCGACCGGTTCCGCGGCGAGAAGGTGATCGAGCGCTCGGCGCACTTCGACATCGCCGACCTCATGCGCCAGCTCGGGCACGAGACGCTGGTCGTCCCGCCGGCCAACAACCCCTGACATGCGGCCGGCGAGTTTCACCTACCTGAGACCGGAGTCGGTCGAGGAGGCCGGCGCGCTGCTGCGGTCCGCCGGCGGCGACGCCCGGGTCCTGGCCGGCGGCCAGAGCCTGCTTCCGCTGCTGAACCAGCGGCTGGCCCGGCCGGCCACCGTGGTCGACATCGGCCGGCTGACCGGCCTGCGTTACGTGCGGCGGGACGGCGACGGCCTGCGCATCGGCGCGCTCACCCGGCATGCCGACCTGGAACGGATGGGCGATCCCGGGCTGCTCGCCGCGTTCGGCGTCCTGGCCGAGGCCGCCGGACTGATCGGACACCTGCCGATCCGCACCAGAGGCACGATCGGCGGCAGCATCGCCCACGCCGCTCCCGGTTCGGAATGGTGCCTGCTCGCGGTGCTGCTCGACGCGCGGATCGTGCTTCGCGGTCCGGACGGCGAGCGGGTCGTCGCCGCGGCGGACTTCCTGCTCGGTCCACATCGGACCGCAGCGGCCTACGACGAGCTCGTCGTGGAGCTGCGCCTGCCCGAACCGGCGCCGACGGCGGCGCTGGTCGAGTACGCCGTCCAGCGTGGGGACCAGGCCGTCGTGGCGGCGGCCGCGGCCATCGACACCGGTGCCGACGGCCGGGTGACAAGGGCCCGGCTGGCCCTGGACGGCGTCGCCGACCGCCCGGTGCGGATGGACGCGGCCGAGCGGGCACTGCTCGGCGGGACCCCCGAACCGGCCGCGATCGACGTGGTGGCCAGGGCGGCGGTCAGCGGCCTGGAACCGCCGAGCGACCCGGAGTACCGCAGGGGGGTGGCCGAGACGCTGCTGGTGCGCGCAGTGCGGGCCTCGCTCGCCAAGGAGGAAGGCCGATGACCACCGAACGTGAGAACCTGGTGCCGATCAAGCTCACCGTGAACGACGTCACGCACGAGCTCCACGTGTCGGCGCGGCGCAGCCTGGTCGACGTGCTGCGCCGCGACCTCGGCCATACCGGCACGACGGTCGGCTGCGACACCGGCCACTGCGGCAGCTGCACCGTGCTCGTCGACGGCGAGCCGGCGCGGTCCTGCCTGATTCTGGCCGCCCAGGCCGACGCCACGTCCGTCGAGACCGTCGAATCCCTTGTGGACGATCCCGCCGGCGGCGCGCTGCGGCGGGCGTTCAGCGAGAACCACGCGCTGCAGTGCGGGTTCTGCACGCCCGGCATGCTGATGCTGTGCACCGCGCTGCTGCGCTCCGGCACGCCGAACCGGGACGAGATCACCGAATGCGTGTCGGCGAACCTCTGCCGCTGCACCGGATACGGGTCGATCGTGACCGCGGTCGAGTCGGCCACCTCGGACAAGGACGCGTCATGAACGTTGTCGGGAAATCGGTCCGCCGCCTCGAGGACGAGCGGTTGCTGCACGGCCGCGGCCGGTTCCACGACGACGTCGTCCGCTCCGGCCAGCTGTGGCTGCGCGTGGTGCGCTCGCCGGTCGCACACGGCCGGATCCGGGCCGTCGACATCGCCGAGGCGCTGGCGATGCCCGGGGTCGTCGACGTGATCACCGCCGCCGACCTGCCGGGCGAGCCGCGCATCCCCGTCCGCCAGCTCTCCCCGAACCTGGACTTCACGGCCTACCTGCAGGCGCCGCTCGCCGGCGAGTTCGTCCGCTACGTCGGCGATCCGGTGGCCGCCGTGGTGGCCGAGGACCCGTACCTCGCCGAGGACGCCGCCGAGCGGGTCGGGCTCGACATCGAGGAGCTGCCGGTGGCGCTGGACGCCCGCGCCGCCGCCGACCTGACGCCGGAGTGCTGGGGCGGAGCCCGCGCCGAGGTGGGCGTGGTCGAGTTCGGCTACGGCGACGTGGCCGCCGCGTTCGCCGGCGCGGCTCACGTGGTGACCGCGGACCTGCGGATCGGCCGGCACACCGGCACCCCGCTGGAGCCGAGAGGACTGGTCGCCGAGTTCGACGAGCGGACCGGCCGGATGACCGTCTGGGGTGCCACCAAGGTGCCCTACGCCAACCGCCGGGTGATGGCCGGCATGATCGGGCTGCCGGACCACAAGATCCACATGCTGGAGACCGACGCCGGCGGCAGTTTCGGCATCCGGGGCGAGTTCTATCCCGAGGACATGCTGGTGCCGTTCCTGGCGCTGCGCACCCGCCGGCCGGTGAAATGGACCGAGGACCGGGCCGAGCACCTCGTGGCCGCGAACCACGCACGCGAGCAGGAGCACCGGATCGAGCTGGCGTTCGACGAGCGGCACCGGCTGATCGGCCTGCGCGGCGAGGCGTGGCAGGACATCGGCGGGTACATGCGCACGCACGGCGCGGTGGTGGCCACGCTGACCGCCGGCATGATGGGCGGCCCGTACCGGCTGCCCGCGTTCAGCTCGAAGGTGCACCTGGTCACCACCAACAAGACTCCGATCGGCACCTACCGCGCACCGGGCCGGTTCCAGAACAACTTCGTCCGCGAGCACGCGATGGACCTCGCCGCCGACCAGCTCGGGGTCGACCCGGTGGAGCTGCGCCGGATCAACCTGCTCGACGACTCGGAGCTGCCGGCGACGTTGCCGATGAGCATCTTCGGCGCGCCCATGTACCTCGACGGCAGGGACCACCTCGGGCACTTCGACAAGTCGCTCGCCGAGATCGGCTACCCGGCGTGGCGCGCGGAGGCGGCGCGGTCGCGGGCGTCGGGCCGGCTGGTCGGCGCCGGTTGCGCGGTCATCCTGGAGAAGGCCGGGCTCGGCCACGACAGCGCGGTGGTCGACATCGGCAGCACCGGCGCGGTGCGGGTGGCGATGGGCGGCGCGAACATGGGCCAGGGCATCGAGACCGCCATGGCGCAGCTCACCGCCGAGCAGTTCGGCATCGACGCGCACGCGCCGTGAACGTGGTCCTCTCCGACACCGACATCCTGCCCGACGGCGCGGGCTCGTTCGCCAGCCGCTCCACCGTGGTCGGCGGCACCGCGGTGATCATGGCCGCGGCGCGGTCGTCGCCAAGGCCACCCGGATGGCCGCGGAGCTGCTCGGGGTGTCACCCGAGGACGTGACCCTGGCCGGCGGTGCCGCGGTGGCCGGCGAGCGCCGCATCGGCGGCTGGCGCAGGTGGCAGGCGCCGCCGGTTCAGCCCGCGGTTCATCCGCACCGGCGAGGAACCCGGGCTGGTCGGCCGGGGCACGTTCGTGGCCGACGGGATGACCTATCCCTACGGCGCGCACTACGCCCTGGTCGAGGTGGACGAGGGCACGGGGTCGGTGACCGTGCTGCGCTACGGGATCAGCTTCGAGATCGGCCGCGCGGTCAACCCCGCCCTCGTCCGGGGCCAGCTGGTGGGCGGCCTGGTCCAGGGGATCGGCGGCGCGCTGTACGAGGAGCTCGAGTACGACGAGCGCGGCAACCCGCTGACCACCACCCTCGGTGACTACCGCTGGCCGCGCGCCGCCGACATCCCCGAGGTCGACGTCGCGATCTTCGAGGACTCCCCGTCGCCGGGTAACCCGCTCGGACTCCGCGGCGCGGGGGAGGGCGGCATCGCCGGTGCCGGCGCGGCCATCGCCAACGCCGTCCGCGACGCCCTGTCCCTGCGGGCGGGCGTCGGCTCGCTCCCGCTGCACCCGCATCGGGTGAAGGCGCTGCTCGAGCGGCGTGCCGCGGCCTGACGCCCGTGCGCTCGGGGCACGTAGGGTGTGGGCACATCGGGTGAGGTTGTCGTGATGTTGTCGTGGTGAGGGAGCCGGGCGAGTGCGGGCAGCGGCGAGGGCGGGCTGGCTGAGGCTCCCGCTCGCGTTGTTGCTGGTACTGCTGGGGATGACCGCGGCCGCGGGCCCGGGCGCCGTCGACGTGAATGCCGGTCCGGTCGGGACGCATGCGTCGGCCGCGACGGTGACGCATGACGATCCCTACCGCGCGCTGCTGCTCGCGGCGCTGGGGCGGCAGGCACCGACCACGACGCTGCCGGACGACGGGCGGGCCTTGTGCCCGCACGCGACCAGCGGGTACGCGCCGCAGAGCTGGTCCCCCTCGGGCGGGGCCGACAGCACGGACATGGTCGGCACGGCACCGAGGGCCTATCTGGGTCGGGCGCCGCCGGTGTCGGCTGGACACGCAGAAAGCTGACCTGTTCCCGGCGTCGCTCGCACTCATCGTGCTCCGAGCGACGTCGTAGTGCCGCATCCCGCTGTCGAGCGCGTGCCGCGGGACAGGTCCGAGTCGACCCGATTCCACAAAGGACCTGATACATGTCTGTAGCTACTGTTGCCGTAATAGTGTTTCTGATCGCCGTTGTCCTCGCCGTGGCCGCCCTGATGACCGCGATGTACGTCAAGGACAAGCCGTTCTACGGCGCGATGGGGGTGTGCCTGCTGTCCGGCCCGGGCAGCATCCTCACGTTCGTCTACGTGGTCATGGCCGGAGGCTGACAGCGCCGCCTGGCCGGACGCGGAGGCGTCCGGCCAGGCGGCCGCGGCACCGTCAGCTGTGCCCGGCGCGCGTGCGCCGCATGCGCAACGTCAGGGCGGTCGTCACGGCGAGCACGACGACGCCGACCGACTCGACGACGAGCGTGGTCGGGACGAGCGTGAAGTCGAGCGTCTCGGTGATCCCGAAGAGCCCGACGGTCAGCGCGAGTACCAACGCGAGCAGCGTGCCCAGGAGGAACAGCAGGCTGAGCACGCTCGCCACCGCCAGGAGCCGCCGCGGCGCGGCGAGCATGGCGATCGCCAGCAGCAGCCCGCCGATGGCGTTGAGCACGAACAGGACGCCCAATATGCCGCCCACCCCGTCGAAGACGAGGTAGAGATGGATCCCGCCCATGGCCAGGAGCGCCACCGCGCTCAGGATCCGCCAGATGATCGGTGAGAGCAGCCCGCTCGGCCCCGCGTGAGCGTAGTTCGAGTTTCCTTCGCCGGCGCTGATGGTTCCCATCGGAACTCCCTTGGGTCACGTCGTGGGTGTCGATGTCCCTGCCGGGATTACGCCTGGCCCCTCGAAAAGGTTCACCGGCTAGCCGTTGGCGTGCAGGACGCCGTCTGCCGAGTCCAGGAGGCCCTGGTCGAGCGGGAAGTAGCCGTGGAACGGGTTGGTGCGCGTGCGGGTGGCGGTGACCTCGGTCGCCCTCGCCAGGCCCCATGTGGGGAACCGGCTCTGCAGGACGCCTTCGTAGGAATCCGGTTCGGGCTCCGGGATCCCGTGGACCTCGCTGCGGCCCAGGCTGCCCGCGACGAAGACGTACCGCTCGTCCACGAGAGATGCGACGATGGCGCCCGCGCCGAACCAGGCGGTGTCCTGCGCGCCGTTCACCGTGCGGCGCAGGTGGGTGTTGTGCGCGAAGACCAGCGTCGGGCCTCGTCTTGCTTCGATGTCGCGTATCTCGGTGAGGTTCTGTGCCATGAGCACGTCCCGGGAGGCGAGCAGCCGGGCGATCCGCACGTTCAGTTCGAGGGGTTCCGCCGCCTGCTGGTGGTAGCGGAGCAGTCCGATCCCGGCGGTGAGGTGTGTCCTGGCCGTGCACCACCGGGCGCGTGACGTCGCCGCGATCAGCTCCGGTGCCCGCGCGTGGAGCGCGGCGAGCAGGTCGTCGGCGAGCACGCGCAGCCGCGGCGCCTCGGCCGTGGCGCCGGGCGACTGCGCCGGGTCGAGGATCGCTTCCGTGCGGCCCCACCGCTCGTCGTCCCCCGCGACACCCGCGATGTCGACGTCGGAGTGCAGGTAGTCGCGGACGTGTTCGAGGTAGCCGCGCGGGCTGGGCGCGCTGGTGTTCTCCGTCGGCGCGTCGCAGCCGTGAAACGCCAGCCGCTCGTGCGGCGGACGGTTCTCGTTGTACTCGCGCAGCCAGGTGACGAGCTCCCGGTTGGGCTCGTGCGCGCCCCAGCCGTGGGAGAACCCTTCCTTCAGCACCGCGTCGAGGTCTCCGGTGCCCTCCTGGACGTGGTCGTTCACGACGAGCGCCGCCACGCGGTCGATCTCCAGGGCGATCGACCGGAACCCGCGGTCGACGAGCTGGGCGAAGAGCTCGTTCCGGATCCGCGGGAACACCGGTTCGCCGTGTGTCGGCTCGCCGAGTGCCAGCAGGTCGCAGGAAGGGGTGAGAAAGTCTCGGATGTCCTGAGTCATAGGTCTCAAGCGTATCGTTGACAGAACGGTTGAGACTTTGTCCGCGCTGGCCACGGGATCGGTGCGGTAACTTTCAAACCGATGGCAAACCTTCGGCCGGCCGACCTCGCGCGTGAGCACGGCATCTCGCCCCAGGCGGTCCGCAACTACGAGAGCGACGGCTTCCTCCCGCCCGCGGAGCGCACCCGCAGCGGCTACCGGATCTACACCGAGACGCACGCGGCGGCGTTGCGTGCCTACCTCGCGCTCGTCGCGGCCTACGGGTACCCCGCCGCCGGCCGGATCATGACGGCCCTGCACCGGGACGCGCTCGCCGAGGCGCTGACGGTCATCGATCGCGGCCACCACCAGGTGCTCCGCGACCGCGAAACGCTCGACCTGGTGCGGAAAGCGGTGAACCACCTGACCGCCGAGGCGCCCGCGGACCGCGCCGGCGACCTCCGGACCATCGGCGAGCTCGCGCATCATCTCGGCGTCACCGCGGCGACGCTGCGCAACTGGGAGAGCGCCGGGATCGTCGATCCCGCAAGGGATCCGGCCACCGGATACCGCGTCTTCCGCGCGAGCGACGTCCGCGATGCCGAACTCGCCCACCTGCTCCGGCGCGGCGGCTACCCGCTCGAACACATCGCCACGGTGGTCGAGCAGATCCGGACGGCGGGCGGTACCGGCGCGCTGAACCGGGCGCTGGACGACTGGCAGCAGAAGCTGACCGCGCAGGGCCTCGCGATGCTCACCGCGGCGACCCAGCTGAGCCGCTACCTCGACTCCTGACATTTCCGTCGAACCGGCACCGCGCGTGGCGGCGTACGCGTATGTTCCCGGCTCAGGTGGAGACCGCTGTACTTCAGGCGAGAGGGAGCTTCGGCATGAGCGACGACGATCTGAGCAGGTACGACATGGGGCCGATGGGGATGGCCGTCGAGGACGCGGAGAAGGACGCCATCCATCCGGTCGTGGCGGCCTACGACCGGGACGGTGACGGCAAGGTCGACATGATCGCCTACGACCGCGACGGCGACGGCAAGGTCGACAAGATCGTCATCGACGATGACGGCGACGGTGTCGCGAACCAGGTCATGCTCGACCGGGACGGCGACGGCGAGATGGACTTCGTCGGCATCGACAAGGACCAGGACGGCGACATCGACAGCGTGAAGATCGACACCGACGGGGACGGCTTCTTCGAGACCACGCGGCACTCGGCGGAGTAGCCCCTCGCCCGGCAGGTTGCCGCCGCGACAACCTGCCGGGCGGGCGGCGACACGCGTCAGTGGCCGACTACCGCGCCCGTGCCCGGATCGAGGGTGACGCGGCCGGCGCCGGGCCGGTGGTCGAAGGAGAACATGTGCCACAACGGGTTTGCGCGGCTGTCGTAGGACCCGTCGCCGATGCGCCCGGTGCGCCAGTTGTCCTCGATGAACCGCAGGACCGAGGTCTGGTCGGTGCGGGTGTGGTCGACGAAGTTCGTCCTGCTGTACGGCGAGATCACCAGCAGCGGCAGCCGCGGGCCGTAGCCGCAGCGGTCGGCGTAGCCGCCCAGCGGGATCCGTGCGTCGGCGCAGATCGGGGAGTCCAGGTTCGGGTCGTGCGAGCCGTTGACGATCTTCGACGGGGCGTGGTCGTACCAGCCGTCGGAGTCGTCGTAGGCCAGCACGATCGCGGTGTCCCGCCACTGCCCGGACTGCTGGATCTTGTTGATCTCCGACACCACGAAACGCTGCTCGTCCAACGGGTCCGAGTACCCCGCGTGTCCGTCCTGGTAGGACGGTGCCTTCAGGAAGCTCACCGACGGCATGTTGCCCGCGTCCACCGCGGCGTCGAAGTCGGTGACGTCGTACTGGTGGTTGGCCTGGTCGGTGTGGCCGATCGCCGCGACCGAGCTGGGCGGCAGGTGCCTGGGGTTCGCCGTGGACTGGTAGTACTGGAACGGCTCGTGGTGCGGGCTGTAGTCGACCACCTCGTTGCCGCCGACGTTGGCGTGGGTCTGCCCGCACACCGCGTACCCGTTCTCCGTGCCGGTCGGCCGGAAGCCGCCCTGGAACCAGCCCCAGGTGACGCCCTTCTTGTTGAGCAGGTCGCCGATGTTGCGGCCGTGCAGGGTCGCCAGGTTCTCGTCGGCGGTGTGGTTCTTGTCCGAGCAGTCGTCGTACGCCGGGTCCGGGTCGTTGACCATGGTGCCGATGCCGTTCGCGTCCGGGGACTTCACGGCGTAGTCGTCGGTGGTCGGGTTCGTGGGTGTCGTAGGTGAGTGCCTGCACGCCGTGGGTCTGACCCGAGACGAGGTTGATCGCGCCGGGGGTGGACGGGCCGAACACGGCGTCGAAGGAGTTGTCGTTCAGCGCGTAGTGCTGGGCGTAGTTCCACATCCCGGTGACGGTGTTGCCGTCGAAGTAGTCCATGACCAGCCCGGGTTCGCCGAACAGGACCGGCTGCCCGGTGCACTTGTCGGTCTCGGTGAACTCGACGAACTTGTCCATCTTGCCGCCGTTGACCGCCTTCTGCTCGGCGTCGTAGCCGTGGTTCTGGTCGCAGGTCAGCGCCTGGCTGGGGGTGAGCCGTTTCGGGTTGTAGGCGTTGGGGTTGTGCGTGAGCAGCCGCGGGGTCAGCCCGTTGACCTTCGGGGTGTGCGGCGCGGCCGTGAACGGGGTGCCGTCGGTGTTGGCCGCGTGCGGGTAGGTGCCGAAGTAGTGGTCGAACGAGATGTTCTCGCCGAAGATCACCACGACGTGCTTGATCGGCGTGGCGGTGTGCACGTGGTCGGCGTCGGTGGGCGGCAGAGCGGCTGCGCGGTCGCGCCGTCGGCGCCCATGCCCACCGTGACGGCGACTCCGGCGGCGATCAGCGCACCGGTGACGCGCGCAGCGCGCCGACGGCCCGCGGGACCGAGACGCTTTGTCCACAGTGTCCTCCTGGTGGTGGTGGGAACCGGATGCTTCGAGGTCAGGCGAGCATCGCCCGGCCGAAGTGGTCGGTCGGGCCCGGTCACGCCGGGCAGTGCGAAGAAGTAGCCGCCGCCGAACGGCGAGATGTAGTCGACGAGCGGCTCGTCGATCAGCCTGGTCTGCACCGCCTCGAACTGGCGCGCCGGAGGTCCTGCTGGTAGCAGGTGAAGATCAGGCCCATGTCGAGGTTGCCGTTGTCGTCGATGCCGCGGTCGTAGTTGTACGCGCGGCGCAGGATCCGGCTCGGGTCCGGTCGCCGGCGTGCGCGGGTTGGCCAGCCGGATGTGGCTGGTCAGCGGGATCGTCGAGCCGGCTGGATCCTCGGCGTAGCGCGGGACGTCGTGCTCCTCGACCCCGTCCAGCGGTGCGCCGGTGTCGCGCCGGCGGCCGAACATGTTCTCCTGCTCGGACAGCGCGACCCGGTCCCAGAACTCCACGAGCATGCGGATCAGCCGGATGACCTGGTAGCTGCCGCCGGCCGTCCAGGCCGGTTCGCCGCCGGCCACCCAGACGAGCCGGTCCATCTCCGCGCGCGTCGCCGGGCTCCGGGTTGGCGATGCCGTCCTTGAAGCCCATCAGGTTGCGCGGTGTGCCGGCCGGGCGAGGCGGCGAGGTGAAGCCGTTGATCTGCCACCGCAGCCTGCATGCCGCCCCGGGTGGCGCGGGCGATGTCGCGCAGGGCGTGGACGACGGTGTCGGTGCCGGCGGCGCTGATCAGCGCAGGCTGAGGTCGCCGTGGCACTGCGCCGGGATCCAGCGCGTCGTTCGGGAACGTCCGCATCGGCGGTCAGCCTGGCCGGCTTGCGGTCGGCGAGCCCGAAGCGCTCGTCGAACAGGGACGCGCCGACGCCGACCGTCACGGTCAGTCCGTCGGCCGGCGTCACCGGGCCGAGGACCCCGGAGTCCGCCGGGGGAGCGGAGATGCCCAGCTCGGCCGGTTCCCCGCCCGCGGTGAGGAAGCGGGCCCGGTCGGTGATCGCGCGGAACAGCTCCACCAACTCGGCGCGGCTTTCCGCCACGACGTCGAACGAGGCCACAGTGGACCATGGGGCGGGTGGCCGGAGGATGCCCGGCTGCCGCCGCCCGTGGAACGGCACGGCCGCCGGCTGGTCCTCCACTCGCGGTGCGGCGGCGAACGCGTCGGCGGCGATGCCGGTACCGGCCGCGACGGAGGCCGCGGTGGCCCCGGCGCCGACGATGGCACCGCGGAGAAACGACCGGCGGTCCTGGGCGGGTCTGTTCACGAGACCCGCCTCGGCGTCGTGATCGTGGCCACCGGGGCCAGCAGTTCGGTCAGCTCGCTCACCGCGCCGTTGATCTCCTGCCGCAGCGGGTGGCCGAGCCGGGCGACCGGCGTCCAGCTCCCGTCCGGCCGGCGGGCCGAACGCAGCACCCGGTCCGTACGGCCGAGCCAGATGTCCAGTTCGGACAGCTTCGGCATGCGCGTGACCAGTAGCGGGCGCAGCACGGCCAGCACGGCGCGTGAGCCGTCGAGGTTCGCGAGCGCGGTGGCGACGTTCGTGCCGCTGCCGTAGTCGGTGCGGGCGGTCAGCTCGAGCTCCAGCGTGTTCTCCATGATCTCGTGGGCACGCAGTCCGAGGTCGTACGGGTCGATCTGCTCCTGTGGAAAGGATTCCCGCAACCCGCGCACATCGGCGTCGAGCCGGTCGGCGACCGCGGCGAGCGAGGCCACCGGCCTGCCGTGCCACAGGCCGTACTCCAGCCGGTGAAAGCCCGTGAAGCCCGGGTCGGCCACCCCGCCGGGCAGGCCGTCGGCGGTGCCGTTGATCGCCCCGTCGCTGTCGCCGAAGGCACCGTAGGCGGCGCCGAGCCGCTCGTAGGACAGGTGCGCGGCGAGCCAGGCGGCCTCGCTGCCCGCCCGGTCACCGGAACGCACGGCGGTGCGCAGCGCGGCGGTGCTGGTGGCGAGGGTGGCCAGACCGCCGTCGACGTGCGCGCGGTACGCGCGGATCGGCGCCAGCAGGTCGTTGGCGGTCACCGGCACGACCGACGGACCGGCGCCGCCGTGGCCGCCGGTGACGCGCACGCTCGGGCCGACGAGCGCCTCCGCGTCCTCCACCAGGCACCGGAAGGCGTAGACGCCGTTGCCCAGCCGCACGTGCAACGGCTGGGTCGTCCCCGGCCCGAGCCCCTCGACCTCGCCGAAGATCGCGCCCGTCTTCGGGTCGATGAGCTCCACCTCGGCCGTCGCCACCCCGGTGTTGCGCAGTTGGAAGGTCTGCGTACCGGGTTTCGGGCTCGCCCAGCCGCGGCCGCACGACGACCGTGACACGGTGATCACGGGCGCCGCGCCGCCGTCGGCCGGCGACCCGTCGAGGGCCAGCAGCGTTCCGCCGGCGAATGCCAGCACAACCACCACCGCCCACCCGATTCGCGAGCGCACCCGGGAAAGCCTAGTAGGCGTTCTCCGGCCGTTGCCACGTCGCGACGGGTGGTGGTGACGCCTACCGGGCCGCGACCTTCTTGTCCGCGCCCGCCGGTGCGGTCAGCAGGCAGCCCGGCGTGCTCAGGTCGAGCGCGTTGCTCGCGTTGAGGCACGTGGTGAACCAGTAGGTCTCCTCGCCGTAGCTCTGCCCCTGGTGCACCGTGACGTTGCCGCTCTCGTCGACCTCGCACGGGTTGTTCAGCGTGCAGGACTCGCCGTTGTCGTTGCCGGTGTTGTTGATGCCGACGATCTCGCCGCTGGCCTCGTCCACGATCGGCGAGCCCGACGTGCCGTGGATGGTGTCGCAGGCGGTGTCGTAACGGATCGAGTCGTGCCAGGTCCACTCGTCCTCGCGCAGCTGCGGGACGAAGCCGTTGACCTGGCAGTTCCACACCTGCTGCCAGTACCCGGACGGGATGCCGATGGCGCTGCCGTCCACCGGGTGGCTGGCCGAGATGGTCAGCGGGGTGGCCCCGGTCGAGCTCTGGATCGAGTCGTAGGTGCCGGTCAGCCGGTAGAGCGTGACGTCGGTGCCGGTCATCGTGGCGTAGAGCACCTGGTCCGCGCGGACCGAGCCGACCGAGTTGCCGGACGCGTCGAGCAGCGTGCCGGACCGGCTGCTCGCCTCGTTCACCAGCACCTCACCCGCGGGGAGGAACCCACCCTCGTAGCAGTGCCCGTTGGTCAGCATCATCGCCTGGTCGGTGCCCACGGAGTTCGGGAACCGGACCAGCGAGGCCGAACAGTTGCTGAGTGCGATCGTGTTGGCCAGCGTGACGCTCTGGACGGCCGGGGCGGCCGGCGGGGCAGCCTGGGCGGCCTGGGTGAGCGAGGCGGTCAGGACCGCGGTGCCCGCGACGGCGACGGAAATCAGTCCGACAGCGAGTCGTCTGTACATGGAAGCCTCCGGTAGCAGGGTGTTGCTCTCGTGACTCGTTGTGACGAGCCTTCTCGGACGCTAACCGGTAAAGATGGCCGCGTTGCAGCCCCATCCGGTGGGAAATATTCCCAGTTCGGTCGGCCCGCCGTAGGCCGGAACGAGCATCAGAAGATCGGCAACCCCGGATCCTGGCCGGCGAGGATGGCGCCGGCCGTGGTGAGGGTGTCGGGTCTGACCAGAAAGTGCTGGGTGACGGTATTGATGTCGCGTAGCCGCCGCTGCAGCGGGTTGTCGAGGTACACCGCTGCGCCGCCACCGGCCCGGTAACAGAAGGCGACGACGTCGGCGGCCGTGGACGTGACCCACACTCCGGCTGCGCGGATCCGGGCGCGCTGGTCGAGGGTGAGCTCGTGGCGGGCGGTCGCGGTGGCCCACGTCGTCGCCGCGTCCTCGTACAGCAGCGCGCGGGCGGCTCGCAACTGCGTGTCGGCGGTCGCGAGCTGGTGCTGGAACAGCGGGTTGCCGGCCAGGGAGCCGGCGGCGAACAACGGCGTCCTGGTGGCGGCCGTGGCGTGGATGTCGTCGAGGGCACCCTGGGCGATGCCGATGGCCACGCTCCCGATGCCCAGCGCGATGAGCGCCGGCAAGGGGATCCGCACCAGCGGCTCGTCCACGCACGGCTCGCTCTCCAACAGCGCATAGGTGCGCTCCGCCGGGACGACCACGTCGTCGACGGTGAAGTGGTGGCTTCCGGTGCCGCACAGGCCCGCGGCCCGCCACGTGTCCTCGATCTCGACCTCGTCCGCCGACATGACGGCCAGCCGCAGATGTGGCTCACCGTCGACGTCCTCCACACAGTTGGCCGACAGCCACGCGCTGTGCTGGCAGCCGCTCGCGAAGGCCCACCGGCCGCGGATGCGATACCCGCCGGCCACCGCCGTGGCCGTTCCGCTCGGGCTGATCGCGCCGCCGGTGATCACGGGGCCGCCCGCGTAGATGGCGTCGAACGACGCGCGGGGCAGGCCGGCCAGGTCGCACCACGTGCCGGCGCCGATCATGACCGTCCAGCCGACCGATCCCTCGACCCGGCTCAGCGCCTCCAGGACGCGCATGGCGGCGGGGAGGTCCAGGCCCAGGCCGCCGTGGCTGCGCGGCAGGAGCATGCGGAAGCAGTCCGCGTCGGTCAGCGAGGCGACCAGGTCGGGCGGCAGCCGGCGGGCCGCCTCGATCTCCGCCGCCCGCGTGGTGATCGTGGGGGCCAGTGCTCGCACGGCGTCGAGCAGCGTCGCCGCCGTCGTCTCGGTCCCGACAGTCATCGGACGGCCTCCTTCCGCCCGGTGCCCGCCAGCGCGGCGTGCAACGCGCGCAGGAACGCGTGTGGTTGCTCCATCGCCGGATCGTCACCGGCGTCGTCGATCACGTGCAGCGGCCAGCCGTGCCGGGCGCTGACGGTCTGCGCCGTCCGCAGCAGCACCTGCAGGTCGTAGCGGCCCCAGATCAGGGTCGTGGGAACGGTGATGCGGTCGAGGTCCGCAGCCGGGATCGGCGTGAGCCCGAACCGCGACATCATCGCGCCGAGCATCGCGCTCTGCGCCGGCTCGTGCGCACCATCGAGCGCGTAGTCGGCGAGCGCCGTCCACCGCTCGCCCACGCTTTCCCGCACCCGGTCCAGGTCGGCGAAGCACTGCGCGAACAACTCGTCGCGGGTGTGCTCGGCCGGTTCCCGGCCGAACCTGTCCAGCGCGGCGGCGAAGCCCGGTGCCGGGGCGAAGTCGCCGAGGCCCAACGAGTCGACGAGCACCATGCGCGGCGAACCGGTGCGGTTGCCGGCACGCCAGGCTCGCGGCGAGCGCACCGCCGAGCCCGTGCCCGACGATCACCGGCGGCTGCTCACACGTTCGGTCGATCAGCTCGGCCAGCCAGTCGAGCGCGTCGCCGGCCGGGCCGGACGCACCGTGCCCGGGCAGGTCCGGCGCGATCACCCGGTGGCCGCGGGCGAGGTCGGGCAACACCCGCAGCCACAGCCCCGCGAACTCGCCCGCGCTGTGCAGCAGCACCATGGGCGGTCCCGCACCACCGGTCAGCACCGCGGTGGACCCCTCGGCCACCGTGATCCGGTCGTCCACAAAGGACAGACCGCTCAGCATCCGTTCCCGGGTATCCATGTTTTCCTCCACCACTCGGCGTGGAGGAAACGGTAGGCAGCGCGGCCTCGGCAGCGCGTCGGTGCATTCACCCATGTCTTCCGGTGGTGGCAGTGGGTAGTGCCACCCATCCGGTCACACGAGCTGGTGGGCGAACGCGTAGGCCGTGGCCGCGGTGCGCGACGGCACGCCCAGCTTGGCCAGGATGCTGCTCACATGCCGGTCGACGGTGCGCTCGCTGAGGACGAGCTCCGCGGCGATGACCTTGTTCGGCTTGCCGCCCGCAACCAGCCGCAGTACCTGCAGCTCGCGCGGGGTCAGCCCGCCCGGCCGCTCGGTGCGGCCGGTGCTCAGCCCGGTCAGCCGGTCGAGGTCGGGGATGGCGCCGAGCCGCGCGAACCCGGCCCGGGCCGCCGCCAGCTCCAACTCCGCCGAGTCGTGATCGCCGAGGGTGCGGCAGGCCAGCCCGAGCAGCATGCGCACACGCGCGACCTCGTACGGCGAGTCGAGGTCCTGCCACCGCCTGCTCGCCTCCCGCAGCGCGATCAACGCGACGGTGGCATCGCCTTCCGCAAGGTCCACCGCACCGAGGGCGGTGGCCGCCATGGCGGTCAGCGCGCCGTGCTGGTAGCCGGTGGCGATCCGGGTCAGCTCCGCACTGGCCGCACGCGCCGCGCCGATGTCACCGGCTGCCAGCATGATCTCCACGCAGGCGGGCAGGCACCGTGCCCTGGCCAGCGGCTCGGTCGTCTCGCCGAGCATCCGGCGGATCGCGGCGGCCGCGGCGCCGCTCCGCCCCTGGGCCAGCGACAGCAGAGCCAGGCCCGGCTGCGGCTGCCACCCCCACTCGCTTGCCAGGCGGTAGGCCTCCTGCGCCTCGGCCAGGTTTCCGCGCAACCGGTGGATCTCGGCCTGCCGGTAGTGGGCACCCCCGGCGGCGAGCTCGCCAGGTGCGAACCGCTCGCCGGCCCGCCGTGCCTCGTCGATCGCCTCCGGCCACGCGCCGTGCTGTTGCAGGCATTCGGCCCGGTGTACCAGGCACAGCCCGGTGAAGTCGACCAGCTGAGGCTGCGCGGCACACCACGCACTCAGTGCCTCGGTCCATTCCCTGGCCCGCCGGAAGTCGAAGACCTCCTGGCAGGCGTCGATGACGCTGCAGTAGATCAGTCCCGTGAAGACCGGCGAGGACAGGTCGCCCGCCACCATCGCGACCATGGCCTCGTCCAGCAGCGTGATGCCGTCCTCGATCCTGCCCTGCTTGATCCGGGCGCGACCCTGGGCGTGCACGGCGAACGTCGTCAGGTTGAGGTCGCCGAACCGTGCACCGATCCGGGCGACGTCGGCGGCGACGGACACCGCCGAGTCCAGCCCGTCGGGTGAGCCGAGGTGGGCCAGGACGTCCGGTACCAGGAGGTAGCCGCGCTCGACACAGTCGCTCCGGTCGAGCAGCCGGGTGGCCCGGCTGAACCAGCCGTTCGCCCTGGCCGCCTCGCCGAGGTTCATGAACTCCAGGCCGATCATGATCGCGCAGCGAGCCGCGGCCGGGACATCGCCGGCCGTGAGGTACCCGGCGTGTGCCCGCGCCAACCCCTGGACGGCGACGTCATGGTGACGAACCAACATCGCCGCCATCGCGAGCATCTCGAGGTCGCCCGCGACGAGCGGGTTGCGCCGGTCCGCTTCGGACAGCGCCGTGAACGCGTCCAGCCAGGCACGGCGGTCGTAGTCGGCGCGACCGCGTTCGAGAGCGTCGGTGGGAACCACGTCACCCATAGGCGACCAGTGTGGCAGGCCACGGGTGCCCGTAGCCCGGTCGCGCGACGGGCTACGGGCGGCACAGCAACATCCTCACTGTCAGCCCAGGCCGGACCCCGCGTGCACGGTCGTGACGTGTAGGTGAGTGGACGGACTGACCGTGCCGGCGCATGCCGTGGTTTCGAACGGCACGAACGCGGCGGCCGTGTTGTGCGGCGGGTACACCCGAAGCCCGCGTACCGGGGTCGGCCGGCATCGTGGTTCCAGGGCGCCGATGTTGACGAACCCGACCGGCGCGGTCGCCGCCGCACCCGGTACGAGTGTGATGGCCGGCCCCTTCTCGCCGTAGCGCTCCGCGGCCTGGCCGACTTGATGGCCGTCGTCGCCGGCCACGAAGGACACGCCGGGGAAGCCTTGGATGGTGCAGGTGCGCCGGCCGCTGTTGGTGAACACGAGGGCGCGATAAATCGTCCCGGCCGTTCCTTCCTCCGCGCCGAGGGAAACTTCGAGCTCGGTTGATCGGCATTCACGCGACACCGCCGGCCTCGGCGGCGTCGGTACCGATTTCGGGCCCGGGGGAGGCGGTAGCGGGCTGACCGGCGGCGGCACCGTGGTCGTGGGTGTCACGGTGCCGGACGGTGAAATCGTGCTGGTGGGGGACGTGGAGCTGGTGGGTGACGACGGTGGTGCGCCGGAGACCTCCCCGTCGCATCCGGCCACCAGCGCGACGAGCGCGGCGCCGCATATGATCAACGCAGAATTCGTTTTCGACATTGTGTTTCCTCCATATTCGACAGGCTTTCTTTCAGCGCTGTGATATGTAAGGACGGTTGGGCCGGCAGGCGGTTGCATCTTCGGGCCTCGTGCGCGGCGCTCGGCGTGACTAGCATCACAGCCATGGACTACGAACACGTCGTGGTGACGTTCACCACGGACAGTAAGCAACTCGCCAACACGATGGCGGCCGAGGTCGCGAGTACCGAGTTCACGTGCTGCGCGCACATCGAAGGGCCGATCAGGCGGGTTCACCGCTGGCACGGCCGCAAGCACTCGACCGAGCAGTGGCGGGTGGAGGTCGAGGTCACCGCGGACGGGGCCACCGCGCTCGTCGAGCACATCACCGACCACCACGGTGGCGAGGTGCACGACCTCGTGGTGACCGACAACGTGCGGCACCTGGTGGGCGAAGCCGTCGAGTCTCCCTGACTCCGGCGCCAACTCCGAATCACTGAGGGAACGTCAACGGCGCACCGTTGACGGCGCATCCACATGTGTTTACCCTGACCGACGGTTCATCAACTGGGGTGAATCCAGATGAACGGTCCGTGGGGGACACAGTCATGGGGTCGAGGGATTTGTTCGACGTCGCCTTGAGCGACCTGTCCGTGCTGGGCGATCCGGCGACGCTGCGCGCACAGGCCGAGGCCGTGGTGCGGGCCGACGGTGCCGAACCACGCCAGGCCGATCACTACGACGGAACCGACGACACCGGTTCGGTCAAGGTGACGGTGGACCCGGGCGGACGCGTCTCGGACGTCGTGATCCGTCCAGTGTGGACGGACAAGCTCGGCGTCGAACAGCTCGCCGGCGGGATCTACGGAGCCTACGTCGCCGCGATCCGCAAGGCCCTGGCCATCGCGGCGGCCACGCGCGTGGACCGCCCGGCGCCTGCCCATCCGGGCGCCGGGTGGCCCACGCTTCCAGGGCCCGGCGAAGCCGACTTCGACACGTGGCTGGCCGGGGTCAGCGCGACCGTCGCCGTGGCGAACGCGCGGCTGCAGGGGCTGTCCGCGCCGGAACCGATGCCCGACGAGGATTTGCGCAGCCCCAAGGGATTCCTCACCCTGCGGATGCGCGCCGGGAGTCTGGTGGGCATCGACGGCAACCCGACGGCACTGCGGTGGACCGACGCCGACGCGCTGCGCCGCGACGCGCTGGCCGTGTTCCGCGACGCCGGCCTGGCCGAGCCGCGGCACGAGACCAGGGACGAGGACGACGAGACCAACGAGGACCTAGGGGTCTTCGACTACTGAGGGGCGGACGATGGACGGGTTCGACGTCGTACCGGACACGGTGCGCGCGGAGGGCAAGAGGTGGCAGGACAACTCCGACGCCGTGGAGCCGGTCCGCGACGCGGTGGCCGGCGCGACCCTGGGACAGACCGCGTTCTGGTGCGGTGACCCGATCCTGATGGCGTTCGACATCACCGTGCACGCCAACGCCTACGAGGAGTTCCGGGCCTTTGTGGAGCACCTCCTCACGGGCGCCGTCACGGAGTTCGACGAGGTCAACGGCGCGCTCGTGAAGACCGCGGAGTTGTACGAGCACAAGGACAAGATCAGCTATGAGAAGCTCGCCGAGATCTACGGCGAGGAGAAGCAGGGGACACGATGACGCTCAAGCCGCTGCCGCACGCCGCCTACGATCCGGCGGCCGGCACCATGGCCGGTGAGTTCGACGGGGCCTTCAAGGCGGTCGACACGGCCGTCCGCCAGGTCATCGACGACTTCAACGCGGGTGTGAAGAACGTCTACGACCACCGCTGGGTGCTCGGCCCCCTGCTGTACTGGGTCCAGCAGGACCTGAAACGCGCCCGTGACGGCCTCGACAAGGTCCTGCAGATCGTCCGGACCGCGTTCGAGCACCACCTGCCGGTCGTGTCGTTGATCTACCAGAGCTTCGGCTGGCTCAACCAGGTCAAGGCGCCGATGACGAGCCTCGCCGGCCGGGCCGCGCACGAGGAGATCGTCATGAGGTCCTGGTCGGGCCCGGCGCGGGACGTCTACAACGCCAAGCGGGACGAGCAGGTCAAGGCGATCGGCGACGTCGGCGCCAAGGCCGACTTCATCAGCGGCTGGCTGAAGGACCTCGCCATCAACAACGTCGCGTTCATGACCGAGCTGATGCGGGGCGTCACCGACCTCGTGGGCAAGTTCGCGGGAGCCGCCATCAAGACGGCGACGGTCGTCGGCATCCCGGCGGCGGCGAGCGACCTCGGGGACATGGTCGCCGATGCCGTCACGAAGAGCTTGAACGCGCTGACCAAGATCGCCGAGAAGTTCATGGCGGCCCTCGGCGACGCCCAGCAGATCGTCAGCAAGATCACCGACCGCACGCTGTACGACGGCGGAAACTGGCCGCAGGCGGTCCGCAACCACTGACCGGACGTATCACCGCCGACCTCGCCGCATCTGACCGTCACCAGCTTCGGGACGGAAGGATGAGCATGTCCAAACATGAGGTTCACTACGCGCGGGCCGATGCCGGGCGCGCACTGGCGTTGGCGGAGACGGAGTCTCCGTTCACGATCGAGGTTCGGTTCACCGGCGGGCTGACGCAGACGCAGATGGACGCCTTCGCGGCCGCGGCGGACCGGTGGGTCAAGGTGATCGTCGGCGATCTGCCCGACGTGGAGATCGACGGCGAGCGGATCGACGACGTGTTGGTCCTGGCGGCGGGCAAGGACATCGACGGACCGGGGCACGTGCTCGGTCAGGCCAGGATCACCGGCTGGCGACCGCCGAGCGACCAGCCGTGGTCGTTGCTGCCCGCGCGCGGCGAGATGACGTTCGACAAGGCCGACCTGGCCAGGATGGAGACCGCGGGCACGCTCCGGGACGTGATCACCCACGAGATGGGCCACATCCTCGGGATCGGCGGGTGGTGGCGGGTCAAGGACCTGCTGGCCGGCGCCGGCACCGAGAACCCGACGTTCACCGGACCGCTCGCCATGGCGGAGTACCAGAAGCTGCGTGGCGGGCCGGGTGAACCGGAGGGGGTGCCGGTGGAGAACACGGGCGGGCCCGGGACCAGGGACGTGCACTGGCGCGAGCACGACTTCGGCAACGAGCTGATGACCGGGTTCGTCAACCAGGCGCCCAACCCGCTGAGCCGGGTCACCGCGGCCAGCCTCGGCGACCTCGGCTACCAGGTCGACATCGACGCGGCCGACGAGTTCGCACTGCCCGAGCTCGAGGGTCTGGTCGAGGTGGCCTACCGGGTGCCGTGCCACGACGTGGAGGTCTCGCCGAGCCAGCCGCTCGAACTGCCGGTCTGAGGTGAGCGAGGTGGCCGGTTCCGGGAAGTCCGGAACCGGCCGCTCCGCTGTTCAGCAGCTCGAATGCATCTTCAGCGTGGTGATCTCGTTCCACAGGCCCCGGTCGAACCTCGCCCACGCGCGGAACCGGTAGCGCTCCGCGCTGCTCGGCATGGTCCGCGCGAACTTGCGCCGATCGCCCTCGATGGGGTGTTCGGTCGCGAGCGAGCCGACGACGGCGCCGTCGCGGTCCAGCAGGTCGACGTGCCAGATCACCCAGGTGTCGTGGTCGCCGCAGCTGGTGACCGTGGCGTCGAAGGTCGCCGTGCCGTCGGGGAAGAGGGTCCACGTGGCGCCCTCGAACATCGTGCCGTCGCCCTTGTCGATCCGCGCCCAGGTGAACTCCCACGGAGTCCATCCGGTCAGGCGTCGTGCGGTGTCGTTCGCCGCCTCGATGATCGTCGCCGGGTCCATGTCATCGCCTCTCCTGGCAGGGGATTCCAACTCCTCGGATGCGGCGAGCCGGCGGTTGATACCCCTACCGGCCGAGCGTGGCGGGTATCGCGAGCGCGATCACGAGGTCGTCGTCGAGGAACATGAGACCGCGTTCGGCGAACCGCCGGAAGGCGTCCTGGACCGCGGCGACCGGCACGTCGAGGCCGAGTTCACTGTGGACAGCCGCGGCGGTGCGCGGCCGCTCGACGCAGGCGAGGTAGATCGCGGCGAGCGTGTCGTGGAACGTGTACGTCCCCTGCCGTTCCGGGCGGCCGTCGTAGATCTGCAGGAAGCCGGGCGCGGAGCGGTACACCAGGACCGGTGGCTCGCCGGTCTCCCACAGCGCGGACCATTCCGCCGCGGCGTCGCTCAACGGCGTGTAGGCCGCCGGGGTCAGCGCGTCCTCGGGTTCGTAGTCGAAGAAGTAGGCGATCCGGTCGAGGTCCGTTGTGGCCGGATAGACGTACCGGTAGCTGGCTTCCGGCCGGCGCCATCGCATCGGGAAGCGCTCCGGCCGGGTGAACAGCGGGCTGAACCGCTCCAGCCAGATCCGGTCGACGCTGGCCGGCGGCTGGAGGTGGGCCAGGTGCGGGACGGCCGCCGCCTGCTCGGCGTAGTCCTCCGCGGTCTCGCCGGGGAACCCCCAGAGGATGTTCCAGCCGACGGTGATGCCGTAGTACCGAGCCCAGCGCAGCAGGTTGACGTTCTGTGCGGCGCGGACACCCTTGTCCATCAACGAGAGAACCCTGGAGCTCAACGACTCCAGACCGGGCTGCATCCGGGAGACGCCCGCCGCGGCGAGGGCCTTGAGCTGGGCGCGGGTCAGGTTCGCCTTCACCTCGTAGAAGATCTGGTAGTCCGGCCGCGCTCGGTGAGCGGTGGGAGCAGCTCCTTCAGGTAGCGCGGGTCGAGGATGTTGTCGACGGCGTCGAAGCGGAAGCTGTGGTGCCGCCGGGACAGCTCGTCCAGCTCGGCGAGCACGCGGTCCGGCGACTTGGCGCGGAACCGCATGGTGGTTCCGTTGAGCCCGCAGAAGGTGCAGTGGTGCTTTGCGCCCCACCAGCAGCCGCGGGCGGACTCGAACGGGATCGCGACGTGTCCGGTCGGCAGCACCGTGCCGCGCGGCCCGGTCGAAGTACTCGGTGTAGTCCGGCGTGGGTAGCTCGTCGAGCCGGGCGTGCGGTTCGGCGGGCGGGGTGGCGACGACACGGTCGCCGACCCGCCGGGCGACGCCCGGTATCCCGGCCGGGTCCTCGCCGGCCGCCAGTCCGGCGAGCAGGCGGGGAAACGCGGTGTCGGCCTCGCCGATCACGGCGTAGTCGATGCAGTCGATCGAGCGGACCAGCTCGACGCCCATCTCGCCGTCGAAGTTGGCGCCGCCGAAGACGGTCAGGATGTCCGGGTAGCGCTGCTTCAACCGCCGCGCCAGCGCGAACGACGCCGTGTTCTGCTGGAAGGTCGAGCTGAAGCCGACCACCCGGGCGCCCGCGAACTCGTCGATCAGGGCGTCGAGGTAGGCGGGGACGTCGTGCTTGCGCATGGCCAGCAGCCGTTCCCGCACCGGCACCCCGGCATCGTCCAGGTAGGACAGTTCGGCGGCGAACTCGTCGAGCAGCTCGCCGTCCGGATCCGGCGCCGCGTCGCCGAACGCCTCGACGGAGAACAGCCAGTCGCCGACCAGCCGGCCGCGGTGCTCGGCGAGCAGCTGGTAGTAGTCGATGCCGATCCGGGCCGCGAAGTCGAGGTTGGCGTGCAGAGTGCGCACGGGAAGCCCGTGCGCCTCGCCGATCGCCTTGAGCAGCCCGAGCTGGATCGACGGCCGATCCACCTCCATGAACGGCATCGACACGATGACGGTGGTCATGGCCCTCGACTAACCCCGGATTATCGAGAGTCCGCTGGCGCTGAGAATATGCCCTCGGATGATGAACTCGGGCGTACCCGTTGGGGCGCCGTATTCCACGATCAGGTCTGCCTGCGCCGGTGTGAAACAGCCGTCGAACCCCTCGCTGAGATCTTCTTCTTTGACCCCGACGCGCCATGCGATCTTGAGGATGGCGTCGAGCAGTGGTTGCTGCTCCTCCGACAACGTCGCTCTGAAGGTGTTGAGTCTCGTGCAGAAGTCTTCGGCTTGCTCTTCGCTGATGCCTGCCATGGAACTACTCCTGTCTCGTTGATTGTCTACTGTGGACCTGCGCCAATAGGGCGCTCACCTCGTCGGCTTCGGGATGAGCGAGCTGGGCGAGGACGTCGTGGGCGCGTTGCCAACCCGCGCGCGCGGACTGGTCGTCTCCCAGGCCGTCGTGGATATCGGCGAGATCGATCAGCACGCGTGCCTCGGTGATGTGATATCCGTGCCGGCGAAACAGCTCCGCGGCCTCCTCGTAGCAGACGATCGCCCTGTCCTCGTCGCCCAGCTCCGTGTGGATGTAGCCGAGGCTGTGCCAGGTCTGCGCCGCCGCGAGGTGATCGTCGAGCTGTGTCTGCAACTCCAGTGCTTGCTGGCAGTACTCGATGGCGGTCGTCTGCTTGCCGAGCTTCGTGTGGAACCAGCCGACCGCGTTGAGGGACTTCGCCCGCCCGGCCTGGTGCTCGGCCGTACGGAACTGTTCGAGTGCCTGCGTGGCGTGCTCGAGCGCGTCGAGCACTGCCCCTTGCCGGTCGAGCAGCCAGGCGAAGGCGTAGTGCGTGTAGGCCTGGCCCACGATGTCGTCCGCAACCCGGTAGAGGTCCAGTGCCGCTTGGAGGTGGTCGGTCGCTTCGGTGTGGTTGCCGAACCAGATGTGGGTGCGGCCGAGCTGGCAGTGGGTGAACGCGCGCATGCGCTCGTCGCCGAGGCGGCCGGCGGCGGTCAGCGCCACCGACAGCACGTCCAGCTCGTCGTGCCAGTGTCCCTCCATCTCGAGGAACAGGTGCGTCCACCGGACGAGGTCGCACACCTCGGGGTCGAACCTGGTGTCCTGGCGGACGGCCGTGAGCAGGACCCGGTGCTCGGCCTTGAACCACGCGAGTGCCTTGTCGTGCTCGACGATCGGCTCGGGCTCGGCGCCGGGCGGCAGCGGGGTCAGCGGGGGCGGCACCTCGCGGCGGGGGCCGAGGAAGCCGTCCGCGTGGTACGCGGTGTGGGAGTAGTGGCCGAGCAGCCGGCGGACGGCCGCCTCCCGGTCCGCCGGGCTCTCGTCCGCCGCCGCCAGCTCGGTCGCATAGGAACGCAGCAGGTCGTGGCAGCCGTAGCGGCCGGGGCACGGGCTCGGCGATCAGGTGGGCCTGGGCCAGCTCGGCGAGCAGCGGGCGCATCGCCCTGGCCGGCAGCGCGGCGAGGCTGGCCGCCGCGGCGACGCCGATGTCGGGGCCGGGGTGCAGGCCGAGCAGCCGGAACAGGCGCGCGGCCGCCGGCGCGAGGCGAAGGTAGGACCAGGAGAACACGGCGCGGGGGTCGGTGGCCGGGTCGGCGCCGGCGAACTCGTCGAGGCTGCCGCGTGCCTCCCGCAGCTGCCCGGCGAGCGCGGCGAGGCTGAACCCCGGATGCGTCGCCGCGCGGGCGGCCACCACGGCCAGCGCCAGCGGCAGGCGCGCGCACAACGCGATGATCTCGTCGACGGCGGCCGGCTCGGCGGCCACCCGTTCGTCGCCGAGCCGGGCACGGAGCACCGCGCGCGACTCGGCGTCGTCGAGCAGGTCGACGCCGACCGGGTGCGCGCCGGCCGTCGACCAGGCCGGTGAGCTGGTCGCGGCTGGTCACCAGCACCAGGCAGCCGGGCGCGCCGGGCAGCAGCACGCGCACCTGCTCCGCGTCGCGTGCGTTGTCCAGCACGCACCAGGACCCGCCGGCCCGGACAGCAGGCTCCGGTAGAGACCGGCCTGCGCGTCGAGGTTCGTCGGGATCCGGTCGCGGCGGCACGGCCAGCGCCTCCAGGAAGCCGCGCATCGCCGCCGCGGCCGTGACCGGCGCGCCGGTCGGGTCGAACCCGCGCAGGTTCACGTACAGCTGGCCGTCCGGGAACCGGGCCGTGACCCGGTGTGCCCAGTGGACCGCCAAGGTGGTCTTGCCGACGCCGGCGGTGCCCGACAGCACCGCGATCGGCGTGCCCGTCGCCTGCCCGGCGAGCAGGTCGTCCAGCAGCCGCAGCTTCGCGGTCCGGCCGGCGAATCCGGGGAGGTCGAGCGGCAGCTGGGCGGGCGTGGTCGCCGCCGCACGTGGCCGCGTCGACGGCAGGTCGCCGCGCAGCAGGGCGCTGTGCAGCTCCCGGAGCTCAGGCCCCGGGTCGGTGCCCAGCTGGTCGCCGAGCCGCCGGCGCACGACGGCGTACCGCTCGACGGCCTCGGCGTCCCGGCCGGCCGCGTGCAGCGCGCGCATCAGCAGCGCCTCCAGCGGCTCGGCCAGCGGGTAGGCGCCGACGAGGTCGGACAACGTGTCGATCACCGTCGCCGGGTGGTCGAGCCGTAGTTCCAGCTCGCCCCACCGCACGGCGGCGTCCATCCGCCGCCGGTGCCAGGTCGTGCGTACCCCGTCGGCCCACTCGCCCTGGATCCCGGCGAGCGGGGTGTCGCTCCACATCCGCAACGCCTCGTCCAGTGCACCCGCCCGCTCCACATCGGACAGGCGGGCGTCCTTTCCGTGCTCGGTCAGGCGAACGAAGCGGTGCAGGTCCACCACGTTCCGGTCCGCGAGCAGAACATATCCGGAGTTCCGCCGCGCGATTCCGATTTCACCGGACCCCTCGAGCAGCCGGCGAATCCGGCTCAGGTGCGAATAGAGAACGTTGCGCGCCTGCTCGGGAGGATTTTCTCCCCAGATCCGGTCGACAAGAGTTTCGATCGGGACCGGACGTCCGGCGTCAATGGCGAGTGCGGCGAGCACGGCCTGCTGCCGCGGCGTACCGGCGTCGAGCGGCTGCCCCGCTACGTGTAGCCGGACCTCCCCGAACAGCCGGAACTCCAAGCGGCCCCCTCCCAGCGCCCGACCCGGCGCACCCGATGCTGCCTGGTCCGCAAGGTCGCCGCAAGGTCGGCAAGCAGGAAGAAGCGAAATCGTGAACCCGGTCCACCATCGTCCTCGACTCCGGGAGCAACAGTGCACTATCAATCGCCCGTAAGGCCATTGCTGGACAGTGCCGCGCGCGGTACCGAATCCGCCTGGCGGGAAATTATGGACCGTTATTCCCCACTCGTCCGCGCGGTTTGCCGCGGCTACGGCATTACCGGGACGGACGCCGAGGACGTCGCCGGCTCGGTGTGGTTGCGACTGGTGGCGAACCTCGCGAGCATCCGTGAGCCGGAGGCGTTGCCGGGATGGCTGCGCACCACCGTCCGCAACGAGTGCCTGCTGGCGCTGCGGCACCAGAGCCGCCAGATTCCGACGGACACCACGCTGATCGGCGAGGTGGTCGAGTCGGAGGCCGACGCCAACCTGATCGGCGCGGAGCTGCGGGCCGCGGTCCGGGACGGCGTCGCGCAACTGCCGGCCCGGGACCTCCAACTGCTGTCGATGCTCTTCGCCGACCCGCCGATGCCGTACAAGAAGATCAGCTCGACCCTGGGCATCCCGGTCGGCGCGATCGGTCCGACCAGGGCGCGGTGCCTGGCCAGGGCCCGCACCACGCCCGCGATCGCGGCGCTGCTCGCGGACCGCCGGCCCGGTCACCAGCAGAGGACATCGCATGACCTTCTGAGCGAGCGGGCCGCCGTTTGATACGGCCCGGCAGGGCGAACGGCGTTCCTACGTCGCGATCAGCACGGTCGGACGGGAGCGGGCGAGCACCAGGCTGGACAGCGCCGCGAGCCACAGCGCCAGCACCAGCAGGGGAGTGGCCGCCGAGCCGGTGGCGGCCCCCGAGGTCAGCTCCACCAGCTGGTACATCGCGCGCGTCGGCAGGTAGTCGGCGATGGTCTTGAGCGCCTGTGGGAACGAGTCGATCGGAAACCACAGGCCGCCGAGCATCGCCAGGGGGAAGAAGACGGCCAGCGCCAGGAACTGCGCCTTCTCCCCGGCGGCGAGCAGACCGACGAGCAGACCCGCGGCCACGAACACGATGCTCGCCAGCCACAGCGTGCCCGCGGCGGCCAGCCAGCGCGGCGCCGACAGTGACACCCCGTTCACCAGGGCGCCGATCAGGAACACGCAGACCATGGCGGGCAACGTGAGCAGCCACGCGGTGATCGCCTTCGCGCCGAGGTAGCCGCGGCTGGTCAGCGGGGTGAGCAGGATCTGGCGGCTCCAGCCGTCGCCGCGCTCCATGCCGAGCCGGATGCCCGCGCCGTTGAGGGCGCCGAAGAACGCTCCGGACACCGACATCGCCAGCATGTAGTCGCGGGCGAAGCCGGGGCTGGTGGACAGCGCGTCGCGGACGACGACCGTGAACATCAGGTAGAACACGGCCGAGAAGGCGACGGAGAACACCAGGAAGTAGACGCTGCGGACCAGGCACAGCGCGTCGGTGCGGGCGTAGCGCAACATCTCAGCTCTCCTTCCGGAACAGTTCGATGACCGCGTCCTCCAGCGACGCGGCGCTGACCGACAGGTCGCGCACGCCGGACACGGCCTGGTACAGCGCCGGTAGGGTGGCGTCGGTGTCGGCGCTCACCAGCGTGACCTTCGCGTCCTGGGTGGACACCGTGCGCACCCCCGGGAGTGCCTCGAGGACGTCGTTGTCCGGTACCGGGTCGGCGTGGAAGCTGATCTGGCTGGTCGACATGGTGGAGCGCACCGCGTTCACCGTGCCGTCGGCGACGACCAGTCCCTCGCGCAACACCACGACGCGGTCGGCGTGCTGCTCCGCCTCTTCCAGGTAGTGCGTGGTGAACAGGACGGTGAGACCGCGCGCCGCGCGCTCGGCGAGCACGCCCCAGAACCGGCGCCGCGCCTCGACGTCCAGCGCGACGGTGGGCTCGTCGAGGAAGAGGAACCGGGGGTCGCCGGCGAGTGCGAGCGCCAGCTTGAGCCGCTGCCGCTGCCCGCCGGACAGGGCGGTGACCGAACGCTTGCCCAGGTCGTCGAGACCGACCTCGGCGAGCAGGTCCTTCGGCGCGCGCTTACCGCCGTAGAGACCCGCGACGAGCCGGACCAGCTCCAGCACGCGGATCTCGCGCATGAGCCCGGTCTCCTGCAGCATCGCGCCGACCTCGCTCGCGTCGACCGCGCCGCGCGGGGTGCGGTCGAGCACTCGCACCTCGCCGGAGGTGGGGGTCAGCAGGCCCAGCATCACATGGGTGAGAGTGGACTTGCCCGCGCCGTTGGGACCGAGCAGCGCCACCCGCTCGCCGTGGCGGACGTCCAGGCTCACTCCACGCAGCGCGGCGACCTTGCCACGGTCGTAGGTGACGTGCACGTCCCGAACGCGCAACGCCTCGCCTGATGGGGTCATGAGGGAGCTCCGACTGGTCGTTGAGTACCGACCGCGTCAGCGTAGGAATGCCTGCCGCATCGCGGAAGTACGTCGACGTCACCTGACACCGATGACACTTGTCATCATCTTCTCGATGACTGTTACGTATCTTGGTCTTAGTGGAGTATTGACCGGGAGATCCGGCGAGAAGATGCTTCTAAGGCGTTCGGTGACCCGAACGGGTCCGGTGCGGCAAATTTGTGACAATGGGTTGACACTGGGGTCAATTCCTCCTCCACCTCGGTGGATAGGGCTCTCCGGCGCATTGTCCACGCGTTCTGTCCTATTTCAGGGGAGGAGGTGAACCAAATCATGAAGATCGAGAGCGTAGTGGTGGTCGAGCACCGCAGTTCGGCGTTGCAGCCGGGTCTGGTGGCTTCGGCGGACGCGAGCGCGTTCGGCGTCGTCGTCCCAGGGGCGTCCTCGTGCTGCGCGGGCTGCACGTCGTCGTCGTGTGGTGCCGTGGTGCGCCCTGTCGTCTAGCCGTTGACGGGAGGTGCTGTCCGGGCGACGAGCACTCGCCCGGACAGCACCTTGCTCAATCGTAACCGTTCACCCCGTGCCCGCATGATGGCCGGGGGCCGACCCGTGGAGCCAATGGTGATCCCCAAGCCAGTAATCATCAACGTGCCGGTCGATGACGTCGATGCCGGCATCAGTTTCTACGAGAAATTCCTCGGGCTGACCCTCGCGCGATCCCTGTCCTACGAGGTGTCATTCCACGCGCCGGTTTCCAGCGACGGAATTCTTCTGACGGTGAACAAGAGGCATTTCCCCGGCGAAGGCGTGACCGTTATGTTCCATGTCGAGGACCTCGACGCCATGCTGGCGGAGTGGACCGAGGCGGGCGGCACGATTGTCGCCGGGCCCTATGACCTGCCGCTGCCCCAGCAGATCCGCGAGGAGTTCCGCGACCAGTTCCGCGACAGCCCGTTCTACCGCGGCGAGGCCGGCGACACGATGGGCCGCGGCGCGAGCCTAAACGATCCCGAGGGCAACCGGCTCGGCGTCGTGGAGTTCAACCACTGGGCACACGCCACCTTCGCGCTCGGCGAGTACGCCCGCCCGGTGACCGCCGAGCAGCTCAAGGACCAGCAGATCGCGTTGAACCGCAGAGTTCCCGCCACCACGCAGCTCTTCGAGGGGTGACCGTGGCAGACCACGACTCCGGGTTCGCCCAGGTGAGCCTGGGCCTCAACGCCTACCGGCCGATCACGCCGGACCTGCGTGCGGTCGGTGTGCGCACCAACCAGCTGCGGTTCGACAACCTCGGCGTGGACCAGGGCAGCACCGCGCACCGGGTGGCCGAGGAGTTCCTGGTGGCGAGCAGGCTCCGCGCGCACGACCGCGACGGCCAGCTGTCCACTTCGGACTACTTCGGCGACATGATGGTCACCGTCCTCGCCCAGCTCGACGACGACCCCGTGCCCGAGGGCAGGCTGGTCGAGCTGCCCGAACGGCTGCCCGTGGCGATGGAGCTCGGGGAGGCGGTGCTGCGCAGGCGCAGCACCCGCGGGTTCAGCGGCGACCCGGTGTCCCTGGCCGAGCTCGGCACCCTGCTTCGCATCGCCGACGGCGTCACCGCCGAGGCCGACGTCGAGCTGCTGCGCGGCGGCCACGAGACGTTCCGGTTCCGCACCGCGCCAAGCGGCGGCGGGCTGTACCCGATCGCGCTGTACGTGGCGGCGCTGGACGTCACCGGCCTGTCCACCGGGCTCTACCGCTACCAGCCGGTGCGCGACGCGCTGGTCCGCGAGGGTGAACGGTCGACAGTGGACCGGGCCGTGGAGGCGTTCGACCACCCCGGCACGGCGATCCCCCTGGACACCGCGGCGGCGATCGTGATCATGGTGGCCTCGCCGTGGCGGAGCATGCGCAAGTACGGTCCGCGCGGGCTGCGGTTCGCGCTGCACGAGGCCGGCTCGATCGCGCAGAACATGCACCTCGCGGTCACCGCGCTCGGACTCGGCTCCTCGGACTGCGCGAGCTTCCTCGACGATCCGCTGCACGCCGCGCTGGGGATGGACGGCACCATGCGCGCCGCGGTGCACTCCGTGGTCCTGGGACGCCCGGAATGACCACCGGAATGACGACCGGAACGACCAGCGGAACGCCGACCGCCAAGGACCTGCTGGTCTACGTGCACATCCCGTTCTGCCGGTCCAAGTGCCACTTCTGCGACTGGGTCACCGAGGTGCCCACCTCGGAGCTGCTGCTGCGCGAGTCCGACCAGCCGCGGATGCGGCACCTGGACTCGCTGTGCCGCGAGATCGTCGAACGTGGTGGCGCGCTGCGCGAGCAGGGTTACCGGCCGACCATCCAGTACTGGGGCGGCGGCACGGCGAGCATCCTGACCACCGAGGAGATCGGCCAGGTAGCGGGCGCGCTGCGGGAGGTGTTCGCGCTCACCGACCTGGTCGAGTCGACCATCGAGTGCAGCCCCGACTCCCTCGACCCGGAGAAGCTCGCCGTATTCCGCGACGTCGGGTTCACCCGGCTGTCCAGCGGGGTCCAGTCGTTCGACCCGGCGCGGCTGCGTTCCCTGGGCCGCAGCCACGACGCCGACCAGGCCCGCACCGCGGTCCGGTGGGCCGCCGAGGCCGGGTTCGACGACATCAGCATCGACCTGATCTGCGGGTTTCCGGGGCAGTCCGCGTACGAGGTGACCGAGTCCGTGCGCGCCGCGCTGGACCTGCCGCTCACCCACGTCGCGCTCTACCCGTACCGGCCCGCGCACGGCACGGTGATGCGTCGCCAGCTCGGCCGCGGCGGGCGCACCATCGACCGGGACGAGCAGCGCCGCGGCTACGCCGCCGGGGCGCAGCTGCTCGTGGACGCGGGCTACCCGGAGTACGCGATGAGCCACTTCGGGACCAGGAAGTGCTTCTCCGACCTGACCTACTTCCAGCTGCGCTCGGACTGGATCGGGTTCGGTTCGGGTGCGACCTCGGTGCTCGGCGGGCGCTACCTGTCCCACGGGCGCGGCCGGCTGCTGGACTACAACCGTGACCCGCTGTCGTTCGAGGAGGACTACGAGCTGGCGTCCGCCGCGATCGCGCCGCGCATGCTCTACCAGTCGCTGACCACCTTCGAGGGCGCCGAGCGGTCCCTGTGGGAGGCCCGCACCGGCCGGCCGTTCGACGAGGTCATGGCCGAGCCCGCGTGCCAGTCGCTGCTGGAGTTCTTCGACTCCGTCACCACCGTCATCCGCGACGAGCGCGGCATCCGGCTACCCCCGGCGGACGTCGCCGAGGCCTTCATCGATCTGCAGTACCTCAACGCGCCCCGCCAGGGCCGCGCCGAGCTGTCGGCCACCGCCGCGGCTCTCATGGGCTAGATCCCCACCACCCCCGGACCCAGCAGAGGAGAGGCCGTGTTCGGCCGTCGTACCAGTCGCAACGTCAGGATCAAGCCGAGCTTCTCGGTGATCCCACACGACGCCAACACCGTGGAGCTGCGCTCTGGGGTGTGGAACCCGCAGTCGTTCACCCTCGTCGACCACAGCGGCGCGGGCAGGCTCGCCGCCCTGGTCCGCGGCCTCGACGGCACCCGCGAACGCGGGGACCTGGCCAAGGAGGTCGGCGTCACCCGCACCGAGCTGGAGGCACTGATCGACCACCTCGAACAGCTGTCGGTGCTCGAGCGGGGACCGTCCACCGCGCTCGACGCCTACCTGGAGCGCACCGTGGGCGCCACCATCGAGGAGCCTGCCGTGCGTGAGGTACGGGTGCTCGGCGACCCGGCGGTGGCCGGACAGGTGGCGGGGCTGCTCGGCGGCCACGAGCAGCTGTCGGTCACCGGCCCGGACGAACACGCCGAGCGTCTCGATCTCATCGACCAGGTGTCCCTGGAGGTGCTGGAGGACGGGCTCAAGTTCGAGCACCTCGTCGACCAGTTCGAGGACTGGCGGGGCGCCATGCTGGTGCACGCCGCCGAGTCGGTGCACCCGCTGCGGCTGGCCGTGCTCAACCGGCTGGCGCTCGCCCTGGAGACGCCGTGGATCCAGGCGGCGGTGGACGGCCCGCTGCTGCTGGTCGGGCCGACCTTCGTGCCGAACAGCTCCGCGTGCTTCACCTGCTTCGAGACGCGGGTCGTTATGAACCTGCGCGAGGCGGCGAGCTACCAGCGCTACAAGCAGGCACTGGCCTCCGCGCACGAGCGCACCGGCGCCCGGGCCGACGGTCTCGGCGTGCTCTCGACGCTGGTGGCCGGGCACACCGCGCTGGAGGCGCTGAACTACGCCGTCACCGGGTCGACCAGCACGGTCGGCAAGGTGCTCGGGATCTACCTGCCCTCGATGGAGGTCGCGTACTCCGAGGTGTTGCGGCTGCCGGGTTGCCCGTCCTGCGGGACCGTGCCCGAGCGCGACGGCACGGAGCTGTACTTCGACGTGCGGCGGTGGGTCGATGCCTGAGACCCGTACCGAGTCCGGCGTGCGGCTGGTCGAGCCGCCGGACTCGCAGACCGCGCGGCTGCGGGCGCGGATGCACTCGCCGCTGTGCGGGCTGATGCCGCAGCTGGGGTTCCTGTCCCGGTCGCCGCTGGCGCCACGGATGATCGTCTCCGGTGGCGACCTGACCGGCGTGCACGTGCTGCGCGACCAGCCGAAGCCGAAGCTGGGCAGCTACCACATCGGTGGCTACGGCGTGCGTCCGTTCGAGTCGCACATCCGCACCCTGGGCGAGGTGTGCGAGCGGTACGCCGGGTTCGTCGCGCCGGTCAGCGGCCGCCACCCGGTGCGCTTCACCACCGCGGCCGAGCTCGGCGACGAACCGCGGTTCGCCGTGGAGGAGCACCCGCTGTACTCCGCGGAACAGCTGTCCGCCAAGGGTTTCCCGTTCTCGCCGGTCGCCGCGGACTCGCCGCTGGGCTGGTCGCGGATGGTCGACCTGCGGTCCGGTGTGGACACCTGGGTGCCCGCGCAGCTCACCACCGTCGGGTACGTCGTGCGTGACGTCGAGGGCGAACGCTGGCTCCAGCCGGCGGTCACCACCGGCACCGCGGCACACACCGACCCGGACAAGGCCGCACTGGGCTCCCTGCAGGAGATGGCGCAGATCGACGCCGCCATCGGCCACTGGTACGGGCGCACCCGGTCGGTGCGGATCCGGCGGGGCACGCGGACGGCGGCACTCTGGCGGCTGGTGGACCGGCACTGCCACCCGCTGGGCGGCCAGCCGGAGTTCCACCTGCTGCCGAGCCCCGACCTTCCCGGGTTCATCATCGCGTGCCTGATCCGCGAACCCGAGCGCCGGCTGCCCGCGATCGTGATCGGTCTCGGTGTGGACGGTGGGCTGGAGTCCGCGATGTACAAGGCTTTCCTGGAGGCGGTGGGCGTGCGCGCGCTGGCCACCTGGGCGGCCGTGCAGGACGGTGTGGACGGTCGAGCGGCCGAGACCGAGGGCATCTTCGACCTGGAGAGCAACGTCGTGCTCGCCGCGACCCCGGCGGGTTCGCAGATCGTCGAGGCGCGCTACGGCGACGCCGACGAGGCCGCACCCGCCGACCTCCCACCGGACAGCGACAGCTCGCCCGGCGAGCAGGCCAAGGCGATCGTGCGGGCCATGCACGACACCGGCAAGCGGCTCTTCGCCGCCGATCTGACCACAGTGGACGTTGCCGACCTCGGGTTCGTGGTCAGCCGCTTCTGGAGTCCGGACCTGCTCACCCTCCCGCTGCCCAGCGCGCCGACCGCCGCGCACCCGCGGTTCGCCGCGCACGGAGGGTTCGCCCGCCATGACCCACACCCCTTCCCCTGATCCGCTCGCGCTCCCGGCCGACACCCGCGTGCTGATGCTGGCCGCGGTGGTCGTGCTGGGCTGCGCCGGGGTGACGCTGGCCGCGCACCTGCACACGCGCTGGCCGGCGCTGCGCCGGGTGCCGATGCTGGGCCTGCACCTGGCGGCGGGACTCGTGGTGGTGGCCGGAGGCGTGGCGCTGACCGGAGTCGACGTCCTCGTGCCGACCTCGGTCGACGTGTGGCGGCTGACCGCCGGGGTGGTCGTGGGACCGCTGTTCGGGATCGCCGTGGTGCGGGCGGACCGGCGCATCACCGCGTGGTGGGGCGCCCGGTCCGGGCACGCGGTGCGCGACGCCCGCGCCCTCGGCCTGCGTTCGGCCAAGGCGCGGCCGGCCGGGGTCGCGGTGTCGACCACGGCGGCCCGCACCAGGCGGACCGGCCTGATCGAGGCGCGCAACGACTTCGCACCGACGTCGGCCGACCTGCGCGTGCGGCTGTGGCTGCTCGTCTCGGTGGCCGTGGTCGAGGAGCTGGTGTTCCGCGGGGTGCTGGTCTCGCTGGCGCTGCGCGCACCCGGCCCGGTGCTGGTGGTGGCCGGCGTGCTGGGCGCGCAGCTGGCGTTCGCGGTCTCGCACGTGTTCTTCGGCTGGGGACAGGTGCTGGCGAAGCTGCCACTGGCCGCCGCGTGCGCCGCGGCGGTGCTGCTCACCGGCACCGTGCTGCCCGCGGTCGTGGCGCACGTGCTGTTCAACGTCTCGGTCTGGCGCTACCACCGGGCCACGCCTCAGGTCACCGACCGGGCCGCGGGCCGGACCGCGGGGTGGGCGTCGTGATGCCGGTGGCGCTGCGCGTCGTGATCCTCGTCGTGGTGGTGATCGGCTACTACTGGTTCGGCAAGTCGCTGCTGTTCCGCGGCGCCGGTGTCGTGGCCCGGCGGATACCGGTGGCCGCGGGCGGGCTGGACACCGCACAACGCACGGCGGTGCTGGAACTGGCCGCCGCCGGTGCCAGCCACGTGCTGCTGGTGGCCGTGCTGCTGATGATCACCGGGATCAGTCCGGGACTGCTGGTGTCGGGCCTGGGCCGGCCCGACCTGCTGGGGCTGGGAGTCCTGCTGGGCATCGGCGAGCTGGCGCTGGGGTCGTTGCTGTGCCGGGCGGTCATCGAGGTGTCGCTGGCCTCCCGGCGGGCCGCGCGGGTCGGTGCGGGCACGGATCGGCGGACCCGGACCGCGGACAGCGGCGACGGGGCCGTCGGGCTCCGCTCGTGGCTGGGCCGGTCCCGGGGCGGCTGGATTCGCCACCACCTCGTGACGCTGAAGGTCGTGCCGCTGCCGGTGGCGGTTCTGCTCACCGGTACCCAGGTCGCGTCCGAGGAGCTGGTGTTCCGCGGGGTGGCGCTGACCTGGCTGCGCGACGCGGGCCCCGCGGTGGCGCTGACCACGTCCATCGTCCTGTTCGTGGTGATGCAGGCGTTCTTCATGTCCTCCTGGCGCGCGGCGCTGTTCCCCGTGGTCGGCGGCATCGTCATGGGGATCGTGCACGGGCTGGTGTTCTGGGCGGTTCCCGCGGTGGCTCCGCTGGTCGTCGCCCACGTCGTTTTCTTCTTCTTCGCGGTCCTCTGACCGCAGACCGGAGGTATGCCATGCAGCACGGACTGTCCTTCCTGCCGGACGCCCGGGACCGGGACCTCTCGGCGACGGACTACTTCCGGATGCTGCTGGACCTGAGCGTGCTCGGGGACCAGGCCGGAATGAGCCACGCCAAGATCACCGAGCACCACCTGTGCGACTACGGCGGCTACTGCCCGAGCCCGCTGATCTTCCTGTCCGCCGTGGCCGCGCGGACCACCCGCATCCGGCTGATGACCGGGTGCCTGCTGCCCGTGTTCCACCACCCGGTGCACCTGGCGGGGGAGACGGCGATGCTGGACGCGATGAGCGGCGGCCGGCTCGACGTCGGGTTCGCCCGCGCCTACCTGCCGCACGAGTTCGAGGCGTTCGAGGTCGCGATGGACGGCAGCCGCGAACGGTTCGTCGACACCGTGACGACCGTGCGCCGCCTGTGGTCGGAGAACGACGTGACGGTCGAGACGCCACACTTCAGCTTCCAGAACGCGACGATCCGCCCGCGCCCCGTGCAGCAGCCGCACCCGCCGGTGTGGATCGCCGCGGTGCGGTCGCGGTCGAGCTTCGCCTGGGCGGGGGAGCAGGGCTACGGGCTGCTCGTCACCCCGGCGCTGACGCCGCTGGAGGAGATGGCCGACCACATCGCCGTCTACCGGGAGACACACCTCGCCGCCGGGCACGCCGAGCCGCCGCGGGTGCTGGCGAGCCTGCCGCTGTTCGTCGGCGCGACCGGCGCCGAGGCCAGGGCGGCGGCCGACCCGCTGCTGCAGCACTACCTGGACGTCTGGGCGGAGTCGACGAACGCGTGGACCAGCACCAAGTCCACCGACTACCTCGGCTACACCGGCATGGAGCGGGCCATCCGCGCGATGACCCCGGAGCGGTTCCGCACCAGCGGGTCGGCGGTGATCGGCGAGCCCGACGAGGTCGTCGACCGGATCCGCGGCATCGCCGACGTGCTCGACGTCGACGGGTTCCTCTGGCAGGTCGACTTCGGCGCCGTGGACCCGGCGACCGCCCTCGGCAACGTCGACCGGTTCTGCGAGCATGTGCTCCCCGTCGTCGGCGCTGTGCAGGCGGTGCGATGATCTTTACGCCCCCCGTCGACCTGCGTATCGTTGCTGCCTGTGAGGACTGGGGCACCCGATGGAGTCGACCGCCCGCTGTGGTGGCTGACCGCCGCGCGGATGGCCAGCGCGCTGAGCACGGCGACCGTCGTCGACCCGGTGGTAGGCGTGGTCGACGCGTACGGCCCGACGTCGCCGCACACCCTCGTCGGGGTGCCGCTGGCGCTGTTCGTGGCGGCGTGCACCGTGCGGGTGTGCTGGACGTCGATCCCGCCGAAGCGGCGGGTGACGGCACCGCTCGCGCTGACCGGGCTGGTCGTCGGCTCGGTCCTGGCCACGCCGGTGCTCAGCGAGCGGTGGCTCTACACCGCGCCGTTCTTCGTGCTGTCCGGGCTGCTGCTGTCGTTGCGGGGCGCGGCCCGGCCGGCGGCGGCGGCCGCGGTGTTCGCCGGGGTGTTCGTGGTGGCCCGCACCCACGGGCTCGACCTGCTCAAGGTCGGCGAGTTCGCGTTGATGCTCGCCGGGTTCGCGGTGGTGCTGGCCGGGCTGATCGGTGTCCTTGAGGTGTACGTAGACCTGCACAACGCCCAGGACGACGTGCGCAGGCTGGCGGGGGACACCGAACGGCTGCGGCTGGCCGCCGAGCTGCACGACAGCCTCAGCCAGGATCTGGTCCGCATCGCCCTGAACTGCGACCTCGCCGCCGCCCTGCTGCCCGAAGGACACCCGGACACGCGGGCGGCGCTGGCCGCGGCGTCGGCCGACACCCGCGACGCGCTGCGCGGCGTGCGTGAGGTGATCAGCGGCGCGCCCCGCGACGACGTGCACGACGAGCTGCGCACCGGCGCCCGGTTGCTCGACGGCCGGGGCATCGAGGTCGTCGTCCTCGGCCAACCGCCGGCCGGCGTGGACGTCTTCCGCTGGGTGGTGCGCGAGGGGCTGACGAACGTGGTCAAGCACTCCGTCGACGCGCACCTGTGCCAGGTGCGGTTCAGCACCACGGATGACCACCACGAGCTGCGGATCACCAACGACGGCACCGCCGGTGCGGCGGTGACCGAAGGCGCGGGGCTGACCGGGCTGCGCCGCCGGGTGGAGTCCGCGGGCGGCGAGCTGACGGTCGCCACGTGCCAGGACGAGACCACCCTGCTGGTCCGGCTCCCGGCGGTCGCCCGGTGAGCGTTCGTATCCTTCTGGCGGAGGACGACGCCCTCGTCCGGCACGCGTTCGCCGTGCTGCTCGGCCAACAGGAAGACCTCGAGGTCGTCGGTGTCGTGGCGAACTGCGCGGACGCCGTGTCCGAAGTGGACAGACTGCGGCCGGACGTGTTGCTGGTCGACCGCGTGCTGCCGCCGACCGGCGTGCTGACGGACGGCATCGAGGTGGCCAGGCACGTCGTGCGCACGTACCCGACCGTCAACGCGATCGTGCTGACCGCCCAGGGCGACGCGGTTCAGCTGCGCCGTGCGCTGGACGCGGGGGTGTCGGGTTTCCTGCAGAAGTCGGTGACGGTGGAACAGCTGACCGACGCGATCCGGTCGGTGATGCGCGGGGAGCCGGCCCTGGACCACAAGCTGTCCGTGCAGGCGCTGGTCACCGAACGCTGCCCGCTGACCGCTCGCGAGGCCGACGTCCTCGCCGCCACCCTGCGCCTGTCGAGCGTCGCGGAGATCTCCGCGGACCTGTCCCTGTCCGCGGGCACGGTCCGCAACTACCTGTCCCGGGCGATAGCGAAGACCGGCACCCGCACCCGTCACCAGGCCGCCCGGCTGGCGCGCTCCTACGGCTGGATCTGACGAGAACCGGCTCGTTGTGGAGGTCGGGGGAGCGGGGTTCTGAGCCTGGCGGTCGTGCACGAGGTCGTGCAGGACGCGATGGGCTGGGAGCATTCGCACCTGCACGAGTTCGACGTCGACGGCGCTCGCTACGGGCTGCCGGATCCGGACTGGGACACCGGTGTGACCGACGAGTCGAAGGTGACGCTCGTCCGGCTGCTCAAGGCCGGCGACCAGGCGGACTACGTCTACGACTTCGGCGACAACTGGCACCATCGCCTGGTCGTCGAGGAGGTCACCGCTCCGGAGGCGGGCGTGCGCTACCCGCGGTGTGTCGCCGGTCAGGGGGCGTGTCCGCCCGAGGACGTCGGCGGCGCCCTCGGTTTCGAGGAGTTCATCGCGGCTCTCGCCGATCCAGCGCATCCCGAGCACGCCGAGCGGGTCGAGTGGTGGGGCTCGGACCGGTTCGACCCGCACCGGTTCGACCTCGATTCCACCGATCGCGCCCTGGGACGGCTGGCCTGGACTCCTCTCCCGGCAGCGCCGGCCTGACCCGGCGGGGACCTCGTCGCCGGGCGAGCCGTCCTGCATCTGTGCGACGAACAACCGCTGGTTGACGTACTTCGACCTCACCAAGCCGTCCTACGACGGGTTCCGCGGCAAGCCGGCGAGGAGGGGATTGCCGCCTCGGCGGTCCCGCCGAGCACGGACCCCACCCCGAGCGTCGCGGCGGTCGCGGCCGCGCCTCCCGCGATCCACGACACGGTGCGACGTGAGACGGCGTGCGTACGCGGGACCTGCGCCGACTTGTCGGCTCCAGCGTCAGTCCAGGCCTCCTATAGCGAATCGATGCCGGCCTGATGGCGCGGCGAGGTCTCCTGGAGTCGGACGGATACGTCATCGAAAGCCGGAGAGCCGCCATGAGCGCCATCACGTTGCACCGCAACCACCACGACGAACTGCTCGGCGCGGCGGTCACGGTCGAGGGCGGCGACGCGATCACCATGCCGGCCGCGTTCGGCGCGCTCGTTCAGGCGGAGCTGGAGGTCATGATGCTGGCCGGCCTGGTCGTCACCGACCCGGCGGAGGGCTCGTGGACCTTCCTGACCCAGCCCGCGAACACCCCGGCGCCGACCGTGCCCGCCGACCTGCTGGCGCTCGGCGTCCGGCTGCTCCCGGCCGGCACCAGGGTCGCGCTCCCGGCGACCTCGGACCGCCCGCCGGCGCTCTGGTCGGTCGTCATCGGCGCCTCGCGGCGCGTCGCCGACCGCGCTCGCCGGAGCGCGGCCTGACGACGCGACCGCGAGCCGTCAGGTGAACGAGAGCACCAGCTTCTCGAAGCCGCGCAGCACGATCGCGTGCTTCCAGTCCGCGTGCGACTGGGAGATCTCGCGAATGCCCGCCTCCACCAGGCTCTCGAGGACGACCGTGGCCTCGAGCAGGGCGAGCCGCGCCCCGAGGCAGTAGTGGATCCCGCCGCCGAAGGCCAGTGCCGGCGGACCGCCGCGGGCGATGTCGAACCGGTCCGGGTCCGGGAACGCGGCCGGGTCCCGGTTCGCCGCGCCCAGCATGGTCACCACGACGTTCCCCGCCGGGATCGGCGTGCCCGCCAGCACGAGGTCGTGGCTCGCGATTCGCGAGTTCGTCTGCACCGGGCTGTGGTAGCGGCTGACCTCCTGGGCCGCCTGCGCGGCCAGCTCCGGCGACGCGACCAGCAACGCGTACTGCTCGGGATGCGTGCTCATCAGGAACAGCGTCGTGGAGATCAGGTGCGCGACGGTCTCGAAGCCCGCAAAGAACAGGAACGTGATGTTCGCGATCACGTCGTCGTCGGACACGTCGCCGGCCGCACGCGCCTCGAGCAGCAGGTCGCGCAGCAGCCCGTCCTCCGCGTCGCCCAGCTCGGTGAAGTACTCGGTCATCTCGAGGATCGCGGTGACCGCCTCGAAGGTCCGCTGCGGCGGCAGGCCGGGCTCGAAGATCACCGACGCGTCCCGCATAAGCGACCGGAAGTTGTCCCGGTCGGCCGCGGGCACGCCGACGAGGTCGCAGATCACCTGCATGGCGAGCGGGTAGGAGATCGCCTCGACGACGTCCACCGGCCCGCCGGACAACGCGTTGCGGACGATCTTCGTCGCGAGCCCGTGCAGCCACGGGCGCAGCCCGTCCATGCGCCGGCGGGTGAACCCGGAGTTCATCACCCGCCGCACCGGCGTGTGCTCCGGCGGGTCGATGAACGCCAGCGGCAGCACCATCCCGGAGGGCGGCGGCGGCACGGGCTCCGCGGTGACGAAGTCGAGCGCCAGGTACTCGGTGACCTTCACGAAACCGGGGTCCCGCAACACCTGCCGGCAGTCCTCGTAGCGCGTGGCGTACCAGATCGGGTTGCCGGCCAGCTGGTGCAGCGGCGAGGTCTCGCGCAGCTCGTGCAGCAGCGGGTACGGGTCGGCCCGGTGCTCGGGCTCGAACAGCACGTCCACGAGCAGCCGGTCGCCGTCGTCGCGCACCGGTGGCCGCCGCGGACCGCGCGGGCCGACCTCCTTGCGGGGCGCGTCCGGCCGGACGCCGGTCAGCTCGCGGATGCGGGCGATGCCGTCCGGACCGCCGCCGGCCACCGTCGTCACACCGAGCGTGCCGGCCGACTCGCGGTTGGCCGGCAGGTCGTCGACGAACAGCGTCTCCGCCGCCGCGCTGCCGAGCTTCTCCAGCGCGGCGCTCACCATGCGGACGTCCGGCTTGCGGGCGCCGACGTCACACGAGCGGACGATCACGTCGAACACGTCCGCCCACGGGTACAGCGCCTGCCACAGCGGCGCGGCCTCCCGCGGCGTGTTGGTGCACAGCGCGAGCGCGAACCCGGCCTGGGCCAGCTGCTCGGCGAGCTCGAGGTAGTCCTCGTCGAGCGTGTACGGCCGCGGTGGGCGTGCCGGCCCGGGCGGCATGTCGAGCAGCGGCATCGCCTCCGCCATGGTCAGCTCGCCGCGTTCGAGGCGGTGCCACGGGTGGTCGCTGTCCTTGTCCTGACCGCCGAAGAACGTCTCCGGGAACTGGCCGGCGCCGGGGTGGGCGAGCACGCCGCCGACGTCGAAGATGACCGCGCTGACCTTCACCGGCCCGCCTCGTCGAGCGCCTTGAGTACCTCGGGATAGTCGTTGCGCCCCCACGACGCCACCATCGCGTCGAGGCGCGCGAGGATCTGCTCGTAGATCGCGGTCACCAGCGCGATGCCCTGCGCGGCGGTCTCCTCGCTGACCGGCAGGCGCCAGAACTCGATGTCGTCGGCCTCCGGGTCGTCCTCGAGCTCGACGGGGTCCGGACGCAGCCGCAACGTCATGTACGGCAGGTCCAGCCCCGTCTCCTCCGCGACCCACTCGGCGAGATCGCCGGTGGCCGACGCGTACGTCTCGGTCAGGCCCTTGAGCGTCGCGATCGTCCAGTACCGCAGTACCGGGTCGAGGGTGACGTCGATGTGGTGGGTGATGATGCCGCGGGTGTCGCGGTGCGAGTCGGTGGCCCGGTCCAGGTAGATGAACTCCAGCGTGCGGCTCACCGGCCAGCCGAGGTGCTCGTCCAGCGCCAGCGACTGCCAGTCGACGAACAGCATCGCCGCGCGCCGGCCGAACCGCTTGCTCAGCCGGTTGATCGCCCGCTGCCGCGCGTCGACCGGGATCGGGTACGGCAGCATGTACTTGTAGACGGTCGGGGTGCCGCAGGTGTCGGTCGCGCTGTAGAGCACCGCGAACCGCAGCTTGGCCTTCGCCTCCTCCAGCGTGTCCGCGGTGAAGAAGTTCATGTGCTCGGAGTCGCGCAGCGCCTTGCCGGCACCGCCGCCAGGTCTCCTGGACCGCTCGCTGGCTCGGGTGCGCGTCGCTGTCCGGCCAGAAGTTGAAGTCGAACACCTCGGGCCCGGGGATCGTCGGCAGCCACTTCGCGGGTGCCGCGTGGATGGCGCGGCGGTAGCCGAAGCCGCCCTGGGAGATCGTCTCCTGCGCGAGGCGCAGCATGTCGCTGTTCTGCTCGTCGATCAGCTCGAAGATGCGGATCGCCCGGCGCCGGGCCGCCTCGCGCTGCTCCTCGGTCAGCTCGGCCTCCTCGAACGCGTCGTCGTCGACGGCGTGGCCGGTCTCGCGGGCGAGGTGGTAGGGACCCCAGTAGATGAGGTCCTTGCCGGTGGCCGCGGCGTACTCGCGGGCCACCTTGTCGGTGTGCCGGAACAGCGCGTTCCCGCAGGCCTCGATCGACTCGACGACGGCGAAGCGGACCACCGGGTCCTCCGCCTCGATCACCAGCTTGGTGATCTGGGTGACCCGGCGGCGCAGCGACTCGTTGACCTCGCTGAGGAACAGCCAGTAGTAGAGCTCCGACGGGCGCCAGCCGAGCAGGTCGTCCCAGCCGAGGGTGCGCAGGTCCCGCATGAACAGCCGCGAGTGGGTCATGTCCTCGTCCGCGTGCGCGGAGATCGCCTCGCGCTGCCGGTCGAGCTTGCGGTCCTCGCCGTAGGAGATGTGATACAGGTTCAGCTCGTGGAAGTACATGATGAAATTGGTGAAATACAGCGCGAACCAGAGTTTCTGCTCGGGCCGCGACATTCTCCTCGGGAGTCACCAGCCAGGTGTGTAGCGGGTGGTCCTCGATGCGCTCGCGCCAGTAGTCGATGACGGGCATTACCTGCTTCATTCCGCGCAACCTAGAGCAGTTCCCGATCTTCGACCAGATCCGGTGTGGACCTGGCGGTTCGGCTGCTCCGTCCGGCGTACCGGGTTCCTCCCGGAGCTCACCCGGGACCGCTACCGGCGCGCCGGGTCACCGGGTGACGGCGTCCAGTGCGTCGACCTGGCCGTAGCCGTAGAAGCCCTGGCCTGACCGGCCACCTTCGCAGTGGGCGAGCCACGCGCCGGTGCCGTCGGGGTCGTACCTGCCGCCGGGCGGGCAGGGCAGCCGGTCGGCCTGGTGGGTCAGCGCGGTGGTCACGCGCCGTGGTGACCAGCCGGGATGCGTGCTGCGGATCAGCGCGACGACGCCGGCGACGTGCGGTGCGGCCGCCGACGTGCCGCCGAAGTAGATCCACCCTCCGTTGTTCACGGTGGTCAGGATGCCCGTGTTGTGGTCCGGGGTGTCCGAGACCTGGTCGACGTCGCCGCCCGGTGCGGTCACGTCGACGTCGCGGATGCCGTAGTTGGAGTACCGCGTCTTGCGTTCCGCCGCGCCGACCGCGGACACGCCCACCACGCCGGGCACCTCCCCGGGCACGATCTGGCAGTTGTTCCCGGTGAGCCGTTCGATCGGTTCGCCGTTGTCGGGGCTCCCCGCGTCCAGCACCGGATGGGACAGGTCCCAGTTGCTGTTGCCGATCGCGGCCACGTTCACCACCCCGCGGCCGGCGGCGTAGTCGATCGCGCGGCGCATCGCGTCGGCTGTCGCGCGCTGGTCGGGATCGTCGTCGCACCAACGGGTCCACGGGTCGGCGAACAGCGACGCACTGGTCACCGCGATGCCGTGCTCGGCGGCCCACACGTACCCGCAGATCAGGTATTCCGGGTACACGAACCCGTCGGTGTCGCCGATCCGCACCGAGGCGATGCGCACGTTCGGCGCCACCCCGGCGACGCCGATGCCGTTGCGCGCCGCGGCGATGATCCCGGCCACCGCGGTGCCGTGCCCGAAGTCCGGGTGGAACGGCGCCCACGCGGCGGGTGACGTGTCCGGCACGCCCTCGTGACCGCAGCCGACGGACCTGCTCGGGTCGACGTTCGGGTGCGAGGTCGGGATGGCCGGCGTCCAACCCGCCGTCGACGACGCCGACCACCACGTCGCGGCTGCCGTTCGAGACGCGATGGGCTTGCTCGGCGCGGATCTGGCGCATGCTCCACTGGTACGCGGCGAGCGGCTCGGCCCCGCCGGGGCGCTTGTCCACTGTGGATGGTGCGAGGAGTGCCGTGCCGGTCGGCACTGCACTGGCGAGCTCGGCCAGGTTGCGGGTCGCGCCGGCGGCGACCACGCCGGGCAGCGGTCGCACCGCGGCGGCGAAGCCGGCATCCGGTGCGGTGGCCACCACCACGCCGATCTGCGGCCAGCTCCACACGACCTGCCCGCCGGCGCGCCGCACCGAGGCCACGGTGCGCGCCAGCGGTGCGCCTTTCTCGGCCAGGACCACGAAGTGCGCCGCCGGTCCCTGTTGCGCGGCGGTGGCCGGTTGGCCGGCGGCCAGCCCCGCGGCGACCAGCGCAGCGGTCACCAACAGCGCGCGTGCTCGTTTCACGACGCCTCCAGAAGCCGCTCACAACGCGACGCGCCCATTGTTCGCCGCGAGGATCGAGGCGACCCGAGGATGTGCGCAACCGATGCGATTGCGTGCTGCTGGACGGCTCGAGGGCGACGTCCTCAGTGCAGGCCGGGGATGAGCTCGGCCGCCTTGGCGCGGACGCCCTTCGCCACGATGTCCCACGCGTTCGGGTCGCCCTTGAGCAGCGCCTCGGTCATCGCCTTGATCTGGTCCAGCGTCGCGTGCGGCGGGATCGGCGGAACCTCCGGGTCGCAGCGCACGTCGAGCACCACCGGGCCGTCCGCGGCCAGTGCCCGGTCCCACGCCGGACCGAGCTCGTCCGGCTTGTCGACGGCGATGCCGGTCAGGCCGATGCCCTGGGCGAAGTCCGCGTAGGACAGGTCGGGCAGCACCTGCGACTCCTCGAACTTCGGAGCGCCGCCCATCGCGCGCAGCTCCCAGGTCACCTGGTTGAGGTCGTTGTTGTGCAGCACGCACACCACCAGCCGGGGGTCCGACCACAGCGGCGCGTACCGCCGGATCGTGAGCAGCTCGGCCATGCCGTTCATCTGCATCGCGCCGTCGCCGACGAGCGCGACCACCGGCCGGTCCGGCGCGGCGAACTTCGCGCCGATCGCGTACGGCACACCGGGTCCCATGGTGGCCAGGGTGCCGGACAGCGAGCCGCGCATCCGGCCGCGCATCCGCAGGTGCCGGGCGTACCAGTTGGCCGCCGAACCCGAGTCGGCGGTGACGATCGCGTCGTCGGGCACCCTGGCGGAAAGCTCCCGCACGATGCGCATCGGGTTGACCGGGTCGGCCTCGACCATCGCCTGGCGCTCGATGATCTCCCACCACTGCACCACGTTCTTCTCGACCTTCTCCCGCCACGACCGGTCGTCCTTGCGCTCGCAGCAACGGGATCAGCCGGGCGAGCGTGGCCTTGGCGTCGCCGACGAGGTTCACCTCCGTCGGGTAGCGCATCCCGACCAGCCGGCCGTCCACCTCGATCTGCACGCCGCGGGCCTTGCCGAACTCGGGCAGGAACTGCGAGTACGGGAAGTTCGAGCCGACGATGAGCAGCGTGTCGCAGCCGGTCATCAGCTCGTAGCTCGGCCGGGTGCCCAGCAGTCCGATCGAACCGGTCACATAGGACAGATCATCGGGCAGGACGTCTTTACCCAGCAACGCTTTGGCCACTCCGGCGCCCGTTAGGTCGGCGACGGTCCGTACCTCGTCGGCGGCGCCGCGGGCGCCCTGGCCGATCAGGACGGCGACCCGGGAGCCCTCGTTCAGCACCTCGGCCGCGCGGGCGATCTCGTCCTCGGCCGGCACCGAGACCGTCGTGGAGCGGCTCGGCGGCGAGGACGGCACCTGCTTGAACGCGTGCTGTGGCGGCGCGTACGCCTCCTCCTGCACGTCCGCGGGGATGATCAGGGCCGTCGGCGCCCGGGACGCGAGTGCGGTGCGGAACGCCCGGTCGAGCGCGTTCGGCAGCTGCTCGGGCACGTTCACCTCGACGAGGTACTCGCTCGCCACGTCCTTGAACAGGGCCCGCAGGTCGACCTCCTGCTGGTAGGACCCGCCCATCGCGCTGCGCGCGGTCTGCCCGACGATCGCCACCACCGGCACGTGGTCGAGTTTCGCGTCGTACAGCCCGTTGAGCAGGTGGATCGCGCCCGGCCCGGACGTCGCCAGGCACACCCCGACCTTGCCGCTGAACTTCGCGTAGCCGACCGCGGCGAGCGCGGCCATCTCCTCGTGCCGGGTCTGCACGAACCGGGGTGTGTTGTCCGACTCACCGAACGCCACCACGATCCCGTTGATGCCGTCACCCGGGTAGGCGAACACCTGCTCGACCTCCCACTCGCGCAAGCGCTCGAGCAGGTGGTCACCGACCGTCTGGCTCATCGTCGTCCTCCCCTGTGGGTGTGCGTCCGCGACGGATACCCGCCGAACGCGGCGTTAGACGCGATGTGTCAGACCCGTGAGCGCGGGTAGCCGACTCGCTTCCCGAGACGAAGAAGGAGTCGCGATGACCACCATCGAGAAGTCGGTCGATGTGCGCACCCCCGTGCGCACCGCGTACAACCAGTGGACGCAGTTCGAGGAGTTCCCGACCTTCATGGAAGGCGTGGAGCGAGATCACCCAGCAGACGCCGAGCCGCACGCACTGGCGGACGAAGATCGGCGGCGTGACCCGCGAGTTCGACGCGGAGATCACCGAGCAGCACCCCGACGAGCGGGTCGCCTGGCATTCCGTCGACGGGCCGCGGCAGGCCGGCGTGGTCACCTTCCACCGCATCGACGAGCAGACCACGCGCGTGCACCTGCAGATGGAGTACGAGCCCGAGTCGCTGACCGAGAAGGCCGGCACCGCACTCGGTGTGGTGAGCCACCGCATCCAGGGCGACCTGGACCGGTTCAAGGAGTTCATCGAGCGCCACGGCGAGACCGGCGCGTGGCGCGGTGACGTCGCCGCGCCGCCGCAGCAGGGTGACCGCGGCTAGGTCCGGAGGGTCTGTTCGATCGTGGCGACGCCGTGTGCGAGCTCGGTGTGGCTGGTGGTGAGTGGTGACAGCCCGAGGCGGAGGCAGTCCGGCGGGCGGAGGTCCGGGATCACGCCCGCCTGCCACAGGTGGGGCGTCATGGCCGGGAACGCCGGGTGGGTCAGCGTGACGTGACTGCCGCGGCGGGCGGCATCGCGGGGGCTCGCCACCCGGACGCCGTGCCGGGCCAGCAGGTCGTCGGCCAGTGCGATCGCGTGTTCGGTGAGGGCGACGGACTTCGCGCGGATCGCGGGGAGTCCGGCCTCGGCGACCAGGGCGATCATGTCGGTCATGGCGAGCATGCCGACGATGGGCGGGGTGCCGCTGACGAAGCGCCGGATGCCGGTGGCGGGCAGGTAGGTCTCGCCCATGCCGAAGGGGTCCTCGGTGCCGAGCCAGCCCTGGATCGGTTGCCGCAGCCGGTCGTGCAGGTCGGCGCGGACGTAGCAGAACGCGGGGGAGCCGGGCCCGCCGTTGAGGTACTTGTAGGTGCAGCCGACCGCCAGGTCCACGTCCCACGCGTCGAGCTCGGTGGGTACGACTCCGACGGAGTGGCACAGGTCCCACAGCACGAGTGCGCCCTGCTCGTGCGCGATCGTCGTGATCTCGGGCAGGTCGGCGAGCCAGCCGGAGCGGTACGCGACGTGGCTGAGTACGAGCAGGGCGGTGTCCGGGCCGACCGCGGCGCGGACGTCGGCCGGGGTGACGCCGGCGGCCGGGTCGGTGTCGATCCAGCGCAGCCGCAGCCCGCGTTCGGCGGCGACGCCCTCGAGGACGAACCGGTCGGTGGGGAAGTTGTCCCGGTCGCACACCAGCTCGGTGCGGTCCGGCCGGGCGTCGACGGCGGCGCGGATCAGCTTGTACAGCAACACGGTGGTGGAGTCGCCGACGACGGTCTGCCCGGCCGCGGCGCCGAGTGCGACCCGGCCGAGCTCGTCGCCGACCCGCCCGGGTTCGGCGAGCCAGCGACCGTCCCAGCCGCGGATCAGCCGGCCGCCCCACTCGTGGGTCACGAACGCCGCGAGGCGCTCGCCGGTGACGCGCAGCGGCCGGCCGAGCGAGTTGCCGTCGAGGTAGGCGGGCACCGCGTCGCTGTCGGTGCCGACGAACCGGTCACGGAACGAGGCGAGCGGGTCGGCGGCGTCGAGCCGGGCCGCCTCGGCCAGGACGCTGTCGCGGGTCACCACGAGCACATGCTGACACGGCCCCGGCTCAGCGGACGCCGACAGTCTGGCGCTCGGGCTCGATCACGGCCACGACCCGCTCCTGCCCTCGGGGGTAGGGCGAGCCGGTGTACTTCGTGGCCAGCCGGTCGACGATCTCCCATGCCGCGTCGCCGTCGATCCATTCGACGACCCGGCCACGGACGACGACGGGCTCGAACGGGTTGTCGACGGGCGCGATGGACAGCGCCAGCCGAGGGTAGTGGCGCAGGTTGCGTGCCTTGCGGGTGCCCGGACCGGTGAAGAAGACGACCTGGTCGCCGTGGGTGCCGACGAAGACGGGTGTGGTGTGGGGCGAGCCGTCCGGCAGGACCGTGGCGAGGTGGGCGATCGAGGTGCCGTCGAGTACGCGGCGAACGTCGGGGTCGAGCATGGGTGTGTTCCTTTCAGCGGGGGTTGTCGGCGCGCCACGCGACGTAGTCGGCGACCGCCTTGGCGATGTCGAAGGCCGGTGTGAAGCCGGTGTCCTCGGTGAGCCGGGTGATGTCGAGGTAGGGGTCGTCGCCGGGGCCGTGCTGCCGTCCGGGCAGGAGGTCGAGCCGCGGGCCGGGGGTGACCGCCCGCAGGGCGTCCGCGAGCTCGCGGTTGGTGAACGGCCGGCCGCTGGACACGTTGTAGGTGTCGTGCCGCAGGGTCTCCGCGGTCGTCAGCAGGGCGATCGCGCGCCCGGCGTCGGGTGCGTAGCAGCAGTCGCCGCCGTCGTCGGCGTGCAGCGGCCGCGGTGCCTCGCCGCGCAGCACGGCGTTGAGGTAGGGCGGGATGTGGCAGAACGGTGAGTCCGGGTCGACGAGCGGTCCCCAGATGGTCCCGATCCGGAGCAGGACCGGCTGGACGCCGCTGCCCTGCAGGCTGTGCGTGGTGAGTGGTTCGACGGCCTTCTTGAACGCGATGATCACGTGCGGCAGCTCCGCGGCGGGCAGCGCGAGCTCCTCGTGCCAGGGGATCTCGGTCCGGCCGATGTAGACACCGAGGCTGCTGGCGACGGCGAACCTGCGCACGCCCCACGCGCGGGCGGCGTCCAGCGCGTTGAGCAGGCCGGCCAGGTCCGTGCGGAAGTAGTCGACCGGATCCTCCGGGGATGGAGCCGGCGAGGTGGACGATGTCGCTGATGTCGTGCCGGTCGGCGAGGGCGAGGAACGCGTCCCGGTCGGTGACGTCGAGCGGTTCCACCGTGACCCGGCCGGCGAGGAACGACGGGACCTCGGTCCGGCGGTGCGTGGTGACGACGACGTCGTGTCCGAGGTCGACGAGCGCGCGGGCGGTGTGGGCGCCGATCATGCCCAGCCCGCCGGTGACGAGGATCATCGGACCACCTCGTAGTGCAGGTGGGTCACGCCGGGCGCCGGGACGGCTTCGATCAGGCGGAGCCGCACGTGCTCCGGGGACCTCCTGGAAGAAGCTGCGACCGGCGCCCAGCAGGACGGGCACCTGGTGGAGGATCACCTCGTCGACGAGGTCCGCCGCCAGCGCGGAGGTCAGCGCGCCGCCGCCCATGACGCGCGACGTCCTTGTCCCCGGCGACCTCGCGTGCCGCCGCGACCGCGTCCTCGATGCCGGTGGTGACGAGCGTCTGCGTCTCGCTGATCTCGGGCGCGGGCCGGTGGCTCAGGACGAAGAGGGGCGCCGTCGGGTGCGGCGCACCGCCGCCCCAATGGCCGGAGTGCTCGTAGGTGGTGCGCCCCGCGACAGTCGCCCCCACCCGTGCCGCGATGGTGTCGAAGAACCGGGCGCTCGGCTCGCTCAGCGCGAACCCGCCGAACTCCCGGCTCTGCGTGTCCCCGTCCATGTACCAGTCGAAGAGCATGCCGGCGTCGCCGAGACCGCGGCCGAACTCCTCGGTGCCGTCGGGAGTGCGGCCACTGATGTAGCCGTCGACCGAGACTGCGTGGGCGCTGAAGACCTTGCTCATGGTTGTCCTTCGTTGTCGATCAGATGGCCTGGGGGAAGTCGAAGACGCGGTGCGGGTCGTAGGCGCTCTTGACCGCGGCGAGCCGGGCGAGGTTGCCCGCGTGGTAGGCCGCTGCCCAGTCGTCGAGCGCGGGGTCGGGGAAGTTGGGGTAGACCCGGCCCGACCCGTCTTCGTGGGCGGTCGCCCACGAACCGTCGACCCAGGGATCGGCCGGCTCGCCGATGTGCTCGAGCAGGAAACGCTCGCCGCGGTGGGCGAAAGCCGTGGCGTCCTCGGCGACCCGGTTGTAGGCCCCGCCCATCGCGGTGAACGTGATCTCCCGCCGGCTCGTGGCCCCCGGGTCGCCGAGCTGGGTCAGCAGCGAGACGAGGGTGCGGTGGGCCATCGGGTGGGCGAAGAACTCGGACCTGAACCGGGCGGCGCGTTCGGGCACGTCCCGCGGATCGGCGAAGGTGCTCTTCAACTGGCTGTATGGCAGGCCGCCGCGCAGGTCGAAGGAGGGCGCCAACTCCCGCAGCAGCTCCCGGGTCGGGCCTTCGTCGAGGGTGGCGGCGCCGAAGAGGGTGGCCCGGACAGGTGCGCCGGGCTCGGCCACGAGGGTGAGGTTGACGGTGAGCTCGTCCGGGGCGTCCGGTGCCCAGGACTGCCAGGCCGAGACCAGCTCCTCGACGGCGATGCCGCGGCCCTCGATGCGGGTGGTCATCGGCTCGGGGACCGTGTCGAACCGCAGCGACGTGACCACGCCGAACTGGCCGCCGCCCGCGCCACGCAGACCCCAGAACAGGTCCGGCTCGTGGTCGACGTCGCACTCCACGACGGTCCGGTCGGGGAGCACGACCTGCGCCGCGACGAGGCGATCACAGGTCAGCCCGTGCTTGCGCCCGAGCAGCCCTATCCCGCCGCCCAGCGTCAGCCCGGCGATGCCCACGGTCGGCCCGCACCCGGCCGGAATGGTCCGCCCGTGCGCGTGGAGCGCGGCGTACACCTGTGCCAGGCCGGCGCCGGCGCCGATCGTCGCGATCCCGTCGCAGGACACGCTGATCCGGTCGAGGCCGGACATGTCGAGCACGATCCCGTCCGTCGACGATCGGCCCGCGAAGCAGTGCCCCCCGCCACGAACGACGATGTGGTCCCGGGTGGCTCGCGCGTACTCCATGGCGCCGACGACGTCCGACACCGAGCGGCACCGGACCACGAGCCGGGGCCGCGCGTCGCGGTAGGCGGCGTTGGCGGGGCGGCGGATCGCCTCGTAGCCCGGCGAGTCGGGGCTGACCACGTCGCCGTCGAGTGAGCCGCGGAGCTCGGCCAGGTCGGACATGTGGACGAGACTATGGAGATCGTGACGACCGTTCTTGAACGAATCGCGCAACCTCAGCCGCGCAGCGGCGGCGTGCCGCGGCTCGCGAGGAAGGGCTCGTAGGAGGCGGAGTGCTCGTGGCCGCAGGCGCACTGGTCGACGGTGCCGCCGAGCAGCTGGCGCGGGGTGAGGCCGGTCAGGCGGAGGCACTCCCGGCTGAGGTGGGCCTGGTCGGCGTACCCCACGTCGACCGCCAGTCCCGCCATGCCGTCCGCGCCGCGGCGGCCCGTGGCGGTGGCGCCGGCCTGCGCCAGCGCGAGGAATCCCTGGAACCGCAAGGTCCGCTGGAGGACCTTCGGGCTCATCCCGACCGCGTGCAGGCAGCGGCGGCGCAGCTGGCTCGCGGAGAGTGCCAGGTGGGTGGCCACGGTGTCGATGTCGACCGGGTGCCAGGGCATCAGCGTCCGCACCGCCTCGCCCACCAGCGGATCGACGCGGACCGTACCGCGGTACTCCCGCAGGAGGTGGGCCTGGAGAACCATGAGCGCCCGCTCGGGCGCCCCGGCCAGGGCCATCACCTCCACGAGGCGGTCCGCCGAACCTCGCCACAGGTCCGCCAGGCCCAGGCGCTGGTCCACGAGGTCATCGAGCACCGTCGGGAGGGGCGGTGCGGTCCCGGGCTGGAACCGCACCCCCACGATGGTGGTGTGCGCCGGAATGACCTCGATCTCCGGACCGGTCAGCGGTCCGACCAGCTGGGGACGGCCACCGATCGGAAAGTGGATCTCGACCCCGCCCGTGGGCAGGTGCCGTTGCACGTACGCCGCGTCGCCGGTGCGCTGGATCCAGACCGTCCGCACCACCCCCGCCAACCCCGGTAGCGGTGGACGCTCGACGTAAGACCCCATGACGGTCATCTTCGCTCATGTCGGGCTATGCGGCCGCCGGCCGGGGTGTGCGGATGCGGCGGCGGGTGACCGGTGACGACGCGTGTTCGTCCGATTGCCGGCGGGCCGTCGCGGCCAGGCGGGACGCGGCGGCGTCGGCGGCGAATTCCAGGCGGCGGGTCGTCGCGATGATGTGGGCACCGTATTGCTCCATGGCGATCTCCTTCGCCTCGTGAGACCGGTGTCGAATTCCGGTCTCCGGTCGAAGGATGCGGTCAATTGCGTTGTCCAATGTCCGGCCGCGTGTGCCGGACAACGTTTTGTGGACAACACGCTGGCGGGAACCGGCAAATGCTGGGACCGTGAGGGCGCTGGTGGATGTGGGGGTGGCCGGATGCCGCGTCAGGAACGGCCGTTGGACGAGGATCGCGGTGCTGGTCGTGGAGTTCGCGCGGGGGCTTCGCGGTCTGCGGGAGCGGGCCGGCCGGCCGACGTACCGGGAGCTGAGCCTGCGGGCGCATTTCTCGACGTCCGCGTTGGCCGAGGCCGCGGGTGGGCGGAAATTACCCAGTCTCGCGGTCACGGTGGCGTTCGTGCGCGCCTGCGACGGTGATGTCGCGGAGTGGGAGGCGCGCTGGCGGGAATGCGCCGCGGAATTGGCCGGCCCGGCGCGAGGAATTTCCGGACGGGCCGGACGCGCCCTATGCGGGGCTGGCGGCGTTCCGGCGCGGCGACGCGGACCGGTTCTTCGGGCGTGACCGGCTGGTCGGCGAGGTGGTCGCGCGGGTTCGTGAGCGGCGGATGGTGGCGGTGTTCGGTCCGTCGGGCAGTGGGAAGTCGTCGGTGCTGATGGCGGGGCTGTTGCCGGCCCTGGTGCCGGACACGGCGTCCGGCCGGGTGGTGGTGTTCACGCCGGGGCCGCATCCGCTCGAGGAGTGCGCGGTTCGGCTGGCCGCGCTGGTGGGGGCGTCGCCGGCCGCGGTTGCGCGGCGGAGTTCGCCGAGGATCCGCGCGGTCTGCATCTGTGCATCCGGCAGGTCGTGGCGAACCGGCCGGACGAGCGAGGACTTCGTGCTGGTGGTGGACCAGTTCGAGGAGCTGTTCACCCTGTGCGAGGACCCGGCGGAGCGGGCCGCGTTCGTCGCCGCGCTGACGACGGCGGCGACCGCGGCGACGAGCCGGACCCGCGTGGTGCTGGGGGTGCGCGCGGACTTCTACGGCCATTGCGGCGAGTACCCGGAGCTGGTCGACGCCTTGCGGGACGGTCAGGTGCTGGTCGGCGCGATGACGCCGGAGGAGCTGCGGCAGGCGATCACGGGTCCGGCCGAGGCGGTCGGGTGCCGGGTGGAGACCGCGTTGGTGTCGCGGCTGGTGGCCGACGCGACGGGTCAGCCGGGTGCGCTGCCGCTGGTGTCGCACGCGCTGCGGGAGACGTGGCGGCGGCGCCGGGGCACGGTGCTGAGCCTGGGTGCGTACGAGGCGGCCGGCGGTATCCACCACGCGCTCGCCCGCACCGCCGACGCGGTGTACACCGGTCTGGACGAGGACCAGCACGCAGGTGGCGCACCAGCTGTTCCTGCGCCTGACCGCGCTGGGTGAGGGGACCGACGACACCAAGCGGCGGGTCCGCCGCGGCGAGCTCGACGAGTCGGCGGCGACCGCGGAGGTGCTCGAGCGGCTCGCCGGCGCCCGGCTGGTCACCGTCGACGAGGACGGCATCGAGATCACCCACGAGGCGCTGATCCGGCACTGGCCCCGGCTGCGCCGCTGGCTCGACGACGACCGCGACGGCCTGCGGGTGCACCGCCAGCTCACCGAGGCGACCCACGTGTGGGAGGCACACGACCGCGACCAGCGGCTCGCTGCTGCGCGGTGTCCGGCTCACCCAGGTCGAGAACCTGGCCGCCGCGGAGCGATCCACCCTCACCGACCGCGAGCGCGAGTTCCTCACCACCAGCCTCGCCGCCCGCACCCAGGAACAGTCGGCCGCGCGCCGCCGGATCCGCCGCACCCGCCGGCTCGTCGCGCTGCTGGCGGTCCTCCTGGTCGTCGCGTGCGTGTCCCTGGTGGCTGGCCGTGCGCGCCCAGAACTCCGCGACGGCCCAACGCAACGCGGCGGTCATCGGCAGCGTGCTCAGCGACGCGAACTCCCTCTGCGAGACGAACCCGGCGCTGTCCCTGCAGCTCACCCTGGCCGCGTACCGCGCCGACCCGTCCCCGCGCGCCCGCGACGCCTTGCTGAACGCCCTCGACACGCCGTATGCGAGCCGCATCGAGAGCGGCGAGTTCGTCGGCGCCGCGACGCTCAGCCCGGACGGCACACTGCTCGTCGTCCCCGGTTTCCAGCGGACCGGGTTGTGGGACGTCTCGAACCAGTACCGGCCCAGGCGGTTGCCCGACGTGCTGCCCAGCGGCGAGGTGGCGGCGTTCGGACCGGACCGGACCCTGCTGTTCAAGACCGGACGGCGGACGCTACGAGGTCTGGGACCTGCGGGAGCCCCGCCGACCGCGGCAGCTGGCGTCGTTCGCGTCGGACCTCGCCAGCAGCGACCAGGACGGTGACGTCCGTTCGGCGGTCGCCTACAGCGGGGACGGCCGGGCAGCGGCGACGGTCGACAACGACGGGACGGCCCGCCTGTGGGATCTCACGGACCTCGACGCAACCACGCCTGCGGGTGCAACTCATGCCCGCCGTGGAGGATCCGGGCAACGCCGAAGCCGTGGCCCTGGGCTCGGTGGCGTTCAGCCCGCGCGGCGATCGGCTCGCCGTGGCCAACTCGGCGCACACCGTGCAGCTGTGGGACGTCACCAACGGACTGCCGCGCCGGCTCGCCGATCCTGCCCGGCGACATCGCCGCGTTCACGCCCGACGGCCGGACCCTCGCCGTCGCGGGCCGGCACGGATCCGTCCAGCTGTGGGACCTCGCGTCGCCGCGCGGACCACGACGGCTCGCCGACCTTCGCGAACCAGGGCGACGTCCTGTCGCTGGCGTTCAGTCAGCGCACCGGCCTGCTCGCGGTCGGCGACCTCAACGGCTCGGTCAGCCTGTGGAACGTCGCCGACCTCCGGCGTCCGGTGCCGCTGACCGACCTCGCCGGGCAGCTGGACGGCGGGTGGTCGACGGCGTTCGGTCCGCGCGGCGACACGCTGTTCGCGGCGGACCTCGGGTCGGTCCGGATCTGGGACCTCGGCCCGGTACTCGTCTCGCATCCGGACGCCGTGACCACGGTCGCAGCTCAACCACCGAGGCGACCTGCTCGCGACCGGCGGCCGGGACCACACGGTGCGACTGTGGCGTGTGGACGGTGGCCGGTCGCGAGTCACTGGCGACACTCGCACGTGCCCTACACGCCCGATTCGCTCTCGATCAGTCCCGACGACCGCACCCTGGTGCTCGACGGCATCGGGCCGACGCAGGTGTGGGACATCGCGAACCCGACCGTCCGGTACACGCCGCGAACCTGCCCGAGACCGTCGACCGACTTCTCGGTCGCGTTCAACCCGACGGACACGACCGTCGCACTCTCCCAGTGGGACCGCTCCCGGCGCAGCGGTTCACCACGGTGTACGACCTCGCCGACCCGTACCACCCCAAGGTGGCCGACGACCTCGCGCCCTATCGCCGTGGCGGCAGTGGCGTTCCATCCGAACGGCGAAGCTCCTGGCCGTGGCACACGAGACGTACATGGAGCTCTGGGACCTCAGCGCACCCGTCACCTCCAGAACGCTCGCGGTGCGGCAGACCCCGAAGGGCGCGGTCACCGCGTTCAGTCCCGACGGACGCACGATGGCCGTGTTCCGCAACGACACCAGGGAAATCCAGCTGCTGGGCATCAGCGACCCGCGAAACCCCGACGTCCTCGCCACCTTCCGCCCGCGCGCCTACGTCGACGGCACGGTCCAGGTGGCCGGCCCGCTGCCCGTCTACTCCGCGGACAGCCGTCTGCTCGCGGTCCTGGACGGCGACCGGACCGTCCGGCTGTGGGACATCGGCAACCCGCGCAAGCCGGCGGTCGTCACCACGTTCAAGGTCGGCCACCAGGTCGGGGCGTTGTCCATGTCCGCCGACGGCCGCCAGCTGTTCGCTCGCCACCGAGGACAACGTCGTGCAACGCCGGTACCTCGACGTCGGGGACGTGGCGAAGCGGATCTGCGCGATCGCGTACCCGAGGATCACCGCGGCCGAGTGGCGGGAGCACTTCCAGGACCTGCCGTACCAGCCGCCGTGCCGCTGACGGCCGTTTGGGAGGTGCGGGGAGTGGTAGTCCACTTCGGTCTGGAACGGGGCTGGAGGGAACTGTGGTGGAGACGGTTGTCACCGAGGTTGGCGAGGTTCGGCTGGCGGCTCTGACCGCCGGTGACGCGTCGAACGGCTGCGTGGTGCTGCTCCACGGCTGGCCACAGTCGGGCCACGCGTTCCGCGATGTCGTCGACGAGCTCGGTACCGAGCAGTACGTCCTGGCGTTCGACCTGCCGGGCATCGGCGGGTCGCGCGGCGCGCCACCGAACGCGGAGAAGTCGACGCTCGCCGACCTGATTCTGCGCGGCACCGAGCAGCTCGGCGGCCGGGACATCATCGTCGCCGGCTACGACGTCGGCGGGATGATCAGCTTCGCCGCGGCCCGGGACCACGGCGCACGGATCGCCGGCGCGATGGTGATGAACACGGTGATCCCCGGCATCCCGCCGTGGGACGACATCCTCGCCGACCCGCGGATCTTCCACTTCGCCCTGCACGCCCTGCCGCAGCTGCCGGAGACCCTCGTAACCGGCCGCGAACGCGCGTATTTCGACTTCTTCTACGACATCCTGTCCGGCGACAGCGCCGCACTCTCCGACGACGCGCGAGCCGTGTACGCCGAGGCTTACTCTCGCCCGGAAGCGCTGACCTGCGGCTTCGACTGGTACCGGGCGATGCCGGACGACGCGCGCCACAACGCCGAGTCGCGGCCGATCGACACCCCGATGCGCTATGTCCGCGGCGACGCCGACGGCCGTTCCCCCGACGACTACCTCCCGCACTTCCGCGCGGCCGGTGCCACGTCCATCACCGGCACGGTCATCCCCGGCGGCGAGTACGTGGCCGAGGAACAACCCGCCCGCCTGATCGAGGCGATCCGCGAGTTCCGCACCACACTCGGATAAGCACCAGCGCCGAGCGGAGTCATGGGTGGAGCAGCACCTTGACCGCGCCCGCGCGGGGGTCGGCGAGGAGGTCGAACGCCGCGGCGGCGTCGGTCAGCGGGAGCTCGTGGGTGATCACCGCGGCGGGGTCGAGCGAGCCCGTGGTGAACGCGCGCACCGCATGCGACCACGCGCGGGACGGCGCGCCGAACACGGGTAGCACGCTCACCTGGTTCAGCACGAGGTCGGTGGGCGACGGCGGATCGCCGTCGCTGCCCGGGATCCCCAGCAGCACCACCCGCCCGCCGCGGCGGGCGAGCCGGACGGCGAGGCGCGCGGTCCCCGCGACGCCGGCCGCCTCGACGACGACGTCGAACCGCGCGGCAGACTTCGCCGCCTCGGCGGGGGAGAGCATCGAGGTCGCGCCGGCGCGGTACGCGAGTTCGCCGCGCGCCGCGTTCGGGTCGACCACGGTCAGCTCACCCGGGGAGGCGGCGTGCAACAGCTGGGTGGCGAGCAGGCCCAACGTGCCCGCGCCGACCACGGCGACCCGCTCGCCAGGCACCGGCGCCGCCTTCAGGCAGGCCGCGGCCACGCACGCGGCCGGTTCGAGCACCGCCGCGGCCCGCAGGTCGGCGCCGGGTGGCAGGACGTGCAGCAGGCGGGCGGGCAGGGTCAGGTGGTCGGCCCACGCGCCGGGCCGGGTGAAGCCGGTCTCGTCGTAGTCGGCCTCGCACAGGTTGGTGTCCCCGCGCCGGCACGCGGTGCACCGCCCGCAGGATCGGATGGCCTCGCCGACGACCGCCTGGCCGGCCAGGTCGGCGGGCGCGCCGTCGCCGACCGACACGACCGTGCCGGACCACTCGTGCCCCGGGATGACGGGGTAACGCACGAACGCGGCCGGCCGGGTACCCGCCAGCACCTCCCGGTCGGACCCGCAGATACCGGCCCAGGCCACCCGCACCAGAGCCTCGCCGGCGCGCGGCTGCCGGGGCTCGGCGGCCACCACCCGGAGCCGGCCCGGCTCGTCGATCCGCACCGCGCGCGCGTCCATTGTGGACTACCGGTCGCCGGCCATCTGCCGCACGGCGTCCGCCGTGGTCTCGATCAGCTTCCGCATCGCCCTGGCCGCCGCGGTCGGCCGCCTGCCGCGCACGGCGAGCAGCACCGCGCGGTGCAGCGGCAGCGTCGCCGCCACGCTGCCGGGCACGTGGGAGCTCGCCTCCAGCCCGTGGTGCAGGCTCGTCTCGAGCAGCCGGCCGAGATGCTGGACCAGCTGGTTGCCGCTGGCGCGCAGCAGGGTCAGGTGGAACGCGAGATCGGCCTCCACGAAGGCCGCTTCGGCCTCGGGTAGCAGGGGAGCGTGCTCGGCCATCCCGGCGTAGGCCGCCTCCAGCGCGGCGAGCTGCTCGTCGCTGGCCCGCTCGGCCGCCAGCTGCGCCGCTCCCGGCTCGACCATCAGTCGCAGCTCCAGGAGGTCGTCGAGGAACTCCGGCGCGGCGGCGTTGCCGTGCCAGTCGATGACCTCGCGATCCATCAGGTTCCACTGGTCGCGGGGGAGTACCCGGGTGCCCAGGCGCGGCCGGGGCTCGACGAGACCCTTGGCGGCCAGCGCCTTGACGGCCTCACGCACCCCGCCGCGGCTGACCTTGAGCTGTGCGGCCAGGTCCGCCTCGTTCGGCAGCTGGCTCCCGTTCGTCAGCTCGCCGGAGACGATGCGCCGGCCCAGCCACTCCACGACCTGACCGTGCATCGTCCGGTGCCGTCCCAGCGGCCCCTCCATAGCAATCACCGGCAAATCATCGAATGATTGATCGATAATGTCAAACGCTCTAACCTGGGCTCATGCAGATTACCGGGGTACGCACGCACGTGATCGGCACGCCCTGGCGCAACCTCACGATCGTCGAGGTGCAGACCGACGAGGGCATCACCGGTCTCGGCGAGGTGCGGATGCTGAACCACACCGACGCGCTCCACGGCTACCTCGCCGAGGCGGTACCCCGGCACGTGCGCGGCTCCGACCCGTTCGACGTGGAGAGCCTGGTGCACCGGATGACGCGGCACGACTACGCGCGCGCGGGCGAGGTGGCCATGTCAGCGCTCGCCACGGTGGAGATCGCCTGCTGGGACATCCAGGGCAAGGCGCTCGGCCTGCCGGTGTACAAGCTGCTCGGCGGCGCGGTGCGCGACCGGATCAAGGCCTACGCCAACGGCTGGTACCAGGTCGAGCGCACCCCGGAGGAGTTCCACGCGGCCGCGCGCGTCGTGGTCGAGCGTGGCTACCGCGGCCTCAAGGTCGATCCCTTCGGCGCCGGGATGTTCGAGCTGGACGCCGAGGAGACGGCCCGGTCGCTGGCGCTGGTCGAGGCCGTCCGCGACGCGGTCGGCCCGGACGTGGAGATCTTCATCGAGATGCACGGCCGGTTCAGCCCGGCGACGGCCATCCGGATCGCCGGCCTGCTGGTGCCCTACCGGCCGGCGTGGCTCGAGGAGCCGGTGCCGCCGGAGAACCTCAAGGCGCTGGCCAAGGTGGCGGCGCACACCGACATCCCGATCGCCGTGGGCGAACGCATGCACACCCGGTTCGACTACCGCGAGCTGTTCGAACTGCAGGCGGTGGACTTCATCCAGACCGACATCACCCACTCCGGCGGTCTGCTCGAGGCGAAGAAGCTCGCCGGCACGGCCGAGACGCACTACCTGCAGCTGGCGCCGCACAACGTGGGCGGCGCGATCTCCACGGCGGCCAACCTGCATCTGGCCGCGACGACCGTCAACTTCGCGGTTCAGGAGTACTTCAACGACTTCGCCGACCCGTTCGTGAACGACTGCGTGCCCGGGCTCGGCCGCGTGGTGGACGGCTACTTCGAGCTGCCCGACGCGCCAGGACTCGGCGTCGAGCTCGACCACGTCGAAATCGCCAGACATCCACGGATTCCGGTCGACTTCAACCTGTTCGCGGCGGGCTGGGAGCGCCGTCAGGCACGCAGCTCTTGACTCTATTAACGAATCATCGAATGATTCACGCTAGTACCGCCAAGATGGATGCGGGGTCAAACGATGAGGTCTGAAACCGGCACCACGTCACGCAGAACAGCTATCAGGTACCTGGGTCTGGGCGGTGGCGCGCTCGCCACCAGCACGCTGCTGTCGGCGTGCACCAGCGTCCAAGAAGGCCAGAACGGTGGGGACGGGGGCTCCTCCGGCGTGTTCCCCGACACCCCCGACTGGCGGTTCGTCTTCGTCAACCACGTGACCACGAACTCCTTCTTCGTCCCGACGAGGACCGGCCTCGCCGACGCCGCGAAGCTGGTCGGCGTGCCCGAGCCGCAGTGGACGGGATCGGAGAACGGCAACGTCGCCCAGATGGCCAGCGCCATGGAGACCGCGATCAACAGCAAGGCCGACGGGATCGCGGTCGCGCTGACCGACGACAACGCCTTCGTCGACCTCACCAAGCGGGCCCTGGGCGCCGGCATCCCGGTGATCGCCTACAACGCGAACGCGGCGAACAACTTCGCGCTCACCTATGTCGGCCAGGACCTGTACCTGTCCGGGTTCCGGATGGGCGAGCGGATCGCCGAGAAGGTCACCTCCGGGGACATCCTGGTCGGCATCTCCCAGCCCGGCGGCAACAACGTGCAGCCCCGGCTGGACGGCATCATCGACGCGCTCAAGCAGAAGGCGCCCGGCGTGCGGGTCCGCTCGGTCAACTCCGGCGCCGAGCAGGCCGGCGAGCTCAACGCGATCACCGCTGCCTACACCGGAAACACCAGTGTCAAAGGGATCTACGCGGTCGACGCGGGCACCACCGCGGCCTGCGCGAGCCTGATCGCCGACCGGGGCCTGTCCGGCAAGATCGGCGGCGGCGGGTTCGACCTGCTCGACGACTCCGTGGAGGGCGTGAAGGCCGGCGCGCTGGACTTCACCATCGACCAGTCGCCGTACCTGCAGGGGTTCCTGGCGGTGCTCTACCTCTACCTGTACCGGCTGTCCGGCACGCTGGTCTTCCCGCCGGTCACCGACACCGGGCTGACGTTCGTGACCAAGGAGAACATCGGCCCGTACGCCGAGGCGCACAGCAGCTTCGAGGGCGGTGACAACACGGACCTGGTCGAGATGCCGTCCTCGATCCCGCTGCCGCCGCCGTCGGTGCTGACCCGGTAGCGGGCGGGACGATGTCGTCCTTCCTGCTCCGGGTGGTCGGGATCAAGGAGCTGAGCATCCTCCTGGTCACGGTCGCCGCCGGCCTGTACTTCACGGCAACCAGCGACGCGTTCAACTCCACGGACAACTACCAGACGATCGCGCAGTACGTCGCGCCGTGGTCGATCATCGCGGCGGGTCAGGTGATGTTGCTGATCTGCGGGGAGATCGACCTGTCCGCGGGGTTCGTGTTCACCCTCGCCCCGTTCCTGCTGATGCAGTTCCTCGTCAACGGCACGCCGCTGTTCCTCGCGCTGGTCCTGGCGGTGCTCATCTCGACGCTGATCGGGGTGGTCAACGGGCTGATCCGGACCGTGCTCACCATCCCGTCGTTCATCACCACGCTGGGCATGGCGTTCCTGCTCCAGGGGCTGGTCCTGATCATCTCCAACGCCCGGCCGGTCGCCGCGCCGCGGGACCACTGGGTGGTCGACGTGTTCGGCGGGGCGCGGTGGTCGGAGTTCGTCTGGGCCGTCGGCGGTCGTCGCGTGCATGCAGATCCTGCTGTCGGCGACCAGGTTCGGCATCCACACCCAGGCGACCGGCGGGAACCCGATCGGCGCCGCGGAGTCCGGCATCCGGATCAACCGGGTGAAGGTGATCAACTTCGCGCTGCGTCAGCACGCTGGCCGGGCTCGCGGGCATCCTGCAGGGCACGCGGGTCGGCTCCTACGATCCGACCAACGGCGGCTTCGACATGATGTTCTTCGCGGTGGCGTCGGCGGTGATCGGCGGCACCGCGCTGCTCGGCGGGTCGGGCACCGTGGTCGGCGCGTTCCTCGGCGCGCTGCTGCTCGGCATCGTGTTCGACGGGTTCAACCTGACCGGCGTCAGCGCGAACGCGTTCAACGTGGTGCTCGGCTCGGCGATCCTGATCGCCATGATCCTCAACGTGGTCGCTGCTCGTGGTGCGAAAGCGCCTCGGATCCCGGGAGCTGACATGAACGGCGACGCCGAGGTCATCCGGGCCGAGGGCATCCGCAAGAGGTTCGGCCCGGTCAGCGCGCTCGCCGACATCAACCTGCACGTGCGCCGGGGCGAGATACTCGGCCTCATCGGGGACAACGGGGCCGGCAAGTCCACCCTGATCAAGATCCTCACCGGCTATCACCAGCCCGACGGCGGGCGCCTGCTGTTCGAGGGCGAGCCGGTGCGGCCTGAAGTCGGTGGTGCACGCCCGGTCCCTGGGCATCGAGACGGTCTTCCAGGACCTCGCGATGATCGACAACCTGCCGGTCTACCTCAACCTGCACCTGAACAAGGAGCTGGTGCACCGGCCGGTGCCGTTCCTGCGGCGGCGTGAGATGCGCCGCCGGGCGCGGGAGGCGCTGGACTCGATCGGCATCGACATCCCGTCGGTGACCGCCGAGGTGGGCATGCTGTCGGGTGGTCAACGGCAGGCCATCGCGGTGGCCCGCTCGGTGCACGCCGACGCGAAGCTGTTGCTGCTGGACGAACCGCTCGCCGCCATGGGCGCCAAGGAGAGCGGGCTGATCCTGCGGCTGCTGGTGGAACTCCGGCAGCGCGGCGAACCTCGCGATCATCCTCATCGCGCACAACTACGGCCAGATCATGGATGTCTGCGACCGGGTGAACCTCCTGCAGCACGGCGAGATCACCTTCGACCGCGCGGCGAAGGAGACGTCCGTGGCGGAACTGCTCGACCTCGTCCACGCGGAGTACCGCCTGAACGGCCACTAGCTTCTCGTCGGCACGGCTCGTCCAGCACGTCAGCCAGGAGGGACTCGTCCTGCGCTCGCGATCTACCGGCCGGTGCGTGCCCCACCGCCCGCCGCGCAGACAGAGTTGCCCGATCCGGGCCGAGGTCGAGGGCGGCCAGGTTCACCCGGGAGGGCCGCCGGGTGACTCCGTTTCCTCCCGGTGCTCTGGGCGCCGACCCAGGTGGGCTTGCCCCACAGCTCACCCTCCCACTGGTCCGGCCAGTGGGAGGAGAGTGATCAGCCGCCCGCGCGCGTTGCCGAGCTGCGGCAGGTCGACCGTGCGGCAGACCGGCTCGTCCAGCCGGAGAAGTCCGTCATCAATCGCCAGTCCGGCCACAATGGACAGAACGCTCCTGGTGACGCTGACGGTCATCTCCGGCCTGACGGGCAAGGCAGGTCGGTCAGTGGGTCGTGCCGAATTGGTAGAGCGTGGTCGTCTGGTAGGCGCCGTTCGGGCGGAGCACGGTCGACGGGAACGACGGGTGGTTCGGCGAGTCGGGGAAGTGCTGGGTCTCCAGCGCGAACCCGTCGCCCTGCCGGTACACGTGACCGCCGGTGCCGACGAGTGTGCCGTCGAGGAAGTTGCCCGAGTAGAACTGGATGCCGGGCTCCGTGGTGCGGATGGTGACGGTTCGCCCGGTCTTCGGCTCGCTCACCCGTGCCGCCAGTGCGAGCGAGGTGGCGCTCGTGGCGGTCGAGGACGAAGTTGTGGTCGTAGCCCTGGCCGAACAGCAGCTGCTGGAAGTTGTCCCGGATCCGGTCGCCGATCGCGGTCGGGTGGCGGAAGTCCATCGGGGTGCCGGCCACCGGGTCGAGGGAGCCGGTCGGGATCAGCGTCGAGTCCACCGGCGTGTACCGGCTCGCGTTGAGCGTGAGCTTATGGTCGTAGATGTCCCCCGAGCCCTCGCCGGCCAGGTTGAAGTAGGTGTGGTTGGTGAGGTTGACGATCGTCGGCGCGTCGGTCGTCGCGTGGTAGTCGACGCGGATCTCGTTGCGGACGGTGAGCCGGTAGCTGACCGCGACCGAGAGCGTGCCGGGATAGTTCTCCTCGCCCGCCGGGCTGACATAGGTGAGCCGGACGCCGACCGCGCCGGGCTCGCGGATCTCGCTCGCCTGCCAGATCCGCTTGTCGAAGCCGACGTTCCCGCCGTGCAGGTGGTTCTCGCCGTTGTTGACGTTGAGCTGGTAGGTCACGCCGTCGAGGGTGAACCTGCCCTTGGCGATGCGGTTGGCGTAGCGGCCGGCGATGCAGCCGAAGTAGGGGGAGTTGCTCTCCAGGTAGTCGGTGAGGTTGTCGAAGCCGAGCGCGATGTTCGCGGTCCGGCCGTGCCGGTCGGGCGTCTCGATGGACTGGATGATCCCGCCGTAGGTGATGATCCGCGCCCGCATGCCGCGGCCGTTGGTCAGCGTGTACCGGTCGATCCGGGCACCTTCGGGGGTGGTGCCGAAGACGTCCTTCTCGATCCGGGGCGGGTGTTGTGCCCCCGCGCCCGCGTGCGTCGCGGCCGGGGCGGCCGCGACGGTGCCGAGGACGAGGAGAGCGATGGCGCCGAGTGGGGATGCGGTGCGGGTGAGCCACTTCATCGGGGAGACCCCAATCTCGTGCTGTTCGAAATCTCGAACAGCGTTCGAAATTTCCGATTCGACGATACTGTCGGGCAAAGATCGAGTCAACGAAAGTCAGGGCCGTGACCGAGCCGGCGCGACAGCGCGGCGGCGCCCGAGCGGACCAGCTCTGTCCATTCGGAACGGTGGGTCTCGTCCCAGCGGATGCTGGGCGTCGAGATGCTCATCGCCGCCACCATCGCGCCGGAGCGGTCATGGACCGGCGCGGCCACGCAGTGCACGGAGTCGTTGGACTCGCACTCGTCGTAGGCGACGCCCTCGCGGCGGATCCTCGTCACCTGCGTGCGGAGCTTCGCCGGGGAGGTGAGGCTGTGTGGCGTCATCGCCGCCAGCCGGCGGTCCCGCGGGTAGCGCGCGTCCAGTGCCTCCGTGGTCAACGCGGACAGCAGCATCTTGCCCACCGCCGTGCAGTGCGCCGGCAGTCGCCGCCCGACGGCGGACACCATGCGCACCGGATGGGTGCTGTCCACCTTGGCGATGTAGACGACGTCGGTGCCCTCGAGCAGCGCCACGTGGACGGTCTCGTCGCACTCCGCTGCCGTCTGCGCGGCCACCAGCTGTGCCTCGGCGGCGAGGTCGAGCCGCTCGGCGAAGCTGCTGCCGAGCAGGAACAGCGGCAACCCCAGGCGGTAGCGGACGGGCTGGGCGGCGACCGTGGTCAGGTAGCCGCGGTCCGCGAGCGTGGTGACCAGCTCGTGCACGGTCGTGCGGGGCAGCCGCAGCCGCTCGGTGATCTCCGGTGCGGACAGCTCCGGCGTGGCGAGGAAGAGCTCGAGCACGTCCAGGGCGCGGCCGACGGCCGGGACCGCTCGGCCCACTGTGCACCTCGTCGATTGGCGTCGAATGGCGTCGGAATGGTCGCCCGCAGCGTAAGGACGGCCGTGCCGGGCTGTCAAAGCGAGATCGTCGGGTTAAGGTCGATCCGTCGAACAGCATTCGATATCTCGACACAGGAGAGCGATGACCGCACGACCCGTCCCCGCGCCCGGCGCGGGCCTGCTGAGCACGCTGGGGCTGCCGGAGACCGACCTCGTCACGCCGCCGTCGTCAGCGGGCAGATTCCCCGACGGCGCGCGGTACCGGGTCGAGATCCCCAGCGTCGAGGGGCCGGGCTGCCTCGAGGCCGTGCTCGAAGAGTCGAGCCGGCTCGGCGTGCCGGTCACGCGGGTCTCGCAGGGCAGCGGTGTCGGGCTGCTCACCGACGCCGAGATCGGTGCGATGGTGCGGCTGGCCGCCGACGCGGGCGTCGAGCTGAGCCTGTTCGCCCGGCCGAGCGCCGCGTGGGGCATGTCGGCCATGGCGCGCGCGCCCGCGGGCGGAGTGCTCGCGCCGTGCGCGTGGGGCTCCGACCAGCTGGCCGCGGCGGTCGACGAGGTCCGCCGGGCCGCCGACCTCGGCGTACGCAGCGTGCTGGTGGCCGACCTCGGCCTGCTGTCGGTCGTCGGCCGGCTGCGCGCGGCCGGCGCGCTGCCCGCGGACCTTCAGGTGAAGGTGTCCGTGATGCTGCCCGCCGCGAACCCGGCGACGGCCGGCGTGCTGGCCGGGCTCGGCGCGGACACGATCAACCTGCCGACGGACCTGTCGCTGGCCCAGATCGCCGGCATCCGCGCGGCCGTCGCGGTGCCGCTCGACGTGTACGTGGAGGCGCCGGACGACGTGGGCGGTTTCGTGCGCCACCACGAGATCCCGCGCCTGGTGCAGCTCGCGTCGCCGGTGTACGTGAAGTTCGGCCTGCGCAACGCACCCGACGTGTACCCGTCCGGCACGCACCTGGACGACACCACGGTCCGGCTTTCCCGCGAGCGCGTCCGCCGGGCCCGGCTGGGGCTGGACCTACTGGCCCGGTCCGGGGTCGAGGCCGCCTGCTCGGCACCGGGGGCCGACGGCCTCGCGCTCCCCGTCCGCGCGACGTAGCCGGACCGCCGGTGACACGGTCACCGGCTGAAGCCGGCCGAGAGGCCGGCGAGCAGCTGCCGGCGGCCGAACGCGTACAGGACCAGGATGGGCAACGTGGTGAGTACGACGGCGGCGACCACGGCCGGCACGTTGACGCTGTACTGGCCCTGGAAGGTCCACAGTGCCAGCGGCAGGGTTCGCTGGGTGGGACTCTGGGTGAGGATCAGCGGCAGCAGGAACCCGTTCCAGATGGTCAGTGCGTTGTAGATCGTCACGGTCACGATGGCCGGCCGGGTCAGCGGGGCCGCCAGCCGCCACAGTGTCGTCCACTCGGTGGCGCCGTCGACGCGCATGGACTCGAACAGTTCCTTGGGTACGTCGCGGATGAAGTTGGCGAGCACCAGGACGGACAGCGGGATGGCGAACGCGATCGACGGGAGGATCATCCCCAGCAGGCTGTCGTACAGGTGCAGCTTGATGATGATCAGGTAGATCGGGATGACCGTGGCCTGCAGCGGGATGGCGAGGCCCATGAGGAACAGCCCGTTCACCACGCGCAGGAACCGGAACTGCCAGCCCCGCACGATGGCGTAGGCGGCCATGAAGGAGAACGTGACCGCCGGGACCACCGCGCCCGCGGTGACCACGACGCTGTTGACGAAGTAGCCGACGAAGTCGGACTCGATGACCAGCCGGTAGCTGTCCAGCGTCGGGTTTGCCGGTGGTACCAGTGGGTTGCTCGCGTAGTAGCCGCTCTGGGCCTTGAAGCTGGTGATGAGGATCCAGTAGATGGGAATGACCACGACGGCGAGCCACAGCCAGCCGGCCAGGCTGCCGAGCCAGTTGCGCCGGTGAGCCGGACCCGTGCGCTGGTGCCGTTCAGGGGTGGCAGCCGCCCCCGAGCGAGGCTTGGTCAGTGTGGCGCTCATGTCAGACGCCCTCGAACTGGCTCTGGCCGGGATCGCGGCCACCGAGCCGGCGCAGCAACAACGCGATGACGAGACCCACCAGCACGAGGATGACCGCGATGGCGCTGGCCGGGCCCATCAGGCTGGCCTGGAAGCCGCGCTTGTACATGTCCAGCGCGAGCACCCGGGTGGCGTCCCCGGGGCCGCCCTCGGTCAGCACGAAGATGAGGTCGAAGAAGGTCAGCGACCCGATCACCATGAGCGTCGACGACGTGATGATCGTGTACTTCAGCTGCGGCAGCGTGATGCTGAAGAACTGGCGGACCCGCCCCGCGCCGTCCAGTTGCGCCGCTTCGTACATGGACTGCGGGATCTGGCGGACCCCGCCCTGGTAGATCAGCGAGTGGAACGGGATGAACTGCCAGGAGACCACGAAGACGACGAGGCCGAACGCGAGTCCCGGCCTGCCCAGCCAGTCCTGGCTGAGAAAATCGATGTCCAGCCCGGCGCCGAGCCCGAAGTTCGGGTCCAGCAACGCCTTGTAGGCGATCGCGATCGCCGCGGAGCTGAGCAGCAACGGGATGAAGTACACGACGGCCAGCACCCCGCGGTAGCGCTGCGGCCCGGCCAGGAACGTGCCGAGCAGGATGCTCAACGGGGTCTGGACCGCCCAGGACGCGGCCATCACCAGGAACGTGATCCAGACGGCGTGCGGCAGCCCGGGGTCGGCGAGCACGGTGCGCCAGGTGGTCAGCCCGGACGGCTGGATCTCGCCGATCCCGTCCCATGTCGTGAAGCTCAGCGCGAGCACGCCGATGACCGGGAGGACGGCGAAGCCGACGAAGAACACCAGTGCCGGCGCGGCCAGCCACGGCAGGATGCCGGGTTGGCCGCGCCGCACCGGATGGCCCGGGGTAGTGCTCACTGCCCGATGACCGCATTCATATTGTCGGTGAACTGCTGCGGTGAGACGGACAGCTGGAACAGCTTGACGATGTTGTCGAGCAGCGTCTCAGCGGCGGTCGGGCTCATCGCCTGGTCCCAGGACTGGGCGAAGATCTTGGCCTTGCTGGCGATGTCGTAGGTGAACGTGAGGAACTCGGCGTTCTTGTCGGCGGCCAACAGTTCCTGCGTGCCCTTCACGACCGGGACCCCGCCGGTGCCGATCCACTGCTTGATCTCCTCGTCGTCGAGGACGCCCTTGGTGAAGTAGTCCTTGGCGATCTTCTTCTGGTCGTCACTGGCCTTCGAGGAGATGGACAGGTACTGCGCCGGGTTGCCGACGGTGTCGCTCGGATCGCCCTTGCCGCCGTCGACCGGCGGGAAGTTCATGTAGCCGAGCGAGTCGCTGGAGACGAAGTCGCCGCCGTCGGACTGCTGGATGCCGTAGGACCAGGAGCCGTGCAACATCATCGCGGCCTTGCCGGTGTAGAGCAGTGCCTGGTCGGCGTTGGAGTCGGCGGTGATCGAGGAGAAGCCCTCGATGAACCCCTTGGCCTTGACCAGTTCCTGCACCTTGGTCAGCGCGTCGATGGCGGCCGGGTTGGACCAGGCGTCCTTCTCGCCGTCGAAGACGGCCTGGAACACCTCGGAGCCGCCGATGCGGTCGAAGAGGAACTCCAGCCACATCATGTTCGTCCACCGGGACTGGCCGCCGAGGGAGAACGGCGCGATGCCCTTCGCGTTGAACTTGGGCACCAGGTCCATGATGTCGCCCCACGACTGCGGCGGCTGCACGCCGACGTCGTCGAAGAGCTTCTTGTTGTAGTACAGGATGATCGGCTGGAACGTCTCGCACGGCATCGCGTAGATCTTGCCGTCGATCGTCGCCGCGCCGAACGTGGACGGGAACAGCCTGTCCTTCACCTTGGGGTTCTCGTCGAACCACGAGGTGAGGTCCTCGACCTGGCCGGCCTTGGCATAGGTGCGAAGAGTCCCGCCGCCCCAGCCCCAGATGATCGTCGGCGCCTGCCCGGCACCGATGGCGGTCTTGATCTTCGTCTTGTAGGCGTCGTTCTGGTAGGTGGTCCCGGTGATCTTCTCGTCCGGGTTGGCCTTGTTGAACCGGTCCACGGCGCCGGTCCGGACGCCTTCCTGAGGCTGCCCGTTCAGGTACCAGTACGTGGCGCCACCACCACTGGCACCGGGACCGGACGAACCGCAGGCCGCGAATGCCATGGAGAGCGGAACGCCGGCCGCGAGGCCGAGGACGGTACGGCGAGAGATTGGAGTTGCCACGATGAGTTCTCCGTTCTCGAGGGGTCGCCGGCTTCCTCCCCGAGCCGCCTTCGAAAGTTTCGAAACAGCAGGTTCGTCGAGGCTAGGATTCCAGTGAAGTGCGTGTCAAGGTAAGTGGGCCAGTTGTTGAAATAACACGGTCTACGTACCCTGTTTCGGGGTTTCGAAATGTTTCGAAAATTCGATCGCGCGGTGGGAGGATGCGATGACGAAAGCCTGGCAGGACCCGGCGCTGGCCGTGCCGGCCCGGGTCGACGCCCTCCTGGCCGAGATGACGTTGGCGGAGAAGGTCGGGCAGCTCGGCAGCCGCTGGGTCGGCAACGACATGGCCGAGCAGGCGGACGGCCATCAGGTGGCGCCGATGCAGGACGTGTTCGCGGGCGGCGCCGTGCCGCTGGCCGACGCCGCCCGCCACGGGCTCGGTCACCTGACGCGGGTGTACGGCAGCCGGCCGGTGACCGTGGCGGAGGGTGCCGCGGAGCTGGTCGCCGCGCAGCACACGGTCCTGCGGAGCTCCCGGCTCGGCATTCCCGCGCTGGTCCACGAGGAGTGCCTGACCGGGTTCACCGCCTACGGCGCCACGGTCTATCCCGCCGCCATCGCCTGGGCCGCGACGTTCGACCCGGACCTGGTGGGCCGGATGGGTGCCGCCATCGGGCGGGACATGCGTGCGGTCGGTGTGCACCAGGGGCTCGCCCCGGTCCTCGACGTGGTCCGCGACTACCGGTGGGGCCGGGTCGAGGAGACCATGGGGGAGGACCCGTACCTGGTCGCGATGCTGGGCGCCGCCTACGTTCGCGGCGTGGAGGACGCCGGCGTCATCGCCACCCTCAAGCACTTCGCCGGGTACTCCGCGTCCCGGGCCGCCCGCAACCACGCACCGGTGCCGATGGGCCGCCGGGAGCTGCTGGACGTCGTCCTGCCGCCGTTCGAGACCGCGATCGCGGTGGGCGGGGCCCGCTCGGTGATGAACGCGTACTCCGATGTGGACGGTGTGCCCGCCGGCGTCGACTCGTGGCTGCTGAGCGACCTGCTGCGCGATGACTGGGGGTTCACCGGCACGGTGGTCTCCGACTACTGGTCGGTCGCGTTCCTCGCCACGATGCACCTGGTGGCGGCGGACATCGACGAGGCCGGCGTGGCCTCACTGAGCGCCGGCGTCGACGTGGAGCTGCCGGACACGCTCGGCTTCGGCCAGCACCTCGTGACCCGGGTAGAGCAGGGCGAACTACCCGAGTCCACAGTGGACCGAGCGGCGCGCAGGCTGCTGACGCAGAAGGTCGGGCTCGGGCTGCTCGATCCCGGGTGGACACCCGAGACCTCGGTCGCCGCCGCGGCCGAGGTCGAGCTGGACTCACCCGCCAACCGGGAGCTGGCCGCCGAGCTGGCCGAGCGGTCCGTCGTGCTGCTCGACGCGGGCAGCGCACTGCCGCTGCTCGGCGCCGGCCGTCCCGCGCCGGGCCGGGTCGCCGTGGTCGGGCCGTGCGCCGCCGACTCGCGCAGCCTCATGGGCTGCTACGCCTTTCCCAACCACGTCCTGCCGCGCTACCCCGGCATGGCCCTCGGCGTGACCGTGCCGACCGTGGTCGACGCGCTGCGCGGGGAGCTGCCGGACACGGAGGTCGTCCAGGAGCCGGGGTGCGACGTGCACGCGGCGGACCGGTCGGGGTTCGCCGCGGCGACGGCCGCGGCCCGCGAGGCGGACCTGTGCGTCGCCGTGGTGGGCGACCGTGCGGGACTGTTCGGCGAGGGGACCTCCGGCGAGGGTTGCGACGCCGAGGACCTGCGGTTGCCGGGCGTGCAGGCCGAGCTCCTCGCGGAGCTCTTCGCCACCGGGACACCCGTGGTCGTGGTGGTGGTCTCCGGCCGTCCGTACGCGCTGGGCGAGGTGCACCCGCACGCCGCCGGTCTGGTGCAGGCGTTCATGCCCGGACAGGTTGGCGCGGCGGCGATCGCGGGCGTCCTGTCCGGCCGGGTCCAGCCCGCCGGGAAGCTGCCGGTGCAGATCCCCCGCCACCCGGGCGGTCAGCCGGGCACGTACCTGCAGCCACCGCTCGGTGCGAACACCCACGGCATCAGCAGCATCGACCCGACGCCGCTGTTCCCCTTCGGGTACGGCAGGTCCTACACCACGTTCGAGGTCGACGACCTGCGCGCGAGCGCGACCGAGGTGCCCACCGACGGCGAGGTCGAGGTGTCGGTGCGGGTACGCAACACCGGCACCCGGCCCGGCCACGAGGTCGTCCAGCTCTACCTGCACGACGTCGTCGCCCAGGTGACTCGCCCGGTACGGCAGCTGACCGGCTTCGCCAAGGTCCGGCTCGAGCCGGGCGAGAGCGCACGGGTCCGGTTCCAGGTGCACGCCGACCGGACCGCTTTCACCGGCCGGGACCTGCGCCGCATCGTCGAACCAGGGGAGGTCGAGCTGCTCGTCGGCACCTCGTCGACCGACCTTCCGTGCCGGGCCACCATCCGGCTGACCGGCCCCACCCGCCTCGTCGGCCACGACCGGCAGCTCGTCACACCGGTGGACGTACGGCTGGAGGACGCCGATGCCGGCGAACGCTAGACGCACGACCCTGGCGGCCGTCGCGCGGATGGCGGGTGTCTCCGTGGCCACTGTGTCCAAAGTGGTCAACGGGCGCAGCGACGTCGCGCCGCAGACCCGCTCCCGGGTGCAGGACCTGCTGCACCAGCACGACTACGTCGCCCCGGTGTCCCGCCGCGCGGGGGCCGGGGCACGCCCGACCATCGAGGTGCAGTTCGCGGGCGGGTTCCGGCCGTACGTGGCCGAGGCACTGGACGGCATCGTCGACGCCGCCGCCGAGGAGGGGGTCTCGGTGGTGACCAGCAAGCCCGACGCCGCCCCGCACTGGGCCCGGGACCTGGTGGCGGCGGGCCGCAGCGCCCTCATCGCGGTCACCAGCGTGTACACCGCCGCCCGCCTGGAGGCCTTGACCCAGGTGGCGCTTCCGCTGGTCGTGCTCGACCCGCTGCACCAGCCGCACAGCCAGGTCAACAGCGTCGGGGCGACCAACTTCGCCGGCGGCCTGGCCGCGACCGACCACCTGCTCGCCCTCGGCCACCGCCGCATCGGCTACCTCGGCGGGCCGGCCGACGCCCCCAGCAACCAGGCACGCGTGCACGGCTACCGGGCCGCCATGGAGGCGAAGAAGGCGCCGGTCCCGCGCGGCTACGTCCGGCCGGGAGACTTCACGTTCCAGACCGGACTGCTCGGCGCCGCGGCGCTGCTGGACCTCGCGGAGCCGCCCACGGCGATCTTCGCGGGCAACGACGAGATCGCGCTGGGCGTGATCGAGACCGCCCGCCTGCGCGGCCTGCGCGTCCCGGAAGACCTGAGCGTGGTCGGCTTCGACGACACGGTCCTGGCCCGGATGTCCTCGCCGCCGCTGACGACCATCCGGCAGCCGATGCGGGAGATGGGCGGCGTCGCGCTGCGCACCGCGCTCCGGCTGGCCGGCCGCGAGAAGATCGAGTCCCATCACATCGAACTCGCGACCGACCTGGTGGTACGCGCCTCGACGGCACCCGCCCGGAGCGCCTGAACCAGCACGTAGCGTGGTGGCACGGCGGCGGCGCCACGGCCGACCGGATACCTTTGCCCAGGTGGGGCTACGGGACGGACTCGAGTTCGGAGTGCTGGGTCCGGTAGAGGGCAGGTTGGACGGCACGCCGCTCGATCTCGGGCCGCGTAAGCAGCGGCTGGTGCTGGCGGCCCTGCTGCTCGAGCCCAACCGGACGGTGCCACCGCGCGGCTGGTCGACCTGACCTGGCCGGACTCGCCGCCGCCCACGGCACGCACGGCCATCCAGGGCCGGATCTCCCGGCTGCGGGCGGCATTGGCCACCGCGGGGGCCGACCGGGTCGCGCTGGTCAGCGCCGGGCTCGGGGTACACGCTGCGGATCGACCCCGGCGTGGTCGACGCACACCGGTTCACCGAGCTGCTCGCCAGGGCTCGCGCGGCGCGAACCGACGAGCTGGCCAGCGAGTCTGTACGACGAGGGCGCTGCGGCTGTGGCGCGGGCCCGCGCTGGACGGGGTGGCGAGCGACGACGTGCGCCGCGAACTGTGCGGCAACCTCGAGGAGGCGCGCCTGCAGGCCGTCGACGAGCTGGCGGACGCGCGGCTGCGACTCGGCCTGCACCGGGACCTGGTCGAGCACCTCACCAGCCACCTCGCCGCGCACCCGACGCGGGAGCGGACCGCGAGCCAGCTGGCGCTCGCCCTGTACCGCTGCGGGCGGGTGAGCGACGCGCTCGAGGTGTGCCGGGCCACCCGGCAGCGACTCCACGACGACCTGGGCATCGACCCCGGACCCGGGCTGGCGGCCCTCGAGGTGGCGATCCTCCGCAAGGACGGGTCGCTCGCGCCACCTGCCGGACCGGCCACCGGCGTCGTCGTGCCCGCGCATCTCCCCGGCCACGCCGACCGGGTTCACGGGCCGCGCCGCCGAGGTGCGGCGGCTCACGGAGCTGCTCGCCGACGCCGGCACCGCGGCCGATGCCGGTCGCGGTGATCTCCGGGCCCGCCGGGGTGGGCAAGAGCGCGCTGGCCATCCACTGCGCGCACGGGCTGGCCGACCGCTACCCCGGACGGCCAGTTGCACGTCGACCTGCGCGGGTACGACCTCGCCGAGCCGATGCCGACGGTCGACGCGCTCACCCTGTTCCTCCGCGCGCTCGGCCTGCCGCCCGCGCAGGTCCCGGCGGACCAGGACGAGGCGGTGCTCGCGTACCGCTCGCTGCTGGCCGGGCGCCGGGTGCTCGTCGTGCTGGACAACGCCGGCTCAGCCGAGCAGGTGCGCCCGCTGCTGCCGGGCGCCCCGGGCTGCGCGGTGCTGGTGACCAGCCGCGACGAGCTGCGCGGGCTGTCCGCGCTCGACGGCGCGTGGCCGCTGCGCCTCGACGTACTGTCCCCGGCCGAGTCACTGGCCCTGCTGGGCCGGATGGTCGGCGCGGACCGGCTCGACGCCGAACCCGACAGCGGCCGCCGAGCTGGCCCGGCTGTGCGACCACCTGCCGCTGGCAATGCGCATCGCCGGCGCCCACCTCGCGGCCCGGCCCAGCAGGCTGATCGCCGAGTACACGCGGGAACTGGCCGACGGCGACCGCCTTCGCGCGCTGGCGATTCCCGAGGACCCCCGGGCCGCGGTCCGGACCGCGTTCGACCCTGTCCTACCGCGCGCTCGCGCCGCGTGCCCGGCTGCTGTTCCGGCGGCTGGCGCTGGTGCCCGGGCCCGGACTTCACCGCGGTCGTCGCGGCGTCGCTGTGCGGCTGGCCGGCGGGTGACGCCGCGGACGAGCTCGATCGCCTCAGCGCCGCGCACCTGGTTCGCGAGCACGTGCCCGGCCGCTACCGGTTCCACGACCTGCTCCGGCTCTACGCCGCGGACCGCGCGGCGGCCGAAGAACCCGCCGGCGAGCGCGAGTCGATCACCGCCGGGTTGTACGCCACCTATCTCCGGTACACCGACGCCGCCGCGCGCACCTTCTACCCACACCGCGTGCGACTTCCCCTTCCACAGCCCACAACCGCGTCCTTCGCGAGCCCCGCGGACGCGCTGGCCTGGCTGGAAGCCGAGCTCCCCAACCTGACCGCGGCGGTCCACGCCGCCTTCCGGGGCGGCCACCAGCGCCTCGCGTGCCTGCTCGCCGACGCGCTGCGGGGGTACTTCCCGGGCCGCGGACTGACCTCCGCAGTGGCTCGACCTCGCCGACACCGCGCTCGCCGCCGCGACGGACGCGGACGATCCGGCGGCCATGGCCTCGGCCCACCTGAGCTTCGGCGAGGCCTACCTGTCGTTGACCCGCTACCCGCTGGCGATCGAGCACGACGCCGCCGCCCGCGACTGCGCGCGCCGCGCGGACTGGGCCGAGGGGGAGTCCTCGGCGCTCGGCAACCTCGGCGTCGCGCTTCGGGAGGCAGGTGACCTGCGCCGGGCCGCGGACTGCTACGCCGCGGCCCTGGAGATCAACGTCCGCATCGGCAGCACGCGCAAACAGGTGCTCGACATGATGAATCTCGGCGTCGTGCACGCCGCCCTGGGCAGGCTGGCGAGCGCGAGGGGACTGTTCGAGCGGGCTACCGCGTTGAGCGGCGAGGCCGGTTCGCCGAGCTTGACGGGCATGCTCGCCCAGTGCCTCGGCATCACCCGGCGCTACCTCGGTGAGCTGGCCGACGCCGAGCACGAGCTGACCGCCGCGCTGGCCGTGTTTCGCGAGATCAACGACGTCTGGGCGCAGGCCAGCGCGCTGGAAAGCCTCGCGGGGATGCACGCGGACGCCGGACGACGCGGGCAGGCGCGACACGCGGCCGAGGAGGCGTTGGGCCTGGCCCGCGACATCGGCTCCCGCCGCGTCGAGGCCGCGGCGCTCAACACCCTCGGCCTGGTCCAGCCCGATCCCGCCGGCGCGCTGGCCTGCCACGGTGAAGCACTCGCGGTGGCGGTCGCGGCCGGGCACGTCGCCGCGCGGATCGAGGCGCTCGTCGGGCAGGCGGGTGCACAGGTCCGCCTCGGCGCGCACGCGGAGGCGGAACGCGCTGCCGGGGAGGCGCTCGACGCTCGCCCGCGACAGTGATCACCGCCTGCTCGAAGGGCAGGCCCGCACCGCACTCGCGGCGGCCGCGAGCGATCCGGCGACCGCCGCCTCGCGCGCCGAGGATGCGCTGGCCGTGCACCGCGAGACCGGCTACCTGCTGGGCGCCGCCCGCACGCTGCGCCTGCTCGGCGAGTCCCGGCTCGCCACGCACGGGACCGCGGAACCGTACTGGCCGGAGGCGCTGGCCTTGTTCACGAGAGTCGGTACCACCGAGGCGGACGACCTGCGCCATTCGTCGTGTTAGTGGTCTGTTAGCGACCTCTTGTTGTCTTTTTCGCGTGCCCACTGGGGGCGCGAGACAGCAGGGAGGTGGCTCCATGGCGCAGGTCAAGGTGAAGGTCAAGGTCCGCAAGCTGGAGAAGATCGAGACGACCGGTATCCGCGACGAGCTGCTCGGCTGACCCGGCGTCGCCGGGCCGGCGTGACAGCCGGCCCGGCGACCCGCCGCCCAGTGTCAACGCAAACACCGGAAGGACCCGACCATGCGCCGGCCGCGCATCAAGGACGTGCACAGCCCGATCGTGCTGCCGGGCAACCGCATCACGATCGGGCTCAAGCAGTACGGCGTGGCGGCGGAGCTCGACGACGACACCGGCGCGATCGAGCGGATCCTCACCCTGATGGACGGCACCCGCGACCGTCGACGGGATCCGCGCGGGCGTCGCGACGACCCATCCCGACGTCGACCCGGAGTCCGTCGACGAGGCGGTCGACGACCTCGTGGCGGCCGGGTTCGCGGAGGACGCGGCCGCGCCGCTGCCCCACGGGCTCACCGAACGGGAGGCAGCGCGCTACGCCGCGCCCCGGCAGTTCTACGCGTGGATCGACGACACGCCGCGCGCGTCGCCGTACGAGGTCCAGGCCCGGCTCAAGGACGCGTCGGTCGCGGTGCTCGGTCTCGGCGGGACCGGCTCCGCGGTCGCCCAGGGCCTGGTGGCCAGCGGCGTCGGCGCGCGTGCACTGCGTCGACTTCGATGTGGTCGAGGAGCCGAACCTGTGCCGGCAGCTCCTCTACACCGAACGGGAAGTCGGGGGCTCGAAGGTCAAGCACGCGGTTGAGCGGCTGCGGGCGATGAACTCGCTCGTGGACGTCACCGGCGAGGAACGGCGCGCGTCCGGCGCGGCGGACATCGCCGAGCTGATGACCGGCCGGGACGCGTTCGTGCTGTGCGCGGACACCCCGCAGCCCGACATCATGCAGTGGACCAACGACGCCGCTCTCGGCGCCGGTGTCCCGTGGTTCACGGCGCTCTACACGGGTCCGATGGCCGTGGTCGCCGGGTACGTGCCGGGGAAGACCGGCTGCTGGGCGTGCTGGCCGGCGGGACTTCGACGCCCAGGAGCACGTCCGCGACGGCCGCAAGCTGCTGACCGGACGGCGGCCGCAGGCGGTGGTGCCGGCGAGCGCGAACGTCACCGGGCAGCTGTGCGCGCTGGAGGTGGTCTACCACCTCGGCGGGCTGCCCACGCAGGTGCGCGGGCGGATCCTGCACTGGAACTTCGGGCGCTGGGACCACCAGTACTTCATCGACGTGTCGAGGTACGCGGACTGCCCGTCCTGTGGCACGCCGTGATCCACGCGGACACCGTGCTGCGGATGCACCCGCTGGTGTTCCGGGACGGCGACGACTCGGACGACGTCGTGGTCGGGCGTCCGGCGTCCGGCGAGTTCGTCGAGATGCCGCGGATCGGTGCTGTCGCGGTGCGCCTGCTGGGCGAGGGACTGCGCGTGCGGGAGGTCGAGCAGCGGATCGCCCGCGCAACACGGTGTCGAGCTGGACGTGGCGGAGCTGGCGGACACGTTGGTCGACCTGTCGTTCGCGGCGGCGGTCGACGGCGTGCCGCTGCCGGACCCGGCCGACGCGTCGTCCGGTCCGCACCTCCCGTGGCTGCGCGCGGAACACGTGCGCTGGCTGTTCGGCAGGACCGCGACCGCGGTGTGGTCCCTGGTGGTCCTCGCCGCGGTCGTCACGGTGGTGCGCAGGCCGGACCTGGTCCCGTCGGCCGCGGACTTCTACTGGACGTCGTACGTCGGCCTGGCGGTGCTCGTCGGCACGCTCATGTTCTCGTTGAACCTGAGCGTCCACGAGCTGATGCACCTCGCGGCCGCGCGGTCCTACGGCGCACCGGCGCGCATCGGGTTCTCGACGCGGCTGCACTACCTGGTGGTGCAGACGGACGTGACCGCGATCTGGGCGGTCCCGCGCCGCGACCGCTACCGGGTCTACCTCGCGGGGTTGCGGTGGGACGCGTTCACCGTGTGCGTCTGCGTCCTGCTGATGGCCTACCCCGAGCTGCCGGTCCTGGGGGTCCGGCTGCTCGGGGCACTGGCCGTGACCGTGGTGCTGGGCATGATCGCGCAGGCGCAGGTGTACGTGCGGACGGATCTGTACTACGTGCTCATGGAATGGCTCCGGGCGAGAAACCTTTACCAGGACGGGATCGCGTACGTGCGGCACCTGTCGCGACGCGTCCGCCGGGTACCCAGCTGCGATCCCCTCGCGGACCTGCCGAGCCGGGAGCGCAGGGGCGTGCGGCTCTACGCGGTCGCGATGGCCGGCGGCTGCGCGGTGGCGCTGACGTCGTTCGCGTTGTTCGGCCTGCCGATCCTCGTGCAGGGCGTGGTGGGCGCGTTCGGCGGCCTGACGGCCGGGCTCGGCCCGGGCGGGAACGGCTCTGCGGGCGTTGGACAGCGCGCTGGTGATCCTGGTCGAGGGAACGCTGCAGGGGCTCTTCCTCGTCACGTTCGTCCGGCGCCACCGGTCCTGGTTTCGTCGGACGCGCCAGCGGGTGGCGACGGTGCGCTAGGCGGACTGCCAGAGCTCGATGCGGTTGCCCTCGGGATCGGTGACCCAGCCGAAGCGGCCGACGCCTTCCATCTCCTGGATGTCGTCGACGACATCGGCGCCCTTGTCGCGGAGCTGGGTGAGCATGGCGTCGAGGTCGCGGACCCGGAAGTTGAGCATGGTCTGCTGCGAAGCCGACCCGAAGTAGTCGGTCCCGGCTTCGAACGGCGCGAAGACGGTGGGGCCCGTCTCCTGCTGCCACAAGCCGTGCTCGTCGGCATCGAGGCCGAGGCAGTCCCGGTACCAGGTGCCCAGCGCCGCCGGGTCCTTGGCGCGGACGAAGTAACCACCGATTCCGAGCACGCGTTCCATGCCGTGATCGTGCCAGCGCGGCGGCCGGACCCGGGAAGCGGGGCCACCCCTGGATAAAGCGTGTCTGGGCGGTCGGTCTCTTTTGCCGGTTTCCCAATTGTGGGGGCGGCTGATGGGAATGCAACGTTGTCGATGTCGGCTGGTCGGGTCGTTAATCTCAACCCGTGAGAAGGCGTGTACGGATAGTTCCCGGCCGGTAAGAATCCGCGTGAACCACTGAGGGAGGGGAACTCGGTACGTGGCGGGTTACTTGGCTCGGCGGCTGGCGGGCTACGTCGTGTTGTGCCTGGTCGCCACGTTCCTGGCGTTCACCCTCGCGGCGGCCACGTTCAACCCGATCGGTTTGCTGCGGCAGCGCCAGCCACCGCCGCCGGAGGCCACGATCCAGGCCAAGTTCCACGAGCTGCGGCTGGATCAGCCGGTCCCGCAACGGTTTCTGACCTGGTTCACCGGGGTGCTGCACGGCGACTTCGGCAACACGTGGCAGGGCCAGCCGATCACCGACGAGTTGTGGCGCCGGGCGGGAGTGAGCCTGCGGCTGTTCCTGCTCGGCACGGCGGTCGGCATCCTGATCGGGGTGCTGCTCGGCGTGCTGTCCGCGGTGCGCCAGTACAAGGCGAGCGACCACGTGATCACGATCGCCTCGTTCGTGATCCTCTCCACCCCGGTGTTCGTGCTCGGCACGCTGCTCAAGTACGGCGCGCTGGAGGTCAACGACCTGACCGGCAGCGACTACCTGCGGTACACCAACGAGACGACGCCCGGCTTCGAGGGCAGCTGGCTGGCATCGCTGGGCGACCGGCTGCGATACCTGATCGTCCCGACCGTCACCATCACGCTCTGGCAGATCGGGTTCTACAGCCGCTACCAGCGCGGCGCCATGCTCGACGTGCTGGGCAGCGACTTCCTCCGCACGGCGCGCGCCAAGGGGCTGACCCGGCGGCGCGCGCTGGTCAAGCACGGGTTGCGGACCGCGTTGATCCCCATGGCCACACTGCTCGGCTTCGGCTTCGGGCTGCTGATAACGGGCGGGGTGTTCACCGAGCGGATCTTCTCCTGGCACGGCATGGGGGAGTGGGTGGTGCAGGGCATCTCCAGCCAGGACACCAACATCGTCGCCACGGTCACCCTTTTCATCGCGGTCATGGTGCTGCTCTCCGGCCTGCTCTCGGACCTGCTGTACGCGGCCCTCGACCCACGGATCCGGATCCGCACATGACTAGTCCGCCTCCCCGGAATTCAATGTGTTGGTCGCGTCTCGGAGCGACCGTTCACCTTGGTCGCGTACTTGTGGCTGGCTTGCGTCACGTTCCCCTGAGGTGCGGTTGGGCAGCACTCGGGCTGCGGGGCGAGATATGACACTGATGCGGGATGACGACGTCACCGTGACCGCTGCCCCGGTCGAGGCGCCGGCGCAGGTGGTGAGTCGCGGCCGGTTGGTGCTGCGCCGGTTCAGGCGCCGCAGGCTCGCGGTGGGCGGGCTGGTGGTGATCGTCGTGCTGTACCTGATGGCGTTCGTCGCGCCGTTGTTCGCGCCGTGGAGCTATGACGACCTGGACTACGAAGCGTTCCTGTCGGCGCCGACGCCGTCGCACTGGTTCGGCACCAACAAGATCGGGCAGGACGTCTTCGCGCAGGTCATGCGGGGCCTGCAGAAGTCGCTGACGATCGGGCTGCTGGTCGGGGTGATCTCCACGTCCGTGTCGGCCGTGGTCGGCGCGACCGCTGGGTACCTGGGCGGGATCGCCAACCGGGTGCTGATGTGGGCGACCGACCTGCTGCTCGTGCTGCCCTCGTTCCTGATCATCGCGATCGCGTCGCCGTGGTTCAAGGGCGCCAACTGGCTGGTGTTCGTGGCGCTGCTGGCCGCGTTCAACTGGATGATCACCGCCCGGATCGTGCGCGGCATGACGCTGTCGCTGCGGGAGCGGGAGTTCGTGCTGGCCGCGAAGTTCATGGGACAGCCGACGTGGCGGATCATCGCCAAGCACATCCTGCCGAACATGGCGTCGCTGCTGATCGTGGACGCGACCATCAACGTCGGCGTTGCCGTGCTGACCGAGACGAGCCTGAGCTTCTTCGGGTTCGGCGTGCAGCCCCCGGACGTGTCGCTCGGCACGCTGATCGCCGCCGGCACCGGCTCCGCCACGACCTACCCGTGGCTCTTCCTCGCCCCCGCCGGGTTCCTCGTCCTCTTCGTGCTGGCGGTCAACCTGGCCGGCGACGGCCTGCGCGACGCCATCGACCCGTCGTCGGGAGGCGGGCGATGACCCAGCCCGTTCTCGAGGTCGACCACCTGGACGTGTCCTTCCCCGGCGAGACGGGACGGGTGCCCGCCGTGCGCGGACTGTCCTATGTGGTCAACGCGGGCGAGGTGCTGGGCATCGTGGGGGAGTCCGGCTCCGGCAAGTCGGTGTCCTCGCTGGCGGTCATGGGACTGCTGCCGGAGAAGGCGGCCGTGTCCGGCTCGATCCGGTTCCGCGGGCAGGAGCTGCTCGGCCTGCCCGACAAGCAGCTGTCCGCGATCCGGGGCCGCCGGGTGGCGATGGTGTTCCAGGACCCGCTGTCCGCGCTGACCCCCGTCTTCACCGTCGGCGACCAGGTGGCCGAGGCGCTGCTGACCCACGACCGCAAGCTGTCCACCCGCGACGCCCGCCGGCGGGCGGTGGAGTTGCTGGACCTGGTGGGGATTCCGGACGCGCCCAGCCGGGCGCGGGCCTACCCGCACGAGTTCTCCGGCGGGATGCGGCAGCGGGTGGTGATCGCCATGGCCATCGCCTGCGACCCGGACCTGATCATCGCGGACGAGCCGACCACCGCGCTGGACGTCACCGTGCAGGCCCAGGTCCTCGACGTGCTGAAGACCGCCCGCGACGTGACCGACGCCAGCATCGTGCTGATCACCCACGACCTCGGCGTGGTCGCCGGGTTCGCCGACCGGGTCATGGTCATGTACGCCGGCCGCGCCGTGGAGACCGGCCCGACCGACGCCGTCTACGCCCACCCGCGCATGCCCTACACGCTCGGCCTGCTGCGCGCCGTGCCCCGGCTGGACGCCGCCGCCCAGCTCGTCCCGATCGAGGGCCAGCCACCGACCCTCGTGGACCTCCCGGCCGGCTGCCCCTTCGCGCCGCGCTGCCCGATGGTCGTCGACGCCTGCCGGGAGACCGAACCCGAACTGTCCCTTGTGGACGGCGAGCAGTACGCGGCCTGCCTGCGCAGCGCGGAGATCGACGTCGAACTTGCGCCCCCGGTGGCCCGGCCCGCCACCGCGGACCGGCGAGACCGGCCGATCGTGTTGTCCGTGCACGACCTGACGAAGACGTTTCCACTGACCAAGGGCGGCGTCCTCAAGCGCCGGGCCGGCACCGTGCACGCCGTCAACGGGATCGGCTTCGACATCGTCGAGGGCGAGACGCTCGGCCTGGTCGGCGAGTCGGGCTGCGGGAAGACCACCACGCTGATGGAGATCCTCGGCATGGCCAAGCCGCAGGGCGGCCGCGTCGAGATCCTCGGTAGGACCCCCCACGAGCTGGACAAGCCGGCGCGCAAGGCCTTGCGCGCGAACGTCCAGGTCGTCTTCCAGGACCCGGTCGCCTCGCTCGACCCGCGCCTGCCGGTCGCCGACATCATCGCCGAGCCGCTGCAGGTCCACGGCCACGACAAGGCCGCCATCCGCACTCGCGTCGCCGACCTGCTCGACCTGGTGGGCCTGCGGCAGGAGCACGCGCAGCGCTTTCCCGCCGAGTTCTCCGGCGGCCAGCGGCAACGCATCGGTATCGCCAGGGCCCTTGCCCTGCAACCGAAGCTCCTCGCCCTCGACGAGCCGGTGTCCGCGCTGGACGTCTCCATCCAGGCCGGCGTGATCAACCTCCTCGACGAGCTGAAGGCCAAGCTCGGCCTGGCGTACCTGTTCGTCTCGCACGACCTGTCGGTCGTCCGGCACATCGCCGACCGGGTGGCGGTCATGTATCTCGGGCACATCGTCGAGGTGGGCGCGGCCGAGCAGGTCTTCACCGACCCGAAGCACCCCTACACCCAGGCGCTGCTGTCGGCGGTGCCCATCCCGGACCCGCCGGTCGAACGCCGCCGGGAGCGCATCGTGCTCACCGGCGACCTGCCCAACCCGGCCGACCCGCCGCCCGGCTGTCCCTTCCACACCCGGTGTTTCCGCTACGCCGCACTGTCCGAAGAGGATGGCGCGCCCTGCGTCGAGGCGACCCCGGACCTGACACGGCACGGCACGGACCACGACGTGGCCTGCCACTTCGCCTGAGCCCCAGTCCCAGCGAAAGGAACCAGAACCGTGCGACGTTCCGCAGTAGCGTTGGCCCTCGTCTCCGCGTTGGCCGTGGCCGGTTGCGGCAGCGGGGACGGCGGGGAGAAACCGCCACCCAAGGCCGCGCTCAACCAGGTCGACATCAACCCCGTGGACCCGGACACCCTGCAGCTCGGCGGCGACCTGAACTGGCCGGTGCAGGACTTCCCCAACCAGTTCAACGAACTACAGGGCGACGCGACCAGCGGCGACATCCCGCCGGTCACCCGCTCGATCATGCCGACCCCGTCCTGGGAGAAGGCGGACGCGACGTTCCAGCCGAACCCGGCCTACGTGGAGTCGTTCGAGCTCGTCTCCGAGAAGCCGCAGAAGGTCGTCTACAAGCTGAACAAGAAGGCTCACTGGAGCGACGGCAAGCCGATCACCTGGGAGGACTACAAGTCCCAGTGGCAGGCCGTGAACGGCAAGAACCCGGCGTTCGTCCCGCTGTCCACCGCCGGCTACGCCAACATCTCCGACATCGCCAAGGGCGCCGACGAGTACGAGTTCACCGTCACCTACGACCCGACCTACGCCGACTGGGGCGGTGTCTTCCAGATCCTCTATCCGAAGTCGGCGACCTCGAACGCGAACGAGTTCAACAAGGGCTGGATCGCCGCGCCGAAGGTCACCGGTGGCCCGTTCGCCATCGACAAGATCGACGCGACCGCGAAGACCGTGATCGTCAAACGCGACCCCGCCTGGTGGGGCTACAAGCCGCGGCTGGACCGGATCATCTTCCGCAACCTGTCCACCACCGGCGGCACCGCCTCCGTCGACGCCCTCGCCAACGGCGGCCTCGACTTCTCCGGCATCGCCGGCAACCTCGACGCCTACAAGCGCGCCAAGCAGATCCCGCACGTCGTGTTCCGCCGGGCCACCCTGCCCAACCTGCGCTGGATCGTGCTCAACGGTGCGGGTTCCGGGCCGCTGGCCGACAAGGAGGTACGCAAGGCCGTCATCCGCGGTGTCGACGTCGCGTCCATCACGAAGGCCGAGGTCGGCCAGCTCATCCCGGACGCGAAACCGCTGGGAAACCACATCTTCGTCGAAGGCTTCCCCGGCTACGAGGACAACTCGAAGGGCTACGGCTTCGACCCCGACGCGGCCAGGAAGCGGCTCGACGAGCTGGGCTGGAAGGTCGACGGCCAGTACCGCAAGAAGGAAGGTCGCACGCTGACCATCCGTGACGTCGTCCCGGCCGACAACCCGGCCAGCGACGACGAAGCCGTGCTCGTCCAGCACCAGCTCGCCGAGATCGGCGTCGAGGTCAAGGTCGAACAGGTAGACCCCGACGGCTACTTCGACGAACAGATCACCCCCGGCGACTTCGAGCTGGCGCACTGGGCGCAGATGGACGCCGCGTCGCTCATCACCGTCATCCCGTCCTTCGACCTGACGCAGGACAACGTCGAGCAGAACTTCGGCCACATCGGCAACGACAAGATCAACGGCCTCCTCGACGAGGCCGCGAAGGAGCTCGACGTCGACAAGCGCAACGCCATCCTGAACGACATCGACAAGGAGCTCTGGGACCTCGGCTACGCGCGCCCGCTGTACCGCCGCCCCTCCATCGTCGCGGTGAAGGACAACCTGGCCAACTTCGGCAACTCCGGCCTCGCCGCCGTCGACTACACGAAGATCGGCTGGACCAAGGAGTAGCGGCTGTTTTGCCTGTGGGGAAAGGTCTGGAACCCGCACACGTGGACGTACCTGCGGTTCAAGGACAACCACCGGCGCGAGCGCCCCACGCGGGGTGCTCGCGCCGGGGACTGAGCCGGTGGGCGACCGCGCTGCCGTGTCGTTCGCTGACGACCAGTCCGGCCTCGCGCAACGTCGCCGCCTGCTCGCTCGCACTTCCGACGGAGATGCCGACGCGCATGGCGAGTGCACTCGTGCTGTGCGGCTTGGCCAGTGTGGTCAGGCAACCGGCACGGTTCGGACCAGTGCGGTCGCAACAGGAGGTCGTAGGCGCGCCGAACCGCCCCCGCCACGTCAGCGATTGTGCGCCGGGCACCGGCGGCCAGGTCCCGGATCCACTGTGGAGTGTGCCGTCCCGAGCCGAGCACGGCCCGCGCGCCGTCGAGACCGGGAATCCGTTTCAGAGCCTGCCGGTGCCATTCGTAGTACCGCGGCGCGGGCCTGCGTTCAGCGCAGTTCGTCCCGCTCCAGGTACACCTGTGCACCGACCTCGAGTTGGACCCGGAACCCGTGCGCGCCGGTGACCGAGGCGGTCTGGTTGAACTGGCCGGTGAACGTCTCGTCCGCCGCCAGCGGGAGGTCGGTGAGCTCGCGCCGGCCGACCAGCACCGGCTGGGCGACCTCGTAACCGATGGTGGTGACGTCCTCGTCCAGCGACGTGCCGGCCTGGTTCGTGACGGTGCCGGGCACCATCCGGGCGAAGACCACGTGGTCGAAGCTGGGTCGCCCCTCGATCCGGTGGGCCAGGAACAGCCGGCCCGGCCGGCCGAAACAGAGGTATTCCATCAGCTCGCCGCCCGGCCGCGGGGCGTCGAGGTCGAGCTTGCCGAAATGCACCACGGTGACGACCTCGGCGGTCACCTCGGTGGCGATCGGCGTCCCGCCCCGCTCGAAGTGCCCGTGCACCAGCGTGCCCCGGATCGACGGGCGCACCGGCCCACTCGGATCCAGGTCGGCGATCGCGAACTCCTCCGGATCGAATGTGTAGATCTCCGCCGGATGCAGCCGCCGGTCCCTGAACAGCGCCTGTGTCGCCTCGTCGCCGAGCCGCACCTCCAGCAGCACCTGGAAGTTGTGCGGCGGATGAAACATCGGCAGGTGCGAGAAGTAGAGCACCTGCTCGCCGAACACCAGCATCCCGTGCCGCCCCACCGTGTCGTCGTGATGGTGGCTCGTCGGGTGTGTGAATACCTCGGACATGACCCAGCTCCTTCCGCGTCTGGCCGCTGCCATCACGGATACCGATCACGCCCCGGAAATACCTCCAGGATGTCCACAATAGATCCCGAAGATGTTTAAGTGGTGCCCATTTAGCACGATAGTGCGTGAATGTCCACCTGTTAGAGTCGTGGTGTGCCCGAGTCCATTCTGCGCCAGCAAGTTCGGTCGCAGGCAGTACTCGACAAGGTCTCACTGGAAGCGATCTCGGCACGGCAGGATCTCCTCACCGCGCTGCCGAAGTACGCGGCTCCCGGACCGTCATTCGCGTCCACCTGCTACGTCTGGCCGACAGACGACTGCTCCGTCGGCTGCGCACACTGCAACTTCGCCTCGCCGCGCTCGTCGAAGGACTTCGATCGGTATCGCATCGCCGACGACGTGGACCGGGCGCTGGAGCTCGTCAACGGGATGGGGCTGTGGAAGGCCGTGCTCTCCGGCGGTGGGGAGCCCATGGAGGAGCCCGCCTTCTGTGAGCGCTTCATCTCCGGTGTCGACTCGCCGCAGCTCGCGGAGATCGAACTCATCACCAGCGCCGCGTTCGCGACCTCGATGGCCGACGCCACCCGCGTGCTCGGCAAACTCCGGGAGGCCTGGCGCGGGCGGAGCTCCGGCAGCGCCGCGTTCACCGTGCGCCTCAGCGTCGACTGGTTTCATGCCAAGCGAATCGGCATCGCGCCGGCCGCCCACATGCTGCGCGTCCTGAACGAACCCGAGTTCGCCGACATCGGCTGCTACATCCGCTCCGTGCTGCTGGACAACGACGCCACGATCAGCGAGCTGGCGACCGAGCTCGGCGCGACCCTGGGTGCCATCGACGACTACCGCCAGCTGATGACGTTGCCCAACGGCCGCGACGTTCTCGTCTACTACAAGAACCTGATCCTCGACGGCCGGATGACCTCGCGGCGGTTGCGGTCGCTGCCGGTCACGCTTCCGAAAGCCGCCCAGGCCGACGTGTTCGGTCAGCGCTTCCGGTCTGCCTCAGGCAGGCACGTGCCGGCCCGGGTCTACAACGGTCCGGAGGTCGTGCACCTGGACGGTCTGGCGTGTGTCCTGGAAGCCTCGGGCGGTATCAAGATTCTCGAGGGCAACCACCCACACCGCTTTCCGTCCCTGCGCGACACGACGTCGTGGCCCGAGGCGGTGGAGTTCCTCTACCGGGATCCGCTCACCGTGGCGCTGGTGCGCGGTGGCCCGGACGGGCTCGTCGAGCTGATCGCCGACCGCTACCCCCACGCGCGTGACGCGTCGGCCACCACCAACCAGCTCTACTACCTGTCGGACCAGATCCTCGACGACCCGGTCGTGGCGCTGCTGGCCACCGTGCGGGCCGTCGAGGACCACGTTCACTCCGCCGACCTGCCGCCACGTGCGGGCGATCTCGCCCGGCGCGCGCACACGGTCTGGGAGCGGTTGCACGCGCAGCGGGCAGCCGCCCCGTGATCGCGGTGCTCGTCCTGGGACCGCCCGCATCCGGGAAGTCCACCGCGGTCCGCACCCTCGTCGAACGCTCGTCCGACGTCGCCCACTTCAAGGTCAGAGAGCACTTCGCCCACCTCCTCGCCACCGACGACCCGGTGGCGGTCGCGCACCGCGAGCAGCTACGCCGCCGCGACGTCCTCACCGACGCGGTCGTGCGCTACGCCTTCGACGACTTCCTCCGCACCCACCCGGCCGAGCAGGTCGTGCTGGTGGAGGGCTACCCCCGGTCGGCCCCTCAGCTCGCCGACATGCGGCACGCCCTGGCCTCGCACGGCGGGCGGGTCGCGGGGGCCGTGATCTTCGACGCCCCCGACACGGTCCTGCACGCCCGCAGAGCACACCGCCTGGTCTGTCCGCGATGCGACCACAGCGGCGTGCGGGGACGGGACGTCTCCTGCCCTCGGTGCGAGCTGAACCTCGTCGACCGGCCCGACGACGAGCTCACCCGTTTCGCCGACCGCGTGGCGCACTTCCGGACCACCGGCGTCGAGGTCGCGCGCCTGCTGGCCGAACCCGACTGCGTCGTGGTGGACGCCGACCTGGCCCCTCATGCCCTCGTCGACCGCTTCCACGAGGCCGTTCAAGGATTCGGGTACCCGGTGGGACCACGATGAAGGAGCGCCCTCGATGACACCCGGTGCGACCACAGCGGTGTTCTACGGCGCCCGGTCGGCCGAGTGGGCCGGGGTGCGCTCTGTGGCCGACCTCGGCGTTCGGTGCCACGTCGAGGTGCCCGGCCTGGCATGCGGCAACCTGTTCCGCATCCCGGACGACCATCCGTCGCACCTCGCCGGCGCGGACGGCAACCGCTCGACCTATGCGGCGTCGGCCGCCCAGGTCGACAGGATCGTCCGGGACAGCTGCCCCGCGGTCACCGAGGTCCTGCCCCTCGGCGCGGTGCACGCGGTCGACGGCACGAGCGCGCTGTTCCTGCCCGTCGTCGTGGGCGAGGACCTGCTGTTCTCCCGCGCGCACACGTCACCCGAACCGGTGGATCAGGACAACGCGCCTCGCGCGCTCCTCGCGGGCGAGCCGCACGCCCTGCTGGAGGTCGACCTGCACCGGCAGAACGGGGACGACCTCACGTTCATCGAGCGGGAGCTCAAGCTGGACGCCGGCGCCGACCCGCGGCCCGCCGCCCGGCGGCTGCGGGTGGGCGACGGGGTGGCGGTCTTCAACGGGTCTCCCGTCGAGTGCCAGCACTTTCACCGGATCTACGACGTCGGCCCCTCCGGTCTGTTCGAGATGACGTCGGACCCGGACGGCGGCCCGACTCTGCTCAAGCACAAGAAGGATCTCGGCACCCCCGGGGATCCGGTGTACCGCCGCCTGGAGACGGTCGAGGCGACCACCCCGGACAGCATCCGCAGGGTGATGGCCGAGCTCGACCCGGCCGCGGAGCCGTCGCGGGTTTCCGTCACCCCGTACTTCCAGCGGGACCGCGTGCGCATGAACGTCTACCTCGCCGGCTCCCGAAGTGTCTACGTCCTCTACGCCGACCATTCGGCCTTCCTCGAGGGCGACTTCGCCCCCTTCGACCAGCTCGAGATCGAGTACGTCGGCGTCGTGGACCACGCGAAGGCCGCGCTCAGCTGGGGAGACACGGCGTCGCCGCAGCTGGACTCGGAGTTCGCCACCATCCAGGCCCTGGTCACGGACGCCTACGCCGGCGCGGGTCTGCCCGTGACACCGAGCCGTCGGCGCAAGTACGACTGGGCCGTCGCGGAGGTGTTCGCGCGCTAACGGGGTGGCGCCGTGACCCAGTTGACGTCGCGTTCGACATTCGTCCGCTTGCCGTCGGCCGCCAGGTAGAGCACGTCCTCGTCGCGGACGCCGGGGTGGCTGAGCACCGCGGTGGTGTCCTCGGCCAGCCGGTGTTCCTGGGTGACCTTCTCGACGTCCGCGGCCTGCCACGTGTCGCCGACGAGAGTGCGCTGGGTCGCGCCGATGAGGCTCTCCTGGCTGTCGGGTTGGAAGTAGACGTTCAGTGCGCCGTCGTGGTCCCACCACAGGTCGCCGACGAACCCGTCACGTTTGGCGCAGGGCGCGGTCGCGGCCACGGGTTTCGTCGTCGCCGTACCGGCCGCGACGTCGACCAGGGTCACCGTGGCGCACTCCCGGCCGTCCGATGCGCCCCACAGCGCCAACTCGCTGCCGTCCGGGCTGAACAGGGCCGTCCTCGACGGGGTCCGTGCGTTTGGTCGTGAGCTGCCGAGGCCGGCTGTCCGGGCCGGCCAGGTACAACGGTCCCGGCCGGCTCGACAGCGAGTGCGGGTAGCCGACCAGCACCGTGTCCTCGGTGCCGGCGAGCAGTTGTGGCGCCACCTTCTCGTCCCAGTCGTTCGGCCAGGTCGGCGCCGTTGTCTCCGTCGGTTCGGGGCGCGGTGTCCTGGCCGCGAGGTCGGTCCGCACCAGCCGGTTCGCGCTGTCGAGCCAGGCGAGCGTGCTGTCGCCGAAGGGCACGACCGTCGGGCACCGGCACTCCAGATCGCGGTCGAAGCAGCCCTCGCACGGCACCGTCGTGACCTTGCCGGTCAGCACCGAGATGGCATGGACCCCGTCGCCGGCGAGACTGAACGCGTACTGCCCGTCGGTGGTGAAGGCCGGTTCGGTGTCGAGCCCGCCGAGGGCCGAGCGGCCGACCTCCCTCACGCCCTTCATGAGGACCAGGTCGCTCGTCGTGTCGTAGATCGACTGCTCGCCGAAGTGCACGGTCGTGTAGGCGTACACCCTGGGCGGTTTCGGCGGGGCCGCGCCGGTGGCCGGCGCCGGAGCGCACCCCACGACGACGGCACCGACCATCGCGACACCGAGACCCAGCCAACGCTTCGACACCCCGAGCACCTCCCGTGCGGACCGGCGTCAGTTGTATCCGGCGCGCGCGGGGACCGGTCCCCGCACCGTCTCAGCCGGAGGTGGGTTCGCCGTCGGTCGTCACGTCGAAGGTGGTGAGGAAGGTGGCGACGAGCCGGTAGAAGCCGACGGTGAACACGAGGTCGGCGAGCTGGTTCACGGTGAGGTGGGTGAGCGCCTCGTCCCGTTCGGACTCGCCGAGCACGTGCCGGGTGAGCAGCCGGTCGGTGGCGACGAGGACCGCCGCCTCCCCGGCGGGCAGCCCGTCGACGGAACCCGTTGCGGCAGCGGCGATCGACGCGTCGGCGAGTCCGGCGGTGCGGGCGATCCGCTCGTGGTGGTGGGTCTGGTAGTCCGCGCCGTGGACGTGCCCGACCCGCAGGATCGCGAGCTCCCGCCACGCCGGCGGCAGGGAGTTCGCCTGGAGGATCGCGTCGCCGAACGTCAGGAGTCCGGGCGCCAGGTTGGGGGAGTGCATGACCATCCGGTACACGTTGAGCGAGCCGTGCGCGGCCAGGGCGTCCCGCAGCTCCGCCGGGAGGCCGGACAGGTCCGGGTACTCCATGGGGTCAGCAGCCGTCCTCTGTGGTGGGTGGGGTGTCTGCCTGCCAGCGGACCTCGCCATCGTGCCACGTGCCGGTGGGAGCGAGCCCGCACGCCCTGGCGATCGCGGCGGACGCGAGGTGGTCGGGGTGGACGTGCGCGATGATCGTCTGCGGTGCGCTGCGCGCCGAGCCAGGCGACGAGCCCTCGGGCGGCTTCGGTGGCGATGCCGCGCCCCTGCCACGAGATGCCCACCACCCAGGCGATCTCGGTGACCGTCTCGTGGCCGGTACGGCTGACGGTGGCCTGGACCGTGCCCGTCAGCCGTGCCTCGTCGCGGAGCCGGATCACCCAGTTGTGCCAGGTGACGCCCGGGTCGGGAGCTCCCGCGACCATGCGCCGGTACCGCGACCGCAGGGCTTGCGGGGTGTCCGGGGTGCCGCCGATGAAGGTGTGCAGGGCCGGGTCGGCCAGCACGGTGGCCATCTCGTCGGCGTGCTCGACGCGCAGCGGCAGCAGGTCCAACCGGGCGGTGCTGATGACCTCGGTCGCGCCGTCGGGCTCAGCCATGCAGGGCTGGCCGGTAGGTGAGCTCCCGGGTGTGGCCGTCGAGTGTCCGGCTCTCGATCAGTTCGAGGTCGAAGTCGGCCGCGTCCTGGAAGATCGGGTCGTCTCCGGTCTGACCGGTGATCACCGGGAAGATCGTCACCTGGACGCGGTCGACCAGCCCGGCGGCCATCAGCGCCCGGTTCAGCGACAGGCTGCCGTGTGAGCGCAGTGGCACGTCGGACTCCTCCTTGAGCCGGGCGACGATGTCGACGGCGTCGCCGCTCGCGACGGTCGCCTCCGGCCAGTCGAGCGGTCCCTGCAGCGTGTTCGACACGATGGTTGCCGGCAGGTTCCGCATCCGGGTGACCCACGGGTCCTGGACGTCGGACTCCTCGGTGCTCGCGGCCAGCATCGCCGCGTGCACCCGATACGTGGTGGCCCCGAAGACCATCCGCTGCTCCCGGTCGTACAGGCCGAGGCGGTGCTCGAGCAGCTCGGGGCCCTGCTTGCCCCAGTAGCCGCCCCAGTCGCCGTGGTGGGAGCCGAAGCCGTCGAGGCTGGTGAAGACGTCCCAGGTGTAGGTCGCGGTCATGATGCTCCTCCAGTGCGGCGGCCGGCCCGCTGCCGGCCTCTCACCTTGGCTACGAACGCGCTGGACGCCATTCGACACCACCGCGCGAGAACCTCGGCTCCCGGACACGCCGGGTACTCGTTGTCAAGGACGGTGGACTCCTGGCCAAGGCACTTCCGGCGCGCGGCGCGCATATTCGAGGTCATGAAGACATTGACCAAAGTGCTCGCGGCGCTCGCGGTCGGGTTGGCGGCCTGGCCCGCTTCGACGAGTTCCAGGTCGAGAGCGCGCACCCGATGCGCGTCCGCAGCGACGAATCGGAACGGTTCCGCGCCATGGCGCGATCGCTGGACCTGGCGGCGGTGAACGTGGTGGACCTGTCCTGTTCGCCGTCCGAGGTGTGGCGGACCGCACGGTTGGTCCGGCAGTTCGATCCCGAGGTGTACTCGGTCCTCTTCCCGCTGAACGGGCGGGTGACTGTGGTCCAGGCTAGGCGCGCTGCTCACCCAGTTCCTGACCAGCCTGACGACGGACTCCGGCTCCTTCCGGCCGGCCAACGCCCCGCGGCTCGGCGGTGTCGCCGCCGACCTGCTGGGCGCGGCGATCGCGCACCACGTCGACGTCGCGCTGCCGGCGGACTCCCACCAGCGCACCCTGGTCACGCGCATCGAGGCGTTCGTTCGGCGCCACCTGCACGACCAGCGGCTCACGCCGCGGTCCATCGCCGCCGCCCACCACATCTCGGTCGGCTACCTGCACCGCCTGTTCGAGCCGCACGGTGCCACGGTCGCGGCCGACTAACGGCAGTCAGGACCTGAGGGACCTTCTCCTCTGGCGGCCACCAGGTCCTCACGACAGGCTTTCGCGCAGGAAGGCGCCCGCGGACCGAGGTCGTCGTGCCTCTGCCGAGCGGGCCTGATCATGCCGGTGCGGGCCACGGAACTGAACCTGCCGCCAGGAATGGCGGCCGCGGATCTTGGACAGTCGGTCGGTGACGCGAGCGCTGCTCTCGTGAGCTATCACAGTTCGCCGTGTGCCGTCGGACGCCTGCAGACCTACGTCGTGTTCGTGCTCGACGCGGCGCTGCAGGGCACGGTCGAGAGGTACCGCTGGACGGTCGGCGGCGCGAACACCGAGACGGGCGAGGGGGTGTTCGAGCACACGCCGAACGCCGCGGGCGACCTGCAGGTCGACGTGAGCCTGCTCGACGGCGGTGGCACAGTGTCGAAGACGCTGTCGATCGTGCAGAGCGTCGTGCCGCTCAACGGCGAGCTCGAGCTCCTCATCGCGCGTCCCGACCAGCCGACGGCGGTCGCGGACGATCCGGACACCAGCCGCGAGATCGTCAACGACGTGCGGGGCTACATCGACGAGCTGGCGCCGCGCAGCGCCGATCCCGACAGCTCGCTCAACAAGCTGCTGTTCGCCACCGCCTACGCCGAGGCGATGACCGTCAAGCCGGCCGACCGCGCGGCGCAGACGCGCGACCTGGCCGCGGCGCTGGCCGCCGGCGAGGCCGCGAACTTCGTCGACAAGGCGCTCACCGGCATCGGGCTGTGCCAGGTGTGGCCGCAGATTCTCGCGATGTACGTGAGCGCGACGGCCGGCGGCGCCACGCCGATGCTGCCCCTGCGTGAGTTCCCGGCCGACGAGGAGGAGCGCGCGGCGACGCTCGCGGAGCTGCGCACGGAGTTTGTCGCGCTCGCCGCGGCGCAGCGGATCGACCTGTTCAACCTGCTGCGTTTCCCGAAGTCGAACCTGCGCATGGCCATGCTGCTCGTGCAAGAGCAGCTGGCGAAGTACTTCCCGGCGCAGTCGCTGCCCGCCGTGCTCGCCGATCAGGGCAAGGCGAAGTCGCTCATCACGCAGTACAAGGAGGGACCGTCCGCCGCGGCCTAGCCACCGGGCGCGAACGGAATCGCATGAACTATGCCAGCCTCGTCTACGGCCTGCTGGAGAGCCTCGCGTGGGGCATCACGCCGGCCCCGCCCACCGGCGCGCCGGGCACGCGCCCGGCCGTCGGCACGCCGGAGAAGATCCCGGACGTCGTGTTCATCGCGCGTCCCGTGACGGTCGCGGACGGCGTCGAGCCGGCGGAGGTCGGGCCCCTCAACGGTTTCATCACCGATGCCGGCCTCTACCACGACCTCTACGGATTCCCCCGAAACAAGGTGGGTTCGTTCGAAGCCATCCTCGAGTACTTCGAGAAGCAGACCACGCCGATCGGACGCATCCGCCTCGTTTCCCACGGCGACAAGGCCTTCCTGTTCTTCCCGATGTTCGAGAACGGGGACTGGGGCATCGGCATCCAGGACGGTCTGCTCCAGGCGCTCCAGAACGATGACGTGGGCGGAATCCGGTTCCTGCTGCGCGGCGACCCGTCGCGGAGCCCGTTGTTCACCGACATCGTCGGCGACCTCACGGATCGGATCCGCGTGCGCGACAGCGACCTGCTCGCGCCGTTCGGAATGAAGGCCGCGGGGTCGCCTCTCCCGACGGCGGCGCAACCGTACTTCCAGATCGTGAACGACCTGTACCAGACGAGCCACGGCACGATGATCATCGACGCCGACGGCGTGCTGACGATCGCGAACACCACCCAGCGCACCACACTGACCGACGCGCTCACCGTCATCGAGAACGTCCTGCGTCCCGCGCTCGCCGGTACGGTCCTCGCCACGGCGCCGATCACCGACACCGACCTCCGCGCGTTTCGCGACGCGGTCCTCGCCGAGCTTCCCGGGCCGTTCGGGCTGTTCGGCAGTCCCACCGACCTGGCCGCCGGCACCGTCGCGGCGGTCGCGGCGGCGACGGCGGCGGTGCCTCCGGTGGAGGAGGACATCCTCGCCGCGTTCGCGGCCGGACCACAGTCGACGGTCTTCGGCATCGACCAGCTGACCAGTCTCGTGCGGAGCCTCGAACTCTTCCGGCCGGGCGTGCTCGACGTCGGCGGTGGCGCGCAGACGATCACGAGTATCCGGGCCGACCCGAACCTGGAGGCATTCGCGTTCGTCGGGGTCGACCTGTTCATATTGAAGAACGGCGTCGTCCTGCAGAACGGCGTCGCGCTGACGGCCGGTGAGCTGACCACGCTGCGCAGCGGACTGGTCGCCCTCGCCACCATCCGCGCACGGCCGTTGGTCGTCGCGGGCTCGCCGTTCACGACGCCGCGCCTCACCGCGTTCCGCGACGCGCTGGAGAACCTCCCGTACCGCCAGAGCACGATTTTCGGCGAACCGACGACCACTCCGAGCGCGCTCACGAAGGTGCAACCCGCGACCGTCGCGATGCAGGACGGCTTCCGCGGCAAGCTCGAGAACTTCCGCGGCCTCATGCAGCCGGCCGACGCGAGCGCCTTCGACGTGCGTGGCTGCCTCGTGGGCGCCTCGCCGTCGTTCCTCGGCGCGTTGCGCGACTTCATGGGCACGGCGAACAACAAGCCGGTCGTGTCCGCGCCCGAATGGCTCCAGAGCTACCCGCGCGGCGGGTACGACTTCCGTCCGGTCGCGCCGCTGTTCGCGGAGGTCGAGAGCCTCATGACGGTCGGCAGGCCGCCCGACTTCGTCGCCACGGACGTCGGCGCCGCGGCCGACACGTGGCGCGACCTCGTCACCTTCGACCCGCATTTCGACTTCATGACGGCGATGTTCGCGGCCGGCGCGAGCAAGCGCGACTTCGCCTCGCTGCACTGGCGGGTCTTTCAGTCAACCGTCGCGCCGCAGGGCATTCCCGTGCTGGGCATGGAAGCGAGCCGGGTCGACACCATCGACACGCTCACGCTGTCGAAGGTCATCGAGCGGTTCCGCGACATCTTCGAGATTTCCGCGGGCGTGCCCAGCTCTACGACCCTCGGGCAGCTCGACTCGTTGCAGCCGCTCATCGTGCGCCTCGAGACCGTGACCGATGCGCCCCCGGCACAGCCTGCGTCGTTCATCACCGACCTGACCACGGTGCGGGACGACATCACGAAAATCAACCTGCCCGGCCCCGCCGCACCACTCACGCCCACGGGATCGACGCTCGACGACGCGCGGAACTTCGCCACAGAGATCGGGACGTATGTCGAAACACTGCTCGACAACGCGCTCAACGCGTTCTTCGTCGAGATGGGGGCAGCGATCGGCAAGCCGAACGCCCGGCTCAACTACTTCTACAACGTCGGCCTGCCGCTGCTGCTGCAGTCCGCGAATGCTCCGAACACGGTGATGCTGTCGGGTCTGATGTCGTCGACCGGCGCTGCCGGCACCACGGAGATCGGCGCCTCGCTGCGCAGCTGGATGCGGATTCAGTGGGAGGGCACCGCCGCGCAGACCGCGGCCATGAACGCACACATCAGTGCCGTTCCGATGGACACGAACGCGCAACGCATCGCCGCCGCGCAGCTCGCGAAGCTGGGCGAGGAGGATCCGACGACCGAGGTCGTGACCGACGCGGCCGTAGCGCCCATGCCGAAGTTCGGGGACCACATCGTGAGGACTCCGCCGTGAGCGACACCAACGGTTTCGCCATCCTGTCGCGCGAGATGGGCGCGGTGTTCGCGCCGCTGCAGCATCTCGACTCGCCCGAGAGTGTCACCCGCTTCTTCCACGACCTCGGCTACGAGCTGCCGGGTGCCGCGCTGTTCGGCGACATCCCGGACATCGTCGGCAACGTGCGCGCGCTCGTCGCGGCGGTAGTCGAGCTCGCCGAGGCGTCGTCGGACGAGGAGACGCTGACCGCGCTCGCGCACCTGCTCGAGGCCATCGCGCGCACGGCGGCCGCGATCCACGACGCCATCGACGACATCAAGGCCTCGGTGGCCGCGATCCCGAACTTCCTCGCGAACAGCGACATCGACGAGCTACCCGTGCGCCTCGTCGACTACCTGCTCGGCTTCTACCTGTGGCGCTTCCACCGGCGCGTCTACGGCGTGTTGCTGTTCGGCGGCGTGCTCGACGAGGTCGAGATGGCCGCGGACGCCGCGAAGTTCCAGCCCGCATTCACGCTGCGGAAGGTGTGGTGGGACCGGCTGCCGAAGCTGGTGACCGAGCCGCAGAACCTGCCCGAGATCGTCTACCAGTGGGAGACGGACTTCCGGTCGGACCTGTTCCTGGACCGGCTGTACGTGCTGTTCACCAGCTTCCTGCTGCCGGGCGGCGTCTACCGGCAGAGCGCCGACGTGCGGACCGCGCTCGGCAACACCACGCCCGACCTCGACGAGCTGCGCGTGCCGATCCTCCAGAACTCGCTGTGGCCGTCGACGCGCAGCCAGTTCGGCATCAACGTCACGCCGGTCGAGGCCGACGGCGCCGACAAGCCGGGCTTCGCGATCCTGCCGTACATCTTCGGCGAGGCCGAGTTCGACTTCGACATCAGCGACAAGCTCGAGATCGTGTTCGAGGCCTCGGCGTCGGTCGAGGCCGGCATCGGCGTCGTCGTGCGCCCGAACACCGGCGTCCGCTTCCTCGACAACCTGTTCAGCGCGCCACTCGAGAGCCTCACGGCCGGCCTCTCGCTGGAGGTACGGCAGAAGGAGGGCACGGGCGAGATCCTGCTCGTCGGCGAACCCGAGAAGACGCGGCTCGCGATCGAAGGCCCGCACGGCCTGGTGTTCGTCACCAAGGCACAGGACGTCGACGTCGGCTTCGAGCTCGGGTTCGACGCGCTGCGGCTGGTGGTGAAGGGCGGCGACAGCGACGGCTTCATCAGCACGGTCCTCGGCGCGATCGACATCAGCGCGGAGGCCGGGATCGGGCTGCGCGTCTCGAAGCTGGAAGGCCTGGCGTTCACCGGCAGCGGCGGCCTCGAGATCGCGCTGCCGGTGCACATCGAGCTCGGGCCGCTCGAGATCCAGGGCCTGCTGATCGGCGTCGAGTTCCGCGACGGGGACTTCGTACTGGAGGCCGGCGCCACCTTCCAGCTCGAGCTCGGGCCACTGGTCGGCGTCGTCGAGAACATCGGGATGACGTCGACGCTGTCGTTCCCCGCGAGCGGCGGCAACCTCGGCCCCGCGGACCTCGCGTTCGGCTTCAAACCGCCGAACGGCGTCGGACTGTCCCTCGACGCCGGCGTCGTCAAGGGCGGTGGCTACCTGTTCTTCGACGTCGACAAGGGCGAGTACGCGGGCGCCGTCGAGCTCACGGTCGCCGACTTCCTCGCCCTGAAGGCCATCGGCCTCATCACGACGCAGCTGCCCGGCGGGCAGCCCGGCTTCTCGCTGCTGCTCGTCATCACCGCGGAGTTCAACCCGGGCTTCCAGCTCGGCTTCGGCTTCACGCTGAGCGGCGTCGGCGGCATCGTCGGCGTGAACCGCATGATGGCGCTCGACGCGCTGCTCGCGGGCGTGCGCACCGGCGGCATCGACAGCATCCTGTTCCCCACCGACGTCGTCGCGAACGCGCCGAAGATCATCAGCGACCTGCGCGCCTTCTTCCCGCCGGACGAGGGCACGTTCCTCATCGGACCGATGGCGAAGATCGGCTGGGGCACGCCGACGCTCGTGAGCGTGTCGCTCGGCGTGATCATCGAGATTCCCGGCAACGTCGCGATCGTCGGACTCGTGCGCATCGCCCTGCCGACCGCGGACGAGGCGGTGCTCGTCCTCCAGATCGCGTTCGTCGGCGCGCTCGAGTTCGACAAGGAACGCTTCTGGTTCTTCGCGACGCTGTTCGACTCGCGCCTGCTGTTCATCACGGTGGAAGGCGAGTTCGGCCTGGTGATGGACTACGGCGACAACCCGGACTTCGTGTTGTCGGCGGGCGGTTTCCACCCGCAGTTCACGCCGCCGCCGCTGCCCTTCCCGTCGCTCACCCGGATCGCGTTGTCGCTCGTGGACGAGAGCTTCGCCCGCGTGCGCGCCGACACCTACTTCGCCGTCACGACGAACTCCGTGCAGCTGGGCTGCAGTGCGGAGGCGTTCTTCGGCTTCGACGCGTTCAGCGTCGAGGGGCATTTCAGCTTCGACGCCCTGCTGCGCTTCTCGCCGTTCTACCTGACCGTCGAGGTGTCGACGGGCTTCTCGGTCAAGGTGTTCGGCGTCGGCCTCTGGAGCGTGCACCTGCGGGGCTCGCTCGAAGGACCGACTCCTTGGCACATCAAGGGTTCGGCCGAGATCGAGGTGCTGTTCTTCTCGTTCGACGTCGACGTGGACGTGACCTTCGGCGAGAGCCGCGCGGAGACGCTGCCGCCGATCGCGGTACTGCCCGCCATCCGCACCGAGCTCGAGAAGCTCGACACCTGGCGCGCGACGCTGCCGGCGTCGGGCCAGCTGTTCGTGAGCCTGCGCGACCTCGGCGACGCGGGCCTGCTGGTGCTGCATCCGGTCGGCACGCTGCAGATCAGCCAGCGCTTCGCGCCGCTCAACCTGCCGCTCGACAAGATCGGCAACCAGAAGCCGTCGGACGTCAGCCAGGTCGCCGTCACCGTCACGGCCGGCACGCTCGTCGTGCGGGGTGCGATGCGCGAGGACTTCGCGGCCGCGCAGTACCGCGACGATGTCCGACGCCGAGAAGCTCTCGGCGCCCGCGTACGAGCCGTTCGACAGCGGCGTCGAGCTCGCGGCCGCGGGCGCGCCCTGGGCCACGGGCCCGCTCGCGCAGCGCAACGTGCGCTACGAGTCCATCGTCATCGACACCGCGTTCAAGCGCCTGCAGCAGAGCTTCGTCAAGTACTGGGACGCGCTGTTCACGCACTTCACGAAGGGCGCGGCCGTGGCGCGCGCCGGCGTGTCGCTCGCCACCGAGAAACGCAAGCAGCCGTTCGACGCGAAGATCGCCCTGTCGGAGCAGACAGTACACGGTCGCGAGCCAGACCGACAACAGCGCGTTCGCCGCGGGCGCCACGTTCGGCAGCTACACCGAGGCGCAGGCGCACCTGCTGGCGCAGACCCGGCGCGATCCGAACCTCGCCGAGGCGATCCACGTGATCCCGAGCAACGAGGTCCGGGAGGCCGCATGAGCACGCGCCGATCTCCGCGTACTCGTTCCTGCCCTGGGCGCGCACCGGGCTCGGCACGTACGTCGGCGAGGCCGATCTCGACGCGGCCGTGCGGCTGCGCGGCTCCGTCGACGTGCGCCTGAGCCTCGACGCGACCGACCTCGACGGCGAGGCCGTGCACGAGGACCTGCCGCCGCGACCCGTCGAGCTCTACGGCCCCGGCGACGTGGTCGGCGTCGACTCGCGCGCGATCATCCGCAACGAGCCGCGCGACTGGATCACGAACTTCGAGACCAACTACATCCCGTTCGTCGAGTTCTACGACGAGGACTTCCCGTGGCGCTACACGCCCGCGGCGCCGAGCGCCGACAGGCGCCGCCTGCGTCCGTGGCTCGCGCTCGTCGTGCTCGAGGAGGGCGAGATCGCGAGCGAGGGCGCGGCCGGCCTCGGCCGGCCGCTGTCGTTCGTCGAGGTCGTCGACGCGGCCACCAAGTTCCCACCGGCCGCGGACCTGTGGGCCTGGGCGCACGTGCACGTGAACGGCGGGCTCGGCGTCGACCCCACCGACACCGACGGGCTGGCCGCGGCGCTCGACGCGACGGTGCGCGCGGACCGCGACCAGGCGTACTCGCGCCTGCTGTGCCCGCGCATCCTCAAGCCCAACACCGGCTATCACGCCTTCGTGCTGCCGACGTTCGAGAGCGGCCGCCTCGCGGGCCTCGGCAAGGATCCCGCCGGCGCGCCGTTCGCCACCGAGAGCGCCTGGTCCGAGTACGCGGGCCGCGAAGACGCGAACCTCTATCCCTACTACCACCGCTGGTACTTCCGCACGGCGAGCGTCGGCGACTTCGAGTACCTCGTGCGGCTGCTGCAGCCGCGCACCGTGAAGCCCGAGGTCGGGCGCCGCGACATCGACGTGCAGGCACCCGGCGCCACCCTGCCCGGCATCCCCGAGCTCGGTGGCATCCTGCGGCTCGGCGGTGCGTTGCGCGCGCCGCTCGCGACGCTGAGCCTGCGACGATCTCGCCGACCACACGCGCTTCGAGGAATGGGGCAAGCCGTACCCGCACGCGTTCCAGACCGCACTCGCCTCGTTCGTCAACCTCGCCGACGCCTACCGCACGCAGGCGGCGCCGGACGCGAACGCCGCGAGCGGTCTCGACGGCGTCGCGGCCGACGAGGACCCGCTGATCGTCGCTGCCGCTGTACGGCCGCTGGCACGCGCAGGTGCAACGCCTCGTCGCGGCGGACGCGGATCCGGCGACGCGGCACTGGGTCGAGGAGCTCAACCTCGATCCACGCCATCGCGTCGCCGCCGGCTTCGGCACGTACATCGTGCAGCAGAACCAGGAGAGCTACATGGAGGCCGCCTGGCAGCAGGTCGGCAAGGTGCTGGAGGCGAACCAGAAGATCCGCTTCGGACAGCTGGCGACACTCGTCGCGACCGTGTGGCACACGCGCGAGATCCAGCCGATGCTCGCGCGCTCACCCGAGTCGGTGCTGACGTTCACGGCGGCCGTGCAGCGCCGCGTGGTGTCGCAGGGGCTCGACCGTGCACCACAGCGTGCGGCAGAGCGCGCTGCCCGCCACCGCGATGTCGAAGACGATGCGGCAGGTGCTGCGCCCGCGCGGCCGCGTCTCGCGCCTGATCGGGTTCGACGCCATGCGCAACGCCGGCACGCTGCTCGCGCGCATGAACCTCGACGACGGCGATCCGCGCAAGGTCTCCGCCGCGCCGCCCAAGGAGCCCGCGCCGGTGCTGCCGACCGGCCCGAAGCTCGCCGACGAGCTCATGCCGGGCGGCCTGCCGCGCGCCTGGGCGGACTGGCTGCGCGCGCGTCCGTGGGTGCTGTGGCTGCTGGTGGTGCTGGGCCTCGCGGTGGTCGTGGCGCTGTTCTTCGTGGCGCCGTACGTGGCCGCGGCGCTCGCGGTGGTGCTCGTGGCCGTCGGCATCGTCGTGTTCCGCGGCGTGCGCCGCGCGGGCGTCGTGAGCGTGCTCGATCCCGTGAACAACACGCCCGCGAGCGTGGACGCGCTGCCGTCGAGCCCGGACTTCCACGTCGGCACGCCGGGGGAGGGGCCCGCGCCGACGACGGGGTCGACGGACTCCGCGGATGCCGTGCATTTCAAGGACGCGCTGCAGGGGCTGTACACAGTGGACGTCGTCGAACGCGAGCTGCCCGTCACGGTGCGCGTCGCCGTGGACGCGGACATGCTCGCGCACGACACGCTCGCGCAGCTCGAACCCGCGCACACGATCCCGGGCCACGTCCTCGGCACCGTGCGGATACCGCCGCGTATCACGGCCGAGCTGCCCGCCGAGGACTTCGGCGAGGTCATGGTCTATCCGGAGATCGACATCCCGATGTACGAGCCGCTCAAGGACGCGTCGAGCGAGATGTTCCTGCCCAACCTCCAGCTCATCGAGAACAACAGCGATCACGCTGCTGGAGACCAACCAGAAGTTCATCGAGTCCTACATGGTGGGCCTGAACCACGAGTTCGCGCGCGAGCTGCTGTGGCGCGAGTACCCGACCGACCAGCGGGGCAGCTAGTTTCCGCCAGTTCTGGGACGTCCGCGGCTTCCTCACCGAGCCCGGACACCGATCCCGCGGCACTGCGCGAGCGGCTGCGCGACATTCCCGAGCTGCACCGCTGGTCACGCGACTCCGGGCTCGAGGAGCACGACCACCGCGAGGCGCAGGGGGACAAGGAGGACGAGGTCGTGCTCGTCATCCGCGGCGAGCTGCTCAAGAAGTATCCGACGGCGGTCATCTACGCGCACCGCGCCGAATGGGAGCGCACCAGCGACGGCGCCATCGACACGCTCGAAGCCGCGCAAGCTCGCCGCCCTCACCGAGGCCCAGGCCGTCGACCCGTCGCGCGACCTCGTGAAGTCGCCGCTGTACGAGGCCAAGGTGGACCCCGACATCTACTTCTTCGGCTTCGACCTCACCGTGGAGAACGCGCGCGGCGGGCGGCTCGTGGCCGGCGAGGAGGATCCGGGCTGGTTCTTCGTCATCAAGGAGCGCCCGGGCGAGCCGCGCTTCGGCCTCGACATCCCGCAGGACGCGCCGCAGACCGTGTGGCACACGTGGAACGACCTCGCGTGGACCGACGTCACGAACGCGTTCGTCGAGGGCGCGCACCTGAGCATCGGCGAGAAGACCGTGACGCTGACCAACCCGGGCACGTCGAGCGTCGCGAAGCCGCAGTACGACGAGGACAAGGAGTTCGCGTGGCGCGCGGACACGCACGCCGCCGAGCTCGCGTACATCCTCTACCAGGTGCCCGTGCTCATGGCGGTACACGCCGCCGAGATGCTCACCCAGCCGGAGTGACCGATGGCCACATTCGACAACGCGCGCGACGAGCTCGCCGGCGCCCGGCGCGAGACGGCGCGCGTGCGCGCGGCGGCGCTGCTCGCCCACGAGGCGGTGCGCCGGGCCGAGCGCGACCTCGCGGCGATCGACCGCACCGCCGGGTCGCGGCAGCGCGAGGAACGCGCCCGGCTCGAGAAGAACCTGCGCGACGCGCAGTCGTGGCGCGACCAGCTCACCGCGGAGCAGGCGACGCTCGATGCGGCCGAGCTCGAGGCCGTGCACGGCTTCGCCGAGTTCTCCGACCCCGTCACGCACCTGCCGCGCTGCGACGACGCGTACCCGGTCCTGCTGCTGCCACTGCGGCTCGAGACGCGCTTCAAGCGTTCCGCCGCCGGGCAGCCGCAGCTGTGGGTGCGCATCTATCCCGACGCCTGCCTCGTGGACACCTTCGAACCCGCGTTGACGGAGCCGGAGATCGCGAACGCGCAGACCTTCTGGGCCGCGGTGTGGCGCGCGGGCGGCGACGAGGCCCTCGAACGCGAGGCCTGGCGGGCGCTGGTGGCGGCGCACGGCTCGGGGCGGTCCGGATGGATCGTGCGGCAGTACCTGCCGGTGAACGTGAGCGCGAAACCGGAGCGGCTCGCGCCCACCGACGTGCTGCTGATCATCGTCGCGCCGGGGCCGCTGCCCGCGGCGGCCGCGACGTTCTGGGTGGCCATGTGGCAGGCCGGCGATGACGCCGCCGCGGTCGACGCCGCGCGGGCCGCACTCGCCGAGCTCGGCGAGGAGCGGGCGCGCGACATCGAGGAGAACCACCGCCCGGTGAACTTCGACGACGTGCCCACCGCGCCGGCGACGCGCGCCGACGTGCGCGTGAGCGCGACGGTACTGCAGCTCACGCCGGCCGCCGACCTGCACGCACGCCGCACGTCGTGGTCGAGCGCGGCACGCGTCGACCTGCTGCCCGAACGCTTCGTCGTCGTGACCTACCGCGGCGGCGAGCCGAAGACGCATCCCGGCGGCCCGGTGCGCACACCGTTGGCCGCGAGCCCCGATCCGAACGCGCCGCCGGACAAGCAGCTGCGGCAGGTCGACGACCAGCTGCGGATCCCGCCCGAGCTCGAGTGGATGTTCGACTTCGACGCGGCCGTCACCGTCGGCATGGCGCTGCGCATCGACCTCACACCCGAGGAGGCGAGCGGCGGTTTCGACCGCGTCGTCGTGCTCGGCGTGCGGCTCGGCGACACACCCGACGAGGGACTCGCGAACCTCGGCACGCTGCTCGAACACCACCTTAGCGGGCGCGCTGGGCTCGAGATCCTGCCGCAGGGCACGCCCACGAACAACACCGAGAAGGCGGGCTCTGGCTACACGTCCCGCGACGACTCGGAGGCGAGTTTCGACGTCTTCATGCGCGGCACGCCGCAGTACACGCCCGCGGCCGACCCACTGCAGCGGCGCGACGGTGAGCGGCTCGCGCGGTTGCTGGGCCTGCCGGACGAGCTCTGGCAGCGCGTGCCGAACGCCGGCGGCCAGGACCACGTCGACGCGCACGCGATGCAGGTGGCGCTGTGGCCCGGCACGCTCGGCCACCTGATGAAGTCCTTGCTGCATCCCGTGTTCACGAACGCGGACGTGGCACACACGCGCGAGTTCTTCACGCGGCACGTGAGCGGCCGCGGACCGCTGCCCGCGCTGCGCATCGGCCGCCAGCCGTACGGGATCCTGCCGATCACCGACTTCGCGCGGGTCAACTGGTACGAGAACCAGGAGACGCAGACCAAGCCGTTCCGGGGACGGCTGCACGAGCTCGTGCGCCGCATCGAGGGCGAGTGGGACGCGCTGACCTCGCGCCTGAGCTTCGTCGGCAAGCCGGACGCCGACCCGCACCAGGTGCTGCTCGACGTGCTCGGCCTGCACTCGGGCGCGGTGGAGTACCACCCGATGACCTCGGAGAGCACGGATCACAAGTTCTACGAGCTCGCGTTCCTCGACCACTCCGTGGCGCTCGGCTTCCTCGGCTTCTTCCCCTCCGGCCCGCCGCTGTCGCTGCTGCGGGACCTGGGCTACGAGGGCGACGCGATCCCCGACCTGCTGCAGAAGGTCTTCAAGCCGCTGCAGACCCCGCTCACGGGCCCGCTGATCGACGACCGGCCGCTGTCGGAGACCGAGCCCATCCGCGCCTACGCCGGCACCCGCAACTACCTCGAATGGCTCCTCGACGCGGCGAACTCCGGCATCGCGGCGCTGCAGGCCGAGGAGGGGTTCGACGACGGCAAGAAACCCGCGGCGCTGCTCTACCTGCTGCTGCGCCACGCCCTGCAGCTCGCGTACCACGACACCGGGGTGGCGCTGTACGCCGACGCCGGCCTGCTCGACGACCCGGGCGCCGTGCTGCGCGAGCCCACGATGGTGCACGTGAGCGCCGACCCGACGCCGAGCGAGAGCCGCTATGCGCTGCTGTACCGGCCGGCGGAACGCATCACCGGCGTACCGGACCTCGCGCTCGGCGACTACATCGCGACGAAGCTGCACACGATCAACCCCGACCTGCGCGAGCAGCTCGACGCGCTCGTCCACCTGGCCGGGCTGCCGACGGCGCGGCTCGAGCGCGTGTTCGCCGAACACGTCGACTGCGTGTCCTACCGGCTCGACGCCTGGAAGACCGGACTCGTCACGGCACAGCTCGAGTCGCAGCGCGCCGCACAACCCAAGCTCGGGCCCGGGATGTACCTCGGCGCGTTCGGCTGGCTCGAACCGCTGCGCCCGGAGGGCAAGGAGCTCGAGCCGGCGCGGCTTGCGCCGGAGATCGCGAAGCTCGTCAACCAGCGCGACAGCGCGCCGCTGCAGCGGGACCCCACCAACGGCGGCCTCATCCACGCGCCGTCCCTCGCGCACGCGACCACCGCCGCGGTACTGCGCAACGGCTACCTCGCGAACGACGGCGAGCTCGCCGTGAACCTGTCGTCGCGCCGCGTGCGACTCGCGCTCGGCATCCTCGAGGGCATGCGCGGCGGCCAGTCGATCGGCGCGCTGCTCGGCTACCAGTTCGAGCGGCACGTGCAGGACAACGGGCCGCTCGCGGTACGCGACCTCATCTACGTACTGCGCCGGGAGTTCCCGCTCGCCGCGAACCAGATCGCGACGACCACGAGCACGAGCCCGGAGACCGGCACGGCGCAGGAGTCCATCGCGGCGATCAACGTCGTCGACGGGCGCAAGATGATCGAACGCGTCGAGGGCGCGGCGACGCCGGACTTCATCTATCCGTTCGGCATCGCGACGCTGCCCGCGCGGCCGGCCGACCAGCAGCAGGCGATCACGAACGCGCTGCACCACATCCGCGACATCAACGACGCGGTGGCGGACCTCGTGCTCAGCGAGGGCGTGCACCAGGCGGTGAGCGGCAACTACGAGCGCTCGGCCGGCACGCTCGACGCCTTCGCGAAGGGCAACTACCCACCAGAGCCCGACGTCGTGAAGACGCCACGCACCGGCACCGGCCTCACGCTGCGCGTCGGCATCCACTTCGCGGCGGCGCCGCCGGCCAACCCGATGCCGTACGCGCTGACGCCGCTCGCGATGGCGCATCCGGCGATGAACTCGTGGCTGCTCGCCCGGCTGCCGGCCGCGGCCACCGTGGGCTGCGCCGTGACGTTCACCGACCGCGTCGCGGGCGAGCAGACCGTCTTCGTGGACCAGACGCAGCTCGGCCTGCACCCGATCGACGTGCTGTTCCGCGCGCACGCCGGCGCCGACCAGGCGGTCAGCGATCTCGAGGACCGCATCCTGCATCACCTCGAAGGTGCGCACGCACCCCGGCACGACCTGCCCATCGTCCTGGGTTTCACGACCCGCGTCGCCGGCCGCGTCAACTGGTTCGAGCTGCAAGCGTTGCTGCGCAGCCTGCGCGAGCTGCTGGTCGCGTCGCGGCCGCTGCAGCCCGCGGACCTCATGCGCGCCAACGACGCGCGGTCCGACGAGCAGGCGGCCGTCGAGCTCGACCGCGACCAGCTCCAGGTACCCCTCGACGAGCTCGACGACGCGTTGACGGCACTCGCCGACCTGGCAGCCGCGGTGACCGTCGACGACGCGCTGACGCGGTTCGCGACGACCGTCGCGCGGTTCGCCGCGTTCCGGCTGCCGCAGTCCGGCACGGGCTTCGTCTACGAGTGGCGGGCGCGTACGTTCGCGGCGCTGTGCGACCGCATCACCCGCCGCGCGACGAGCTGGACCGAGCGGCTGGGCCGCTACGACGCGCGGATCGCCGAGTACGGTGCGCTCGATCCGGCGACGCCGACCGCCGACCGCATCGCGCTGCTGCGCGACGCCGAGCTGCTCATCGGCGCGTTCACGGATCCGATCCCCACCGATCCCGTCGACTACCTCGACACCGTGCTGCCGCCGAAGCGCGCGTCCTTCGAGGGTCGGCGCGACGCGATGCGGGACCTGGTGACGAGCTCGCGGCCCACCCTCGCCGAGCTGCTCGCCGACACCGCGGCCACGCGCGTCGCGGGCGACTTCGACCTCGACGCGTTCACCGTCGCGGCCGAGGAGGCCGAGGTGGCGCGCTTCCGCGCCCAGCTCGGGGAGACCGTCGCGCAGCTCGACATCCGTGCCCGCGAGCGCGCCACGGGAGTCGGCGAGCTGCTCACGCAGCACGACGCCGTCGCGTCCGCGAGCGAGCGCGCCGCGCTGCTGCAGCAGGCGGCCAAGGCGCTGTTCGGCGAGGACTTCGCGCTCGCGCCGCGCATCCGGCTGCCGGACAACGCCGCCGACGAGCTCGCGAACGCGTGGACGCACAGCGTCTCCGGCGACCTGACCGAGCACCTGCGCACCGTCGCGGGACGCGACTTCCCCGTCGACGACTGGCTGCACGGCGTCGCGCGCGTGCGCGACACGATGCGGCACTGGGAGAACGTCGAGCTGCTCGGCCAGGGCTTCACCGCCCACGGCGCCCGCTGAGCTCACGCCGCTGCAGCTCCCGTTCGTCGCGGGCGAGCCGTGGCTCGCGCTCGAGTTCCCGCCCGGTCACGAGATCGCGGGCGACCGGCTGCTGTACTCGGCGCACTTCGCCGAGCCGTTCGACCGCGACGCCCCCGTGTGCGGCCTGCTCGTCGACGAGTGGACCGAGGTGATCCCGGGCCCCACCGAGACGACGGGCATCGCCTTCCACTACGACCGCCCGAACTGCGAGCCGCCGCAGTCGTGGCTGCTCGCGCTCGGCGCGCGGCCCGACGGCGCGTGGACGTGGCAGGAGCTGCTGAACGCCGTCAACGACACGCTGGACTCGGCCAAGCGCCGCACGATCGAACCCGTCCACCTCGACACCACGCGGTACGCGTGGTTCCTGCCGGCGACGAACTCCGCGTACACGTTCCCGGAGATCTCGATCTCCAACAACCTGCTGCGCAACGTCGGCATCTACGAAGTCACGCGGAGTGTGGACTGATGGCCCTCGCCTACACCGTCGAGAACCTGGACGTCGCGCTCGCCGGCCGCCTCGTGCCCGCGATCACCCGCTGGAACCGGCTCGAAGGGCGGCCGCGCACGCACGACTTCGACCGCGCGCTCAAGGCCGAGGTGCGCGATGCACTGTGGATGCTGGCCAAGCAGTGGCAGCTGGGCGAGTTCCGCGGCGACGACGCGGGTTCGCCCGTGGCGGCGCGCGTCTGCATCGAGACCGCGACGATCGACCGCTTCCAGGCCGCGGACGGCGAGGTGCAGACGCTCGATCTCGGCCGGCCACTCGAGGCCGGTCGTCGAGCGGCGGCCGCTGCCGCTGCGCGCCGACGCGCAGTACCTGTCCCTCGACCTGCGGATGGCGGTCGGCCGGCGCTGGCTGAAGCTGCTGGAGCGCGACCGCGCCGCCGGGCGGCTGACGGCCGACTACCGCGCCGCCTATCTGGATCGGTACGCGGTGCCCGTGCCCGATCCGGCCGATCCCGCGGACGCGGCCGTGTGCGCGCATCCCGAGGCCTGGCGGGTGGCGAGCGCCGCGGGCGCGCGCGTCATGGACGGCATCGCCCTGCTCGAGTACCTGCTCGACGCCACGCACACCGCGGCGGACGGCATCGGCGCGGACCCCGCGGACGCCGGGCCGCTCACGACGCTCGCCGACGAGCTGCGCGAGTGGTTCGCGACCGTGATCCTGCCGCCGGGCGTGCCGGAGCGCGACGCGTGGCTGCCGTCGCGGCTCGAGTACGCCTTCGGCTGCGCCGCACCGCAGGGTGACGTCGAGGCGGTCATGCGCGCGGACGAGTACCACCACGGCCGGCTCGAGTGGTACGCGCTGGAACGCCATCCCGAGCAGGCACAGCTCGGCGACGCGCCGCGCCCGCCGCAGCCGCCCGAGCGCCTCGTGCACACCTTCATGCCGACGTCGGTCGTGTTCGAGGGCATGCCGAACACACGCTGGTGGTCGTTCGAGGACCGCCGCACGAACTTCGGCGACGTGCGCCCGGACACCACCGACCTCGGCACGCTGCTGCTCATGGAGTTCGCGCTCGTCTACGCGAACGACTGGTTCGTGCTGCCGTACACGCTGCCGATCGGCACCATCACCGACGTCAAGGGCATCGCGCTGACGAACGTGTTCGGCGAGCGCACGTGGATCGAGCCGCTGCCCGAGCCGGCGAGCGCGGACTTCGCCACCTGGTGCATGTTCACGCTGAGCACGCCGCCCGCGAGCGAGGCGACGCCGCCGCTCGCGCGGCTCGTGCTGCTGCCGACCACGCCCAAGGTGCAGGAGAGCGCGGCGCAGGAGCAGGTGGTGCTCGTGCGCGACGAGATGGCCAACATGGTGTGGGGCGTGGAGCGGCAGATACCGCTGCCGTCCGGCGCGCCGAAGGGCGGGCACGAGGCCGCGCGCGAGCTGCGCGCCTTCTTGCTCGCGCCGCTCACCCGGAAGATCGCGGACCTCGAGCTGCGCAAGGCGGAGCTGCTCGCGGTTGCGGAGGCGGACCGCACGCCCGCCGAGGTGGCCGAGCTCGCCGCGGTGGAGGCCGAGCTCGCGTCGATCCTGCCGCCGCCGGCGGCAGCGCCGGTCCGCTACCGCGTGATGAACGACGTGCCCGAGAACTGGATCCCGTTCGTTCCCGTGCACGTCGACGGCAGCGTGCGTGAGGTGCAGCTGCAGCGCGCGGCACTGCCACGCATCCTGGCGGGCGCGCCGCCCACGACCGCGCCGGAGAAGGTGCGGCCCCGGACGTCGTTGCTGCGCCAGGGACTGCCGGGCACATACTTCCTCCACGAAGAGGAGGTGCCGCGCGCGGGCGCGGTCGTCGATCTCGCGTACCAGCGCACGCGTTGGCTGGACGGCCGGGTCTTCTGCTGGTACGGCGCCCGCAAGCAGACCGGCCGCGGCGAGAGCTGGAGCGGGCTCGCGTTCGACCAGCTCGACCAGACGACGTGACGCGCGGTCAGTCGGGGCCGGCGGTCGCCGCCGTGTTGCGCAGCGCCCTCGGCAGCGTCAGCGCGACGAGGACCGTGCACACCATGCCGGCGGCACCGGCCACGATCAGCGTGGTGGACGCGCTCGTGGCGTCGAGCAGCAACCCGCCGCCCACATAGGCCACCGCGGCCGCCGCGCCGATGCCACCGTAGAGGTTGCCGAACACCCGGCCGAGCATCCCCGCGGGCACGAGCCGCTGCAGCAGCGTGTTCGAGCCGACGTCCATACCGGCGATGCCGAGGCCGCGGACCGCCTGCACGGTGAACGCCGCGGCGACCGACCAGGCGAACCCGGTCAGGAAGTTGCCGGCGCTGCTGACGAAGAACCCGCCGGCCAGCAGCGCCACCATCGACGCCTTGGTGGCGTGGCGGGTCAGCAGCGCGTACCCGACGAGCAGGCCGATGCCGACCGCGCCGAGCAGCAGCCCGACTGCGGAGTCACCGGAGTGCAGGTCGTGCTTGGCGAGCAGCACCAGGGCGACGTCGTCGACCCCGTTGCAGGCCACGACCGCGCAGAACCCGAGCGCGATGATGCGGATCGCGCGGTGCCGCAGGATGTAGCCCAGCCCGGTCCTCGCCTGCACCAGCAGCGAGGCCGAGTCGGGGTCGGGCGTGGGTGGCATCGACCGCACGGTGGTCAGCACCAGCGCGGAGGCGAGGAACGACGCCGCGTCGACCAGCAACACGCCGCGGATGCCGAGGAACGGCAGGAGGGCGGCGGCGAGGAACGGGCCGAACGCCTCGGCGACGTTCGTGCCGAAGCCGATCGTGGAGTTCGCCGTCTCCAGGTGCCGGTCGGGCACCATCGCGGGGATCGCCGACCGCGACGCCGGCAGGAAGACCTGCGAGAAGATCGCGCGCGCGGCCACCAGCGCCAGCAGCATGGGCAGCGGCGGCAGCGACAGCGCGATGAGCAGCACCAGCACACCCTGGACGACCTCACAGGTGATCATCACCCGCTTACGGTCGAACCGGTCGCTGACCGCGCCGGTGAGCGGCGCGACCAGCGAGGGCACGAAGTCGCCCGCGAGCAGCAGCAGCGCCACGGCCAGGCCCTGCCCGGTCGAGTCGGCCACGAACAGCATCAGCGCGACCAGGCTCAGCGAATCACCGGCGTAGGACATCACCCGCGCGGTGAACAGCGCCCGCAGCGGGCGAATCGTGCGCAGCAGGTGTACGGCACCCGCGCCGGGCTCGGCCATCGAGATGCACTGTCCCATCCGCCGCAATCACGCGTTCGCGAGAATCGGCTTTCATGGACTACCGGCAGCATCCGAACGAGCGCTGGCTGGCGCACTTCCGGACCACCGGGTACCCGGCGGCCACCGCGCTCGGCGGCGGGGTCGAAGGCGCCATCTACCGACTCCGTCCAGGTCGCGTCGCGAAGGTCTGGGCCAACCGGAGCGAAGGCGAACTGGCCGGGTACGCGGCCTTCTACGCCGACCTGCGCGGGCACGACCTGCCGTTCCAGACCCCGCGGATCGAGCGCGTCCGGACCGTCGACGGCGCCGTCGTGACCGAGGAGCTCGACCTGCCGGGTCACCCGCTGCAGGAGCACCTGGCGGCCGGGCAGGTGATCACCGAGCAGGCCGCCGACACGCTCGTGACGATCCTCGCGGCGTTCCGCGACCTCGCGTGGTTCGACAGCGCCAGGCAGCTCGCGGTGCTCGCCGAGCCCACGCCGCTGCTGGCTTCCGGATCGTCCTGGCCGGCGTCGATGGCCGCCCTCATCGCCCGCAAGTTCGCCGCCTACCGGCACCTGCTCACCCGGGACGTGCCCGAGGCCGACGCCCTGGTGCGTCGGCTGCGCGAGACCGTGGGCGCCTACCGGATCGAGGAGAGGGGCATCGTGCACGGCGACCTGTACGGCGCCAACGTGCTCGTCGACGACGAGCAACGAGTGCGCGCCGTGCTCGACTTCGGCTTCGTGACCTGTGCGGGCGACCCCGACTTCGACGCAGCCGTGCTGGCGTTGATCGCCGACCAGTACGGCGCCCGAGCCGCCCGGAGCGAAGCAATGGTCGACGCCCTGCTCCTGGACCGCTTCGGGATCGATCCGCGCAAGCTGCTCGTCTACAAGGCTGTGTACGCCGTGGTCACCAGCGGCTACTTCAGCGCGGACGGATCCGACGGCCACTACCCGTGGTGCGTCCGGATCCTCAACCGGCCCGAGGTGCGGGCGGCCGTGCGCGGCTAGGAGGTCGCCAGGAACGGGTGCAGCTCGTCGAGCGCGTCGAAGGCTCGGTGGATCTCGTCGGCGGTGTTGTAGACGTACGCCGACAGGCGCAGCACCGGCGCGCCGGCCAGGTCGTCGACGTACGGCTGCGCGCACAGGTGGCCGCTGCGGCACATCACGCCGTAGCTGTCCGACAGCGCGCGGGCCAGCTCGGTCAGGTCGTCGACGCCGCGGACCGCGGCGGACAGCGTCGCGCTCCGGTCGGCCGGTCCCGGTTCGAGCACCGCCAGGTAGTCGCGCTTGCCGGCCTCCGCGTACATGCAGCTCGGCCAGCCAGCGGTCGTGGTCGGCGACCTCCGCCATGCCGAGCCGTCGAGGTAGTCGACCGCCGCGCGCAGGCCGTACGCGCCCGCGATGTGCGGGGTGCCGGCCTCGAACCGGTGCGGGGCGCGGCGCGAGCACCCACGACTCGGTGTCCACCCAGTCGACCACGCCGCCGCCGAGCGTCGAGCGGGCGCAGCCGGTCGGCCAGCTCCGGGCTGAGCGCCAGCACGCCGATGCCGGTGGGGCCCAGCATCTTGTGCGCGGAGAACGCGAGCGCGTCGGCGCCGAGGTCGGGCAGGCGAACCCGGCGGTGCGGCACGGACTGGGCCGCGTCGACGACGGTGAGCGCGCCGTGCTCGCGGGCCAGCGCGGCCAGCTCCGCGACCGGGCGCGTACCGGCCGGTCACGTTGGAACAGTGGGTGATCGCCACCAGCGCCGGGCGGCGGGCGAGCAGGCCGGCGTACGCGTCGAGGTCGATCGCGCCGTCGTCGCGCATCGGCAGCCACTCGACCCGTCGCCCGCGCGCGCAGCGGCAGCTGCAGCGAGTGGTGCGCGTCCCGCGACACCAGCACGAGGTCGTCGGGGCTCAGGTCCAGCCCGCGGCCACGATGTTCAGCGCGTGCGTGGTGTTGGCGGTGAACACGACCTGCGTCGGCGCGCGCACACCGAGGAACGCTGCGACCCGCGTGCGGGCGTCCTCGTAGGCGTCGGACGCCTCCTCGGACAGCATGTGCTTGCCGCGGTGGATGTTCGCGCTCACCTCGGTGTAGTAGCGGGTCACCGCGTCGATCACCGCGCGCGGCTTGAGCGAGGTCGCCGCACTGTCCAGATAGGTCACCCGGGTGCCGTCGACCTCGCGGTCCAGCACGGGGAAGTCGGCGCGGACGGTCGCGGATGCGCTCATCGTTCCTCCCGCACGCAGCCGAACAGCTTGCCGGAGCGCTCCGACTCGATGTGCCCGACCGCGGACACGGTGACCTCGCGGCCGGTCCGCTCGCGACAGCGTCGGCAGCGAGCGAGCGCGGCCGGCCCGGCGTGGTCGGCGCCGGGCGTCGGGAGGTAGCGCAGCAGCAGCGGTCCGGTGTCGTGGTGGGTCAGCTTGTAGAACGTCAGCCACTCCGCCGGGCCGACCAGCTCGTCGAGCGTGCGCGGGGTCAGCACGACCGTCGTCGCCGTCGCGTCACGTAGTCGCGGCACCGGCCATGGTGGACCGCCCGGGGGAAGCGGTGCCCGCACGGGCAGTCGCCGTCGAGCAGCACGTACCCGTCGCCCGTGCGGTAGCGGATGTGCGGGCTGAGCGTGTCGCCGATGCTCGTCACGTACAGCTCGGCCAGCTCGCCCGGCGCGGCCGGCCGGTCGGTGCCGTGCGCGAGCAGCTCGAGGTAGAAGCTGTCGGTGTTGAGGTGCAGCGAGCCGTGCGGGCAGGTCATGCCGAGCCAGCCGAGCTCGGACATCGACGCGACCTCGACGATGACCGTCGCGTCCGGCAGAACGCGCGCGGATCCGCCGCAGCGCCGAGGCGGTGGCCAGGTTGTAGGCCAGCACGACACCGCCGACCGCGGGCGGCGGCAGGTCCGCGCTCGGCCATGGCGTCGCAGCAGGAACGCGAGGTGCGCCGGGTCGGCGTAGAGCCAGTGCGGCTCGTAGTCGAGTCAGCTCGGCGACGGCCTGCTCGACCAGCTCCGGCGACGTGGCGAGCAGGTCGTGCGCGACCGGCAGCACCAGCGTGCCGTCCTCGAGCGTCCGGCTCGCCGGGGTGGTGAACGGGGTCGCGCACTCGACGTCCGAGCACGCGGGCGGCGCGTAGCGGCAGACCCGCTGCGGCCGTGCGCCCGGCGAACACCCGCAGCATGCCCTGGTTGACCGACGTGGTCCGCATCTGCCGCTGCGCCAGGGTGAACGTGTGCGCGAGGGTGACCAGCCGCTCGCCCGGTGGTGCCGGAGCTGCGGCTGCGGAACACGAAGTCGTCGGCCAGGCTGGCTGCCGCGCACGAGCACGCCGGCGGGGAAGTGCCGCCGGTAGTCGGCCTTGCGCGGTGGCCGGCACCCGGCGGAAGTCGGCCGGGGTGCGGATGTCGTCCGGGCGCAGCCCGCCGCGTCCAGGTGCGGCCCGTAGAACGGGACCGTCTCGGTAGGCCAACGCCAGCTCGTCGACGCGCACCGGCGAACGAGCCCTCGAAGACCGTGGTCATGCCTGGCCTCGCGCGGGCGAGCCTCTTGATCGACGGGGCTGGGCTGCGGCTCGGCGGCCGGCTCGTCCTTCATCGTCGTGATGATGGCCGCCATCTCCGCGACCGTCGGCGTCTCGAAGATCGCCCGCATCGGCAGCCGCACCCCGGTCGCCTCGCGGATCTGCGCGATCAGCTGGACGGCCACGAGCGAGTTGCCGCCGAGGTCGAAGAAGTCGCTCTCCGGCGCGCACGGTCGTCACGCCGAGCACCGACGACCAGATCCCGGCGACCATCGCCTCGGCCGGGTTCGCGTCCGGGTCCGTCGGCCAGCGGTGCCACCGCGTGCGTCCGCCGGCCCGGGTCGCCGAATGCCGCCCGCGCGTCGCGGGCCACCTGTGCGACGACCCAGTCCAGCGAGCGCGGCGAGATCACCACGTGCCCGCCGAGGTCCGCCGCCCAGGCTGCGCAGGAACGCGTCGACGCCCTCCGCCGGGCGCGAGCCACCGCTGGTCGGCGTCCGCCGGTGCGGCCGGCGTGCGACGCGGCGCGGCCGCACGGAGTCCATGCGGCGCAACAGGAAGTCGGTGACCGACACCAGCTCGGTGCCCTCGTCGTCGACGACCGTGAAGCTGTCGCTGCGGATGTCCGCGCCGCCGGTCGGGCTCGCCGAGCGTGCGGTGCACCCACACGCGGGCCGGCAGCCGGTCCGTGCACCAGCAGCCGCCCGTAGCCCATGGGCAGCGCGCCGCCGCCGGAGCCGTCGAAGACGAACGTCGCCTGGTCCAGCACGGCGGGGGAGAAGCCCCAGCCCGGCAGGTCGCCGCGCTGGTCCTCGGGAACCTCCAGCAGCGTGAGCTGCTCGCCGGGCGCGCGCCACACCTCGCGCACGGTGCGCCAGTGCGCCCCGTAGGTCACGAGCGCGCCGGGTGGTTCGTGGCTCGTGGCCACGAGGTCCGGCCGCGCGGTGCACCGGGCGCGGACGGCGTCGAGGTCGAGCGCCGCCCGGCGCGGCGCGTCGACGCGGCCAGGCGACCGTGGCGCGGCAGTAGGTCGTGCCGTCACCGGTGAGCGTGGCCTGCGCGATGCCGTCCGTGCGCGGGCCGATCGTGACCCGCAGGTCGGCGGTCGGTCCCGTCGGGCACCTCGAACGGCTCGAGGAACAGCACGTCGGTCAGCTCGACCGCGACCCGCCGTGCACCGCACCGCGCCGTCGCGCGGATCGCCTCGAGCTGGGCGGTGCCGGGCAGGACGGGCACGCCGTCGATGCGGTGCTCGTCCAGCACCCAGTGCGTGCCGGCCGAGAGCGTGCCGTGGCCGGTCGTGGTGCCGTCCATGCCGCGGCGGAGCTCGGTGACCAGCGGGTGTGCCAGCGGCTCGGCCGTGCCGTCCGGCGGCCGGCGGCCGCGGCCGGGCCGGAGCATGTCGGCGAGCATGCCGACCTCCAGCCAGCCGGCCCAGCCGAGCGAGCGCACCGGTGCGCGCCAGCCGCCCGCGGACGCGTGGGCGTCGAGGTAGGCGTTCGCGGCGCAGTAGTCGGTCTCCGCGAGCCCGCCCGCGGTGCCGGTGACCGAGGAGAACAGCGACACGAAGTCCAGCTCGTCCGCGCCGAACACCGCGCGCAGCGCCACCGTGCCGGCGACCTTCGGCGCCAGCACGGCCCGCATGTCGGCCAGGTCGCGGGTCTCGATGAGCCCGCCGCCCGCGATGCCGGCGGCGTGCACGATGCCGTCCAGCCGGCCGAACCGGTCGAGCACCGCGGCGCGCAGCGCACGCAGACCGTCCACATCGGACACGTCGACGGCGGCGGCGAGCACCTCGGCGCCGGCCGCCTCCATGCGGCGCACGGCGTCGGCGGCGCGGCCCGACGGCGGCGAGCCCCGACCGCGACGTCAGCACGAGCCGGGCCCGCCAGCGCGAGGCGAGGGTCTCGGCGAGCGTGAGGCCGAGGCCGCCGAGCCCGCCGGTGATCAGGTAGACACCGCCGTCCCGCAGCACCTCCGGGCCGGCCTCGGGAACCTCGACCTGGTCGTAGCCGACTGTCCACACGCGACGGTCGCGCAGCGCCAGCAGCGCGTCGTCGGCCGGGCGGGCGAGTGCGCGCGGCCAGCTCGGCCGCGGTGGTCGCCGCCGTGCAGTCCACGTGCCGCAGCCGCATGCCCGGCACGTCGAACGGCGCCGAGCGGACCACGCCCGCGACGGTCGCGTGCTCCGGCCGGACGAGGTCGTCGCCCGCCACGTGCTGGGTCCCCGCGGTCACCACGTCGACGTCGGCGGTGTGCCCGGCACCGGCCAGCGCCTGCACGAGCCGCACCACGCCGAACATGCCCGAGCCGCTGGGCGGCCCAGGTGGCGTCGACGTCGTCGCCCGCGGGCTCGCCGGCGAGCGCCCACGCGTGCACCACGCGGTCCGGGACGGCGCCGAGGTCGGCGAGCAGCGCCGCGTAGTCCTCCGGCGACGTCCGGCCGGATCGTGTACCCGGAACCGGTGCGCGTCGTAGGCGTCGCCCGGCGCCACCTCGGTGACCGCGCAGCCGGCCGACCGCAGGTGCGCGGCCGTGGCGGCGCCCAGCTCGTCGGCGGTGAACACCAGGCACGACGCGGGCGGCGCGGCCGCGGGAGCGGGCGGCAGCTGGCGCCAGCTCGGCACGGCGAACCGGCGCGACGGCGGCAGCCGGTGGTCGTCCGACCAGCGCCTCGACCGGCGCCGCCACGGCCGGGTCGGCGTCGACCCAGTGCCGGGTGCGCTGGTAGGCGTAGCCGGGCAGCGCGACGCGACGGCCCCGCGACGACGGGGACCACCGCCACGCCGTGGGTCCACAGCCTGCCGGCCGCGGTGTACAGCGTCTCGACCTCGCCGAGCTTGTCGGCCGGCCCGGACAGGCTCGGCACCGCCGGCGGCCCCTCGCCGCGGGTCTGCATGCGCACCAGCCCGGCGAGCTGGCGGCCCGGGCCGCACTCGACGAACAGCGACGGGCCGGCGGCGAGCTGCGTGGCGACGCACGCGCCGAACCGGACCGTCGCGCGCAGCTGCCCGGCCCAGTAGGCGGGGTCGGTCGCCTGCGCCGGCGGTGATCGGCGCACCGGTCACGGTGGACAGGAACGGCATGGTGGGCGGGTGCGGCGCCGCGGCGGCGACCGCCTCGGTGAACGCCGGCAGGATCGGGTCCATCATCGGCGAGTGGAAGGCGTGCGAGGTGCGCAGCCGCTTCACGTTCACCTTCTTGCCGAGCCCGCCGGTGAACTCCGCCAGCAGCTCCTCCGGGCCGGCGACGACGCACGTGCCCGGCCCGTTCACCGTCGCGATCGACAGGCCGTCGGGCAGCAGCGGCGCGATCTCCGCCTCGGGCACGCGAGATCGCCGCCATCGCGCCGGGCGGCAGCGACGCCCATGAGCCGGCCGCGGGTGGCGACCAGCCGCAGCGCGTCGGGCAGCTCGAACACCCCGGCGAGCGTGGCGGCCACGTACTCGCCGATGGAGTGACCGATCATCGCGTCCGGCCGCACCCGCCACGACTCCCACAGCCGGGCGAGCGCGTACTCCAGCGTGAACAGCGCGGGCTGGGTCAGCTCGGTGCGGGCGAGCCGCGCGTCGGCCTCCTCGCCGGTGGCGAACATCAGCGTGCGGATGTCCTCGCCCGAGCTCGCCGCGCAGCAGCTCCGCGCACTCGTCGACGCGCCGCGGCGAACACCGGCTCGCGCTCGTACAGCCGCGCGCCCATGCCGCCGTACTGCGCGCCCTGCCCGGTGAACAGGAACACGACCGGCGGGCGGCGCCGTCGGCACGGTCAGCTCGTTGCGGCGCTTGGGTTCGGTCAGCGCGGCGGCGGCGTCGGCGGCGGTGGCCGCGACGACGAACCCGCGGTGGCGGTGCTCGCCGCGGCCGGCGCGCAGCGTGTGGGCGACGTCGGCCGGCCGCAGGTCCGGCTGCGACGGCGAGCCGGTCGGCGAGGCGCTCCGCACCCTCGGCGAGCGCCGTGGCGTCGCGCGCGGAGACCTGGAACAGCTCGCGGACCGGGCGCGACGTCACGTCAGGTCCGCGCGCGGCGGCGCCTCCTCGAGGATCACGTGCGCGTTGGTGCCGCCGATGCCGAACGAGCTGACCGCGGCCCGCCGGGGACCGGTGTCGGGCTCCCATTTGGACAGCGTGGCGTTGACGTAGAACGGGCTCGCGGCGAGGTCGATCTGCGGGTTCGGCCGGTCGTAGTTGAGGCTCGGCGGGATGAGGCCGTGCCGCATGGCCAGCGCGGTCTTGATCAGGCCGACGATGCCGGCGCCCTGGCTCAGGTGGCCGATGTTGGACTTCACCGAGCCGATGCCGCACCACTCGCGGTCGTCGGTGCCGCGCGCGTAGACACGGGTCAGCGCCGCCATCTCGATCGGGTCGCCGAGCGGGGTCGCGGTGCCGTGCGCCTCGACGTAGCTGATCGTCCGCGGGTCCACGTCGGCCTGCGCCAGCGCGGTGGCGATCACCGCGGCCTGCCCGTCGGCGCTGGGCGCGGTGAAGCCGACCTTGCCGGCGCCGTCGTTGTTGATCGCGTTGCCGAGGATCACCGCGCACACCCGGTCGCCGTCGCGCTGCGCGTCGGCCAGTCGCTTGAGCAGCACCGCGCCGCCGCCGGAGCCCCACATCGTGCCGGTCGCGCCCGCGTCGAACGACCGCACGTGGCCGTCGGCCGACGCCACGCCGCCCTCGTGGTGGACGTGCCCGCGGTCCTGGGGGAACTCGATGTTCATCCCGCCGGCGAGCGCCATGTCGCAGTCGCCCGCCCGCAGCGCCTCGGCGGCCAGGTGCACCGCGACCAGCGAGGTGGAGCAGGCGGTGAACACGGCGACGCTGGGCCCGCGCAGGTTCAGCTTGTAGGACACCAGCGTCGTCACGTTGTCCGACAGGTTGCCGATGCCCACCGCCATCGACGGCGTGGTGGCGAGCACGGACCGGTTGCGGTGCACGTGCTCCCAGCGGTACCGCTCGGTGCCGCGCCCGGCGTACACGCCGATGTCGCCGGGGTAGCGGGCCGGGTCGTAGCCGGCGTCCTCCAGCGCGCCGTGGCACAGCTCCAGGAACAGCCGGTGCTGCGGGTCGGTGACGTCGGCCTCGCGCGGGGTCATGCCGAACAGGCCCGCGTCGAACATGTCGGCGTCGTTCAGCACGAACGCCGGCGGCCACGAGGTTCGGATCGTCCAGTTCGGACTCGGTGGCGCCGGCGGCGGCCATCCGCTCGCGGCTCAGCTTGGTCAGCGACTCGACGCCGCCGACGAGGTTCTCCCAGAACTGCGCCAGGTCGGCCGCGCCGGGCACCCGCGCGGCCATGCCGACGATCGCGATCGGCTCGACGGCCGCGGCGTCGTCCAGGCCGTCGTCCGGGCCGTCCGGCTCGGGTAGCTGGGTCACGGGGTGCCTCCCTGGTCGGATGCGCGGGCCGGTGGCCGCGGGTCGCGGACGTGCAGCCGCAGCTCGGAGAAGTAGCGCCGGCCCGCGGCCGTCGGGCACCCACGCCTGCTCGGGCGTGGGCAGCAGCTCGGTGAACGTGACCGGCACGTCGGGGCCGTGCCCGGTGTGCGCGGTGCGCAGCATCGTGCAGAACGCGGAGATCGACACCGGGCTGGTGAGGTCCACGTAGCACGGCTTGAGCTCGGTGCCGACCTTGGCGAACACCCGGTCCGGCAGGCCGAGCCCACGGCGCAGGCGCCGGGCGGCGAGGTAGCGGTCGGCGTAGCGGTCGACCCCGGCGAGGCCGGTGCCGCCGATCGTGGTCCGCCAGGTCTCCCGGGCCACGACGAGCCGGTCGATCGTCACCCGCGGCGTGTGGCCGGCGGCGCCGACGAGCTTGTACGCGTCGGCGGCGAACGTGGCGAGGAACTCACCGAACAGCTCCACCAGCGACCAGCTCCGCCCGCGCCCGTCCCGCGCCACCAGCTCGCCGTCCACATCGGACACCGTGAGCGCGCTGACGGACACGACCTGCTCGTGGTCCCACACCGGCGCCTCGGCGTGCCCGACCCGGTGGTCGCCCGGTTCGAGCAGCACGTCCGCGAGGCGGGCGGTGAGCGTGGGGAACTCCGTGGGGTACAAGGGAACCGTGCGGCGTCCCGAGGTCGCGGTGCGCGGCCGCGACGAGCGCGTCCGGCTCCGGGTGGAACTGCACGAAGAAGCCCGACATGCAGGTCAGCCACGCGGCGTGCAGCTCGCCGAGCACCGCGGTGAACTCGCCCCGCGCGATGGCGTCGAGCGCTCGGCCGCGCACAGCGTGAGGTCGGGGCTGTGCAGCCGCCCGTTCGACCAGCCCGGCCGCCGCGCCGGGAACGTCGACGCGGCGCGCTCGGCGAGGTCGGCCGGCGGTGAGGTCGAGCCGCCGCGTGCCCGGCGCCAGCCCGTCGAGGCCGAGCAGCTCGGCCCAGCGCCGCACGAACTCGGCCATCACCGCGTCCACCGGCCGCTCGCCGACGCCGTACACGAGCCCGTTGGCGAGGAACCACAGCTCGCCGCCCGGCACGTCCGGGCTGCCCAGCTCCGCGGCCAGCTCCTCGTACAACGCGCGGAACGCGTCGCGGTAGGCGTCGGCGATCGCGACGGTCAGCCAGCGCGCGGCGTGCAGGAGGATGTCGAGCGGGGCGGCGAGCGCGGCGAGCACCGGCCGCCCGACGGTCAGGTCGAGGTCCCGCTCGGTGTCCTCGTAGCACAGGGCGCGGCCCGCGTAGGTCTCGCCGGCCCGGCGCCGCGGCTCGTGGCCGGTGACCGCGGCGAACTCCGCGTCCAGCTGCTCGATCGCCGCGCGCACCGCGCCCGCGTCACCCGCGGCGCCGGCCACCGCGTCGCGGGCCTTGGTCAGCCGCCGCAGGTCGCCGTCGATCCGGTGCCGCACGACCTCGTCGCCGATCCCGTCGACCCACGACCGCAGCGTGCGCCTCCGCGGTCAGGTCGTAGGGCAGGTCCAGCCGCCAGCGCAGCAGCCCCTGCGCGGCGAGCTGGTCGGCGAGCACGAGGACGTCGCCTTCCTTGCGCAGCCCCGAGTCCGGGTCGGCGACCGCGAGCCGGGCGACCTCGTGGGCCGGGCGTCCGTCGGCCAGCGCCAGCACCGCGGCGTCGGCCCGGCCAGCGCGCAGCGGCGGGTGGCCGGGCCGCAGCAGCGTGCCGTCGCGCAGCTCGTGGTGCGGCTGGCGGGCGAGCGGGAACCACGCGCGGACCGCGGGGTCGGCGGCGTAGTGGTCGGCGAACGCGGTCAGCGCCCACCACTCGAAATGGACCACGCGGCGGCGGACCAGGTTCGGGCCCGGCGCGCCGCGCACCGCGTCCGGCCCGTCGGTCACCGAGACCCAGCAGACCGGCCCGAAGAACCCGATGCTGTCGTTCTTCCCGCAGTAGCGCGACCAGTAGCGGGCGACGATCTTCTCCCGCTCGCGGCGCTTGCTCGTGCTCGGCCCGTCCGGGTCGGCCGCGGCCAGCTTGTCCAGCGCGGTCATCGCGCCGGGGTTCTGCCAGGTCACCGCCTCGCGGAAGGCCGGGTCGGCCGCCACTCCGGCGAGCCGGTCGCCGACGGTGCGGGCGGCGTCGTCGAACGCGGCGCGGAACGCGTCGCGGTCGGCACGCACCGTCGAGGTGCGCGTCGGCGACCGCGGCGCAGTCGGGGGCGGCCAGCAGGTCCAGCCCGTCGGCGGGGAACCCGGCGGTGCGCAGCATGCCCGGACGACCAGACCTGCCAGCCGGTGCCGGGCAGGGGAACGAGGTCGGTGCCGGAGGCCGCCTCCAGGTCGGCGGCGACCAGCTCGGTGACCTCCGCGCGCGGCGGACTCGAGGAAGAAGTGGCCGCCGGCGAGCTCGTGCACGCGCAGGCCGGCGGTCGTGTGCCGGGCCCACTCGCCGGCCAGCTCCGGCGGGGTCACCGTCGTCGTCGGCGCCGCTGAACACGACCAGCGGGACGGGCAGCGGCGGCTCGTCGGTGAGCCGGTAGTCGTGGTACCAGGCGAAGTCGTGCCGGATGACCGGCAGCAGCAGCGCGCGCAGCTCCGGGTGGTCGAGCGCCTCCGGGGGCGTGCCGCCCATGTCGCGCACGGCCGCCGAGCAGCTCGTCGTCGGGCGCGAGCGCGATGGCCGAGCGCGGGTCGTCCAGGTGCGGCGGCCTGCTCGCGCCGAGGTAGCAGCGCACGGGCAGGGGCGCGCCGCGGCGGCGCAGCTCGCGGGTCACCTCGAACGCGATCCGGCCGCCGAGGCTGTGCCCGTAGAACGCGAACGGCCGGTCCGCGCCCGCCGCCACCGCGTCGGCGATGGCCGCGATGTCGATGGCGGGCGGCTCGGTGATCCGCCGGTCCCGGCCGGGCAGCGCCAGTACCCGGACCTCCACAGTGGACGGAAGCAGCGCCGGGCCAGGCTGCGGAAGGCACGGGGACCGGTGCCGGCCGGCGGGAAGCAGAACAGGATCGCGCCGGCCCGTGGGCGCGGCGCCGGGACGACGAACTGGTCAGCCATCGCCCGCCTCGCCACTGTCGTAGAGGTGCAGCCGCAGTTCCGAGCAGTAGCGGCGGCCGTCGGAGTCGGTCAGCCAGGCCTGGTCCGGGGTCGGCAGCATCTCGGTGACCACGACGCCCGTCTCGTCGCCGCCGGTGCGCTTCGCCCCCCGCAGCAGCGTGCACAGGATGCGGGTGAACACCGGGCTGGTGAGGTCGACGAAGCACGGCTTGATCTCCGTGCCCACCCGGACGAAGACCCGCTGCGGCAGGCCGAGGCGCCGCGCCCAGCGGCGCACCGCGAGGTAGCGCTCCCGCTCGCCGGACACGTCGGCGAGCCCGGTCTCGGCGACCGTGCAGCGCCAGGTCCGCCGCACCAGCACCAGGCCGTCGACGCTGATGCGCGGGGTGTGCCCGTCGGTGCCGGCGAGCTTCCACGTGTCGAACGCGTGCGTGCCGACGAAGTCGGCGAACATCTCCATCAGCGGCCACCGCCGGCCGTCCGGCGCGCGGGCGACGAGGTCGCCGTCCGGGCGCCGTCCGGTCGGTGGTCACGGTCAGCGCCGTGATCGGGACGAGCCGGTCCGGGTCGGCGCCGGGCGCGGGGGTGAACCCGAGCTGCACGTCGTCGGGCCCGTACATCCAGTCGGCGTTGCGCGCGCACTGCCGCGGCCAGTCCGGCCGGCACCAGCGGGTGCACCCGGCTGAACGGCACGTCGGCGCGCATCCCGGCCAGCAGCCGGGCCTCGTCGTCGTGGCCGACGCGGAAGAAGTCGGTGTCGAGCGCGGGCATGCCCATGTGCACCTCGCCGAGCACGACGGTGAACTCGCCGCGCGCGAGCGCCTCCGCGCTCGGCGCGCACAGGTGCACGTCCGGCGACTGCAGCCGCGAGGTGGCCCAGCCGGGCGCGACGGCGTCGAACTCCTTGCCGACCGCGGCGGACAGGTCGGCGCCGGTGAACTCGAGCCGCTCGGTGCCCGGCGCGGTCTCGTCGAGGCCCAGCACCTTCGTCCAGCGCCTGCCGAACTCCTCGACCACCGCGTCGGCCGGCCGCTGCGTGCCGAAGAACGAGCCGAGCCCGAGGTACCAGAGCTGCGCGAACGGCACCTCGGCGGTGCCGAGCTCGGCCGCCAGCTCGGCGTACAGGCGGGTCAGCTCGACCCGGTAGGTGTCCGACAGCGTGCTGGTGAGCCAGCGCGTCGAGCGCAGCAGCGGCTCCAGCGGCGCGAGCGCGGCGAGCACCTCGCGGCCGAAGGTGAAGCTCGCGTCGCGCGCGGACTCCAGGTGGCACAGCGTGCGCCCGGCGTAGGTCTCGCCGTCGCGGTGATGGGTGTCCAGCCCGGTGATCGCGGTGAACTCGGCCTGCATGGCGGCCATCGCGTCGGCCACCGCGTCGGGGCCCTCGGCCGCCGCGAGCACGTCCTTGGTCGCGCGGAACCGGGTCAGCGTCGCCTGCGCGCGCTCGCGGGCCGCCGCGTCGCCGATCGCGTCGACCTGCTCGGCGAGCGCGGACTCGGCGGACAGGTTCATCGGCAGCACGAACTCCCACCGCACGACGTCCTGCCGCACGTAGTGCTCGAGGAGGGCGTAGGCGTCGGCCTCGCGGCGCACGCCGGAGTCCGGGTCGGCCACGCACGCGAGCGCGACGTCCCGGGCGCTCGCCGCGGCCGTCGCAGCGCGACAGCACGGCGGCCTGCGCGGCGGACAGCTCGGCCGGCGGCCGGTTCGGCGTGTGCAGCCGGCCGTCGGCGACCCACAGGTGCGGCTGGCGCGTGACGCGCAGCCACGGCCGCACGTCCGGGTCGGCGGCGATGCGCTCGGCCACGGCGACGAGGGCCCACCACTCGAAGAACACCCTGCGCCGCCGGGTGATGCCCGGGCCGTGCCCGCCGGTGACCAGCGGCGCGTCGGCGTCCACGGTGACCCAGCACATCGGACCGAAGAACCCGATCGTGTCGTTCTTGCCGCTGTAGCGCTGGGCGTACTTGGCGACGACCTCCTCGCGGCGGCGCCTGCGCTCGTTGCGCGGCGCCGCCGGGCCGTCCCGCACGACGCCCGCCGGCCCGTTGAGCGCGTTGGGGTTCTGCCAGATGATCGCCTCGCGGAACCGGGGGTCGGCGGAGACGTCGTAGACGGCCTGCCCCAGCTGCGGCGGCGGCCGCGTCGAACGCGGCGTCGTACGCGGCGCGGTCGGCCTCGCCGTCGACGTGCGCGTCGGCGACGGCAGCGCAGCCGGGCGCGGCGAAGCTCTCCAGCACGTCGACGGGGAAGCCGGCCGAGCGCAGCAGCCCGTCGCGCCACACGCCCCACTCCGTGCCCGGCAGCCGGGTCCGGTGCGCGGGGTCTGATGTGGACGGTCCGGTCGGGTGCTCGGTCATGGCTGCTCCTCCGGTCCGGGTACGGGGTCGAGCCAGTGCCGGCGGCGGTGGAACCGGGGCAGGGCCCGCGGCGGGCGGTCGCCCTGGCCGGTGGCCTGCTCGACGATCACGTGGGCGTTGGTGCCGCCGAGGCCGAACGAGCTGACCCCGGCGCGGCGCACGGCGTGGCCCGCGGGCCACTTGGCGAGCGTCGGTGTTGACGTGGAACGGGCTGGCGGTCAGGTCGATGTCCGGGTTGGGCGTGCGTGAAACCCAGCAGCGGCGGGATGAGGCCCTCGCGGACCGCGCACACCGCCTTGACCAGGCCGACCACGCCGGCCGCCGCGTCGAGGTTGCCGATGTTCGACTTCACCGAGCCGAGCGCGCAGAAGCCGGTGGCGCTCGTGCGGAACGCGCGGGTGAGCGCGGCGAACTCGAGCGCGTCGCCGACGAGCGTGCCGCTGCCGTGCGCCTCGACCAGGCCGATCGTCGTCGGCCGCGACGTCGGCCCCGGCCAGCGCCTCGGCCACGACCGCGGCCTGGCCGGCGCGGCCGGGCGCGGTGAACCCGGCGCGGCGGGCGCCGTCGTTGTTGACCGCCCAGCCGGCGCAGCACGGCGTCGACGTGGTCGCCGTCGTCGAGCGCGTCGGCCAGCCGCTTGAGCACGACCGCGCCCGCGCCGTTGCCGAAGACCATCCCGTCGGCGGCCGCGTCGAACGGCGCGGCACACGCCGTCGGGGGACAGCGAGCCGTCGGGCCGGTACCGGTAGCCGGTCTGCGTCGTGGAGATGACCGCCGCGCCGCCGGCGATCGCCACGTCGCAGCGGAAGTCGAGCAGGCTCTGCGCGGCCTGGCACACCGCCACGAGCGACGACGAGCACGCGGTCTGCACCGCCACCGCGGGCCCGGTGAGCCCCAGCTTGTAGGCCACCCGGGCGGGCAGGTAGTCCGGTGTGCTGCCGGGGATCGCGTCCTCCCACTCCGTCGCGGGGCAGCCGGGGCAGCACGTGGAACAGGAAGTACCGGTTGGCCGCGGCACCCGCGAAGACACCCGACCGTGCCGGCCTGCTCGCCCGCGTCGGCCAGCGCCGTGGCGGCCACCTCGAGGAAGAGCCGGTGCTGCGGGTCGAGGCGCGCGGCCTCGTCGTCGGTGTAGCCGAAGTGGTCCGCGTCGAACCCGTCCAGGCCGTCCAGATACCCGTACGCCGGCCACGTGGTCCGGCCGGCAGTGTCCACACGGGACTCGCGGCGTACCGAGTCGACGCCGTCGAGCAGGTTGCGCCAGAACGTCGCCACGTCCGGCGCGCCCGGCACCCGGCAGGCCATGCCGACGACGGCGATCGCGTCGTCGTCGCTGCGACGTCCTGGGGATCGTCCGGCACGCCGGTCACCGTCCCGCCCGCCGCGCCCGTGCCTGCCGGCGCCGCGCCGACCGCTCGGCGGCCGCGGCAGACCTCGTCGCCGCGTCGGTCGTCCGCGCCGGACAGGTACGCGGCGAGCGCGCCGACCGTCGGGTGGGCGAACAGCTCGGCCATCGGGATCCGCCTGCCGAGCGCGCCCTCGAGCTCCTCGTGCACGAGCGCCATCAGCAGGGAGTGCCCGCCGAGGTCGAAGAAGTTGTCGTCCGGCCCGACCGCGGGCAGGTCCAGCACCGCGCACCAGGCCCGCGCGATCACCGCGGCGACCCCGTCCGGCGCCCCGGACCCTCGGCCGGCGCCGCGTGGCGGAGCGGGCAGCGCGCGCTCGTCGAGCTTCCCGGTGACGGTCAGCGGCAGCTCGGCGAGCGGCACGATCGCGCGCGGCACCATGTAGTCGGGCAGCACCTCGCCCAGCGCCGCCCGGAGTCGCGCGCACCGTCCACAGTGGACGGAACGACGTAGCCGACCAGCTCCGCCTCGCCCTGGCCGCTGCTCCGCGCGGCGCGCCACCACCGCGGCCTGCGCCACGCCGGGCAGGTCCGCCAGGCAGGTCTCGATCTCGCCCAGCTCCACCCGGAACCCGCGGATCTTGACCTGCCGGTCGGCGCGGCCGAGGAACGGTCAGCGTGCCGTCGGGCGCGCGGCGCGCGAGGTCGCCGGTGCGGTAGGTGCGCTCGCCGCGCAGCGTGCCGAAGCGCTCGGCGGTCAGCTCGGCGCGGCCGTGGTAGCCGAGCGCGACGTGCGGGCTGCGCGCCACGATCTCGCCCTCGGTCGCGTTCTCCGTGCCGTCCGGGCCGAGCAGCACGACCTCGATGCCGTCGAGCGGGCGGCCGATCGGCAGCACGCCGTCGTCGACCGGCGCGTCCGGCGGGAGGTGGTGCTGGGCGATGAAGCTGACCTCGGTGGCGCCGTAGCCGTTGACGAACACGCAGTCCCGGCCCAAGTGGCGGCGGCAGAGCGCGCACGTCGCGGGCGGTCACCTCCTCGCCGCCGAGCACCACGACGCGGACGTGCGGCAGTGTCCGCTCGCCGAGGCTCGCCACGAGGTAGCGGTAGACGGTCGGCGTCGAGTGGTAGACGGTCACGCCGCGCTCGTCGAGCGCCCCGGCGAGGTGCGCCGAGCCCGCGGGCGCGGATGTCGATCGGCGCCGCGGCCGCGCCGGACAGCAGCGCGGCGAACGTGTCGGTCACCGCCATGTCGAAGCCGAACGAGGTGAGCACGCCGGTCCGGTCGGCGGGCCCGATCCCGAAGCGTGCGGATGTGGTTGCGGGCGCCGAACACCACGTTGCGGTGGCTCTGCCGCACGCCCTTCGGCGTGCCGGTGGAGCCGGAGGTGTAGAGCAGGTAGGCGGTCGCGTCCGGGTCGACGGCAGCCCCGTCGAGGTCCACAGTGGACGCATCGGCGAGCGACGGGGTCGACGTCGACCGGTGCCGGGCCGCCGCCGGCCGCGACGGACACCGGCGAGCGCCGCGTTGTCCGCGTCGGTCAGCAGCGCGGTGGCGCCGGAGTCGGCGAGCTGGAACGCCAGCCTGCGCACCGGGAACGTCGGGTCGAGCGGCACGTACGGCCGGCCGGCGGCCAGCGCGCCGAGCATCGCGCTGATCGTCGTGACGCCGTGCCGGCACAGCAGGGCGACCGGTCCGGTGCCGCCGCCGCGCAGCACCGCGGCGACCGCGGTGGCGTTCGCCGCCAGCTCGCGGTAGGTCGGCGGCGCCGTCGTCGGCGAGCACCGCCGGGCAGGTCGGGCGTGGCGGCGGCCTGCGCGGCGAACGCCGCCGTGATCGTTTCGCGAGCGCGGTGGAGCGGGGGAGTTCTGCTGGGTCGTGGTCATGACGCGTGTGCTCAGCCGAGCACCGCCGCCGCGACGTCCGCCACGGACTCGACGGCAGGGGTGGTGGCCGGTCGAGCGGCTCGTAGTCGGCGCTGGAGTACCAGCCGGAGCCGTGCACCACGACGTCCGCGCCCGGCTCGACGAGCCCGCGGTCGATCGCGTTGAACACGCCGGTCATCGCCATCACCAGCGACCACTCGCGCAGCGTCCGGAAGTCCGCGGGCAGCCCGCGTTCGTGGCCGGCGAGCCGGGCCCGGATCGCGGGGTACCGCTCGAGGCACTCGTGCAGCGACACCACGATCCCGTCGCCGCCGAACCGGCCGATGATGTCGTTCATCTCCGGCGAGGTCGGCCGGCCTGCGGGTGTAGAACGTCGGGTCCAGGACCTCGTCCGGGTCGTGCAGCGTGGCCGGGAAGTGCGGGTCCGGCTCGTCGGCGTCCTGGCGGAACAGCCCGGTGGCCGCGTCGCGCCGGTAGCCGGGCAGCGCGTCGCGGTCGAAGCCGCCGTGGCGCAGCGAGAGCACCATGTCCGAGGTGGCCAGGTGCTGCACCAGCAGGGTCGCCGGCCGGCTCGCGGCGCTCGCCCGCCCGTCGCGCTCCAGCACGGTCCGGCCGCGGTGGTAGCCGAGCAGGCCGAACGCGCTGGACACGGCGTGCGCGTGCAGCCGGGGCCGGCCCGCCGCGTCGGTGGGGTCCGCGTCCTGCTCGAAGTAGGCCCGCGCGGTGTCCGCGACGAGGTAGTTGGGCAGTGCGAGGGAGAACCAGAGGTTGGTGCCGTGGCGGCGTCTGCAGCTCGGCGGCGTGCCGGTCGACGAACTCGCGGCCGATCCGCTTGACGGCCTCCGGCTCGGCGCCGGTGTAGAGCAGCAGCGGGTTGAGCTCGCGCAGCCGGGCGTCGGCGGACAGCCGGCTCGCGCGCAGCTTGTCCCGGCAGGACCACGGCGCGAGGACCACCACGCGCAGCTGCTCGGGCTCGACGAGGCCGCGCGTCGATGGCCCGCAGCACCGCGTCGCGCAGCGCGGTGCCCTTGTTCGCCGAGGTCGGCGAGAAGATCGTCACCGGCTCGCCGGTGCGGCGGATGTACTCCACCGCGCGGGCCACGATGAGCAGCGACGGGAACGTCTTCGTGGTGTGGGTGCCCGGGTTGCCGGCGAGGTCGAGCAGGGTGAGCCGGTGGCCGCCGTACTCGCCGAGCGAGCGCCAGCCCGGCCGTCGCGGCCGCGTAGAACTCCCGCACGTCGGTCGCCGGCTCGGGTAACGCGAAGCCCGGCGAGAACGCGGCCGGGTCGTCGGTCACGGCGCCGGGGTCGGCCACGCACGCGGCGATCGAGCGGGGCATCAGCTCCAGGTAGTCGAGCAGCAGGTTGCGGCCGACGCGGGCGCCTCGATCGTCGCGGTGCCGCCGGCCGGGTCCGTGATCATCGGGGTCCCTTCGTCTGCGCTGGGGTCGGTGCGGGCGGGTGGCCGGGTGCGGAGCTCCGCGCGCAGGGCCAGCAGGTCGCGGCACACGCGGGGCAGGTCGGCCGCGTCGAAGCCGCCGAAGCGTCGAGCGCCGCCGCCGAGGGCGGCAGCGCGGCCACGACCGCGGGTTCGAAGTGGACCTTGCCGTCCTCGACCCGCACGCCGTCGGACCGGCCGGCCCAGGTGTTGAACGCGACGGCCTCGGCCTCGGTCCATGCCGTCCGGGAGCCGCAGCGTCACGCGGCCGCCGGCGAGCCGGACCGGGTAGCCGCCGGGCAGGCCGTTCGGGCCCGGCACGTGGGTGTCGGTGGTGGCGCCGGTGAGCAGCGCGGTGAGGACCAGCGCGGCGGTGAGGCCGGTGACCCGGTTGAGCTGGGCGCGGTCGGTGGCGCGCTGGGCGGCGAGCAGGCCCGGTGACGTCCGGCAGCGGCGAGCCGTCGAGCCAGGCGCGGGCCTCGTCGGCCGGATCGTGGGGTGCGTGCAGGTGGGTGTGGTGGGCGAGCAGCCGCAGCCGGCGCTGGTCGGGCAGACCCAGCGCGGCCTGCGCGGACGCGGCGAGGGTGCCCACGTTGCCGATCCCGCACAGCACGGGGATGCCGAGGGCGGCGAGCACGGGGTTGACGGCGTCCGGGAAACAGGCGTTCACCAGCCACGCGCCGGGGGAGTGCGCCGCGACCAGCCCGGCCCGCCTCGGCAGCGAGGTCGGCGTGCAGCGGCAGCGCGAGGCCGAACCCGGCGCGCGCGAGCAGGTCCGTCCAGGCGGACGGCGCAGCTCGTCCGCTCCCACGGCGACTGGTGGGACGCGCACACGAAGACACCCGCGGGGCGGGTGGCGGCGAGGACGTCCGCGAGCGCGCGACCGGGCGGCGGGCCGGAACGTCATGCCGGTGCCGTGCAGGGCCGCCCGGGTGCCGGCGAGGTAGCAGGCCGCGGCGGCTTTCGCCTGGTCACGGCCGACGACCGTGACCTCTACGGGTTCGGGGGAGACGGCGGCGAGAGCGTCGCACGTCGCGTGTGCCAGTGACCCGGTACCGAGGACGACGAGAGACGCTCCGCTCATAAGCGGCAGCTCTCGACCTCGTTGTACCGCAACGACATCCCGACACCCTCCACGGCTGGCGCGGCGGGACCACCCGGTAGCCGTGGTCCGGCCGCGCGGTGGGGGATTGTTACACGGTTAATCTGTTGATTGGAAGTACCGTTACAGCGGTTGGGTGAGTTATTTACTCCAGTCATGGCAGCGAAACGGTCTTTGTGGACAGACTCGCACCCCGTGCGCCGACTACGTTCCGTGTGCGTGATGGCCGCGTGTACCTGCCGAATATCGCTGGCAGACAAGAAAAGCCGAACGCTTGTATCGCGGCGCGGGAAACGGTTAGAGTCCGACGGAACTTGACGTCAATCGGCCATAACTTGACGGCACTGCCGCGGTAAAGGCCGGTTTCGCGCACGTTCCGTTAAGAAGCAACAAGGGGATGATGACGCTGTCATTAGCGATCCGCCGGTGTGCTGTCCATGAGCCGCACCCGGCGGAGGCCCCGCGATGACGACCGAGGGAGCCGACCGGCGAGTTAGCCGCGCCCGTCAATGGCGCGCGGTACCGGCGGCATGGATGGTCGCCCCGTGCGTCGACCGTCCTGACGGGACCGTCGGCGAGCTGATCGCGGCCCAGGCGACGATCCGGCCGGACGCGATCGCGGTACGGCAGTGGGACAGCCGCCTGACCTATGCCGAACTGGTGGCGGCCGCCCGGCGCCTGGCCGGCACGTTGCGCGAGCACGGGGTCGGCCCCGAGACCCGGGTCGGCGTCTGCGTCGGCCGCCATCCCGGACTGCTGGTGGCGCTGGTGGGCGTCCTGCTCTCCGGCGGCGCGTACGTACCGCTCGACCCCGACCTACCGCCGCTGCGGCTGACCGACACCGCGCGGGCCGCCGGCGTCGACCTGCGTGGTCGTCGACGACTCAGGCCGCTCGATGTTCGCGGACACCGGGCTGCCCCTGGTGGGCGTCGACCAGGACGGCCCGGCCGCGGCCGCCTGCCCGGCGGTGCCGGCAGAACGCGGCGTACGTGATCTTCACGTCCGGGTCCACCGGGCAGCCCAAGGGCGTCGTCGTCACGCACGCCAACGTGGCCGCGTTCATGACCAGCATCCGCGAGCGCGGCCGGATCGACCTCGGCGCCGCGCGCTGGCGATCACCTCGATCAGCTTCGACGTGTCGGTGCTGGAGCTGCTGGTGGCGCTGATGGTCGGCGCGTCGGTGCAGCTGGCCGCCGAGTCCGACCGGGCGGACCCGGACCGGTTGCGCCGCTTCATGGTCGCCCACGAGGTGACGTGGGCCGAGGTGGCGCCCGCGCTGCTGCCGCTGCTCGATCCCGCCGACCTGCCGCTGGTGCGCTCGGTCGTGACGGGTGCCGAGGCGCCCGGGCCCGAACAGGTCGCCCGCTGGACCGCGGGCGGGCGGCGGCTGATGAACGGCTACGGCCCGACCGAGACGACGGTCGCGGTGTGCCGGGTTCGTCGCGTCCGGCGAGTGGCACACGCCGATCCCGATCGGCCGCCCGATGCTCAACCACCGCCTGTACGTCGTGGACGAGCGGATGCGGCTGGTGCCGCCGGAGGTGCCGGGGGAGCTGCTGGTCGGCGGGCCCGGGCGTGACCCGCGGCTACCTGGACGCGCCCGGCCTGACCGCGGACCGGTTCGTGCCCGACCCGTTCTCCGGCGCCGAGCCCGGCGCGCGCCTGTACCGCACCGGCGACCTGGTCAGCTGGGGTGCCGACGGCGAGCTGCGCTTCCACGGCCGGACCGACCGGCAGGTCAAGGTCCGCGGCCAGCGGGTGGAGCTGGCCGAGGTGGAGGCGGTGCTGCGCACGCACCCCGGGGTGGCGCACGCCGTGGTGGCGCCGGTGCCCGGCGCGGCCGACGTGAGCCTCGCCGCCTTCGTCACCCCGGCCTCCGCGCCGGACGACGCCGAGCTGCGCACGTACCTGTCCGCCCGGCTGCCCGCGGTGATGGTGCCCGCGCGGTTCCGCAGGCTGGCCGAGCTGCCGCTGACCAGCTCCGACAAGGTCGACGTGGCGGCGCTGGTGGCTGGCCTGGCCGGCGAGGCGCGGCACCGATGCTCGCCGACCGTCCCGGGCGTGCCGGCGCGAGCTGGTCGCGATCTGGTCCGACGTGCTCGGCGCGCCGGCCCGCCTCGGCCGACGGACGACTTCTTCGCCGTGGGCGGGCATTCCCTCGCCGCCATGCGGCTGGTCGCCGCGCTGCGCCTGGAGCTGCGGCGCGACGTCGCCGTCGAGGACGTGTTCGCGGCCCGCACCCTCGGCGGGCTCGCCGCGCGGGTCGCGGCCGCCGCCGATCTGTCCGATGTGGACGAGACGGACCTGCCGGCCGGCACCCCGCCGACGCTGTCGGCCGCCCAGCGCCGGCTGTGGTTCCTCGACCAGCTCGCACCCGACGCGACCGCCTACAACATCGCGCTGGCGCAGCGCCTGCACGGCCCGCTGGACGTCGACGCGCTGCGCCGCGCGCTGACCGAGGTCGTGGCCCGGCACGACGTGCTGCGCTGGCGGGTGCCGCACGACGACGGCCACCCGTACGCGGTCCTCGACCCGGTGGCCGAGGTGCCGCTGCCGGTCGAGGACCTGCGCGCGCTGTCCACTTCGGACCGAGCGGACGCGGTGCGGGACCGTGCTGCACGCCGAGGCCGCCACCCGGTTCGACCTCGCCACGGACCGGCTGCTGCGGGCCCGCCTGCTGCGGCTCGGCGACGACGAGCATGTCCTGGCGGTCACCGCGCATCACGCCGTCTTCGACGGCTGGTCCGAGCGGATCCTCTACCAGGAGCTGGGCGCCGCCTACGCGCGCCGCGCCCGGCCGCCGCTGCCCGCGTCGTTCGCCGACTACGTCGCCTGGCGCGACGAGCGGGCCGCCCGCCGCGGCAAGGACGACCTGGCGTGGTGGACCGAGCACCTGGCCGGCGCGCCGACCGTGCTCGACCTGCCGCGCGACCAGCCGCGCCCGGCCGAGCAGAGCTACGCGGGCGCGTTCGCCGCCACCGGCACTGCGCCCGGCGACCGACGCCGGCATCCGCGCGCTCGCCGTCGAGCTGGGTGCCACGCCGTCCACGGTGGTGCTCGCCGCGTTCGCGGAGCTGCTGCGCCGGGTGTCCGGACGGGACGACGTCGTGGTCGGCTCGCCGGTCGCGGACCGCCGGCACGCCGCGTTCGCCGACCTGATCGGCTTCTTCGTCGACATCGTCCCCTTGCGACTGTCCCGCGTCGGCGAGCTGCACGTTCGCCGAGCTGGTCACCGGCTGCCGCGACGAGCTGTTCGACGCACTGGCCCACCCGGACGCGCCGCTGGAGCGGATCGTGGACGCGCTCACCCTGCCCCGCGACCCGTCGCGCGGCGCGCTGGTCCAGGTGGTGTTCAACGTCTACAACTTCGCCCAGGCGCCGCTGGAGCTGCCGGGCATCCGCGTCGAGCCACTGCCGCCCGGCGTGCCCGGCTCGCCGTTCGACCTGACCACCTACCTGATCGAGCGCGACGGGCGGATGAGCTTCGAGCTGGTCTACAACACGGATCTCTTCGCCCCGCAACGCATCGAGACGCTGCTGGCCGCGCTCGTGGCACTGCTCGACGCGCGCGGTGGCCGCGCCTCACGGCCCGATCGGCGCGGTCGACGTGCCCCGGCTCGAGCGAGCTGCGGGACGGGCTCGTCGGCGACCCCGCGCCCGCCGAGCCCGCCGAGCAGGCCGACGTCGCGCCGGCCGTGCCGACCGAGCGGGTGGTCGCCGCCGCCTGGTGCGCGGTGCTGGGCCGCGGCTCGGTGGGGGTCACGCAGAACTTCTTCGACCTCGGCGGCACCTCGCTGGACCTGGTGACGCTGGCGAAGCTGCTGCCCGGCACGCCGCGGGTGGTGGACCTGTTCCTCTACCCGACCGTGCGCACGCTGTCCGCGTTCCTCGACGGCGGCAGACGGACCCCGACGGTGCCGACGAGCTGCTGGCCGCGGCCCGGCGCAACCGGGGCAGGCGGCGGACCGCCGGACGCCGCCGCGCGGTCGCCGACCGCCGGGTCCGGCTGGGCGCGGTCGAGGGCAACGGGGCTGGCAACGGGGATGCCGACGGGGACGTACTCAGTGGAGGGAACTGACATGGCAGCCGAGCAGGCGTTCCAGGTCGTGGTCAACGACGAGGAGCAGTACTCGATCTGGCCCGCCGAGCAGGAGCCGCCCGCGGGCTGGCGCCCGGCCGGGTTCACCGGCGCCCGCGAGGACTGCGTGGCCCACGTCGACCGGGTGTGGACCGACATGCGGCCGAAGAGCCTGCGGACCGCGATGGACGAGGCCGGCTCGCGGTGAACGAGGTCCTGACCGTCCGGGCGTCGCACGCCCAGCAGCAGATGTGGTTCGTCGAGCAGCTGGTGCCCGGCGAACCCGTGCACAACCTCAGCTTCGAGCGTCGCTACGCGGGCCACCTCGACGAGGCGATCATGCGTGCCGCGGTCGCCGACGTGGTCGCCCGGCACGAGTCGCTGCGCACCCGGTTCGTCACGCGGGACAACACGTTGTGGCAGGTCATCGAGGAGCCGCCGCGAGGTAGCCGCCGGTCGAGTTCACCGACCTGAGCGGCGCGGCCGACCCGCGGGCGGCGTTCGGTGAGCTGTGCGCGCGGGCCGGCATGGCGGTGTTCGACCTCGGCCGGGCGCCCTGCTGCGGATCGTGCACGTGCGGCTCGGCCCGGCCATCGACGGTCTCGTCATCGTGCTGCACCACGCCGATCGCGGACGCCATGTCCACCGAGATCCTCGTCCGGGACCTGACCGCCGCCTACGAGCACCGCCTCGCCGGCCGCGCGCCGGACTGGCCCGAGCTGCCCGTGCAGTACGCCGACTTCACCGCCTGGCAGGAGGAGCGCGCCGACCGGCCCGGCCGTGCGCCGGGACCTCGACCACTGGCGCGCGCGCGCTCGCCGATCTGTCCACCCTGGACCTGACGCACGGCAGGCCCCGGCCGGAGCCGCTGAGCCAGCGCGGCCGCATGCGCGAGCTTCACCCTCGACGACGACGTCGTGTCGGCGCTGGACGCGTTCGTCCGGACCGAGCGCGCCACCGCGTTCATGGGCCTGCTCGCGGCGTACGCGGCGACGCTGGGCCGGGTGTTCGGCAGCGAGGACGTGGTGGTGGCGAGCCCCGTCGCCGGCCGGCCGCTGCCGGAGCTGTCGGACGTCATCGGCATGTTCGTCGACCAGGTCGTGCTGCGGCTCGACCTGTCCGAGGGGCCGACGTTCCGCGAGCTGGTGCGGGCCGCACGCCGGGTCGGTCGGCGAGGCCCACGACCACGACTCGGTCACCTTCGACCAGATCGTCACGGCGGTCGCGCCGGAGCGGGTGGCCGGCGTGACCCCGCTGGCACAGGCGGCGATCAACCTGCAACCGCCGGTGCCGCCGCGCCCGCCGGCCGGGCGGATGCCGCGGGCCACCGACGCGTCGCAGATCGACACCGGTACGGCCACCCACGACCTGCTGCTGGACCTGGTGGCGGCCCGGGCCCCGGAGCCGTTCACCGGCGTGCGTGCGCTACCGCGCGGACGTGGTCGACGACGCCGCGGCCGAGCTGGTGTGCACGGTGTTCCCGCGGCTGCTGCGCGCCGCGCTGGCGGAGCCCGACCGTCCGCTGTGGACATTCCAGGACCTGTGGCCCGAACCCGCGCCGGCCGCGCCCGTGACGGTCCCGGACGCCACGCTGCACGAGCTGATCGGCGCCGGACTGTCCGACGGCGGACGTGACTCCGGGCTCGCGCCGCTGCGAACCGGGTCGCGCACGCGCTGCGCGCTCGCGGCGTCGGGCCGGGTGACCCGTGCTGGTCGCGCTGCCCGCCTCGGCCGAGCTGGGGCGGCGTGCTGGGCGTGCTCGCCGCGGGTGCCGTCGTACGTCCCCGCCGATCCCGCCGCACCGACGGCCCCGTCGCCGAGCGCTGCGGCGCGCGGTGCCCGACCATGCACCGACCCCGCCGGACGCCGTCGGACTGCCCGACGCGGTCGCCGCGCCGCCGCCGGCGCGCCGTCGGCCCGGACGACGTCGCGTTCCTGTTGTTCGCCTCGGGGTCACCGGTCGTGGTCAGCCACCGGAACGCGGTGGCCGCAGCGCAGGCCCTGCTCGCCGTGCTCGACGGACCTTCGGTGACCGGACGCTGCGCGCGCTGCTCGCCGTCGACTCCGCTGTGGACGGTTCGACGCTGTACGGCTTCGCGGAGACCGGCCCGGTGGCGCTGGGTGCCGATCCGCTGCCGGGGGTCCGGGCGTACGTGCTCGACCCGTGGGGCGCACCGGTGCCGCCGGGCTGCCTCGGTGAGCTGTGGGTCGGCGGCCCGCAGGTGGCCGTCGGCTACCTCGGCGCGCCCGGCGCGACGGCCGCCGCGTTCGGTCCGGACCCGCGCCGGCGGCGCGCCGGTTCCGGACCGGCGAGCAGGTGCGCCGGCTGGCCGACGGCCGGCTGGAGTTCCCCGGCGCGCACCGGCGAACCCGCCGCCGCGGACGGACGCCGCCGGTCCGCGAGGAGCCGGGCACGCCGGTCGAGGAGACGCTGCTGGACGGCTGGCAGTGGCTGCTGCCGAAGCCGCGAGTTCGGTGTCACCGACGACTTCTTCGACATCGGCGGCGACTCGATCCTCGCCATCCACGCCGTCGCCGAGGCACGGCGGCACGGGCTGACGGTGACCGTGCGCCAGATCCTCGACCTGCGCACGATCCGCGCGCTCGCCGCCGCACTCGACACCGCGGAACCCGCCGGCCGCGTCGGCGCCGCTCGGCGATCACGGCCCGACGGTCCTCCGCCTCCCGGCTCCGCCGGCGCCCCGCCGACGATCCCCGGCATCACCGTCGACGGCGACCTGCTCACCGCCGACCCGTCCCAGGTGGACGACTGGTCGCTCGCCCGGACCGTGCGGCGGCCTGGCCGGACAGTCCACAGTGGACGACGAGGTCCCGGTCTGCGCGGTGCCGCGGCGGACGATGGCCGCGCTGGCCGGCCCGGCCCACGAGGCGTACGCCACCACGACGCTCGACCTCGTGCGTGGCCGCGACCCTCGCCGCCACCGGTGCGCAGGCCGTCGCGGTCGCCGACACCCGGCGCGAGGAACCGTCCGCGACCGGCGCCAACGCCGAGCCCGGCCTGCTGCGGGCCGGGCCCCGTGGCCACCGACACCGAGCTGATCCGGGCCGTCAAGGCCGCCCTGCGCGCACCGGAGGAGGACGACCCGGCCGCGCCCGGCGTGCGCGTGCTGTCCCTGCCGGACGGGGTCGGAGTCACCGCGGTCGGCGACGCGGGCCCGCGGGTGCTGGTGACCCTGGCCGGTGCGCCGGCTCATCGTCACCGGAGACGCCGCGGCGGGCCTGCCCGAGCGCGTCCGCGAGCGAGCTGACCCGGCTCGTCGAGCACTGCGCCACCGCCGAGACGGTGTACTCGGCGACCGACTTCCCCGACGCGGGCCTCGACGAGGCTGCCATGGCGGGCCTGCTCGCGGAGCCTGGACTCGGAGACAGCGCCGTGACCAGCACGCTCGACACAGCTGACCTGCGCCCGGACCTGGCCGTGGACCGTGCGGCGGACGAGGTCGCCGCCGAGGTGCGTGCCCTGCTGGCCGAGCCCCGCGCCCGGGACGCGCGCTCGAACCAGCGTACGCCAGCGCGGGCGGCGATCTCGATCCGCGGCCGGTCTACCGGCTGCTGGGCGAGCGCCGGCTGCTCGCCGTGTCCTGGCCGCGCGCCTACGGCGGCCGCGGACTGCCCGCCCGCTGTGCCGCCGCCGTGGTCGGCGAGCTGATCGCGGGCGGCGTGCCCGAGGTACTGCACACCCTGTCCGTCCAGATCTGCGGGAACTTCCTCCTGACCGCCGGCACCGCCGAGCAGCGGGCCGCCGTGCTGCCGTGGCTCGCGACGGGCAGGCGGACCGCGACCGTGCTCTACTCCGAGCCCGGTGCCGGATCCGACCTGTCCGCGCTGCGGACCACCGCGGCGGCGACCGCGGACGGGGCTGGCGCATCAGCGGCCACAAGGTCTACAGCGTCGGCACGACGGTCGCCGACTACGGGCTGGTCGCCGCGCGGACCAGTGCCGAGCCGAGCCCCTACCGGGGCATCACGCTGTTCCTCGTACCGCTCGACCGGCCCGGCATCACCATCGGGCGGCTGGCGTCGCTGGCCGACGAGGACTTCGCCGACGTGCGGCTCGACGGCGTCGAGGTCCCGGCCGAGCGCGGTGATCGGCCCGGTCGGCGGCGCGTGGCCATTGATCACCGAGGCGCTGGCGCTGGAACGCACCGGCGTCGACTACGTGGCGAAGGCCCGGCGGTGGCTCGGCGCCGCACCCGCCGGGGCACGAGCCGGGCCGAGTACGGCAGGCTGCGCACGCACACTCGCCGCCGCCGACGCGCTCGCCACCCGCTGCGTCGACCAGCTCGACACCGGCCGGGTGGACACGGTCGCCGCCGCCGCGACGAAGCTCTGGTGCGCCGACACCGCCCGCGCGGTCGCCTGGTGGTGCGCCGAGCAGGCCGGACCGGCCGCCCTGTGGCACGACGGGCTGCTGGAGTCGGCCTACCGCGAGGCGCCCGGCCTGACCCTGTCGGCGGGGACCTCGGAGATGATGCTGGAGCTGGTGGCCTCCGCCGGGCTGCCGCTGCCCGAGAGCGGCGAGCCGCTCGCCGCCGAGCTGCGCGCCGCGTGCCGGGCCGTGGCGTCCGCGTACGACGAGCGGGACCCGGCCGGCGCGTGCTGGCCCGACCTGGCCCGGCTCGGCGTGTTCGGGTTGACCGTCCCGGTCGACCGGGGCGGCGCTGGACCTCGGCCTGCGCGCCGCGGTGGTCTGCTGCGCGGAGCTGGGCCGCGGCCTGCACGACGGCGGCCTGCTCGACACCCTCACCGCGCTCGACGTCCTCGCCCGGTCCGGCCGCGAACTGCCCACAATGGACGGCCGCTGGCGGGCAGTGCTCGCCGACCTCCGGCGGCCCGGCCGGCCGGTCCACGACCCGCACAGCGGCCGACGCCTGCCTCGCGGTCGTCGACGGCGCCATCGCGCTCGCCCCGGACCTGACGTTCACACCCGCAGGACACGGCCACGGGTCCATGTGGACCGCAGACGGCCAGGCCGGCGGAGATCCTCCTCGACGGCGCCGCGGCGGTCGAGGTGCTCGCCGCCGGCCGGGTGCGCCGCGCCGCCTGGCTGCTCGGGACTCGCCGCCGGTTGTCTCGAGCACACCTGCGAGCGGGCCCGCACCCGCGAGCAGTTCGGCCGGCCCCTGATCGCCAACCAGGACGTCGCGTTCCGCCTCGCCCGGCTCGCCGTGCGGCTCGACGCGCTCACCGCCCTCGTCACCGACCTGGCCGGTCGGTTCGACGACGGCGCACCCGATCCGGGCCCGCCGCGGGCGCGCTCGCCGAGGCGGGCACGCTCGCGCTGGACGCCGAGCCGGGAAGCCGTCCACCTGCACGGCGCGTTCGGCATGACCGACGCGTCGCCGGTCCGCCGGCACTACCTGGCCGCGCCGATCGCGGTCGCGGCCGACGCGCCGCCCGCCGCCCTGCGCACCGAGGCGGCATCCCATGACTGAGGCGACGGAAACCGACGCCACGGCGGCCGTTCTCCGCGGCGATCTGGCGCAACCGCGACTTCGTGAAGCTGTGGACCGGCCAGACGTTCTCGCAGTTCGGCGCGTACGTCAGCACGATCGTCGTGCCGCTGCTGGCGATCGAGACGCTGCGACGCCGGGCGCCGACGACCTCGGCCTGCTCGGGTTGCTGAGCAAGCTGCCCGCGCTGCTCTACATCGTGGCCGGCGTGTGGGTCGACCGGATGCGCAAGCGGTCGACGATGATCGTCACCAACCTCGTGCGGGCCGCCCTGCTGCTGATGATCCCCGTCGAGGCGGCGTTCGGCGTGCTGTCGATCGGACTGCTCGGCGCCACGCTGCTTCGTCTCCGCGGTGCTCACCGTCTGGTTCGACACCGCGTACATGAGCTTCCTGCCCGGGCCTCGTCGGCCGCGAGCACCTGGTCGAGGCGAACAGCCGGATGGAGTCGGCGCGGGCCACCGCCCAGCTCACCGGCCCGACCATCGGCGGCCTGCTGGTGGCGGCGGTGACGGCGCCGATCGCGGTGATCCTGGACGGGCTGTCGCTGCTCGCGTCCGTGTTCACGCTCAGCCGACATCCGCCACCGGGAGCCGGCCCCCGAACCACCGCCGGACGGCGGCCGGGTGCGCCGCGGGTGGGCGGACCTCGGTGGAGGGGCTGCGGTTCCTGGCCCGCCACAAGGTGTTGCGTCCGCTGATGGCCGCCATCTCGATCAGCAACATCGCCTGGGCGGCGGAGACCACGCTGTACGTGATCTACCTCGTGAACGTGCTGCACATCGCCCCGTCGCTGGTCGGCCTCACGCTGATCGGCACCGGCCCGGGCGCGCTCATCGGCGCGCTGTTCGCCGGCCCGGCGGCCCGGCGGATCGGCGTCGGCGCCGCGATCTGCGCGGGCCTCGGCACGTTCTGCCTCGCCACCCTGCTGATCCCGCTGACCGCGCCGGCACTCGGCGTCGCGCTGCCGATGCTGATCGCCGCGGCGTTCCTGATGTCGGCGGGCGGCGCGGTGTCCGCGGTCAATGTCGAGAGCCTCTTCCAACGGTCCACACCGGACCAGTTGCAGGGCCGGGTCATGGGCTCGTTCCGGTTCCTGACGGTCGGCCTCTGGCCGCTCGGCGCGCTCGCCGGCGGCCTGCTCGGCGGTGCGATCGGCCCGCGCGCGGCGCTGTACGCCGCGGTCGCCGCGCTGGCCGTCGCGCCGGTGCTGGTGTGGTTCTCGCCGGTGCGGCGGGGCGGCACGTCGGAGGGGGAGTCCTGATGGCCACCGCGCCGCGTGCGCGACATCTACCCGCTGACCGCGATGCAGCAGGGCATGCTGGTGCACGCGCTGCGGACCGCCGGCGCGCCGGTGTACCAGCAGCAGTTCGTGCTCGCGGTCACCGGCGTGGCGGACGAGGCCGTGCTGCGGGCGGGCGTGGCCGACCTCGTGGCCCGGCACACGGTGCTGCGCACCGGGTTCGTCTGGGAGAACGTGGACACGCCGGTGCAGGTGGTGTTCGCCGACGCCCCGCTCGACGTGCCGGTCGTGCCTGCCGAGTCCGATGTGGACTCCGCGGTCGTGGCCGCGCTGGCCGAGCAGTGGGCGCGGCCGTTCGATCTGAGGCGTCCGCCGCTGCTGCGGGCGCACGCGGTGCGGGCCGGCGCGGACGAGTGGCGGCTGGTCATGACGATCCACCACCTCGTGGTGGACGGCTGGAGCATGCCGACCGTGCAGGCCGAGCTGGAACAGTTGATCACGGCCCGCGTCACCGGCCGGCCGGCGGGGCTGGCGCCGGCCGCGCCGTTCCGGGAGTTCGTGACCTGGCTGCGCGACCACGACACCACCGACGCGGCGGCCACCCACTTCAAGCGGCTGCTCGGCGACCTGCGCCACCCGACACCGCTGGGCATCGACCGGGTGGGCCGGGTGAGCGCGTCGCCGGGCCCGTCGGGCCGGGTCGAGCTGTTCGTGCGCTGCGCGCCCGGACCGGCAGCCGGACGTGCTGGCACGCCGCCGCGGCCTGCTGCCGAGCACGATCGCGCATGCCGCGTGGGGGCTGCTGCTCGCGCGGTGCGCGGGCACCCCGGACGCGGTCTTCGGCACGACGGTGTCCGGCCGTCCCGCGGAGCTGGCGGGCGTGACCGAGCGGGTCGGCATGTTCGTCAACACGGTCCCGGTGCACGTGGCGGTGGACGGTGAGCTGCCGGTGGGCCCGTGGCTCGCGGCGGTGCAGGAGCAGCTGATCGCCGGCCGGGCGTTCGAACACCTCCCGGTGACGGCCGCGCAGCGGTGCAGCGCCGTGCCGATGGGGGAGCCGCTGTACGAGAGCGTGCTGGGCTTCCAGAACTACTTCATGGACGGGCCCGCCGCGGCGGGCGCCGCGCCGGTGACGGTCCGGATGCTGCGGCAGCAGGAGCAGACGGGCCTGCCCCTGGTGGTCTCGGTGGCGAACGTCCCCACCGCAACCTGGATCCGCGTGGAGTACGACGAACACCGCATCGACCGCCCCACGGCCGAGTGGCTGGCCGACCGCTACGGCCACCTCCTGACCGAACTGGCCGACGCCCCGGACAACCTGCCGCTGAGCGACCTCCCAGCCCTCACACCACCGACCACCACACCACCCGCTGCCGCGACACCCGCGGCATCACCGGCGGCATCGCGCCCGGCCGCCACGCCGCCTGCGGTACCGCCAGTGTTGATTCACCCGGCTGCGGAGCCACCGCCTTCCGCGACGTCCGCCGCACCACCAGCTGCCGCCATGCTGTCTGCGGAGCCGTCGCCGGTGTCCGGCTTGGCCGCAACGCCCGTGGCGCCATCGGCTTCCGCGCCCCTGCCCGCCACGCAACCGGCGGCGTCCGGCCAGGCCGCCACGACCGCGCCGTCCGCCGCACCCCCAGCTGCCGTCAAGCCGCCCGCGGCACCACTGGCGGCGTTTCGCCAGGCCGCCACGTCGACCGCGGAATCACCGGTGGCATCGCGTCCGGTCGCCACGCTGCCCGCCGATGCGTCGGCCGTTGCCGTCCTGCGTGCCGCCGGTGTCGGTGCGGGGGATCGGGTGCTGCTCTGGTTGCCCGCCTCCCCGGAGCTGGTCGCGGCGGCGCTCGGCGGGCTTGCGCTCGGGGCGGACGTGCACCAGGTGCCCGCCGATGCTTCGCCCGCTGAACTGGCCGACCACTGTCGCGGGGCCGCCGCGCTCGTGGTCCCGGCCGGCACGGAGGTCGCGGCGCCGGTTCCCGTTGTCCAGCTTGGACTGTCCGGATCGGACGAAAACGTGGCGCTTACCGGGCGGTGGCGTGGGGCGGACGTCACCATGCTCGCCGAGGCGGTGGGGGTGGCGAGCGCGGTGCCGTTCACCGCCGGGGAGGCCGCCGTGTTGGCGGTCGCGGCGGACGATCCGGTGCTGTTGCCCGTGGCGCTGGCCGCGATCAACGCCGGTGCCCGCCTCGCGTTCCGCGATCCGCTCGATCCCGGGGCGGGCGTGACGGTCGGCCCGGGGGCGTGGCGGGTCCACGGCACCGACGCCACCGGCGCCTTCGCCTGCGTGGCACCGGGTGGCGCGGACCTCGGGCCCGTGCCCGGCGGCTGGGTCGCGGACAGCGCCGGACGCCCGGTGCCGGACGCCGTCGCCGGTGAGCTGGTCGTCTCCGGCGTGCCCACCGGGCTGTGGGTCCGGCGTCGCCTGGACGGGACGGTCGAGCGGCTGGGCGATCGGCCGCACAACGAAGACGTCTGGGTGGCCGCCCGCCTCCGCGAGGACGACACCGTGGCCGACGCCGTCGTCCGGGGCGAGCGCGCCTGGATCGTGCCGGTGGGCGCGGTCGACCTGCCGGCCCTGCTGAGCCGTCTCCGCCGCCGGGTACCGGGCGCCCTGCTGCCCACCGACGTCCACGAGATCACCGAGCTGCCCCGCACCCCCATCGGCGACGTCGACATCGCGGCCCTCGCTCGGGGAGGCCGCGCCCGGCGCGCGCGAAGAGAGCCGCCCGCTGGCCGCGCGGCTCGCGGCGCTGCCGAACCGACAACGGGACGACTTCCTCACCGCCCTGCGCGCCGCCCAGCGCGTCACGCCGCCGCTCCGGCCCGGCCGCATCCGCGGCCCGGTCCCGCGCTCGGCGCAGCAGGAGTTCTACGCGACCGAACCGCTGCGGTCGCTCGAAGAGTCCACAGTGGAGGAACCGGCGACACCGCGGCCGGACGTGCTCACCTACGCCGACTACGCCGCCTGGCAGGCCGATCCCCGCCGCGCCGCCGACCTCGAGCGGCAGCACGCGCACTGGAAGGCCGTGCTCCGCGCCGCCCCCGCGTCCGGCATCCCGGCCGACCGCGTCCCGCCCGGCGCACCGCCGCGCGGTCACCTCCGCGTCACGGTCGCCCGGACCGCCACCGAGGAGGAGTGGCTCGCCGCCCTCGCCATCGTGCTCGCCCGCAGCGGGCGCGACGACGACGTCGTGCTCGGCGTCGTGACCGAACCGGTGCTGCCGGGCGAGCTGCGCGGCGTCCGCGGCCCGTTCGCCCGCATGCTCCCGGTCCGCCTCACCGTCGGGCCCGCGACCACGATCGGTGACCTGGCCAAGACCGCGCACCACGCGGTCGACGACGCCCGGCGCAACGCCGACCTGCCCTGGCCGCGGCTGCGCGCACTGCTCGCCGAGGACCCGCTCGTCAGCGTCGCCGTCCACGACCGGGCCGGCGCCCTCGCCGCGCACGCCGCCGCCACCGTCGGTCTCGACATCGCGGGGACCGAGATCACCGCCGTGTACGACGGCCGCGCGATCAGCGAACCGACCGTCGCCGCGCTGATCCGCCGGGCCGCCCGCGTGCTCGAGCTCGACGGCCCGGTCCGGGCCGCCGACCTGACCACCGGGGATGAGCTGGCCGAGCATGCTCCGCTCCGGCGACGGCGGCACGGTCGCCGACGAGCCGGCGACGGTCCCGGAGCTGGTCGCCCGCCAGGATCCCGCCGCCACGGCCGTCGTCGCGACCGACGGCGAGCTGACCTACGGGCAGCTGCTCGACCGGGCCCGCGCGCTCGCCGCCGAGCTGCGCGGTCGCGGTGTCGGCGCGGAGGACCGGGTGGCCGTGTGCCTGCCCCGCACCACCGCCACCGTGTGGGTGCCCCTCGGCGTCATGCTCGCCGGCGCCGCCTACGTGCCCGTCGACCCCAAGTACCCCGCGGCGCGCGTCGAGTACCTGTGCGCCGACGCGCAGGTGTCCACTGTGGTCACCGACGACCCCGCCCGGTTCCCCGAGGGCCTGACGACGATCAGCCCGGACGACGTCCCCGAAAAAGCCGCACAGGAGGCACGCGCCCGGCCGGACGGCGCCGCCTACGTCATCTACACCTCCGGCAGCACCGGCCGGCCGAAGGGCGTGCTCGTCGAGCACCGGTCCGTTGTGGACTTCTCCCGCCACATCGCGACGGCCTACCGGATCGGGCCGGACACCCGGCTGCTCGGCTTCGCCGCGCTCACCTTCGACGTGTCCGTGTTCGATCTCTGGTCCGCGCTCTGCAACGGCGCCACGCTGGTCCTGGCCGGCGACGAGGAACGGGCCGACGTCGAGGCGCTGCGCCGGTTCCTGGTCGAGCGGCGCGTCACGGCTGCCGAGCTGCCACCGAGCCTGATGCCGTTGCTCGACCCGGCCGCGCTGCCGGACCTGCGGCTCGTGTCCGTCGGCGGCGAGGCCCCGGCCGGCGCGCTCGTCGACGCCTGGGCCACCGCCGGGCGGGTGTTCTGGAACGGCTACGGCCCCGCCGAGACCACCGTCGCCGTCACGCTCATGCGCTGCGAACCACCGTCGGGTGGGCGGATCCCGCCGATCGGCCGGCCGATGCCGAACCACCGTGCCTACGTGCTGGACGAGCGGCTGCGGCCGGTGCCGCCCGGCGTGCCGGGCGAGCTCTGCGTCGCCGGTGCCGGCCTCGCCCGCGGCTACCTCGGCCGGCCCGGCCACACGGCCGAACGGTTCGTGCCCGACCCGTTCGGCGAGCCAGGCGCGCGCCTCTACCGCACCGGCGACCTGGCCCGCTGGACCCGCGACACCGCCGGCGAACCCGTGCTGGAGTTCCTCGGCCGCGTCGACCGCCAGGTGAAGCTCCGCGGCTTCCGGGTCGAGCTCGGCGAGGTCGAGACGGTGCTGGCCGCCGACCCGCGGGTCCGCCAGGTCGCGGCCGAGGTGTGGGAGGGCGGCGACGCGGGCCGGCACCTGACCGCCTACGTCGTGCCGGCCGCGACCGCGCCGACGCTCGCGGAGGTCCGGGAGGTGGCCGCGGCCCGGCTGCCGGACTACATGCTCCCGACCCGGCTCGCCGTGCTGACCGAGCTGCCCCGCACGCCCAGTGGCAAGCTCGACCGGCGTGCACTGCCGGCGCCGCCCGCGCCGGCCGCGACCGGTGAGCCGGACGACGCCGGATGGACCGACCTGGAACGCACGATCGCCACCGACGTCCTCGGCCCGCTGCTCGCACTGTCCGATGTGGACCGGAGGACCGACTTCTTCGAGCTGGGCGGCAACTCGCTGCAGGCGACCCAGGTGACCTCGCGGGTGCGGGACAAGCTCGGCGTCGAGATCGGGCTGGCCGACTTCCTCGCCGAGCCGACCGTGACGCGCCTGGCCGCGCTGGTCGAGCAGGAACGTGGCCGCGCCGCCGCCCGCCAGGACCAGGTCTACGCGAGCCACCCGGTGCCGCGGATGACCCCGGGAACCGAGCTGGCGCAGTCGTTCCCGCAGGAGGCCCTGTTCCGCGCCGAGGAACGGTACGGGCACGACCCCCGCTACAACGCGCCGCTCGCGATCCGGATGCGCGGCCCGCTCGACCTCACGGCGCTGCGCCGGGCGTTCGCCGACCTGGTCCGCCGGCACGCCGCGCTGCGGGTGTCGCTGCACCGCGACGGCGACCGCTTCGTCCAGCGGGTGCTCGACCTCGACGAGCTTCCCGTCGAGGTGTCCGACGTGCCCGGCGCGGACCTCGACGAACGCGTGCGGACGGTGCGCCGGCTCGTCCGGGAGGAGGGCTCACTGGCCTTCGACCTGGCCACCGGCCCGCTGATCCGCGTGCGGGTGCACCGGCTCGGCGAGCGGGACCACGTCGTCCAGTGGACGGCCCACCACGCGGCCATCGACGGCTGGTCGATCGGCGTCGTCCTGCACGAGGTCGGCACCGCCTACCACGCCTACGCGGACGGCACCGCGCCCGACCTGGCGCCCCTCGAGGGTGACTACGCCGAGTTCGTCCAGTGGCACCGCGACTACCTGGCGAGCCCGCGCTACGCCGACGACCTCGCCGCGTGGCGGGACCGGCTGCGCGGCTACGCGGGCGTCCGCCTGCCCACCACCGTCGAGCGGCGAGGCCACGAGTTCCGGCCCGGCTACCTGAACCTGCCCGTCGAGCCGGGCCTCACCACCGCGTTGAACGACCTCGGCCGGCGCAGCGGCACGTCGCTGTACATGACGGGCCTCGCCGCCTACGCGACCGTGCTCGCGGCCCACTCCGGTGCCGACGAGATCGCCGTCGTCACGCCGAACGCGCTGCGCATGCGGTCGCAGTGGGAGCGGCTCGTCGGCTGGTTCGTCAACCGGCTCGTGGTCCGGGTCCCGGTCGCCCGCACCGGCTCGTTCGCCGACCTGCTGCGGGTCACGCGCGAGGTCCACACCGCCGCGTTCAGCCGGCCGGCCGTGCCGTTCGAGTCGCTGCGGTCCGAGCTCGAGCTGCCCGACTCGGCCCTGTCGGTGTGCTTCTCCGTGCAGAACGCGCCGATGACGGGGCGGGCGTTCCGGGCGAGCGAGTTCGACATGGAGCTGGCCGGTGACGACACCGGCCTCGAGTTCGCCCCGATCGGCCCGGTGTACGCGCCGATCGGGCTCCGCTACGAGAGCGTGGTCTCGCTGACGCCGCAGGGTGGCGCCCTGGTCGGTGGCTGGGAGTACGACGCCGCGCTGTTCGACGAGGCCACCGTGAAGCGGTGGCGTGCCGGCCTGATGGCCGTGCTCGCCCGGGCTGCCGCGGCGCCCGACACCCCCGTCCGCGAGCTGTTCCGGATCGCGGGGGAGAGCTGATGAGAGATTTCCGATTCGCCAGAAGGAGTGCCCGATGACTCAGACGGATGTGCGGCTCGGCACGGTCGAGCTGTCCGACCTGGTCCGTTCCTGTGCGACCGAACCGTCGCCCGCGACGGTCGAGGAGCTCGGCCGTCGCGCCGACGAGGTCAGTGCCCGCGCGTTCCGGGACGGCGACCCGGCCGCCGAGCTGGAGGCGCAGCGCTTCCTCTACGAGGTCTACGCGCACCGGATCCTGCCGCCCTGGTCCCCGCAGTGGCGCGACTACACCGCCCCGGAGATCGTGGACGCGCACCGGCGGGTCGCCGACGCGTGGCTGGCGCGCGACCGCGAGGTGTACGGCGCGGGCCTCGAGGTGCCGACCACCCCCGAGGGCTTCGGCACCTGGGCGACTGTGGTGTGCGAGGAGCACGCGTCCGGCGTGACCCACCCGCTGTTCGACTTCCTCGCCGAGAAGGCCACTTTCTCCCAGCTGCGCGACTTCCAGGCTCAGGAGACGCCGTTCGACATCCACTTCGGCGACCTGGTCGCGCTGCTGCTGCCGGGCATCCACGGCGGCCAGAAGATCGAGCTGGCCGGCAACTTCTGGGACGAGATGGGCAACGGGAAGCTCGCCGGCACGCACCGGCAGCTGCGCCTGGACATGATGAACCGCATCGGCGTGCCCGCCGGCGACTATCTGTCCAACGTGGACTTCTACTGGGTGGAAGAGCTGCGGATGGCCAACATGTACTTCCAGACCTCGTCGGACCGCAGCCTCGCACCGCAGTCGATCGGCATGCTGCAGGCCACCGAGCTGGTCGTGCCGGGCCGGTTGGAGCGCCAGATCGAGGGCTGGCGGCGGGTCGGCCTCACCGACGCGGAGATGCGCTACCTGCTGGAGCACGTCGTCGTCGACGTGGAACACGCCGAGGGCTGGCTGAACCACGTCATCGCGCCGCTCGCGGCCATGCGCCCGGACCTGCTGGGTGAGGTGGGGATCGGCATCCTGCGTCGCCTGGACTGCGCGCTGGCGGTCTGCGACCGCGCGATGCGCGAGCTCGCCTGAGCCCATGACCTCGCTCTACGAGTGGTTCGCCGGATCCGCCGAGCGGTACCCGGACGAGCCCGCGCTCGACCTCGCGGGGGAGGTGCTGACCTACCGCGAGCTGCGCGACCGCGCGGAGGCGGTGGCCACCACCATCCTCGCGGCGTACGGGTCCGCGCCGCCCCGGGTGGCGTTGCTGGCCGGGCGCGGCCTGGTCGCCTTCGCCGGCTACCTGGCCGCGTTGCGGCTCGGCGCGACGGTCGTGCCGCTCAACCCGACGCACCCCGTGCGGCGCAACGAGCTCGTCCTCGGCGCGCTCCCGTGCGACGTGCTGGTCGCCGACACCGCCGACGTCACGGACCTCGGCGGCCTCGCCGCGGCGGCGGGCACGGTCGTCCTGCTCGACGCCGGGGCCGTGCGCGATGCCCGGCCCGGCCCGCTGCCCTCGCTCGCGGCGACCGCGGACGACGTGGCGTACGTGCTGTTCACGTCCGGGTCGACCGGCCGGCCGAAGGGCGTGCCGATCACCCACGGGAACCTGGCGCCGTACCTGGCGCACAACGTCGAGCGGTTCGGGATCGGTCCGGGCGCCCGGGTGTCGCACACGTTCGACCTGACCTTCGACCCGTCGGTGTTCGACCTGTTCGTCACGTGGGGCGGCGGGGCCACGCTGGTGTCACCGAGCAGGACGGACCTGCTGAACCCGGTCGACTTCCTGGTGGACCGGGCCGTCACGCACTGGTTCTCGGTGCCGTCGGTGGTGTCGGTGAGCGCGAACCTCGGCAACCTGCCGGCCGGGCGGGCGACCGGGCTGCGGCAGAGCATCTTCATCGGCGAGCAGCTGACGTACGCCCAGGCGGCGGCGTGGCGGGCGGTCGCCCCCGACACCCGCATCGACAACGTGTACGGCCCGACCGAGCTGACCGTCGCGTGCACGGAGTACCGCCTGCCCGCCGACCCGGACGAATGGCCCGCGACGTCGAACGACACCGTCCCGATCGGCCCGGTGTACGACCACCTGGAGCACGTGATCGTCGACGAGGACGGCGTGCCGGCCGAGGAGGGTGAGCTGTGCGTGCGCGGCTCGCAGCGGTTCGGCGGCTACGTGAACCCCGACGACGACCAGGCCCGCTTCCTGGCCCGCCGCGACGACCGGTACGTGGTGACGGACGACCCGGGCGCGGAGTCGTACTACCGCACCGGCGACCGCGTGCGCCGGGAGGACGGCCGGCTTCTGCACCTGTCGCGCCTGGACGACCAGCTGAAGATCTGGGGCTACCGGGTGGAGCTGGGTGAGGTGGAGGCCGCGATCGCCCGCCACCCGTCGGTCACCCAGGCGGTGGTGATCGCCGAGCGGCTCGCCGACGGCCCGGAGCTGGTGGCGTTCTACACCGGTACGCCGGTCGCGGATCGTCAGCTGGTCGCCTGGCTGCGGGACTACCTGCCCATTCACATGGTTCCGCGGCGGCTGAACCACCGCGCCACCCTCCCGCTGAACGTCAACGGCAAGATAGACCGCCAGGCACTACGCGCGGTGAGGTAGCTGCCGCGGATCTTCACCCGCCCGGCGGGAATCGTCATGGCGCGCGGTGTGTTGGCCATGAACATGCCAGACGAGACCATAGAGCTCAGCCCCGCGGGCTGGGTCCACGACCAGACGAAGAAGATCCTCGAGACCGGGACCACCGAGGGCATCGAGGTCCTCGGGTCGCCGATCGTGCTGCTCACCCTGCGTGGCGCGAAGAGCGGCAAGCTGCGCTACACCCCCGTGATGCGGGTGGAGCACGACGGCCGGTACGCGGTCGTGGCGTCCAAGGGCGGCTCTCCCACGCATCCCACCTGGTACCACAACATCAAGGCGCACCCGGAGTTCCCGCTGCAGGACGGGACCGTGACGAAGGACTACGTCGCCCGCGAAGCCGAAGGCACCGAGCGGGCCGAGTGGTGGGAGCGCGCCGTCGCGGCCTACCCGTCCTACGCCGAGTACCAGGAGCGGACCGACCGGCAGATCCCGGTTTTCGTCCTCGACCCGAAATGAGCGTGGCCGTTTCGGCGGCGCGTCAATACACTCGCTAGGCGTGCAGAGTGATCGGGTCGAAACGACGGAACGCATGCGATACGGGCCTCGGCCGCGGCGGGTCACCGCGGGTGCGACGGCATCGTGGGGGATCGGGATCTTTGTCGCCACGGTGTTGGTCCGCGGCATGATCAACGACTCGATCGCCGTCCCGGTATGTGCTGCGGGGCTTGTGCTGTTGGTGCTGTGGGCCGTGCTGTGGTGGCGGCACCGGCGGCGCGGCGTGTATGTCGACGACAGCCGGGTCTGGGTGAAGCGCGTGCTGCGCACGGACTCGGTCCCACTCACCGCGGTGACCGTTGTCGACTCGATGCCGGCGAAGCCCGCCGGCGTCCGACGGCTGGTCTTCCACCTCGAGGACGGCCGGCACATCGCCACACCACTGCGCGGCTACAGCCACAAACGCGACGACCCGTACGGGCCCTACGACGTGGCGTCCTCGGTCGAGTTCACCCGCGCGCTGAACGACCTGCAGCAGCGGGTCACGCGGTAGGCCGGCCGAAGAAGAGTACGTAGCCGTCGTTGTCGGTGAGCTCGAAGCCGCGCAGGCCGTCGTGGGTGTCGGTGAGTGGCGTGCTGAAGGTGACGCCCCGGCCGTGGAACTCGGCCGCCAGCGCGTCGGGGTCGGGCACGTGGACGTAGGCGTCCCAGCGGGCGTCGGGGTGGCGGGACGCGTTCGGTAGGGCGGCGACGTCCTCGGCGACGACCTTGAGCATCAACTGCACGCCGTCCCGGGCGATGATCGCGAAGAACGGGTCCGCTTCCGGCGCCTGGTGAGTCACCTCGAAGCCGAGGCGGTCGCGGTAGAACGTCAGTGCCCGCTGGAGGTCACCGACGACGAAGAAGGGCGAGATCGCGCCCAGGGTGGCGCGGACCGGGGTCTCGATGCGCATTGCGCCTCCACTCGTCAAAGGGCCGGTCCAGGGTAGCCGGGAACGGCGAGATCCTGCTGGTTTACCGAATCCCTACCGGTGGTTGGGCGTTCCCGAACCCGGTCTTCCTACGGTTCGGCAGCAGTGGAGTGGTAGTCGACTCCGCGTCCAGCACACCGAAAGGGCACACCATGCCGGACATCGAGGACAGGGACCCCAAGGAAAGCCCGGAAGAGGTCGAGGTCGTCGCGCACACCGACGAAGAGGACGAAGAGCTGAACGCCGGCTGCACGTTCAACTCGTCGGCGCAACTGTAAGGACGGGTGACCCGGGCATCCGGCCTTCCTGACGGAGTTCTCCTAGGTCGCCGGGAAAGCCGGATGGCCTGGCCCGGCATTCGTCGTTCACCACCGTTGTCATCGGGGATCTGGAACCCTGCGGAGGTTTGCGTGACTCTGGAACACATCGGACAGCGCAGCGGGGCACGGGTCCTCGCCGGAAAGAACAACTACTGGTTCCTCGGCCCCGGCGGCATCGCCCGGCTCAAGTCCTCGCAGGTGACCCCGGAGGGGGCACTGCTCCCGCGCGCGGACCAGAAGCTGCGCGAATCCGGGCTCTACGACCCGCCGCCGGGTCACCTGTACTCGTTGACCGTGCTGACCAGTACCGACTGCAACCTGGGGTGCGGGTACTGCTTCCAGAACATCGGGGCGGACACGACAGGCGGCAACCGCCCGCCGCGGATCAAGCACGCGCGGCTCACCTCCGAGGACATCACCACGATCCTCGACTTCGCCGGCCGCCAGATGGCCGCGGTCGACCTGGACAAGCTCAGCATCCTGCTGTTCGGCGGCGAGCCGTTGCTCAACCCCCGCGGCGCCATCGAACTGCTCACCCGCGCGGCCGACTACGGGCTGGCGTCGGCGTGGATGATCTCCAACACCACCCTGCTCACCCCGGAGCTGGCCAAGAACCTGTGGGACGCCAGGCTTCGCTACATCCAGGTCACCTTCGACGGCGACAAGCCCGAGCACGACCAGATCCGGGTCCGGCGCTCCAACGGCGGGACCTTCGACACGATCGTGCGCAACATGGTCCGCGCCTCCGACGCCTCCCCGATGTCCTGGGCGCTGCGGGTCAACGTCTCCCACCGCAACCACCGGGGGATCGACAATCTGCTCGACCGGCTCGCGGGCGCGCTGGACACCTCGCGCTGCACCATCTCCTTCGACCAGATCAGGGACATGGGCGTCGGCTACGCCAACGACCTCGAGCACACCCGCAACCTGTCGGCCTCCTTCGCGCACTGGCAGCAGCAGGCGCTCGAGCTCGGCTTCCGCGTGCCCCGGCCGGCCGCCAGCACCCCGTGCCGCACCTGCGGCCACGGCGACGGCCGCTACGGCGCGGTCGTGAACGCCGACGGCACCCTGTCCAGTTGCTGGGAGACCGCCGGGAGACCCGGCTGGGAGGTCGGCACGGCCGCCACCGGCTACCTGTCTCCCGAGGTCACTCGCGACCGCTGGATCTCCTGCGGGGACATGTACGACCCCGCACCGGACGACGTGGAGGTGGCGGCGTTCCACGACGCCGTGGACGCCGCGCTGCTGGACTACCTCGCCGATACCGGACGTCTGTAGCCGTGCCACCGCGCCAGTACCCGGCGGCCGACCGCGAGGATCCCGGCGACGATCCGGTGGCCGATCCGTACCGCTGGCTCGAGGACGCCACCACACCCCGGACGCTGCGCTGGACCGCCGAGCAGGACGCCCTCTTCCAGGCGGAGCGGGCGTCCTGGCCGGACGCCGACCGGTGGCACGCCCAGCTCGCCGCGCTGAGCGGGCTGGACCGCACCGGGACGCCGAAGGTCCGCGGCGAGCTGGTCTTCGGCCTGCGGCAGCGAGCCGGGCACGAGCAGCCGGTGCTGGTGGTGCGCGACGGGGCGGCCGAGCGGGTCCTGCTCGATCCGCGCGCCCTGGACCCGCTCGGGCGCACCACGCTGGAGGCCTGGCAGCCCTCGGTCGCCGGTGACCGGGTGGCCTTCCAGGTCTCCCGGGACGGCACCGAGGACTCGCTGCTGTACGTGCTCGACGTGGCCACCGGGCAGGTCGTCGACGGGCCGGTCGACCGGATCCGGGGCCGGACGGTCGGCTGGCTGCCCGACGGCGAGTCGCTCTTCTACATCCGGTGCCTGCCGCCCGGCCCGGACGGCGGCGGGTCGCGCTACCACCGCCGGGTCTGGCTGCACAAGATCGGCTCCGCTCCGGACACCGACATCCTGGTGTTCGGCGAGGACCGGCCGAAGGCCCAGTTCTACAGCGTGGCCGTGACCGCGGACGGGCGCTGGCTGACCGTCACGGCCACCGAGGGCACCGCCCCGGGCACCGACGTCTACCTGGCCGACCTGACCGCGGGCGCACCGGAGCGGCCCGTCCTGCGCCCGGTCCAGGAAGCCGCGACCTTCCGCACCCGCGCGCACCTCGCGGCCGGCACCGGCCCGGCCGACGTGATGTGGCTGCGCACCGACCGCGACGCCCCGTACGGCCACGTCGTCGCCTGCACGCCGGCGAACCCCGGCGTGGACACCTGGCGGCCGGTGGTCGCCGAGCGCCCGGGCGTGGTGCTCACCGACTTCGCCGTGCTCACCGGACCCGGGCTCGCCCGGCCGCTCGGGCTGGCGTCCTGGCTGCGGCACTCGGTCTCCGAGATCACCGTGCACGACCTCACCGACGGCCGCCGCGTCACCACGGTGCCGCTGCCCGGGGCGGGCACGGTGGGCGACCTCTCGGTGCGGCCCGAGGGCGGGCACGAGGCCTGGTTCGCCTACACCGACTTCGCCACCCCGCCGCAGGTCATGCACTTCGACGCCCGCACCGGGCTGACCAGCGTGCTGGCGCGGGCCGGCGACCGCCCCGGGGGCTACGGACTCACCGCCCACCAGGAGACGTTCATCTCCCGGGACGGCACCGCGGTGCGGATGTTCGTCGTCTCCGCCGCGGGCGTCCCGGACCGCCCGCGGCCGACGATCCTCTACGGCTACGGCGGTTTCGGCACCCCGGTCTCCGCGAAGTTCTCCGCCGAGGCCGTCGCCTGGGTGCGCGCCGGCGGGGTCTTCGCCGCCGCGTGCGTGCGCGGGGGTGGCGACGAGGGGGAGCGGTGGCACGCCGCCGGGCGGGGCGAGCACAAGCAGAACAGCATCGACGACTTCGTCGCGGCCGCCGAGCACCTGGTCGCGACCAGGTGGACCGAGCCCGGCCGGCTCGGGATCATGAGCATCTCCAACGGCGGGCTGCTGGTCGGCGCCGCGCTCACCCAGCGCCCGGACCTCTACGCCGCGGCCGTGAGCATGTCCCCGCTGCTGGACATGCTCCGCTTCGAGCTGTCCGGGCTGGGCCCGAGCTGGGTGCCCGAGTACGGCAGCGCCGCGGACCCCGGCCAGCGACGCACCCTGCTGTCCTACTCGCCCTACCATTGCGTGCGCCCGGGCACGGCGTACCCGGCGGTGCTGCTCACCGCCGCGGACGGCGACACGCGCGTCGATCCCTTGCACGCCCGCAAGATGTGCGCCGCCCTGCAGCACGCCACCGCCGGGGCGGGGCCGGTGCTGTTCTGGCTGGAACGCGGGGTCGGCCACGGCAACCGGGGCGCCTCGCGTCGGGTGGACCTCTATGCGACGGCCCTGGCCTTCCTCGGCGACCAGCTCGGCCTGCCCGCGCGCGAGGACGGGCCGTGAACGTCCTGCTGTGCCCGCTCAGCGACGGCGGGTACCTCTACCCGGCGATCGCGGCCGGACGCGAGCTGGCCCGCCGCGGTCACGCGGTCAGCGCCGTCGGCCGGGCTCGGGCCGCCACCGTGCTCGCCGAGGCCGGCCTGCCGTTCGCGGCGCTGGCGGACTTCGGCGAACGGGCGGGGTTCTCGGCGGCGCGCTGGGCCCTCACCGGCATGGAGCAGTACCGGGTCGTCCTGCGCGCGGCCACCCAGGCGCGGGCCGACCTGATCGTCACCTCGGTGCTCTGCCCCGGCGCCCTGGTCGCCGCCGAGGTGCTGGACCTCCCGGTCGTCGTGGTCGGCTTCGCGGCCCACCTGTGGGACTACCGGGCGGGCGGGGACGGCGACGTCCTGCGCGAGGCCCGGCGCAGGCGGACCCTCGACACCGCCGGGCACCACGCCGCCCTGCGGGAGCGGGTCGGCCTGGCGCCGCGGCGGCACGCGGACCCGCAGAGCCCGCTGCTGGGTGCCGCGCTGCTGCTGCGCGGCGCGCCCGCCCTCGAGCACCCGGGCGCGACGCTGCCCGCCCGGGTACGGCACGTGGGGCCGTTGAGCTGGGAGCCGGCGGCCGACCCCGGCGAGCTCGACGAGGTCCGGGATGTCCTGGACCGCAACGGCAAACCGGTCGTCTACGTCCACCTGGGACGGTTCTTCGAGGGCACCAACCAGTGGCCGATGCTGAACGCGGCCTTCACCGGCGGCTCGTTCCAGGCCGTCGTCGAGCGGGGCCGGTCGCGGGATCCGCGGCCCGCCCCGGGCGCGGACGTCGTGCTCGTGCACAAGCCGTGGATGGGCCCGCTGCTCGACCGCGCGGGTCTGGTGCTGACCAGTGGCACGTCGGCACCCGTGCTGGCCGCGCTGGTCCGCGGCCGCCCGCTCGGGGTGTCGCCCAACGGGGCCGAGCAGCCGCTGCTCGCGGCGGCGTGCGAGCGGGCCGGGGTGGCCGTGCGGGTGCCGCCCGTGGTCACCGGCGACCCGGCCGCCCTGCTCCGCTCCGCCTGGCACGACCCCCGCCTGCGGGCGCGCGCCGGCGGCCTCGGTCGCGACCTGGCCACCGCCGGCGGCGCCGGGCGCGCCGCCGACGTGATCGAGCAGGTGGCGTCCGGTCGGATCGAGACCGCGTCCGCGTTCGGGAAAGGACGACGATGAGCGGCACCACCGACGCCGGAACGCTCGCCCCGGCCGGCGACCTGTCCACCTGCGATGTCCTCAGTGGACTGTCCGCCGGGGCAGTGGGCTGGGTCGGCCGCAACCTGCCGTTCTTCGACCCGTTCTCGCCTGCCTCACCGCTGCCGGCGGCCAGGCGGGCCAAGGCGGTGCTGGAGCTGGCGGTGTTCTGCCACCGCTGGGCGAAGCTGCGACCCACGAGCGACCTGTTCGACCGGGCCGGCGCGCTGCTGCGGGGGATCTGGCGGCGCCCGGAGTTCCCGGTGCTGCTGGACACCCACGGCGGGCCATACGCCGACTCGCAGCGGCTGGTGTACCTCGCGCTCGCCCCCGACGACCACCGCGACGCCGCCCTGGCCCGGCTGAGCGACGGCTACCTGTCCCCACCGGGCAAGTCGGCGTACCTGCGGCTGGAGACCCGTTACTACGCGGACAAGGCGAACCTCGCGCACGGCATGGAGTCCTACCGGGAGCTCGCGGCGGGGAGTCTGCTCGCCCGGCCTCCCACGCCGCCGGTGTCCACGAGCGACGCGTACACGATGACCCACACCGCCTTCTACCTCAGCGACTACGGCCACCTGCCCGTCGACCTGCCCGACGACACCCGCGAGCGGGCGCTCCGGGCCGTCGCCGCGCTGGTCGTCTCCTCGGCCCGCGAGGACCTGTGGGACCTGACCGGCGAGCTGCTCATCACGCTCGCCTGCCTCGGCGGCGACGTCACCGGCACGCCCGCGGGGCAGGCCGGCCTCCGCTGCCTGGCCGGCGCCCAGCTGCCCGGCGGGGCGATCCCGGGACGGTCGGCCGCCAGCGGGGTGTCGCCCGAGCTGCCGCCGGGCCAGTTCTTCCGCCGGGCCTACCACACCACGCTCGTCGCGGCCCTGGTCGGCATCGTCGCCGGGACGGGCTGATGTCGATCCGGCAGCGGCTGGTGCACGGGGCTTTGATCAGCCCCGACTACGCCCGGCTCTGGGCCGGGCAGGCCGTGTCCGTCCTGGGCGACATGGTCTTCCTCACCACGCTGGTGCTGTGGGTGGGCACCGTGCTGGCCGAGGGGCAGCCGTGGGCGCCGGCGGCGGTGAGCGGCATCGTGGTCGCGACCGGCGCGGCGATCCTGGTCGGCCCGATCGCCGGCACGCTGGTCGACCGGTGGGACAGCCGGCGCACCGCGCTCGGCGCCGACGTCGTCCGTGGTGTCCTGGCCGGGCTGCTGACCGCGGTGGTGACGTTCGTCCCGGTCGACGCCCTGCCAGTCGCGGTCTGGCTCGGGCTGATCTACCTGATCGTCTTCGGGCTCTACCTGAACAGCCAGTTCTTCCAGCCGGCCCGGTTCACCCTGATCCGGGACATCGTGTCCGGCGAGGTCGACCGCGCCCGGGCGGCGGGCATCGCGCAGGCGACCGGCCAGACCGTGATGATTGTCGGCCCACCGCTCGCCGCACCACTGATGTTCGGCGCCGGGGTGCAGTGGGCACTGCTGTTCAACGCGCTGTCCTACGGCGTCTCCTTCGTCGCGATCCGCTCGGTGCGGGCCAGAGCACCCGAGCCCGCACCGGAACCGCGGGGCGAAGCTGCGTCGGGCGTGCGCGCGGAGTTCGTGGCGGGCCTGAAGTTCTTCCGCGGCAACAGAACCCTGGTCACCCTGCTGTCCATCGCGGTGATCGGCCAGCTCGGGATCGCCCCGCTGACCACGCTGAACGTGTTCTTCCTGACCGACAACCTGCACGCCTCGACCCAGCTGTTCGGCTACCTCGGCATGGCGCTCGGCGTGGGCGGGGTCCTCGGCGCGCTGTGCACCGGCCGGATGGTGCGCCTGCTCGGCGCGCGCACGGTCACCTGGGCCGGCATCGTCCTGCTCGGCGTCCTGCTGATCGCCTACTCCCGCCAGACCGCCTTCGGCGCCGGGCTGGTCCTGCTGTTCCTGCTCGCGATCCCGATGACCATGGCGAACACCGCCGTGGCGCCGCTGTTGCTCGGCGCCGCCCCACGGGAGTACGTCGGCCGGACGACCGCGGTGTTCAACCCGGTCAACCAGCTCACCGGCATGCTGGGCACCCTGGTGGCGGGCTGGCTGCTCAGCTCGCTGCTGCGGGGCTTCAGCGTCTCGCTGCTCGGCCTGCGGCTCGGGCCGGTCGACCTGATCCTCATGGTGGCCGGTGGGTTGATCGTCCTTTCCGGACTGTACGCACGGGTCGCGCTGCGGCAGGCCGCGGCCGCGGAGACGGCGGCCCAGGTCGAGAAGCCCGTGCCCGACACGGCGTCCTGACCGCGTCAGCGCGGGGTGAGGAAGCCCAGCAGGTCCACCGGCGGCCCGGCGGGAAGGGCGTTCCGGTGCAGCTCGGCGAGCATCGCCGCGACCCCGGCCGTGACCGCGTCCGTGCCGGCCGCCCGCTCCGCCCACCGCCAGTCGCCGTCCGGGTTCACCTCGAGGAACACCGGTGTACCGGCCCGGACGAGGAAGTCGAACGCCCCGTAGCGCAGCGACATCGCGGCGGCGAGCACCCGGGTGGCGTCGACGACCGCCGCGGGCGGCGGGCACACCCGGACCCCGACCCGCTCCGGCGCGAGCCACGGGTCGGCGGGGGAGGACTTGTCCACCGCGAACCCGTGCACCCGTCCGTCCAAAAAGTAGACCCGCAGCTCGACGTCGTGCTCGACGTACTCCTGGACGACCACCGGCGCCCCGGCGGGGGAGACCGCCGGCAGGTCCCGTCGCGCCACGACCGCGGGGAACCGGCCGGTCAGCAGGCCGGGCGTGGCCTCGGTGAAGTGGCGGTGGACGGCCTTGACCACCAGCCGCCGGCAGCCGAGGACCTCGCCCGCTCCCGCCAGGTCGGTGGTGACGACCGTGCGCGGCACGGCCACCCCGTACTGCCCGCGCGGTGCGCAGCTGGGCGAGCAGCCCGCGCGGCGCCGGTGCGAGGTCGACGACCGCGGTCGCGGCCAGCGCGGCGGCCGCCGCCTGCCACGACTCGCGCAGGAACAGGTCGGCGTCGGGATCGCCGGTCCCCTCGACCGCCAGGCCGGAGAAGTGCCTGGTCCAGCTCACCGTCGGCGCCACCCAGCCGGCCCCCGCGCGCACGGCGCCGGAGTCGGCGTCGATCAGCAGGCCGTCGAGCGCGTCGGCGTCGAGGCGGACCACCGGGATCCCCACCCGGCCGAGCAGCGCCCGCACGCCGTCGACGTCCTCGTCGCAGGTGCGGCTGAGCACCAGCACCGCCGGCACGGGCCGGTCGCGGGTACCGGCGGACCCGGCCGGTGCCGCGGTGCGCGTGGTGCGGGGCCGGACGTCGACGACCCGGCCGGGGAAGCGGAAGCCGCCGCCCGGTGGCCCGGTCACTCCGCCCGGCCGCGATCGGCGGCGCTGTCGGCCAGCAGCTCGTCCGCCATCAGCTCGTCGGCCATCAGCAGGAGCTTGGTCACGGTGGCCCGGACCGGCTCGGTCGCCGACGGCAGGCGGGCGGCGACCCGGTGCAGCAGCGGCTGGCCGGCCAGATTCTCGCCCGGCCGGTCCGCGCGCTCCCGCTCCAGCGCGCGCAGGCGCACCATCAGTGCCAGGACCGCCGCCGTCTCGGTGGCCAGCAGCCCGAGCGCGTCGAGGTCGTCGAGGTCGTTGCGTGGCCGGCTGTCCCGGTCCAGCACCTCGAGCACGCCGATGCAGTCGCCGTTCCGGAACAGCGGCGCGGCCATGATGCTCTGCGGCACGTAGCCGGTGGACTCGGCGGCGTCGCGGGCGAACTGCGGGCTGGCCGACACGTCGTCGATGAGCAGCGGCTGTCCACACGCGACGGTCCAGCCCGCGATCCCGGTGTCCATCGGGAAGCTCGTGCCGAGCAGCGAGTCCTCGCCCTCGCCCGCCACGGCCTCGAACACCAGCTCGCCGGTCTCCTGGTTCAGCAGGAACACCGAGGCGGCCGCCGCGCCGTAGACACCGCGGGCCACCTCCACGATCGACTGGAGCAGGTGGCGCTGGGCCAGTTCGGAGGAGTCGGTTCGCGCCATCATGAACCTCCCGGTGCGGCGATGACGTTCTCGGCGGTCAGGTACAGCACGGACTTGAGCTGGAACGGCGTGAGCATGGGGTGCTTGCTGAGGATCAGCGCGCAGATCCCGGCGATGTGCGGGGTCGCCAGGCTGTTCCCGGTGGTGAGGATCTCCCGCCCGCCGCTCCACGCCACCCGCACCCGCACGCCGCGGGCGTAGAACTCCACCGGTGGGGCCGGGTTGTAGTAGAAGGTCATCGGGTCGGGGTCGTCGTGGCTGGCCACCGAGATCAGCGACGTGAACGGCCACGGATAGCTCTGCACCGGCATGTTGTGCGCCGAGGCGACGATCACGCAGCGGCGGAAGTAGGCGCGGTCGGTGAGCTCCCGCAGGGTGTCGCGGAACTTCTCCTTGGTCGTCGACAGGCTCATGTTGATCACGTCGAAGCCCTCGTCGACCGCCCACTCGAGCCCGGCCAGCAACGCCGCGCCGGTGCCGTGCTTTCCGTTGCCCAGCACGCGGACCGAGGTGAGCGAGACCTTCGGGGCGAGCCGGCGGATCACGCTCGCGCACGCCGTGCCGTGACCGGCCAGGTCGGTGGGCTCCACCGGCACCACGGCCATCCCGTCGTCACCGTCGACCACGTCCATGGCCTGTTCCACCCCACCCACCAGCGGGTGCGAGGCGTCCACGCCACTGTCCAGCACGCAGGCCCGGACACCGTCACCGTCCGCGTCCCCCCACGCCCAGTCCCGGGTGACGGGGCCGAGCGGGCTGACGTCGAAGTGCTCGCGGGGCAGCTGGGTGGCGGGCATCCCCCAGGCCGGCACACCGGGGAAGTGACCGCGCGGCGGGCGCCGCCACGGCGGTGGCTCGATCGTCGGACGCGGGTCAGCCATCGCGCGCCTCCGTTCCGGCGCCGGCCGCGAGCCACGCGCGGGTCCGTTCGGCGAAGAGCACGGCGCCCTTGGCCTCGAAGTCCCGCAGCGCGGCCGAGCCCGCGCGCTCCGCGTCCCCCGCCCGCCCGGCCGCGCGGAGCACGACCGCCAGGTCGAAGGTCGTCGCCCCGGCCAGGCGCGGGTCGTCGGTCCCGTCGCCGAGCGCCCGGGCGGCGGTCGCGGCGTCGATCGCCGCGGGGTGCCGTCCCGTGGCCGAGGCGATCCGGCCGCGCAGCGCGGTCGCGGCTATCCGCGCCCGCGTGCTGCTGACCTCCCGGCCGGCGCCGGCCCGGTCCAGCGCCTCGGCGGCGTCGTCGAGCCGGCCCTGCTCGAAGAGCGACCTGGCGATGAGCACCTCCACGTTCTGGGTGTCCGGGGCGTCCGCGCCGTTGCGCAGGATCTCCAGCGCGCGGCGGTAGCGGCCCTCAGCCCGGTCGTGCCGCCCGGCCAGCGCCTCCAGGTCGCCGCCCACCTTCAACGCGGCGGCCATCGGCAGGTCGAGGTGGATCTCGTCGACGGACTCCTCCAGCATCGCGAGCCTCGTCCGCGCGGCCGGGAGGTCGCCGGCCAGCGCGAGCAGCGTCGTCCAGGTCACCAGCACCGGCAGCAGCAGCATCCGGTTCGCGGCGAACTGGTCGGCCAGCGACTCGCACAGCGCCAGGCCGGCCTCGACCGGGGTCGGCGTCCACTGCGCCAGCTCGCAGATCGCGCTCAGCAGCCAGTCCGCCTCGTGGCCGTCCGCCATGGCGCGGGCGCGGTCCAGCGCGAGCCGCAGCTCCGCGTCCGCCGCGGCGGTCCGCTCCTCGACGAGGTGCAGGTGGGCCTGGAGGCTGTGGAACCGGCACCAGCTCAGGTCGTCGCCAGGGTGGCGCTCGAGGTCCGCCCGGATCGCGGCGGCCTCAGCGGCCACCCGGACCGGCGGCACCAGGCCGAGCCGCAGCGAGACGAGGCAGCGCTGGATCGCGCACACGGTGCGGTTGCGCCGGTCGTCCGGCAGCGCGGCCTCGGCGTGGGCCAGCGCGGCCAGGCACCGCGGCGCGTCCCGCAGCCACAGCCCCGCGTCGCAGACGTGCAGCGCGAGCGTGGTGTGCCGGGCGTCGCCGGACGCGACCAGCTCCCGGGCCCGCTCCAGCAGCTGGACCGCGGCCGGCAGGTCCTTGCGGTCCAGGGCGCGCATGCCCTCGGCGGTCAGCGCGTCGGCCGCCGCGGACGCCAGGCCGGGCAGCGTCGCGTCACCCGGCCGCAGGTCCTTGCTCAGCGCCCAGGCCTGCTCCACGTGGTAGGCGACGGCCATCCCGTCCCCGCTCTCGCCGTACCAGCGGGCCACGAACTCGTGCCACCGCTGCCGGCGGGTCTTCGGGGTGAACTCGTAGGCCGTCTCGCGCAGCAGCGGCTGGGCGAACCGGATCGTCCCGGAGCGACCGCGCGCCAGCACGCGGCGGCGGACCAGCATGGCGACCAGGTCGGCCGCCGCCGGCTCGCTGATCCCGGCCTCCGCCGCCATCGCGTGCAGTACCTCGCCGGTGAAGTCGCGCCCGATGATCGCCGCCAGCTCCACCACGGTGCGCTCCTGGCCGGGGAGCTGGTCCAGCCGGGCGCCGAGCAGCGCGTGGATCGTGGGCGGGGTCCGCACGTCCGGGTCGGCCTCGGTGACGACGTCCATGATCAGCTCGGCGAACAGCGGGTTCCCGTCGCACTGCGCCGCCACGCGGTCGAGGGTGTCGGTGTACTCGTGCGCGTACACCTCCTCCCGCAGGGCCAGGTGGGCCACCAGCTCGACGCTCTGCGCCCGCGTCATCGGCACCAGCTCGAGGGTCATCGCGGAGGTCTTGCCGCCGCCCCAGGTCGGCCTGGTCTCCAGCAGCTCGCCGCGGGCCACGCACAGCATCAGCACCGGGACGTCGGTCAGCCGGCTCGCCACGTCGTCGACGAGGTCGAGCAGCGTCTCCTCCGCCCAGTGCAGGTCCTCCCACACCATGACCACCGGGCGGCCCTGCCCGAGCGTGTCGAGCAGCGACCGGGCCGCCCACGCGATGTCGGCGGTGCCGACCGTCGCCGTGGCGGCGCCGGTCACCGTCGCCAGCGTGCGGGCGGCCAGCCCGTCGGCGCCCAGCAGCCCGGCCAGGGCGGGCCAGCCGCCGGGAAAGGCGGCGAGGATGTCGGCCAGCGGCTTGTAGGTGATGCCCCGCCCGTAGGGGGAGCAGCGGCCGGCCAGCACCAGCACCTCGCCGTCGGGCAGCGTGCCGAGGAACTCCTGGACCAGCCGCGACTTGCCGATCCCCGGTACGCCGAGCACGGTGACCAGGCACAGCTGCCGGTCGCGGATCATCCGCCGGTAGCTCTGCCGCAGGTCCAGCAGCTCGTCCTCGCGGCCGATGAACGGCGCGGGCGCGGTCCGCTCGTCGTCGACCGCGACGGTCTCGGCGACCCGGAACGCCGGAACGGGACTCGCCTTTCCCTTCAGCCGCAACGGCGCGACCGGCTCGATGCCGACCTGGTGCCGGATCATCGAAGCGGTGTCGGCGTCGAGGAGGATGCCGCCCGGCGGTGCGGCGTTCTGCAGCCGGCTCGCGGTGTTGCCCGCGTCGCCGACGACCCGGAAGTCGCCGTCGGCCGTGGTCAGCACGACCACGTCACCGGTGCACACCCCGCAGCGGGCGTCGAGCGTGATCCCGTAGCGGGCGGTGAACTCGGCGCTGAGCCGGCGCACCGCGGCCAGTGCCGCCACGGCCGCGCGCACCGCCCGGACCGCGTCGTCCTCGTGCGCGACGAGGGCGCCGAACGCGGCCATCACCGCGTCGCCGATGAACTTCTCCACCACCCCGCCGTGGTCGGTGATGGAGGCCGAGCAGGCCGCGAAGTACTGGTCCATGACCTCCCGCAGCGGCTCCGGGTCCAACCGCTCGGCGAGCTGGGTGGACCCCACCACGTCCACGAACAGGACCGACACCTTCTTGCGCGCCTCCCGCGGCGCCGGGAGGGCCTGCAGCGCGGCGCCGCAGTTGACGCAGAACCGGTCGGTCTCCGCGGTGCGGGCCGCGCACGCGGGGCACGTCAGCACTGTGACCTCCGCGTGTGCCCGTTCTCCGGTTGTGTCCCCAGAATCGATTTCCCGGGTTCTGAAATGTTCAACGGGCGGTTCGGCAACGGTTAAACGCCAGGACGCACGGCATCGACACGAGGCGGCGGGGAGATCACGCTTGTTCCCGAGCCGTCCCCCGCGACCCGTTGGGAGGCCATCGATGCCGGAGGCCATCGCCTACCGCACCGGCACCTACCGTTCGGTCGACCCGGCACGCACCTGGGAGCGGGTGGAGCCGATGCTCGGCCGCTTCGGCATCACCAGGGTCGCCGACCTCACCCGGCTCGACGACATCGGGCTGCCGGTCCACGCGGCCTACCGGCCGACCAGCCTCACCTACGCGGTCAGCATGGGCACCGGCGTGACCGTGGCGCAGTCCAGGGTCAGCGCGGTGATGGAGAGCATCGAGATCTGGCACGCCGAGAACCTCCGGCTGCCGGTCGCCGCCCGCGCTCCGGCGGCCGCCCTCGACCTCGGCTACGACGTGCGGGGCCTGAACCTGGCGCCGCGGTCGCCGCTGACCTCCCACGTCGTGCTGGACTGGGTGCGCGGGCACGGCCTGCTCACCGGCCGCGAGATGCTGGCCCCCGTCGACGCCATCCGGCTCGACGGCACCGCACCCCGCGACTGGGCCACCGTGCTCTTCCGGGCCACCAGCGAGGGCATGGCCACCGGCAACACCGAGGCCGAAGCCGTGCTGCACGGCCTTTTCGAGCTGATCGAGCGGGCGAGCCTGGCCGGCCACCGGGACCGCGAACGGCGCTACGTCGACCCGGCGACCTGCCGGGACCCGGTGACCACCCGTATCCACGACGCGCTGGTCGCGGCGGACTGCACCGTGACCGTCCGCGACGTCACCGGGTCCACCGGGCTGCCCTCCTACGTGGCCACCGTCTGGTCGGTCGACGTGCCGATGCGCTGCGCCGGGTTCGGCTGCCACGTCCAGGGGGAGATCGCGCTCGGCCGGGCGATGAGCGAAGCGGTCCTGACCCGGCTGGCGGCGATCTCCGGCGCCCGCGACGACATCGACGGCGTGGTGTACCGCGAGATGGCCGAGCCGGTCGTGCCCGCCGACCGGGCCGATCTGCGCGAGCGCGACGGCTGGGCCGGCTGGATCGACGACGGCGACCTGCGCTCGGTGATCCGCCACTGCGCGTCGCTCGTCGCGTCGGCCACCGGTTGCGAGCCGTTCATGGTCCGGCTGGGTCACGACGACATCGGCATCCCCGCGGTCAAGGTGTTCACCCCGGGCCTGCGGGCCCTCGGCCGGACGGGACCGTCATGAGCGCCTGCACCGTGTTCGTCGGGCCGACGCTGCCGCGCACCCGGGTCGCCGAGCTCCTGCCCGAGGCGCGGATCCGGCCACCGGTGCGCCACGGCGACCTGCTGCGGCTCGACGCCGGCCGCGGTGACACCGTCCTGATCATCGACGGGCTGTTCCTCCAGACCGCCTCGGTCCGCCACCGCGAGATCCTCTACCTGCTCGACCGCGGCGTCACGGTGGCCGGCAGCTCCAGCATGGGGGCGTTGCGCGCGGCGGAGCTGTGGCAGTACGGCATGCGCGGGTACGGGGAGGTGTTCCGGCTCTACCGCGACGGGGAGATCGACGGCGACGACGAGGTGGCCATCGTGCACGGCACCGCCGAGGACGGCTACCGCGCCTACAGCGACCCGGCGGTCAGCATCCGCGTCGCGCTGCGGGACGCGACCGCCGCCGGAGTGCTCGACCCTGGCGAGGCCGAGCAGCTGCTCGCCGACGTCATCGCCACGCCGTTCCGGTCGCGCAGCTTCCGGGCCCTGGAGCGGCGCATGCCGGCGGAGACCGCGCGACGGTTCCTGGCCTGGCGCTCGGCGCACGACACCGACGTGAAGGCGGCCGACGCCCGGGTGTTGCTGGCCGCGACCGCCGCCGGCCTTCTCCCGGCAGACCCTCGGGACGAGCCGGCCCACAACGTGCACACCTGGGTCTTCGACACCTGGGAGCACCAGTACCACGGCGGTTCCGGTCCCGATGTCGACGAGGATGTCGACGAGTGGGTGTCCGACGCCGACGCCGACACCGCGATCCGCCTGTTCCACCCGGGCTTCCGGGACAGCTACCGCCACCACGTCCTGTCCAGGATCGCCGGGCTGTCCCCGGACCACCCCGCGGTCGTCGACCGCGCGCTCGCGGTCGCCCGGGCCAGGGGACTGCACACCGGGGCGCCCGGTGGCTGGCTCACCGCACGCGACCTCGCCGCGCCGCCGGAAGAGGCGCTGGCCCGCCTGCTCGTGCGGGCCTTCGGCCGCGCGCACCACTGGCCCCCGACCAGGTGGGACCTGCCGCCGTCGCTGCGGACCGAGCGGGCAATGGCCGCCGGTCGCGCCCTCGTCCTAGCGGCGCGTCGCCACGCGGGACCGCCGGCCGACGCCGCCGAGGAGACCGACCGCGCGCTCGCCGCCGCCTGGGGCTGCGACCCTGGCGAGCTGGAGGCGCAGGCCTGGGACCGCGGGATCCCCGACCTGGCCACGTTGCGCCGGATCGCCGCGCAGTTCGTCCGCTACGTGCGGGCCGAGGAGACCATCACCGCCATGAGGGCGGTCATGAGCGTCGTCTGATACGCCTTGCGGAAGCGCTCGGTCGACGTCGCCGACGGGCCGGGCAGCAGCCGGCTCGCCGCACCCGGGATCGCCCCGGACGCGTCCTGGACCTCGGCGAGCATCCGGATGGCCGCGGCCCCCGACGGCGTGGCGGCCGGGTCCAGGCCGAGGCAGAACTGCGCGAGCAGGAACTTGGCCACGTTGTCCCACTCGTCGAGCCGGACGTAGTGCGCGGTCAGCTCCACCACCAGCCGCCGCACCCGATCGACCTCGGCGTCGTCCAGGTCCGGGGCCCGCAGGCCGAAGTCGCTGAGGTAGAAGACGGTGTGCGCGATCGTGCACGCGTCGGCGTCGGTCACCGGCAGCGCCGTGCTCCGCCCGGCGAGCAGGCTCGCCGCGTACAGCTCGCGGTAGTCCCCGGCACAGTGCGCGGTCCCGGCCAGCTCCGCGTAGTAGGCGATCTCCAGGCGCAGGTAGGGCGACCCGGCGGCGGGGGAGAGGTAGCCGTCCTCGGTGAGCCCGGCGAGCACCGCGCGGCTCCGCTCGGCTGGCGCCGGCGCCAGGCCGCAGTACATGAGGCTGAACTGCCGGGCGTAGCGCCGGTCGGTGCCGATGACCGCAGGCAGGTCGGGCCGCGGCCACACGCGCCGGACGAGCGCGCCGACCTCGGCGGCGCCCGGGTCGTCCGGCCGGACCCGGTGCCAGCAGCGCAACAGCCCCGCCAGCTGGATGAACGCCTTCGCCCGGGGTACCGCGGGCAGCTCGGCCCGCCCCGCCGGGGAGTCGAGGTAACCGGCGTGGTTGCGCACCCAGCCGCAGCTGCCCGCGCGGAGCCGCTGGAGGTCAGTGGACACCGGTACCTCCCGGGAGGGCGGTCGCCGCGGCCATCTCCCGGGCGTAGGCGTAGGTGAGCGGCGGCAGCTCGTAGCGGACCGCGTGGGCGAGCATCTCGGTGCCCGGCACTGTGACGAGGCTGGCCTCGAGCAGGATCTCGAGGATCCGCACCGCCGTGTGCTCGTCGGTGTCGAGGACGGTGACCGCCTCGGTCAGCGTGAACACCGCCGCGGGCAGCCCGCCCAGCCGGGCTATCCCGGTGCGTGCGGGCGACGGCAGCTCGCTGATCGCCTCGGCCAGCCGCAACCGGACGGTCGTGTCGCTCGCGCTCAGCTCGTCGAGCAGGGACGGGATGTCGGTCATCCGCTCGGCGTACTCGCGCAGCGGCACGTGGTGCAGCAGCGCCAGCCGCTCGGCCACCAGGCGCAAACCCAGCGGCAGCAATCCGGTCGCCCGGACGATGCGCTCGGCCGACGTCGCGTCCGCGGCGACCCGGTCGAGGCCGATCGTCTGCCCGAGGAACTCGAGCGCCGCGGCGACCGTGAGCGGTGGGACCGCCAGCCGGCAGGCACCTTCCAGGCCGGCGAGCCGGGACCGCGCGGTGATGACCACGACGCTGTCGCCGGACTCCGGCAGCAGCGGCCGGACGTCGGACTCGCGCCGCGCGTCGTCCAGGACGACCAGGGCGCGGTGCTGTGCCAGCCATTCCTGCCAGCTCGCCAGCCGGTCCTCCCGCCGCCCGGGCGGCACCGGGGCAGGCGGCACGACCTCCGCGACGACCTGCTCGAGCGGGCGTGGCCGCCCCTCGGCGCCGTGCAGCCGGACGAAGAAGCGGCCGCCGGGGAAGCGGTCGCCGAGCTGGTGCGCGGTGTGGACCGCGAGCGCCGTCTTGCCCGCACCCAACGGACCGTGCACGACGACCAGCCGGTGCCGCCCGTGGCCGACGGCGTCGGTCAGCTGCCGGGTGACCTCGACGCGCCCGGCGAAGTTCGGCGGTTCCCAGGGCAGCCGGCACGGCGGCCGCAGCGCCGACCGGATCGCGGGAACCTCGCCGCGCAGCACCGAACGGTAGAACTCCTCGAGCGCGTAGCTCGGCGACAGCCCGAGCTCACGGGCCAGCGAGCGGCGCAGCTCGTCGTAGACCGCCAGGGCCTCTGTCGGTCGGCCGGCCTGGCACAGCGCGGTCATCTGCAGGATGCGCAGCCGCTCCCGCAGCGCGTGGTGCTGGGCGACCTCGGTGAGCCGCTCCACCACGCTCGCCCCGCGACCCGTCTCGATCTCGGTCTCGGCCCAGTCCTCCACGGCGGCGAGGAACTGCCGGTCCAACCGCTCCGCGGCGGCGGCGAGCAGCGGCACGTCCCGCATGCCGTCGAGCGCCCGGCCCCGCCACAGGGTGAGCGCGCCCGCCAGCGCCTCGGCCGCGGCCGAGGCCGACTCGACCTGGCGCAGCCGGCCGGCGTCGCGCACCAGCTGCTCGAAGCGCAGGGCGTCCAGCGCGGCCGGGTCGAGGTGCAGCACGTACCCGCCGTTCTGGTGACTGATCCGGGGACCTTGTGCCGCACGGGTCATCCCGCGCAGGGTCGACAGGTAGACCTGGATGTTCTTGCGCGCCGTCCGTGGTGGGGAGCCGAGCCAGAGCGCCTCGGTCAGCGCGTCGACCGAGACCAGGGAGTTCGCGTTGCACAGCAGGGCGGCGAGCACGACCTGTTGCTTGCGCGGTCCGGCGTCCACGGAGTTGCCGTGCGCTTCGACCCGCATGGGTCCGAGGATCCGGAAACGTAGACCTGGCTGGCTGCCCGTGTACTGGCCGACCACGCTAGGCGAGTTTGACGTCGACGTGCCCCTCGACCTCGGGATCGGACACAGCGTCCAGCCGCCGCTTCACCGAGTTGAGCACCGCAACCTCGTCCGCGGTGAGCCGCGCGAGCACCCCGCGCTGTTCCGAGGAGAGCAGATCGACCGGATTCCCCGCCGCACGCAGCGCGGAAAGCGCGTCGAAATTCATGTTGGGCTCCTTTGTCGTCAGGCCGAGCGCCCCAGGAATCAGATACCCACCAGACATCGACGTCGAGTGCGAGTTTGCCCAACTCGCAGCTAACGCCGGACAAGCTTCTCTCCGCGGTATCTGCCCAGTCAATCGGCCGAATGGCCGGACCCGTGACGCGCCAATGGCTCCGCGCGCGGGACCAACATCATTACCGGGCTGCACCATTTGTCGCCCACGTAATTGGTGAACAATTGACGATCGCTTTCGGTTGGTCGGCCGGTGCCGTGGGCTCCGCCGGCATCTCGGCGCGGTCTTCGGCCTCCCCGAGCTCCTCCTCGACGGTGGCGTCGACCCGCGACGAGCGCCGGTCGCCGCGTTGCGATGCCTTCTCAGCGTCCTGCAACACGGTGAACGTCACGACCATCTCTTGGACCATTTGCCCTCCCCGGCCGTACCAGTCGATTCCCCCCGAGCCCGACTATTCGGACGAGTCGCGCAGCCGCAATTGTCAGAAATGGCCGTGTTCTGTGGTTCCAACCGAAATTGAATTGCCACAACGTGCACTGGGCGGTTCGGACGCACCTGGTTGGGCAATTCGGTGCTGGTTGCCGTGGCTGCCTGAGGGTAATTTCCTCCTGAGGCGACAAATCCGGAGGTCAATCTTGAGAATTCGAAGACCATGGGCCGCGGCGTCGGCCATTGTGGCTGCGGCCGCTGCCACGGTCATCGCGCCGGCCGCGGCGTCGGCGACGACTCTGCAGGTGAGCGCCACGTGCGAGTCCGGTGCATCCCAGTACTTCTGCTCGAAAGTCATCACCGGCGGCACCGCGCCGTACACCGTGAAGTGGAAGCCCATCGCGAACGCCTACCCGATCCCACCAAGCGCGTTCCACGGAACCTGCACCAGCCCCGGGGTCGTGCAGGTGTTGGTGAAAGTCGTGGACGCGACGGGCGCCGTCGCCAAGGACACCGGAACTGTTGCCTGCAACGCCGGGCCATGGCCGTGACAGAGCCGGCTTGTCCGATTTTCGGTCGGTGAAATGAAGGGGTGGGACCGCATGCGGTCCCACCCCTTCATTGTCGTCGGTCAGGTGAGTTTGGTGAAGTTGTCGAAGCCGGTGCCGATCTGGATGCCGACGCCGGCGAAGGGGAGTCCGCCGGGGTTGCTGGCGCGGTTGTTGGGGTAGTAGTACAGCGTTCCGTCGGGCTTGCGGGCGAAGAGGTCGGCGCTGCCGTCACCGGAGAGGTCGGCGGCGTTGATGATGTCGAAGTTGTTGAAGCTGCTGGCGATCTGCGTGCCGCTCCCGACGAAGGGCAGGCCGCCGGGGTTGCTGGAGCGGTTGTTCGGGTAGTACCAGAGGCTGCCGTCCGGCTTGCGTGCCAGCAGGTCCGCGCTGCCGTCGCCGGAGATGTCGGCGCCGTCGATCCAGTCGAACCCGCCCCACCCGGTGCCGATCTGGGTGCCGGAGCCGTTGATCGGGTCACCGTCGGCGGTGCCGTCGTTGCGGTAGTACCACAGCGAACCGTCTGGCTTGCGTGCCAAAAGGTCCGCCCTGCCGTCACCGTCGATGTCGGCGGCGTCGACACGGTCGAAGGCGTTGAAGCCGGTGCCGATCTGGGTTCCGCTGCCCGCGAAGGGCAGGCCGCCCGGGTTGGAGCCACGGTTGTTCGGGTAGTACCAGAGCGTGCCGTCCGGCTTGCGGGCGTAGAGGTCCGCGCTGCCGTCGCCGGAGATGTCGGCGCCGTCGATCCAGTCGAACCCACCCCACCCGGTACCGATCTGGGCGCCCGACCCGTTGATCGGGTCGCCGTCGGCGGTGCCGTCGTTGCGGTAGTACCAGAGCGTGCCGTCCGCCTTGCCACCCAGTAGATCCGCGGCACCGTCACCATCGATGTCCGAACCGTCGCCGTGGTGGTGGGCCGCGGGCGCGGCCTCCGCCATGAGTTGCCGCGCCTTCGTCTCAGCGTCGCGGTACCGCAGCGGGCAGCACGAGTTCTGGACGTCGTCCGCGACCTGCCAGGCCGCGAACTCGGGATGTTCCCCCGCGCTGTTGATCGCTCTGCTGAAGAACTGGGTAGCGGCGTAGTCGACGTTCATGATCTGTTCGGGAGTGCCCCACCCCTGAGAAGGCCGCTGCTGGAACACGCCGAGCGAGTCCCGGTCCCCGCAGCTCAGGTTGTTCATGTGGGACTCGACCCACCCGGTCTCGAAGCCCGCGAGCATCACCTTGTCGGAGACGTGCAGGCGCTCGCCGACCCGGTACACGATGTTGATCACATTCGGGTCATGCTGTGCCGGAGGGTTGCACGATACTTTCAGGTCGTCCCGGGTCGGTGCGTCACCTGGCCGGGCGGCGGCTGGTCCCGCGGCGAGAACTCCGCCCGCGAGCGCGCCGGCGAGAAGGCTCGCCACGATTGCGATTGTGCGCATGGTGTTCTGTTCCTCGCGATGCCGGTCAGGTGAGTTTGGTGAAGTTGTCGAAGCCGGTGCCGATCTGGATGCCGACGCCGGCGAAGGGGAGTCCGCCGGGGTTGCTGGCGCGGTTGTTGGGGTAGTAGTAGAGCGACCCGTCGGGCTTGCGGGCGAAGAGGTCGGCGCTGCCGTCACCGGAGAGGTCGGCGGCGTTGATGATGTCGAAGTTGTTGAAGCTGCTGGCGATCTGGCTTCCGCTGCCGACGAAGGGCAGGCCGCCGGGGTTGCTGGAGCGGTTGTTCGGGTAGTACCAGAGCGTGCCGTCCGGCTTGCGTGCCAGCAGGTCCGCGCTGCCGTCGCCGGAGATGTCGGCGCCGTCGATCCAGTCGAATGCGCCGAAGCCGGTGCCGATCTGGGTGCCGGAGCCGTTGATCGGGTCGCCGTCTGCGGTGCCGTCGTTGCGGTAGTACCACAGCGAACCGTCTGGCTTGCGTGCCAGCAGGTCCGCCCTGCCGTCACCGTCGATGTCCGCGGCGTCGAGGCGGTTGAAGGCGTTGAAGCCGGTCCCGATCTGGGTTCCGCTGCCGACGAAGGGGAGTCCGCCGGGGTTGGAGCCACGGTTGTTCGGGTAGTACCACAGGGTTCCGTCTGGCTTGCGGGCGTAGAGGTCCGCGCTGCCGTCGCCGGAGATGTCGGCGCCATCGACCCAGTCGAACCCACCCCACCCGGAGCCGACCTGCGTGCCGGTCCCGTTGAACGGGTCACCGTCGGCGGTGCCGTCGTTCATGTAGTACAGGAGCGAGCCGTCCGCCTTGAGGCCCAGCAGGTCCGCCTCGCTGTCACCGTTGATGTCCGTGCCATCCGGAGCGTGGGTCGGTCCGGTGTTCTCGACGATCTTGTCGTACCGGATCGGCGTGTAGATCGAGGCGGTCGCCTGGCTCCAGGTCCGCTCGATGGTCGGGGCGCCGTTCGGGCCGGCCTGCTCGCGGACTCGCGGCTTGGTCTTCGTCGTGTCCGACCAGCCGATGAACATCGCGACGTGGCTGCCCGCGTCCAGTAACGCGTCACCGGGCCGCAGGTCCGCCCTGGCGATAGTGTGCGACACCTGGTCGAGGGTGTCCGTCGTGTAGGAGATCCGCAGGCCCCAGATCATCGACAGGTACCCGGAACAGTCCGTGCGGTACTTGCCGTACTGGTTCTCGTGGCAGTTCGACTGGCTGTACGGGACCCGCTCCTGCACCCACGTCGACGACCGGGCGAGGGCGGCGGTCCGCGTCATGGACTGGTTCGCGGCGTAGGTGTCGCAGTTGAACATGATGTGCACGTCGCCGGGCGACTGTTCCTGCGCCACCGCGGGAGTGGACAGCATCGCGGTGGCCGCGGCGGTGACGGCGGCACCCACCACAAGTCTTCGAATGATCACTTTTCGGCTCTTTCCTCACTGGGACCTGGCAGCGAACAGGCTGCAGGGGCGGGCTGAAGAACTTCTGAAAGTCGCCCGCGAGGAAGTTTCAGACCGTGGGTGACGGCCGGCTTCGCGCCGCGTCGAAGGCAGGCCTCGGCTCCCGGGCTTCGTGGGTGCCGTACCGGGCGAAGAGGTCTCGCGCCTGCGCCCAGGCGTCGTCCGCCGCCCTGCCCTCGCCGAGACCGGTGAGCACAAGGGACAGATCCCGCAGGGTGCGAGCCCGCCACACGGGCAGGGCAAGCGCCGCCCACCACTCCAGTGCGCGGTCGAGGAAGCGCCGCGCCTCGGCCGTCCTGCCCGACGCGAGCTCCAGCTCGCCGAGGGTGCGCAGCATCAGCGCCTGCCCGAACCCGTCCTGCATGTCGTTGCACACCGCGAGGCAGTCCAGGAGATCGTCGCGTACGGCATCGCCGAGCTGCTGACGGATGTGGACCTTCCCCAGCGACTGCTTGGCGTAGGCGAGAAGCAACCGCTCGCCGCTCGCGTGGAGCAGCTCCACCGCGCGGGCCGAGTACCGGGCGGCACAGGTCAGCCCGCCCGCGGCCCGGTGCACGATGCCGGTCGACCGCAGGACCATCGCCTCGCCGGCTCGGTCGCCGAGCTCGCGGTACACAGCGGCGGCACGCTCGCACTCGGCGAGCGCGGTCGCGAACTCACCCAGCTCCGTGGACACCCGCGCCAGCTCGTGGGCGGCCCGCGCGATGTCGCGCGGTTCGGTCAGGTCCACAGTGGCCAGCGCCAACACCTCGCGGGCCCGGGGGAGCAGGCCCTGCTCACGGAGCACGGTGCTCAGCGCGAGCCGCGTCCTGGCCTGGTGACGCCGGTCGTCCACCGAGGCGTACCCGGTGATCGCCTGCTCGTAGTAGGTCACGGCCTCGTCGAAGCGATCCTGTTCGTAGCGCAGCCAGCCCAGACCCGCCAGCAGCCGGGCCTCGCCCGCTCGGTCGCCGGCGGCTCCGGCGGCGGCCAGCGCTGCGGAGTGGGTTCGCCACCACTGGCTGAACTGGTTGCGGACCGCGAACCGCGACGCGCACAGCGCGGACGCCAGCCGGGTCGCGACCCCCGTCAGCCCCAGCTCACTGACCCGCTCGACCACCCGGACCAACCCGGCCTGCTCACCCTCGAACCAGCCGTCGGAGTCCGCGAGCAGCTCGGCGACCACCTCCGGCCCCAGGTACGGATCGTCCGGCGGTGCCGCGTCGCCGCCCGCGGCCTCCACGAGCGTGAGCATGCTCTCGGCGGTCCTCGCCAGCGCCGCCCCCGCTTCGCCACCGGGTTCCTCGGCTTCGCCCCGTTCCCTGGCGAAGGCGCGGATCAGGTCGTGGACGTGGAACCGGAGCGGGCCGCCCTCCGCGGTCACCTCGAGCAGCTGCGCGTCGGCCAGCCGCTCGATCAGGTCCTCGGCCTCGTCGACCGAGCAGTCCAGCAGTGGCGCGATCACCCACCCGCCGCAGCTCGCCACGTCCATGAGCCCCAGCCTGCGCAGGGCGACCCGCTCGCGTTCGCCGAGCCCGTGGTAGCTGAGCGCGACGCTGCCGCGTACCTCGAGGTCGCCGACGGCCAGCTCGCTGAGGATGCCCCGCTGTGCTCGCAGCCGCTCCACCAGGCGGCCAAGTGTCCAATGTGGCCGGATGGCCAGCCGGGCGCCCGCGATGCGTAACGCCAGCGGCAGCCGGCCGCAGAGCCGGACGATCTCGCCGGCCTGCTCCCGTTCGGCGCGGACCCGGTCCGCGCCGACGACGACCTCCAGCAGCCGCATCGCCTCGGCGTCGTCGAGCAGGGTCAGGCGGAGGTGCGCGGCGCCGTCGAGCGCGCCGAGCCGTTCGCGGCTGGTGACCAGCACGGCGCAGTCCCCGCTGCCGGGCAGCAATGGGCGAACCTGCCGCTCGTCGGCGGCGTCGTCGAGGACCACGAGCACCCTGCGCTGGGCGAGCAGGGTGCGGTAGAGCCGGGTGCGTTCGTCCACATCGGACGGGATGGCGGCGGACGCCACGCCCAACGCCCGCAGGAACGTGGCGAGCACGTCACCCGGATCCGCCGGGGTGGCCTGCACCCCGCGCAGCGACGCGTAGAGCTGCCCGTCGGGGAACTCCTCGCGCACCTGGTGAGCGATGTGGACGGCGAGCGCGCTCTTGCCCGCGCCCGGCGTGCCGAAGACGGCGCACAGTCGCCGGCCTTCGACGAGCGCCGGAACCAGCATGGCGGTCTCGGTGGCGCGACCGGTGAAGTCGGACACGTCCCACGGAAGCTGGTGTGGCCGCCGAACATCCGGTTCCTGATCGCCGCGGGCGACGTGCTCGAACGCGGCCCGCAAGGCCGGTCCCGGTTCCAGCCCGAGCTCGTCGCGCAGGACGGCGCACGCCTGCCGGTACTCGGCGAACGCGTCCGCCTGCCGGCCCGCCTGGTGCAGGGCGGTGACCAGCTGGCCGCGCAGCCGTTCCCGAAACGGGTTCTCGGCCGTCGCCGCCCGCAGGTCGGCGACGACCTCCGCGCCCCGCTCGGTCGCCAGGTAGGCGTCGGCCCGGTCCTCGATGGCGGCGAGCCGGAGCTCGTGCAGTCTCGCCCGCTCGCTCTCCGCCCACCAGCCCTGCGCCCCGCCGAGCGCGACCCCGCGCCACAACCCCAGCGCGTCGGTGAGTCCGGCCGCCGCCTCGCTGGGCCTGCCGTCGGCGAACGCGGCCCTGCCAAACGCGGCGTCCCGCTCGAACCGAAGGACGTCCACCTGCTCGGGATCGACCGCGAGGACGTAACCGCCGCCCGAGCGCACGATCACGTCCTCGCCACGCGCACCCGCGATCGACCGGCGAAGCGACGAGACGTACGTGTGCACGGCCGCGCGGGCCTGGTTCGGCGGACCCGCACCCCAGATCGACTCCACGATCTCGTCGAACGAGACCCGCCGACCGGCGCGGACGGCAAGCAGCGCCAGCAACGTCGTGGGCTTCGGCCCCCCGATCGCTCCGGCCCGCCCGTCCCGGGCACACTCGACCGGCCCGAGCACCCGGAACTCCATCTGCGCTACCCCGGTATCCCCCCGTCCTGGTGATCACGGACGCCGCAGATCCCAGCACCGCGCGCTGGCACATCTCTGTCAGACCGCTGTCAAAGCCACCGGCCGCACGCGTCAGCATCAGAAACGCACTGTTCCTGGATGGGCGCGACCAGCCGGTTGCCGCCCGCCTGACGTCTCGGCGACGATGGCTGCGAGGCGACACGGTCTGGGGGACTCATGGGTCGGCGAATCGGTGGTGCGGGTGGTGGGTCCGATCCAGGCCCACGCAAGGGTGCGGGTCTGGTCGCCACGGGCGCAGCGCTGGCGATCTTCGCCGGCGGGGCGGCCGACGTGGGGATCGGCGTCGGTGTCGGCGGCGAGGCGATCGGTGGGAGCGCAGCGTCGGATTCCGTCGTCGAGTCGTTGACACCACGGGACCTACCGGCGCGGACGAGCCGTGCGTCGCGGTCGGCGAGGAAGGGCCGGGCCGACGAGGCGTGGACACGCATGGGCCTCAAGCGCCTCAAGAAATCAGCCGTACGGTACGCCGAGTGCGTGGCCGTCTCCACGGGCCGGGTTCGCCAGTTCCTGGCACGCACGCCGTGCAGGTCGTTGCACAGGATGCTCTTCGTCGTCGGGACCGGGCACGCGTCCGTGCTCGTCTCGGTGGTGTGGATCGGCTTCCGGACCCGTCGTCAGGCGACCGCGTTCAAGGACGTCGAAGACATTCCCGGTAGCGGCGACATTCGACCTCTCGCGGCCACCATTCTCGGCATCGGCCACATCGAATTCACCGCCCAGCACTATCACGCCAGACCACGAGGCAGCACGGTCACGATTGCCGAGGCGGAGCCCCTCAGCGGCCGCCCGAGCGGCCAGGCACTGGACGCCATAGCCGATGTCGCCGCCTACCTGCCGCGCCCGACACGGTGAACACCAGGTACTCGACCATGACTGCCACCTCGCCTGGCCGTGTCACCGTCCGAACTGGACCGACGACCTCAGCGGGGGCGGCGTGATGCCGAGCAGGCTTTCGGTGGTGCCGGAGTCGGCGGGCAGTGAGTTCAGCGCGTCCACGATCCGCCGCTCCTCGAAGGAGAAGTGCGACTCCAGGATGGCGTTGAGGCCACCGAGCTCGGCGCGGATGCGCCGCGCGCCGGCCTCGTCCGGTTCGGCGGGAATGCCGTCGACGACGCGCTGAAGGCTGTGCAGGAGCCCGCTCACCAGCACGTGGTCCTGCCGCAGCTTCTCGACGATCGGGCGGAGCTCTGGAAAGTCCCTGTCCAGGAGGCCGAAGGCGCCGTTGTCCTCGCCCTGGTGATGGTCGGTCACCGCGGAGCAGAACGAGAGGCAGTGCGCTTTGAGGTTCTTCGGGCGTTCGCCGCGGCCGTCCAGGTGGGCGTCGACCTCGTCGCCGAGCCGTGCGAGTTCCTCGCGCAGCCACTCGTGGATACGGACCATCTCGTTCCCGAAAGCGGCCAGCCGAACATGTGCTTCCCCGCGGCTCCCCATGCCACGAGCATACGGGCGGCCCTGTGTCACGGTGCTGGTTGGCGCGGTCACACTTGGCTACCATGGTCGGCTGTGCGTGGTCGGCCGCGAGAGCCGCGAGCAAGGGGAGTCTTGTTGTGACGGAAAGCAAGAAGACGGTCGGCATCGTCGGCCTCGGTCTCATGGGCGCCTCGTTGGCGAGAGCGTTCCGGGACACGGGCGACTTTCAGGCGGTCGTCGGATATGACGAGGCCCCGGCGGCAGTGCGCCGCGCACGTGACGAAGAATGCGTCGACGACGTGCTCGACACCGCCGCGGACGTCGCCCGCACTGCCGACCTGCTCGTCCTGTGCACACCCGTCCAGCAGATCATCACCTACCTCGAGGAACTGGCCCAGGAAATCCGCCCGGGCACGATCGTCATGGATATCGGGAGCACCAAGGTCGCCGTCACGGAGGCCATGACAAAGGTGCTGCCCGACGGCGTGATCCCGATCGGCGGGCACCCGATGACGGGGCCCGCGACCGCGGGGGTGCGGGGTCCCAGCGGGGAGATGTACAAAGGGCGTGTCTTCGTCCTGACCCCCACGGACAAGACGAGCTCCGAAACGGTCGCCTGGTGCACCGAGGCACTGACCAGGATTGGTGCGCGCGTGGAAGTCCTCGAGGCGGAACGCCACGATCGACTCGTCTCCATCGTCAGCCATCTGCCTCGGATGATCCCCGTGCCATTGCTCAGCCTGGCGATCGACGATCCGGATCCCATGGTGACGACACTGCCGGCAGGCGGATTTCGGGAGAGCACCCGCAAGGCCACCGGCAACCTCGACATGTGGGTGGACGTGCTGGCGACCAACAACACGCACATCGTCGAGACGATGCGGCGCTTCGCGCGGGAGGTCGATGCTGTCGCCGACAAGATCTCGGCGGCCGACCCCGCCGCTTTGCGGGAGATCTTGACCGACGCCGCCGATCGTTGGCACGGGCTATTCGGTTCCGAGGGTGTCAGTTGACGATAAGGATATTCATCTCGTACCGACGAGCCGATTCCCGCGATGAGTGCTCCACGTTCAAGAAATATCTCGAAAGACATTACGGCTCGGTCTTCCTCGACACCGACACCATCCCGCCGGGAGCCAACTTTCCGGAGGAGATCAGGCAGTCGATCCGCTCGTCCGATGTCGTCCTGGTGGTGATCGGCCCGGCGTGGGACGGCGGTGGGTGCGTCCACGACGAGGGGGACTTCGTCCGGCAGGAGATCGAGTACGCGCTCGATCAGCGGAAACCGATCCTTCCCGTGCTCATCAAGGGCACGAGGATGCCGAACGCGACGGAGCTCCCCCCGACGCTGGAGCGGCTCGCCTGGCTCAACGCGGTTGAGTCCCCAGGCGCGGCGGACCTGGGCTGGCTCCGGTCCGCGATCGACCAGACGGTGGACCCCGCCGAGTGGGACAGCGCCGCGGTGCAGTTCGCGGATCGAGTCCGGTCGTTGCTCGTTGCCGCGGGCGCACAGGCCACGTCCGCTCTGCAGGGCGAAGGGTCGGAAGACCCGTGGTTCACGGTCCGGACGTCCGAGGCGTACGGCGCGCTGGAGGTCGGCACCACCGTCGTGGCCTGCACGACCCGCGAGCCGACGCGGACTCGCGTGCAGCGTGTGCGGGACGCCGTGAGATCGCTGGGGGCGGATCACGGAACACTTGTCGTCGACGATCGGGTCGACTTCGACGGTGCCAAGTCGGATATCGACTTCGCCGAAGTTCGCGTCCTCTCCTACCGCGACCTCATCGGCATGCTGGTCTCGCTCGGCGGATATTTCGTCAAACTCGAACGCGAGTACCGACGCTTTCTCAGATCGGGTTCCCAGTACGTCGATCTCGAAGCGGCCACGTCGGAGAGGCAGGACAGTGGCGAAGAGATCGCGCAGCGATCGCGGTCGTCGCTTCTCGAGTACGTCGACCGTTGGCAGGAGGACGAGAGCGGGACGCAGCTCGCCATCCTCGGCGACTTCGGCAGTGGCAAGAGCCTGTTCTCGCTGCGATACGCAAATGGTCAACGGCAGCGCTACGAGCACGCCCCGGTGGGCTCCGCGTCGCCTCGCATCCCGATCCTGATCCGACTCGGTCAGGCAGCGGGCGCCAACACCAACGAGGTCGGTGCCGCGGCATCGGTGCAGCATGCCTTCCTGGCCATGTTCTGCGCACAGAACGATCTCGACGGCAAGGCCGCCGACATCCTCGTCGAGCTGAACCGGCAGGGCCGGCTGCTGATCATCTGTGACGGCTTCGACGAGTTCCCACGTGCTTCGCACGAGTCGGTTGTCGCCGCGTTCAACCGCCTGCGGCAGCTCGCGGACCGCGAAAGCAAGCTGATCGTGACCTCCCGGACGCTCTACTTCCGTGATGTCCGGGAGGAGGCCGCCGCGATCCTCAGCGGTCGGGGGCGCCGGTTCGACATCCTCTATCTGCGAGAGTTCAGGCGCGCGCAGATCTGGGAGGTGCTCAAGGTCCGGTACGGCGAAGGCGCGGAACGGCGCTGGGAGATCATCGAGAACACGTACGGTCTGCTCGACCTGGTCCGCCGGCCCTTCGTCCTCGACCTCGCGTTATCGGTCCTCCCATCGCTCAAGGGGCGTTCGCGGACAACTCTCACGGAGCTCTACAACCTCTTCACGAGTCGTTGGATCGCGGATGTCGGCGGATCGCGTCCGCACGTCCTCAAGCCCGCTGCGCGCAAATACCTGATGCAGCGGCTCGCGTGGACGATGTTCTTGGCAGACACGCTCGAGGTTCGCCCCGAAGCTGTGTCCGCGATCGTGGCAGAGGCGCGGATCTCGAGCCCCGGTGATGTGGCGACCGCCGAGGAAGAGCTCAAGACCCAGAGCTACCTGGCACGCAATGGTGTCGGCAAGTACTACTTCGCACACAAGTCGTTCCTGGAGTACTTCGTCGCGACGCACCTCGTGGACGAGCTCGCGGCCGGCCGGTTCGAAGCACTCGGGATGCGAACGCTGTCGCCGGAGATTCTCGCGTTCATGGCGGACAGCGAGGTCGACAGCAACGGCCTCTACGACGTGCTTTCGGACATCCGTGGCGATCGCGGGGACCGGTTCTCGGCCGGGAACGTCCTGTCGCTGCTGAACGCCCTGCCGTATTCGCTCCGGCGACTGGACTTCTCCGATCTGACCATCGTCGGGGCGAACCTCGCCGGTGCGGATCTGCGCGGATCGCGCTTCACGGGCTCGGAGCTCAAGTCCATGAACGTGATAGACGCGAACCTGAGTCGGACGGACTTCACCAACGCGCGGTTCACCGATCTGATTCTGGGCGTGCGCTCGGCCGGAAAGGGTGTGGCGACGAACAACGCCGGCGACAGTGCAGTCACCGTTGGTGACAACAGTGTCAAGGTACTGAGCGCGAACGGCGCCGAGTTGGCCTCGTTCTACGGACCGAAAGACTCGCTGACAAGCGTGCAGTTCAGCCGGGACTCGCGATGGGTCGCTGCTGGGAGTTTTGACTCGACCGCGACGGTGTGGGCGACCGACCAGGTGCGTGACGACTTCTCCTACGTAGTTCTCCATGGCCACACCTCGACGGTTTTCGACGTCGCCTTCGATGCGAGTGGCGAGTATCTGTTCACCGCCGGGAATGACTGGATGGTGAAGGCCTGGCGAATCAAGGACGGCGCGGAGTTCTGGTCGTCGCGAGAGCACGAGGCCACCGTCTACTCGATCAACTCCTCGCCCGACGGTCATCGGCTCGCGACCGGGAGCTTCGACGCGACCGTCGGGCTGTGGCAGCTCGCCGTGGACCGGGTGCACGGCCCGGGGCTCCGCGACGTGGAGCGCATGGAGGGTCACGAGGACCTGGTGAACGGCGTGGCCTGGAGCCCGAGCGGCGACGTCGTGGCGTCGGCCAGCAACGACGGGACCGTCCGGCTCTGGGACCTCGGCCGACGGGTTTCGCGCATCGTTCTCACCGGGCACAGGACGATCGTGTGGTCGGTGGCGTTCAGCCACGACGGACGGCTTCTCGCCAGCGGCGACTCGAACGGGGTCATCCGGGTGTGGGACGTCTCGGACCCGCGTAGCAGTCGTAGCATCCCGTGCCTTCGGGTCATACCCGCGCACGAGGCGGCCGTCTGGAGCCTGGCCTTCCTCCATGACGACAGCGGCATCGTCAGCGGGAGTTTCGACGGCACCATGCGTTGCTGGAGCACCACCGGCGCTACCCGTTGGGACATCATGGCCCTCGAAGAAGACAAGAACCAACGGATCAATTGTTCGAGCATGCGAATCACCGGCGCGGAAGGGCTGAGTCCCTTGCAGGAACGGTTCCTCAAGCAGAAGGGCGCTAGAAGGTAGCAAAGATCTCGCCGGTCGGCCGGGTCACGCCAGATGCGCACCGTGGGATATCGTGACCAGGCGTCCAGCAGTGGAGGAATCGTGGCGATTGGTTATCTCGGTCCGGAAGGGACATTCACGCACTCGGCGGCGCGTGAACTGTGCCCAGGTGCCGATCTCATTCCGGTGCCGACGCAGGGTCAGGCAATCGAGCAGGTCGAAGCCGGCCTCCTCGACGGAGCCGTCGTGCCGGTCGACAACTCGGTCAACGGAGTTGTCCTGCCGACCTGGGACGCGCTGCTCGGCACCACGCAGAGCAAGATCGTCGCGGACACCCTTACCCCGGTGACCTTCAACGCCTACACCCTCACGCCCGACGAAGCCCCGACGGCCGTCGTGAGCCACCCGCACGCGTTGGCTCAATGCGCGGGCTACGTCGCGTCCCTGGGAGTGCCGACGCGCACGGCGTCGTCGACCGCGGAGGCGTGCGCCAACCTCGCTCCGGGCGAGGTCGCGATCGCGGCACCGGTATGTGCGGAGCTCTACCCCGTGACGACCATCGCGGAGAAGGTCGAGGACGGGGCAGGGGCGATCACCCACTTCGGACTCGTGTCGCGCGACGAGCAGTCACCGGCGGCGGAGCGCTGGGCGAGTGTCATCGCCGCTCTGCCGATGCGGAACGCGCCCGGCAGCCTTGCCGCCTTGCTGGCACCGCTTGCCGATCTGGGTTGCAACCTGTCGAACATCGTTCCGCGTCCGCTGCGCGGCACTGCCGACTACGCGTTCCTGCTCTTCCTCACCGACGTCGACCACCATCGGGAGGAGCAGGCCCTCGGCGGGCTCGACGCCCAGTGTTCGGCGGTGTCGTTGCTCGGGCGCTTTTCCGCGACCAAGATCTGGAACACCGACGCCGCGCCGCAGATCCCGGCCCGACTCCAAGTCGCGAGGGCCTGAGGCGCACCGAGCGAATATCGATAGCCGGCCGAGCGGCGCCGACCTAGGGTTCGCCGAATGGTGGACGCGGAGATCTTGGCGTTCTACGAACGCGGTCTGGAACAGGGGCGGTTGGCCGCCGGCGGGCAGCGGATCGAGTTCCTGCGGGTGTGGGACTTGTTGCAGCGGCAGCTGCCGAAGTCGCCGGCGCGGATCTTGGACGTGGGAGGCGGCGCGGGCGTCTACGCCTTGCCGTTGGCTGCGGCCGGATACGAGGTCCACCTGGTCGATCCGGTGCCGCTGCACGTCGAGCAGGCCGCAGCGGCGTCTCGAGCCGCCGCCGTTCCGTTGGCCGGCGTGGCTGTCGGCGACGCGAGGGAACTGGACGCCTCGGCGGACAGCATGGACGCCGCACTGCTTCTCGGACCGCTGTATCACCTGACGGTGCGCGACGACCGTATCGCGGCCCTTCGGGAGGCGCGGCGGGTCGTGCGACCGGGCGGCGTCGTCGTGGCGAAGGCGTTGTCCCGGTTCTATCCGTTGTTCGAGAACATCGCCCGAGGCACCCCGGTCCAGCGCGACGACGCGGAGTGGACCGCGACCTTCCTCGGCGACGGGCAATACCGCAACCACGGGGGTGACCCGGAGCTGTTCACCACGTCCTACTTCCACCTGCCCGACGAGTTCGCGGACGAGGTGAGGGCTGCAGGTCTGGTACTCAATGATCTCGTCGCCGCCAGCGGCGTGACGAAGCTGCTGCCCGAGTTCACCGAGCGGCTGGACGAGCCAGCACAGCGCGCGCGGGTTCTGACGGTGCTGCGCCTACTCGAGTCCGAGCCCTCGCTGCTCGGCATGAGCCAGAACTTCGTCGCCATCGCCCACGTACCCGCCGAGGACTGACCCTCTGGGCGTCAAGTTCAGTGCTGTTCGAGCAGCGTCGTGGTTCGGGCTATTACTTCCGAAGGGAGCTCGTCGTCGGTGAAGGCGTTGTGGCGCCAGGAAAGCGTCCAGTGCTGCCCGGTCCGGCGGACGGTGAGGCGGAACGGCGTGAACGGGTAGCGTGGCGGCCGGGAATGCGACGGTCGCACGGGGGAGAGTGCGAACGGGGGCACGACATAACGCGTCGCGTCGAGTGAGCCGTGGAAGTTGACGAACGCGTGCGCGCCGAGCTGTTTGTCGACCGAAACCGTCGGCAACCGCCGCACCGCGGGAAACGCGGCGTCCCACGATTGTTCGCGTGCCTTCACCTCGCCGAGCTGGCGAGTCACGTCGGCCGGTGAGGGACTGCCTTTCCAGTCGACGAAATACGGCACGACCCGGGCGATACAGCCGATCGCCGTCCACCTGGGTCGGGTCAGCCGGCCGTGGCTGGCGACGTCGACGCGTGTGCGGGTCAGTCCGCAGACGTCCCGCAGGCTTCGGCTCACCGCCGCGACGACGTCGAGTTCGGTCAGTTGGCCGGTGTGGGGGATCGACTCGATCCGCTCGGTCCAGTCCTGCTCGGCCACCGGGTCGCCGCTGAGTCCGGGCACGGCGGACAGCTCGGTCCAGGGCTGGTGCAGCCACCAGGTCACGTTCGAGTTCGGGGAGGACGACCGGCGCGCCGTCGCGATCTCGCCGAGGTAGGTGTCGTACCCGTCGTCGTCGGAACCGGCAACGGTGTGGCCGTTGTACAGGTGCGCGAACTCGCGCCCCATCATCATCACCGACAGCAGATCGGAGACGAAATGGGTGAACGCGAGCACCAGGTAGCTGGTGACGGCGATCCGCGCGCTGACCACGCCCCAGGTTCGACCCTCGACGACATCGAAGTCGCGCGCGAGATCGGCGAGGCCGCCGGTGAGCAGTTCCGCCACACGGCCAGCATCTGACTCGGCGATCTCGTGGATCGCGACCTCGCCCGTGCCGCGGTCGGCAGGGTCGACGATCTGCCGGCAGTTCTCCGCCTCGCCGAACTCATTGAGACGCGCGCGCAACGCGGGATGGCGCCGGCGCAGCTCGACGACGGCTTGCGCCAGACGGCGACGGTCGACCGGTTCGTCGACGACCAGGGTCACGGCGAGAACGTGAGCATTGATGAATACCGGACCATAAGGACCAAACACCGAATCGAACTGTCCCGGAGTCAGCGGATAAACCGTGGATATGATGATCCTCCGAGTTCGACCGGCGGGGACGCGACGCTAACACTATGCGCGCCCACGACTTGCCGGTCAGCCGAGTTCCTCGAAGAGTGTCAGCTGCAGGCCGTCGGGCGCGGTGAGGCGTGAGTTGAGCGAGTTCCACGGGGTCCGAACCGGCTCGGCGATGACCGCGGCGCCGGCCCCGGCGAGGGTCGCGGTGGTGGCCGCCGCGTCCGCGACCTCGAACGCCACGCGAACATGGCCGGCGACGCGCCGGCCGACCTCGACCCGGTCGATGAACCCGGCCTGCCGTCCGTCGACGACCTCGATGGTCGCGCGGCCGGCGTCCAGCAGGACCACGTTGCCATCGGCCGAGGAGAAGTCGGCCAGTTCCGGCAGGCCGAGGACGTCGCGGTAGAACCGCACCGCCTCGGCGTGGTCTTCGACGGTGACGACCAGGCGAAGCTCGCGAACGCTCATGACATGGCAAAGGAACTCCGCGCGCGGCTTATTCCGCTGATCAGCTCGTGACGAGTGACTTGTGGATCATGCTTTCGGCGGCGGCGACGATGGCTTGCTCGGGATCGCGGGGTGCCAGGCCGAGCAGGTCACGGGCCTTGTCCCCGGAGACCTTCTGGCGTAGCCGAGGTCGGGGGCGATCGGGCGGAACTCCGCGTTGAACCGGGCGGCGAGGCGGACGACGAAGTCCGGGATGCCGCGGGTGGGTACCCGCTTGGCCGGCGTCGCCGAGGTGTTCCTTGAGGATGGCGCCGATCCGTTTCATGGGGATCGCGGGCCCGCCGGAGATCAGGATGCGCTGCCCGGCGGCCCGCGGTGCGGTCATGGCCAGCACGTGGGCGCGGGCGACGTCGCGGACGTCGACTATCGGGAGCCACAGGTCGGGGAAGCCGGGCAGCCGGCCGGCGAGCATGCGCTGGACGATGTGGTTCGAGCCGGAGATGTCCTTGCCCATGACCGGGCCCATGACGGCCACCGGCAGGATCGTGGTCAGCCCGATGTGCCCGCCCTCGGCCTCGACGAAGTCCCACGCGGCGCGCTCGGCGAGGACCTTGCTGCGCCCGTAGGCGTCCATGCCGGGGCCGTCGAGCACCGACCAGTCCTCCTCGCAGCATGCGCAGGGCACCGTCGCGGGCCAGTGCGATCACCTCGTCCTCGTCGGCGACGTGCCCGGGGACCACGGGGGAGGCGACGTGCAGGACGTGGTCACAGCCGCCGACCGCCTCGGCCCACCCGGCGTCGCCGGTCAGGTCCGCCTCGACGAAGGCCAGGTCGTCGCCGCGGGTCATCCCCGCGTCGGTGAGCACCGCCCGCACCGCGGCCTCCCGCCCCAGCGACCGAACGGTGGTGCGAACCCGGTAACCCTGGTCGAGGAGTTGCAGCACACAGTGCCCGGCGATGAAACCGGACCCACCGGTCACGAGGACGAGCTGCTGGTTGTCGCTCATGGACCTTCCCGGTGCGCGGGCTACGTGGCGGTGACCATTGTCCGCGCACCGCGGCCCGGCGCCACCGAGACGGTCCGGTCACGCTGCCGGGCTCGCGGCGAACTGGGCGGCGTGGAGGCGGGCGTAGGCGCCGCCGGACGTCGAGCAGGTCGGTGTGGCGTGCCCTGTTCGACGATGCGGCCGGACTCCATGACCAGGATCAGGTCGGCGTCGCGGATGGTCGACAGGCGGTGGGCGATGACGAAGCTGGTGCGGCCCTGACGCAGGGCGGCCAGCCCTGCTGGACGAGCATCTCGGTGCGGGTGTCCACCGCGCTGGTCGCCTCGTCGAGCACCAGGATGGCGGGTTCGACGAGGAACGCGCGGGCGATGGTGATCAGCTGTCGTTCCCCGGCCGAGAGGCCGCCGCTCGTCGTCGGTGAGGGCGGTGTCGTAGCCGTCGGGCAGGGTGCGGATCAGGTGGTCGGCGTGCACGGCGGTCGCGGCGGCGACGATCTGCTCGCGGGTGGCGTCGGGCCGGCCGTAGGCGATGTTGTCGGCGATGGTGCCGTCGCACAGCCAGGTGTCCTGGAGCACCATGCCGATCCGGCGGCGCAGGTCGTCGCGGGTCAGGTCGGCGATGTCCACGCCGTCGACGGTGATCGTGCCGCTGTCCACGTCGTAGAACCGCAGCAGCAGGTTGACCAGCGTGGTCTTGCCCGCGCCGGTGGGGCCGACGATCGCCACGGTCTGTCCAGGGTTGGACGGTCAGGGACAGGTGGTCGATCAGGGGCTGGTCCGGCCGGTAGCGGAAGGACACGTCGGTGAAGTCGACCTCGCCCGGTGACGTCGGCCGGACGGCGCGGCTCGTCCGGGTCCGGCCGTTGCGGTTCGGCGTCGTGCAGTTCGAAGACCCGTTCGGCCGAGGCGATCGCGGACTGGATCTGCCCGGTCATCGACGCGATCAGCGAGATCGGCTGGTTGAACCGCAGGACGTACTGGATGAACGCCTGGATGTCGCCGATGGTCAGGGCGCCGGCCGCGACGCGCAGCCCGCCGACCACCGCGACCAGCACGTAGCCGAGGTTGCCGAGGAAGGCCAGGGCCGGCGCGATCAGTCCGGAGTGGAACTGCGCGGCGGCGCCGGTCGGTGCGCAGTTCGTCGTTGTGCGCGACGAAGGTCTGCCGCGCCTGACGCCAGCGCCCGAACGCGGTGACCAGGTCGTGTCCGGTGTAGACGTCCTCCAGGTGGCCGCCGAGCGATCCGGTGGCCTTCCACTGCCGGGCGAACTGAGGTTTGGCGCGACGGCCGATCACCTTGGCCGTCCACACCGTCACCGGGACCAGCACCACCGCGACCGCGGTCAGCAGCAGCGAGATGCGCAGCATCATCACCAGCGAACCGACGAACAGGAACACCGAGGCGAGGATGCGGTTGGCCGTCTGCTGCGCGGACTGCGCGAGGTTGTCGATGTCGTTGGTGGTACGGGAAAGGAGGTCGCCACGCGGCTGGGTGTCGAAGTAGGCCAGCGGCAGGCGGGACAGCACCACGTCGGTGCGTTCGCGCAGCCGGAAGGCCATCCGCTGCACGACCGTGGCGGTCAGCCGGCTCTGGGCGACCGTGCACACCCCGAACAGCGCGGTCAGCACGCCGGCCATCAGCAGGTCCCGGGTGAACGCACCGAAGTCGACGGCGCCGTCCCCGATGCCGTCGAGGATGACGTCGGTGGCGTGGCCGAGCAGCAGCGGGACGGTCAGCATCGCGGCATTGCCGACGAGCGCGAGGGCGGTCATGGCGATGATCCGTGGCCGGTCCGGGCGCAACGTGGCGAGCAGGCGCATCGCCGTGCCCCGGAAGCCGGTCGACCCCTGTGGCGAGCTCATCACGCGGCCTCCTCGACGGTCAGCTGTGAGTCGACGATCTGCGCGTAGGTGGGGCTGGCGGCAAGGAGTTCCTCGTGGGTGCCGACGGCCTCGACCTGGCCCGCCTCGAGCACCACGATCGTGTCCGCGGTGCGGATGGTGGACACCCGCTGCGCGACGATCACCTGGGTGGCGTCGGCGATCTCGCGAGCGAGCGCGGTACGCAACGACAGCTCGGTGGCGTTGTCCAGCGCGGAGAACGCGTCGTCGAACAGGTAGATCCGCGGCCGCGCCAGCAACGCCCTGGCGATCGCCAGCCGCTGGCGCTGACCGCCGGACACCGTGCCGCCGCCCTGCCCGATTGCCGTGTCCAGCCCGTCCGGCATCGCCTTGACGAACCCGGCCGCCTGGGCGACCTCCAGCGCGTGCCACAACTGCTCGTCGTCGGCGGAGGGGCTGCCGTAGCGCAGGTTGTCCGCGACCGTGCCGGCGAACAGGTAGGCCCGCTGGGGCACCAGCCCGACGTGCGCGGCCAGGTCGCGCCTGGCCAGGTCCCGCACGTCGGCGCCGTCGATGCGGATCGCGCCGTGGTCGACGTCGAGCAGTCGGGCGACGAGGTTGACCAGGGTCGTCTTGCCGCTACCGGTCGAGCCGGTGATCGCGGTCGTCCGGCCGGGCCGGGCGGACAGGCTCACCCCGCGCAGGACGGGACGTTCGGCACCCGGATAGCCGAACGTGACGTCGGCGATCGCAAGGTCACCCCGCCAGTTCGCGACGCTGACCGGTTCGACCGGGTCGCCGATGCTCGGCTCGGTCGTCAGCACCTCGGCGATCCGGCCGGCGCTGACCTTCGCGCGTGGCGCCAGCATGAACGCGCCCATCGCAGCCATGACCGCGCCCAGGATCTGGGTCAGGTAGGTCAGGAACGCGATCAGTTCCCCCACCCGCAGGTCGCCGTCCACGATCCGCTGCCCGCCGATCGCCAGCACCGCGACCGCCGCCAGGTTGGAGATCACCAGCGACGCGGCGCCGAAGAACGCCTGCACCCGGCCCAACCGGATGCCCACCGCCATCAGGTCGGTGTTCGCCTCGGCGAACCGGCGTCGCTCGTGCGCGTCGCGGACGAAAGCCCGGATCACGCGGATGCCGGTGATCTGCTCGCGCATCACCCGGTTGACCGCGTCCACGTACCGCTGCAGCAGCCGCGACGCGGGCACCATCCGCCGGATGAGCAAACCGATCGTCACCATCCCGACCGGCACCGCCACCAGCAGCACCAGCGACGCCGTCACGTCCTGCCGCACGGCGAGGAAGACCCCGCCCACCGCCACGAACGGCGCGGGCAGCAGCAGGGTCACGATGGTGAACACCAGCAGCTGCACCTGCTGGACGTCGTTGGTGCTGCGGGTCAGCAACGACGAGGCGCCGAACCGGCCCAGCTCCCGGCCGGAGAAGCCCGACACCCGGTCGAACAGCGCCACCCGCAGGTCCGCACCCAGCCCCATCGCGACCCGCGCGCCCAGATACACCGCGGCGCCCGTGCACCCGACCTGTGCCAGCGTGGCCGCGAGCATGATCCCACCGTGTCCGATGACATATCCGGTATTGCCGGTGAGTACGCCGTAGTCGACCACGTCGGCATTGAGAGTCGGCAAATACAGCATCGCCAGCGCCTGCACGGCCTGGAGCACGGCGACCGCGACAATCGGCCGACGGTAGGGACCCAACCGGGGACGCAGCAAGGACAACACCGACGATTCGGTGGGTGAGGTCATGGCGCGACAATAGCTCAAAGAATGCCAAAGAATTCCCGTTGGCCCCCGGTCAAATGTATTCCAAATACATTTGATAGGTTATGAGTAGAGGGGTTGGCCGGGTCCGGAATTCATCGACGCGGGTGAGTCAGCCCGCCGACCGCGTTCGCTGCGGCGAGTCGGTTCCCGCTGCCACAGGCGTCGCCAGGTCGGCCAATGCCGCGTCGTCGCGCTCACCGCACCGAGTGGCTCCGGCAAGTCGACGCTGCTGCACCTCATTGGCGCGATCGACAAGCCGGACAGCGGCACGGTCGAGGTCGACGGGCTGGCCGTCGAGTCGTTGAACCGCAGGCGGCTCGTGGCCTACCGGCGCACGGTGGGGTTCGTGTTCCAGCGTTACCACCTGCTGCCGGCGCTCACCGCCGCCGACAACGTGCTCGCACCCGTGCTGCCGTACAAGGTGGACTTCGACAAGGCGGCGCGGGCGCGGGAGCTGCTGTTCGCGGTCGGCCTGGGCCACCGGGCGGACACCGTCCCGTCCCGCCTCTCCGGCGGCGAGCAGCAGCGGGTCGCCATCGCACGGGCACTGATCGGCCGACCGGCCGTGCTGCTCGCCGACGAACCGACCGGCAAGCTCGTCGACGACGTCGACCTCACCGCCGGTCACTCACCCGAGCACGCCCTCGCCCGGATCAACGGGCTCGGCGCGTAGCACGCGTTTGTGTTTCCGAGTTGGAAACTCTAGAGTTGCCGGCATGGAAACGAGTGGTTCGATCAGTGCCGCCGAGGCGTCCTCGGCGTTGGCGTCCGCGCGGGAGAGCCGGGCGCGGGTGGCGTGGGCGGGGTATCCGACGTGGTACTGGTTCGCCACGGCGGCGGTGCTGGCGATGCTGCCGTTCGCGACGGTGCTGCCGGACCTGTTCGGTATCGGTCTCACCGCGGTGGCCGCGGTCGCCGCCATCTGGCTGGCCGTCGCCGCGGGTCGGGTGCGCGGGGTGTGCGAGGGCTGGACCAGCACCGCCATGCGGTGGCAGGAGATCGTGCTGCTGTACGGCCCTTCGATCGTCGTGCTGTTCGCTGGTGCGGTCGTCGCCCGGTTCGCGTGGTGGGCGCCGATCGCGGCCGCGGTGCTCACGTTCGTGCTGTTCGCCGGTACCGGGCTGGCGTTGAGCGCGCGGGCCGCCCGCCGATGAGCTCAGCGCCGGACACCGAGTCACAGGTCGAGGACGGCTTCGACCAGGTCGTGCACGCCCCGATGCGGCTGCGGATCTGTGCGGCACTGGAACCGGTGCAGGAGGTCGAGTTCGGCACCCTGCTGACCATGCTCGGCATCAGCAAGTCCGCGCTGAGCAAGCACATCTCGGTCCTGGCGGACGCCGGCTACGTCAGCCAGCGACGCGCCGTCCGCGACACCCGTCAGCGGGTCTGGCTCGGTCTCACCGGCCCCGGCCGCACCGCCTATCGGGGCCACGTGGCCGCACTACGCAAGATAGTCGGCGACGCCGAGGGATAGGCGACGCCGCGCGCGGTGGCTGGTGAGGGCGGTGTCGACCAGGACGTCGAGGAGTTCTCCGTAGTCGAGGCCGGCGGCCTGCCACATCTTGGGGTACTGGGAGACGCTGGTGAAGCCGGGGAAGGTGTTGACCTCGTTGATGATCCTCGTGCCGTCGGGGCGGAGGAAGAGGTCGACCCGCAGGAGACCGGAGCAGCCCAACTCGCGGAACAGGTGCAGGGCGTCCTGGCCGATGGCGTGGGTGGTCGCCGGGTCGAGCCTGGCGGGGACGTCGAACACGGTGGCGGAGTCGGCGTACTTGGCCTGGTAGTCGAAGAAGGTGTGCTCGGTGGACGGCAGGATTTCCATCGGTGGGCTGACCTCGAGGTCGCCGCTCGGCCGTTCGAGCACCCCGATGTCGATCTCCCGGCCGGGGACCGCCGCCTCCACCAGTACCTTGTCGTCGCTCTTGCGGGCCCGGTCGAGAGCTGCCGGCAGCTCGGCCCAGTCCTCCACTTTGGACACACCGATGCTCGAGCCCTCGCGGGCAGGCTTGACGAACACCGGGAGTCCCAGCCGGTCGCGGTCCTCCGGGGCGACGTCGTGCTGCCCCTCGCGGAGGACGACGCCCTCGGCCACCGCGAGGCCGGCGCAGGCGATGATCTTCTTCGTGTACTCCTTGTCCATGCTCAGCGCACTGGCCGCGACGCCGTTGCCGACGTACGGAATCCCGAAGCCCTCCAGCATCGCCTGTACCGCGCCGTCCTCCCCGTAGCGGCCGTGAAACGCCGGGAACACCACGTCACACCACATGAGCTCCTGCGCGGCGGCGAGGATGCTGCGCGCCGGCGGGGTGTCGCCGGTCTCGGGGAAGCCGTTCTGCTGCCACCGCAGGACGTCCTCGACGGTCGGCAGGTCGGGCATCGCCGGAACACTGGCCCAGACACCGTCCCTGCCGATCCGGACCGGCAGGATCTCGTACCGTTTCCGGTCGAGGCCGGCGAGGATGCTCGCCGCCGACTCGCATGACACCTCGTGCTCGCCGCTGCGGCCACCGAACAGGACGGCGACTCGGATCTTCGGCTCAGACACGTAACGACTCCTCGGAATGGGCGTAGTGTGCGGGCTACCCGGGGGCCGATGCCGGTGATGATCTCGTGTGGGACGGTGTTCGCCCACCCGGCCCAGTCGGCCACCGTCGGCTCTCCGTCGGTACCGGGTCCGAAAAGGACGACCTCGTCGCCGATCCGGGGTTCGGCGTCGCCGACGTCGACGACGAGCTGGTCCATCGCGATCCTGCCGGCCACCGGATGCCTGCGGCCGGCGATCGAGACCTCGGCGTGCCTGGCCGCGGTCCAGGGCACACCGTCCGCGTAGCCCAGGGGCACCAGCGCGAGCGTGGTGTCGCGGGCGGTGACGTAGTCGTGCTCGTAGGACACGCCGCTGCCGGCCGGTACCCGCTTGACGAGGATCAACCGCGCGCGCAACGTCATGGCGCCGCGCAACCCGTAGACCCGCCGCGGATCCGGCTCCACCCCGTAGAGCCCGATGCCGGGACGGACGAGCTCGTAGTGGGTCTCCGGTGCGCCGAGGGTCGCCGCGGAGTTCGCCAGGTGACGGAGCTCCGGTCGCAGCCCGGCGCCCCGCGCGAGTTCGACCGCCTCGTCGAAGCGCGTGACCTGTGATCGGGTCGTGGTGTCGGCCGCCGTGCCGCTGACCAGGTGCGACCAGACGCCCCGCACCCGCACGTGCCCGGCGGTCTCCAGGTCGCGGGCCAGGCGCACCAGGTCTCGCCATTCCTGGGGTGGCGCGCCGTTGCGGTGCAGTCCGGTGTCCGCCTTCAGGTGCACCTCGGCGGTGACGCCCAGCTCCGCAGCGCTCGCGGCGACCGCACGCAGTTGGTCCAGTGTGGACACCGACAGGTCCACATCGGCCAGCAGTGCGGCGCCGAAGTCCTCCAGCGGGCTGTGCAGCCAGCTGAGGATCGGCGCGGTGATGCCCCCGGCGCGCAGGTGCAATGCCTCGGCGCAGGTCGTCACGCCCAGCCAGGTCGCGCCCGAGCAGAGTGCGGCGCTCGCCACCCGCACGGCCCCGTGACCGAAGCCGTCGGCCTTGACGACCGCCATCACGGCCGCCTGCGTACCGGCGGCGAGCAGCGCCGTGTTGTGCGCCACCGCGTCCAGGTGCACGACGGCGTGCGCGTGCGGCGACGGAGTACGCATACGTTCACCGTGGCCGAACGACATCCGCGCGCCGCGATCAACGTGTCACAGCTGTGCTACAGCACCGGGGTGCGGGTGGCGAGGTGGTGCCTGCCCGGCGCACTCGGGCCGGTACTCGAAGTGCCACCATTCGTTGTCGTAGCGGCGGTACAGGTGGTAGCGGTGACCGTGCCGCTCGAGCCAGCGTGCCCCGTCTGCCGGCCGCACGTCGATGGCGATGCCCGCGACGTGGGCGGACTCCTCGGGCGGAAGCACCCGGCGGCGGGCCGCCGACCTCGAGCCGGCGCGGCGGACCTCCGCGGCAAACAGCCGATGCTGCTCAGCGGCGTCCCGGTGGCCGGAGGTGAGGCCGAGCAGCTGACCGTGCCGCCAGAACGCCTCGGCGCGGGCCGAGGTGAACGCGGCACGCGCGGTAGGGGACAGCCCGTCGAGATCCTCGACCGGAAACCGGATGCCCAGTGCCCACTGGCAGGCGAGCCAGCGGGCGCGACCGGGTGCGCGAAGCGCGGCCAGGGGCAGCAGACATCGGGCGATCAGTTTGGTGGCGAGGGCACGCAGCCGCACGGAGCGGGACTCGGTTTCGACCATGACGCCCACTGTCGGCAGCGAATGCGCGCACCCGATCCGCGTTGTGTAATGAGGACGCCACAGCCGGGGCATGGTCCGACACGAACCGCCGGGGCCGGTGGTTCGTGACAGAACCAGAACAGTCCGCGAACATCGCCGGGACAAAACCCGCCGATCATGAAGTCGAACGCTGCGATAGTGAGGCCCATGTCCCGAGTGCTGTTGATCGAGGATGACCGCGCGGTACGTACCGGTCTTGAGCTGGCGTTGACCCGGCAGGGACATGCCGTCGACGCCGCCGAGACCGGCGAGCAGGGGCTGGAGTTACTGCGCGCCACGCCACCCGACGTCGTGGTGCTGGATCTCATGTTGCCGGGGATGGACGGGTTCGAGATCTGCCGCCGGATCCGTACCGACGGCGACCTGCCGATCATCATGCTGACCGCCCGCGACGACGACATGGACGTGGTGGCCGGGCTGGAGGCCGGCGCCGACGACTACGTGGTCAAGCCGGTGCAGCCGAGGGTGCTCGAGGCGCGCATCCGGGCCGTGCTGCGGCGCAGCGGTGGTGGCCTGGCGAACGCCGGACCTCCGCCGGTGGAGCGACATGGTGACCTCACCGTCGACCGGGTCGCGCTGGTGGTGGGCAAACGCGGCGAGCCGGTTCGTCTCGCGCCGACCGAGCTGCGCCTACTGCTGGAGCTGTCGGCGACACCGGGCCGCGTGCTGAGCCGGCGGCAGCTGCTCGAACTGGTGTGGGAACACGACTACCTCGGCGACTCCCGGCTGGTGGACGCCTGCGTGCAGCGGCTGCGCGCGAAGATCGAGGACGACTCCGCGGCACCGGCGTACATCCAGACCGTACGGGGGTTCGGTTACCGGTTCGGTCCACTGTGAACCTGGCAGACCGGTTCCTCGGTGGGGCCAGGAGCCTGCGCACCCGCCTGCTCATGGCCTTCGTGCTGCTCGGCGTGAGCACCGCCGTGCTCGTCGCCGGCGTCGACTACGTCCTGGCGCGCGACGTCATCCTGCAGAAGACACAGGACACCGCGGTGCTGACGATGACCGAACGGATCGAGACCCTGTTCCCACTCGGCGAAATGCCGCTCAGCCAAGCCACGCTCGACGAGATCGCCGGCCGGTTGTCCGACCGCGAGGACACCGCGGTCGCCGTCTTCCGGGACCTCCGGTCGGCGGGCAACCCGGGCCCGGAAGCGCTGCCACCGGAGCTGCGGCACGCGGTACGCGGGGGACATGTCGCGTGGCAACGGGTGTCGGTGGACGGTCACCCCGTCCTGGTCATCGGCACCCAGGTGAGACTCGTCCAGCCGGGCGGGGCCACGCAGTCGGCGGAGCTGGAGGTCTACTCCGTGCGCAGCCTGGAACCCGAGCAGGAGAGCATCGGCCGGCTCGCCACCCAGGCATGGCTCACCGGCGCGATGGCCCTGATGTTCGCCGTGCTGCTGGCGCTGCTGGCCGGCCGCGGTGTACTCGGCCCGGTGCGCGAGCTGCGCCGGGCGACCAACCGGCTGGGGGAGGGGGACCTGACTGCTCGCGCACGGGTCAGCGGCACCGACGAGCTGGCCGACGTCGCACGCACGTTCAACAACACCGCGGAGACGCTGGAGCGGCAGTTCGGCGAACTGCGCCGGATGGAGGCCGAGGCGCGGCGGTTCGTGGCCGACGTGTCCCACGAGCTGCGCACCCCGCTGGCCGCGATGACCGCGGTCACCGACATCCTCGACGACGAGGCGCAACGCCTGCCGGGTGACGCCGGCCGGGCCGCCCGCCTGGTCGGCGAGGAGACCGGCAAGCTCACCCGGCTGGTCAACGACCTCATCGAGGTCAGCCGGTTCGACGCCGGCACCGCGACCCTCGCGCTCGACGACGTCGACGTCGCCGAGGCGATCCGCGCGACCCTGCGCGCCCGTGGCTGGTCCGACCGCGTGGAGACCGACCTGCCGCTCGACGTCGTGGCACGCCTGGACCCCCGCCGGCTGGACGTGATCGTCGCGAACCTGGTCGGCAACGCGCTCCGGCACGGCGCGCCCCCGGTGTCCGTGCGGACGCACGTCCGGCCGGACCGGCTGGACATCGAGGTCGGCGACGGCGGACCGGGGCTCGCCGCGGACGTGCTGCCGCACGTGTTCGACCGGTTCTACAAGGCCGACACCGCCAGGGCCCGCTCCGAGGGAAGCGGCCTCGGCCTGGCGATCGCGCGGGAGAACGCCCGGTTGCACGGCGGCGACCTGACCGCCGAGAACCGTCCCGCCGCCGGGGCGCTGTTCACCGTCCACCTGCCGCGGCCGGCCGGCGAACCCGGAGACAGCCGATGACGCGACGACACCTGCTCGCCTGGGTGGTGCTGACCGCCGTGCTCAGCGCCGGCTGCGGGGTGCGGCCGAGCGGAGTGATCACCGGTGGGCCCGCACCCACCGGACCGGCGCTCGTCCAGCCTGGCTCGCCGCCGGTACGGGGGGAGGGCGCGGACATCTACCTCCTCGCCGGCTCCGCGCTGAAGCCGGTGCATCGCCCGACGCGCCTGCGTCCGTCGCCCACGCAGACTCTGGCGTTGCTCCAGGAGGGGCCCGACGACGACGAGCGGGCCGCGAAGCTGACGAGCGAGGTTCCCACCGGACTCGACCCGGTCACCGTCACCACCGATGGGTCCGGCAAGGTCGAGGTCGTCGTGACGGCCGACGTCACGACGCTCTCCGCCGCGGCCGTTGACCAGATCGTGTGCACGGTCCGCGACGCGCTGTCCACCACCGCGCCGATCACCCTCACCAGCGGCGCGGCGACCCGAGGACCCCGCACCTGCCCGCTCACCGGTTGAGGCGGATCCTCGACTACAGCATTCCCGCCGCGCGGAAGAGCCGGTCGTAGATCGCGCGGATGGTCTCCTGCTTGCGGGCGTTGTAGTCCATGACGTGCCCGCCTCCCGGGATCGCCGCCCGCTTCGCGTCCTCGTACCGCGCGCGGTCCTCGGGGTGGTCGCGCAGCCAGTCGCGGAACATGCGGTGCCGGATGAGCTCCGGGCAGTCCGGCCCGAACACGTGCAGGTTCACCCGGGGGTCGTCCAGCCGCAGGCACCGGTGCTCGTGCCAGGACGGCTCGCGGACCGTGAGGGTGTAGCCGATCCGCGCGAGCCGCGGGACGTACCGGTCCTCGTCGCGGGGGTCGGCCACCGTCAGGTCGATGTCGATGACGTCCTTGGCGGCCAGCCCCTCGACCGAGGTCGACCCGACATGCTCGAGGTCGAGCACCGCCTCGCCGAGCGCGGTGCGGATGTCTGCCGCCATGCTCTCGTAGCGGCGCGGCCACTCGGGCCGGTAGGCGACGATCGCGACCGTCTCCGGCGGTGGCGGCCCATTCACCCACGGGTTCTCGGACGGGTCGGAGTCGTCGTGTCGGGTGATCTCCTCGAAGGTCGGCACCCGGACCACCGTAGGGGATCCCCGTTTACCCTGTTCCTCCGTTAACGATCATGTGAGGAGGTGGCGATGCGGTTCAAGGCTTTGCGAGTAGCGGTCGCGGCGGTGGTGGTCCTGTCGTTGGCTGCGCCCGCTCAGGCCAGCCCGCGGCAGGAACGGCCGGTTTCGCTGGTGGGCAAGAAGATTCTGTTGGTCAACGACGACTCGGTGCAGGCGGCGAAGCCCGACGGAACGGACGGGCGAGGGCTGTTCGTGCTCCGGCAGGCGTTATGTCGTGCCGGAGCCGACGTGGCGGTCGTCGGGCCGTGGACACCACAGGGCGGCCGGAGCCGGTCCACGGCCGGGGTCGCCGCCGTGCACGCCGACGCGCCCATGGCGGTGCCCGCCGAGTTCTCCGCCGACTGCGCGAACGCGCCGTCGCGCGGGTTGGTGCTGGGCGTGTGTCAGGGCAGCGTCGCGTGTGGTCCGGCCAGCCAGTCGATCACCCCGGCGGACGCGACCGAGCTCGCGCTGAGTGCCGTGGTGCCGCAACGTCTCGAGTGGACAGACGGGCCGGACCTGGTCGTCTCCGGGACCAACGCGGGTCCCAACACGGGCCTCGCGATCAACCTGTCCGGCACGATCGGCGCGGCCAGTGCCGCGGTCGAGCGGGGCGTGCCCGCCATGGCGGTCAGCGCCGGCTCCGTCGTCTCGCCACCACCGACGACCGAGACCTATGCGGCCGCTGCCGCCGTCGTCGGCCGGCTGCTCACCTCGCCTCGGGTGTGGTCCCTGCTGCGAGACATGGTGGTGGTGAACGTCAACCAGCCGGACGTCGCGCCGGGCTCCGGGCCGTCGCGGGTGCGCTGGACGTCGGTCGGCCGGGTGGCGAACGGGCCGGGTGTCCTACACGGACGCGGGGGACGGGGCGTACCAGTTGTCGTACAACCCGGTCCTCCCACCGCCGACCCTCGACCCCGACAGCGACACGAAGGCCCTGGCCGACGGGTACGTGAGCGTGTCGGCGGTGGTCGTCCACCGCAGCTACACCGGCCACCTGCCCCGGTAACCGGATCCGGAGGGCGCGCCGCAGCTCGACCGCGGCGCGTCCTCCGACGGTCGGTTCCGGGGCGAGATGTTCAGGTGCACATCTTCCGTGTGGGGGAGTCGTCCCAGTACAACGAGACGTTGAGCGACACTCCGACCTCCGCCTGGACGTAGCGTTGGTTGGACACGATGACCGCGGCTTGGGTGGCATTGCCGTTGACGATGACGCACGTGGCCGAGGACACCCCAGGCCAGGGCCAATCGTGGTGTGTACAGCTCCAATGCGACGTCATCGTGTAGGTCTGCCAGTACGGGTCAGCCGACGCGGGTGTCGTCGCCGACATTCCCAGCACCGTGGCCACCACCGCGGCGAAAGGGCAACACGCCGCACGCACCTGCGGACGTTCTTTCCGGGAATGGGAATCACCCCTCGAGGGAAGCCGATGTCCACTGCTCGATGAGCAGCTTCTGGATACTGGCCGCCGCCGATGTCGGTCATTGACACGACGCTGTCAGGTCATGATGCGGCCGCCGTTGACGTCGAGGGTGGCGCCGGTCATCCAGGATGCGTTGTCGCTGAGGAGGAACAGCGCGGCGTTCGCGATGTCGTCGGGGGTGCCGAGGCGGCCGAGGGGGTGCATGGCGGCGACGCGCTCGCGGGCGTCGGCCGGCATCAGGCGGTCGAGGCGTTCGGTGTGGATCGTGCCGGGGGCTATCGCGTTGATCCGCACGCCGTGTTCGGCGACCTGCAGCGCGGCCTGGCGGGTGAGCATCAGCAGGCCGGCGTTGGCGGCGCCGTAGGCGGGCGACGCGGGTGAGGTCTGCCGGCCGGCGGTCGACGACATCATGACCGCGGCCCCTCGGCCCTGGGCGATCATGTCGGGCAGGAACGCGCGCAGGGTGTAGAACGCCGAGGTCAGGTTGGCGTCGACGCTGGCGTGCCACTGCTCGTCGGTCATCGACACCAGCTGCACCGGCTCGCCCAGCCCGCCCGCCGTCGCGACGAGAAGGTCCACCGGGCCGGCGAGGTCGGCGACGCGGCGGTGCAGCTCCGCGACCTGACCGGAGTCGGTGAGGTCGGCGGGCACGGCATGGGCGGCATGGCCCGAGTCGCGCAGGCCGGTCAGCACGTTGTCGAGCGCGTCGACGTCCCGCCCGCTGATCACGACGGTCGCGCCGGCGGCCGCCAGGTGTCGCGCGATGACCGCACCGATACCTCGCGAACCGCCGGTGACCAGTGCGGTCGCGCCGCGGATGCCGGCAGTGACTTCCGTTGCCAAGACACGCTCCCTTTGAACGGCTTCACCCGGCCTCGCGGGTCGTTTCTCCAGTGTGGACCTCGCCGCCCGGCCGCGCGCCCGATCAGGGCACCAGCACGATCTTCCCGCGGGCGTGGCGGCTTTCGCTCAGCTCGTGCGCGGCAGCGGCCTCCGTTAGTGGGAACGTCGCCGCGACCGGCACCCGCAGCCCGCCCCGTTCGGCCAGCGCGACCGCGATCCCGAGACCGTGTACCGCCAGCGGATCGGCCGCGGCACCGAGTGTCGCGGCGGTGTCGTCGGCGGGCGCTCCGTGTGACATGTGCACGCCGTGGGCTGCCGCGGCGAAGTCGGCGATCGTCACCACGCGCGCGGCGTCACCGGCGATGGCGATGAGGTCGGGCAGCGACCCGCCGGCACAGTCGAACACCGCGTCCACGCCGGCCGGCGCCAGCGCGTCCACCCGTTCGACCAGGCCCGGACCGTACGTCGTCGGCGCCGCGCCGAGGGAACGCAGGAAGTCGTGGTTGTGCTCGCTCGCCGTGCCGATGACGCTGGCGCCACGGGCAACCGCCAGCTGGACGGCGACCGCGCCCACGCCACCGGCCGCGCCCTGCACCAGCAGGGTCTGCCCGGCGCCGACCGCGAGCCGGTCGAGGACCCGGGTGGACGTCTCGACACTGCCCGCGGCGCCGCCCGCTTCCGCCCAGGTCCACCGGGCCGGTTTGGGTGCCCACGCCGCCAGCACCGCGTGGTCCGCGTTGGCGCCGCGCGCGGCCATGGTCGCCATGCCGAAGACCTCGTCCCCGACCTCGGTGTCCGCGACGCCGTCCCCGACCTCGTCCACCACGCCCGCGGCGTCGAACCCGGTCCGGTACGGGAACGTCGTGGGCACGACGTCGCGCAGCTTCCCGGAGCGGATGTAGGTCTCGCCCGGCGAGAGTCCGGTCGCCCGCACGGCGACGCGGATCTCGCCCGGTCCCGCGTGCGGCGCCTCGACCTCGGCCACGTGCACGACGTCCGGCGGGCCGTATTCGTTGAACAGCACAGCTCTCATGAGCCGGACCGTAACGGAGCACCCCGTCCACTTGGCTAAAGTGAGAACGGTGACCGCCGAAGTGAGGCACCAGCTGCGCTCGGACGCCAACGACAACCGCGAGCGCATCCTCGCGGTCGCCCGCATGGCCTTCGCCACCGAGGGCCTCGACGTGCCGATCCGGGAGATCGCCCGGCGCGCGCAGGTGGGCGTCGCGACGGTCTACCGACGCTTTCCGACCAAGGAAGCGTTGTTCACGGAGGCCTTCGCCGGCCAGCTGGCCACGTGCTCCGCGGTCGTCGCGGACGGCCTCGCGGCAGCCGACCCGTGGCGCGGCTTCTGCCTGGTGATCGAGAAGCTGATGGCCGTGCACGCCCTCGACCGGGGCTTCTCCCGCGCCTTCACCTCGCAGCTCCCCGAGGCGGCCGGCTTCACCGCGGACCGTGACCGCACGCTGCGCCTGCTGGTCGAGCTCATCCGGCGCGCCCAGCAGCAGGGCGACCTGCGAGCGGACTTCGTGCTGGAGGACATGATCCTGGCGCTGATGGCGAACGAGGGCATCCGCGCCGAGTCACCCGAGACGAGGGTGGCCGCGTCACGTCGCTTCGCGGCGCTCATGATCCAGTCGTTCCGGGCGGCCCCGGCCCCGGCGCCGCTCCCGCCGGCTGTCCGGCTGCCACTCTCCGCCCGCTAGTGCCTCACCGCGGGCGGCGTAGTCCCGCGATGAGAAGGTCGACCAGTCGGCGTGCGTCGTAGCGGGGATTGCTGCCCGCACCCGCGCAGAGGCCCCCGACGCCGCGCATGAGCTCGTAGGCGTCCTGGCCGGAGCGGATCTCACCCGACCCGGCGGCGGCGTCGAGCAGCTGGGTGCACACGGGCACGAGTCGATCGAGGAAGTAGGCGTGCAGGGGATCGAAGCAGGGGTCGTCGGACTGGAGCACGGTGGCCAGTCCCTGCTTGGTGACCACGAAGTCGACGAAGGCGTCCATCCATTGGCCCAGGGCGGCGTACGGCGTCGCGCTGCCCGCCAGGAGCGTGGGCCCGGCCTCGGCGAGGGCCTCGACCTGGTGCCGGTAGACGGCGACGATGAGCTCCGCGCGGGTCGGGAAGTGGCGGTAGATCGTCGCCGTCCCGACGTCGGCCTTGGCCGCGATCTCGCGGATCGGCGCTTGGACACCTGAGGTGACGAACACGGCGGCCGCCGCATCGAGCAGGGTCTTCTCGTTGCGCCGGGCGTCTGCCCGCTTGTGTCTGTCGCTCACCGTGCACCTCCCTCCCTGTCCGGCTTTACTAAACGGGACACTGTCCCGTATGTTAACCGGGACGACGTTCCGGTTCGCTCATGGTGCCAGAACGGGACCTGCGAGCCAACGATTGGATCCGACATGACGGTGACCGGTCCGATCGTCTCGGTGAAGCCGCTGGTGCTGCCGGCGCCGGGACGTGGTGCGGACCTGCGCGTGAAGGTGTCCGCGCCCGTGGCCGGCAGCGACCTGCCGATCGTCGTCTTCTCGCACGGCTTCGGCTCGTCGATGGACGGCTACGGCCCGCTGGCCGACTTCTGGGCCGCGCACGGCTTCGTGGTCGTCCAACCCACTCATCTCGACTCGCGGACGCTGGGCCTCGCGCCGGACGATCCCCGCACACCACGGATCTGGCGCCACCGCGTCGAGGACGCCAAGCGCGTGCTCGATCAGCTCGATCTCCTCGAAGCCGCGGTTCCCGGCCTCGGCGGGTGCCTGGATCGAAGCCGCATCGCCGCGGCCGGCCACTCCTTCGGCGGCCAGACGGCGGGCAACCTGCTGGGCCTGCGAGTCCTCGACCCCCGGACGGGAGAAGGAGAGGACCTGTCCGACCCGCGCATCAAGGTGGGCGTCCTGCTGGCCACGGCCGGGCTGGGCGGGGCCGACCTGACGCCGTTCGCGGTCGAGAACTTCCCCTTCATGAACCCGAGCTTCGCGGACATGGCCACGCCCGCGCTCGTGGTCGCGGGGGATCGGGACCACTCGCCGCTGACCGTGCGGGGCCCGGACTGGATGGCCGACCCGTACTTCCTGAGTCCCGGCAGCAAGAGCCTGCTCACCCTGTTCGGGGCAGAGCACTCGCTCGGCGGCATCCCCGGCTACGAGGCCAAGGAGACAACGGACGAGAGTCCTGAGCGAGTCGCGTTGATCCAGCGGCTCACCTGGGCCTACCTTCGCCATGCACTCGACATCGAGGACGCCGACTGGTCGGCCGCGCAGAAGACGTTGTCGGCCGACGCCAACCCACTGGGACGGATCGAGTCCAAGTGAGGAGAGGAGAATGACGGACATGACATTGCCTGCTCTCCCGGAGGAGTCCTTCCAGCGGGTGCTCTGCGTCGTCGCGCACCCCGACGACATGGAGTACGGCACGTCCGCGGCCGTGGCTCGCTGGACGGCGCGCGGCATCGAGGTCGGCTATCTCCTGCTCACCCGCGGCGAGGCCGGCATGCCGAACCCGCCCGAGGAGACCGCGCGCCTGCGAGTCGCCGAGCAGCAGGCCGCCTGCGCCGTCGTCGGCGTCGACCACCTGACCGTCCTCGAACACCCGGACGGCGTGCTCGTCTACGGCCTCGACCTGCGCCGCGACATCTGCCGGGAGATCCGCCGGTTCAAGCCCGACGTCGTCCTCGGCACCAGCTACGAGATCGAGACTCCCTTCGGCTTCGACCAGGCCGACCACCGCGCAGCCGGGCTCGCGACGCTCGACGCGGTGCGCGACGCGGGCAACCGGTGGGTCTTCCCGGACCAGGTCGACGACGGCCTCGAACCACACTCCGCGCGCTGGTACATCGTCCCCGGGCTCGCCGGCTCCGGCGCGACCCACGGCGTCGACGTCACCGGCGAACCGCTGAACCGTGGCATCGCCTCGCTCGAGTCGCACGCCGCCTACCTCGCCGCGCTCCCGGGCCACCCCGCCCCCAAGGACATCATCCCGATGTTCGCCGCGATGAGTGGCAAGGCCATGGACGTCGAGCACGCCGTCCTCTTCCGCGCCCACGATCTGCAGGCACCACCGGAGATCTTCACCCAGGCCACACAGGACTGACCCGGTCCTGCGGACAGCACCGTCCGGCTCGCCCGGCCGGCGGGAGCTGACCACGGCTTTTCCACGGGACATAGATGGCCGGTGCGCGGTCCTGGCCTGGGGGAGTGCCGCACGCCACTGTCAGTGACACGTTCGCACCGTCGAGAACCTGACGAGTGCGGCCAGGCAGTCCTGACTTGTGGAGATGGCCAATGGACGGATTCACCGTCAACTTCGAAGCTCTCGAACAGTGCCGCACCGAGGTGTCCGGCCAGACCGGGCCGATGGCCGCCGCCGCGGACGGTCTTCCCGAGGGTGTCAGCGCCGGCTCGTTCGGTGACCTCGACGGTGCCGCGGGGCTCGCCGACGCGGTGAACGCGTTCTCCGAAGCCGTCGGCGTCGAGATCGGCAAGGCCAGCGAGCGGCTCGCCCAGGTCGGCACCGCGGTCGAGGCCGTCATCGACAGCGTCCGCGAGACCGATCAGAACAGCGCCCGGTGCCTGGCCCCGGCATGAGACTGGCATGAGGTGGAGGCACCATGACGCACAAGGACGACGTCAGCGCGCTGCCCGGTAGCGCGCCGCAACTGGCCGCTCTGGCCGACCCGGTCTACAACACGGTCGACGGTGCGGTGTTCGACGAGCTCGGCAGCAAGTTCACCGAGGCCGGCGGCAAGACCGCGGTGGCGACGAGCAAGATCAAGTCCGTGATCGGCAACGTCGACGGCGCGTGGGACGGCGCGTCCGCCGACGGCTTCGTCGACTACATGAACGGCTTCACCGCCGCCGGCATGGCGGTCACCGACGCGCTGACCAACGTCGCGTCCGATCTGCACAACGCGGGCGGCACGGTGCAGGGCGCGCGCGACGCGCTGGAAGGGGTGTTCGCCAACCTCGTCACCGAGGTGCAGGCGATGGACTGCTCGGCGGAGGAAGGCGAGCTCGAGAAGAAGGTCGACGAGACGGTCGAGCGCTACCGCCCGCAGGTCATGGAACAGATCGAGCTCGCGGGCTCGGCGCTGACGGATGCCGCGTCGACGGTGTCCGGGCTGCTGGACGGGATCAAACCCAAGTTCTCCGAGATGCCCGACCCGGGCACCGGCACCTTCGCGCCGAGCGGCGGCGAGCCGCTGGAGTGGTTTCCGACCGTGCCGGAACAGCCCGGGCCCGACGACGGGGGACCGGGTGGCGGTCCGGGTGATGAAACGCCGGGCGGCACGACTCCGGGTGGCAGTCCAGGTGGCGAGACCCCTGGCGGAAGTCCGGGTGGAGAGTCGCCGGGTGGTACGCCACCAGGTGGGAGTCCTGGCGGGGAGACTCCGGGCGGAACCCCTGGCGGCAGCCCGCCCGGTGGTGAGTCGCCGGGTGGCGAGGCTCCCGGTGGCGAGGAGGTTCCGCCGGGCGCGGAAGTTCCGCCGGGTGAGGCGCCAGGTGGAGAGAACCCGAACGGCGAGTTGGAGAACAGTATCCTCGACAACGCCCGGGGCGAGCTCGGCTACGAGGAAGGCCCCGGCAACGAGAACAAGTACGGCCCGCCCGCGGCGTGGTGCTCGTCGTTCGCCACGTGGGCGTGGCGTCAGTCCGGTGTGGACATCCCGTCCATGCCGTTCACCGGCGACGTCTACAACTGGGGCCAGGAGCACGGCCTGGCCTACGACGCGGGCAACCTCGGCCAGTCGCGCCCCGGTGACGTCCTGCTGTTCGGCACCGGCCCGGAGTCCCCGGACACCAGCACCCACATCGGGATCGTCGAATCGGTCGACGGCGACCAGGTGACGCTGATCGAGGGCAACTCGAGTGACCGGGTCCAGCGGGTCACCCACAGCCTGTCCGGTGGAGAGTTCTACGGAGGTGTGCACCCGCGGTGAACTCGACTGGCGGTGTAATCCGAATGTAGTGCGGCTCACCGCTGCTCGAGCGGCCAGCACGCCAGCAGACCCGAACCCCGTCAACGACAGCCAGTCCGCGACGTGTGCCTGGGTCCCGCAGCCCAGCCCCGACGGGTTCCCGAACGGCCGGTTGTGGTGCTGACCGCGTTGCTCATCGGGGACGTGCAGACCGGGATCGTGGCGGCGTTCCCGTCGGCCGGGTCGGTCCTGGCGCCGTTGGCCGCCACGCTCGCGTCGGTACGCGGGAAGGGCCCACCGGTTGTCTACGTGCGAGCGGCGTTGCGCCCGGACCACGCGGAGGTGCCGCGCCGCAACCCGAACGCGAGTTGGATGTTCGGCCAGGGCGACCTGTTCCAGGAGACTTTCTGCTCGACCGGATCTTCCCCGGCCGCGGCGCACAGGTGCTGTCCAGTCAGGACTGGATCGCCGGCCTCACCTGACACAAACGGGAAGGTGGCCCCGGATCGCCGGGGCCACCTCCACCGAGTTGCCGGACTGGTCAGGACCAGTCGATGCACTCGGTCCGGTCTCGGGCGACCCCCAGGTCGGTCGAGTTGGGCGCGTAGTTGAGCAGCTGTCCGGTGCAGTTCGCGTTGTCCCACAGGCGTTCGTAGCAGTTGTTGAAGGCCTGGAACGACCGGATGTTGTTGTTCCAGTTGACCGTCACGCCGGCGTCGTTCAGCAGCGGGGCGGAGCGGTAGTCGAGGTTGCTGGTCGAGGTGGTGCAGGCCACGTCGCCTGAATGGGTCAGCGTGTACGCGGGTAGGTGCTGGCTCCCGTCCGGGTTGCGGTCGTAGTTCTCCCAGTAGTACTGGATGCCGATCACGACGGCCGCGGCCGCCGCCTTGCCGCTGTTGAGCTTCGCGGTGGTCTTGCTGTCGGCGGTGGCGCTCTGGGCGCTGAGGCTGGCGTCGGTGACCCGGCCCCCGGTCGCGTGCTTGATCGCCTCCCGGAAGGTGCCGAAGCACTGCGTCGCACCCGACTTGACGTCGACGGTGCAGTGCCGCTCACCCGTGGCCGCCTTGTCCGCCTTGCCGGGTGCCGAGCCACTTTCCGCGCTCGCACTCGACGCGGCCCCCAGTGCTGCCGTGGCCAGCGCCAGTGCCACCAGGCCACCGAGAATCCGACTTCTTCGCAAACTTGCCATTGTTCGGTCAACTCCCACCATGAGGTGATTTCCGGATCGAATCAGCGGCACCACCATGGCGCGAAGACCTGCTCGCGATCCTTGCGGCGACCTTGCGAGCCATCCGAACCTCACCGAACGAAGCCGACGGCCGCGGATCCTCCTGAACAACCGCCCGTGACAAACTCAGCGGGTGCAGATCGGGATGCTCGGACCGTTCGAGGTTCGCCCGGACGACGGCGGGTTCGCCGACGTGCCGGGTGCTCGGTTGCGCGCGCTGTTGATCGCCCTCGCGCTCGAGCCTGGTCGGGTGGTCCCGAAGGCGACGCTGGTCGACTGGATCTGGGGCGAGCACCCGCCCTCCGACGCGTCGAATGCGTTGCAGCGCCTGGTTTCCCGGCTGCGTAAGGCGCTGGGGGACGGCGTGGTCGAGGGGCAGCCGGACGGCTACCGGTTGCGGGTGGAACCCGACGCCGTCGACGCCGTGCGGTTCGAACGCCTCGTCGCCCAGGCCCGTCATGACGAGGATCCGCGGCGGCTGCGCGAGGCCCTCGCACTGTGGCGCGGCGCGGCCATGCAGGACGTCGGACTGCAGGACAGCGGGGCGTTCGACGCGGCGGTCACCCGGCTCGAGGGGCTGCGCCTGGCCGCCACGGAGGACCGGTTCGAGGCGGAGATCCGCCTCGGCCGCGGGGCCGAGCTGGTCACCGAACTGACCGACCTGGTGGCCGCGCACCCGGTGCGGGAACGGCTGGTCGCCGCGCTGATGCGGGCCCTCGTCGCGGCCGGACGCAACACCGACGCGCTGCTCGTGTTCCAGCGCACGAGGGAAGCCCTGGCCGACGCGCTGGGCGTCGACCCCTCACCGGAGCTGTCCGCACTGCACGTCGCGCTGCTGCGGGGCGAGGTCGGCCGGCGGGAGGAGAACCGGAAGACCAACCTGCGCGCCGAGCTGACCAGCTTCGTCGGCAAGGACGCCGACATCACCGCGGTCCGCGACCTCGTCGCCGCACATCGGCTCACCACCCTGATCGGGCCGGGCGGCTCGGGGAAGACCAGGCTGGCCACGGAAACCGCGCGCACGCTGCTCGGCGACCTGCCCGACGGCGCCTGGCTGGTGGAGCTCGCCGCCATCGGCGCCGACGGTGACGTGGCGCAGGCGACGCTCGCCGGGCTCGGCCTGCGGGACGCGCTGCTCGGCGAGGCACCGAACGCGGAGCCGACGGAACGGCTCGTCGCCGCGATCCGCGAGCGGGAGGTGCTGCTGATCCTGGACAACTGCGAGCACGTGATCGAGTCGGCCGCGGCGTTCGCCCATCGAGTGCTCGGGGAGTGCCGGCGGCTGCGGATCCTCGCGACGAGCAGGGAACCGCTCGGCATCACCGGCGAGGCGCTGTGGCCGGTCGCGCCGCTGGCCCTGCCGGGCGGGGACGCGGCCCCCGGCGAGATCGAGTCCTCCCCGGCCGTCCGGTTGCTGCGGGACCGGGCGAGCGCGGTGCGCAAGGATCTCGCGGCCGACGCCACCACGTTGTCGACGATGGTGCGCGTCTGCCGGGCGCTGGACGGGATGCCGCTGGCGATCGAGCTGGCCGCGGCCCGGTTGCGCACGATGTCCCTCGACCAGCTCGCCAACCGGCTCGACGACCGGTTCCGCCTGCTGACCGGCGGCAGCCGCACCGCGTTGCCCCGGCACCGGACGCTGCGCGCGGTGGTCGACTGGAGCTGGGAGCTGCTGACCGACGCCGAACGGCGGGTCCTGCGCAGGCTGTCGGTGTTCTCGGGCGGGGCGAGCCTGGAAGCGGCCGAGCGGGTCTGCGCGGGCGAGCGCGGTCGAGCAGGAGGACGTGCTCGAGCTGCTCACCGCGCTGACCGAGAAGTCGCTGCTGGTCGCCGAGGGCGACGGGGCGCCGCGCTACCGGATGCTCGGCACGATCAAGGAGTACGCCGCGCACCGGCTCGCGGAGGCGGGGGAGGCGGACCTGGCGCGCCACGCGCATCTCGCCTACTTCACCGAGCTCGCCGAGACCGCGGACCCGCATCTTCGCCGCGCCGAGCAACTGGAATGGCTCGCCACGCTCAAGGCCGAGCACGACAACATCGGTGCCGCGATGCGTGGTGCGCTCGCGGCCGGCGAGGCGCCCGAGGCGATGCGGCTCGCGGCGGGCGCCGGCTGGTACTGGTGGCTCGGCGGGCACAAGGCCGAGGGCATGGAGCTGATCACCGCGGCCACGAGGACGCCCGGCGAGGTGGCCGACGAGATCCGGGCCAGGGTGTACGTCCTCGTCGTGACGTTCGCGAGCTCCGGGCTGGGCGACGAACACCAGGCGGAGGAGTGGATCCACAAGGCGTACCAGTTCGGCCGGCGCAGCGAGTTCCGCGACCCGATGCTGGGGTTGATCGTCCCGCTGGAACGCATGCTGCGGGAGCCGGAGGCGGTCCTGTCCGCGTGGGAGTCGTCGCTGGACAACGAGGACCCCTGGGTACGCGCGATGGCCCGGCTGCACCTCGGCAAGATGCGGATCCTGCTCGGCCAGGGCGGGCGGGACGCGGACGCGTACCTCGAGGCGGCGCTCGCCGAGTTCCGGGCGCTCGGCGAGCGGTTCGGGATCTCGTTCGCCCTGACCGAGCTGGCGGAGCGCATCGCCACGCGCGGCGAGTTCGCGGCCGCGTGCGAGCACTACGAACAGGCGATCGCGGTCGTCACCGAGGTCGGCGCCGTCGAGGACGTCATCCGGATGCGGTCGCGGCAGGCGCAGCTGTACTGGCTGCTGGGCGACGAGGACGCCAGCGCGGCCGCCATGGCCGAGGCCGAGCGGTGCGCGGAACGGGTCACCTGGCCGGACGCGCTGGCCGTGCTGGCCCTCGCGAAGGCGGAGCTCGCCCGGCTGCGCGGCGACGCCGAGGAGGCGCGCCGGCAGCTCGGCGTCGCGACGACCATGCTGGGCGACGAGGCGCGGCAGGCCAACATCCGCGCGGGAAACCACGACCTGCTCGGCTACCTCGCCGACGATCTCGACGAGGCCCGCGCGCACCGCGCCGCGGCCTGCCAGGCGGCGGCCGAGGCGGGGCACGCACCCGTGATCGCGCAGGTCCTCGTCGGCGTCGCGGACCTGGCGCTGCGCCGCGACCAGTACGAGCAGGCCGCGCGGCTGCTCGCGGCGAGCACCGCCGTGCGCGGGCTGCCGGACCGCTCCCACCCGGACGTGGCCCGGATCGAGCAGGCAGCACGACGCCGCCTCGGCGACGCGGGGTTCGCCGAGGCGGCGCGGGAGGGCGCGGAGACGAGCTGGACCGAGCTGGTCGCGGTCACGCTCGCTTCGTGAACGTGGCGCGCGCCCACAGGTACCCGACCAGGGCGATGCCGACGCACCAGGCGATGGCGGCGATCGCGTCGCCGGCGGACGGTGCGCCGTCGAGCAGCCCGCGCAGGGTTTCGATGATCGGCGTGAAGGGCTGGTACTCCGCGAACTCCCGCAGGCCCGGCCCCATCTTCTCCGCCGGCACGATCGCGCTGCTGAAGAACGGCAGCATGACCAGCGGCACGGCGGCCAGACCCGCCGTCTCCGGGGACTTCGCCGCCAGTCCCAGCGCGACCGTGAGCCAGCCGGCCGCGAAGCCGAGCAGCACGACGATGCCGACCACGCCGAGCCAGTCGAGGAAGCTCGCCGACGGGCTGAACCCCAGCAGGAAGGCCACCCCGATGAGGGCCGCGATGGCGACCAGGTTGGTCAGCACGCTGGCGACGACGTGACCGGTCAGCACCGCGCCGCGGGAGACGTCCATGACCTTGAACCGGTTGATGATGCCCTTCGTCATGTCGGAGTTCACCGCCGTCGCGGTGGCTCCCAGCCCGTAGCAGACGGCCAGCAGCATCAGCCCCGGCGTCGCGTAGTCGACGTAGTCGACACCGACGCTGAACGCGTCGCCGAGCATGTACACGAACATCAACATGATCACGATCGGCATCAGGACCGCGTTGAACACCGACGTCGGGTTCCGGGCGATGTGCTTGAAGTTGCGACGCAACATGACGATCGCGGGGGACTGGGTGCTCATTTCGCGGCCACCTCCGTGGTGCGGCCCGTCAGGGCGAGGAAGACGTCGTCGAGGTCGGGCGTGTGCACGGAGAACTCCTCGGCGCTGAGGGAGTACTCGTCGAGCCGGTCCAGCAGGGCCCGCAGCGACTTCGTCCCGCCGTCGCTGGGCACCCGCAGGGCCAGCGCCTCGTCGTCCCGCGTGGCGTCGGTGAGGACCCGCGCGGCCGCGTCGAGCTCGGCGGCGGTGGTGAACCGGAGCCGGACGTGCGTTCCGGGGATCTGGCGCTTGAGCTCGTCGGGAGTGCCCTGGGCGACCAGGCGGCCCTGGTCGAGCACCGCGATCCGGTCGGCGAGCTGGTCGGCCTCGTCGAGGTACTGGGTGGTGAGGAAGATGGTCACACCGTCGGCCACCAGGTCGCGGATGATCGTCCACATCGTGCGGCGGCTGCGCGGGTCCAGTCCCGTCGTCGGCTCGTCCAGGAAGATGATCCGCGGGCTGCCGACGAGCGTCATCGCCAGGTCCAGCTTGCGGCGCATGCCCCCGGAGTAGGTCGACACCGGCTTCCGCGCCGACTCCACCAGATCGAACCGCTCCAGCAGCTCCGTGACGACCTGCCTGCCGGCCTTGGCGGGCAGCCGGCTCAGGTCCACCATCAGCTGCAGGTTCTCCTGCCCCGTCAGCAGCTCGTCCACCGCCGCGAACTGACCGGTGACCCCGATCGGCGCGCGGACCGCCTTGGCCTCGGTCGCGACGTCGTGCCCGGCGACGCGCGCCGTCCCGCCGTCGGCCTTCATCAACGTGGTCAGCACGTTCACCGTCGTCGTCTTGCCCGCCCCGTTCGGGCCGAGCAGGGAGAAGACCGTGCCCGCGCGGACCTCGAGGTCGATGCCGTCGAGCACGACCTTGTCCCCGAAAGCCTTTCGCAGTCCGGAGACCGCAATCGCTGAACTACTCATGCGACCACGATCGGCGTCCGGCCTGACACGCCTCCGCCACGCCTCTGACACGAGCCCTGACACGGTGGATCGGTGTCGGCAGGGCCAGGTCGATCAGTCCAGGACGTAGTAGTACCAGCCCCCTGGCTGCAGCCGGAAGTGGCAGTGGTGGATCGCGGGGTTCGCGTTCGGATCGGAGGCACGCACGGCCTCGCATTCCGGCTGAGAGGAGTACGGGCCCTGTTCCGCCACCTCGGCAGCGGCCGGCGTCACCAGCGTTCCGCTCATGACCAGCAACATGAGCGATCCGACCGCCAACCCGAGACTCTGGGCGAGCACGACCAAGCGCCGAACGACCACGACTGTCTCCTCTGTGAACGCATCCGCCTCCTGCGAGCACCTCAGTGTGTGGGTTCCGGGCCGTACCGACAATGCGCCATCCAGGTGGCTCAGGGCTCGATGACGTTGCCACGGTCGGGTTTGCGGTCCGCGGGCGCCTGGCTGTAGTCGCCGAAGGGTCCGTCGCGGCGGGCGACCGCGGCACCGACTCCGTCGGTGTCGGCGAGCTCGATGAAACGGTGCGCGTCGGGGGTGTTGCGCATGAGACCGTCGAGGATCGGACCGAGGGTCTGGGTGGCGGCGAGGCCCATGTTGTCGTAGGTCTGGTTGACGATCAGCTTCATCGCCGCCAGCTGTGAGGCGGGGATGGTGGCCAGGCGTGCGGCGGTGTCGGCGACCTCGGCTTCGAGCTCGTCGAAGGGGACGGCCTTGTTGATCAGTCCGATGTCGGCGGCCTCGCTGCCGGACAGCGGCTTGCCCGTCAGCGCGTACTCCTTTGCCCGGGTCAGGCCGAGCCGGTAGATCCACATGCCGGAAAGGTAGGAGCCCCACATCCGCGAGTACGGGGTGCCGATCTGGGCGTCGTCGGCGGCGATGACGAGGTCGGCGCACAGCGCGGTGTCGCTGCCGCCGCCGACGCACCAGCCGTGCACCTGGGCGATGACCGGTTTGGGGGATCGCCACATGGACATGAACCGGTGGGTCGGCCCGAAGCCGAAGGTGCCCTGGAAGTCCTTGCCCGGGTCCCACTTGCCGTCGGTGGTGAGGTCGTCGTCCCAGTGGTGGAACCCGCCGCCGAAGTCGTAGCCGGCGCAGAACGCCCGACCGGCGCCGCGCACGACGATCACCTTCACCGACTGGTCGTTCACCGCCGCGGCGATGGCGTTCTCGAACTCCTCGGGCATCGGCGGCACGATCGTGTTCAGGTGATCGGGCCTGTTCAGGGTGATCGTCGCCACCGCGTTCGCCACGTCGAGCAGGATCGTCTCGTAGGTCATGTCCACACCTCTACCACCACCCGTAGGAGGGTCGCCGATCGCGTCAGATGCGAACTCGCGACTGCGTGACCGGTGCGGCGGATGGCCTGCGGCTTCGCGCCCCAGCTGGGGGTGCTGGGCAGTCAAGGTCGAGGATGAACCTACCCCGCCGGTCGGGCGATGGCTGGTTGTGTCACACGTTCGGGTACTGACCTGCGACTGGGCGCGCTGGCTCGCATCTGACGCGACAAGATCGCATTTGATGCGAGCGGCGGAGGCGATGTGGTGAGTCGAGACGATGATGTGGTGGGTGGGGCTGGTCTGCTCTTGGTGGGCGGGGCGCGGCTGTTGCACCCGCGTGAGCAGGTGTTCGAGGCGATGCTCGATGGCTGGCGCAACCAGCGACTGGCCCGCAACCTGACGCTCACCTTCGTGGAGGGAGGGGAGGCGAAGGTGCGGGCGTTCATGCGGCATGTCGAGGTGTTCCCGTGGGAGTGGACGCCGGCGATGGCCGATGAGTGGTTCGCCGACATGCGCGGTGTTCGGCACCTGGCGAGATCGACGCTGCGTGGCCATCAGGGGGCGATCCGGGGGTTCTGCTCGTTCATCACCGATCCTGCTTATGGCTGGGCGCAGGTGTGTGAGGAGCAGTTCGGTACGCACCCGATCCAGGTGCTCAACGAGGTCAACAGCGCCGCGCATGTTGCCGATTCGGAGGCTGACGCCGCGAAACGGGCGTTTACCCGCGACGAGTTGCAGGCGCTGTTCGATCATGCGGATGACCAGGTGGCGCGGAAGCGGGCTCGGGGTCGGAAGGGGTGGTTGGCGGCGTTCCGGGACGCCACGATCTTCAAGACCGCCTACGGGTTCGGTACCCGGCGCCGCGAGACTGCGATGCTCGACGTCGCCGACTTCGGCCGCAATCCCGATGGGCAGGAGTTCGGTGAGTATGGGGTCTGCTATGTGCGGTATGGCAAGGCGCAGAAGGGATCTCCGCCGAAACGGCGCAGCGTGCTGACTGTGTGGGGTTGGACCGCGGAGATCCTCGAGCAGTGGTTCACCGAGGTCCGCCCGGTGATCAGCACGGACGGCAACCCGGCGGCGTGGCCGTCCGAGCGTGGGGTGCGGGTCGGTGTGAAGCATCTGAACAAGCGGTTGTCCGAGTACCGCGATGAGCTCGGCCTGGATCCGGTGCTGGATTTCCATTCGCTGCGTCGCGCCTATGTCACGCATCTGATCGAGGACGGCTGGGATCCGCGGTTCGTGCAGGAACAGGTCGGCCATGACCACGCCAGCACGACCTCGATCTACACCTGCGTGTCCAGCGACTACCGGGTCCGCACGCTGCGCCGGGCCCTGGACGCGACGCTGGCGGCCGCGCTCGGCTCGCCCGGCCAGTCCCGCGGAGGCAGGCGGTGAAGCGGCAGGTCGACTACACCTGGCGGCTGCGCGAGATCATGGCCGCGCACGGCCTGTTCGCCACCACCGAACTCGTGCCGCTGCTGCGGGATCGCGGCATCGACCTGTCCGCGTCCCAGGTCCATCGGCTGGTGACCGGCATCCCGGAGCGGTTGTCATTGCACGTGCTGGCCGCGTTGTGCGACATCTTCGACACCACACCGGCCGAGTTGATCACCACCACGGCCGCCAACGCCGGCGTGCGCCGCGCCGCCGTCGGCGATCAACCCGTGCCGGCCAACCTTGCTGAGCTGCGGCCCAAGCGGGCCCGCATCACCCCAGAACCGTGATCGACTGGCTGCGCGAGGACCCACCCAAGGTCTGCGGCCGCTGTGACCGACCGGTTCGGCTTCCCTGGCAGAAACCGGCACCCGAACACCACGGCAAGCGGGTGTTCGTCGCGGCACGCCGCTGGCCCGACGGCTACATCTGCGCCGGCTGTTTCGCCATCGCATGTGAGACCTACGGCCGCTGCACGAGTTGCAACGTCGACCGGCTGGTTCCCGGTATCGCGGACAACGGTGACCGGTTGTGCACTGACTGCGCCGGTGGCTTGGGTGACTACACCTGCCAGCGTTGCGGCGAGGAGGGCTGGCGGGAACACGTGGGGATCTGCGGTCGGTGCGTGCTGCGCGACCGTCTCGCCGCCGTTCTCGACGACGGCAGCGGCCGCGTTCGGCCTGAGCTGATCCCGTTCTACGACACCGTGTGCGCGATGACCCGGCCCCGCAGCGGCATCCTCTGGCTGACCAAGCCGCACGTGCCGCCGATTCTGCGTGCGCTGGCCAGCGGCGCGGTTCCGCTCACCCACGACGGGTTGAGCACGCTGACCCCGTGGCGGTCGGTGATCTACGTCCGCGACCTGCTCATCAGCAGCGGAGTCCTCCCACCGGTCGACCGGTTCCTGTTCTTGTTCGAGCAGTGGCTTCCCGGCTGGCTGACCAGCATCGAGGATTCGGAACACCGTCAGGCGCTTCGGCAGTACGCCACCTGGCACGTCCTGCGGCACCTGCGCGACACCGCGCAACACGCCGCTGTCGGGCCCTACCGCAACGTCAACGCCCGCGGCCAGCTACGGCAAGCTGCCACGTTTCTCACCGACCTCGCCAACCACGGCCGCGGGCTCGCCGACTGCGCCCAGGCCGACATCGACCGCTGGTACGCCACCGCCAGCCGCGTCGAACAGGACTTGCTGCGCCCGTTCCTGAGCTGGGCCATCCGCCAGGACCTCACCCGCCGGCTCCGGCTCCCACCGGTCCTGCGCACCGCTGCGGCGCCGATCAGCCAAGCCGAACGGCTCGCGCTGATCCGCCGCGTCCACGACGACCACACCATCCCGCTGCAGGACCGCGTGGTCGCGCTGCTGATCCTGCTCTACGCCCAACCACTCATCAAGATCGCCCGGCTCACCGTGGCCGACGTCGAGCTCGACGATGGCGAGGTGCGGCTGCGCCTCGGCGGCGCGCCTGTTCCGATCATCCCGCCGTTCTCCGACGTGCTGCTCGACCACATCGCCACCAGATCGAACCGGACCACCGCCACCAACCGAGCCAGCACCCTGCTGTTTCCTGGCCGCCGCGCCGGCCAACCTATCCACCCCGGCTCGCTGCGGCTACGCCTGCACCGCCTGGGCATCCCCAACCTCAACGGCCGCACCAGGGCGATCCGCGACCTGCTCCAGCAAGCTCCACCGGCGGTCATCGCCAGCATGCTCGGCTACTGCCCCACGTCGGTCGAAAACATCGCCGCACAGGCTGGCGTCAGCTGGCAGCGCTACGCAGCAGGCGACCACACGAGACGTTCCTAGTCGTCGCGGGCCAGTTGACCGCCGAGAGCCGATGTTCGTCGGTTCCCGGGGCTCGGCCGCTATGGGCTTCCTCGACAAGCGAATCGCCGATCTTGAAGCGCAAACTCGCCGAGTTTGGCAGGGTTCAGGCCTGACGCGATCAGTATTCGAACAGGTGAAACACCTCGTAGGTCTTGTCCGAGTCGAGTTCGCGCACACGATGCCGCTCAGACGGTTTCGCGAACGTCATCCGAAGGCGGAGCATCGACCCGGCCTCCTGCAGCGGTTGATTCATATCGGTGCAGAGGCCGAGGAGGAGCTCTTCGAACGCCGCCTCTTCCTCGACGGTGGGCTGTTTCGGATCCGGCATCCCGGCCTTCTGCACAACGACGATGGAGCCGCGGCCGCTAGCGAAGCGCATCTTTACCAGCTCCCGCCTGGCCAGCATGCGTACGGCACGGCGGACCGATTCCTGAGAGGACCGTTCGTCGTCCTTGCCGATCACTCTGACCAGACTGCGCAGGGTTACCCACAGCGGTCCGTACTGCTCGTGGAACTTGTCCAGCTCGTCGAGAATGCGGCGCTGCACCCGGTACTTGACACGCTCACGACCAACCCACACCATTCGCCAACAGACTCTGAGGGAGGAAGTCGTGCGAGTTCTTTTCACGTCGTCGCCGGGGCTTGGCCACCTGTTTCCGATGATCCCGCTCGCCTGGGCGCTGCGGGCCGGGGGTCACGACGTGCTGGTCGCCAGCACCGGCGACGTCGTCGAGCGCGCCGCGCAAGCTGGGCTGCCCGCGGTGGAGGCCGCGCCGGGGCTGGACGTGATGAAGTTCTTCGAGACTACAATGCGTGAGAACGAGCGGTTCGGGGACTGGGCCTCGATCGGCGAGCTGTTCGTGGAGGACCCGCGGCGGGCGATGGAGCTCGTCGCGCGGGTGTTCGCCGCGCTCGGCGACCGGCTCACCGAGGGGATGCTCGCCGCCGCCCAGGGTTGGCGGCCGGACCTGGTGGTCTTCGAGCAGATGGACTCCGCGGGCCCGTTCATCGCCGCGAAGCTCGGAATTCCCGCCGTGCAGCACAACTTCGGCTCGGCGCGCGGGACCGACGAGCTCGCGCTGTACGCCAAGTACACCGACGCCTACGACCGGCATGGCGTGACGCGGCCGACCGAGGCCGACGCGATCATCGACATCGCCACCGAGGGGCTCGGCACCCCGCAGATCGGGTGGCCGATGCGCTACGTCGCGTACAACGCGGGCGGGGTGCTGCCGGGGTGGCTGCTCGCCAAGCGGGAACGGCCGAGGGTGTGCGTCACCCTCGGCACCGCGGTCGGCCTGATGTCCGTCGGCGCGCTGGGCCAGATCGTCGAGGCGGCCAAGGAGATCGACGCGGAATTCATCTTCGCGCTCGGCGACTCCGACGTCGCGGAACTGGGCGAGCTGCCGGAGAACGTGCGCCTCGTCGAGTGGATCCCGTTGAACGCCCTGTTGGAGCACTGCGACGCGATCGTGCACCACGGCGGCTCCGGAAGCACCTTCACCTCGCTGGCCGCCGGAGTGCCGCAGTTGCTGCTTCCGCACAGCGCCGACCAGTTCGACAACGCGACACTCGTCCGCGACGCTGGTATCGGCCTGTGGCTCGAAGACACCACTGTGGACGCTTCGCATCTCACGAAGCTGTTGGAGGACAAGGAGATCAGGGCGGCGTGCGAGCGACTCCGCGCGGAGAACGCCGCACGCCCCCTGCCATCGGAGCTGGTGTCGAAGCTCGTCGCGCTGGTGAGCTGATCCGGCTTGGTGATCTGGGCCTCGACCGAGCTCAGCGCGCCGGAGCGCTGGTAGGCCTCGCGGCCGAAATGTGTCAGTCGGACGTATTCAGCCGGACGCCCCGGCCACGGCGGGAGAACGGGCCGGTGAACACCGAGGGGCGGCGACGGGGGTCTGAGCGGGGGCGGTAGACATTGCCCGACACGGCACGGACCGAGGAGGACCCAACATGGGTGGCGTGATCACGTAGCTTGCACATAAGTGCAGGCCAGAGGCTTGAGTTCACTCACCCAGCCAGCTCGGCGCACATCTCCTTGCCCAATCGGCCGCCAACGCGAACTGGCGACAGTTGAATCCGCGACGGTGCCAGTACGCGTTGTATCCAAACGCGTACGTCACTGCTACGTGCCTCGGTCTCTAATGGTGGGCATGAAGCGGAGTGCGTCCCTGTCCGCACCGCCCGGCCGTGCGCGCAGGATCGTGCTCGTCGGTGTGGCGATCCTCGTGCTGGCGGGGGCGGCGTTCGTCCTGCGGCGGCCGCTGATGATGTCCGCTCCGAACTGCCTGGCGGGGCGGTGGCACGGCTGCTTCGACACGGAGAACGGCGTGCTGCTCATGATGCTGGTCGGGCTGCCGTTGGCCGGGTTGGTGGTGTGGGTGCTGGCGCGCCGTCGTCGTGCGGCCGGCGTGGCCTCGGCGTGGCGGCTGTCGCTGGCCGAGGTGGGCATGGTCTACGGGACGGTGCCGTTCGTGTGGATGACCACGATGCCGGGCTCGGGGGCCGGCGTCGTCCCCGGCCGGGTGAGCCTGGTCCCGCTGCGGGACCTGGTCACGATGGGGCCGCTCGGGATCGTCGGCAACCTGCTGATCTTCGCGGCGCTGGGGTTCTTCGCCCCGATCCGGTTCGCGGTGCTGGCGTCCGTGCCGCGGATCCTGGCGCTCGGGGCGGGCTGTTCGATCCTGGTCGAGACCGCACAGTACGTCCTGCGGCTGGACCGGGTTTCCTCCGTGGACGACGTACTGGTCAACGCCGCCGGGGCCGCACTGGCCGCGCTGGCGTCACGCCCCTGGTGGCGCACCAACGAAACGGGGGTTCAGCCGAGGTCCGGGCTGCTCGTGTTCAGTTCGCGGAGAAGTGCTCCCCGGCCGCGCAGCAGGTAGAACCCCAGCCACTGGTAGGTCGCCTGATCGGGTGTGGCATCGGCGACGAGGTCGTTCCAGGGATCGTCGACGGGTGGTGTCGTCGCGCGGATGTCGTGTTCGGTCAGGTAGGTGCGGATCAGCTTGACGTCGTGGGGCCGTCCGGCGTCGGTCGTGCAGCAGCCGAGCACGGCCCACTGGTACATGGCGGCCTGATAGTCGTTCCAGTGCTCGAGCACCGGCGTGTCCGGGTAGTAGGCCTCGAACATCGGGGTCAGCTCGCTGGACCGGCGGACCCATTCGTCGGCGGCCTGGTCGCGGCGCGACTGCTGTTCGGGGTCGGTGGTGGCCCGCGCCGCGTCCTGCGCGTGCTGGAACAGCGTCACCGTGTCACGGCTGATCGCGGTGATCAGTTCGCCCTCCAGCTCGTTCTCGCGCTGGAGGTCTGAGTAGTAGTCGCTGATCAAGGCGCCGATCAAGGCGCCGGCCAGCGCCGTGGCGACCCATTTGAACAGTGGACCCGTCCGCCGGGCCCTGGCCAGCGCACGGTCCCGCCCCGACGTCCGGTCCTCGCCCTGCCCGCGCAGCTCGTCGGCCTCCGCGACGGTGACGGTCACCTGGCGGCGATGACCATCGGCGAACAGGTAGGTCACCTCCGCGGGCGCGCCGGGTCGAGCAACTCCCCGGACCGCTGCGAACGCTTGGGTGGGGCCATGGTGTCCACCTTCCTGTTCCGGACCACCGGGGTCTGGTTCAGGGGTCGTCGGCGAAGCACCGGACGTGACAACCATCAGCCGACGCTGCGGTGACCGGCAGGGACTGTCCCATCTCGACGGTGCGGCCCGCACCAGAGCGTCGTCGATCCCGCGCAGGTCTCTTCTGAATAGAAAAACAGAATATGGGCGATATCGGTCTGAAATTGTCGAATTTATCCGGTGGCTCCCGAAGGCAACCTTGCTCCCGGGGCGAACGTCTTGACGGGAAAGGAAATCAGGTGACTGAAATGAACAACATGACCAAGCGTCATTCCGGCGCGATCCGCATGGCAATTATCGGGCTGTCCATCGGAGGCCTGACGTTGACCGGCTGCGACAGCTCACCGACGCCGGCAGCAGCCGTTTCGCCAGGCACATCTATTTCCACGACCTCGGCGCCGGCCAGCAGCAGTGTCGAAAGACCGCCATCAAAGCAGCGGGCAAAGGCACCGCCACCACCCCGGCCGCCGACGACGACAATACCCACGACGACATCCAGGACACCACGGACGACGCCGTCGCCCGCAGTGCCGACGATCGGCCCGAACGGGTTCGGTGGACTCTTCCTCGGCATGACCTTCGCGGAGGCCAAGTCGGGCGGCTTCGTTCGCGGCAACGAATCGGCGAGCCGGTCATGCAGCAGCTACGTCCTTCATTTCCACGGCGAACCTCACGGTCAGGTGTTCATCTCCGCCGATCGCGGCGTGGAGGCGATCTGGCCCCAGCGGCGAGTCCGCACACCCGAGGGGGTGACCACCGGGACGCCTGCGGCCCAGGTGGCCGCGGCGTACCCCGACTTCAGACCGGAACTACTCACGGAATTTGGTCACTTCGCCGTTCAGGTCCCGGGAAACCCGAACGCGCACTATCGACTCGAATTCTACGACCGCCATGCCGTGTCGGACATTATCCTGATGCGAGCCGATCAACACTGCGCCGAATAACACCGACGACCCGAATTCGACTCCCTGCGGGAGTGGTCGTCAGACCTGAGCGAGAGTGAGCGGCGTGGGCCGCGTGCCGTCGACGTCGGTGATGTCGTACGTTGCCGCCTCCGCGGCCGCGACCAGTACCTGACCGGACTTCGTCATGATCGTCTGGTCGTGCGCGAGCGCCTCGATCACGCGGCCGATGAACTGGGGCGACTCCGAGTTCGTCAGGTCGAGATACTCGGCCGCTTCCATCACCTTCTCGGTCCGCACGAGGCCGGGGTAGAGCGAGACGACCGCCACCTCGTGCGCGCGCAGCTCGTGCGCCATGTCGGCGGTGAGTTTGTCGGTCGCGGCCTTGGACACGCCGTAGGGCACGTTCGCGATGTGCTTCCGCGCCGCCCAGAAGGAGATATTGACGATGAGACCCGACCGCCGCGGCACCATCATGCGGGCCGCCAGCGCGCCGGCGACGTAGTTCGCGCGCACACCTGCCGCGAACATCGCGTCCCACCGCCAGATCGGCTGCTCCCAGAACGGCAGGCCCCAGGTGAACTGCCCGTCCTCGACCATGCGGTCGTAACCACCCCACGCGTTGTTCACCAAGAGATCCAGCCGGCCGTGGTCAGCGGCCAGCCGCTCGAACACCGCCGCGACCTGCGTGTCGTCCGTGTGATCGCACGGCACCGCGATACAGCCCTCCGGGAGCTGCGCGTCCTGCACGGACCGGCCCGTGACATAGACGATGGCGCCTGCTGACGCGAGGTGTTCTGCCACCCCCTTGCCGACTCCGCGACTCCCACCCGTTACGAGCGCCACCAAGCCATCCATCGGGAAAGCCTACATTTTCAGACTCTGGCGGCTCGGGTGGTGGTTCGAAGAGCGCCGGCGCGCGGCCGGGTCGCGCATTCCGGCCACCAGCACGCACGTCGCGCCGACCAGGATGCCCGACCATCGCAGGTGAGCTGAGGTCCACTGTGCCCCGAAGCCGACCAGCATCGGCGCCTGTGGGATCGAGGCCGCCAGCAACAGCGTGGCCACGAGCGCGGGAGTGGTGACGATGCCGGGGTGCTCGAAGCCGTAACGACGGCCCCACACGGCCACGGCCCAGATCACGGTGAGTGTGGCGGCCAGCTCGGCCGTGAGGCCGAGGCCGACGGCCCACCGATCACCGACTGGTGCCGAGGGGAGGAAGTGGGCGAGCAACACCGTCCACAGTGGCACCACAACTGCCGCGGCAGCGCCGATGCGCAACCAGAGCCTGCGGGCCAGGCTGTACGGGCTGGCCTGCAGGGTCACCGCGGCCCCGTCGTCCAGCACGTACCCGCTGCCCAAGGCGAGCAGCAGGCCCAGCATGCGCAGGTCCGCGATGACGGCGTGCGTGTCGTCACCGCGTATCACCAGGAACGCCGCGACGGCGACGACAGCGCTCAGGAAGGGTGCCAGGCGCAGGCTGCGCACCAGGTGGCCGCTGCGGACGAGCTCCCACGCCACTGACCGTCTCATCGCAGTTGGAGCCAGCCGAGGA
>CAWJCX010000044.1:0-18492 GCA_963841395.1 uncultured Actinomycetota bacterium
ACGTCGTCGAGCGCGCCGCGCAAGCTGGGCTGCCCGCGGTGGAGGCCGCGCCGGGGCTGGACGTGATGAAGTTCTTCGAGACTACAATGCGGGAGAACGAGCGGTTCGGGGACTGGGCCTCGATCGGCGAGCTGTTCGTGGAGGACCCGCGGCGGGCGATGGAGCTCGTCGCGCGGGTGTTCGCCGCGCTCGGCGACCGGCTCACCGAGGGGATGCTCGCCGCCGCCCAGGGTTGGCGGCCGGACCTGGTGGTCTTCGAGCAGATGGACTCCGCGGGCCCGTTCATCGCCGCGAAGCTCGGAATTCCCGCCGTGCAGCACAACTTCGGCTCGGCGCGCGGGACCGACGAGCTCGCGCTGTACGCCAAGTACACCGACGCCTACGACCGGCATGGCGTGACGCGGCCGACCGAGGCCGACGCGATCATCGACATCGCCACCGAGGGGCTCGGCACCCCGCAGATCGGGTGGCCGATGCGCTACGTCGCGTACAACGCGGGCGGGGTGCTGCCGGGGTGGCTGCTCGCCAAGCGGGAACGGCCGAGGGTGTGCGTCACCCTCGGCACCGCGGTCGGCCTGATGTCCGTCGGCGCGCTGGGCCAGATCGTCGAGGCGGCCAAGGAGATCGACGCGGAATTCATCTTCGCGCTCGGCGACTCCGACGTCGCGGAACTGGGCGAGCTGCCGGAGAACGTGCGCCTCGTCGAGTGGATCCCGTTGAACGCCCTGTTGGAGCACTGCGACGCGATCGTGCACCACGGCGGCTCCGGAAGCACCTTCACCTCGCTGGCCGCCGGAGTGCCGCAGTTGCTGCTTCCGCACAGCGCCGACCAGTTCGACAACGCGACACTCGTCCGCGACGCTGGTATCGGCCTGTGGCTCGAAGACACCACTGTGGACGCTTCGCATCTCACGAAGCTGTTGGAGGACAAGGAGATCAGGGCGGCGTGCGAGCGACTCCGCGCGGAGAACGCCGCACGCCCCCTGCCATCGGAGCTGGTGTCGAAGCTCGTCGCGCTGGTGAGCTGATCCGGCTTGGTGATCTGGGCCTCGACCGAGCTCAGCGCGCCGGAGCGCTGGTAGGCCTCGCGGCCGAAATGTGTCAGTCGGACGTATTCAGCCGGACGCCCCGGCCACGGCGGGAGAACGGGCCGGTGAACACCGAGGGGCGGCGACGGGGGTCTGAGCGGGGGCGGTAGACATTGCCCGACACGGCACGGACCGAGGAGGACCCAACATGGGTGGCGTGATCACGTAGCTTGCACATAAGTGCAGGCCAGAGGCTTGAGTTCACTCACCCAGCCAGCTCGGCGCACATCTCCTTGCCCAATCGGCCGCCAACGCGAACTGGCGACAGTTGAATCCGCGACGGTGCCAGTACGCGTTGTATCCAAACACGTAATTCACTGCTACGTGCCTCGGTCTCTAATGGTGGGCATGAAGCGGAGTGCGTCCCTGTCCGCACCGCCCGGCCGTGCGCGCAGGATCGTGCTCGTCGGCGTGGCGATCCTCGTGCTGGCGGGGGCGGCGTTCGTCCTGCGGCGGCCGCTGATGATGTCCGCTCCGACCTGCCTGGCGGGGCGGTGGCACGGCTGCTTCGACACGGAGAACGGCGTGCTGCTCATGATGCTGGTCGGGCTGCCGTTGGCCGGGTTGGTGGTGTGGGTGCTGGCGCGCCGTCGTCGTGCGGCCGGCGTGGCCTCGGCGTGGCGGCTGTCGCTGGCCGAGGTGGGCATGGTCTACGGGACGGTGCCGTTCGTGTGGATGACCACGATGCCGGGCTCGGGGGCCGGCGTCGTCCCCGGCCGGGTGAGCCTGGTCCCGCTGCGGGACCTGGTCACGATGGGGCCGCTCGGGATCGTCGGCAACCTGCTGATCTTCGCGGCGCTGGGGTTCTTCGCCCCGATCCGGTTCGCGGTGCTGGCGTCCGTGCCGCGGATCCTGGCGCTCGGGGCGGGCTGGTCGATCCTGGTCAGAGCGCACATACGTCCTGCGGCTGGACCGGGTTTCCTCTGTGGACGACGTACTGGTCAACGCCGCCGGGGCCGCACTGGCCGCGCTGGCGTCACGCCCCTGGTGGCGCACCAACGGAGTCGGGGGCTAGTCGAGGTCCGGGCTGCTCGTGTTCAGTTCGCGGAGAAGTGCTCCCCGGCCGCGCAGGAGGTAGAACCCCAGCCACTGGTAGGACGGTTGATCGGGTGTGGCATCGGCGGCGAGGGCGTTCCAGGGATCGTCGACGGGTGGTGTCGTCGCGCGGATGTCGTGTTCGGTCAGGTAGGTGCGGATCAGCTTGACGTCGTGGGGCCGTCCGGCGTCGGTCGTGCAGCAGCCGAGCACGGCCCACTGGTACATGGCGGCCTGATAGTCGTTCCAGTGCTCGAGCACCGGCGTGTCCGGGTAGTAGGCCTCGAACATCGGGGTCAGCTCGCTGGACCGGCGGACCCATTCGTCGGCGGCCTGGTCGCGGCGCGACTGCTGTTCGGGGTCGGTGGTGGCCCGCGCCGCGTCCTGCGCGTGCTGGAACAGCGTCACCGTGTCACGGCTGATCGCGGTGATCAGTTCGCCCTCCAGCTCGTTCTCGCGCTGGAGGTCTGAGTAGTAGTCGCTGATCAAGGCGCCGATCAAGGCGCCGGCCAGCGCCGTGGCGACCCATTTGAACAGTGGACCCGTCCGCCGGGCCCTGGCCAGCGCACGGTCCCGCCCCGACGTCCGGTCCTCGCCCTGCCCGCGCAGCTCGTCGGCCTCCGCGACGGTGACGGTCACCTGGCGGCGATGACCATCGGCGAACAGGTAGGTCACCTCCGCGGGCGCGCCGGGTCGAGCAACTCCCCGGACCGCTGCGAACGCTTGGGTGGGGCCATGGTGTCCACCTTCCTGTTCCGGACCACCGGGGTCTGGTTCAGGGGTCGTCGGCGAAGCACCGGACGTGACAACCATCAGCCGACGCTGCGGTGACCGGCAGGGACTGTCCCATCTCGACGGTGCGGCCCGCACCAGAGCGTCGTCGATCCCGCGCAGGTCTCTTCTGAATAGAAAAACAGAATATGGGCGATATCGGTCTGAAATTGTCGAATTTATCCGGTGGCTCCCGAAGGCAACCTTGCTCCCGGGGCGAACGTCTTGACGGGAAAGGAAATCAGGTGACTGAAATGAACAACATGACCAAGCGTCATTCCGGCGCGATCCGCATGGCAATTATCGGGCTGTCCATCGGAGGCCTGACGTTGACCGGCTGCGACAGCTCACCGACGCCGGCAGCAGCCGTTTCGCCAGGCACATCTATTTCCACGACCTCGGCGCCGGCCAGCAGCAGTGTCGAAAGACCGCCATCAAAGCAGCGGGCAAAGGCACCGCCACCACCCCGGCCGCCGACGACGACAATACCCACGACGACATCCAGGACACCACGGACGACGCCGTCGCCCGCAGTGCCGACGATCGGCCCGAACGGGTTCGGTGGACTCTTCCTCGGCATGACCTTCGCGGAGGCCAAGTCGGGCGGCTTCGTTCGCGGCAACGAATCGGCGAGCCGGTCATGCAGCAGCTACGTCCTTCATTTCCACGGCGAACCTCACGGTCAGGTGTTCATCTCCGCCGATCGCGGCGTGGAGGCGATCTGGCCCCAGCGGCGAGTCCGCACACCCGAGGGGGTGACCACCGGGACGCCTGCGGCCCAGGTGGCCGCGGCGTACCCCGACTTCAGACCGGAACTACTCACGGAATTTGGTCACTTCGCCGTTCAGGTCCCGGGAAACCCGAACGCGCACTATCGACTCGAATTCTACGACCGCCATGCCGTGTCGGACATTATCCTGATGCGAGCCGATCAACACTGCGCCGAATAACACCGACGACCCGAATTCGACTCCCTGCGGGAGTGGTCGTCAGACCTGAGCGAGAGTGAGCGGCGTGGGCCGCGTGCCGTCGACGTCGGTGATGTCGTACGTTGCCGCCTCGGCGGCCGCGACCAGTACCTGACCGGACTTCGTCATGATCGTCTGGTCGTGCGCGAGCGCCTCGATGACGCGGCCGATGAACTGGGGCGACTCCGAGTTCGTCAGGTCGAGATACTCGGCTGCTTCCATCACCTTCTCGGTCCGCACGAGGCCGGGGTAGAGCGAGACGACCGCCACCTCGTGAGCGCGCAGCTCGTGCGCCATGTCGGCGGTGAGTTTGTCGGTCGCGGCCTTGGACACGCCGTAGGGCACGTTCGCGATGTGCTTCCGCGCCGCCCAGAAGGAGATATTGACGATGAGACCCGACCGCCGCGGCACCATCATGCGGGCTGCCAGCGCGCCGGCGACGTAGTTCGCGCGCACACCTGCCGCGAACATCGCGTCCCACCGCCAGATCGGCTGCTCCCAGAACGGCAGGCCCCAGGTGAACTGCCCGTCCTCGACCATGCGGTCGTAACCACCCCACGCGTTGTTCACCAAGAGATCCAGCCGGCCGTGGTCAGCGGCCAGCCGCTCGAACACCGCCGCGACCTGCGTGTCGTCCGTGTGATCACACGGCACCGCGATACAGCCCTCCGGGAGCTGCGCGTCCTGCACGGACCGGCCCGTGACATAGACGACGGCGCCTGCTGACGCGAGGTGTTCTGCCACCCCCTTGCCGACTCCGCGACTCCCACCCGTTACGAGCGCCACCAAGCCATCCATCGGGAAAGCCTACATTTTCAGACTCTGGCGGCTCGGGTGGTGGTTCGAAGAGCGCCAGCGCGCGGCCGGGTCGCGCATTCCGGCCACGAGCACGCAGGTCGCGCCGACCAGGATGCCCGACCATCGCAGGTGAGCTGAGGTCCACTCGTGCCCCGAAGCCGACCAGCATCGGCGCCTGTGGGATCGACGCCGCCAGCAACAGCGAGGCCAGGAGCGCGGGAGTGGTGATGATGCCGGGGTGCTCGAATCCGTGGCGACGGCCCCACACGGCCACGGCCCAGATCACGGTGAGTGCGGCGGCGAGCTCGACCGTGAGGCCGAGGCCGAGGGCCCACCGATCGCCGGCCGGTGCCGAGGGGAGGAAGTGGGCGAGCAACGCCGTCCACAGTGGCACGACAACGGCCGCGGCAGCAGCCGATGCGCAGCCAGAGCCGGCGGGCCAGGCTGTACGGGCTGGCCTGCAGGGTGACCGCCGCGCCGTCGTCGAGCACGTACCCGCTGCCCAGCGCCAGCAGCAGGCCCAGCACGCGCAGGTCTCGCGATGACGTCGTGCGTGTCGCCGCCGCGTACCACCAGGAACGCCGCGACGGCGACGACGCCGCTCACGAAGGGTGCCAGGCGCAGGCTGCGCACCAGGTGGCCGCTGCGGACGAGTTCCCACGCCACGGACGGTGTCATCGCAGTTGGAGCCAGCCGAGGACGAGGGTGGCGGCCAGGACCGGCCCACCGACGAGGGCCAGCCGTCGCCACTGTGTGCGGTCGCGGTAGACGGCGGCGACGGCGGCGCAGGCGCAGAGCCCGGCCAGGTAGGCGGCATGCAGCCACGGTTGGCCCGGCACCGGCGGCGCCGGTCCTCGAAGGTGGTCCTCCGTCGTCCACCACATCCACCAGATGCCGGAGTCGAACCGTCCGAACACGACGAGACCGCCCAGGGTCGCGGCGACGAACATGATCACGACGCCGCCCGCGAAGGGCAGCCAGCGGGCGGCGAGGACGCCGAGCAGCCCGGCGCCGGCGAGGATGAACGGAAGCTGGGCGAGCTCGCCGGCGGTCTGCAGGTCGTCGGGCGGGATGTCGTAGACGCTGTCGATGAGCGCCATGGCACCCGCCGCGACGGCGCCGGTTCCGGCCAGTGGGAGCGCGACCCCCAGACTCATCGCCCAGGTCCGACGCGTGTCCGTGGTCGGCGTGACGTTCAGCATCTCCTCGGCCCGGCCGCGGCGGGCACCGCTGGCGACCAGGTTCGCCGCGAAGAGGACGAACATGGGCGCGAAGAACGCGACGGCGACGAAGATGGTGCCGTACCAGTAGCCGGCGGTCCGGCCGTTGCTGGCCCCGTCGAGCGCGGCGGCCACGATGACGACGACGGGTAGCAGCCACAGCACGGGATGCCGGGCGAGGCGGCGGGCCTCCCGGCCGATCAGGGCGGCAGCCGTGCGCGGGGCGGCGGCGGTGTCCACAGTGGTCATGAGTGGGTGACCTCCAGCTCGGGTTCGCCCATGAGCAGGAGGTACGCGTCCTCCAGCGTGGGTGGGATCAGCTCGGCGCCTGCGGGCGGGTCGCCGACGTTGCGGTAGGCGCCGTCACCGGTGCGCCACGCCGCGAGCGCGGCGGGCGACCGCTGCGTGTCCGTCCACACGCGACCCGCGGCCTGCGCGGTCAGCTCGGTGGGGGTACCGGTGAACCGGGCCCGGCCCTGGTGGATCACGGCGATCCTGGTGCACAGGGCGGTGATGTCCTCGGTCTGGTGGCTGGACATGACCACCGTGCGCCCCTCGCCGGCGTGCGAGATCATCTCCCGGAACCGCAGCCGCTGCTCGGGATCGAGGCCGACCGTCGGCTCGTCGAGGACGAGCAGGTCGGGATCGCCCAGCATGGCCTGGGCCAGCCCGACCCGCCGGCGCATCCCGCCGGACAGCGCCCGGATCCGCTTCGCGCTGACGGACGCCAGCCCGGTCAGCGCGATGACCCGGCGGACCTCGTCGTGCCGGGCCCGCCGGTCGGTCATCTCCTTCAGAATCGCCACGTAGTCGATGAACTCGAAGACCGTGAACCCGCGATGGAAGCCGGCGTCCTGGGGCAGGTAGCCCAGGCGTTCGCGGATCCGCGTCCGGTCGTCGGGGCGCGACGGGTCGCGGCCCAGCAGGGTCACCGTGCCCCGGTCCGGCGCCAGGACGGTGGCGATCATCCGGAGCAGCGTCGTCTTTCCCGCCCCGTTCGGTCCGAGCAGTCCGGTCACCCCTGGGCCGGCTTCGAGGTCGACGTTGTCCAGCGCCGTCGTCCGACCGAAGGACTTGGTCGCGCCCTGCACGCGTACGGTGGTCATGCGCTTCTCCCCAGCTTGATCGTGACGGTGTTGCGGGTGACGGCGAGCCAGGTGCCGCCGCCGATGGCCACGGCGAGCCAGAAGATCTGGGCGCCGACGCCGAAGGCGAGGTCGAGGTGACCGGCGATGGTGGTCGGGGCGGTCACCAGCACCCACGCCGTGGCCACGACGCCGACCGCGACGACGGGCGTCATGCGGGCGGTCAGCGCCAGCGCGGCGCAGGTGAGCCCGGCGGTGGGCAGGAGCCAGGCGGCGGCCAGCCAGTTCGAGCCGGGTAGCGCGAGCCCGGCCGCGGCCACGATCGGCACGGTGACCGCCAGGACCGCGGCCGTGCGGATCAGCAGCAATCGCAGCCCCGAGTACGGCGCGGCGAGCCCGATCTCCCGGGTCGGGTCGAGGCCGCCCGCGAAGGCCACCGCGACACCCGCCAGCGGCCCGAGCGGGGCGACCACGAGAAACATCCGCAGGAAGCGCTCATCGACCTGAGCCGTCCACGGCCGCGAGCGCGAGTACACCCGCGACGGCCAGCAACCACGGCCCCCGCAAGGTCGGCGTCGCGGCCACGAGGCGCGCCGTCGCCTCGCCGACGCCGAGCCGGGCCAGCATCCGTTCGGGCCGGCTCCGCCGGGGTGCGTCGACCCGGTCGACCACCTCGTGCCAGATCGTCGCCGCCCGCCGAGCATCCACATAGGACGAGATCGCGCCCCGGCAGGCCGCGCATCTCATCAGGTGCGCCTCGGCGGACGCGGCCAGGTCCGGCGGGGCGGCGCCCTGCGCGTACCGGCGGATCGCCTCCGGATCCAGGTGCCATACGGTCATCCCGACCTCCCCGTCATGCCAGCCGCTCCCGCAACAGGGCGCGGGCGCGCATCATCCGTGTCTTGACCGTGCCGGGCGGGATACCCAGCAACCGGGCGGCCTCCCGCGTCGTCAGTCCATCCAGGACAGTCGCCTGCACGACGGCCCGCAGCTCCGGTGACAGGCTCGCCAGTGCCGCCCCCACGTCGCCGTACTGGACGGCGAGCAGCACGTGCTCCTCGGCCGACGTCTCGACGCCGGCGAACTTCGTCAGCTCATCGGTCGGCGGCCGGCTGCGCCGCAGCGCGTCGACCAGGCGGCGGATGCCGATTCCCCAGATCCACGCGGCCACCTCGCCCCGGCGGTCCCACCGCCCGGCCGACCGCCAGACCGCCACGAACGTGTCCTGCACGACCTCGTCGACGAGCTCCGGCGACGAGCACCGCCGCCCGAGGCGCACCAGCAGCCACGGCAGGTGCCGCCGGTACAGCTCGGCGAACGCCTCCCGGTCACCGTCGGTGACCGCCGCGAGGAGCTGGGAGTCCTCCCGCGGATCCGGTGGTCGCGTCAGCATGCGTGACCTCCCGCCACCCACGAGGCCCGACGTTCGAGGTAGCTCCCATCCACGCCCTGTTCGTCGCACCGAGCGGGGCGAACGGTTCACGGGGACGTCGCCGGCCTGTACCTGAGAGCCCGCTCGGTGGTGGTGGCGACACCAGGATAAGCACCACCTTCCAGGCGATGCCCGCACTTCCTACGTTCATGGCATGCCGTCGGTGCACCGGCCACCGGAGGGGGCTGGCCGGCGCACCGGCCGCGCGAGGGGGCCTACGTGAGAAGTCACTTGATCGTTCAGCCGAGGGACAACGGCGACTACGACATCGCTTGGACAGCAAGCCGAACCGCTACCTCGACGACCTAGTCGGTGACCGAGAAGTCCGTGACGTGGAACGTGGCCGGCTTCCCACCCGTGGAGACGACCTCGACGCCGAAGCAGATCTGGCCCAGTGTCGAGTTCGCCGGCACGTGACCGTGCTTGACCAGGTAGTCCAGGAACGCCCTGAGGTTCAAGGTTCCCTTGGTCAGCGGCCGGGACGGGATGAACGCCAGGTACTCGTTGTCGTCCGTGGCGTAGAGGTCCCACGTCATCCCGCTGAACCGCAGGCCGGCGGCGACCCGGTCGCCGGACGGGGTCTGGTGGTAGTTCTCGGTCCAGATCATGATCTCGCGGTTGCCCGGCACGCCGTTGAGCCAGATGTCGTAGGCGACGTTGTAGATCCCGGTGTGCGGGCTCGTGGCCGCGAACGTCGAGGTCAGTCGCGGATACTGGGACAGCGGCGGCTCCTTGTCCGTGCCCCAGTCGTGGTAGTCCTTGTGGACGTTCGGGTAGGTCTTCACCGCGCCGTCGCCGTTGTCGTTGTCCGCGGTCGCCGTCACGGACCAGTTCCCCGCCGAGCACGCGACCAGCTTCTCCGACACCGAGTAGTCGGCCACGTTCCACATGTTGTTGTGCACGTAGTAGTCGCCGTTGCTCCAGCCGCCGTCACTGTCGGACGTCGAGAACGCCGGGTTGGCGCAGTTCGCCGCCGCGGGGGTGGCGGCGGGTTTGGGCGCCGCCTTCTTGGTCGTTGTGGTCGGCGCCGCGCTGGTGGTCGTCGTGGTGGTCGGCGGCACGGTCGTGGTCGTCGTCCGCGGGATGGGGCGGGTGGTCGGTGTCGCGGCCACGTCGTCGACGCGCGAGGAGAGCACCACGGTCGTCACGAGCCCGCCCACCAGGAGCACCGCCACACCGATCGCCGTCGCGATACCGAGCCGGCTCAGCTGAGGCCTTTTCATCACGGTCGCATCTCCTGGCTCCACGCAGTGGTCCCCGATGCCTACTCGGTTAACCAGGCATTTCACAACCCATGTGACCTGAACCACTCAACCAGCAGCTCCGATCGGGTGAAGGTGGCTGCCTTCGGGTAATGGCCATCGGCGCGTGCGCGACTCCGTTCGGTTGAGGTTTGTCGCCGGTGGGGAGAGGTTCGACATGCCACTACGCGGACCCCGGTTCTCCGGCGACCCCGTCCTGGAGGAGTGCTTGACGGGCGGCCACCGGATGATGGCGCCCGAGGAGGGGCTGCCGGTCAAGCGCGTGCAGGCCGCCCTCGTCGAGCTGGGCTTCCCGGTCGGTCCGCATGGGACGGACGGCAGCTTCGGCCCGGCGACCGGCGACGCCGTGTCCGCCTACAAACGCTCGCACAGGCTGTCGCCGGCGGACGCGGTCGTCGGGCCGGGCACGGCAAAGGCGCTCGACGACGATCTGTTCGTCGACCCGCCCGGCCTGGACCCGGCCTTCGCCGAGTTCGCGCCGATGGTGGTCGACCACCGGGTCGAGCCGTTCGTCGCGCTGGAGCTGGTCGCGCTGCTGCTGGCGCCGTTCGACTCGTGGCGGCACATGCTCGGCCGCTTCGCGCTCGGCGCGCTGAGTTCCGGGCAACTGCTCGGTATCGTCGCGCAGAGCCGGGTCCGCGACCTCCGCGGCGCGTACCTCGCGGTCGCGGACCCCGTCCAGGAGGCGGGCACGACCGCCGAGGGGTTCTTCGACCTCGTGATCGCCCCCGCGAACGACGTGGCCAACACGATGCACTTCCTCGCGGGCGGGCAGCGGCAGGCGCTGATCACGATCAGGGACACCGTGATCCTGGGCCGCGAGAACCTCCGGCGCCGGGTCGACGACGGCACCCGCGCGCCGGTGGAGCTCGAAGGCGTGGTGATGCACGAAGTCACCCACGCCCGGAACCTGGAGATCGACCACGACCTCGAGCTCATCCGGGACGACAATCCCGACGCCTACGCCGACACCGCGCTCGCGCAGGCACGCTCCGCCACCGGAACGCCGACGATGCTCGTCATGCGGTCGTTCGTGCGGGAGATGGTCGCCCGGCACGTGCACTGGATCGGGCTGAAGGAACGCGCCGGCACGCCCGGCGTGATCGCCGTCCGCGCGGTTCGGCCCGAACAGCTCGCCGCGGCAGCGCTGTTCTACTTCGTCGAGGTACCGCAGATCTACGACCGCAACGGGTACGGCGCCGCGATCAACGCGCAGGGCGACTCGGTGCGCGCGGCGCAGCTGGAACGGTGGCTGCGGTTGTGCGCCACCCAGTCCTTCAGCGACGTGGCCGAGCAGGACCGCGAGTCGACCCTGCTGTTCGAGGCGGCGGCGAAGTTCTGGGCGGACCAGCAGGCCGACCCCACGCTGGAGTTCCCGGCGGAGGATGGTGTCTTCCCGCTGCCGCAGGACTTCCGCTAGAGCCGGCGTTCAGGTCGACGGGGGATACCCGACCGGATAGCGGATGCCTCCCGCTGACCGAGCCAGCTCGTGGATCCGCCGCGTGCGTGCGGTCAGCTGCTCGACCGCGCCGGGGCGGCGTGGGTCGGCGGTGAGGAGAAGCGCGAACAGGAACGTGATCGGCTCGTCCGGGACGCGCAGCAGCGGCGTCCGCAGCGCAGCCGTCGGGATGGGATAGGTCAGGACGAGACCGAAGTTCTCCAGGTCCACAGGGGACAGCTCGGCCACGACCTGCTCGATGACGGCATCGGCCGTGGAGTCCGGCAGGAACACGTTCAGCCAGGGATGCGGCCACTCCCATTCCCCGGCCTCGACGCGCGCGGTGACGCCGGGCGCGGCGCGATCGAGGAACGTGCCGTAGCCGAGCTCCTCGACCTCGGTGCGGTCGCGCCGGTGCCGCAGGGTGCGCAGCAGGGCGTCGTCCTCGTCGCGGGTCGTCTCGTAGGTGGCCAGCTCCAGCTTGAACCGCCGGCCGTCGTTCGCGATCTTCGCGTAGCCGCCGACATAGCCGGCTCCCGCGCCGGCGATCAGGCGACGCTGGTCGGCCGTGAACGTGCGCAGGTCGTCGTAGACCAGCTGGTGGCAACGCACGCTGTCCGGCGCCGCGACGAGCCTGATCGTCGCGCGGACGATCAAGCCGTACTGACCGAAGCCGGCGCGCACGGCGTCGAACAGGTCGCGGTCGCGGGCCGGCGAACAGGTGACCAGCCGGCCGTCGCCGGTCACCACCTCCAGCGCCAGCACGTTGTCGGTCTGCGCCCCGTGCCGAAAGGACATACCGCCGACACCGCCGACCGACAGCGTGCCGCCAACCGTCAGCTTCAGATAGTCGGTGAGCGTCGGCGGGGTGCGCCCCAGGGGCAGCGTCGCCGCGAGCACGGTGCTCCAGCGGGCGCCGGCGTCCACCACGACCTGCTCGCGGTCGACGGAACGCACCTGCCGCAGGGACGTCAGGTCGACCACGATCCCGCCCTCGAGCTGGGACTGACCGCCCATCGAATGGCCGGCGCCGCGGGCGGTGAGGGGCACCCCGTGCTCGGCCGCCCAGCCGATCACCGCGACGACGTCGTGCACCGAGCCGGGCCGCACCACCGCGCCGGGCACCCGGCGAACCAGGTGACCGAAGTCGGTCGCCACCGACAGCCGGGCCTCCTCACCGGTGTCCACCGTGCCGTCGCGAACCGGAAGCGAGTTGAGGAACGACACATCTGGTCCCGGGTCGGAGTCACGTCGGTCAAGGGCAGTTCAGGCCGCCGGGGCCGCCGTAGTAGAAGAAGCTGCCCCACTCGCTGCCCGAGTTGTTCGTGATACTGATGTTGTAGCAGGCGGAGGAAACCTGCCCGGCGGTGAGACTCGCATGTTGTGGCGCGCCGGCCAGGTCGTTGACGGCGACGGTCCGCTGGTAGGCGGCCTTGCCGAAGCCCTCCGCCGGGAACCTGCCGGAGCCCATCGTGGGGAACGCGCCGAAGCCCGTGGTCGTCTCGCCGCCGAAGGAGGCCTGGCGCGCGCTGGTGCCGAGCGTGCCGTTCGCGAACAGGGTCGCCGGGTAGGAGCCGATCCAGGTCCCGGCGAGGTGGAACCACCACCTGCCGCCGGTGAGGCTGAAGCCCATGCGGATGTCGAACTGGGTGCCGTTCAGCTGGGAGACCGGGGCGAGCGCGGTGTGCAGGACGTGGCCGGCGCCGGGAGTGTAGGCGAAACCGTTGGGGGAGTAGTCGTTGTAGAAGCTGCTGCCCGCGGCGTAGTCCTTGCTGGTGTAGAACACGAACAGGCGGGGCAGCGAGTCCGCGGGCGCGCCCTCGATGACGCCGGCGCGCCAGCCGCACTCGACGGACTGGAAGTCGACGAACGGCAGGCCGGCGTTGGTGTACCACTGCTGGGACGCCGAGGACAGCAGGCTCGGCGGGATGAGCAGCGGCGACCAGACGTTGACGTTGCTGGCTCCGCCGAGGTTGTCGACCTCCTGTTTGGCCGCCGCGTGGCGCCGGGTGTTGTCTGCCTTGAGCCCGCGCACGAACTCGTCCAGCGTCGCGTGGCCGGCGGCGAGCTGGTCCAGGGTGTGGCGGAGGACGGGCACGGTGCCCGGCGGGCACCACATCTGGTTGCCGAGCGCGTCGCGGTTGTCGGGGTGCAGCAGCGGCGGCAGCTGGGTCGTCGACCCCGGGGGTGCGTCGTCGCCCTCGGCGGCGGGCGGGGGTGGTTCGCTCGGCGGCTCGGGCACCTCGCTGCCGTCGCGCAGCGCCAGCTGTTGTTCGACGGGGATGCAGTCGACGACCTCGCCGCCGGGTTCGAGGAAGCTGTGTCGCACGTCGACGCCGTCGTAGCGGGTCAGCAGGAACTCCCGCATCTCGTCGAACTCCGTGCCGTCGGCCTTGAGCGCGACACGCTCGCGCACCTCCGGCGGTCGCGCCGCTGACAGCGAGTCGCGAAAGTCCGCGAACGGCTGGATCGCGCGTGGCGTGCCCATGGGACGTCCCTTCGGTTGGCGGTGCTCGGCTCGTGTCGCGCGGTTCAGGTGGTCGGCGGATGGGTCGGGTCCGGGGGGAAGATGTCCGCGATGTTCTGCAGCACGCTGACGAGCGCGGCCACACCGGCGGCGATGCACGAGTAACCGAACGTCTGCCAGTACCCGGTGGCGAGGACGGCGGTGCCGACGCCGGCGGCGGGGAAGGCGCCCGCGATTCCTTGCAGGAGGGTGCGCAGTGCGCGCAGCAGCGAGAGTCGCAGGCGGGACCGGAAGTCGCCCGGTGCGCCGGCGAGAACGGAGCGTGCGGTGACGGTCGGGGTGGGCGCGGTCATGGTTGCCTCCAGGATCGGCGGATGGATTGGTCAGCGCGGCCATGGTTCGGTCGGGCGCACCGTGTCGAACGCGAGCCCGCTGGAGCTCTCCCCGGCGCCCGGCGCCTTCTCGCGGCGGACCCAGGCGTGCCATGACCCGTCGAACCATCGGGCCAGCACCGGCCGGCGGGCCACGGACGCACCCTCGCGCGGCACCTCCTCCTCGTGCACCCACAGGTCGGGGGCGATCAGCCGGCCCTGCGGCCGGGAGGTCAGGTCGGGCGCGTTCAGGTCCGCGAGCTGGAAGTGGACGACCGACGGTTTGACCGCGACGGGCACGAGCGGGAACCAGAAGTCGGGCACCACGGTCTGCACCCCGTACGCCGGCGGTGCACCCGCCACGAACGGTGCCGTCTCCGGCAGCGGTGCGCGATCGCGCCGGTCGACCGGGTCGCCGCGCTCGTCGGTGTAGCGGTGCTCGACGGCCCACGCCAGGTTGGCCAGCTCGTCGCGGGCCAGCCCGACGCGCTCCAGCGGTTCGCCGACGTGCCCGCGCTCGGTCGGCATCACCAGCAGTCCGGACGCGGCGGGGTGGTCGGGATCGGGACTGTGCAGGGTGAACATCGACCACGACGCGTCCGCGCGCCCGGCCCGCTCGACGAGGTGGTTGCGGCCGAACACGTCGCGCACGAGTACCTGGTCCAGCACGGTGTGCGAGCCCGCCGGTACCTCAAGCGGGACGAGGAACCAGTCGTTGCCGTAGACGGTCGCGAACGTGATCAGCAGCAGCCGCCCTGTGTCCAATGTGGACACATCGGCGGCGCCGAGGTCGACCCGGGCGTCCTCCATCTCCCAGAACCGGTCGGCCGGCAGCCCGCCGTAGCGCACGGTCGAGGGCAGCGCCTCGTCGGCGAACCGGTACGGCTCGCCGGCCGGTGCCGCCTGCGCCTCCGGGTCGACGTCCACGCTGTGCCAGTCCAGCCCATCGCCCAGGTACTCGTCCGCGCGCAGCACCGACCCGCCCACCGACACCTCGACGGCGTGCTCGAAGCGGTGCGGGTCGAAGCAGTCCGGCCCGTGCCCGGCCACCCGCGCCGCCCACCACGACCGCCACCGGCCGGCGACGTCGCCGAGCGCGGCACCCAGCCCGCCCGCGTCGATGGCCGCCGCGACGGCCGCGGCGTCGGGCACCTGACCGGCGAGCAGCCCGACGAAGCTCTCGTCCGCCGTGCCGGGCGCGAGCCGGTGCGGTGCGAGCGCCGGTCCCGCCGCGGCCAGCCGGCCGGCCTCGTCGAGCATGCGCAACAGCTGGGCGCCGCCCTCGGCCCGCAACCGCTCGTCGACGCGGGCGACCTCGGCCTCCACCGGAGCGTCCAGCGGCCCGCGTCGCGCGTCGTAGGGCACCCAGTCCGGCGCGCCGGCCGGGCGCCACGCGTCGACGAGGTCGCTGTGCCCGGCCAGCCGGACGAACGCGGGTGACCCGGCGTCCTGCGCGGTGAACTCGCCGAACTGCCACTGGCGGGTCAGCAGCCACAGCGGGTCGTGCACCCGGGCGGCGAGCCCGGCGTCTACTTCGGACGTCCGGTGCCCTGGCTCGAACCGGAAGGGCCCGGCCGGGTCGGTGTTCGGCCGTCTGGTCTCCACCGTGGACAGAACCCGGCCGGTCGCGCCGTCGGGGGAGATCCGGATCCCGGGCAGCAGCTCGCCGGTCAGCGTCAGGTCCATCACGTCGACCGCGCGCAGCTTGGCGAGCTCCAGGGTCTCGCGCAGCACCTGGACCAGACCGTCGGCGGTCCAGCCGCGTTCGAGGTCGGGCGGGACGGCGACGAGCACGGTGTGCGGGGCCTTGGCGTCCGGCCGGTCGTAGTGGAACGCGACGCCGGTCAGCTCGGACTCCGCCGGGGGCTCGCCGCGGGCGAGACGTCGGTGCTCTCGCGGATGCGGTCCGCGCCCGGCAGCAGCTCGGCCCATTCGTCGAGCAGCAACCCCGCGACCGGGCCGGCGGCGGGAGATCGCGCGGCGCGTGCCACACGAGGTGCGTGCTCGCGCGCGGGCGGTGGCCGGCGTCGAACGTACCGCCGACCCACGCGTCCGCCGCGGCGGTGGGATCCTGGATCGCGCGCAGCGGCCTCGCCGCGTCCGGCACGGATGCCGGACAGGACAAGCGTTTCGTGCAGCGCGCGGGCTGTCGGCCGGACGGAGGCGTAGCGTTCGAGCCAGTCGCCGACAGCCGCGGGACCGGCGTCCGGGCGCGGGGCCGGGGCCGGTCCGCCGAGCCGGGGGAGCAGCGGCACCTCCGCCCCGAGTACCTCGGCGAGCGCGGGGCGGACGCGGGAGAGCCAGCCCTCGGGCCCGCCCACCTCGTCGGAAGCGGTGGCCAGCGCGGCGAGCCGGCCACACCCGGCCGGCCGGCGACGGCGGGGTCGGCGGCGAACGCGGTGAGCCGGCGGCGGGCGTCGGTGATGTCGACGGTCCGCGCGGGCTCGGTGGCCGGCAGGTGCGCGGGCAGCAGCGGCTGGGCGGTGGTCAGCAGCGCGCGGAGCCGGACCGCCAGGCCGTGCAGGCCGGTCCAGCCTGGTCCGCTGAGGACGAACGCCGTGCCGGGCTCGGCGCCGAGCGCGGTGGCGATGGCGGCGCGAGCCGGGGTTGCTCGGCGCCCGCCGCGTCCAGGACCGTCGCGAGCGCGCCGTCCCGAGCCGGTCGGCGGTGAGCTCGAACGGCTGGCTCGCCGGCCCGGTCGTGCCGGTGAGCGTCCAGCCCGCGGCGGGGCCGAGCAGGTGGGCCACCCAGGCCTCCACCGCGGGTTCGAGGCGGGCGAGGGCGTCGGTGGGCCAGCCGGTCGGGCCGGCCCCTTCGGGCAGCAGCGCGGCCAGCCGGTTGGTGAGCGCGCGGGCCCGGTGCGGGGTGCGCAGCACGTGGAAGGTGTCCGGCACGTCGCCGCCGCGGCCGAGCGTGTCGGCGGCCATCCCGGCGCGCAGCGGGTTGCCGCCGACCAGCTGGTGCACGCTCTCGGCCAGGACGAGGTCGCCGACGGCGTCGAGGGCGTCCAGGACGTCCGCGATGATCGGCTGGACCCGCCCGGTCGCCGGCGGACACCGCGTCCGGGTCGTGGCGAGCGCCATGCCGTCCACGACGTTGCGGGCGGCGATCGCCTGCGTGCTCCGCGCCCACAGGTCGGTGTCCGCGTCGGTGTTCGCGCGGGGCTGCGGCACGGTCGGCGCCGGGAAGTTCCGGCGGAAGTCGTCGATCTGCTCGTCGAGGTCCGCGTCGTGCAGCGCCCGTTCGAAGCGGTAGCCGAGCAGCGAGCCGAGGCTCTGGCCCTGGCGGACGCCGCCGAGCAGCCAGCGGGCGATGCGGGCGCGGCGGGAGGTGAGGTTGACCGCGAAGGTCTGGTCGCCGGGCTGCGAGGAAGCCGGAGCGCAGCACGGCCGCCGTGGCCGCGTGGTGCAGGGAGGGCGCGTGGACGTAGCCGTCCTGGCGGACACGACGGCCGTGCCCTCCTCGACGCCGAGGTCGACCTCCTCCTCGGCACGGGTGGCCGCAGGTCCTCCACCCAGCCGTACCCGCCGATCCGGACGCCCTCGCCGCGCGGCGCCGCCGCCAGGCGCTTGGAGGCGAGCGAGGTGATCCACGCGTCCAGGCGGTGCGAGTAGACGTCGAGGACCTCCATCAGCAGTTCGGGCAGCCGGGCCACCGGTACGGCGGCCAGCGCGCGCAGCGCGCGCTCGAGCGTGACCATGGTGGCCGCGGACCGGGCCGCCGCCGCGATCTTCGCCGGGCGTTCGGAGTCGCGGACGTCGTCGAGGACGTCGGCGACGAGCTGGTCGACGTCGCTGGTCACGGCGAACGCCCGGCGCACGGGGTCGTCGCTGCCGTCCTCGCCCGCCTCGTCGCCGGTCATGAACGCCCAGTTGGGGATGAACACGAGCGCGGACAGGACGTCCGTGTCGTCCTCGAGGTCGAAGAAGGTGCTGCGCCGCGGCGGGGTCTCCCGGCCCGAGGACAGCTCCACCGGCCAGTTGTGGTCGAAGTCGGCGGCCGGCAGCGTGCCGGCGAGGAACGCGCGGACGTCGCGCAGGTAGTCGGCGGTGGCGACCGCCTTCGCCCCGAACGTCGCGGCCTGCTCGGTGAACCGCGTGACGAACAACGGCGTGCCGGTCGCCGGGTCGAGGCCCCACCCCAGGTCGGTCCAGCCGTCGGAGCGGGTGGTCCAGCGCAGGGCCGCGTCCGGCGGGACGCCGGGGATGCCGGTGGTGCTCGGCGGGTCCTCGCGCGGGGTCAGCGGCACGGCGAAGTCGGGGCCGTTCATCCGCCGCATCGCGAGCCCGGTGGCCACCGGCAGCCGGCTCAGCGCGTCGACGGTGATCTGGTCGGCGGGCTGGTCCGGACGGATGCGCGGGACCTCCTCGACGACCTCCCGCCACCGCCGCCGGGCGCGCCGCAGCCACGGCGCGAGCAGGGCGTCCACGTCGCGGTCGCGGTCGGCCCGCCAGTCGCTGAGCGCGGTCGCGGGCAGCACGCCGTAGGGCTGGCGGCCGATCCGCAGCACGGGGAACGGGCCGCGGCTGCGCACGTGCGCGGCGAGGTGGTCGCGGA
>CAWJCX010000045.1:0-39467 GCA_963841395.1 uncultured Actinomycetota bacterium
GTGGGGAGAGGTTCGACATGCCACTACGCGAGCCCCGGTTCTCCGGCGACCCCGTCCTGGAGGAGTGCTTGACGGGCGGCCACCGGATGATGGCGCCCGAGGAGGGGCTGCCGGTCAAGCGCGTGCAGGCCGCCCTCGTCGAGCTGGGCTTCCCGGTCGGTCCGCATGGGACGGACGGCAGCTTCGGCCCGGCGACCGGCGACGCCGTGTCCGCCTACAAACGCTCGCACAGGCTGTCGCCGGCGGACGCGGTCGTCGGGCCGGGCACGGCAAAGGCGCTCGACGACGATCTGTTCGTCGACCCGCCCGGCCTGGACCCGGCCTTCGCCGAGTTCGCGCCGATGGTGGTCGACCACCGGGTCGAGCCGTTCGTCGCGCTGGAGCTGGTCGCGCTGCTGCTGGCGCCGTTCGACTCGTGGCGGCACATGCTCGGCCGCTTCGCGCTCGGCGCGCTGAGTTCCGGGCAACTGCTCGGTATCGTCGCGCAGAGCCGGGTCCGCGACCTCCGCGGCGCGTACCTCGCGGTCGCAGAGCCCGTCCAGGAGGCGGGCACGACCGCCGAGGGGTTCTTCGACCTCGTGATCGCCCCCGCGAACGACGTGGCCAACACGATGCACTTCCTCGCGGGCGGGCAGCGGCAGGCGCTGATCACGATCAGGGACACCGTGATCCTGGGCCGCGAGAACCTCCGGCGCCGGGTCGACGACGGCACCCGCGCGCCGGTGGAGCTGGAAGGCGTGGTGATGCACGAAGTCACCCACGCCCGGAACCTGGAGATCGACCACGACCTCGAGCTCATCCGGGACGACAATCCCGACGCCTACGCCGACACCGCGCTCGCGCAGGCACGCTCCGCCACCGGAACGCCGACGATGCTCGTCATGCGGTCGTTCGTCGGAAATGGTCGCCCGGCACGTGCACTGGATCGGGCTGAAGGAACGCGCCGGCACGCCCGGCGTGATCGCCGTCCGCGCGGTTCGGCTCGAAAGCTCGCCGCGGCAGCGCTGTTCTACTTCGTCGAGGTACCGCAGATCTACGACCGCAACGGGTACGGCGCCGCGATCAACGCGCAGGGCGACTCGGTGCGCGCGGCGCAGCTGGAACGGTGGCTGCGGTCGTGCGCCACCCAGTCCTTCAGCGACGTGGCCGAGCAGGACCGCGAGTCGACCCTGCTGTTCGAGGCGGCGGCGAAGTTCTGGGCGATCAGCAGGCCGACCCCACGCTGGAGTTCCCGGCGGAGGATGGTGTCTTCCCGCTGCCGCAGGACTTCCGCTAGAGCCGGCGTTCGGGTCGACGGGGATACCCGACCGGATAGCGGATGCCTCCCGCTGACCGAGCCAGCTCGTGGATCCGCCGCGTGCGTGCGGTCAGCTGCTCGACCGCGCCGGGGCGGCGTGGGTCGGCGGTGAGGAGAAGCGCGAACAGGAACGTGATCGGCTCGTCCGGGACGCGCAGCAGCGGCGTCCGCAGCGCAGCCGTCGGGATGGGATAGGTCAGGACGAGACCGAAGTTCTCCAGGTCCACAGGGGACAGCTCGGCCACGACCTGCTCGATGACGGCATCGGCCGTGGAGTCCGGCAGAACACGTTCAGCCAGGGATGCGGCCACTCCCATTCCCCGGCCTCGACGCGCGCGGTGACGCCGGGCGCGGCGCGATCGAGGAACGTGCCGTAGCCGAGCTCCTCGACCTCGGTGCGGTCGCGCCGGTGCCGCAGGGTGCGCAGCAGGGCGTCGTCCTCGTCGCGGGTCGTCTCGTAGGTGGCCAGCTCCAGCTTGAACCGCCGGCCGTCGTTCGCGATCTTCGCGTAGCCGCCGACATAGCCGGCTCCCGCGCCGGCGATCAGGCGACGCTGGTCGGCCGTGAACGTGCGCAGGTCGTCGTAGACCAGCTGGTGGCAACGCACGCTGTCCGGCGCCGCGACGAGCCTGATCGTCGCGCGGACGATCAAGCCGTACTGACCGAAGCCGGCGCGCACGGCGTCGAACAGGTCGCGGTCGCGGGCCGGCGAACAGGTGACCAGCCGGCCGTCGCCGGTCACCACCTCCAGCGCCAGCACGTTGTCGGTCTGCGCCCCGTGCCGAAAGGACATACCGCCGACACCGCCGACCGACAGCGTGCCGCCAACCGTCAGCTTCAGATAGTCGGTGAGCGTCGGCGGGGTGCGCCCCAGGGGCAGCGTCGCCGCGAGCACGGTGCTCCAGCGGGCGCCGGCGTCCACCACGACCTGCTCGCGGTCGACGGAACGCACCTGCCGCAGGGACGTCAGGTCGACCACGATCCCGCCCTCGAGCTGGGACTGACCGCCCATCGAATGGCCGGCGCCGCGGGCGGTGAGGGGCACCCCGTGCTCGGCCGCCCAGCCGATCACCGCGACGACGTCGTGCACCGAGCCGGGCCGCACCACCGCGCCGGGCACCCGGCGAACCAGGTGACCGAAGTCGGTCGCCACCGACAGCCGGGCCTCCTCACCGGTGTCCACCGTGCCGTCGCGAACCGGAAGCGAGTTGAGGAACGACACATCTGGTCCCGGGTCGGAGTCACGTCGGTCAAGGGCAGTTCAGGCCGCCGGGGCCGCCGTAGTAGAAGAAGCTGCCCCACTCGCTGCCCGAGTTGTTCGTGATACTGATGTTGTAGCAGGCGGAGGAAACCTGCCCGGCGGTGAGACTCGCATGTTGTGGCGCGCCGGCCAGGTCGTTGACGGCGACGGTCCGCTGGTAGGCGGCCTTGCCGAAGCCCTCCGCCGGGAACCTGCCGGAGCCCATCGTGGGGAACGCGCCGAAGCCCGTGGTCGTCTCGCCGCCGAAGGAGGCCTGGCGCGCGCTGGTGCCGAGCGTGCCGTTCGCGAACAGGGTCGCCGGGTAGGAGCCGATCCAGGTCCCGGCGAGGTGGAACCACCACCTGCCGCCGGTGAGGCTGAAGCCCATGCGGATGTCGAACTGGGTGCCGTTCAGCTGGGAGACCGGGGCGAGCGCGGTGTGCAGGACGTGGCCGGCGCCGGGAGTGTAGGCGAAACCGTTGGGGGAGTAGTCGTTGTAGAAGCTGCTGCCCGCGGCGTAGTCCTTGCTGGTGTAGAACACGAACAGGCGGGGCAGCAGTCCGCGGGCGCGCCCTCGATGACGCCGGCGCGCCAGCCGCACTCGACGGACTGGAAGTCGACGAACGGCAGGCCGGCGTTGGTGTACCACTGCTGGGACGCCGAGGACAGCAGGCTCGGCGGGATGAGCAGCGGCGACCAGACGTTGACGTTGCTGGCTCCGCCGAGGTTGTCGACCTCCTGTTTGGCCGCCGCGTGGCGCCGGGTGTTGTCTGCCTTGAGCCCGCGCACGAACTCGTCCAGCGTCGCGTGGCCGGCGGCGAGCTGGTCCAGGGTGTGGCGGAGGACGGGCACGGTGCCCGGCGGGCACCACATCTGGTTGCCGAGCGCGTCGCGGTTGTCGGGGTGCAGCAGCGGCGGCAGCTGGGTCGTCGACCCCGGGGTGCGTCGTCGCCCTCGGCGGCGGGCGGGGGTGGTTCGCTCGGCGGCTCGGGCACCTCGCTGCCGTCGCGCAGCGCCAGCTGTTGTTCGACGGGGATGCAGTCGACGACCTCGCCGCCGGGTTCGAGGAAGCTGTGTCGCACGTCGACGCCGTCGTAGCGGGTCAGCAGGAACTCCCGCATCTCGTCGAACTCCGTGCCGTCGGCCTTGAGCGCGACACGCTCGCGCACCTCCGGCGGTCGCGCCGCTGACAGCGAGTCGCGAAAGTCCGCGAACGGCTGGATCGCGCGTGGCGTGCCCATGGGACGTCCCTTCGGTTGGCGGTGCTCGGCTCGTGTCGCGCGGTTCAGGTGGTCGGCGGATGGGTCGGGTCCGGGGGGAAGATGTCCGCGATGTTCTGCAGCACGCTGACGAGCGCGGCCACACCGGCGGCGATGCACGAGTAACCGAACGTCTGCCAGTACCCGGTGGCGAGGACGGCGGTGCCGACGCCGGCGGCGGGGAAGGCGCCCGCGATTCCTTGCAGGAGGGTGCGCAGTGCGCGCAGCAGCGAGAGTCGCAGGCGGGACCGGAAGTCGCCCGGTGCGCCGGCGAGAACGGAGCGTGCGGTGACGGTCGGGGTGGGCGCGGTCATGGTTGCCTCCAGGATCGGCGGATGGATTGGTCAGCGCGGCCATGGTTCGGTCGGGCGGACCGTGTCGAAGGCGAGGCCGCTGGAGCTCTCCCCGGCGCCCGGCGCCTTCTCGCGGCGGACCCAGGTGTGCCAGGAGCCGTCGAACCAGCGGGCCAGCACCGGGCGGCGGACCACGGACGCGCCCTCGCGCGGCACCTCCTCCTCGTGCACCCACAGGTCGGGGGTGATGAGCCGGCCCTGCGGCCGGGAGGTCAGGTCGGGCGCGTTCAGGTCCGCGAGCCGGAAGTGGACGACCGACGGCCTGACCGCGTCGGGCACCAGCGGGAACCAGTAGTCGGGCACCACGGTCTGCACCCCGTACGCCGGCGGTGCACCCGCCACGAACGGTGCCGTCTCCGGCAGCGGTGCGCGGTCGCGCCGGTCGACCGGGTCGCCGCGCCCGTCGGTGTAGCGGTGCTCGACGGCCCACGCCAGGTTGGCCAGCTCGTCGCGGGCCAGCCCGACGCGCTCGAGCGGCTCGCCGGCGTGCCCGCGCTCGGTGGGCATCACCAGCAGTCCGGACGCGGCGGGGTGGTCGGGGTCGGGGCTGTGCAGGGTGAACATCGACCACGACGGGTCGTCGCGCCCGGCCCGCTCGACCAGGTGGTTGCGGCCGAACACGTCGCGCACGAGCACCCGGTCCAGCACGGTGAGCGAGCCCGCCGGTACCTCCAGCGGCACGAGGAACCAGTCGTTGCCGTAGACGGTCGCGAACGAGATCAGCAGCAGCCGCCCGGTGTCCAGCGTGGACACGTCGGTCGCGCCGAGGTCGACGCGGGCGTCCTCCATCTCCCAGAACCGGTCGGCCGGCAGCCCGCCGTAGCGCACGGTCGAGGGCAGCGCCTCGTCGGCGAACCGGTACGGCTCGCCGGCCGGTGCCGCCTCCGCGTCCGGGTCGACGTCCACGCTGTGCCAGTCCAGCCCGTCGCCGAGGTACTCCTCCGCGCGCAGCACCGACCCGCCGACGGACAGCTCGGCGGCGTGCTCGAAGCGGTGCGGGTCGAAGCAGTCCGGGCCGTGCTCGGCCACCCGCGCGGCCCACCACCTCCGCCACCGGCGCGGCGACGTCGCCGAGCGCGGCACCGAGCCCGCCCGCGTCGATGGCCGCCGCGACGGCCGCGGCGTCGGGCACCTGACCGGCGAGCAGCCCGACGAAGCTCTCGTCCGCCGTGCCGGGCGCGAGCCGGTGCGGCGCGAGCGCCGGTCCCGCCGCGGCCAGCCGGCCGGCCTCGTCGAGCATGCGCAGCAGCTGCGGCGCCGCCCTCGGCGCGCATCCGCTCGTCGACGCGGGCGACCTCGGCCTCCACCGGAGCGTCGAGCGGCCCGCGTCGCGGTCGTAGGGCACCCAGTCCGGCGCGCCGGCCGGGCGCCACGCGTCGACGGGGTCGCTGTGCCCGGCCAGCCGGACGAACGCGGGCGACCCGGCGTCCTGCGCGGTGAACTCGCCGAACTGCCACTGGCGGGTCAGCAGCCACAGCGGGTCGTGCACCCGGGCGGCGAGCCCCGCGTCTACTTCGGACGTCCGGTGCCTGGCTCGAACCGGAACGGGCCCGGCCGGGTCGGTGTTCGGCCGTCTGGTCTCCACCGGGCCAGGACCCGGCCGGTCGCGCCGTCGGGGGAGATCCGGATGCCGGGCAGCAGCTCGCCGGTCAGCGTCAGGTCCATCAGGTCGACCGCGCGCAGCTTGGCGAGCTCCAGGGTCTCGCGCAGCACCTGGACCAGACCGTCGGAGGTCCAGCCGCGTTCGAGGTCGGGCGGGACGGCGACGAGCACGGTGTGCGGGGCCTTGGCGTCCGGCCGGTCGTAGTGGAACGCGAGGCCGGTCAGCTCGGACTCCGCCGGGGAGGTCGCCGCGGGCGAGACGTCGGTGCTCTCGCGGATGCGGTCGGCGCCCGGCAGCAGCTCGGCCCACTCGTCGAGCAGCAACCCCGCGACCGGGCCGGCGGCGGGGAGGTCGCGCGGCGCGTGCCACACGAGGTGCGTGCTCGCGCTCGGGCGGTGGCCGGCGTCGAACGTACCGCCGACCCACGCGTCGGCCGCGGCGGTGGGGTCCTGGGTCGCGCGCAGCCGCCTCGCCGCGTCCGGCACGGATGCCGGCCAGGACAAGGGTTTCGTGCAGCGCGCGGGCTGTCGGCCGGACGGAGGCGAACCGTTCGAGCCACTCGCCGACAGCCGCGGTGCCGGCGTCCGGGCGCGGGGCCGGGGCCGGTCCGCCGAGCCGGGGGAGCAGCGGCACCTCCGCGCCGAGTACCTCGGCGAGCGCGGGGCGGACGCGGGAGAGCCAGCCCTCGGGCCCGCCCACCTCGTCGGAAGCGGTGGCCAGCGCGGCGAGCTCGGCCGCACCCGGCCGGCCGGCGACGGCGGGGTCGGCGGCGAAGGCGGTGAGCCGGCGGCGGGCGTCGGTGATGTCGACGGTCCGCGCGGGCTCGGTGGCCGGCAGGTGCGCGGGCAGCAGCGGCTGGGCGGTGGTGAGCAGCGCGCGGAGCCGGACCGCCAGGCCGTGCAGGCCGGTCCAGCCTGGTCCACTGAGGACGAACGCCGTGCCGGGCTCGGCGCCGAGCGCGGTGGCGATGGCGGCGCGAAGCCGGGGTTGCTCGGCGCCCGCCGCGTCGAGGACCGTCGCGAGTGCGCTCGTCCCGAGCCGGTCCGCGGTGAGCGTGAACGGCTGGCTCGCCGGCCCGGTCGTGCCGGTGAGCGTCCAGCCCGCGGCGGGGCCGAGCAGGTGGGCGAGCCAGCCCTCGACCGCCGGCTCGCAGGCGGGCGAGCGCGTCGGTCGCCCAGCCGGTCTGGCCCGCCCCTTCGCTGGCAGCAGCGCGGCGACCCGGTTGGTGAGCGCGCGGGCCCGGTGCGGGGTGCGCAGCGTGTGGAAGGTGTCCGGCACGTCGCCGCCGCGGCCGAGCGTGTCGGCGGCGAGCCCGGCGCGCAGCGGGTTGCCGCCGACGAGCTGGTGCACGCTCTCGGCCAGCACGAGGTCGCCGACGGCGTCGAGCGCGTCCAGGAGGTCCGCGATGATCGGCTGCGACCCCCGCGGTCGGCGGCGGACAGCGCGTCCGGGTCGTTGGCGAGTGCCATGCCGTCGACGACGTTGCGGGCCGCGATCGCCAGCGTGCTCCGCGACCACAGGTCGGTGTCCGCGTCGGTGTTCGCGCCGGGCTGCGGCACGGTCGGCGCCGGGTAGTTCCTGCGGTAGTCGTCGATCTCCTCATCGAGGTCCGCGTCGTGCAGCGCGCGTTCGAAGCGGTAGCCGAGCAGCGAGCCGAGGCTCTGCCCCTGGCGCACGCCGGCGAGCAGCCAGCGGGCGATGCGGGCGCGCCGCGAGTTGAGGTTGACCGCGAACGTCTCGTCGCCGGGCTGGCTGAGGAAGCCCGACCGCAGCACCGCCGCCGCGGCCGCGTGCTGCAGGGACGGCGCGTGCATGTAGCCGTCCTGTTCGGACACGACGGCCGTGCCCTCCTCGCCGCCGAGGTCGACCTCCTCGCGCGGCACGGGTGGGCGGAGATCCTCGACCCAGCCGTAGCCGCCGACCCGGGCACCGTCGACGTCGCGGCGCATCGCGGCGAGCCGCCGGGTGGCCAGCGAGGTCACCCACGCGTCGAGGCGGTGCGAGTAGACGTCGACGACCTCCAGCAGCAGTTCGGGCAGCCGGGCCGGCGGCACGGCGGCCACCGCCCGCAGCGCGCCCTCGAGCGTGACCATGGTGGCCGCGGACCGGGCCGCCGCCGCGATCTTCGCCGGGCGTTCGGAGTCGCGGACGTCGTCGAGGACGTCGGCGACGAGCTGGTCGACGTCGCTGGTCACGGCGAACGCCCGGCGCACGGGGTCGTCGCTGCCGTCCTCGCCCGCCTCGTCGCCGGTCATGAACGCCCAGTTGGGGATGAACACGAGCGCGGACAGGACGTCCGTGTCGTCCTCGAGGTCGAAGAAGGTGCTGCGCCGCGGCGGGGTCTCCCGGCCCGAGGACAGCTCCACCGGCCAGTTGTGGTCGAAGTCGGCGGCCGGCAGCGTGCCGGCGAGGAACGCGCGGACGTCGCGCAGGTAGTCGGCGGTGGCGACCGCCTTCGCCCCGAACGTCGCGGCCTGCTCGGTGAACCGCGTGACGAACAACGGCGTGCCGGTCGCCGGGTCGAGGCCCCACCCCAGGTCGGTCCAGCCGTCGGAGCGGGTGGTCCAGCGCAGGGCCGCGTCCGGCGGGACGCCGGGGATGCCGGTGGTGCTCGGCGGGTCCTCGCGCGGGGTCAGCGGCACGGCGAAGTCGGGGCCGTTCATCCGCCGCATCGCGAGCCCGGTGGCCACCGGCAGCCGGCTCAGCGCGTCGACGGTGATCTGGTCGGCGGGCTGGTCCGGACGGATGCGCGGGACCTCCTCGACGACCTCCCGCCACCGCCGCCGGGCGCGCCGCAGCCACGGCGCGAGCAGGGCGTCCACGTCGCGGTCGCGGTCGGCCCGCCAGTCGCTCAGCGCGGTCGCGGGCAGCACGCCGTAGGGCTGGCGGCCGATCCGCAGCATCGGGCAACGGGCCGCGGCTGCGCACGTGCGCGGCGAGGTGGTCGCGGACCTCGCGCCACGGCCGGGCCGACCCGATGGCCCGGGGTCGCCGGTCGGCGAGGTCCAGGTGCGTCACCGACGCCTCGGCGAGGCCCTTGCCGAGCGTGCACCAGGTGAGCAGCGACAGGCCGGCGATCGCGGCCGGTTCGAGGTCGTCCGCGCCCGCGCAGGCCCGCAGGAACCCGGCGTCCGGCAGGCCGAGCGCGGCGGCCAGCCCGTCGGCGACCGGCCGGTCCACCGGGTCGTCGCCGGGCTGCGGGAAGGTCTGCCGCGAGGACCAGCCGGACCTGGTGCCCGGCGTGTTGTTCGTCGGCGTGCCGGACGGCAGAAAGCCCAGCCCGGTACCGAAGGCGTGGCCCAGCAACAGGTCCCGCAGCCGCGCGCCGCCGGCCGCCGCGGGCTCGTCGCGGACGCCGATGACCAGCAGCTGGTCGAGGTGGTCCAGCCCGCCGGTGACCGTGATCTCCAGACCCATGCCCGCGACGCGCGCCTCGAACCAGTCGACCTCCCAGCCGTCCTCCTCGCGCAGCAGGCCGATCGGCAGCGGGTCGGGTATCGGGCGGCCCAGCTCGTCGATGACGACCTCGCCGTCGACGATCCCGAGGAAACGCCAGCGGTCCGGCATCGCGACCGTCCGCAGTGGACGCTGCTCGGCGTCGTCGCGGATCACCGGCGGCTGGCCACCGGGCCGGCTCGCCCGCACCGCCCACGCCGCGCGGTCCGGCCGCAGCCGGCTCTGTACGAGTGCCCACGCCTCCGGTCCGGGGGCCTGCCAGTACGCGGCGCCGAGCCGGGCCTCGTCCGGAGTCAGCTCCGCGGCGAAGCCGGGACACGTGCAGGTCGTCGGGGTAGACCCGGACCCGCAGCGAGAACTCGTCCCACCACATCGTCTCCAGCCGGACCGGCAGCAGCGCGATCGGGTCGGCGTTGCCGTCGGCGAACAGCGGCGGGGCGTCGGCGAGCGCCTGGGTCAGCTCGTCCTGCGCGCTGTCGAACTGGGCGCGCGCGTTGTCGGCCTCGCGTTGCAGGTCGGCGTGCCGGGCCGCCGCGGCGGACAGCTGCGCGTCGGTGGCGTCGCCGGCGCGGACCGCGTCCTGCAGCCGGCGCACCACGGCTTCCTGATCGTCCGCAGTGGACTGCGTGAGGTCGGCCGCGGCACTGGCCTGTTCCACCCGTGAGCGGGTGGCGAAGAACTCGGTCATGTGTGGCCTCCCCGGTCGGACAGTCGGTCGCGGGTGTGTCCGGACGTCATGTGCGCAGCAGTACGGAGGCCCGGAAGGCCAGCTGGAACGGTTGCTGGAAGGCGATGCGGGCCATGTCGGCGGCGTCGCGGCCCCACACCGGCGGGATCGCCGGGCGGGTCGTTCGGGTTCGCGGGTGCGGGCGCGAGGCGCACGAAGCGGCCGGCGTCCTTCGGGACCGCGTCCCAGGTGAGATCGGCCCACGTGCCCACCGCCACGGCCGGCCCGCTGTCGAAACCGAACTGCGTGCCGCGCATCGGTTCGCGGAACACGAGGAACCAGTCCTCGGCGCGGGCGCGCTCGGCGGTGAGGCCGGCGATCAGGAACAGCGTCGTCGACTCGTCCAGCGGCAGCGGGGTCGCCGTGATGCCCCCGAACGCCGCGGGCAGCCGGCCGCCCTCGCCGCGCACCGCGAGCAGCGCCGTGCCCGGGAACCGGCGCAGCAGCTCGCCCGCGCACGAGCAGCGCGAGCGTGCCGCCGGCCCCGGTGCGCAGCTGGCTGCCCAGCGGTGCGTCGAGCGGCCAGCGGGCGATCTCGTCGACGTCGTCCCCGTCGGTGGGCCAGAAGCTGGCGAACGGCGTGCCGCGCTGGTCGGTCGGGAACTCCCGCCACAGCAGCTCGCGGTTGAACTCCTGGTTGAGGCCGACGAGCAGGGCGGCGACGAACTCGGGGTTGGTTTCCAGCAGTGTCACCGAGTTCGGTGCCAGCCCGCCGATGCCCGGGATCGCCCACTCGGGCCAGCGGGCGAGCAGCTCCTCGGCGATCGGCACGCCGAACCGCGGGTGCGCCATGATCGGGCCCAGCGGACGCCGCTCGTCCACGGCGCGCGCGGCCATCGTGGCGGCGGGAATGCGGCCGGTCATGCGCCGCAGCTGCAACGGGAACGGCGCGACCGTGCCGGTCACCTCGGCCCCCAGCCCGCCGTCGCGGGTCAGCTCCATGTTCATGTCGGCCAGCCGCTGCTCGATGACCGGCACCGCGTCCGGCGCGGCACCGAGGCGCCCGGCGCGCCGGGCGAGGGCACCGTTGCGGCGGGTCAGCCGGACGAACGCGGTACTGGACGTCCCGGCGGCGACCGGGTCCGGGGCGAGCGTGGCGGCCAGCGTGGTCGGGTTCTCCGCGAGCGACGCCGAGCCGGCCGCGAGCCGCAGCCTGTTGCGCACCGGGGCCATCGTCGTCACGAGGGCGGCCACCGACAGCGGGTCGAAGTGCTTGCGCTGCGCGCGTTCCGCGGCCGCGGCGGCCAGCTCGGTGGCGGCGAGCAGCCGGTTCGCCGCACGGATCTCGCCGGCCTGCTCCCAGGCCCGGGCCATCAGGAACTCCTGCTCGAGCTGGACGTAGCGGGCGCCGAGCGCGGCGGCCACCCGGCGGCGGACCTCGAGGTTGAGCGTGGCGACCCAGCGCCGGCGGCCGGCACGGTCTGCTCGCCGGTGTGGTGGCTGCCGTAGAGCGGCGGGCCGACCGCGAGCTCGTCGCGGTCGGTCTCCTCGCCGAACGCCGTTGCGGCGGCGGTCGGGCCGGTCGAGCTGGTCGCGGAGCAGGTCCTGGAACCGTTGCTGTGCGGCGGGATCCGACCAGGTCTCGGCCGCGGGGGAACCCGGGACGCGCAGCGCGCCGTCCATCGCCACGGTCGCCGGGGCGGTGGTTTCGCCGGCGGGCCACGGGCGGCCGACGTCGATCACGCGGGTGCCGAGCCCGGCGTCGGCGGCGTTGGTGAACGTGAGCTTGCGAGCCAGCTCCTCGAACGTGCCGGCCGCGCCGGTGCGGAAGGTCCACCAGTGGTAGACGGGCAGCTCGACGGTGCCGGTCGCGCCCGCGGTCCACGCCGGTTCGGACACCGGGCGGGTGGCCGGACCGCCGTGGCCCGTCTCGACGCCGACCTTGGTGGCCGGGACGACGGCGGCGAGCCAGGTCCGGTCGGGCGCGAGCTTGCGGGGGCACAGCAGGCGGGCGACGACGCCGGCGGACTGGTCGCGTACGCCGGCCGCGGCGAGCCGGCGCGCCGCCTCGGGGTCGTGCACGCCGTCGTCGAGCCGTGCCTCGACGTGGACCCACGCCCAGCTCTCCGCGAGCGGTGGCAGCGCGGCTAGCGGTGCGGTGAGCAGCGGCAGCGGATCGGCGGGCCGGGGTGGGTTCGCCTCGTCGGTCGTCGAGGACGACGAGCACGATCCACGGCAGCGGCGCGGGCCCCGACGGCGACGCGGCCTGGCCGGGGGAGAGCAGCCACGGCAGGTCGGCGTGCGTGAGCTCGACGCTCGCCATGACGTTCTCGGCCGCGTCCGCCGTGCCGGGCGGCGGCTCCTCGCGGCGCACGACGGCCCGGTCGAACCCGGTCACGTCGCCGGCTCCGGCGAGCGCGAGCCCCGGCCCCGGTGCGGTCGACCGCCACCGCGGCGGCCGTCGACGTGCTGGGTGAACGTCACCGACGTGGCCAGCGCGGGCCCGCCGGCCGCCGCGGCCACCGCGCCGACCCGGGCCGAGGAGAAGAACCAGCGGGTACTCATCGGGGTAGCTCCCAGCTCTCGACCAGCTGCACGGTGTCCGGCGCGGCACCCATGCGGCCGAGCACGTCCTGCCACGCGTCCGTGGTGGCGCTGACCAGGTCGACGTCCGCGGCCATCGGCTGCAGGTCGGCCAAGGTGGCGACGCTGCGTGGCGCGGGGCGCAGCCGGATCGCGACGTCCGGCGCCCGCCACCGCGCGAGCCGCTCGGCCATGCCCATGCCGAACACGCGCTCCCGTCCGTAGACCCCGGGCCACCGCACCCGTTCCGGTTCGAGCGCCGGCTCGTAGGCGGTCTCGTAGCCGTCGGGGGCCTGGTGCCCGGTGCCGACCACGACGTCGTCGACCGCGAGCCGCACGCCGCTCGCGTGTGTCTGGAACGCCGGCGCGGACAGCTGCTGCTCCTCGGTGAGGTCGAAGAACTCGCCGGGCACGAACCGTTCGGTGAGCGACGCGGGCGTGGCTTCCGGCGGCAGCGAGCCGACCGTCACCGCCGCGATCGTCCAGGTCTGCACGGCCACCGACCGGTGCTCGAACCGGGCGATCGCGACGCCCAGCGGGACCACCGCCTGGCTGACCCGCAGCGTGGCGTCCGGGTGCACGAGCGTCCCGGCGGCGAGCCGCCCGGTGGCCGCCGCGGTGAACACCAGCGCCGACCGCTCGGTGCGGGGCCGCTCGGCGACCCACGCCTGCGGCTTGGCGATCGCGGCGCGGACCGGGCCCGCCGGGTCGCGGCCGCGTGCCGGTTCGAGCGCGGGCGGCGCGCCCCATCGGATGTCGAAGTCGAGGTCGACGTCCCAGAACAGGACGGAGATCGTGCCGGTGCCGAACGCGTGCCACGGCGCCGGGCCCTCCAGCGTGAAGTCCAGCGCCACCGCGGCGAGCCGGCGGCCGAACGCGCGGACGGCCACCCCGGCCCGGACGTGCACGGAGAACGCGAAGTGCGGCTCGAACACGAACAGCGTGTCGAGGCCGAGCCAGCCCTCCACGCCGCAGCCCGCGATCATGGCCTCCAGTTGCACGCGGCCGCCGAACTGCACGGTGTTGGAGGTGACCGCGAAGTACGCCTCGACCCGCAGTCCCCACCCGAACCCGGGTGCGAGGTCGACCTGAAGTCGTTGCAGCGCGGGGACTCCGGGTGGCCGGCTGAACCGCGGGTGGAACCCGCCGGCGGACAGCACGAACTCGGGCTCGGCGCCGCCGCGGATGAGCAGGTAGATCTCCCCGCGCACGGCCAGGCCCACGATCCACGAACCGGCGAGCGACACCAGCAGCTCGACCACCGGCACGCCCGGGTCGACGCGGCCGTACACGCTGGCCTGCAGGCGGATCAACGGCACCAGCGGGTCGGGCAGCGTCACCAGCAGCCGGCCGATCAACACCGCCCGCACCGGCGCCGGCAGCTCGAGCACCACCGCACCGGACAGCGACACCATCCGCCCGCCCCAGGTGACGCGGACCATCGGGCCGACCAGGAACCGCCCGGCACCAACGGGAAACACCCCGGTCATGGCGGCGATGACCTCGTCGGCGCGCTCGACGACCCGGTCGGGGAACAGCACCCGGTCGGCGTTGCCGTCGGAGATCAGCCGCTGCAGCGCGGTGGCGTCCACCCGCCGGTTCACGCCGACCAGCCCGCCGACCGCGTCGAGCGCGAACCCCAACCCGAGCTGCACTCCCGGCGGCGGGAACTGGGCGGCGAGCACGACGAGCAGGCTCGTGGGCGTGCCGCCGGCCGGCGCGCGGAACACGGCGAGGGCCTGCAGCCGGATGAATCCGAGGTCGACCGCGATGAGGCCGGCGTAGCTGTCGTCGGGCAGGTGCCGCACGACGCCGCCCCCGGACACCGGTGGCAGCGCGAGGTCCACCCCGATCCCGTCGGGGAACAGCTCCGCGATCCGCCGCGGGTCCGGGTCGAACCCGATCCGTGCGGGACTCACCGCCACGGGCAGCGAGATGCCCGCGCCGTCGAGGCTCGCGTGCACCGGCAGCCCGGGCAGCGACGCGTCGAGCGAGAGCAGCAGGCCGAGCCGCAACTCGTTGCCCGCCAACGTCAACTCCACCGCGGCGCCCCGGGTTCGCACGCCCGGTCCGTCGACCCGCAGCGGCAGCTCGGCGCGCACCGAGCCGCTCCCGACGAAGCGCAGCCCGCCGGCCCGGTCGGCCCGCGCGACGACCGTGACGGCCCCGCCGGTGGGCGCGAGCGGCGTGCCCTTGCCGGCGCCGACCAGCTGCGCCAAGGCTTTCGGCAGCACCGCCGCCTGGAGGCCGCGCAGTTCGAGATCGACTGCCGGTGGCGCGGTCGGCGTCGCGGTGACCGTGATCGCGAGACCGGTGACGCTCAGGCCCGGGCCGTCGTCCAGGCCGACCTGCAGCCGGCCGGTGCGCTCGAGGGTGATCGTCGCCGTGCCGCCGGGCGGGGCCGGGGGCAGGCCGGGACCGACGGCCGTGTCCCAGCCGGCCGGCGAGGCGATCGTCGCGCGCGCCGACCACGGGCCGGTCGTCACGGCCACGGACAGCGCCGTGCTCGGCAGCACCACGATGTCGAACACCGGGCCCGGCGAGACCCCGAGCACGGCGCGCCCGGACGTGTCGGTGGCGACGAGCGCGATACCGCGCGCCGCACCGGGTGCGCGTTGCCAGCCGTGCAGCCGGATCGGCGAGGCCGTACCGAGCTCGCCGAGCGCCTGCCGGGCCAGCTCGACGAGTGCGTTGCCCGGCGGCAGCCGGTCCACCGCGGTGAGCAGCCGCCCGGCCAGGGGAGTCCCGGCGGCCGACGGGTCCGGGGTGGGCGCGGGCAGGTGCGGTACGAGGTCGGCCACCGCGCGGTCGGCGAGGTCCCTGAGCTGACCGGAGAGCGTGGTCCACAGCTCGTTCGGGTTCACGGCGTCACCGCTCCGTTGTCGACCACGACCACGCCGCTGGACGTGCCGAGCCCCAGCCAGCGGCTGTCGGCGCTGAACCGCATGGTGTGCACCTCGTCGGTGTTGGTCAGCACGTAGCGGTTCGCGTTCTCCGCCTCCTTGGTGGCGAGGAGAACGATGACCATGCCGTCGATTCCGGCGCTCGCCGCCCACAAACCGTTGGGCGCGAACGCCACCGCGGTGACGGCGCCGTCATGGGTCCGCCGGGTCCGCTCCAGACCGGACTTCGCGTCGAGTACCCGTACCTCGGCGTCCGAGCCACCGACCACGAGGTTCTTGCCCGTGGGATCGAACGCGAGATGGCTCGACTCGTGCGGCTCGTTCCACAGCTCCTTGCCGCCGGGAGCGGCCTCGAACAGCCGCGTGGTGCCGTCCGCGCTGCCGCACAGCACCCGCTTGCCGTCCGGGCTGAACGCGACGTCGAACACCGCGTTGTCGGGGGTCAGCCGGCTCACCTCGGTGCCGTTCGCGAAGTCGAGCACCCGGGCGGATCCCTCGTTGCGGTGGTCGCCGCCGTGCCGCTCGTCGACCGCGACGGCGATCCGCGTGCCGTCCCTGCTGACGTCGATGCCCGCGATCTGCGGGCGCTCGATCTCCTTGCGCATTGCCTCGGCGCCGGTCGCCGCGTCGAACGTGGCGACGAACCTGTCGGTGGCCGCGACGAGCGAGCGACCGTCCGAAGTGAACGCGACGGTGTTGACCGAGCTGCCCGACTGGATCGGTCCCTGCCACCGGACCGCTCCGGTGTCGGTGCCGCGCACGAAGATCTGGTCGAGGTCGGCCACCGCGAGCAGGGTCCCGTCCGGGCTGTACGCGAGGCTCGAGACGAAACCGTCGGACGGAATGTCCACGCGCGGCCCGGTACCGATCACCCGGATCTGGACGAACGAGTCGCCGCCGCCGGCCGCCACCCGGGTGCCGTCCGGGCTGAACGCGAGGGCCTCGACCGATCCGTCGAACTTGACCGTCAACGCGACGGTGCCGGGTTCGTTCGCGGCCATGTCGTCACCCCCGGCGCCGACGACCCGCCGGCGCGTCAGTCGAAGTGGATCAGTAGAGGTCAGCTGGACATCGTCCGGCGCGGCGCGATCGTGACAGCACGAAACGATCACCGCCGTCGCGAGGAGGGGCCGGACCCACGCCGTAGATCATCCGGCGAGGGTTTCCCGCCCCGCGATTCCGGGCGTGGGTTGGGATGTCGTGATCGAGACCGCGCCGCGGTGATCAGCACGGGGCGACGCCGCACCACCCGCACGCACCACGACCGCACGGCCATTCACTCCAACGGGCCTCACCGCTGCGGGTGATGCCCGGGTCAGCCGGTCAGGGGCCCAGGTGCACGAAGGCCGCCCAGGCATCCGGGCGGTCCGGGTGCGCGGCCCGCAGCCGGGCGGTGGCGTCGGTCAGGGCACGGGCGGTCGCGGTCGTCGACGGCCGGGCGCCCGCGGTGAGCGTTCGGTACACGTCGTCGGCGATCTCCGCGGCATCGGTGTCGGCGACCGCCCACAGGGTGCCGATGACGTGCCGGTAGCCGGCCAGCTGCAGGGCCGCGGCGAGGTTGATCGCCTCGTCGGCCAGCGCCATGGCCGCCGGCGGCGGTGCGGCAGGCGGACAGGTAGGCGAACTCGGCGCCGGGCACCTCCCGGTCGGCCAGGCGGAGCACCGACAGGTCGCCGCCGGACAGGTGCAGCGCGCTGTCGCCGGGGCGGTCCACCCGCTGCGTGGCGTGGCAGGCGAAGTGCGCCCAGGCGTGCCGGCCCAGTTCGGCCAGCACGGTGTCCGGTGCGGCGCCGGCGCCGATCAGCGTGCGGTGCCGCTCGACGCGGTCGGTGATCCGGCGCAGCTCCTCGACCACGGCCGGCAGCGGGGCCCGGTCGGGTGTCTGCGGCATGCCGACCGCGAGCAACGCGGGATCGACGACCGCGGGGCGTTGCCGGGCGCGGATCAGCGCGCCGAGTCCGGTGGTGTAGGAGGAGATCGTCCGGTCCGGCACGGTCGGCCGGCTCCGGTCGTCGCACCGGGGCGAGGAGCCGTACCGGCCGGCGGCGTGCAGCGGCAGCAACGTCAGCGGCCCGGTCGGGCACCACCACACCCGATGCGGCCCCGGACCGTCCAGCTCGGCCAGCACCGGTCCCGCCACCGCGTCCCACAGCCAGCGCAGCAGCGAGCCGAGCGTCTGCCGCAGGTGCGTCAGGGCCGGTCCCGGGCCGGACTGTTCGGCCTCGGCCACCGCGGCGAGCAGGGCCTCCGCCCGCCGGTGCGCGTCGGCCAGCGACAGCCAGCGCAGCGGGACCGCCTGCACTCCCGACTCCCGAACGATCAGCGCGTCGCACCGCGGCCCGGTCACGTTGACGATCACCACCGGTCCCGCGGCGGCCGCGACCCGCAACGCCGAGAACGGCGTCGCACCGAGGAATCTGGCGAACCCCGGCAGCGAACGGGCCTGGCCGAGCAGCGTGTCCCAACGCTCGACCAGCGCCCGGTACTCGCGGACCACCTCGTCCGGGTCGCCCTGCCCGGCTTCGCCGGTGGTGCCCATCGTGTTGAGCGCGCGCCGGGTCTCGTCCAGCCGCCCGGCCAGCTCCGGCGCCACCACGTGCAGCGCCGACAGGTCACCGCGGGTCTGGACGGCCTGACCCCACAGCACCGTGCGGCCCTGCTCGACCAGCTCCACCGCCCGCTCCGGACGGCCCAGCTCGATCGCGAGCGCGGCGGCCTCGCTGGCCAGCCCGCTCACGTCGGCGAGCCGTTCTTCCCGCCGCGCCCGGTCGAGTCCGCGCCAGGCCAGCACCGGCAGCAGCGAGACACCGAGCTCGGCCGGCTCGGCGGCCCGGGCGAGGTCCCGCTCGCGGAGCAGGGCGCGGCGCCAGTCCAGCACCGCCTGCATCCGTGCCGCCGGCTTGCCGAAGGGGGACACGGCCGCCGACCGCCACAGCCCGATCGCGGTGTCCAGGTCCTCGGCCGCGCCGGTCGCCTGGTGGCGCTGGTGGTACACCGCCGCCAGCGTGGTCGCCGCGGCCGCGCGCTGCGGGTGGCCCGGGGACAGCTTCGACAACGCCTGCCGCCCGACCGCCGCGGCCTCGTCGAGATCGGCGCCCGGTCCGCCGGTTCGGGCCGCGAGCGTGAGCAACCGGGCCAGCGTGGACCGGTGCAGGCCGGCCTGTGCACCGTTCGCCGACGTCGTCGCGATCGCCTCCCGGCAGCTGTGGATCGCCTCGTCGAGATCGGCCTGCCGGCCGTGCCGGCCGAACCTGACGGCGAGCAGCGTCGCGTGGTTGCCGAGCACCCAGTGCCGCACGATGCCGAGGCCGGCGGACATGCCCACCGCCTCCCGGCTGGCCGTCACCGCCTCGTCGAGGTCGGCGGCGGAGCCGGTGCGCATCGACTTGCGGAACAGCAGGATCGCCAGGTTCGCCAGCCATCCGCAGCGCGCCGGCCCGGCCGGGCCGAGCGTCGGGCGCATCGCCCGGCTCACCTCGATCGCCTCGGTCAGGTCCGCTTCCCGGCCGAGGTGCTCGAACCGGCGGGTCAGCGACAACGTCAGGGCGTACCGCAGCTGCACCTGGATCGGATGTCCGGACGGCATGGCGCGCACGGCGGCCTGGCTCAGCGTCACCGCGCGATCCAGATCGGTGGTGCGCCCGCTGCGCTCGAACCGGCATCGCAGGACGTAGCCGAGGACCCCGAGCGCGGTGGCCGGCGGGTCGTTGTCGTGCTCCCGCAACACCTTCTCCGCCAGATCGTGCGCCTCGTCCAGGTCGCCGGGGGCACCGGCGGCCTCGTACCGGGCGACCAGGGCCCAGCACAGCACCGCCAGCCGATCCGCCGCGTCGACGTCGGCGATCGGCGTGCCGGCCAGGTTCTCCCGCGCGCTGCGGACCGTCGCGTCGACGATGGCCGGGTCGGCGTCGACGGTGAACCGGGCCATCGCGAGCTGGTGGAACGACGAGCGGATGTCCTCGCGCAGCGGGTGGTCGGTGGGCAGCATCGCCTCGAGGTCGCCGATCCACTGGGAGGCCGCGGTGATCCAGTTCAGGTCGCCGGTCTTCTCGAACCGGTCGAGCATCGACATGGCGATCTCGTTGGTGCGCACGGCGATGTCCGGCCCGCCGTCGAGCAGGGCGCGCAGATCATCGGGCAGCTCGGCGGCGCCCAGGTCGCGCAGCAGGCCGGCGTACAACCGTGCGGAACGCAGGTCGGCCGCGCCGGCGCCCGCCGGCAGCAGCTCGTAGCGACGCAGGAACCATTGTCCGAGCACCCGGAGCACGGCGGCGTCGGTGCGGCCGCCGGGATCACCGAGGACCGTGGCGTGCTGGGTCAGTGCGGCGCGGTGCGCCGACTCGTCGAGCAGGGCGGCGTCGTCCCGATCGTACCGGGCGAGGCGGTCGGCGAGGTCCGCGATCGTCGCGCGGTCAACAGATCCAGTCATCGGTTCCCCGGTAAGGTGCGATGATCACGGTAGTCGGGTGAGCGAGGTCAGGAAAGGACCGGTCGTGGGCGAACGGCCGCGGGACGCACGGCTGGAACGCCTTGCGCTGGCGGGTTTCTGCGCCGCGCTGCCCGGGTTGCGCGACCGCGCGGCGAGCGGTTTCTGGGAGGACACCCTCGACATGCACGTCACCGAGGTCGCCGCGGGCGCCTCGGCGGCGGACGCGTGCCGTGAGCTGGGCCTGACGGTCGACCCGTCCGACACCGGGCACTACCGCGGCAGCGAACCCGGGATCGACGGCGCCGCAACGAGCTGGCTGCCCGCACCCGAGCTGCACGGCGACTACCGATGCCCGCTGCGGCGGTGCGCCCGGCGAGATCACCGGGACGACCGGGGCCGGCCGCCGCGGTGCGCGCTGTCCGGCGACCCGATGCTGTTCCTGCCCGCGGAACGGGGCTGAGCCGCGATGACCGCCCTGATCGGGGAGGTGACCAAACGGCTGCCCGACCGGTGGCTGGCCGGGACACTCGCCCCGGGGCTGCTCTGGCTCACCGTCGCCGCGCTGGCCATCCGCCTCGGCCACGCCCACCCGTTCTCGCCCGCCCGGCTGGCCCGCGCGGCGCGGCACACCGGCGTGCTGATCCGGGACCAGCCGGCCGAGGCGGTCGCCTTCGGGCTGCTCGCGATCGGCGCCGCGGTCGTGGTCAGCTCGGTGGCCCGGCTGGCCGGCGCTGTGACCCGGTCGCTGTGGCTCGGCCGCTGGCGTGGCCCGCTCGCCGAGCCCGCGGCCGCGCTGACCCGATGGCGCCGCGACCGCGCGGAGGCTCGGCTGGCCGCGGCGGGAACCCGGCTGCCGGCCGACTACCTGCCACGCACGCCGACCTGGATCGGTGATCGGTTGCGGCTGGCCGACGTCCGGGTGAGCGCGCAGTACGGGTTGTCGCTGGCACTGGTCTGGCCGCGGATCTGGCAGCTCGTGGACGTCGACACGCGCACCCTGGTGCAGCAGGCCCGGATCCGCTTCGAGCTGGCCGGGACACTCGCCGGCTGGTCGGCCTGCTACCTGGTACTGGTGGTGTTCTGGTGGCCGGCCGCGCTCGTCACCGCGATCCTGCTCGGCGTGGCCTGGTGGCGTGGCCGGCTGGCGGCCGCGGTGTTCGGCGACGCCGTCGAGTCCACTGTAGATCTTCAGCACCGGGCGCTGGCCGCGGCGCTGGGTTATCCGGTGGCGCAGGGAAAGCCGCTGCCGTCGGCCACGGCCGACGCGATCAACGACCAGCTGCACAAGGGCGCGACGCCTCAGCCGCACGGCGACAGCGGCCCGACGGAGGCGACCTCATAGCCGCGGGTGAACCGCACCGTGCCCGTCCAGCAGCCGTCGTCGGTCGTCCAGTTCACCGTGGCGCGCGGGCCGGCCGTGCCCTCGCCGAAGAACCCGGTGACGGTCGAGCCCAGGTAGGGCGCCTTGCCGCGCAGCGGTGCCCAGACCGTGCCGGCCGGCGCGGTCTTGTCGCCGACGGCCCGGTTCACGTCACAGGTCAGGCTGCCCAGCGCGGCGATCGCCTTGGTGAGTCCGTCGCCGCCCTGCACGCCGGGCCCCGGTGCGCTGCTGAACAGGCAGACGTAGGCGGGGTACGGCGCCCAGCGTGGGAAACGCCGGGGGAGTGACGTTCGGGTACGGGTAGGTCGGCAGCGGGTAGTAGCTGCCCAGCCCGCCCACGCCGGTGGGCAGCGGGTAGCCCGGCGTGGGTAGGCCGAGTGTCTGAGCGCCGGGGCCGACGCCCGTGACGCCCGTGCCGCCGTTGTCGTTGCTGGTGGCGATGCCGAAGATCACGGCGACCACGATCGACGCGATGCCGGCCCAGGCCCAGCCGCGCCGGCGGGGCGCCGGCACGGGTAGCACCACCGGCGCGGCCCGGACCGGCTCGGGAATCTCCGGCTGCTCGGACTCGGCCGGTTCTTCCCTGGGGGGCAACGGTTCCGGCCGGAACTCCGGCTCGCGTTCGATCAGCTTGTCCAGCGAGCGCAGCCACGCGCTCGGCGCTTCGCGCTCCTCCGGGTCGGCCGACAGGCTGGCGATCACCCGGCGGCGGAGCCGGGCCGGGACCGCGGCGGGCTCCCTGGACTGCTGGTCGGCGGCGAACAGCCGGACCACGAGCAGACCGAACTTGTAGGCATCGCTGGCCGGGGTGCCCAGCTGCTCGTCGCCGATCGCGCCGACCTGCCAGTCCGGCGTCTCGGTCTGCGCCAGCACCGAGTCGCCGTCCAGCCGCATCGCGTCGCAGTCGATGAAGAAGCACCGTGGCCGGCCGGTCAGGCTGAACAGCAGGTTGTTCGGGGACAGATCGCCGACCGCGATGCCGAGCTCGTGGAACAACGTCAGCGTGTCCGCGGTGTCCCGCAGGAGCTCGAGCCGGAACCGGTCGCTGATCCGCAGGCCTCGCTGGGTCAGGTAGGCCGCCGGGTTCAGCAGGAACTGGACGGCCGCGTTCTCGCGCGTCACCTGGTCGCCGAAGCGCATCTCCACGGTGAAGCCCGGCGGAATCCGGGGCATCAGGAATCCCCGGACCACGCTGTCGCGCCGGACGACCACCTCGGGCCAGGCGACCCGGGCCAGCAGCGCGTCCCGGCCGGAGTCGGTCAGGTTCCGTCCGAACTGGACGAACCGGTGCAGGGCATCGACGTCGAGGTCGTCCACGACGCGCGGCGAGTACTCCTTGTACACGCCGCCGTCCGGCGCGTTGACCAGCGCGAACACCTTGCCCTGCCCGCCGGAGCCGATCTGGCGCAGCGGACCGAGGCTGGCCACGTCGACCTCGACCGGCGCGGTCATGGCCAGACCGCCACCAGGGTGCGGTCGTCGTCGAAGGTCTCCCGGGAGAAGTCCAGCAGCCGGGCCAGCTCCAGCGGCGCGGGCGGCTGCCGCAGCGTCTCCGCGAAGGCGGCGCCGACCTGGCCCGACCCGTCGCCCACGGCGAGACCGACGCCGTCGGTGCCCAACAGCAACACGTCCCCCGGCGCCAGTTCGACGGTCGACCCGGCGAGCTCCGCCGGCACCCGTGGCAGGGCCGACACCACGGGGTTGATCAGTTCGTCGCCGTCGCCGGCGAACACCGGGAGCCAGCGGTCGTCCCGCAACAGCCAGGCCGCCGAGTCGCCCACCCGGGCGAGCTCCGCGATCGCCCCGCCGCCCGGCACCGGCCGGACCAGCGCGACGACCAGCGTGGTGGCCAGCAGCCGCTCGGCCCGGTCGGGGTCGGCCTCGCCGTCGGTCGCCGGTTGCCTGGCGGCGAAGTCGACCAGGGCCCATCCGGCGCAGCTCATCAGGTTGGGCCAGTCCGGCGCGGCGCTGTCGTTGTCGTCCAAGGCATGCAGCAGCTGGTCGACGGCGCTGCGGCAGACGAGGGTCGCGCCGAGGTGGGCCAGCTCGGCGTTGGCGACGCCGTCGGCGACCGCCGCCACCACCGCGCCACTGCCCGGGTGTGCGGCCAGCGCGAAGTCGTCCTGCCGCGGCGTGCCGTCGTGCCGATGCTGGTAGCCGCGCACCGAGGCGGCCCGTACCGCGAGGTGCTCGGTCGACCAGCCGTCCGCCGCGAAGTCCGGCCGGTAGCCGGACGAGTGGGGCGGGCGCGGCTCGAACTCGGCGACCGGCGTGCCGATCACCAGTGGCGCCCAGGAGGTGCCCTCAGACAACGTCGACGGCCATCACGAAGTTGCTCGGCCGCTCGACGACGAGCTCGGTCTTGTCGGCGGCCGCGGCCCGGGCGGAGGCCACGATGCTCTTCGTCAGCGCCACGCTGAACTCGGCGATGGCCAGCCCCAGCTCGGTACCCGGAGCCACGAAGGCGAACTCGGGCCGGGTGGCGATGTCGAGGATGGTGCTGGCCTTCGCCTCGCCGATGCCACAGGCGATGATGTTCGGCGCGGCCGGGGTCGTCTCCTTGTCGGTCAGGGTCGCGTACTGCTTGCGCCAGTCCGGCTCGTCGGTGGGCTGCCCGTCGGTCAGGAAGAACACCGCCGGCCGGAACACGGAGTAGCCCTGCGACTTGAGCGTGGTGATGTCGTCGGGGATCCGCGTGAGCAGCGCCTGAAACGCCGCGCCGTACGAGGTCGAGGCGCGGGTGGTCAGCTTGGGCAGCGCCGCCTCGGTACGCAGGTCGGCCAGTGCCAGGCGAACCTGCACGTCGTCGGAGAACCCGAGAATCGTGAACCGCACCTTCGCCGCGGCCATCGGCTCCCGGAGCAGCGCCTGGTGCAACGCGGCCAGGCCGGAGTTCAGCTCGTCGACCACCGGGGTCATCGAGGCCGACTCGTCGGCAACCATGTACACCGGCAACACGTTGCCAAGGTTCTCCGTCACCCAACTTCTCCTCTACCGCTCGACGACCGCTCGGGTCTGCCAAGTCTGTCACCTTCGGGTCCGCCACGGCGTCGGCCTGTCGGCTGATCCCGACGGGCCCGAACGCGCACCGCCCGCACCACGCGCTCACCACATGACGCGTAGACTGCGAGTGCCCGGCCACGACGACATCCCACCTCAGAGGTGCCAGCCTTCCGGCGAGATCCCGGAAGAAGCGGCGTGTCATGGTCGTGACCCCTCAACTGTCCACAATGGATATCGAACCGAAGCGCCATGCGCTGCGGCTCAGGCTGAAGCCGAAGGCGCCCACCACGGGCTACGTCGACGGAGCGTGGTGGCCCCGGTCGCTCGACCTGCCCACCGAACTACAGGCCCTGGTCGAGGTGCTCGCCATCCGGCTGGGCCGGGTCGAGAGGGTGAGCTATCACCTCGGCGCCTGGGACGCCGCACCGCGCCGCATCGACGTCGACGGCCGGCCACTCCGGCTGGGCGGCTACCGCGCGCAGAACCCGCACACCGTGGACGTGGTCGGGTCGACCGGCCGGCGCATCACGCTGCTCGTCCTGCCACCGTCGACCGCCGAGGCGACCGCGCACGAGGTGCTGATGATGGCGGCCCGGCGGGACAACGTCGACGCCATCGACGAGCTGCTCGCACCCACCGCCGCGGCCGTGCCGCCGCAGCCGGACCGCTATCTCGCGGCCGCCGCGTTCAACCGCTGGGAGGTGGACGGCGGCCGCCCGTACGCGCGCACCTGACTCCCAAGGGGACTGTCCACAATCGACTCATATAGCCCTGCGACAGACGGAAGGATCACCACATGCAACGCACCATGTCATACCGAACCTCTGACGACGGCGGCCTTCTGTTGGACGAGCGCACCGTCGCCTTCCGGCTGACCCCGCAGTACGAGCGCGGAGCGGCCGAGCTCGGCATCTCCGCCGGCCGGCAGGTGCGGGTGGAGCTCGTCGACGACGACGGCCACCTGCTGGACTCACTGACCTACACCGTGTCGGCGACCGACGGGTAGCCGGATCGGCCTTCGGCGACGGCCCACCGGCTCGAGCCGGTGAGCCCGCCCGTCATCGTCTTCGTACGTGTTACTTGTCGAGGCTGATCACCACGTGACCGGTCACCACCGCCATCTCACCGTGGTACCCGTTGCCGTCGAACTTCAGGCCGACGATCTGCCGGCCGCCGACGCTGACCGAGTTGTCCTCGGTGATCTTGTAGCCGGCTGTGGGCAGTGCGGAGCGGTAGAAGGTGGCGATCGCGTCCGGCGAGCTGCCGACGAGGATGATGCCGACCTCGTCGGAGTTCTCGCCCTTCGTCTGGACGGTCACGCCGGGCGGGATGGGGAAGTCCGCGTCCGGCCAGCCGGCGGGTAACTGGGCGCCCGCGTTGCCGCTGGCATCCGAGTCGTCGGCCGCGGGCTCGGCGGTCGCGGTGTCGCCGGAGCCGGCGCCGTCGCTGTCGGCGGCGGCGGTCACGGTCTCGGTCACCGGCGCCTGCGCGGCGTTGCCGTCGTTGCAGGCGGCCACGGTCAGCCCGAGCCCGGCCAGCACGGACGCCACGAGTACCCGGCGCATGCGGTGGACAGTGGTCATCGGTTCGTTCTCCCTCGCCCTGTGGATCGGCCGGGGGATCCGGCCAGGTGCACACCGTGCTCGCCGACCGCTAAACGGTCGTGAAAGTCCTGGCCAGGCGAGCGAGCGGAGACAATAGCGGGGCGTTGGTCGGTTCCGACCGTCAGGTCCTGGACAGCCATCGCCGGTCCGCCGCACCGGCGCGGTCGGCATCGCCGGCGCGGTACCACAGGGCCACGAGCTCCTCGGCGACCTCGTGGCGCCACGGCTCGACCGCCAGCACCGCCTCGTAGGCCGCGGCGCGCTCGTGCGGTGGCCGGTCGCCGTCCCGGCCCATCGCGGTGGCCGCGCGCAGCCGCAGGCCGGCGGCCTCGGCGCGGGCATCGCCGAGGAGGTCGGGCTCGTCGGCGGCGAGGTCGGCGGCCAGCGTGGCCAGTACGTCGGCGTGTCGCCGGGCGGCGGCATGCCGGCGCGCGTCGTCGAGGTCGACGTCGGCGAGCAGCGTCACCCGCTCCCGGTCTGCCTTGAGGTAGGCGGCGGGCTCGCCGGCGGGCCGGTCGGGTTCGAGCACCCGTCGGACCTCGGCGAGTGCGGTGCGCAGGAGGGTCCGCCCGCGGCCGGGTTCGCGGCCGGGCCAGACGGTCTCGACGAGCTCGTCGCGCCGCAGCCCGCCCGGCCCCGCGGCGGCGAGGGTCAGCAGCGTCTCGCGGGCCTTTCGGCTGCGCCACCCGTCGACCTCCCGCCCGCCGGCCTCGATCCGAACGCGCCCGGCGAGCTGGATGCGCAGTCCCGGGGCGCCGGCCAGGCCCGGCGCGAACCGGTGTGCCTCCCGCTCGAGGAGAGCGAAACCCAGCTGCCGCAACGAGGACACGGTGGCCGCGGCCTGTCGGCCGGCCCCGAGGTCGCCGCGCACCCGGGCCGCGGCGAGCGAGAGCAGGGCGGCCTGCAGCCGGCTGGCGGCGTCATGCCGGCCCACGCTCCGGCGGACGTGCTCGGCGACCGCGGCGGCCTCGTCGACCCGTCCCGCGGCGAGCAGGAACCACCCGTGCACACCGGCGGCGGCGAGCAGCTCCAGCCCACCCCGCTCGACGGCGGCACGGTAGGCGCGCTCCGCGAGCACCGCGGCGCCGCTGCCGGGCACGACCCGCCCGGCGGTGTGCACCGCGACCCGGGCGGCGAGCGCGTCCCCGATGGCGGGTCCGAGGTCGCCGCCGCCGGCGTCCTTGGCCGCGAGCTCCGCGGCGGCGAGATCGCCACGGGCGAGCGCGCACTCGCCGAGCACCCAACTGTGCAGAGTGGACTCACCGGCGACGGCGCGCTCCACCGCCGCTTCGGCGCCGGACAGGTCGCCCAGCCACAGGCGGGTGAGGCCGAGCCAGCCGGCCGCGGCCGTGGCGGTCGTGCGGTCCGGGGCGCCGCGGCGGGCGGCCGCCAGCTCCACCGCGGCCTGCTCCAGCTCACCGCGGTGGGCCAGCGCCGAGCCGAGGGCGAACCGGGCCGCCGCGTGCGCGGCCGGGGTCGCGGCGAGGGCGACCGCGCGCTCGGCGTGGGCCAGGGCGGAGTCGAGGTCCACGGTGGCCTGCACGGCGGACAGGGCGGGCGGCAACGACCGTCGCAGCGTCGCCGGCAGCCGGTAGAGCCGCGGCCGGACCCAGGAGACCGGCAGCCGTCCCACCGCGCCGGCGAGGACCGTGGTGGCCTGCTCGGGCCGGCCGGCGTCGAGGAGCAGGTCGACGGCGGCCGCCGGGTTGGCCGCGGCCAGCACGTCGGCGAAGCGGGCGACCGCCGCGGGGTCGGGGCGGGCGGTGACGCGCCATACCTGGCAGGCGGGTTCGGTCAGTCGCAGGTCGCCGCCTTCCTCGCCCACCAACGGGGTTCGGCTGAGCAGGCGCGCACCCGCGGGCCCGAGCGCGGGCGCCGGCGCGGTGCCCACCAGGCTGAGCAGGTCGAGCGCGGCACGCGCGGCGGGATCGTCCGCGACCGCCGCGGTGAGCGCCTCGACGAGCGCGCCACCGACCCCTGCCTGCATCCCGGCGGCGACCGCGGACGGCCAGCCGCCGGTGGCCTCGTGCAACCCCGCCGCTGACTCCGCCGCCCCCGAACCGTCGAGCAGCTGCGCGACCTCCGCCCCGGTGAACGCGAGCGTGGCCGCGTCCAGCACCCGGACCGCGGTCCCGAGCCGGCCGACCAGCCCGGCCGGACGATCGCGCGCGCACACCACCACGCCGCTGCCGGCGTCGAGCAACGGCACTGTCTCGGCCAGCCAGCGCGCCAGGTCCGCCGCGTCCACCCGGTCGGCGTCGTCCACCACGAGCAGCACCGGGTCCGGCCCGGCCGCCGCGAGGAACGACTCGGCGAGCAGGGCCGGGTCGACCGCGAGTGGACCGGGTTCGGCACCCAGCGCGGCGCGCGCCTCGTCCACCAGGCGGCTCGCGGACGTGGCGGGGCCGGCGGGGCGTAGCCACACCGCCCGCGGCGCACGGTCGGCGAGCTGCGCGGCCAGCACGGTCTTGCCGCCACCGGCGGGGGCGGTGAGGATCACGCACGGGGCCTGCGCCGCCGCGAGCAGCCGGGGTCGCGGTAGCGCAGTGGGGAACCGTGGCCGCCGCGTCATTCTCCCTACCTCTCCACCTGCCGGGCCATAGGATATGCGCGTGAGCGAGCTCGACCTGACCGGTCGCACGCTGGGCGGCTACCGGGTGGACGGGCTGCTCGGCCGTGGCGCGTTCGGCTGGGTCTACCGCGCCCACCAGCTCGGTCTCGACCGCACGGTCGCGCTCAAGGTCCTCGACCCGGTCGTCGCCCGCAACCCGGACGCCGCGCGACGGTTCGACCGGGAAGGGCGGAGCGCCGCGTCCCTGGACCACCCGGCGATCGTCGAGATCTACGACGCGGACAGCGCGGGCGGACTGCACTACCTGGCCATGCGGCTCATCGACGGCCTCGCGCTCGACGAGCTGCTCCGCCGGCGCCGGCTCGCCCCTGCCGAGCTTGCCGCCGTACTCGCCAGGATCGCGCCCGCGCTCGACCACGCGCATGCCCGCGGCGTCATCCATCGTGACGTCAAGCCGGCCAACATCCTGCTGATGCACGGTGATCCGGCCCAGGCGTGGCTCGGCGACTTCGGCATCGCCATCTCCATCCGGGTGGCCGGCGCGCTGTCCACCACGACCGTCGGGACGGCCCACTACATGGCGCCCGAGCAGCTCGTCCCGGCGCACGTCGGGCCGGCGTCGGACCAGTACTCGCTCGCCTGCGTCGCCTACGAGGTGCTGACCGGCCACCACCCGTTCGGCGCGGACACCGGCGACGTCATCACCGTGCTCCTCGCCCACCGCACGGATCCGGTACCGCCTACCGGCTCGCGCGTACTCGACGCCGTGTTCGCCCGGGCACTCGCCAAGTCCCCGGCCGAGCGCTACCCCTCGGTCCGCGAGTTCGCCGATGCCCTCACCGGTGCCCTCGACCACGCGCCCGGCACACCCCCGCGAACCCGGCGAACTTCCGCCCGCTGGTTCGCGGCCGGCGGTGTCGCGGTGCTCGCCGTGGGTGCGGTCGCCGCGTTCACCTTGCCTGGCAACACCGACCCGCCGAGCGAACAGTCCACACAGGACGACTGGACGACGGTCCGTGGACCCGGCGACGCCACGTTCCAGGTGCCGCCCGGCTGGCGCCGGGAGGACACCGGCGCGGTGGTGACCTTCATCGAGTCCGGCAGGCAGGCCCTGGTGGTCGGCGGCGAGCAGGCGGACACCACCTCAGCCGACGATCTGCGTGCGCTCTACGACTGCACCGGCCCGGTGGACACCAGCCCGGTCGCCGGCCTGCCCGCCGCGGCGTGCGACGTCGACGGGCGGCACGCCACGGTGGTCGCCGGTCACGGCACCGTCGTGCGTTTCGTCTTCGACACCAAGGTCCCCGCGACCGACCGCGACCAGATCCTGGCCACCCTGACGATCAAATAGCCTCTTACCTTCGGGGGGACGGCCCACGCGATGCGCTATTCATGCCGAGAGCGGATCCCATGTCGGCCGGCAAGTCGCCACCGTCCTGTTACACAGCGAGGGATCTGTCCGCTGATCAGCCGGCGCGGCAGCCGCTACAACGACCAGACGGTCGGCGGGTCGTCGAGCAGACTATTGCTCTGCTTCACCAATTCCGCGGCCTGGTCAACGCTGCGTCCGACGTCCACCACGGCTTGCTCGCTCTGCCGCCACCAGCATCATGTGCTGGCGTCGAACGCCATCAGTCGGACCGCAGACGATGGGCCGCAATGAGCCCCGGCCGACTGAGTGCGGCAAGCCGGTCTTCCATCGAAGCCAGCCGATCCTCGATAGTCCGGCCGACGGCATCGATCTGGGAACGTTCGTACCCGTACTCGAACGCCACGGCTCCGACGTGCGCGCCGGCGATCACGGCCACTGCGCCGAGCCACCACAGAGCGCTCGCCGTGTCCGGTCCGTCGGCGGCCCAGTCGAGCACCAACGCGAGGGTGACCAGCACGAGCCCCACCGCCGCGAGCCCGGCGTGCGCCAGCGTGATCCACGGGCTGCGCTTGCGCCACCACGCGATCAGCCCGGCCCCCTCCGTCATCGCGGCGACCACGGTCCGGATCCCGGCGAGCGCCACCTGGGCGTCCCGCTGCCGGGCGAGCGGCAGCGGCGCCTGCCACGCGTTGAGCCGTGTCTCCAGCTCCACACAGGCCCGCCGCGCCCAGTACGGCGACGGGGCGGTCGGCTTCCCTGGCCAGTCCGGCGTGCGCTCCTGGTTACGCAGCCACACGACCCCCATGAACACGACCGTGATCAACACGATGGTGATCACGAGAAACAGCACCGAGTCGGTGCCAAGCGCGAACCGGCTCACGACCATCAGCGCCGCCATCAATAGCCCGAGCAGGAAGACCCCGACGCCGAACACCACGAACGCGCGGTTGGCCGTGCGGGCCAACCGTTCGTCCAGCCAGTTCATGGCGCCGCGCGTCGCGAACCGGAAGCCGCTCACGGTCAGGATGATCAGCAGGAAGAACGTCGACACGCCCGCGAACATGATCGCATTCCACACGGCGGAGATCTCGGGGAACGGCACCAGATCGGTTGCCGCGCCCGCGCCGCCGAGCAGGGCGCAGAACAGCGTCACCACCACTACCGCGGCGAGGCTGCTCCGGTCGGGCGGCGGTTCGACCGAGACCACCGGTCCAAGCGGCTGCGGGGCCACGACCAGCTCGATCTCCGTGACAACCGTGACCAGCCCCGCCGTGAGCGACCCGAACCGCAATTCGACCCCCTGCACGTCCGCAAGCCCGCGGATGGTCTCGGGGAGCTCCTGGTGCCGCGGCATGCTCGCGCCGGCGAGCACCACGGGCACCAACCGAACGCCGGCGGCGAGTGCGTCTGCGATCTCGTCGTGCACCCAGTCCGTGCGCCGGCCGGCGCGGTCCGCGAGGTCGGCGAGCCAGGTGGAGTGGATCACCACGACCAACACCTCGGTCTCCGCGAGCCGCGCACGCAGCGCCGCAGGATATGGCTCGCCGATCCGCAGAGTGGTGTCGAAGTAGACCGTCTCCTGTCCGAAGTGGACGGCTAGTCGATCGGCGAGCGCCTCGACCAGCAGCGCGTGCGGGAGCAGTTTGTCCGCCGCGTCCCGCTGCCGGTAGTTGACGAAGATCTTTCCCCTCATCCCTCCTCCAACCGCTCCGGGTCGTGGTGCGCGCAGAAGATCAGTGGGCCGAGTTTGCGCTGCCACTCGGCGATCTCGGCGATCCAGAGCCGCGTGTCGCGCCGGTCGTGCCGGTACCGCGCGAATACTCCCGCCGCGGCGAACGCGGTGGCGATGGCGATCGTGATGCCGATCATCCGAAGCGGGTGGCCGGGGACGGGGCCGCTCCCCAGCACGACCCCAGCCGCGACGAGGTCGAGCGCGACGATGCTGGCGAACCAGCCGAGACAAGGGATCGTCTCGGTCGTGTAGCCGCTGCGCACCCACCGGGCGATCGGGACATTGCCCCGGACGCCCAGGTCCTTGCGGGCCGTCGCGAGGTCGAGGTAGATCGACACCGCTTCCCGCTGCACTGCCCGCGTACGGTCGCGCTTCCACTCCCGATCGGTGGTCAGCCGGTGCTCCAGCCGGTGCGCGGCCCGGCGGAAGACGGGGTGGTCGGTCGTAACCGGGGGCGGCCACGCCTCGTCCCGCGCGACGGTACGCCGGACGAAGTTCCACATGTACCAGACGAGAACCACGAAGAAGGTGGCGAGCAGCAACGTCTCCCAATCCTCGAGGCGGCCGTCCTGGGTGGCCACGTTGATGGCCGAGATCGAGCCGAACACGATGAGGATCCCGGGCACCGGCGAGAACGAGGTAAGTATGTCGCGGACCCTGCGGTGGCCGGTGCGTATGTTCCAACGGTCGATCACGCGGCGCAGTGACAGCGTCGCGACGGCCGTGAGCGTCGTCGCCAGTGCCAATAACACCGTGGATATGAACGCGGGAAAGGCGAAGAACTCCCACGACGTCGTCGCGGTGTAGAAGAGGATCGGGGTGAGTAGAAATGCTCCGATCAGCCAGGCGAGAAAACGCAACCAGATCCGCTTCGGATTCGTGGTGGATTTATCCGCGGTTGGCGTTTCGTCCGGGTGAACATGGGATTCGAGACGGCTCTTCAACTGGTTCAGGTCGGCGGTGAAGGACGTGCCGACCGACGCCGCCTGGCGGATTGCCAGCTCGCCGATGACGGATGGCAGGTCGCCTCGTTTCGGCATCTCCGCGTTACCGAGAAGTACCGGGATAACGGGGATTCCGCGCTCCAGCGCGATCCTGATCTCCTCGCGCACCCAGTCCTCCTGCGGCGGGTCCTTCAGCGCGCCGGCCCATCCTTTGTGGATGACGGCGACGAGCACCGTGCAGTTGCGCAGCCGGGTCCTGATTGTCGCTGGGTATTCCTCGCCGAACGGGATGCCGTTGTCGATGAACACCTCATCGTCGCCGAAATAGTGCTCCAACCTTTCGGCGATGGCAGCGACCACCGTCTCTTGCGGGTCCCGGCGATAGTTCACAAATATGCTGTACATGCTTCTTCCGACTTGATTTTCTGGTCCTGGCTCACTATTTTTCGTCGTGTGGAGAACGACACCGAGGTGCCCCCCGACATCGACGTCGAGAAGACGCTCAGCGACATCCGAACCGAACTCTCGGGGCTGCACGCGCAGAGCAAGTTCCTGAACGAGGTCAACGACCGGCTGCACAGCGAGAACGAGCGGCTCCGGCGCGCCGGAGCCAAGGCCACCCTCGCAGCCCGCCTTGCGCGAGCTGATCAAGCTGGCGGACGACTGGCGGAGCAGGGCCCTCGCGGTACGCGAGGACACAGACCCCGCCCAGCTGTGCGCAGACGTGGTCGAGGACGTCACGATGATCCTCGAACGGCAGGGGATCGAGGTGTTCTCCGCCGACGAGGGCGCCGAGTTCGACCGGCGCCAGCACCGTGCCGTCGACACCAGCGGCCGACCGAGGACGAGCACGCTGGACGGGTGCGTCGCGGAGGTGCGCAGGCCGGGGTACCGCGACGAGGAGCGTGTCGTGCGGTTCGCGGAGGTCGTGGTGTACAAGGTTGCGGCCACCGACGGCTAGACGGTGACCGGCTGGCTGGCCATGATGCCGATGAGCAGGACGATCCCGAGCAGGGTAATGGACCATGGCGATCACCAGCATCGCCATGGCCACCCGCCGCCCGGTCGCCACCGCTTTGGGCACGTTGTTCATCGCACCGCCTTCCTGTCTAGCAACCACAGCACGGGTGCGGCGGGGTCGTCGTTGACGACTCCGCCGCCTGTCGAGGGGTCGTGTGTGGTCACGTCACGTGCGTCCTGATAGCTCACGACGAAGTACGCCACCGTGGCGAAATGGTTGTCGATCGAGGTCAGCAGGTCCCGCTGTCCCATCTCGTTCAGCCACTCGCGAATGGCGGTGTCCCGCTCGGCACGGTTCGCCGACGACCGGCCGGCGTAGGGGTGGCTGGTGCCGGCGGACTCGATCAGCCCGTCGGCCTTGGTCAGCACCACCGCGACCGGAATCTTCAACAGGGCGCCCGCCTTGACGCTGCGGTGTTCGCGCTGCGCCTCGACGAACCGCTCCAGCGAGGGCTTCGGCAGCGGCGTTCGACGCGCGGACCCGGCCGAGCAGCGACCGGTCCGTCTCGGAGCGCACCTGCCGGAGCGAGAACGGGTCGACGACGAACACGATGCCCTTCGTGTGCTTGAGGAACTGGGACTCGGCCAGCTGGTCCGGCGCTCTCCGGGATCTCACCGGCCGGGTCGTACAGGTAGAGCAGGCGCCGTGCGCGGACGCCTTCCTCGCCGACGTACACGTTGTAGGCCCGCGGCCGGGTGATCGCGGTCTTGACGGCGCGGTTGCGGGTCGTCGAGCACCCCGCGCTGGAGGTTTCGTTCGAAGTCCTGCTTCGCCCGCTCGTCCGCGAACTCGAAACCGTTGCCCAGCAACATCAATCGGCTGACCGCCGAGAACATGTACACCGACTTGCCGGCCGTCGGTCCCGCGATCACGGGCACGTGCACGGTCGGCGCGGTGAGGCCGCCGATTGGCAGCTGTGCCTTGCACTCCGCGCACTGGGCCGGCAGCTTCGCCTTGCCGTTCAGCAGCAGGGTCGGCAGCACGGTCTCGCACTTGCAGGTGCGGTGCAGCACCCCCGCCATGCCCGGCAACAGCTTCCGGTGTTCGGCCCGGCACTCGGGACAGCGGTAGATCGGGCGCGTGGCGCGCACGTGACAGGTGCCGCACTCGATCGTGATGCCGCGTACCCAGAGCATGGCCACCTCGAGCACCCGCGATCCGCCGGCGGTCGCCGTCGCGAACACCACGAGGAGCCCGAGCAGGAGCGCGAACACCAGCCGAAACGACGGCGAAGAACACGCCAGCCGCCAGCGCGCCCGCCAACTAGCCCGATGATCACCATCACCGCGACCGGGGTACTTGAGTGCCCCGTGCAGGCTGGAGTCCACGGCCCACGTCCACGTCCGGCCCACGAGCGCTCGGGGTTGCGCCGGGTCGGCCCGCTCCTTCGGGTCGTCGTCGACGACTCTGGCCCACATCCGTCCGATACGTCTGCGTCAGCACCTTGCGGTAGTCGAGCAGCACCGGCCCGGCGTAGTAGCTGAGGTACGCGGGATCCGAGCCGGCCTTCCTCGACTCGGGGCCGATGCGCAGGTGTGCGGCCGGGCCGTACGGGGTGAATCCGCCGAAGGCTGCGGTCACGAACTCGACGAGACCGATCACTGAACGCGACCGCCGCACTGCACGAGGAGGAACACCGTGAGGATGTAGAAGATGTACTGCAGGACCGAGCCCAGCAGGTACAGGGCGAACAGCAGCGCGGCCAACCCGAACAGTAAGCGCATCAGCGCCCCCTGCGCAGACCGAGCAGGCTGAGCAGCCCCTTGTTCTGCTCGTGTGCCGACCGCCATTCATGCCACCACTTGGACCAGCTGCCCTTCGGCGCCGACACACCGGTCCGAGACTTGACCGCGGCCGACTTGAGCTGGTCGCCGATCCTGTCGAGATGCTTGGACTTGCGTCCTGCGACGGCCGCCACAAGCGTCTCGTTGACGAGCCGCTGGCGGATCCGATTGTCGGACAGGCTCCACCACAGCACGATCACGGCAGCCACGTTGTTCGGGTTGGCCTTGGTCAGGCGGGCGCGGGCCTGCTCGCCGTAGGCGGTGAGGAACCGGCCGTTGGTCTCCCGCAGCGACGTCTCGAGCAACTCGTGGTGGTGCCTGCCCTCGGCACGCAACACGTACCCCGCGAGAGCGTCGAGGAGCCGCTCCGCCAGCGGCTTCGAGAGCGCGGGCAGCAGCCGCAGGCCGTTCGCGACCCGGACGTCGGTGTCCTCCTTCGGCGTGGCCTTTCGGAAATGGCCGATGAGCGACGTTGCCCTGAGCACGGCCGCGTCGTTCGGTGAGATCACGTCGACCATGTCGGGGGCGAGTCAGCGCGTCGACCAGCCGGGCGTGCTCCGGCCCCAGCTCGTCGCGACCGGCCTGCTCCAGCGTGCGGGTCACGATCCGTCGCAGCAGGCCCGCGCCGGTCAGCACGTCCCGGGGCAGGGCCGCCAGCGCGTGCTCGGCGTCCGATGTGGACATCTCGGTCGGCCACAGCACGGAGCCCAGCGGGCGCCAGTCGACCTCGCCGTCCTCGAGGATTCGCCCCAGCACGGAAACCCGATCCTTTCGGCCGCCCCGGGCCAGTGCCACGTCTGCGGCGAACGCGAGGCGGCTGCTGCCGCCGAGGCGGTGGATGATCTGTCCAGCATGCGATCGTCAGCGAGGTGCCGAGCGGGATCGACCTGGTCGGGATCGGCGAGCCGGTGTTCGAGAGCCCGCAGCGTCGCCGCGCGGAGTTCCGGGTGTTCGGCCACGCGGTCGAGCAGGACGGTCGAGCCGGGATCCGCCATCGCCGGGAACACGGCCTCGGCCGCGACCTGGTCCAGCTGCGCGGCGTCGAGCCGGGGAAGCCACAGGCGCTCCGGTGCGGTGAGCGCGGCGAGGTAGTACGTGCCGAGCAGGTCGGCCGGCACCGGTTCGCCCTGCCGGAGCGCGGCATCGAGCAGTTCCGCCCAGCGGTGCAGGTCCTCCGGGCCGCCACCGGCCCGAAGCTGCTCGGCGATACGCCGCCAGCCGGCCTCGGTCGAGCGTCCCCGGCATGCGTTCGACCGCCAGCGCCACCGCGTCGAGCAACAGCTGCTCCGGCGTGTCCAGCGCCGACGGCAGGTCGGCCGTGCAGCCGACCAGCACGGCGAAGGTCTCCAGCTCGCCCTGTGAGAGCGGCGGAACCAGCCGTTCGGCCGGCATGATCGCGGTCAGGACGCCACCGATGCCCCACAGCGTCGCCATCATCGTGGCGTAGCGGGTGGGTTCCTCGGCCGGACCTGTCTCGACCAGGTCCACGACGGTGAAGTCGCCGTAGCTGGGGAGGAGCACGTCCGGCGTCGTGCAGCTGACGAGCACGCCGGCGTCCTCCGGCCGGGACGTGTACGTGACGAAGGAAATGCCGAGGCCCATCGGCCGCGGGAACGACCGGCACAGTGCGGCCAGCCACAGCGCGGCCGTCCGGTCGTCCGGCACGACGAGCACGACCCGGCCGCGCCCGTCCACCAGCACCCGCTGCACCGCGCTGATCGATCCTGGCCAGCCCGTCGGCGCGGCCCGGCTCGGACAGGAACTGTCGGATGCCGGGCGGGCTGGTGTCGGTGCCCGGCGTGAGCGCGTCGGCCGCGGGGAGGTCCGTGCCGGCGGGTCGCGATGTGGACCCAGGTCGGGCTGCGCCACATGTCGATCGGCAGCGTGTTGCCGAGCTCTGCCTCCGCGTCGTCGAGCAACAGCGCGTGGGCGAAGTAGTTGCCGGTCCGCCCGGTGAAGTCCGCGCCCGTGTACCGGGTCTGGAACAGCGCGGCGGCCCGGCCGTTGCGGATGTAGCCGAACGCCACGGGGAACGTGTCGAGGTTCGACTCGTCGGCGGCGGCGAGGCCCGGCCCCACCTCGTACGCGCTGGTCCGCACCGCGAGGTCCACCAGTGGCTTCGGCGCACCGGGGGTCAGCGCGCTGATCTGGAACCCTGGATGCCCTCCAGCCCGTCCTCACACGAGGTGTAGTGCAGCTGGTGAATGGTCATCGCTTGCCTTTCATCGTCTTGATGGCGCCGAAACGCGCGAGCAGCCACAACATGGGGTCCTCGAGCCGGTACGGGTGCACGCCGGCCGGTGCGAGGTGGTCGCCGTCCACCGGCGGTGCGCCGAGCGCGGAGAGCCCGAAGTACCGGTAGGTCTCGAAACGTGTTCGCGATGCTGCGGTCGAAGGCCGGGTCGTACCACTGGTCCAGCCAGGCGCGGACCTCCTCGTGCACGTCGAGCCCGTCGGGCTCGTCGTAGACCCCGAGATGCCGGGACGGCTGGCGCAGCGGGGACTCCGGCAGCCAACGTCTCCGGCAGCAGGTCCAGCTTGGTCAGCGCGATCGCGAGCGGCGTGCGCAGCCGCCGGTCGACCCGGCCCAGCGGCTGCGTTCCCTGAGCAGCTCGCCGAGTCGGTTGAGGACGTGCAGCTGGTCGGTGTAGCCGGGTCTTCGCGCCGTTCGTCCCCACGAGGTCGCGGACCTTGGGCATCTGCAGGGGATCGAGCAGCAGGATGATCCCCTCGGCCGCGTCGAGGTAGCTGATCAGCTGGTCCATCGCTGCCGCGCGGGCCACGTCCTCGCCCGCGGTGTCGTAGAAGACGGTGACCACCGGTGCGACGCGGGCCGACCCGAGCTTGCGCTGCCGCCGGAACCGGAGGCTGAACATCAGCGGCTCCGGCGTACTGACCCGTGCCGACGCGGTCTGCCTGAGCGGGCGGCGTTCCTCGAACAGCGGGGTGTCGAAGTCGCGCTGGTACCGCAGCCGGGACTCCTCGCCCAGCAGGTCGAGTGACATCCCGGCGAACCGCTCGTTCACCTGCCCGCGCTGGAACTCGTGCACCAGCACGCCGACCCACGTGCTCTTGCCGGAGTCGGACGAGCCGATCACCGCGATGTTGCGGCCGCCGCTGTCGACATACTCGCGCAACAGCTCCCGCCCGCAGTTCGGACACACCCGGCGGCTCTGCGGGAGCTGGCCGTGCGGGCAGCGGCCGTTCTTGAGCTGACGCTCCGCGAAGGTGTCTCCCTTGTGGTCGCAGCGCTCTCCGCAGCGCATGTGTAACTCTTTGCGCCGATGGCTGGTCCAGCAGTACGGGCATTTCGTCATGGTCACGGAGCGAGTCCTCAGGTCAGTACGAGCTGCCCAGGGCTGGCGGGCACCAGATGCACGTGTTCGTCGCGGGAGAAGGCACGCAGGTGCACCGGCCGCCGCAACGCGGACGGCACGGTGAACTCGGCGCGCAACGGCGCGGTGCCTGCCTCCGTGACGTGCAACTCCTGGCCGTCGCTCGCGTCGAGCGGTCGCACCCCTGACTTCGCGACCAGCACGATCGACGGCACCGCGAGGCCCTGCTCGCCGTTCACCACGAGCATCCGGCGGGTGCGCCGCAGCCACACGCGCTCGACGGAGTAACGGATGGACACCGCCGTCGACTCCTGCTGAAACACGAGCGGGCCGAAGCTGCGGGCCGAACCGTCGACGAGCGACGGTGCAGACCCCGAACCAGTGCCGCCCGGCCGGCACGGTGATCGAGACGCCCCGGCTGTCGTAGGTCACCCGCGTCACGTCGAGCACGGACGCGTCCGGGTCGGTCGGACCGGTGGGTTTCGTGGTCGTGCGCCATACGACGCGGGCCGAGGTCGCGCCGGCCGGCCACTCCCAGGTCAGGCGGACGGTCGGGCCGAGCCGATCGACGCACAACGACCGGATGGCACCGTGTCGGACGTCGACCACGCACGGGGCGCCGATCGCGGCGAGCTCGCCCAGCACGGTCACCGGCAGTAGCTTCTGGCGCTTCGCCGACGTGTCGAACTTCGCCCGCAGCGAGTTCCGCCCGGCCGAGGCCCCGCGCACCGGCATGCCGTAGGTGCGTGCCTTCGACACCGGCACCACCTCCTGGGCCGGCGGGCTCCCGCCTGTGCGCAGCTCCAGGATCTCGACGTCGCCCTGCGCGGGCGGCGTCCAGCGCACGACCAGCTCGTCGCCGTCGGCCTCGGCGGCGAGATCGGTCACCGCGCCGGGGATCTCCTGGCACCGCGCGGAAGCGTGCACGC
>CAWJCX010000046.1:0-104785 GCA_963841395.1 uncultured Actinomycetota bacterium
AGTGCGTCGATGCGGTCGATGCGACCGCGCCAGACCTGCTCGAACTCGCCGAGCATCGCGGCCACCGAACGCACGGCCTGCACGTCGCCGCTGGCCAGCTGCTCGCGGCCGTTGCGCCGCTTGGTGACCAGCCCGGCCCGTTCCAGCACGGCGACGTGCTTCTGCACCGCGGCGAAGCTCATCTCGTAGCTCGCCGCGAGCGTGGAGACCGAGTGCTCGCCGGCCAGCACGCGACGCATGATGTCGCGCCGGGTCCGGTCGGCGAGGGCGTGGAACAGGGCGTCCGCCCGGTCCTCGTCATCGGCCATGCCTCCAACGTACAACTGATCGGTTGTATGTCAACTCCCCTCAGACGACCGCGCCGAGCACCGCCCAGCGGCCGGAGCGGGCCCGCAGCAGCACAGTCGCGAGCCTGACCAGCATGAACGCGGTGAGCCCGACCCAGATCCCGGTGAGCCCCCAGCCGAAGGCGAACGACGCCCACACCAGCGGCAGGAAGCCGACCGCCGCGGACAGCAGCGTCGCGTTGCGCAGGAACGCGGCGTCCCCGGCGCCGAGCAGCACCCCGTCGAGCGCGAAGACCACTCCCGCGACCGGTTGCATCGCGACGAAGAACCACCAGGCGTGCGGGATCTCCGCGAGCACCGAGGCGTCCGAGGTGAACACTCGCGGCAGCACCCCGGCGAGCGCGGCGAACAGCACGCCGAGCGCGCAGCCGAAGATCAGCCCGTACCCGGTGACCTGCCAGGCCAGCCCGCGAGCGCGCCGGTCGTCGTCCGCGCCCAGCGCCGCCCCGACCAGCGACTGCGCGGCGATCGCCAGCGAGTCGAGCACCAGCGCGAGGAACGTCCACAGCTGCAGCACCACCTGGTGCGCGCCGACCGCCGCGGTCGAACTGTGCGCGGCGACGGTCGTCGCGGAGACGAAGCAGGCCTGGAACGCGAGGCTGCGCAGCACGAGGTCGCGCCCGAGCGACGAGCTGCGCGCGCATCCGGGCCGGCCCGGAGCGCAGCGGCACCCGCTCGACGACCAGCGCGCGCAAAGAACAGCGACGCGGAGATCACCTGCGCGACGACGTTGGCGACCGCCGAGCCCTCCAGTCCCCAGCCCCATGCCGTAGACGAGCACCGGACACAACGCGGCGGAGATTCCGTTACCCAGCAACACATATCGCAGCGGCCGCCGGGTGTCCTGCACCCCGCGCATCCACCCGTTCCCGGCCATCGTGACCAGGACGAACGGAACCCCGAACAGCGCGATCCGCAACCAGCTCACGGCGGCGTCGGCGACCTCCCCCGGCCCGGCGAGCACCCGAGCGACCGGCCCGGCAAGCAGCCTGCCCGACCAGGATCAGCGCGACGCCGACGGCCAATGCGAGCCAGGTCGCCTGCACCCCCTCGGCGACGGCGTCGGCCCGCCGCCCGGCGCCGTGCAACCGGGCCGCGCGCGCGGTGGTGCCGTAGGAGAGGAAGGTCAACTGCGTGGAAATCTGAGCAAGCACGATCGCCGCGACGGTCAACCCGCCGAGCGGCACCGCGCCGAGATGCCCGACCACCGCGGTGTCGACGAGCAGGTACAACGGTTCCGCGGCGAGCACCCCAAGCGCGGGCACGGCGAGGCCGAACAGTTGCCGCGGCTGCGCTCGGTCGTCCATCGGTGTCTCCGTGTAAGGTGCCAACAGGGATTGCACCCCTGACACTAGCCGTAAGGAGCGCCGATGGACAACGCCGATTACCTGGACGTGGCGCTCCGCCTGGCCAACGCGTCATTGGACGACGTGGACGCCCTACGCGCGGCCCTGCACGACGAGCCGTGGTGGTCCGACCGCGCCACCCCGGCGGACCTCGCTGCGCTCGCACCGGTCGCGGCCGGCCTACGCCAGGCGATGGACCGCGCGGTGGCCGCCGACGAGCCCGGCGTGCTCGCCGCGGTCAACGCGTTGCTGGCCGCGAACCCGCTGAGCCCACGGCTGTCGGCCGGCCACAGCGAGACGGCCAACTGGCACGTGCATGTGGCCGATGTGGACGCTCCCCCGGCGACGGAGGTGGCCGCAGCGGCCGCCTGGGGCATGGCGCACGGAATCGTCCACTATGGACTGGACCGCTGGGGCCGCTGCGGCGCGGAGGGTTGCGGCAACTACTACCTGGACACGTCGACCAACCGCGCCAAGCGTTTCTGCTCGCCGCGGTGTGCGAACCGGGTGCACGTGGCGGCTTTCCGCTCCCGGCAACGGGGTTAGAGCTCGCGGCGGACCGAGTCGATGAACCGTGAGGACCGGATTGCCGGTAGCGCTCTGTCTACGAGCTGCGCGAACAGCTCCACGTACCGCTGCCGGGCCAGGTCGTCCGGACGGTCCAAATAGGCCGCGGACATCAGATCCTCCCGGTAGACGATGTCCACCCCGACACCCTCGGCGAAGCGCAACAACGTGAACGGAAGGTTGTGCGCGCCGTGTGCGCCACGCTCGAACGGCATGACGCGCAGCGAGACGTGTTGCAGCCGGCTGAGGTCGAGTAGGCGGCCGAGTTGGCCGCGCATCACGTCTGCGCCGCCTACTTGCAGGCGCAGCGCGGCCTCCGGCAGCAGGGCGACCAGCGATGGTGGATCGTCATTGAAGACGCTCCTTTGTCGAGCCAGTTGCGCCTCGACGATGAGGTCGACGTCGTCTTCGTCAGCCGCGAGCGCCCGCGCGTAGTCCTCGGTACGCAGCAGTGGGTTGATCAGCTCGCCGTGGTACCAACAGATCTGAACGGCGGCTTCTTCGAGGCTGTGGAGCCGTCGGGCCCATTCGGGAACGACTCGCCCATAAGCTGTTTTCGGCCGACGTCGCAGGCTCTCCTGCGCGATCTTCTCGACATCGCGTCGTACTGCCTCGGGAGCGCCGCACACTCGTGACCACTCCCGCGCCTCGGCGACGCGCACCCCGACTTCACCGCGCTCGATTCGGCTGACCTTCGACTTCGAGCAGGCGATTGCCGTGGCGATGTCATCGAGTGACAGGCCGGCCGCTACGCGAAGGTCACGTAGCGCCTTACCCAGTCGCAGCTTGGGTATTGCAGACCCAGCCCCATTCGACACTGTGTCCCCCTTGGTTTGAGCACCAGCAAGTCATGGCAAGCCACACTATAGGTTCATGGTTGCAGCCTGCGCACGCAGATTATGAATGTTACCATTATGTGGGCTATACGGCCTGCTGCCTGTTGACCGATGGACCGTTACTCGGCAGTATTTAATGGTTTGGATTTGCTCTTTCGGGGACACGAAGTACAGATGCGAAGGCGGTCTTCGCATGCTCAAAGCCGCGTCATGAGCGGGTGGGGTGGACGTTTCACCGGTGGGCCTCAGGGGGTCGGACCAGGGTTCAGCGACGGGGAGGACCTAATGGATCTCGACGGCGGAACCGTGGGTCACGCGATTACCAAAGCTCTCGGTGAGGAGCTGCGGCGCGCTCGCGAAAACGTTGGCTGGTCGCAGGCCGAGTTGGTGCGTCGTATGCCTTCAGAACTTCATGTCAAGACGCTCGCGACCTATGAGCAAGGCGTACGCCAATGCACTGTGGTTCGCCTGATCGAGATTTGCCGAACCTTGGGTGTTGCCGCTCCGGACTTGCTTGGCCGGGCCCTGCAACATATGGAGGTCGACCTGCAGACCGTAGGAATGCAGGTCGACCTACACGCGATGGCCCGCGATACGCGGGCAGAACTGCGACAGCTGCGCCGCTGGGCGCGGAATCGGCTCTTGATCAACCCGGCGTCCGGTGTCGCACGCCTGGATCGCGGAGCAGTTCAGGAGATGGCCGCAGTAATCGGTCTCACCTTGTCGGACCTGGTCAGATACCTGGATATGTTCAGGCCTCAGACTGCTCCGCAACGATCTGATTGACTACTGCCGCCTTAACGCAATGATATTCGAACATTTCGACACAGGACTGCTTGCCAGTAGTCGGCGGCAGGGTAACGTCAGCCTGCGCGGCCGACGGCGAGGCTAGCAGTGCCATCAAAGAGACCGCGACACCTGCGATCGTCTTAGCGAAAATTCGCACAGAAATCCTTTCGCGACTTGTCTCAGGCCGATCTGGCTCCGTCACGTCTGGATGGGCCAGTGGGGCGCCATGCTCCTACGAACCCCGGTCTAGGTCAACCCAAACGCGTAGATGTAAGGCGGTTGCAGGTAGTGTAACCAGCACTTGTTGACCTTAGGGCCAGGGGGCGACGAAGGGACAAGCGGTCCAAAGGGGGGCCTGAAGGCCCTCCGCCCTCAGGTCACCGTTGGCCATGCGGGTCGTACGTGGACTCGGCCCGCCTGCGTAGGGTGAGGACTGTGCAGCGCTGGCGCGGGTTGGAGTTCGTTCCCGGTGGTTGGGGACGGTGTGTGGCCACCATCGGGGTGTTCGACGGGGTGCATCTCGGGCATCAGGAGCTGATCCGGCGGGCCGTGTCGCTCGCGCGGGAGCGTGGGGTGCCCAGCGTGCTGGTCACGTTCGACCCGCATCCGGCCGAGGTGGTGCGGCCGGGCAGCCATCCCGCGCAGCTGACCACCCTGCGGCGCAAGGCCGAGCTCGTCGAGCAGCTCGGCGTCGACGTGTTCTGCGTGCTGCCGTTCACCCTCGAGCTGTCCAAGATGCCGGCCGACGAGTTCGTGCACGAGGTGCTCGTCGACCAGCTGCACGTCGCCGCCGTCGTGGTGGGGGAGAACTTCACCTTCGGCCACAAGGCCGCCGGCAACGTCGAGCTGCTCACGCCAGCTCGGCCAGCGGTTCGGCTTCGCGGTCGAGGGCGCCAAGCTCGTCAGCGTGCCCAACTCCGACGCCCAGCTCGGAGATCACCTTCTCCTCGACCTACATCCGGGCCTGCATCAACGCCGGCGACGTCACCGCCGCGGCCGCCGCGCTGGGCCGCCCGCACCGGCTCGAGGGCATCGTCGTCCGCGGCGACCGGCGTGGGCACGAGCTGGGCTTTCCCACGGCCAACCTGTCCACCCCGCGGTTCGCCGCGGTGCCCGGCCGACGGGGTCTACGCCGGCCGGTTCTCCCTGCTCACCGCCGCCGGCCGCGAGCCGCTGATGGCCGCCATGTCGGTCGGCACCAACCCGACGTTCTCCGGCCGCGAGCGCCGGGTCGAGGCGTTCGTGCTCGACGTCGACGAGGACTTCTACGGCCAGCGCGTGGCCGTCGACTTCGTCGCCCGGCTGCGCGACATGGAGCGGTTCGACTCCACCGAGGCGCTGGTCGAGCAGATGCACCTCGACGTGCGCGCGGACCCGCGAGCTGCTCGAGCTGACGCTCTGTCACCCGGTCGGGTTACCCGCCGAATACGTGCAGATGCGAACAGGTGTCGGGATTCACCACGCAATTCGCACCCGCCTGGCAAGATGCTCGTGAGGCTCTGCTCGGGGCGGGCCGTGAGCGGGAACCAGGGGAGAGGCGAAGGTGGAGGACCACAAGATCGTCCAGCGCAATCTCGCGCTGCAGCGGGAGTGGTACGGCGAGCCCCTCGGGGACCGGGTCCGCCGGCTGGTGGTCGCCTTCGACATCTCGCAGGCCTTCCTGGCCGACGTGCTCGGCATCAGCGCGCCGATGCTCAGCCAGGTGATGAGCGGCCGGCGCGCCAAGATCGGCAACCCGGCCGTGCTGGCCCGGCTGATCATGCTGGAGCGCAAGATCCTCGTGCCGGACGTCGCGGCCGGCAAGAAGGAAGCCATGATGCGCGCCCTGGAGGAGGTCCGCGCCTCGCGCCCCTCGGTGACCAGGGACAACCTGCCGGTCGACATCGGCCGCAACGACCGGGTCGCGGTCGCCGCGCTGCGCCGGGTGGCCGAGGCCGGCGACCTCACCGCCGCGGCGGGCCTGCTCAACGGCAAGTTCCCCGAGCTCGCCGACCTGCTGCGACGGGCGGGCCAGCCCCAGTAGATGGTCCGCCTCTTCTCCGCCATCGAGCTGCCCGGCTCCGTGCGCGCCGAGCTCGCCGAGCGGCTGCGCGAGGTCCGCGACGCAGCGACGCCGAGCTGCGCTGGGTCCCGCCCGAGCGCTGGCACATCACGCTGGGCTTCTACGGCGACCGCGAGCACGTCGACCGGCGCGGCGCCTGGTTCCGCCGCCAGGCCACCGGGCTCGCGCCGTCCGGCTGCGGCTGCGCGGCGCCGGCCGGTTCCCGGGCGTGCTGTGGGTCGGGGTCAGCCCGATGGAGGGCCGGGACGCGACCGCGCTGCGCACGCTGGCCGGCGCGCTGAACGCGGACAACAACGCGCAGCCAGTACGACTTCACCGCGCACGTCACGGTCGCCCGCTGGCGGCGCGGCGCGGCCGGCAGCCGCAGCGCGATCCGGGCGGTGCACGAGCTGGCCGACTACTGCGGCAGCTGGTGGACGGCGGCCGAGGTGGTGCTGTTCCGCAGCGACCCGACCGGGCGGGCGGAGGGGCCGGTGTACACCCCGCTCGACCGCGTCCCACTGGCCAGTAAGCAGGGCTAACGAACCACCTGCTAACCTCGGTGTTTGGGTTCGGCTGCGGTCCGTGGCGGCCGGTACCTGCTATCCCGAGTACGGGACCGCACGGCACATCTCAAATCCGAGGAGAACACAGAGTGGCGCTGTCCACCGAACAGAAGAAGACCATCCTGGCCGAGTACGGCGTCCACGACTCCGACACCGGCTCGCCGGAGGCCCAGGTCGCGATGCTGACCAAGCGCATCAGCGACCTGACCGAGCACCTGAAGGTGCACAAGCACGACCACCACTCGCGTCGGGGCCTGTTGCTGCTGGTCGGCCGTCGCCGCCGGCTGCTCAACTACCTGACCAAGGTGGACATCGAACGCTACCGGTCGCTGATCCAGCGACTCGGCCTGCGCCGATAGACCCCATCGGGGGAGTGGTCAGCCGACCGCTCCCCCGATGTCTGTCAACAGAAAACCAAGGGCAATGCGCGCCGCGTACGGGGATCAGTTCGCCGGTCCTCGGTAGTGGCTCCCGGGTTCAGCTGGCGGTTCACCCGTCCCAGCCCCGGGCGCTTCGATCGAAGACCGGCCTCGCGAGGATCCCGTGCCCTGTGCCCCGTATGGGGTGTGCGCGCCCGCGATGACGAGGAGTAACTACATGACCGACTTCAGCGAAGCTGGAGTTCACGAGACGACTGCCGTGATCGACAACGGCAACTTCGGCAAGCGCACCATCCGGTTCGAGACCGGCCGGCTCGCCCGGCAGGCCGCCGGCAGCGTCGTGGCCTACCTCGACGAGGAGACCATGCTGCTGTCCGCGACGACGGCGTCGAAGCACCCGAAGGAGCACTTCGACTTCTTCCCGCTGACCGTGGACGTCGAGGAGCGGATGTACGCCGCGGGCCGCATCCCCGGCTCGTTCTTCCGCCGCGAGGGCCGCCCGTCGACCGACGCGGTCCTCACCTGCCGGCTGATCGACCGGCCGCTGCGCCCGTCCTTCGTGGACGGCCTGCGCAACGAGATCCAGGTCGTCATCACCGTGCAGAGCCTCAACCCGCAGGACCCCTACGACGTCGTCGCGATCAACGCCGCGTCCGCGTCCACCCAGCTCTCCGGCCTGCCGTTCTCCGGCCCGGTCGGCGGCGTCCGGGTGGCCCTGATCGGCGAGCAGTGGGTCGCGTTCCCGACCTACGAGCAGCTGGAGAAGGCCGCGTTCGACATGGTCGTCGCCGGCCGCGTGGTCGAGTCGGGCGACGTCGCGATCATGATGGTCGAGGCCGAGGCCACCGACAACGTGCTGGACCTGATCGCCGAGGGCGCCGTCGCGCCGACCGAGGAGGTCGTGGCGCAGGGCCTCGAGGCCGCGAAGCCGTTCATCAAGGTGCTGTGCGAGGCCCAGGCCCGGCTCGCCGAGGTCGCCGCCAAGGAGACCCGCGAGTACCCGACCTACCCGGCCTACCAGCCCGACGCGCTGGAGGCCGTCACGGCCGCCGTCACCGACGAGCTGGCGCAGGCGCTGACCATCGCCGGCAAGCAGGAGCGCGAGTCCAGGCTGGACGAGATCAAGGCCGCGACCCTGGAGAAGGTCGGCGCGGTCGAGGGTGGCGCGTTCGAGGGCCGCGAGAAGGAGGTCGGCGCCGCGTTCCGGGCGCTGAACAAGAAGCTGGTCCGCCAGCGGATCCTGCGCGACAAGATCCGCATCGACGGCCGCGGCATCACCGACATCCGCCAGCTCTCCGCCGAGGTCGCGCTGATCCCGCGGGCGCACGGCTCGGCGCTGTTCGAGCGCGGCGAGACCCAGATCCTGGGTGTCACCACGCTGAACATGCTGCGCATGGAGCAGCAGATCGACTCGCTGTCCCCGGAGACGCACAAGCGCTACCTGCACCACTACAACTTCCCGCCGTTCTCCACCGGTGAGACCGGCCGGGTCGGCTCGCCCAAGCGGCGCGAGATCGGCCACGGCGCGCTCGCCGAGCGGGCGCTGGTGCCGGTGCTGCCCAAGCGCGACGAGTTCCCCTACGCGATCCGCCAGGTCTCCGAGGCGCTGAGCTCCAACGGCTCGACCTCGATGGGCTCGGTCTGCGCGTCCACCATGTCGCTGCTCAACGCCGGCGTGCCGCTGAAGGCCCCGGTGTCCGGCATCGCGATGGGCCTGGTGTCCGACGAGGTCGACGGCGAGACCCGGTACGTGGCGATCACCGACATCCTGGGCGCCGAGGACGCGTTCGGCGACATGGACTTCAAGGTCGCCGGCACCAAGGAGATCGTCACCGCGCTGCAGCTGGACACCAAGCTCGACGGCATCCCGTCCGACGTGCTCGGCGGCGCGCTGTCCCAGGCCCGGGACGCCCGGCTGACGATCCTCGAGGTGATGGCCGAGGCCATCGACAAGCCGGACGAGATGAGCCCGTACTCGCCGCGCGTCACCAGCGTGAAGATCCCGGTCGACAAGATCGGCGAGGTGATCGGACCCAAGGGCAAGATGATCAACTCGATCACCGAGCAGACCGGCGCGGACATCTCGATCGAGGACGACGGCACGATCTACGTCGGCGCCTCGGACGGCCCGTCCGCGGACGCGGCGATCGACATGATCAACGCGATCGCCAACCCGCAGCTGCCGAAGATCGGCGAGCGCTTCCTCGGCACGGTGGTCAAGACCGCCGCGTTCGGCGCGTTCGTCTCGCTGCTGCCGGGCAAGGACGGCCTGGTGCACATCTCCAAGCTGGGCAACGGCAAGCGCATCGGCAAGGTCGAGGACGTGGTCAAGGTCGGCGACAAGCTCCGCGTGGAGATCGCCGACATCGACCAGCGCGGCAAGATCAGCCTGGTGCTGGTCAGCGAGGACGCCGACAAGGCCGACGCCCCGGCCGACCCGCCGGCCGACGAGCCCGCGAAGGCGTAAGTTCGTTGGCAGTAACGGAAGCACCCGGGTCCTGGAGCGGTCCGACGGCGGGTGCGTGGTCAAGCGCACCGTGCTGCCCGGTGGCCTGCGGGTCATCACCGAGCAGGTCCCGGGTGTCCGTTCGGCCTCGGTCGGCATCTGGGTGGGCGTCGGCTCCCGCGACGAGCAGCAGTCCGTCGCGGGCGCCGCGCACTACCTGGAACACCTGCTGTTCAAGGGAACCGCGCGGCGCTCGGCGGTGCAGATCGCCGAGGAGATCGACGCGGTCGGCGGTGAGCTCAACGCGTTCACCGCCAAGGAGCACACGTGCTACTACGCGCACGTGCTCGACACCGACCTGCCGCTGGCGATGGACCTGGTGTCCGATGTGGTCTTCGACGCGCTGCTCGCGGAGCAGGACATGGAGACCGAGCGCAGCGTGGTCCTCGAGGAGATCGCCATGCGCGACGACGACCCCGAGGACCTGCTGCACGACACGTTCATCGAGGCGCTGCTCGCCGACCACCCGCTGGGCCGGCCGGTGCTGGGCACCGAGCAGTCGATCACCGCGATGAGCCGGACGTCGCTGCACGGCTTCTACAAGCGCCGCTACGCGATGCCGCGCATGGTGCTCGCGGCGGCGGGCAACATCACGCACGGCGAGGTGCTCCGGCACGCCCGCCGGCTGCTGCGCGACCGGCTCGTCGGCGACCGCCCGCCGGGCAGCCCGCGCACCGGCCGCGCGCGGGTCGCCGCGCCGCAGAAGCTGGTGCTGCACACCGACGACACCGAGCAGGCACACCTGATGCTCGGCGTCCGCGCGCTGAACCGGCACGACGAGCGCCGCTGGGTGCTGGCCGTGCTGAACACGGCGCTCGGCGGCGGCATGAGCTCGCGGCTGTTCCAGGAGGTTCGGGAGCGGCGCGGGCTGGCGTACCAGGTGTACTCGTCGGTGGCGTCCTATGCGGACACCGGGCACCTGTCGGTGTACGCGGGTTGCCAGCCCGACCGGCTCGGCTCGGTGGCCGGCGTCGTGCACGAGGTACTCGGCGACGTGGCCCGCGACGGCCTGGCCGAGGACGAGGTCGCGCGGGCGAAGGGGCAGCTGCGCGGCAGCCTGGTGCTGGGCCTCGAGGACACGAGCTCGCGGATGTCGCGGATCGGCAAGGGCGAGCTGGCCTACGGCGAGTACCTGACCGTGGAGCAGACCCTGGAGCGCATCGAGTCGGTGACCGCCGAGGAGGTCGCCGCGCTCGCCGGCCAGCTGCTGACCCGCCCGGTCGCGACGGCGCTGGTGGGCCCCTACGCCCACCACGACGACGTGCCGGCCGAAGTGGTGAGGTGAGCGTCGTGGGTGACCCGATCCGGGTCGGCGTGCTGGGCGCGCGGGGCCGGATGGGCGCGGAGGTCTGCCGCGCCGTCGCGACGCCGCCGGACATGACCTGGTCGCTCGTCGGCCGCGCATCGACGTCGGCGACTCGCTGTCCGACCTGGCGGCGGACGCCGAGGTGGTCGTCGACTTCACCCATCCCGACGCCGTGATGGACAACATCCGGTTCTGCGTGGACCACGACATCCGTTGCGTGGTCGGCACTTCCGGCTTCGACGCGGCCAAGCTGGACACCGTGCGCGAGTGGCTGGCGGCGAAGCCGGAGCTCGGCGTGCTCGTCGCGCCGAACTTCGCGCTGGGCGCCGTGCTGTCGATGCGCTTCGCCGAGCAGGCCGCGAAGTACTACCCGTCGGTGGAGATCATCGAGCTGCACCACGCGGGCAAGGCGGACGCCCCGTCGGGCACCGCCGCCCACACGGCCGGCCTGATCGCCGCGGCCCGCTCGGCGGCCGGCCTCGGCGCGATCCCGGACGCGACGACGTCCGAAGTGGACGGTGCGCGCGGCGCGCTGGTCGCCGACGTCCGCGTGCACTCGGTGCGCCTGGCCGGCCTGGTGGCCCACCAGGAGCTGCTGTTCGGCGGCGAGGGCGAGACCCTGACCATCCGCCACGACTCCCTGGACCGGAAGTCGTTCATGCCGGGTGTGCTGCTGGGCGTGCGAGAGATCATGACACGGAACGGCCTGACCGTCGGCCTGGAGAACGTGCTCGATCTCTGAGAAGAAAACTGGGGAAAACGGTGGTCAAGTTGCGCCGTTCGCTCAGCGTCTCTACTCCGCATGGCTGGTGTGAGAACGAAAACCACCAAGTAGCGTCGAGAGCTGTCAGTAGCTAACCAACTCCCGTCTGTTCGTGCGAAAGTCCCACCCTGCCATCGTCACCGGGACCCGCGCGCGATGAGGGCCAGGCGAGAGACAGGGTGGGCTCGCGTTCCCGCGCGCGGGCTCACCCCAGCTCGCCGTGCCTGGAACACGCGTGCGGATCGGTCGGCGATGGGGACACCCGAAGGGAATCACCCATGGCACAACCGGATCCGAGAGCACCCACGACCGCGGAGACCTCGTGGTTCTGCTGCGGCGCGGCCTGGGGGCCGTGCGGCTCCGCCGGCGGCGGCGCGTGCGGCAACTGCAAGTCCGGCAGCATGCACTGCGCCTGGCCGAACACGTCGGACGCCTGCTTCGCCATCACGCGCCCGGACACCTGCGGCGACACCCTCCTGCGCCAGACCTGCGGGCACACCTTCTTCGTCAAGGGGCTGTGCGGCTCCACCGAGATCTCGGTGAAGATCGCCGACTGCGGTCCGCAGACCGACCTGTGGTGCGGCGAGCGGTCCTGCTGCTCCGGCAACTGCGCCACCGACCGGCTGCTCGACCTGACGCCGGCGGCGTACAGCGCGATCGGCAACCTGTCCAGCGGCATCATGCCGATCACCGTGCACAGCTGAGGAGGTGGGGAAGACATGGATTCGTTGGGCCGCAGGAAATTCCTGAGCAGCGCGGTGCTCGGCACCGCCGCCGTGACGACCGTCGTCGGGGCCAGCTCGCTCGGCTCGTTCGCCCCCGAGGCGGCGGGCGCGCAGCGGCGCGGTGCCGCGGCGGGCGAGCTGGACCCGAACTTCGTCGAGGGCCGGATCATCAGCATCAAGAACGGCATGCTGCTCGTCACGAGCGCCGACAAGAGCATGCACCAGATCCACCTCACCGGCGCGACCAGCGTCTGGAAGCTGCGACCGACCACATCGGACGCGGCGAAGGTCGGCGACGGCCTGTACGCGCGTGGCCTGCGCATGCCCGACGGCACGCTCGCGGCCGACGCCGTCTGGCTGAACATCGTCAACCTGACCGTGCACATCACGTCCATCGGCAAGAACATGATGCACCTGGACCACCACGGTGACCGGATCGTCGGGCACGTCGTCGCGGGCACCACCGCGGCGGTCTACAACAGCACGCCCGCGGTCAGCGACCTGTCGCTGCTGCAGGTGGGCAAGCACGCCCAGGTGATCGGCGCGTGGCGCCCGGACACCAACGAGGTCGACCTGGCCACCGTCTACGCGGCGGCCTGACCCACCGCCCGGCCCGCCACCCCCGTCCACGGCTTGGCAGCGAGGAGTGGCGGGCCGGGCCCCCGGACACTGGAGGACACCGGTGATCGAATCGTTGGCGAGCGTCCAGCAGCTCCTGCTCGGCGGCGTGCTGCTGTGGGCGAGCATGGTGAAGTTCCGCGGCCGCGCCCCCGAGGCGGCCCGGCGCTCGGCGTTGAAGCGCCTGGTCGGGGAGCGGCACGTGGTGGCCGCGTACCGGGCCGTGGGTGCCGTCGAGCTCGTCGTCGGCGCGCTGCTCGTGGCGCCGCCGGTCGTCGCGTTCGAGGGGTACCTGGCCGCCGCGCTCAGCGTCGGCATGCTCGGGTACCTGACGTACGCGAAGGTGAAGGCACCCGAGTCGAGCTGCGGTTGCCTGGGGGACAAGGAAATCCCCGTGCGTGCCCGCGGCTTCCTGCGGGCCGGCGTCATGGTCGCGTCCGGCGTGCTGGCCGCATTCGGTACGCAGTGGTGGCCGGCCGCCGTCGCCGACCGTCCACTCGCGACACTCGTCGCGCTCGTCGCCGGGGCCGCGCTGATCGTCGGGCTCTCACCGGAGCTCGACCACCGGTGGCTGCTCCCGCTGCGGCGCTGGCGCGTGCGCCTCTCGCACCCGCTGACGAGCCGCATGGACGTGATCCCGGTGGAGTCGAGCGTGCAGCAGCTGCGCAAGAGCGCCGCGTTCCTGTCGGTCACCGACCAGCTGCGCTCGGACCTCCTGGACACCTGGGAGGAGGGCGAGTGGCGCATCCTGACCTACGCCGCCCGCACCGACGCGGGGCCGGTGACCGCGGTGTTCGCCGTGCCGCTGCTGGACTACCGGCCCGACGACGTCCGCGTGGCGCTGGTGCCGGAGGCCGACGAGGCGCTCGTGTAGGGCGGCCAGTTCGCGGCGAAGACAAGGTCGAAGCCGTCGAGCCCGCGCCCGTCGAGTGCCTCGGCGCGGGCCAGGCCGGCGCGGGTGGCGACGCGCTGCGAGGCGACGTTGTCCGGGCGCACCCGGGCGACGATCGGGTGCCCGGGCAGCCGGTCGTGCACCCAGCCGACGGCGGCGCGCGCCGCCTCGCCGGCCACGCCGTCGCCCCAGCTTCCGGGGGCCAGGCGGTAGAACAGGTTGAGGATGCGCCGGTCGCGGAACGGCACGAACTTCACCCCGCAGAAGCCCAGCGGCTCCGGCGACCCGTGGCGGCGCACGACCCAGTACCCGAACCCGAAGCAGCGCCAGTGCTCGTCCCACCGCTCGAAGAGGCCGGCCGCCTCCGCGCGGTTCACCAGGGCGTCCGACGGGTTGTGCGCGCAGGCCCGCGGGTCGCTGTGCACGGCGAGGATCGCGTCGATGTCCGCGGGTGCGGGCCGGCGCATCGCCAGCCGCGAGGTCGTGAGCTCGGTGTCCGCCACGCGGCTCAGAGGATCCAGCCGGCGAACAGGGCGGGCGACGCGGCGACCGCGCTGAACCGGATGAACCGGCCCACCAGCCCGGCGGACAGGAACGCCGACAGGCTCATCCGCACCATGCCGGCCAGCACCGAGGTGGCCATGAACGGCGGCAGGCCGAGCATCGAGCTGACGCCGTAGGTGCCGACCATCCAGCGGGGGTGGCGGTGGCACTTCTCGCGCAGCGTCTCGACCCAGCCGCGGATCCGCTTGGTCCGCAGCTGCCAGCGCAGGCGCCGCGCGCTCGGCGGCCCCGGCTCGCGCTTGCGGTGCAGCCAGTGCGGCAGGTGCAGCTGGCCCTTGGCGGCGTAGTAGTAGAACAGCTTGCCGCCGACCTGGCCGACGGCGACGACGCCGCCGAGTGCGAGCCAGGGGATGTGCGGCTGCTGCATGGCGAGCCCGACCAGGAAGATCTCGATGCTGATCAGGGGGAGAAGGGCGGAGCTGAACGCGACCCCGAGGGTGACGCACAGCCACGCAAACACCAGTGATCTCCTCGCGACATCGCGGACGGCGAACAGACTACGTGCTACCTACACACGTGGTGTCGGTCAGGACAGTTCAATACGTAGCGTCCCGGTCAGGCGTATCTCGCGCAGTAGCCGCCCACCTGCGTCGAGTGTGCGCACCGTCCCGTCGGCTACCCAGCTCGCACGCTCGTAAAACGCGAGTGACGCCTTGTCCGTCTCCGGCACCCACGCGATGCCGCGCGTCGAGCCGGCCGCCAGCATGGCCCGGCCGGCCTCGGCGAGCAGCCGCCCGCCGTGCCCGCGGCGGCCCCAGCGCGGCTCCACCAGCAGCGTGCTGACCAGGGCGACCGTGGCGGAGTCCTTCGCCGGCGAGCCGTCCGCGCCCGCGGTCTCGTCCTCCGGCGCGAGCCCCGCCGCGCAGAGCCCGACGAGCCACTCGCCCTCGACGGCCACGAACACCTGGGCCGGGCCCTGCTCGACGGTCTGCCGCCAGGTCAGCGCCGCCTCGTCGGCGTCGAGGGCGTCGAGGACCTCGGCGCCCAGCAGGTCGGCGTAGGCGGCGCGCCAGGTGTCCAGCTGGAGCCTGGCGATGTCGGTGGCGTCGGACGGCTCGGCGGGTCGGACGGTGGCGTCGGCCATGCCCGCAACCTACCGGCCGATCTGGCTGCGCCGCGCCGCGGCCGGGACGTACTCTCTCTGCTCGTGACCGCAGTCTCCGTCCCCGGCTACGAGATCATCGACCCGTTGGGGCGGGGCGGTTTCGGCGTCGTCTACCGCGCCCGGCAGGTCACCATCGACCGCGAGGTCGCGATCAAGATCGACACCCGGCTCATCCTCGACGACCGCGACCAGCGCCGGTTCCTCCGCGAGGTGCGCGCCGCCGGCCGGCTGTCCGGGCACCCGCACGTGGTGGAGATCTACGACGCGGGCGTGCTGCCCGACGCGCGGCCGTACCTGGTGATGGAGCTGTGCCCGGGCGGCTCGCTCGCCGACCGCGGCCGGATGTCGGTGCGCGAGGTCGATCGACGTCGGCCAGAAGATCGCCGACGCGCTCGCCGCCGCGCACGACCTCGGCGTGCTGCACCGCGACATCAAGCCCGGCAACATCCTCGTCAAGCGCTACGGCACGGTCGGGCTCGCCGACTTCGGGCTCGCCGCGGTGGTCGAGGCGGGCCGCGACTCGTCGGTCACGCTCGCCGCGCTGACCCCGGCCTACGCCGCGCCGGAGGCGTTCCACCTGCACCCGCCGACGGTCCAGTCCGACGTCTACGCGCTGGCCGCCACGCTGTACACGCTGCTCGCGGGCTTCCCGCCGCGGTTCCCGGCCGAGGGGGACCTGAGCGTGCCGGAGATCGTCCGCCGCCACGACAGCCCGATCGACGACATCCCCGGGCTGGCGCCGGAGCTGATGGCGGTCCTGCGCCGCGGCCTCGCGACGGACCCGACGCACCGCTACGCGGAGGCCGCCGCGCTGCGCGCCGACCTGGACCACCTCACCACCGGCGACATCGCCGGCCCGCGGCACGCGGTCACCAGGGCGGTCACGACGGTCGCCGCGCCGCGCCCGTCGGTCCCACGCCCGTCGATCCCGCCTCGGAGCCCGGTCCCGGCGCCGCCGTCGTACCCGCCCATCCCGGCGCAGTCCTACCCGCAGCCGTTCTCGGGTCCACCGCCTCAGGCTTTCTCGGGGCCGGGCAGCGGGCCTGTGCCGCTCGCCTCGCCGACCGGCCCGGCTCCGTCGACGCGGCGTCCGCTGCTGGTGGCCGGCGCCGCGCTGGCCGTGCTGCTCCTGCTGCTGGCCGGCGTCTGGTACCTCGTGCTCCGCGACACCGGCCGGGACACCGTCGGGGCGGGCTCCGGCGCCGGCGACCCGACGACGGCCGTGGACGACACCCACCGGTTCGGCGTGCCGACGGTCACCGAGGACTGCCCGGCCGCCCAGGTCGCGGGCGCGGGGGCGCGGTGCACGAAGCGGCCGCAGTGCTGGAGCGGGATCGTGCTGATCCAGGGGCAGCTGACCAGCGTCCGCGAGCTGCCGTGCGCGGAGGGGCACGTCTACGAGACGTTCGCGATCGCGGTGGTGCCGCCGGCGGTCGTCGACCCGTACCAGGACAAGCTGGCCGCGGACCAGTCCGTGCAGCAGGTCTGCTCGCCGGCCACGATGCTGGCCTCGCGGTTCGGCGACGCCCTGAAGTACGCCGCCGACAAGTGGTCGATCGAGGTCCTGCCGCCGACCCCCGAGGACCGCGAGCAGGGCCGTGACATCTACCGGTGCGTGGCCACGCTGACGGGTGTCGAAGGCATCACCGGATCGGTTTTCCGACCGCACTGAGTAACCGGCGATTTTTTGTCGGTGGTTCGTGCGATCGTGTCGGAGTGAGTGAGACCGTGATCGACCCCCCGGCCGCCGGCACCCGTTCGGGCTGGCTCGCGTGGGCCGCGCTCGGCGTCGTGTACGTCGTGTGGGGCTCCACGTACCTGGCCATCCGGTTCAGCGTGGAGACGATGCCGCCGCTGCTGTCCGCGGGCGCGCGCTTCCTCGCGTCCGGGTTCCTGTTATGCCTCGCGGTGCTGCTGTTCGCGGGGCCGCGTGCGTTCCGGATGACCTGGCCGCAGTTCGGCACCGCGGCGCTGGTCGGCGTGCTGCTGCCGGCGTGGGGCAACGGGCTGGTCGTGGTCGCCGAACAGCACGTCGCCTCGGGGCTCGCCGCGCTGCTGATCGCGTGCATCCCGCTGTACGTCATCGTGCTGCGCCGCATCATCGGGCAGCGGCCGCCACCGGTCACACTCGTCGGCGTCCTGGTCGGCGTCATCGGGCTGGCGATCCTGCTGCTCGGCGGGCCGATCGCCGGAGCGCACGGGTCGGCATGGTGGGGGCCGTGGCTGGTGCTGGTCGCCGCGCTCGGCTGGGCGTGCGGCACGGTCGCCGGTTCGCGGCTGCCGGTGCCGCCGAACCCGGTCACGTTCTCGGCGGTGGGCATGCTGGTCGGCGGCGTCGTGCTGGTGTCGGGCGGTTTCGCGGCGGGCGAGCGGGTCGACCCGGCGGCGGTGAGCACCGCGTCGTGGGTCGAGCTGGGCCTACCTCGTGCTGCTCGGCGCGCTCGCGTTCAGCGCGTACGTCTACGCGCTGGGCCGCCTGCCGGTGTCGACGGTGGCCACGTACGCGTACGTGAACCCGGTGATCGCGGTGCTGCTGGGCTTCCTGCTGGCCGACGAGCACTTCGGCCCGGTCCAGCTGGCCGGTGGCCTGGTCGTGGTGTGCGCCGTCGTGCTGGTGGTGCGCGCGGAGAGCCGCGCGTCCCGCAAAACCGTTGTCCCGGAAGGAACTCCGCGATGAGCCCGACGACGAACCCGACGATGGGTCCGGATGTGGCGCGCCGTATCGCCTTGGCAGCGCAGGGTTTCGCGGACGCGCGCCCGGCCGGCGAGATCACCCGGCGCCACCTGCGCCGCGTGCTCGACCGCGTGCGGCTGATCCAGCTCGACTCGGTGAACGTGGCGGTGCGGGCGCACTACATGCCGCTGTTCAGCCGGATCGGGCCGTACCCGGCGGCGCTCGTCGACGACGCGGCGTGGGAGCACCGCGCGCGGCGGCCGCGGCTGCTGGTCGAGTACTGGGCGCACGAGGCGAGCCTGCTGCCGGTCGCCGACTGGCCGTTGTTGCGGTGGCGGATGCGTAGCTACGAGCAGCGGCTGGGGGAGCGGTACGCGTCGCTGCTCAAGGACTCGCCGGGGCTGTTCGACGACGTCCTGGCCGCGGTCAAGGACCTCGGCCCGATCGGCGCCGGCCCGCTGGAGGCCGAGCTCGGGTTCGAGGGCCGGCGCGCCGGTGGCGGGTGGTGGAACCGGTCGTCGGTCAAGCACGCGTGCGAGTACCTGTTCGCGGTGGGGGAGCTGACCACCGGGACGCGGCGGGGTTTCCAGCGGCTGTACGACCTGCCGGAGCGGGTGCTCCCGCCGGAGGTGCACAGCGCGCCGGAACTGTCCACTCCGGACGCGATCCGCGAGCTGACCCTGCGCGCGGCGTCGGCGCACGGCATCGCGACCGAGCCGGAGCTGCGGGACTACTACCGGATCCGGCCGCCGGAGTGGAGCAGGCAGGCGGTGGCCGAGCTGGTGGAGGACGGCCTGCTGGAGGAGGTCTCGGTGCGCGGCTGGACGCAGCCGGCGTACCGGCACGTCGACGCCCGCGCGCCGCGGCGGATCACCGGCCGGGCGCTGCTGTGCCCGTTCGACCCGCTGATCTGGGAGCGGTCGCGCACCGAGCGGCTGTTCGGCTTCCACTACCGCATCGAGATCTACGTCCCCGAGCCGAAGCGGGTCTACGGCTACTACGTGTTCCCGTTCCTGCTGGACGGAGAGCTGGTGGCCCGAGTCGACCTGAAGACCGACCGCCAGGCAGGCGTCCTCCGCGTCCGCGGCGCGTTCGCCGAACCCACCGCCCACGCGCCACGCGTAGCCGCCGAACTGGCGGCAGAACTCCAGGTAATGGCCGAATGGCTGGAACTGGACAAGGTAATCGCCGACGACCGAGGCTCCCTGGCCCCAGCCCTACGCTCAGTCCTCGCCTGAGTCGGGAGGGCTGCTGCCACACCACAACGCGCCTTGCGGCCCGGCCCCGCGCCGGGCGGCCGACGGTTCGTGGCCCCATGGTGGGACAAGGTGGTCGGCGACGACCGAGGGCACGTTAGCTGTTGCGTGGCGCGGCAAGTGTCCTTGCGGGCGACCCCGCTCGCAGCGACCTCCACGCCGCATCGCGTGTGCGGCGGCGGGGCCGGCCTCTCGCTGGATGCCGGGCGGCCGGTGATTCGTGTTCCACGCCGCATCCGCGCGTGGCCGGGCTTGTCGGCCCGTGATCGGAACGCGCTCGTGGTCGTCGCGGGGCCGGGTCGCGGATGTGGAGAGGCCGGGTGGCGCGCGGAGCCGCGCGGCCACCCGGCCTCCTCCCCCTCTATCCCGTGAACCCCCGTGACAAGCCGTGAAAGCCTTGGCAGGTCGGGGAATTCAGTCCACGGCGTTGGTGACCAGCGCCGTGCCGGAGCCGGTCCGGCCGCGGATGCGCAGCGACGGCGCGTTCTGCGGCGGGCTGGTCGACAGGTCGAGGTCGCTGCGTGCCTCGCCCGAGCCGGAGGACAGGTCGATCTCCGCGCGGTTGCCCTCGCGGACGCCGACCCGGATCGCGCCCGAACCGGTGTGCAGCTCGATCTGCCCCGCCGTCGCGCTGGCGATCGTCACGTTGCCGCTGCCGGTGCGGGCCAGCACGTCACTGGACACCGCGCCCAGCCAGACGTCCCCACTGCCGGTGACCACCGTGCTCACGCCGCCGACCGAGGTGACCTCGACGTCCCCGCTGCCGGTCTTCGCGCGCACGCCGGCCGCCATCGGGCCGAGGCGCACCACGCCGGAGCCGGTGTCGACCCTCGCGTTGCCCGACGCCTGGTCCGAGCTGACCCGGCCCGACCCGGTGGTCAGCTCGAGCCGCCCGGCGGCGCCACTTACGGCCAGGTCGCCCGAGCCGGACTTCGCCGCGACGTGACTGCCCAGCGGCGCCTGCACGGAGATCGCGACCGCGACGTTGCGCAGCTGCATCTCCTTCGGCGTGCGCACGACCAGCCGCCCGCCGCTGAAGTCGACCCGCGTCTGGCGCACCGCCTCGGCGGCCGCGCTGACCGGCTCCTCCTCGTCGACCCCCTGGCCGAACTGCGTGTTGATCCAGCTCACCAGGTTCGACATGCCCGTGGCGAACGGGCTCGCACCGTCCGGATCGTGCCGTACCTCGACGTGCACGCCCGGCTCGTCCACCAGCCGCACATCGATCCGCCCCGGCCCGGTGACCAGGTCGAGCTCGGCCGCCCCCTCGTGCTCGAAGCTCTGCCGCCGGACCACGTCCTCGACGTCGTCAGTCATCGCCCTCATCCCTCGTACCAGCCGTGCACCCGGGACGACGAACCGCTCCCGCCCTTGTGCTCCTGTGCCCACTCGTTCCATCCGTAGCGCCCCCAGTCCTTGCGCCCCTTGCCCTTTCCGTGCAGCGCCCCCTGAACGGCTTGCTGCACGAAGGTGTTCAGCGACACCCCCTGCGCCGACGCGGCCTGCTCGGCCTTGCTCTTGAGCTGCTCGAACAGCCGCAGCGTCATGCGGCTCATGTCGCCACCCTCGTCAGGCGGCGGCGGCAGCTCCTCCTCGTGCGGCGGCGGCTCGTGGGCGCTCCGGGTGCCGGTGACGACCACCTGGACGTCCCGGCCGTCGAGCCGGACCTCCACCACGTGGTCCTCCAGCGAGGCGGTGACCTCCGCGGCGAGGTCGGACAGCGCGTTCATGATCGCCAGCCGCGCGGCCGGTTCCAACGCGGCGGCCAGCACCGCGGCCGAGCGCCGGGTGTTCTCGTCGCCGGCGGAGGCGGCCGTCGTCAAGTCCTCCCGCAGCGCTGCGACATAAGGTGTGAGATCCATGATGTCACTATGACGTCAGATCTGACATCAGTCAAGTTCGATTGACATCATGATGATGTCATCAGAATACGCCGCGCGCCGCTGACCTGGCGCTGACCGCGCGCCGGTTAGAGTGCGGGGCATGACGGAGACCGTGTCGCCGAAGGTGCAGCTCGTCGCGAAGACGGAGTTCTTCCCGCCGGCCGACGTGCCGTGGTCCACGGACGCGGACGGCGGCGAGGCGCTCGCGGAGTTCGCCGGGCGCGCCTGCTACCAGTCGTGGAAGAAGCCCAACCCGGCCACCGCCACCAACGCCGGCTACGTGCGGCACATCCTGGAGGTCGGCCACCTCTCCGTCCTCGAGCACGGCACCGTCAGCTTCTACATCACCGGCATCTCGCGCAGCCTCACCCACGAGCTGATCCGCCACCGGCACTTCTCCTACAGCCAGCTCTCCCAGCGCTACGTGCCGGAGAAGAACGCCAAGATGGTCGAGCCCGAGGTCATCGCGAACGACCCGGTGCTGCACGAGAAGTTCGTCAAGGCCGCCGAGGCCAGCGTCGCCGCCTACACGGATCTGTTGCAGGGACTGGAAGAGCACTTCGCCGACGTGCCCAACGCGACGCTGCGCCGCAAGCAGGCCCGCCAGGCCGCCCGCGCCGTCCTCCCCAACGCCACCGAGACCCGCATCGTGGTCACCGGCAACTACCGCGCGTGGCGCCACTTCATCGCCATGCGCGCGAGCGAGCACGCGGACGTCGAGATCCGCGAGCTGGCCGTGGAATGCCTGCGGCAGCTGCACAAGGCGGCCGCGAACGTGTTCGACGACTTCGTGATCTCCACGCTGCCCGACGGCACCGAGGTCGCCTCCAGCCCGTTCGTCACCGAAGGATGAAACGCCTCGTAATAGACGTTCGCGGCGGCGACTACTCGGTCCTGCGGCTGCCCGCGGGCACCGCGCCCGAACCGCACCTGTTCACCGTCGGCGGCGTGACCGTCGTGTCGGTGATCAGCGCGCCGGACGGCGTCACCGTGGTGTGCCCGACCCGGGTCGCACCGGAGTCGGAGGCCCGCGAGGACGGCTGGCGGCTGCTGTCGGTCCGCGGCCCGTTGGAGTTCGCGCTCACCGGGATCATGGCCGCTCTCGCCGGCGAGCTCGCCGCGGCCGGCGTGAGCCTGTTCGCCGTCTCCACCTACGACACCGACCACGTGCTGGTGAAGTCCGACGACCTCGAGCGCGCGGTCCGCGCCCTGCGCGAGGCCGGCCACGAGGTCGGGCCGCTCTAACCGAACTCCGCCCGCACGCCCAGCAGCCGGACCGGCCGGTCGTCGGCGAAGCGGGCGAGCACGGTCAGCGCCGCCTCCTCGAGCATCGCCGCGTCGCTGGTCGGCGACGGCAGCGTCATGCTCCGGGTGTGGGTGAAGAACGGCGCGAACCGCACCTTCACCGCCACCCGCGCGGCCGGCCGGCCCTCGGCGACCACGTCCTGGGCCACCCGCTGGGCCAGCACCGCGACCTGCTCGGCGATCTCGGCCGGCGCGCTCAGGTCCTCCTGGAACGTGGTCTCCCGGCTGCGTGAGCGCGGCACGTACGGCGTGGCAGTGACCGTCGTGCCGCCGGCGCCCAGCGCGAGCGTCCGCAGCCACGGCCCGGTCGCCGGGCCGAGGCGCGCCGCCAGCACCTCGGGGTCGGCGCGGGCCAGCTCCGCCACCGTGGTGTAGCCGAGCTCGGCGAGCTTGCGCGCGGTCTTGCGGCCGATGCCCCACAACGCCTCGGTCGGCCGCCCGGCCATCACCTCGACCCAGTTGTCCCGGGTCAGCTCGTACACGCCGGCCGGCTTCGCGAACCCGGTGGCGAGCTTGGCGCGCAGCTTGTTGTCGCCGATGCCGACCGAGCAGGACAGCTCCGGTGCGCGCCAGCACCGTCCGCTGGATCTCCCGCGCCACCGCCCACGGGTCCTCGGTGGACACGCCGAGGAACGCCTCGTCCCAGCCCAGCACCTCGACGACCGCGTCGAACGAGCGCAGCGTCGCCATCACGGCCTCCGACGCGGCGTCGTAGGCCGGCGGGTCGTGCGCCAGGAACACGGCGTCCGGGCACTTGCGGGCGGCGAGGCGCATCGGCATCCCCGAGTGCACGCCGAACTCGCGCGCCTCGTACGACGCGGTGGCCACCACGGCCCGCTGCGCGGGGTCGCCGGTGCCGCCCACGACCACCGGCCGTCCGCGCAGCTCGGGCCGTCGCAGCACCTCGACCGCGGCGATGAACTGGTCGAGGTCGACGTGGAGTATCCAAGCCGCCATGACGACAGTGTCGCGCGCGTTAGCATTCCGCGCGTGAGCCAGTCCGAACACCAGCAGACCACCCAGCACACCGCCCCGCAGGAGCGGCTGATCGCCGGGCGGTACGTCGTGCTGGAGGAGATCGGCCGCGGCGGCATGGGCATCGTCTGGCTCGCCGAGGACCGCATGATCGGCCGCCGGGTCGCGATCAAGGAGCTGCACCTGCCCGCCGGGGTACCGGCCGACGAGCGCCGGATCCTCGAGGAGCGGGTGCTGCGCGAGGCCCGCGCGGCCGGCCGGCTCAACGACCCGGCCGTCGTCACCGTGTACGACGTGCTGCAGGAGGCCGGCAACACCTACATCGTGATGGAGCTGATCCAGGCCCCCACGCTGTCCGGGATCATCGGCCGGCAGGGCCCGCTGCCCCAGGACGCGGTCGCCCGCCTCGCCGAGCAGCTGCTCTCCGCGCTCGAGGCCGCGCACGGCGCCGGCGTCATCCACCGGGACGTCAAGCCCAGCAACATCATGGTGCTGCCGAACGGCCGGGTGAAGCTCACCGACTTCGGCATCGCGCAGTCCACCGACGACCCGCGGCTCACCAGCAGCGGCATCCTCGTCGGCTCGCCCGCCTACATCGCGCCGGAGCGCATGCGCGGCGCCGAGGCCGACGCGGGCTCCGACCTGTGGGCGCTGGCCGCCGTGCTGTTCTACGCCGTCGAGGGCCACTCGCCGTTCGAGCGCTCATCGACCGCGGCCACCATGCACGCGATCCTCACCGAGGTCCCGTACCTGACCCGCAGCCAGGGCCCGCTCGCCTCGGTGATCATGGGCCTGCTCAACTCCGTCCCCGAGGCCCGGCTCTCCGCCGCGCAGGTCCGCGGCCTGCTCGCCCAGGCGACCCAGACGCCGCCGACCGGCACCACCATGGTCGGGCCCGGCGGCTACCACGGCGGCACCGCCATGCTTCCCGGCCCGAACGCCACCCAGCTCGCCCCCGGCCCGGGCCGCCCGGCCCCGCCGCGTGCCCGGCGCCGGCTCGTCGTCGCGCTGGTCGTGGTGCTGGTCGCCGGCGCGGCCGCCGGCGGCTGGTTCCTCGGCCGGGCGCTGCTGGCCGAGGAGGCGCCGGTGGACGCGGCCAAGGGCGCGACCATGACCTACGGCAAGGGCGGCGACATCGAGGAGTTCGCGCTCAGCGGCGGCCAGTGCACGACGTCGCAGCTGCGCGCGGGCCGGACCTACCCGTCGACGATCGCCTCGCCGTGCGACGACCCGCACGAGTTCGAGGTGACCTACTCCGACGTGTTCAACTCGTCGAGCTCGGCGGAGCTCGACTACCCCGGCGACACGTACCTGCGGCCCTACGCCGAGGACGTCTGCGCGCTGACGTTCAACAGCAACCTGCTCGATCCGAGCGATCCCGCGGGACTGTCCTACGTGACGCTCTGGCCCGACCAAGAAGGCCTGGGACGACCAGGCGAACGACGACACCGAGGACGGCGGCGACCGGACGATCTACTGCCTGATCACCAGTCGCGACGCCAGCAAGCAGCTCCAGAAGTCCCAGCTCCGGCCACAGTGAGTTACCCGCGAGTACGCTCGGCGGCATGGCTGTTTCCACCGACGAGCGAGCCGCGTTGTGCGACCTGTTCGGAGAACTGGGTCCGGACGAGCCGACGCTCTGCGAGGGCTGGCTGACCCGTGACCTCGCCGCGCACCTGGTGGTCCGCGAGCGCCGGCCGGACGCGGCGGCGGGCATCCTGCTCGCGCCGTTCGCCGGGTACACCAGGCGCGTGCAGGACTCCTATGCCCGGCGGCCCTGGCCCGAGCTCGTCGACCTGGTCCGCACCGGGCCGCCGCCGCTGTCGCCGACCCGGATCCCGGCGGTGGACCGGCTGGTCAACAGCGTCGAGATGTTCGTCCACCACGAGGACGCGCGGCGCGCGCAGCCGGACTGGAAGCCGCGCGACGCCGACCCCGAGCGCGACGCCGTGACCTGGGCGGGCGTGGCGCGCGCGGGGAAGATGACGCTGCGCCGCAGCCCGGTCGGCCTGGTCCTGCGCCGGCCGGACGGCGAGGAGGTCGTCGTCAAGCGCGGTCCGAACACGGTGATCCTGTCCGGCGAGCCGGGGGAGCTGCTGCTGTTCGCGTTCGGCCGCGACGCGGTCCACGTGGACTTCGAGGGCGAGCAGCAGGCGATCGCGGTCGTCAAGGGCCTCACCCGAAGTCTCTGACCGCCGTTCGGCGCGTCGGGGGAACCTGACATCCTTCTGCCTGGTCGGAGACACACCGGGACCGGAGGAGGTCGAGGTGACGCAGGACCCGACACAGCAGCGGACCGTGCCCGCGAACAAGCCGGGCGCGCGCGTGCTCGCCGGCCGGTACGTGCTGGGCGAGGAGATCGGCCGCGGCGGCATGGGCATCGTGTGGCTCGCCGAGGACGGCATGATCGGCCGCCGGGTGGCCATCAAGGAGCTGCACCTGCCCGCGGGCGTGCCGGCCGACGAGCGCCGGATCCTCGAGGAGCGGGTGCTGCGCGAGGCGCGGACCGCGGGGCGGTTGAACGACCCGGGCGTGGTCACGGTGTACGACGTGCTGCAGGAGGGCGGCAGCACCTACATCGTGATGGAGCTGATCCAGGCGCCCACGCTGTCCGGGATCGTGCGCGAGCGCGGCGCGCTGCCCCAGGACGCCGTGGCGCGGCTGGCCGAGCAGCTGCTGTCCGCGCTGGAGGCCGCGCACGCGGCGGGCGTGGTGCACCGCGACGTCAAGCCCAGCAACATCATGGTGCTGCCGAACGGCCGGGTGAAGCTGACCGACTTCGGCATCGCGCAGTCCACCGACGACCCGCGGCTCACCACGAGCGGCATCCTCGTCGGCTCGCCGACCTACATCGCGCCGGAGCGGATCAAGGGCGCGGAGGCGGACGCGAGCTCGGACCTGTGGGCGCTGGCCGCGGTGCTGTTCTACGCCGTGGAGGGCTACTCGCCGTTCGAGCGCTCGTCCACGGCGGCGACCATGCACGCGATCGTCAACGAGGTGCCGTACCTGACCCGCTGCCAGGGCCCGCTCGCGTCGGTGATCATGGGCCTGCTGATCGCGGTCCCGGAGGCCCGGCCGTCCGCCGCGCAGGTCCGCGGGCTGCTCGGCCAGGCCACCCGCACCCCGCCCGCCGGCTTCACCGCGACGGTCGCGCAGCCCGGCCCGTCCCCGACGAGCCAGCTGGTCTACCCGATCACCGGGCCGAGCAGCCCGCCGCGGCGCTCCGCCGTGCGCACGGTGCTGCTCCTCGTGCTGGTCGTGGCCGTCGGCGCGGGCCTGTTCCTCGGCGGCTTCTTCACCCACGGCGCCGTGGGTGCCGCGCCCGCCGACGGCCGCCCGGCGAACCTGGACCCCGCCATGACCTACGGCGGTGGCGGCACGCTGGCCGAGCTGAGTTGGAACTCCTACCCCGAGGGCGGGTGCCTCAACGGCCGGCTGGCGCAGGGGCAGCGGATCACCGAGAGCGCGCAGGTGGACTGCGCCGAGCCGCACGACCTGCAGTTCTTCCACTCGGAGACGCAGCTGCGGGCGCCCGAGGAGTACGAGACCTTCCCCAACCCGGCCTACCCGGACCCCGCCGTGCTGACCGCGTACGCCGAGCAGGTGTGCACGCTGGTCTTCGACTCGAACTGGCTCACCGGCGAACGGAAGGGCCTCAAGTACCGGGCCGTGATCCCGACCAAGGACGGCTGGACCACCAACCGCGCGGTGATCTGTGTGCTCTACCGGGCCGACGGGGAGCAGCTGACCCGTTCCTACGTCGCGTCGAGTGAATAGCCTGTTTGGGTCACCGGGTAGCGTCATGCGCATGAACACGTGTCCGACCGCCAGACCAGGACGGCCGTTCGGTCAAGTGCTCACCGCGATGGTGAGCCCGTTCGACGCGAGCGGCAAGCTCGACCTGGACGCGGCCCAGAAGCTCGCCACGCACCTCGTGGATCTCGGCAACGACGGCCTGGTGGTCAACGGCACCACCGGCGAGTCGCCGACCACGAGCGACGGGGAGAAGAGCGAGCTGGTGCGCGCGGTCGTGGACGCGATCGGCGACCGCGCGAGCGTCGTGGCGTCCGTCGGCACCTACGACACCGCACACTCGATGCACCTCGCCCGCGAGGCCGAGCAGGCCGGCGCGCACGGGCTGCTCGTCGTCACCCCGTACTACTCGCGGCCGCCGCAGGCCGGGCTGCTGGCCCACTTCACCGCGGTCGCCGACGCCAGCGGGCTGCCGAACATGCTCTACGACATCCCGCCGCGCTCGGTCGTGCCGATCGAGGTCGACACGCTGCGCCGGCTCGCCGAGCACCCGCGCATCCAGGCGGTCAAGGACGCCAAGGGCGACCTGTTCGCCGGCAGCGAGGTCATCGCGAGCACCGACCTCGCCTACTACTCCGGCGACGACGCACTGAACCTGCCGTGGCTCTCGGTCGGCGGCGTCGGCTTCGTCAGCGTGATCGGGCACGTGGTCGCCGGCCGGCTGCGCCGGCTGCTGGAGACCTACGAGAGCGGCGACGTGAGCACCGCCCGCACCGTCCACCGTGGACTGCTCCCGGTCTGCCGGGCCATGGGCCGGGTCGGCGGGGTCATCTTCGTCAAGGCCGCGCTGCGGCTGCGCGGGCAGGACGCGGGGGAGCCGCGGCTGCCGCTGCCGCCCGCGACCGAGGCGCAGATCGCCGCGATCGCCGCGGATCTCGGTGACGCCGGCGTGCCGCTGACCGACGCACCACCGTCCAATGTGGCCGCCGCGCGGGTCGCCCAGGCAGACGCCGCGGCCGCGTACGTAGCCACCACCACACACACGAGTGCCGGGCAGGTTCATCGGTGATATCAGGAAAGTTGGAGCCGCCGGCGGCGCTGCCGGACGGCGGGCTCCGGGTCGTCGCGCTGGGCGGGATCGGCGAGGTCGGCCGCAACATGACCGTCTTCGAGTACGCCGGCCGGCTGCTGATCGTGGACTGCGGCGTGCTGTTCCCCGAGGACCAGCAGCCCGGCGTGGACCTGATCCTGCCGGACTTCCGCGCGATCGAGCCACGGCTGGACGACATCGACGCGATCGTGCTGACCCACGGGCACGAGGACCACATCGGCGCGGTGCCGTTCCTGCTGCGGCTGCGGCCGGACGTGCCGGTCGTCGGTTCCCGGTTCACGCTCGCGCTGGTGGCCGCGAAGTGCCGCGAGCACCGGCTCAACCCGAAGCTGGTCGAGGTGGCCGAGGGCGGGCGGCACGCGTTCGGCGACTTCGCGTGCGAGTTCTTCGCGGTCAACCACTCCATCCCGGACGCGCTCGCCGTCGGCATCCGCACGCCGGCCGGCCTGGTGCTGCACACCGGTGACATCAAGCTGGACCAGCTGCCGCTGGACGGGCGGCTCACCGACATCGCGGGCTTCTCCCGCCTCGGCGACGAGGGCGTGGACCTGTTCCTCGTCGACTCGACCAACGCCGAGGTGCCCGGGTTCGTGATGGCCGAGCGCGAGATCGGCCCGGTGCTGGACAACGTGATCGCGCGCGCCCGGCAACGGGTGATCGTCGCGTGCTTCGCGAGCCACGTGCACCGCGTGCAGCAGGTGCTCGACGTGGCGCTGGCACACGGCAGGCGGGTCGCACTGGTCGGCCGGTCGATGGTGCGCAACATGGGGATCGCGACCGACCTCGGCCTGCTGCGGGTACCCGACGGGCTGCTCGCCGACATCGACGAGGCGCTGGCGTTGCCCGAGCACGAGGTGCTGTTCGTGTCGACGGGGTCGCAGGGCGAGCCGCTCTCGGCGCTGTCCCGGATGGCGCGCGGCGAGCACCGGCAGATCAGCATCCGGCCGGGCGACACGGTCGTGCTGGCCAGCTCGCTGATCCCGGGCAACGAGACCGCCGTGTTCGGGGTCGTCAACGGCCTCGCGCGGCTCGGCGCCGACGTAGTGCACCAGGGCAACGCGCGGGTGCACGTGTCCGGTCACGCGTCGGCGGGGGAGCTGCTGTTCCTGTACAACGCCGTGCGGCCGAGCAACGTGATGCCGGTGCACGGGGAGTGGCGTCACCTGCGGGCGAACGCCGCGCTGGCGGTGGCCACCGGCGTGCCAGAGCGGAACGTGGTGCTGGCCGAGGACGGCGTGGTCGTCGACCTGATCGACGGCCGCGCGCGGATCACCGGGCGGGTCGAGGTCGGCCACGTGTACGTCGACGGGCTGTCCGTCGGCGACGTCGGCGAGTCGACCCTGTCGGACCGGCTGATCCTCGGCGAGGGCGGCTTCATCGCGATCACGATGGCGGTCGACTCGACGACCGGCCGGGCGGTCGCGCCGCCGACGGTGTCCGGGCGCGGCTTCTCCGACGACCCGAAGGCGCTGGACGAGGTCGTGGCGCTGGTCGAGAGCGAGCTGTCCCGCACGGAGGCGGAGAGCATCACCGACACGCACCGCATCGCGCAGGCCGTGCGCCGGGTGGTGGGCCGCTGGGTGGCCGACACCTACCGGCGCCGGCCCATGATCATCCCGACCGTCATCCCGGTCTGAGCGCGGGGCTCAGCCGCGGGTCACGGCCGCGGCGAGCACCGCGCAGCCGACGGAGAACACCTGGCGCAGCAGCGCCCGGCGGGCCTTGCGTTGTTCGCGTCGGCTGGGGTGTCATGACCGGTCACCTACTCACGAGCTGGGGGAGTCGACTTCTGTATCGGCTTCCACCCGCTCGGCGTGACGCCGGTCACGCGGTCAATCTGCCGGGCGGACCGGCTCGGCCGTCGGGAGCTCGGGCACAACCGGCCTGCGCGAGGCCAGCTGCACCAGCGTGGCGCCGGACAGCAGGACCGCGGCCCCGGCCAGCTGCACCACGGTCAGCGCCTGGTCCAGCAGCAGCCAGGCCAGCGCGGTCGCGACCACGGGCTCGAGCAGCGCCAGCACGCTCGCCACGTTCGCCGGCAGGTCACGCAGCGCGCCGATCGACAGCAGGTACGCCACCGCCGTCGACACCACCGCGCACGCGACCAGCAGTGTCCACACCGGAACGCGCCAGGCGCCGAAGTCGGTGTCCGCGCCGAAGAGTTCGAAGGGCAGCGACCACGGCGGCGCCAGCACGAAGATCCCCGCCGCGCCGACGACCATGCCCCAGGTGACCAGGCCCAGCAACGGAAGCGTGCTCGCCCCGCGCTCACCGACGAGGAAGTACGTCGCCGCGCACAGGGCCGCGCCGGCCGCCGCCAGGAGCCCGAGCGCGTCGAGCACGCCCAGCCCCTCCCAGACCTGCGCGATCATCGCCAGGCCGGCCATCGCGAGCGCCGTGCCCACCCACATCCGCGCCGGCAGCACCGTCCGCCGCACGAACCGCACCCACAGCGCGACCAGGACCGGCGCGGTGAACTCCAGCAGCATCGCGATCCCGATGGGGATCCGCGACACCGCGGCGAAGTACAGCACCTGGACACCGGCCACCCCGACCAGCCCGTAGCCGAGCAGCAGCCGCCAGTCCGACCGCCGCACCCGCAGCGCGCCCGGCCGCCACACCGCGACGACGGCCAGCAGGATGACCGCCGCGAGCCCGATCCGGACGCTCGCCACCTGCTGCGGGCTCAGCCCGGCGTCCATGGCCGGCTTGGCGAACGGGCCGGAGGTGGCGAAGGTGACCGACGCGAGCACGATGAGCACGGTGCCGCGGCCGGTGTGCGCCGCCGCTGGTTGCGTAACCCTCGTCTCGGTTTCAGTGGTCACGACCATCGACGTTACGGCATGCGCCCGCGGTCGCGAAGGGGATTAGTGCCCGGGCGTCAGGCCGCGGGCGGCTTCGGGCGCCACGGGCTGTAGCTGTCGGTCGGCCGGGTGGGGTCGTGGAACTGCGGCACGTCCGGCTCGTCGGCGCGCAACGGCGCGAGCCGGTCGGTGATCGACTGCATGATCCGCTTGTGCGCGCGCATCGCGTCGCCCGGCCGGCTCGGCGACAGGTCCGACAGGTCGACCACCGGACCCAGGTGGACCTTGAACACCGGCCGGTCGCGGACCGCACGCAGCCACGACATCAGCCCGGGCATGAGGTCGCGCCAGCTGTCGACCCGCTCGGTGCCCCAGTACACCGCCTCGTGCGCGCCCCACTGGCTGATCGTCATCACCGGCACGTTCGCCGCGAGCGCCATCCGCGCGACGCCGGTCTTGCCGCGCTCCGGCCACAGTCCCGGCTCGCGGCCGACCCGGCCCTCCGGGTACACGAGCACCGGCCCGGACGCCGACCGCAACGCCGTGCTGGCCCGGTCGAACGCCTCGATCACGTTGCTCTTGCCGCGGTCGACCCGGATGCTGCCGCCCTGCTTGAGCCCCCAGCCGACCACCGGCGCGTCCAGCAGCCCGCCGGTCAGCATGAACCGCGGGTTCACCCCGGACTTGCGCAGCACGGCGGTCAGCACGAACGGGTCGAACATGCCGATGTGGTTGGCGGCGATCAGGCCCGGCCGGTTGCGCATCTCGGGCGGGAAGGTGCCGGTGATCTCGATTCTGCCGACGAACCGCACGAAACCGCGGTCGATGAGGGTCAGCACCCGCCAGACCGGCGATATCCGCTCCGGTGTGGTGCTACGGCGTGTCGGCTCGGTTGTGCGGCGGAACAGCGCGACCATGGGCGGGAGCATCGCACGGACCGGATGCACGGTGACCAAGCGGGCTGGTGTCACGAAAGGTGCCCGTGTGGCAGAAGTGACTCACGTGGTGAAGGCCGACTACCGTGTGGAGTATGGCGAACCGGACAGCAGCCTCCAGGAACTCCAAGGGCAGCAGTACCCGCGGAGGTAGTGGCGCCCGGTCCGCGAAGTCGGGCACCTCGTCCCGGACCTCGACCAAGTCCGCCACCAAGTCCCCGGCCACCCGTTCCCGATCGTCGGCTCGTCCCGCGTCCCGCGCCCGGACCTCGGCGCGGCGCGCGCCCGCCCGCCGCAAGGGCTCGGTCAGCCGCGGCATCGGCCGCGGCCTGCGGGGCAGCTGGACCCTGCTGGCCAAGGGCGTCGGCGGCCTCGCCAGGACAATGGGCCGCACCAAGGACCTCGACCCCGCGCACCGCCGCGACGGGCTCGCGTTCGGGCTGATCGCCGCTCGGCGTGATCGCCGGCGCCGGCATCTGGTGGCACGCGGCCGGCCCGGTCGGGCACTGGCTGGAGCTCGGCGTGCGCTCCGCGGTCGGCGCGGCCGCGATGGCGCTGCCGATGGTCGTGCTCGTGGTCGGCATCGTGCTGATGCGCTCGGACCCGCAGCCGGAGAAGCGGCCGCGGCTGGTCATCGGCGCGCTGCTGTTCGTCCTGGCGTTCCTCGGCATCCTGCACGTGTTCAGCGACCTGCCCGACGACAACGAGGGCCGGATGTACGCGGGCGGCGCGCTCGGCTACGTCTCCGGCGGGATGCTCGCGAAGGGCGTCACGCCGTGGGTGGCGCTCCCGTTGCTGGCCCTGGTCCTCGGCTTCGGCGTGCTGGTGTTCACCGGCACCCGCTTCCGCGACATCCCGACCCGGCTGCGCGAGCTGGGCATGGAGCCCGAGGACGAGGACGGCTACGAGGAGGGCCTCGACCTGCCGGGCGAGGAGGAGGTACCGCCCGCCGAGCCGAAGCTGCGCCGCCCGTCGCGGCGCCGGCAGGCGTCGATGTCCGACGACGCCGAGCCGCTCGTCGAGACCGGCGCCGTGGACGTGCCGCCGCCGCCCGAGCCGCCCGCCCCGCCGCCGCGCAAGCGGCCGAAACCCGAGCAGGTCAAGGAGAACCCGCAGCCCAAGGAGCCGGTGCAGCTGACGCTGACCCGCGCCGTCGACGGCGACTACACGCTGCCCGACCCGAACATCCTGGCCGCCGGCGACGCGCCGAAGGCGCGCAGCCGCGCGAACGACGCGATGATCGAGGCGATCACCGGCGTGCTGGACCAGTTCTCGATCGACGCGCAGGTCACCGGGTTCACCCGCGGCCCGACCGTCACCCGCTACGAGGTCGAGCTCGGCCCGGGCGTGAAGGTCGAGAAGATCACCGCGCTCACCAAGAACATCGCCTACGCGGTCGCGACCGACAACGTCCGGCTGCTCGCCCCGATCCCCGGCAAGTCCGCGGTGGGCATCGAGGTGCCGAACTCCGACCGCGAGATGGTCCGGCTCGGCGACGTGCTGCGGTCGGCGACCGCGGTCAAGGACACCCACCCGATGGTGATCGGCCTCGGCAAGGACATCGAGGGCCACATGGTCACCGCGAACCTGGCCAAGATGCCGCACCTGCTCTGCGCGGGCTCCACCGGTTCCGGCAAGTCCAGCTTCGTCAACTCGATGCTGGTGTCGCTGCTCGCGCGCGCGACGCCGGACGAGGTCCGGATGATCCTCATCGACCCGAAGATGGTCGAGCTGACCCCGTACGAGGGCATCCCGCACCTGATCACGCCGATCATCACGCAGCCGAAGAAGGCCGCGGCCGCGCTGACCTGGCTCGTCGAGGAGATGGAGCAGCGCTACCAGGACATGCAGGTCAACCGGGTGCGCCACATCGACGACTTCAACAAGAAGGTGCGCTCGGGCGAGATCACCGCGCCGCCCGGGTCCGAGCGCGAGTACCGGCCCTACCCCTACATCCTGGCCATCGTCGACGAGCTGGCCGACCTGATGATGACCGCGCCGCGCGACGTCGAGGACGCGATCGTGCGGATCACCCAGAAGGCCCGGGCCGCCGGCATCCACCTGGTGCTCGCGACGCAGCGCCCGTCGGTCGACGTGGTCACCGGCCTGATCAAGACGAACGTGCCGTCGCGGCTCGCGTTCGCGACGTCGTCGCTGACCGACTCGCGGGTCATCCTGGACCAGCCGGGTGCGGAGAAGCTGATCGGCATGGGCGACGGCCTGTACCTGCCGATGGGCGCGTCCAAGCCGGTGCGCGTGCAGGGCGCGTTCATCACCGACGAGGAGATCAACTCGATGGTCTCCTTCGTCAAGGAACAGGCACAGCCGGAGTACACCGACGGCGTCACGGCGGCCAAGGCGAGCGAGAAGCGCGAGATCGACGACGACATCGGCGACGACCTCGACGTGCTGCTGCAGGCCGCGGAGCTGGTGGTCACCTCGCAGTTCGGCTCGACCTCGATGCTCCAGCGCAAGCTCCGCGTCGGCTTCGCGAAGGCCGGCCGGCTGATGGACCTGCTGGAGAGCCGCGGCGTGGTGGGCCCGTCGGAGGGCTCGAAGGCCCGCGACGTGCTGATCAAGCCGGACGAGCTGGACTCGGTGCTGTACCTGATGCGCGGCGGCGGCCCCGCCCCGGACGACGACCTGGACTGACTGTGACTGTGGTCAGGCCGACGCGAGGTCGAACGTGTGCACGCGGTCGAAGTTCTTGTCCGTCGCCACGCGCACCTCGCCGGTCCGCAGGCCGTACACCACCGACCACTGCGTATGACCCTGCACGACCTGGCCGAGCAGGTCCATCGCGCCGTGCCAGTCCGCGATCCGCGACAGGCCGCCGTTCGCCGTGCGGTAGCGGGCGTCGGCCTGGCGCGTCTGCTCGTCCGAGCCAGCCATCGTGAAGTTGACGGCCGTGCGCGCGGGCTGCGCGACGACCTTCCCGTCGACGAACTCGATCACCACGGACTTCCCCGTGGCGTCCGCGACGAGGTAGTGCAGCGGCGGCCCGCCGGAGAAGTCCACGTTGTTCTCGTTGAAGATCGCCACCGCCTCCTCGACCGTGGCGGCCCCGTCCAGCACCAGCCGGATGATCCGCACGCCGCCGACGGTGGGCCGGCCGGGCGTGGACCCGGCCCGCGCGTCCGGCACCGCGGCCAGGCCGATGGCGAGCCCCTTCGCGTTCATCCCGTCGAACGGCAGCAGCGGCGCGTCGGCGAGCCGGGCGCGGTCCGCGGCGCCGGACAGGTCACCCACGCCCAGGTAGGACAGGTCGACCATGGACGCCGACGCGTAGCCGTCCGGCGGCGTGGTGAACAGCAGCATCGCCGGGTTCGGGTCCCAGTCGAAGTTGCGCGCGAACAACGGGTTCGCCGCGTCGTTGGTGGCGAACAGCGAGCAGCCGAACGGCGTCGCCGGCGGGGGAGTGGTCACGTCCTTCATCCGGTCGTAGCCGCCCGCGTACCGCATTGTCCACAGTGGATGGTCGTCGAGCTTGCGGAGGGTGGCGAGCGAGTCGCCCCGGCCCGCCCACGACGCGGACGGCTCGGTCGCGGGGCTCGAACCGCACCCGGACAGGACCAGGGCCGTCAGCAGGACCACCGCCACCATTCGTCGCATACCGGACACCGTAACTGTTGAACACGCAGCCACGACTCCTTTGCTGACAACCCGTGATCGGGAAGGAAGTCGCCTCGTGAACACCAACTCGGCCGCCTGGGCCGGAGTCCTCGTCGGATCCCTCGTCTCATTCGCGATCGCCGTCTTCCTGATCGCGTGTGTCTGGCGGGTGTTCACGAAGGCGGGCCAGCCCGGCTGGGCGGCGATCGTGCCCTTCTACAACACCTACGTGATGCTCAAGATGGTCGGCCGCCCGGGCTGGTGGCTGGTGCTGTTCTTCATCCCGGTCGTGAACATCGTCATCGCGATCATGGTCTACATCGACGTGGCCAGGGCGTTCGGCAAGGGCGGCGGGTTCACCGTGCTGCTGATCCTGCTGCCGTTCATCGGGTGGCCGATCCTGGCCTTCGGCGACGCGATGTACCGCGGGCCGGTCGCCGACCCGAACTTCCACGGCCCCGGCGGCCAGGGCCAGCAGTACCCGTCGCAGGGCTACCCCCAGCAGTACGGCCAGCAGCAGTACGGGCAGCAGCAGTACGGCCAGCAGTACCCGCCCCAGCAGGGCTATCCCCAGCAGCAGCAATATCCGCCCCAGCAGTACCCGCCGCAGCAGCCGGGACCGCCGTCGCAGGAGCAGTACCCGCCCCAGTGACACAAGCCCCGGTGACGAGAACGGGGCACGCCGGCCGGCGTGCCCCGTCTCGCTGCGTGCCCGGTCAGCCGCCGAACTGGCGGACGGCCGCGTAGTAGACGTCGGCGAACCGGTTGCACGCCCAGTTGCCGTTGCAGATCGTGTACATGTCGGACTTGAAGTTGTTGTCGATGCTGAGCCGGTTGGCCTCGCTGAACCGGCCCTGCCGCTTGAAGTTCCGGTAGCCGAAGTCGTGCCGGTAGCACGCCTTCACCAGGTTGAAGCCGAACGGGTTGTCGGGCGAGTTCGAGCAGCCGTCCGAGCTCCAGTCGAGCTGGTCGGCGTGGGGCTGCTGGGCCCGGACCGTCTGGAAGCTGCTCAGGCTCGTGCTGAACATGTACTGGTCGGTCACCTGCTGGAGCTGACCGGGGTCGAGTGCTGCCTGTGCGTTGAGCGAGCCGACGAGCATCGCGACGGTGACCGCGATCGCGGCGATGGTTGCCCGGGCGGCACGACGCAGGGTTGACGTGGCCACGGAGATCTCCCTCGTGAGGCGGGACGGACCCGCACCGTTGCGGGCCCTGGTCCATTACGCCAGGAAGATCAGCAGGAGGAAACCCTCTAACGGGCTAAAGCTGGGTATCGAAAGTTTGTTACAGCTCCAGCAGCATCCGCGCGTTGCCCAGCGTGTTCGGCTTGACGTAGGGGAGGTCCAGGAACTCCGCGACGCCCTCGTCGGCCGAGCGCCGCATCTGCTCGTAGACCTCCGCGCTCACCGGCGTCCCGTCGATCTCCACGAAGCCGTACCGGGCGAAGAAGCCCGTCTCGAAGGTCAGCACGAACAGCCGCGCCAGCCCGAGCTCGCGGGCGAGGGAGACCAGCCGATCGACGAGCAGCCCGCCGGCGCCCAGCCGCAGCGCGTGCGGCAGCACGGCGATGGAGCGGATCTCGGCGATGTCCTCCCACAGCACGTGCAGCGCGCCGCAGCCGACCAGCCCGCCCTCGTGCTCGGCCACCCAGAACTCCTGCACGTCCTCGTACAGGGTGACCAGCTCCTTGGCGAGCAGCACCTTGCCGACGTAGGTGTCGATGACCGACTTGATCGCCCGCACGTCGCCGATCCGGGCGCGACGGACCACGACTGCCTCACTCACCCGACGAACCTAACCCGCGGACTGAATCGGTGCGGGAGGTGTGCCCATCGACACCCGGGCGTGCCAGTGTGGAGTCGTGATCGAGTTCTCCAGGACGGCGATGCCCGGGCGGGTCGTGTTCGGCGCCGGCGCGGCGCGGTCGGCACTGGCCGGTGAGGTCGCCGCGCTCGGGGCCTCCCGGGTGCTGCTCGTGACGAGCGAACGCGGCGAGCCGCTCGCCCGGGAGCTGGCTGCGCCGCTGCCGGTCGTGGAGGTGTTCACCGGCGTGCGCGAGCACGTGCCCGCCGCGGCGGCCTCCGCCGCGCTGAGCGCGGCCACGCGGTCGCATGTGGACTGCCTGCTGTCGGTCGGCGGCGGGTCGGCGGTGGGCATCGCGAAGGCCGTGGCGCTGTCGATGCGCGTGCCGGTGGTGGCCGTGCCGACGACGTACGCGGGGTCGGAGATGACGCCGGTGTGGGGGCGGACCGAGGCGGGGGAGAAGCGCACCGGCCGCTCGCCGGACGTGCTGCCGCGCCTCGTCGTCTACGACCCCGAGCTGACCGCCGGGCTGCCGCCGGGGATCACCGCGACGAGCGGGCTGAACGCGATGGCGCATGCGGTCGCCGGCCTGCGGGCCGATCCGGTCACCGCGCTCGTTGCCCGCGAGGCGGTGCGGATGCTGTTCGCCGGCCTGCCGCAGGCTGTCGCGGGCGGGGACCGCACGGAGGTGACCTACGGCGCCTACCTCGCGGCGTCCGCGTTCGCCGTCGCCGGGTCGGGGCCGCACCACAAGCTGTGCCACCTGCTCGGTGGCACCTACGGCCTGCCGCACTCGCCCACGCACGCGGTGCTGCTGCCGTACACGGCGGACGGGACCGTGGACGGGCTGCGCGAGCTGGCCGAGCGGATCGGTGCGCCGGTGAGCCTGCGCGAGATCGGCCTGGGCCTCGGGGATCTCGAGGACGCGGTCCGCCGCGCACCGGAGGCCGCCGGGCTGCTGGCGGCCGCACACGAGGGAAGGTGGCCGGCATGAATCTCGAAGATCGGGTGGTGGCGTCGTTCGCGGGAGCCGGGGACGAGCGGTTCCGGGAGATCGCGACGAGCCTGGTGCGGCACCTGCACGCGTTCCTCGCCGACGTCTCGCTCACCGAGCAGGAGTGGGCCGCCGCCATCGACTTCCTCACCCGCACGGGGCAGAAGTGTGACGACAAGCGCCAGGAGTTCATCCTGCTGTCCGACGTGCTCGGCGCGTCGATGGCGGTGATCGACCTGAACCACCCCGCCGGCACGGGGGGACCGTCCCCGGCCACCGAGTCGACCGTGCTCGGCCCGTTCTTCGTCGCGGAGCGCCCCCGAGTTCGCGCTCGGCGACGACATCTCCGGCGGCGCCCCTGGCACGCCGTGCTTCATGTCGGGAACCGTCACGGACACCCGCGGCGAGCCGGTTCCCGGTGCGCTGCTGGAGATCTGGCAGTCCGACGAGGACGGCCGCTACGACGTCCAGTACACCGACGAGGTCCGCGGCCGCGGCCGGCTCCGCGCGGACGCCGACGGCCGGTACGCGTTCTGGTCGGTGCACCCGCAGGCCTACCCGATCCCCGACGACGGCCCGGTGGGGGAGCTGCTCGCCGCCGCCGGCCGCGGCCCGATGCGCCCGGCACACGTGCATTTCATGGTCTCCGCGCCCGGTCACCGCACGCTCGTCACGCACGTGTTCGCTTCGGACAGCGCGCATCTGGACGACGACGCGGTCTTCGGCGTCAAGCGCTCGCTGGTCGTCGACTTCGACTCCCACGGGCCCGGCCGGGCCCCGGACGGCCGCGAGCTGACCGTCCCGTTCCACACCGCACGGTTCGACATCGCGCTCGCTCCAGAGGCCGACGGCGAGCCGGACCTGGAGTAACCGGCGTTAACTCAGACGGCGGCGGTTACCCTGAGAGCCGTGTCCGCACCACCACCGTCGCGCCGTGCCGCCCTGCTCACCCTCGGGTGTGCCCGCAACGAGGTCGACTCCGAGGAACTCGCCGGCCGGCTGGCCGCCGGCGGCTGGGAAGTCAGCGAGGACGGGGCGGGTGCCGACGTCGTCGTCGTGAACACCTGCGGCTTCGTCGAGTCGGCCAAGAAGGACTCCGTCGACGCGCTGCTCGAGGCGGCCGAGACCGGCGCGAAGGTCGTGGCCGTCGGCTGCATGGCCGAGCGCTACGGCACCGAGCTCGCGGAGAGCCTGCCCGAGGCGGCGGCGGTGCTCGGCTTCGACCACTACCCCAACCTCGGCGAGCGGCTGGACGACGTCGTCGCCGGCCGCGCGGTCGCCTCGCACGCACCGGTCGACCGGCGCACGCTGCTGCCGATCACGCCCGTCCAGCGGCCGGCCGTCGCGGACGTCTCGGACGTCTCCGTGCCCGGCCACGGCTGGGGCCCGCGGGTGCTGCGCAAGCGCCTCGACGACGCGCCGGTCGCCGCGCTCAAGATCGCGTCCGGCTGCGACCGGCGGTGCTCGTTCTGCGCGATCCCGTCCTTCCGCGGCGCGTTCGTGTCCCGGCTGCCGGACGAGATCGTGGCCGAGGCGGCGTGGCTGGCGGGCGAGGGCGTGCGCGAGCTGTTCCTGGTGAGCGAGAACTCCACGTCCTACGGCAAGGACCTCGGCCGCGAGCACGGCGGCCCGGACGCGCTGGTGCGGCTGCTCCCGCGGCTGGCCGCCATCGACGGCGTCGACCGCGTGCGGGTGTCCTACCTGCAGCCCGCGGAGACCCGCCCGGGGCTGCTGCACGCGATCGCCGGCACCGACGGCGTGGCCGACTACTTCGACATGTCCTTCCAGCACGCCAGCTCGACCGTGCTGCGCCGGATGCGGCGGTTCGGCGGCACCGAGTCCTTCCTCGCGCTCGTCGGCCAGATCCGCGCGCTCGCCCCGGACGCCGGCATCCGCAGCAACGTGATCGTCGGCTTCCCCGGCGAGACCGAGGAGGAGCTGGCCGAGCTCGAGCACTTCCTCACCGAGGCGCGGCTGGACGTGGTCGGCGTGTTCGGCTACTCCGACGAGGACGGCACCGAGGCGGAGAACCTGCCGGGCAAGCTCGACCCGGCGGTCGTCGCCGAGCGCGTCACCCGGGTGTCGGACCTGGTCGAGCAGCTCACCACCCAGCGGGCCGAGGACCGGATCGGCGACGAGGTGCTGGTCCTCGTCGAGCGGGTCGAGCAGGACGAGTGTGCCGGGCGGGCCGCGCACCAGGGACCAGAGGTGGACGGCGAATGCCTGCTCACCGGTGAGGCGGAGCTGATGGTGGGCGACCTGGTGCGGGGCAAGGTGGTCGGTGCGGAGGGCGTCGACCTGATCGTGGCGCCGGTGGAGTCCGTGAATCGGGTAGAGGGCGCGCCATGAGTGCGGCGCCCGCGGACGGTCCGCCGCCGCCGGAGATCGGCGTCGCCGCCGTCCGGGTGCCACTGCTCAACGTCGCCAACATCCTGACCGGGATCCGGCTCGCGCTGGTACCGGTGTTCCTGCTGACCCTGTTCGACGCCGAGGAGTCGACCGGCTGGCGGCTGACCGCCGCGCTCGTGTTCGCCGTCGCGTCGATCACCGACCACGTCGACGGCAAGCTGGCCCGCAAGTTCGGGCTGGTCACCGACTTCGGCAAGGTCATCGACCCGATCGCGGACAAGGCGCTGACCGGCGCCGCGCTGTTCGGCCTGTCCATCCTCGGCGAGCTGCCGTGGTGGATCACGCTCACGATCGCGGTCCGCGAGCTCGGCGTGACCCTGCTGCGGTTCTGGGTGATCCGGTACGGCGTGATCGCGGCCAGCAACGGCGGCAAGGCCAAGACGCTCGCCCAGATCATCGCGATCGAGCTGTTCCTGCTGCCGCTGCCCGGCTGGTGCGACCCGGTCGAGTGGACAGCGATGATGATCGCGCTGGCGCTGACGGTCGTCACCGGCGCCGACTACGTGTTCCGCGCGCTGCGCCTGCGGGCCCGTGGCTAGGAACCCCCTCGCCGACCTGCTCGGCATCGACGCCGACTTCCTCACCACCCTGATCACGACGCTGCGCGAGCGCGGCGAGACCGTGGCCACCGCCGAGTCGCTCACCGGCGGGCTGGTGGCCGCGGCGCTGACCAGCGTGCCCGGCTCGAGCGCGGTCGTGCGCGGCGGCGTGGTCGTCTACGCCACCCAGCTCAAGACCGACCTCGCCGGCGTCGACGCGACCGCGCTCGCCGAGCACGGCCCGGTCCACCCGCTGATCGCCGAGCAGCTCGGCCAAGGGTGCCCGGATCGCCTGCCGGTCGAGCTGGGGGATCGGCCTCACCGGGGTCGCCGGGCCCGATCCGCAGGACGGGGTGGAGCCGGGCGTGGTCCATCTGGCCGTATCCGGCTCCGGCGGCACGACCGTGCGCACGATCGAGGTCGACGGCAACCGCCACCAGGTGCGCGCGGGTGCGGTGCGCGCGGCGTTGGACCTGCTCAGCGCCCAGTTCGAGGAGCCGGAAGTCGACTGAGTTCGACCGTGGCTCCAGGTACGGGCACTACTGTTCGGGAACACCGGGCTGCGCTCGGTCGTTCGCTTGTGGCGGACGCACAGCGATGTCGCTGCCGAGGATGGTGGTGTCTCGGTAACGTTGTCACTGTGCCCGACCCGCCCCTCGGGGCGGTTGATCTTGGAGGGAGGCGCGCGATGGCCGTGCTGTTGCGTGAGGCGATCGGTGATCGGCTCCGTCATGCCCGCACCAACCAGCGCCGCACGCTTCGGGAGGTCTCCCGCGCGGCCCGGGTCAGCCTGGGTTACCTGTCCGAGGTCGAGCGTGGCCGCAAGGAGGCGTCCAGCGAGCTGCTGGCCGCGATCTGCGACGCCCTGGAACTGCCGCTGTACCAGCTGATGCACCACGTGGCGAGCGACATGGGCGCGATGGACTCGATGGGGGTTCCCGAGCCGGCCGAGCGTCCGGACCGGCCCGACTCGATCGAGGCGATGGACGCGCTGGACGCCGCGAGCGACGGGCCGCGCGCGTCGGTCGAGGGCGTCGAGGGTGGCCGGCTGGTCCCGGCCGTGGTCGGCGAGAACCTGGCCGACCTGCGTATCCAGCCCGTGCTGAGCCACCGGATGGAGGCCTCGATCGGTGGCCGCTCGATGGGCGCGGTGTTCGCCGCCTGATCGACCCAGCTTGATCGTCAGCTTGATCGTCGCAGCGCACTAGACTCCGGTTTCCGCCCAGGGAACCGGAGGTCGTGCTGCTCACCACCGTGCTCGTCGTCATCCTCGTCGTGATCGGCATCGCGGCGGTGGTGACCGTGCCGCTGATGATCCGCAGCACCCGCCGGCAGGTGGCGCCGGACGTTTTGCCGGGCGCTCGCCGGCCGATCATGGGCAGCCCCGCGCAGGTGTGGGTGTCCCGCGGCGAGCGGGTGCTGCGCGAGCTCGGCGCCACGCTCGGGGAGAACGCCGTGCTGCACGGGATCTCCGCGGACGCCGCGGAGGTCGTCGTCGAGCTGCGGCTGACCGCGAGCCAGGTCGCGGACCTCGACCACGCGCTGGCCCGGATCCCCGTGCCGGCCCTGGAGGACGAGCGCCGCGCGCTGGCGACCGCGCTCGCGGAGGCGCAGGGCCGCCCCGCCGAGGCTGACCTGGCGCGCTCGCACGAGGCCGTGTCCGCCCGGATCGCCGCGGCGCAGCGCCAGCGCGACCAGCGCGACGCGCTCGTGGCGAAGATGCAGGCCACCGTCACCGAGCTCGAGCAGGCGCGCGACGAGCTGACCGAGCTGATCAGGACCACCGGCACCGTCACCTCGGTGGACGGCACGAGCGACACTGCCGCCGCCCAGCTCACGGGTAGGCTCGATGCCCTGCGGGCGGGTCTGGTGGAAGTGCGTCAGGCGTCCGACCCTGAGACGGGTCCGGGCGGTCAGGGCTAACCCTGAATCAGTACCTGATTTCGGCCGGGTCCGGTGGTGGGGACGACTGCGGACCTGACACGATGGAACCCACAGCGATGACGGGGCGTTGCCATACAGACCGCGGAAGCGGCCAGGCGTGGCAGCCAGTAGCGGACCAGCACGGAGAAGGCAGGCGGAGGAGATGGCCAACCCGTTCGTGAAGTTCTGGAAGTACCTCATGGCGGCCTTCTCGTCGAAGATCGACGAGCACGCCGACCCGAAGGTACAGATCCAGCAGGCCATCGAGGAGGCCCAGCGCGCGCACCAGGCGTTGTCCCAGCAGGCGGCCGCCGTGATCGGCAACCAGCGCCAGCTGGAGATGAAGCTCAACCGCCAGCTCGGCAACGTGGAGAAGCTGCAGTCCTCCGCGCGCCAGGCGCTGCTGCTGGCCGACGAGGCCCGCGGCAAGGGCGACGAGGCCAAGGCGACGCAGTTCGAGCAGGCCGCGCAGTCGTTCGCGACGCAGCTCGTCACGGCCGAGCAGGACATCGAGGACATGAAGACGCTGCACGACCAGGCGCTGCAGGCGGCCACGCAGGCCAAGAGCGCGGTCGAGCGCAACGCGATGATGCTGCAGAACAAGCTCGCCGAGCGCACGAAGCTGCTGAGCCAGCTCGAGCAGGCGAAGATGCAGGAGCAGGTCTCCAAGAGCCTCAACCAGATGAGCGAGCTGGCCGCGCCGGGCAACACGCCGTCGCTGGAAGAGGTCCGCGACAAGATCGAGAAGCGGTACACCACCGCCCTCGGCTCCGCGGAGCTGGCGTCGAACTCGGTGCAGGGCCGCATGATGGAGGTCCAGGCGTCGACCACGGAGATGGCCGGCCAGTCCCGGCTGGAGCAGATCCGCGCGTCGATGGGCGGCGGTTCGGTCGCCCCGCAGGTCACCGGTTCGTCGGCCACGCCGGCGCCGGCCGCGAGCACGTCGAACATCGACGCCGAGATCGCGCAGCGGGTCGCCCAGGAGCAGAAGGCGAACGGCCAGACCAACTGATCGGGTCCATCGGCGGCGGGAGGTGACGGCGCGATGCGCGGGCGGGAGCTGTACCAGCTGACCCAGCTGGCGAACCGGTACCTCAACGGCCAGGTCGTGGCGCAGGTCCAGGAGGCCTTCAAGAGCCGCACCGACGACCAGGTACGTGTCGAACGCCAGCGGCGCCGGCTGGCCCGCAAGCGGGTGTGGGCGTCGCGGTGGCTGACGGCATGGGCGCTGATCTGCGTGCTGTGCGGGTTGCTGATCGTCGGCGTGGTCACCGGAGCGGTCGCCGAGGGGGACGCGTCGGCGCTGTTCGGCGCCATCGCGGCCACCTTCGTCACCGCGGTGATCGCCTTCCGCTCAGCGCTCAAGCTGGCGCTGGTGAAGAACGCGCAACGCGAGTTCGACGCCGAGAACCCCAGGCCGGGCGTCCCCGCCGCGGCGGCGGCCGTGCGGACCGCGCTGCCGCCGAAGGGCTCGGCGGCGCGGGAGCCGATGCAGCGGCTGGGCGAGGCGGAGAAGGCGCTCGGTCAGGTGCTCGCCCAGCTGTCCGGGAACGCGGGCATGCCGGCGTCGGTGCCGGTGGAGTCCGTGGCGCAGGCCCAGGCCACGAGCGCCGAGGCGGCGACGGCCCTGCGCGCGGTGGCCGCCCAGCTGGTCGCCGTGGAGCTGGCCAGGGACCACGCACCGCACCTGGAGCGGGGCCCGCTGGTGGAGGGCGTGGCCCGGCTGCGCGAGCAGCTGGACGAGGGTCTGGACGGCTACCGAAGCCTGGTGGCCGCGGCGGGCCGCGTGGTCGCCGCGAGCTCCGCGCCCGGCCCGAAGCAGGAGCTCACCGACGCGACGGACCACCTGGCCGGGCTGGCCGTGGCCCTGCGGGAGCTATCCGACGCCGCCGGCTAGCCGGTTGATGGCCCGGACCAGTCCGGGCCCGCGGTAGATGAACCCCGTGTAGAGCTGAACCAGCACGGCCCCGGCGTCGAACATCCGCGCCGCGTCGTCGGCGGAGTGGATGCCGCCGACCCCCACCACCGGCAGCTCGGACCGCTTGGCCACGAAGGACACCACCTCGAGCGCCCGGGCCGACAGGGGCCGCCCCGACAACCCCCCGGCCTCCGCTCCCGCGCCGGAGTCCGCCGGCGCGAGCCCGTCCCGGGACAGCGTCGTGTTGGTGGCGATCACCCCGGCGACCCCGCGGTCGTGGCACACCTCCAGCACGTCGTCGATCGCGTCGTACGACAGGTCCGGCGCGATCTTCACCAGCAGCGGCCGGCCCTGCGCCTCGGGCACCACCGCCGCCAGCAGCCCGTCCAGTGCCGAACGGGACTGCAGCCCCCGCAGCCCGGGCGTGTTCGGCGAGCTGACGTTCACCGCGAAGTAGTCGGCGTAGGGCCACAGCACCCGAACCGACGAGACGTAGTCCGCCTCGGCGTCCGGCACCGGGGTCACCTTCGACTTGCCGATGCTGACCCCGACCGGCACCGGGGCCGGCCCCAACAGCCGCAGCCGTTCGGCCAGTGCGGCGGCGCCGAGGTTGTTGAACCCCATGCGGTTGATCACCGCCTCGCTCGCCGGCAATCGGAACAGCCGCGGCCGCGGGTTGCCCGGCTGCGCGTGCCAGGTGACCGTGCCGACCTCCACGAAGCCGAACCCGAACGCCGGCCACCCGCGCACCGCCACGCCGTTCTTGTCCACGCCGGCCGCGAGGCCGACCGGTCCGGGGAACCGGATGCCGAACACCGAGCGCGGCGCGGGCGGACCGTAGAAGCGGCGCAGCCCGGCGGTCACCGGCCGCAGCCGGCCGAGCCGCGACATCGCCGCGACCGTCCGTTCGTGGGCGACCTCGGGGTCACCGCCGCCCATCCGGAACAGCGCGCGTCGAAGAACCTGCTGGTAGACCACCCGCCCATCGTTTCATCGCGCCCGAGACGCCAAGATGGTGGTGTGCCCGACACAGTGCCCGACACAGTCGACGTCGATTCCGCGGCCGAGGAGCTCTACGCCGGCTCGCGGGAGGACTTCACGCCCCGCCGCAAGGAGCTCGCCAAGGCCGCGAAGGCCGCCGGTGAGCCAAAGGTCGCCGCGGCGATCGACAAGCTCGCCAAGCCGACCACGTCCGCCTGGCTCGCCAACCAGCTCGCCCGGGACCCGGACTCGGACGTCGACGAGGTGGCCGAGGTCGGCGACGCGCTGCGGGAGGCGCACGCGAACCTGGCCGGCGCCGACCTGAAGTCGTTGTCCCAGAAGCGAACCCAGCTCGTCAACACGCTGGTCAAGCAGGCCGGCAAGCTCAACGGGGCGGCGCTCACCGAGTCGGTCACCCGCGAGCTGGAGGAGATCTTCACGACCGCGGTCGCCGACGGCGACGTCGCGCGGGTGCTGCTCGCGGGCCGGCTGACGTCGGTCAAGGAGCTCGCCGCCACGGCCGCCGCGTGGCCCGAGGTGTCCGGCGACCGCACCCCGGTCGCCCGCCCCGCCCGCGCGGCCAGGACGAAGAAGCCGGAGCGTACCGAGCGGGAGCAGGCCGACCACGAGAAGAAGCTCGCGCAGGCCCGCGAGGACCTGGCGGAGGCTCGCAAGACCGTCAAGGAGGCCGAGGCCGACCGCGCCGAGGAGGAGCGCATCGCCACCGAGGCGCAGCGCGTGGCCGACGAGGCGACCGAGGAGGTGCGGCGGGTCTACGAGCAGCTGGACTCGGCCGAGGGCCGGGAGAAGGAGGCGCGGCGCCGGGTCGGCTCGGCGAGCCGGTCGGTGAAGGACGCCGAGCGGCGGGCGAGCCAGGCGTGGCGGCTCGTGCAGCAGGCCGAGCGGGCGCTCGACGAGCTGGGCGGGAAATAGCAAACGGCCCCCGGGCTGCTCCCGCGATCGAGGATCGCGGGCTCAGGGTCGGACTAGGTCCCTGAGAGCACCGAGGGCCGGGTGACTGCCTGGTATTCGCCGACCACACCGCGCGTCTACGGCACCGGTAGAACCGATGTCAGCCGTGTTGCGCAGCCGGCCCAACCATGTCCGGTCAGGTGGTCCTTAGCGGACAGCCACCTCACGAGTCCGTCGTGATATCACCGTTGGACCACCTCCTCTCTCGTGTACCTCGACATTACGTCCTGCGGCGCCATCGCGACAAAGACTTTTGCCGCGTGGCTCCCCACGGTGGACCGATGCTGCATCAGCCTGTCGAGTGCATCTCGCCCGATCGGGGGATGGTAGATTCGCGTTTCAGCTACCGGCTGTCGCCGGGTGAACTCGAAGGGCCATCCTCGCTATGGGGTCCCCCCTGCGCACTGCTCACGGTCGGGTGGCGGTGGGCGCCATGATCGGCGCCGTGACCGCCGCCCTGTTCGCGGCGGGCGTGCTCAGCGGGGAGGTGGGCCAGCGGCCGGCGCCGTCGGACCGGGCCGCGGTCGAGCCGGTGCCGCCGGGACAGCAGCCGCGGCCCGCGAACGGGCCGATCACGACCTCGTCGTCGCGGCCGTCCACGTCGACGTCGACCAGCACGACGACCTCGACCACCGCGACGACGACCACGACGACGCGGGACCGCCCGGCCGAGCCCGGCGACCCGCCGCCCACGACCACCGAGGAGCAGCCGCCCCCGGCGACCACCACGAACCGCCCGCCGACCACCACGACGACCAAGTGCACGTCATTGATCTGCGTGGGTTGATCCGCGTGGGCTGACGGTCAGCGGTCGGCGACCACGTTGACGTCGTTGTCGCCGTCGCTCTCGTCGGCTCCGATACCGGCGGCCAGGTCCGTGCCGGTGTCGCTGCCGGTGTCGCTTCCCGTGTCGCGGTCCGCGTCCGGCCAGGCCTGCGTACGGTGCCGGCCGCGGCCGCTGGTCCGCAGCACCCGCGCCAGCAACAGGTTCAGCGCGAGCGACACCTCGCGCGCGCCCGGCGTGCCCCACTGGTGGATCGGCACGCACGCGCCCTGCGCCTGCTGCACCGCGAGCCGGTCGGGCAGCGCCACCGGCATCACCAGCCGGCCGAAGTGCTCGCGCAGCTCGGCGATCCGGTACTGGTGCTCGTAGGACTGCGGCCGCACCCGGTTGACCACCACGCCGAGCGGCGAGAGGTCGGGGTTGTTCTCCTCCCGGGCCCTCTCCACCGCCTCGAACGCCCGCTGCGCGCCGGACACCGCGAACAGCGTCGGCTCGGTGACGAGCAGCGCGCCGTCCGCGGCCATCAGCGCCGAGCGGGTCAGCCGGCCCAGCGAGGGCGGGCAGTCCAGCAGCACGAGCTGGTAGGGGAGCTGGTCCTCCTCGAGCAGGTGGCCGAGCTCTTCCAGCGCGCGGCCGAGCTTCTCGAGCCGCCGCGGGTCCGGGTCCTGGTCGTTGAGCAGCTCGAGCGACTCCGAGCCGACGAGGACGTCGACCTCCTCGCCCCAGCCGCTCGGGGAGATCGCGTCGCGCAGGACGGCGGGTCTGGGCGTCTCCAGCACGTCCGCGAGCGTGGCCTTGGTGTCCTCGGGGTCGAGCGTGGCCGTGGCGTTGCACTGCGGGTCGAGGTCGACGACCAGCGTGCGCGCGCCGCGACGCAGCGCGGCCGAGGCAAGGCCGAGCACGATGGTCGTCTTGCCGACTCCACCCTTGAGGCTGAGCACTGCCACCGTCTGCACGACGTGCACCCTACGGGGCCGGGCACCCGGCACTAGGCTCTGCGTCCATGCGACCGGATGCAGTTCGCGCCGCGCTCGACGCCGAGCTGGCCGCCGTGCGGGACCGGCGGGGCGGCGAGGAACCCCGGGTGCTCGACGTCGGTGGTGGTAGCGGCGTGCTGGCCGTGCCGCTGGCCGCCGCGGGCTGCGTCGTGACGGTCGTCGAGCCGAACCCGAACGCGCTCGCGACGCTGTCCCGCCGCGCCGCGGACGCCGGGGTCGCAGGCCGGATCACCGCCGTCCAGGCCGACAGCGACGCGCTCGGCCAGGTGGTCGCGGCGGGCAGCGCCGACCTCGTGATCGCGCACGGCGTGCTCGAGGTCGTCGACGATCCGAAGAACACCGTGGCCGCCATGGTCGAGGCGCTCGCCCCGGGCGGGGCGGTGTCCGTGCTCGTCGCCAACCGCACGGCCGCCCTGCTGTACCGCGCGATCGCCGGCCGGCTGGACGAGGCCCGCCTGCTCGCCGAGGACCCGGCCGGCCGGCTGCCCACCGAGCAGCTGCTGCGCCGCTTCGACACCGACGGGCTCACCCGGCTGCTCGCCGACGCCGGCCTGGTCGTCGAGCTGCTGCAGGGCCAGGGCGTGCTCACCGACCTCGTGCCGGGTGCGGTGCTGCGGCAGGACCCGCGCGCCGAGCAGTCGCTGGCGGAGCTGGAGCGGCGGCTGGCCGGCACCGCGCCGCTGCGGGACATCGCGAGCCGGCTGCACGCGGTGGCGCGCCGCGTCCCGTGATTGTCGGTGCCGTCTGAGAGGCTGCTGGCATGGGGCGCAGTGGTGACCTGCCGCGCGGTCTGGTCGACCGGTACAAGGCGCGCGACGGCGTGTGGCCCGACGACACCGGCTGCACGATGCTGCACGTCGACATGGACGCCTTCTACGCGTCGGTGGAGATCCGCGAGCGTCCGGAGCTGGCCGACCGCCCGGTGGTCGTCGGCGGCACAGGCGGGCGGGGCGTGGTCAGCTCGGCCAACTACATCGCGCGTACCTTCGGCGTCCGCTCCGCCATGCCCACCGCGCACGCGCGGCGGCTGTGCCCGAAGGCGGTGTTCCTGCCACCGACCTTCCCGCTGTACCAGGAGACCTCGGCCGGCGTGATGGCGATCTTCCGGGACGTCACGCCGCTGGTCGAGCCGCTGAGCCTGGACGAGGCGTTCCTCGACGTGGCGGGCGCGCTGCGGCGGTTGCGCCGCACGCCCGGCCAGATCGCCGAGCAGATCCGTGCGCGGGTCGTCGCCGAGCACGGGATCACCTGCTCGGTCGGGATCGGGTCCACCAAGTTCGTCGCCAAGCTCGCGTCGGGGCTGAACAAGCCGGACGGCATGCTGGTGGTGCCCCGCGACGAGGTGCTGACGTTCCTGCACCCGCTGCCGGTGTCCGCGCTGTGGGGCGTGGGCAAGCGGACCGCGGAGCGGCTGTCCGGAGTGGGCCTGAACCGGGTCGGCGACGTGGCGGCCACGCCGCTGGCGCGGTTGCGGCGCACGCTGGGCAACGCGGCCGCCGAGCACCTGCACGCGCTGGCCAACGGGCACGACGACCGGGCGGTGGAGCCGGAGTCGGTGGAGAAGTCGGTCGGCGCGGAGGAGACGTTCGAGGTCGACCACACCGACCGTGGCCTGCTCAAGCAGGAGCTGCTGCGGCTGTCGGAGAAGACGGCCGCAGCGCTGCGCCGGCGCGGCCTGTGCGGGCGGACCGTGTCGATCAAGGTGCGGTTCGCCGACTTCACGACGATCACGCGGTCGCGCACGCTGTCCGTGGCCACCGACGTCACGCAGGAGATCTACCGGACCGCGTGCCGCCTGCTCGACGAGCAGACCCCGCCGGGCGCGGTGCGGCTCATCGGCGTGCGCATGGAGCAGCTGGGCGAGGAGGGCAGCGAGCAGCTGTTCCTCGACGCCCCGGAACGCGGCTGGCGCGACGCCGACCAGGCCGCCGACCAGGCCCGGGCCCGCTTCGGCGGCGCCGCGGTCCGCCCGGCCACCCTGCTCGGGCGTGACGCACCCCTGCCTCTCGACTACCGCAGCTGACCCCGCGGGGCTAGCAGTCGTAGAGGCTGCTCGGGTGGACTCGTTCGCAGTAGCGGACGTGCAGGTGGTTGTCGTGGTTGGGGTACTGGGTGGTCAGGCCCTCCGCGATCAGCTGCGGGTCGTTGAAGAAGATCAGCTTCACGTGGCCGGGTGCGGCGTTGCGGACCGCCTGGGCGAGCGCGCGGGTCGCGGCCCGGTCGTAGGTCGGGGACTGCCAGGTGATCCGGCCGGCCGTGCACTGGGCGTTGTCCGTGCGGATGGGCCAGATGTCGATGTCCATGCCCATGTCGTGGCTCCCGTGCCCGGGGATGTCGCCGCCGTGCTCGAAGCCCGCGTCGCCCAGCGGGAGCTGGCCGTGGCCGGTGAACGAGCGCACCGCGGCCTCCAGCTGACCCCACGCCGCCGCCGAGGCCCAGTTCGCCGCGGTGCCGTTGCCGTCCGGGTCCTGGTCGCAGATGCCGGCGCCGAGGTCCGGATAGTCGTAGTGCCACGCCAGGTTCTGCCACGTCATCGGCCCCACCACGCCGTCCACGCCGATGCCGGCGTGCTGCTGGAACGACCGCACGGCGTTGGTGACCGCCGCGTCGAACACGCCGTTCACCGCCAGCGTCAGCCGGCGCTTGGCGTTCAGCTCCACCTGCAGCGCGCGCACCGCCGGGCCGGACGCGCCGGCCGAGATCTGCGGCACCAGCTTGCCCCACGTCGCCGGGCCAACGATGCCGTCGACGCCGAGCCCGTTGGCGGACTGGAACGAGCGCACCGCGGCGTCCGTGGACGCGCCGAACACCCCGTCGGTCGGCGCGGCGACGCCGTGATGGGTCAGCAGGTACTGCACGGCCAGCACGTCGGCACCCCGGTTGCCGGAGTTCTGGGTGGGGAAGAAGGAGCCGGGGAACGCGTTCGCCGGCGAGCTCAGCAGCAGGGAGGCGGTCACCGCGACGGCGGCGGCGAGCGCGAGAAGGGCGCGGCGGAGAGTGACCATGACAGCACATTATGGTGAACATTCACCGTCGGCATAACCCTCTCCGTTAGGTATTCACAGATGCTCATCCGGCCTGCCCAGCACTAGAATCACGAGGTATGGGCGACTCAACGGCGACGAACGTGGTGCTGTTCGCGGTCGCCGTGCTCGCGCCGACGCTCGTGTTCTGGTTCCTGACGCGCGTGCCGCGGATCGTCGACGGTGTCGGCGAGCGCATGCGCAGGCGCCGGGCCGCGCCGACGGGCCTGCCCATCGAACAGCTCGCCGCGGATCTGCGCCGGGTGCACCGGCTGCTCGTGCAGTGCCCGGACGGCACGCCGATGGTCCGCCGGGTCGCCACCCGCGAGGCCTACGACGAGCTGCTCCGCCAGGCCTGCGACGCGGTCGACGTCCCCCACGAGCTCGACGCGGTGCCCGAGGGCATGGAGCGGGACATGGAACGCCTGCGCGTTGAGGAGGCCCTGCGCACGGCCGGTCTCACGATCCCCTGACCAGCTCCGGCAGCACCGACCCCAGCCGGTCGCGCAGCACGAACGCGGCGAGGGAGTCGTAGGGCGTCTCCGAGCCGTTGCAGATCACCACTGCCGCGCCCGCCCGCGCCGCGAGCCCGACGAGCCCGGCGGCCGGCTGCACCGCCAGCGAGCTGCCCGCGACCAGCATCAGGTCACAGGTCACCGCCGCCTCGCGGGCCCGGGCGAGCACGTCGGCGTCCAGCGACTGGCCGAAGGAGATCGTGGCCGACTTGAGGATCCCGCCGCAGACCAGGCACGGCGGGTCCGCCTCGCCGGCCTCGACCCGGTCCAGCGCCGCCCGCATCGTCCGGCGGTCGCCACAGGACAGGCAGATCGTGTCGAACATCGAGCCGTGCAGCTCGAGCACGAGGGCCGGGCTGGAGCCGGCCCGCTGGTGGAGCCGGTCGATGTTCTGCGTGAGGATCGCGTGCAGCCGCCCGGCGTGCTCGAGCGTCACGAGCGCGCGGTGCGCGGCGTTCGGCGCCGCCTCCCACACGGGATGGGTGAGCCGGGCCTGCCAGGAGCTCAGTCGCACGGCCGGGTCCTCGCGGTAGGCCTGCAGGCTCGACATCCGCTCGCTGCCGGGGTCGCGCGTCCACAGGCCGTTGGGCCCGCGGAAGTCGGGGATGCCCGACTCGGTCGAGATGCCCGCGCCGGACAGCACGGCGATCCGCCTCGCCCCGGCGACCGCGGTCACCGCGTCGGCGATCTCGTCGGCCGGCCTCATCCGATCCACTCGAGCAACTCGTCGGCCGTCTTCGTGTTGATCACCCGCTCGGCCGGCACGCCGCACTCCTCGGCGCGCTCGCAGCCGTAGGGCAGCCAGTCCAGCTGGCCGGGCGCGTGCGCGTCGCTGTCGATCGAGAACACGCAGCCCAGCTCCAGCGCCTGCCCGAGCAGCCGGCGCGGCGGGTCCAGCCGGTCGGGCCGGGAGTTGATCTCCACGGCGACGCCGCTGTCCCGGCAGGCGGCGAACACCTCGGCGGCCTCGAACTCCGACTCGGGCCGGGGCCGGCCCTTGACCCGCCGGCCGGTGCAGTGGCCGAGGATGTCGGTGTGCGGGTTCTGCACCGCGGCGACCATCCGCCGGGTCATCTCCGGCTTCGACATCCGCAGCTTCGAGTGCACGCTCGCGACGACCACATCCAGCCGGGCGAGCAGCTCCGGCGTCTGGTCGAGCCCGCCGTCGTCGAGAATGTCGACTTCGATCCCGGTGAGAATCCGGAACGGCGCGAGCTCGCGGTTGAGTTCCTCGACCACGTCGAGCTGGCGCCACAGCCGCTCGGCGGACAGGCCGTTGGCGACGGTCAGCCGGGGGGAGTGGTCGGTCAGGACCACCCAGTCGTGGCCGAGGAGGCGCGCGGTCTCGGCCATCTCGCGGATGGGGCTGCCACCGTCGGACCACTCCGAATGGGTGTGGCAGTCGCCGCGCAGCTCGGCCCGCAGCGCCTCCCCGCCGGCGACCGCCTCGATGCCCTTGGCGAGCAGTCCGGCCAGGTAGGAGGGCGTCTCGCCGCGTGCGGCCTCGGTGATGACACCGGCCGTCGAGCGCCCGATGCCCGGCAGGTCGGTGAGCGTGCCGGCGTGCAGCCGGGTGTCCAGCTCGCCCTCGGCCAGGCCCGCGACGATCCCCGCGGCGCGCCGGAACGCCTGCACTTTGTGGGTCGGCTCGCCCGAGCGTTCGAGCAGGAAAGCGATCTGACGGAGGGCGCGGTCGGGATCCATTCAGCCCACCCGTGAGGCTGCGAGCGGGCTAGTGGCACACTGGTGAGCCGCTGGGTTTTGCCGATGCATACGACCATGATTCCGGATCGGGTAGTCGCGGAGCCTCAGGGCTCGTATCCTGGGGGGTGACGCCCCCGGAGCGGGGCGCCCGCCGGGTCTGGCGGCCAAGACCGTGATCGCCCGGCGCTCGCGACAGCTGTGCCGGAGGAGGAACGAATGCCACTCTCCGAGCACGAGCAGCGACTGCTCGACCAGATTGAGCGTGCGCTCTACGCCGAGGATCCCAAGTTCGCATCCACGGTGCGTGGCGCGCGCCTTCGGCGTCCCTCGCGACGCCGACGCCTCCAGGGCATCGCGCTGTTCGTCCTGGGTGTCGCACTTCTGGTGCTGGGAGTGATCCTGCCGCTGAAGCCTGGCGGCGTCCCAGTGGTCAGTTTGCTCGGCTTCCTGGTCATGTTCTTCGGTGCGCTGCTCACGCTCTCCGCCCTGCGACAAGGGGGCAGCGAGGGCGAGGAGGGCGCCGGGGAGTCCGAAGGCGGCGGGTCGCCCAAGGCGCGCCGCAGCTCGTTCTCACAACGTATGGAGGACCGCTTCCGGAAGCGGTTCGACGAGGAGCCGTAGCCACGGTCTCCTGCCGGATCGTCGGGTGTCACTGTCGGCACCCGGCGATCGCTCGCGCGTGACATCGACCGCATCCCGAGTGTTTTCCGAGGTCTCCTCAGGCACCATCAGAACGGCACCCGTCATCACGATGGAGGTTTGCCGTGGGTCTGCGGATTCCCGAACACGCACAGTGGACGCGAGTGGCCGAGCGAGTCGCCAAGATCGCCCCGGACGGATTTGCCGGTGACCGGCTGCGCAACCTGTACGAAGGACGCTGGCAGGACGCCGGCGAACGATCGCCGATGCTCACCCCCGTCGACCAGACCGGCCTCGGCCAGCTGTCCAAAGTAGACGAACCGACCGCGCTCAAGGCGGTGGCCGCCGCACAGGCGCAGCACCAGGACTGGGCGCGGGTGCCGCTGGCCGACCGCAAGGCACGGGTGACCGCCGCGGTCGAGGCGATGACCGAGGCGCGCGACGACCTCGCCCTCCTGCTCGCCTGGGAGATCGGCAAGCCGTGGAAGCTCGCGTGCGCCGACGTCGACCGGGCACTCGACGGCGTGCGCTGGTACCTCGAGAACATCGACGAGATGCTCAGCCTCGACGCCCAGGGCCGCGCGTTCGAGCGGACGCCGCTGTCCGGCCCGGTCAGCAACATCGCGAGCTGGAACTACCCGATGTCGGTGCTGGTGCACGCCGAGCTGGTGCAGCTGCTCGCCGGCAACGCGGTGATCGCCAAGACGCCGACCCAGGGCGGCGCGGTCTGCCTCACCGTCGCCCACGCGCTGATGAACGACGCCGGCCTGCCCGTCACGCTGCTCTCCGGCGACGGCTCCAAGCTCTCCGGCGCGCTCGTGCGCTCGATGGAGCTCGGCGCGCTCGCGTTCGTCGGCGGCCGCGACAACGGTGGCAAGGTCGCCGCCCAGCTCGTCGACACCGGCAAGCGGCACATGCTCGAGCAGGAGGGCCTGAACTGCTGGGGCATCTGGGAGTTCTCCGACTGGGAGGGCCTCGCCGCGCACCTGAAGAAGGGCTTCGAGTACGCCAAGCAGCGCTGCACCGCCTACCCGCGGTTCGTGGTCCAGCGCGGGCTCGTCGACGCGTTCCTCGCGACCTACCTGCCGGTGGTGCAGTCGATCCGGTTCGGGCACCCACTCGCCGTCGAGGGCGACGACAAGACGCCCGAGCTGCCGGTGCTCGACTTCGGCCCGATGATCTCCGCGGCCAAGGCGACCGACCTGCGCAAGCGGGTCGACGAGGCGCTGCACCACGGCGCCGTGCCGCTCTACCGCGGCTCGCTCGACCAGGGCCGGTTCCTGCCCGGCCAGGACACCTCGGCCTACGTCGCGCCGACCACGCTGCTCGCCCCGCCCGGCGCGAGCCGGCTCATGCACGAGGAGCCGTTCGGCCCGGTCGACACGATCGTCGTGGTGGACACCAAGTCCGAGCTGCTGGCCCAGATGAACGCGTCCAACGGCGCGCTGGTCGCGAGCATCGCCTGCGACGACCCGGAGCTCGCCGACGACCTCGCCCAGCACGTGCAGGCGTTCAAGGTCGGCGTGAACAAGCCCCGCTCCCGCGGCGACCGCGCGGAGCCGTTCGGCGGCCGCGGCGGCTCGTGGAAGGGCGCGTTCGTCGGCGGCGTGCACCTGGTGCACGCGGTCACCCAGGGCCCGGAGGACGAGCTGCTGTATGGCAACTTCCCGGACTACAACCGCTATCCGTCGGTCTGACGGGTCAGCGGCGGCGGCGCCGCAGGACCGAGCGGGGGAGGAGCTTCGCCCGCCAGCCCAGCGGATCCGTGCGGCGCATGCCCTCGATCAGCGTGTCGAAGGCCGTGCCCAGCTTCGGGTCCGGCTCGGTGCTGCCGCCGTACCAGGACCGTTCCACCTCGGCGACCACCGTGCGCAGGGCCTGCTTGCCCGGCTCGTCCAGCTCGTGTTCGGTGGCCAGGCGGCGGGCGGCGACGCGGACCGTCTCCGTGTCGTTGATCTCCGCGCCCCGGTCGGTCGACTCGGCGAGCAGCTCGGCCCAGGCCGAGGTCGCCGCGGCCGGGTCGTTCGTGTGGGCCGCGTGCCGGCGGCTGAGCCGCCGGCGTTCGCGCACCAGGCCCGGCACCGCCGCGCCGACCAGCACCAGGACCAGGAAGGCGAGCCACCACGACACGAGCGCGGCGAGGAATACGGCCGTCAGCGTCCACCCCGCGGCCGCGAGCGGGACGGTCAGCGTGCGCCGCCGCCCGGCCGCCGCCAACGCGGTGGCCGCGATGGACCCGATGACCAGGGCGATGATCGTCACCCACACCCAGCTCGGCGAGCCGCTCTGGTCCTGGCCGGTCCCGTTCGCACCGGCCTGGTCGTTCTGCTGGTCCTGCTGGTTCTGCGTCGGCCCGGCCGGCGCGGACGGCGTCGGCGAGCGGCTGGCGCTGGTCTCCGGGTCGTCCTCGGGGCCGGACGAGCCGCTCTCCGAGACGTACGGCGGGGTGTAGCTGGTGCCGTCGGACAGCGGCGTCGGGTCGAACTGCACCCAGCCGAGCCCCGGGAAGAACACCTCGACCCACGCGTGCGCGTTCTGCGTGGTGATCGACCGGTAGTCGCCGGACTCGAAGCCGCCGGTGTAGCCCATCGCGACCCGGGACGGGATGTTCGCGGCGCGCAGCAGGATTCCCATCGCCGACGCGTACTGCTCGCAGAACCCGGTCTTGCTGCGGAACAGGAAGTCCGTCAGCGCGTCCTCGTCGCTGCCGGTCGCGGTCTTCGTGTCGTACGCGAAACCGTTGCTGGGCTTGAAGTACGCCAGGAGCGCCTTCACCTTGTCGAATGTCGACCCGTGGCCGGCGGTCAGCTTGTTGGCCAGTCGGCGCACGTCCGGGTTGATGTTGTCGTTGGCCGTGTACCGCCCGTCGACGTCGCCGCGAATCGCCGGGCGCGCGTTGCGCAGCTGCTCGGCGGTCGGCTGGCTGAGGTCGGCTTCCTCGACGTAGGACGGCATCGTGATTGCCGACTGGGCGAAGAGCATGCCGCCGACCGGGTCGTAGCGGATGCCCTCGGGCAGGTTCCGCATCCGGCGCGGGGCGCCGAACACCGGCGCCCACTTGTCCTGGGAGTTGACCGGCTCGATCGTGATGTCGACGGTCTCGGCGGACGGCCCGAAGCTGTCCTGGCCGGGCGGTGGGGGCAGCGGTCCGTCGGCGGCGATGCCGTTGGGCAGCCGGTTGGCGCCGCCCCAGCCGCCGTTGCTGTCGAAGTCGGCGAGCGTCAGCGCGCGCAGGTACCGGGCGTCCTCGCCCAGGTCGCGGATGCGGAACAGCTCGACGTTGCCCTCCTGGTCGAGCATGCCGCGCAGCTGCGTGAACGGGTTGAGGCCCAGCCCGCCCTGGCCGCCGTTGCCCTGACCGCCGGGCAGCTGGCCGACGGTGCCGATGAAGGTCACGGTGGCGCCGGCGAACAGCGCGATCGCCACCGCGCCGGACACGAGCGCGGCCGGCGAGCCGACGCCGCCGCCGGTGCCCTGCACCGTCGGCCGGTTGCGCCACTGCTGGTGGCGGTGCGCGCCGTCCACCGCCAGCAATGCGGCGAAGGAGATCGCGCCGAGCACGAACGCCCACCACGGCAGCATCTCGTCGGCCAGCGAGGCCGGCACCGCGTAGACGCACAGCAGCACCAGGCCGCACGCGGCCGGCGTGCCGGCGGACACGGCGAGCGTGTCGACGAGCACGGCCACCAGCCCGATCGCGATGACCACCAGGCACAGCACGGCCGGTGTCGCATCGACCGGTGGCACCCCGGTCCGCACGACCTCGATGGACGTGCGCAGCACGTCGCCGAGCTGGGCCAGCGACGCCGGTCCGGGGAACAGGCCGAGGATTCCGTGGTCGGTGAACAGCGCGACGAGCAGGCACAGCAGCGCGAACATCTGGGCCAGGCCGACCAGCAGGATCGGCGTGCGCACCGCGCGCAGCCCCAGCCCCACGGCGGTGACGACGGTGACCGCCACGCCGGCGTAGCCCCACCAGCGCAGCCCGTCGATGACGCCGGCGAGCGCGAGCGACGCGCAGAGCGTGGTCACCGCGGCGACCACCGGGGTCACGGTCATGGACCACTGCTGGGAGGTCAGCTCGTTTCCGGTGGCGGGGGGCGGCGGCGGACCCGACACCTGCGGAGGATTGATGGTGGGCGCACTCACTGGCCGGCTCCGGTGATCATCGCGTCGTGTCGGGTGCCGTGGGTGCGGCAGAGGGTGGCCCAGGTGGCGGTCATCGGGATGTTCGGGCGGGCGACCGTCACGCCCCAGCCCGCGCCGCGCAGCAGCGCGGTCGCCCCGTCGATGTCGGTGTCCTCGCCGGCCTGCGGGGTGCCCTCCGCACCGGCCGCGCCCCATGCCCCGGTGTCCAGCAGGACGGCGAGGCTGCGGGTGCCGCGGGAACGCTGGCTGATCAGCTGGCTCAGCGACTCCGGCGTCGTCGCGCCGAGGATCGCGATCAGCTCCTGGCCGTGCGCCGGGGTCGTTGAGCGCGCCGATCTCGTGCTGCGGCGTGGCCTGCAGCGCGGCGAGCGCGTCGAGCACGGCGTTGTCGTTGTGCGAGCCGTCGCCGGTGTCGCTGACGATCATCCGCGCCGCTCTCGGTCACCAGCCGGATCCGCTGGCCGTAGCGGTGCAGGTGCAGGCAGATGCTGGCGGCGAAGGACACCGCCCACTCCATCGAGGCCGTGGTGCCGGTGCCGCGGTGCGCGCCCGCCCGGTGGTCGAGCAGCACGGTCGTGCCGCCGCGCCACGGGCGCTCCTCGACCCGCACCATCATCTCGTCGCGCTTGGCGGTCGAGCGCCAGTGCACCTTCCGCAGGTCGTCGCCCTGGCGGTACGGGCGCACGATCGCGTCGTCCTCGCCCTGGCCGGCGGCCAGCCGCACCGAGCCGTCGTCGCCCGAGCCGAGGCCGGACCCGCCGGGCACGCCGTGCAGCCGGACGATCCGGGGCACCACGATCAGCCGCGAGGTGTGCGCGAGGTCCCGCTCGAACTCCGCCAGCCCGAACGGGTCGGTGATCGTCGCCTTGAGCGGGCCGAGCTGCTGGATGCCGCGCAGCATCGGCTGCACCGCGTACCGCAGCCGGGTCCCGGTGTGCCGGGGCAGGTGCTCGATCACGAACCGCGGCTTGCCGCCGAGCGAGTACGGCACACCGTCGGAGACCAGCAGGCCGCCCGTGGGCAGCCGGCCTGTGCTGCGAATGTGCAGCGACACCTCGGCGCGCCCGCCCACCGGCACCCGGATCGGCACGATCTGGCGCTGCGCGTGCAGCCCGACCCGCGCCACGGCGGTCAGGAAGCAGACGAGCAACGGCAGCGCGACCACGAACACCGACACGCGGAGCAGGTCACGCTCGTTGAGGATGACCGAGCACAGCGCGGCGGCCAGCCCCGCGGCCAGCAGGCACCGGCCACGCGTCGTCAGTCCGGACAGCGCACCGCGTACCGGCCGCGCCACGCCCGGCTACCTGTTCCTGGCCCAGTGCGCGTTGGGGTCCGGCGCCGCCTGGGGCACCGGCACCCGCTGCACGAGCGAGCGGATCAGCTCGGCGGCCGACCGGCGGCCGGCCTGCGCCTCGGGGGTCAGCACCAGCCGGTGCGCGAGGACCGGCACGGCCACCGCGTGCACGTCGTCGGGCACCACGAAGTCGCGGCCGGACAGGGCCGCCTGCGCGCGGGCCGCGCGGACCAGGTGCAGCGTGGAGCGGGGCGACGCGCCGATGCGGATCTCCGGCAGCCGGCGGGTGGTCGACACGAGCTCGACGGCGTAGCGGCGCACGTCGGGGGAGAGCTTGACCCCGCGCACGGTCTCGATCAGCTTGCGCACCTGGTCGGCGTGCGACACCGGCTGCAGGTCCGCGAGCGGGTTGTGCGCGGCGTGCTCGTCGACCATCGCGAGCTCGGCGGCCGGGTCCGGGTAGCCGATCGACACGCGCGCGGTGAACCGGTCGCGCTGGGCCTCGGGCAGCGCGTAGGTGCCCTCCATCTCGATCGGGTTCTGCGTCGCGATGACCATGAACGGCAGCTCGAGGTGGTAGGTGTTCAGTGTCGACGGTGACCTGCTCCTCCTCCATGCACTCGAGCAGCGCCGACTGGGTCTTGGGGGAGGCGCGGTTGATCTCGTCGCCGACCACGATGTTGGCGAACACCGGGCCGGGCCGGAACTCGAAGTCGTTGGTCTGCCGGTTGAAGATCGACACGCCGGTCACGTCGCTGGGCAGCAGGTCCGGGGTGAACTGGATGCGGCTGACCGTGCAGTCGATGGACCGGGCGAGCGCCTTCGCGAGCGAGGTCTTGCCGACGCCGGGCACGTCCTCGACCAGGAGGTGGCCCTCGGCGAGCAGGGTCACGAGCGCGATCCGCACGACCTCGGGCTTGCCGACCAGGACGCGCTCGACGTTGGCGGCGATGCGCTGGGCGGTCGCGTTCAGCTCGTCCAGCGGTGAGGACGGACCGGTACTGGCTGGACGAGTCCGCCGAGCCGTGGGAGTTCTGCTGGGAGCTCGTCCCGCCCGCCCCGTGTGCTGCGTAGGGGTCACCGCCATGCGCCGCGTAGGGATTGCCGGGCAGCGCCGATGGCGGGGTACTGGACGTCACGCGACCTCCTGAAGCTCGTTCTTCGGCGCAAGCCTTCTACGCAGTGTGTCAAACCGCTGAGAAGTGTGGTCCCTCCATTGTCTACGCCTCCCGGGTGGTTCGTGTTCCGGATCTTGCGAATCGATCGGGCCCCGCGCACACGGCCCGCACAGCGCCTCCCCACTGCTCCCCACCGCGTCCCCCACAACGCCCCCTCGTGCGCCTCGCCGGTCACGAATCGAGGACGCGCGACTCCCGGGTGGGGTTGATCGGGCGTTCCGCGCGGCCTGTCGGGGCACCCGGTAGGGGGAGGCCCACCACGTCCCCCACCTTCCACCCCCGCCGTTCACCTGCGGAAACGTGGGTCACGGCGCGATCAACTTCTGGTTATTCGTCGTTGACTGTGGTGAAAAGTGGGGTACGGTGGCCGCAAGTGGGGCAGAAGGGGGCCTCATGACTGGTCCCTAGGGCCGGTGGGGAGGTGAGTGACCGATGTTCCTCGGCACGCACACCCCCAAGTTGGACGACAAGGGGCGGCTCACGCTGCCTGCCAAGTTCCGAGACGCGCTCGCGGGTGGGCTGATGGTCACCAAGGGCCAGGACCACTGCCTCTATGTGTTCCCGCGCGCGGAGTTCGAGGAGATGGCACGCAAGGTTGCCGCGGCGCCCCTGACGAACGAGGCGGTTCGCGCCTACCAGCGGTACCTGTTCGCCGGAACCGACGAGCAGCGACCCGACGGGCAGGGGCGGATCGCGGTCGCACCTGAGCTTCGGCGCTACGCCGGGCTCACCAAGGAGTGCGTGGTCATCGGTGCGATCACCCGCCTGGAGATCTGGGACGCGCAAGCGTGGCAGACCTACCTGGACGAGCACGAGGACAGCTACTCGCAGGCCGCGGAGGAGGTCCTGCCCGGGGTGTTCTGACCCCGGTTGCTCGTGGTGGGACGCGGGTGCCGTGAGGCCTCGGTCCGCTCGCTTTCGGTCCTGGCGCACCTTCCCCGGTGCCAGGGACGACGAGCGGGCGGGGACCTGGCGGCACCCGATCCGGTCGACTTGTCGGCTTGTCGTTTTGTCGCTGTGTCGTCCTGCCTGTCGCTGTCGGGGTGACCGCGGAAGGGGGTGACCATGGCTGCCGCGCATGTTCCGGTGCTGCTGGAACGGGTGCTCGCGTTGTTCGAGCCGGCGCTGGCCGGTCGTCCCGCGGTGCTCGTCGACGCGACCGTCGGCCTCGGCGGGCACGCCGACGCGCTGCTGTCCGCGCACCCCTCGCTGACCCTGGTCGGCCTGGACCGGGACCCCGACGCGCTCGCCCGCTCCGGCGAGCGGCTGGCCCGGCACGGCGACCGGGTCCACCTCGTGCACGCGGTCTACGACGAGATGCCCGACGTGCTCACCGGCCTCGGCTACGCCGCGACGGGCTCGGTGGCCGGCGTGCTGATGGACCTCGGCGTGTCCTCGATGCAGCTCGACGTCGCGTCGCGGGGTTTCGCGTACTCGAAGGACGCGCCGCTGGACATGCGGATGGACCCGACCGCGGAGCTGACCGCGGCCGAGGTGCTGAACACCTACCCGGCCGCGGACCTGGCGCGGGTCCTGCGCGACTACGGCGAGGAGCGGTTCGCCCGGCGGATCGCCGACGCGGTCGTCGCGGCCCGGGCGCGGGAGCCGTTCACCAACAGCGGGCGGCTGGTCGAGCTGCTCTACGACGCGGTGCCCGCGGCCAGCCGGCGGACCGGCGGGCACCCGGCCAAGCGAACGTTCCAGGCGCTGCGCATCGAGGTCAACGGCGAGCTCGACGCGTTGCGCGACGCGTTGCCGGCGGCGCTGGCGGCGCTGCGGGTCGGCGGCCGGATCGTCGTCGAGGCCTACCAGTCCCTGGAGGACCGGCTGGTCAAGCGAGCGCTTGCGGAGCTCGCGAAGTCGCGGACGCCGCCGGGGGTCCCGGTCGAGCTGCCGGGGCACGGTCCGCAGCTGCGCCTGCTCACGCGGGGCGCGGAGATGGCGGACGAGGAGGAGACACGAGCACAACCCGCGCGCGGCCTCGGTACGGCTGCGCGCGGCAGAGCGGATTCTGGAGGCGGCAGCATGACGGCACCGACACGGTCCAGGCCGACCCGTGCCACGCGCGGCCGTTCCGACACCGCTCTCGAACGACGGCGCGCGGCACGGCTGGCCGCCGGCACCGTCGAGGCGCCGCCGGCGCCCGCTCCCGCCAAGCCCGTCCGGCAGACCTCGGGCCGGACCCGTTCGGTGGCGGCGCAGCGTGCCTACGCCCGGCGGGCGCAGCGCGAGGGCCGCCCGGTCGAGCGCGTCGAGCACGACGAGGACCACGCCACCGGGCGCGCGTCGTTCGTCATCCTGATCATCGTGCTGCTGGCGGTCGGCGTGGCGGCCACGCTGTGGCTGTCCACGCAGGCGATCTCCGACTCCTACCGGCTGGAGGACGCGAAGCAGACGGCCGACCAGCTCGCCGAGCGCGCGGACCAGCTGCAGCGCGACGTGACGAAGGCGGAGTCGGCGTCCGCGCTGGCCGAGCGCGCGAAGGCGATGGGCATGGTCCCGGCCGGCGACCCGGCGCGGCTGGTGGTGCAGCCGGACGGCCGGGTGGTCGTCGTCGGCGAGCCGTCCCGCGCGGAGAAGCCGAAGCCGCCGAAGCCCCCGGCCACGACCGGTTCCACCGCGCCGGGCCGGCCCACCTCGGGCCAGCCTGCTACGGGCCAGCCGCCGGCCGGGCAGGACCAGCAGCCGCAGCGCCAGGCCGGGAACGCGCCGGGAGCAGGCTGATGCCACCGCCCTCGGGCACCCCGCCACACGGCCGCAAGCCCGGCCGGGGCTGGCCGACCGTACCGGGCCGCCGTTCGACCCCCGGCTCAGCCGGCGGTTCGTCCGGCGGCTCCGGCCGTGGTGGTGCGCCGGAGGGCTCGGGCGGTAGCGGGGGACGCGGTGGCGCCTCGGGAGGTTCGGCGCGCGGGTCCGGTGGCGGCGCGGCAAACGGCGGGACCGGTGGTGCCGGGCGGGGCGGCGCGGGCGGATCCGGCGGTGGTTCCGGCAGGTCTGGTGGTTCGGCGGGTGCCCAGGGGCGCGGCGGCGCCTCGGGAGGCGCGCGCGGCGGTCCCGCGGGCGGTGACCCTGGTCGGGCCGGCGGCTCGGTAGGCGGTCGGTCCGGTGGCGGTTCGGGGCGCGGCGGCGCCTCTGGCAGCGCGGCGCGGGGAGGTTCGGCGGGCGGTGCCGGGCAGCGCGGCGCGGGCGGTTCCGGCAGGTCCGGTGGTTCGGCGGGTGCCCAGGGACGCGGCGGCGCCTCGGGAGGCGCTGCGCGCGGCGGTTCGTCCGGCGGCGGCGGTTCCGGTGGTGGCGCGCGAGGCGGTGCCGCGGACGGTTTCGGCCGGGTCGGTGGTTCGGCGGGTGCCCGGGGACGCGGCGGCGTCTCGGGGAGCAGCGGGTTGTTCGGGCCCGGGGGAGTGCTGGGCGGCCCGGCGCGGCGCGGTGGGTCCGGTGGGTTGTTCGGACCGGGGGGTGTCTTCGGCGGCGCGGGCGGTGGGGCTCGCAGGGCCGGTGGTTCAACGGGGGGCGGGAGCTTGTTCGGTCCGGGGGGAGTGTTCGACTCGGGTGGTGCGCGGGGCGGTACGCCGCGCGATCCGGGGGGCGTGCCCCGCGGCGGGCGGTCGCGGTTCGGTGCGCAGGATCCGACCGGTGACCCGCCGCCCCGGCGGGCGGCGCCCCGGCGTGCGACCCGCGACGACCTGCCGCCGTGGCGGGAGGCCTTGCGCCGCAAGGCGGCCGAGCGCGACGACCGGCCACCACCCTGGCTGACCACCGAGCGACCGGTGCCCCGCGGCGCCGGCGAGCGCCGTGGCGCCGCCAGCTCGCACCGCAGCGCGCCGGCCCCGCGGGGCGCGGTCGCGGCGAAGCCCCGCCGCGCGGCCGGGCCGCGCCGCCTGGTTCGCAAGCCGGCCGGCAACCACCACCTCCGCGTGGTCTCCGTGCGCTTCCTGCTGATCGCCGCGCTCATGGCGGCCGGCATGAAGCTCGTGCAGGTGCAGGGGTTCGAGGCCGAGGCACTGGCCGCGAAGGCCGAGCAGCAGCGCACCACCGAGATCGACATCCCGGCCACCCGCGGGTCCATTGTGGACCGCAACGGGGTGCAGCTCGCGTTCAGCGTCGAGTCCCGAATCCTCGCCTTCCGGCCGAAGGCCGTGCGCGAGGACATCGCCAAGTACAACAAGGACCACCCCGAACGCGAAGCTGTCCTTCGACGACCGGACCGCGGAGATCGCGCGCGCCATCCACGAGAAGGTCGACCGCGCGTCCGAGGCCGACCTGCTCGGCAAGCTCCGCCGGGACGCCCGGTTCGTCTACCTCGTGGACAACGTCGAGCCGGCCGTCGCGCGGGACATCCACGACCTGTTCCCCGAGATCATCACCGAGTACCGCGCGGTGCGGGAGTACCCGGGCCGCTCGCTCGCGTCGAACATCGTCGGCGTCGCGAACTGGCGCACCGACGACCCGAACGTCAAGAAGCACAACCTGCACGGCCTGTCCGGCCTCGAGAGCCTGCGCGACACCCAGCTGTCCGGCACGCCGGGCCGCCAGGTCGTCGACACCGAGGAGGGCAGCCAGAGCGTCGTGATCCCCGGCACCGAGCGCGACCTGGTGCCGGCCACCGACGGCTCCGACGTCGAGCTGACCATCGACGCCGACCTGCAGTACCACCTCCAGCAGTCGCTCGCCGCCTACGTCGTCACGAGCCAGGCCAAGAACGCGAGCGCGGTCGTCCTCGACGCGCACACCGGCGAGGTGTACGCGATGGCCAACGACAAGGCCTTCGACCCGACCTCGTCGGGCGGCTTCGACCTCAAGACGATGGGCAACCCGGCGGTCGTCGACGCCGTACGAGCCCGGCTCGGTGAACAAGATCGTGACCGCGCTGTGCACGATCCAGGAGCACATCTCCGAGCCCGGCGACGCGCACCAGGTCCCGGACTCGATCAACGTCGCCGACCGCACCGTGCACGACGCCTGGGACCACGCGCACCATGCCGTTCACGACGACCGGCATCTTCGCCAAGTCGTCGAACGTCGGCACGCTGATGCTCGCCGAGCAGTGCGGTCCGGACAAGTTCTCCAAGCTGCTGCGCGACCTCGGGCTCGGCAAGCGCACCGGCGTCGGCCTGCCCGGCGAGAGCCCCGGGCGGGTGCCGCCGCGCGGGCAGTGGTCGGGCTCGACGTTCGGCAACCTGCCGATCGGGCAGGGACTGTCGATGACCGTCCTGCAGATGGCCGCGATGTACCAGACGCTCGCCAACGACGGGGTACGCGTGCCGCCGCGGATCATCAGCGCGCGGCTCGCCCCGGACGGCACCCGCTTCCCCGAGCCGAAGTCCAAGCCGGTGCGGGTGGTCGGCAAGCAGACCGCCCGCACCGTGCGGGACATGCTGCGCGCGGTCGTGCAGGACGGCGACGGCCTGAACAACGGCACCGGCCCGGCCGCCGCGCTGACCGGCTACCAGGTCTCCGGCAAGACCGGCACCGCCCAGCAGATCGACCCGGCCACCGGCACCTACTCGCGGGACCTGTACTGGATCACGTTCGCCGGCATCTTCCCGGCCGACGCACCCGCGGTTCGTGGTCGGCATCATGCTGGACCGGCCGAACTACTCCGGCGGCCCGCAGGAGGGCCGGTCGGCCGCGCCGCTGTTCCACGACGTGGCCTCCTACCTGGCGCAGCGGTACAACATCCCGCTGTCGAAGAAGGCGAGCCCGGTCGTACCGCTGGTCGCTGGATCAGTGATCTGACTGTCGGTGGTGCCTCCTACCCTGTGCGCATGCGTGTGCTGCGTACGCCCGGCGACCGGTTCGCCGACCTGCCCGGCTTCCCCTATCGAGCCGCGGTACGCCGACCTCGACGGGGTGCGGATGGCCTACGTCGAGGCCGGGCCGGCGGACGGGCCGGTGGTGCTGCTGCTGCACGGCGAGCCGAGCTGGTCGTTCCTGTACCGGCACGTCATCCGCGTGCTCGCCGAGGCCGGGATCCGCGCCGTGGCACCCGACCTGGTCGGCTTCGGCCGCTCGGACAAGCCGGCGGAGATCGCCGACCACAGCTACGCGCGGCACGTCGAGTGGGTGCGCGCGCTGGCGCTGGACGTGCTGGACCTGCGGGACGTCACGGTCGTCGGGCAGGACTGGGGCGGGCTGATCGGGCTGCGGCTGGCCGCCGAGCACCCCGGCCGCGTCGCCGCGTTCGTCGCCGCCAACACCGGGCTGCCGACGGGCGACCACCCGATGCCGGAGGTCTGGTGGAAGTTCCGGCGCGCCGTCGAGAGCCGCGCCGGCGCTGGACATCGCGCGGCTCGTGCAGGCGGGCTGCCGCACCGAGCTTGCGCCCGAGGTGCTCGCCGCCTACGACGCGCCGTTCCCGGACGAGTCGTACAAGGCCGGGCCGCGGGCGATGCCGGGGCTGGTGCCGGTCGAGCACCGACGACCCGGCGCGCGGCGGCGAACCGGGCGGCGTGGGAGGTGCCTGTCCCGCTGGGACAAGCCGTTCCTCACCGCGTTCAGCGACGGCGACCCGATCACCGGCTCGATGGCGCCGATCCTGCGCGAGCTGGTCCCGGGTGCGCGCGGCCGCGAACACCCGACGCTGATCGGGCGGTCACTTCCTGCAGGAGGACGCGGGGGAGCGGCTCGGCGGGATCGTCGCCGGCTTCGTCCGGGGGCTCGCGTGACGGCGGCCTGGTTCACCGAGGACGACCTGCACGAGGCGGCGGGCGGGCAGTCCTTCCAGCGCGGCCGCGACTACGTGGACGCGGTCGCCGACGTGGCGCCGACCGCGCTGGGGGTGCGGGCCACGGTACGCGGGATGGACAGCTACGAGGTGTGGCTCGGCCGCGACGGCGACCGGCTGGTGGGGGAGTGCAGCTGCCCGTTCGGCGCGGACGGCAACTTCTGCAAGCACTGCGTGGCCGTCGGGTTCGTGCTGCTCGCCGACGGCCCCGGCCCGCCCGAGCCCGAGGTCGACCTCGCCGCGTACCTGCGCACCCTCGAGCCGCGCGAGCTCGTCGAGCTGGTCCTGGAGCAGGCCGGCCGCGACCCGGCGCTCTACCGGCGGCTGTCCCTGCGTGCCGGCGTCCACCGGGGCGCCGCAGGTGGCGGTGCTGCGCCGGCAGCTGGACGAGGCGCTGCGGGTGCGCGGCTACCTCGACGACCAGGCCACCCGCGACTACGCCCGGCGGGCGCGCGAGGTGCTGGACACGATCGACGAGCTGATCACGTCCGGGCACGCGTCCGAGGCGCGCCCGCTGGCCCGCTCGGCGGTCGAGGGCATCACCGCCGCGATGTCCACTGTGGACGATTCGGCCGGCGCGGTGACGGCGCTCTACCGGCGGGCGTTGCGCCTGTACGCGCGGGCGTGCGCGCGCGGCCCGGCCCAACCCGGCGCGGCTCGCCGAGTGGCTGTTCCGCCAGCGGCTGGACGGTCCGGGCTGGCCGGTGGTCGAGCTGACCGACTTCGCCGAGGCGCTGGGCGAGGCCGGCATGGCGGCGTACCGGTCGCTGCTGCGCAACACGTGCGCGTCGCCGCCGGAGGACAAGGTCGACGATCCTGCGGGCGATGCGCGAGCAGCTGGCCACGTTCGACGGCGACCTCGACGCGCGGGTCGACATCCTGGCCGAGAACGTGCCGAACCCCAAGGCGTTCCTGGACATCGTGACGCTGCTGCGCGACGCCGGTCAGCTCGCGGGCGCCATCCGCTGGGCCGATCGCGGCGTGGCGGAGACCGGCGACCCCCGGCTGGCCGACCTGCTCGTGCAGTCCTATGTGGACGACGGACGGCCGGCGGACGCGGTGGCGCTGCGCTCCTCGGCGCTGCGCTCGGCGCCGACCCGGCTGGCGTACGCGAACCTGCGCGCCACCGCGTCGCTCGACCGGCACGCTGGCCGGCGGCCCGCGAGGCGGCGCTGGACGTGCTGCGCGCGGCGGCGGAGGACGCCGGCGGCGACGAGCTGGCGGGCGCGCTGCTCGACGACGGCGAGCACGGTCGAGGCCTGGCAGGCCGCGGAGAAGCACGGCTGCGGCGAGCGGGCGTGGCTGGAGGTCGCCCGCGCTGCACGGCCGGACCCACCCGGCGGAGGTGCTCGCCGGCTACCGCGAGGCGGTGCACCGCTGCCTGTCGCGCACCGGCCGCGACGCCTACCGCGAGGTGGCGGTCCTGCTGGAGGAGCTGCGCGACGCTGTCCGCCCGCTGCGGCGAGCAGGCGGCGTTCGACGCACTGGTGGCCGGCGTCCGCGAGCGGCACCACCGCCGCCGGGCCCTGCTGACCGAGCTCGACCGCCGCGGCCTCTGACGCCTGGCCCGGCACCACAACCGCATCGCCGCGGCGCGCCAGCCGGGCGCCGACTTGAACGACCGAGCACGGCCGGCGCCCGTTGAGCGACGCGCCGCCGGTCCGACACCACAACCGCGTCGCTGGCTGCCGGACGGGCGCGGCGTGCCGCCGGTCCGATACCGCTGTCGCGTTGCCGGGTGTCGGTCGGGTGTGGCCGCTGCCGGTCCGACACACCACAGCCGCGTCGTCGGGTGCCGGTCGGGCGTGGCGCGGGCATACTTGCGACGGTGAGCATCCAGCCGTCCGGGTCCGTTCGAGCCGACGCCGGCGCCATCGCGGGACGACGACGGGTCGCTGGCGAGCCCGCTGGGCCGCGCCGCCTCGCTGATGGTCGCCTTCCTCGCGCTGCTGTGGATCGTCGAGCTGGTCAACGCCGCCACCGGGCGCGCGCTCGCGCAGGCCGGCGGCATCCGGCCGCGCGACGTCGGCAGCCTGGTCGACATCGTCACCGCGCCGTTCCTGCACGGGAACCTCGAGCACCTGGCCGGCAACGCGGTCGCGCTGTTCAGCCTCGGCTTCATCGCCGCCGTGCCGAACATCAAGCGGTTCCTGCTGATGACGCGTCGTCGTGATCGTCGTCGGCGGGCTCGGTGTCTGGCTGTTCTCGCCGTCGAACACGGTGTCCATCGGCGCCAGCGGCGTCGTGTTCGGCTACTTCGGCTACCTGCTGCTGCGCGGCTTCGTCGACCGCCGGCCGGTGGACGTCGTCGTCTCCATCGGCATCGCGCTGGCCTACGCGTACCCGATGTGGCACTCGATCGGCTTCGGCGTCACCAACATCTCCTGGCAGGGCCACCTGTCCGGGCTGGTCGGCGGCATGCTCGCGGCGATCGTGCTGCGCCAGCCGCGGCCGAAGGTCAAACCGGCGACCTCGGACACGCTGCCCACCATGCCGACGCTGCCCAACGCCGACTGACCACCTGCCCGATCGGGCGACTAGCGCGGCCCGACCCGGCCGGGTGCACCAGGGTGTCCTTGATCGCCCTCCGTGCGCAGGTAACCTTCCGCGACGTGCCCGCCAAGCTCGTTGGCAAGGCCGTCACGGCACCGCCTCGCCCCACCAGGATCGAACCCGTACCGCTCACCACGTTGGTGGCGCGGGCGGACGCGCGTCTCATCGCCGCGCCCGAGAACGTCCACGATCTCGCGGCCACCGGCGCTACGCTGCGTGCCCAGCACGTGCTTCCCGGTGACCTGTTCGCCGCGCTGCCCGGGCGCGCGCGTGCACGGGGCGGACTTCGCCGACGCCGCCATCGTCGGCGGGCGCGGTCGCGGTGCTCACCGACGAGGCCGGCGCCGCCCGGCCCGCGATCCGCGACTCCGGCATCCCGGTCCTGGTCCACGAGGACCCGCGCGGCGTGCTCGGCGCGGTCGCGGCCTGGATCTACGGCGAGCCGTCCCTGCGCCTGGCCGTCCTCGGCGTCACCGGCACCTCCGGCAAGACGACCACCACGTACATGATCGACGCGGGCCTGCGGGCCGCGGGCCTGCGCACCGGCCTGGTCGGCACCGTCGAGACCCGGATCGCCGGCGAGCGGCTGGCCAGCGCGTTCACCACGCCCGAGGCGCCGGACCTGCAGGCGCTGTTCGCGGTGATGGTCGAGCGCGGCGTCACCCACGTGCCGATGGAGGTCTCCAGCCACGCGCTCGCGCTCGGCCGGGCCAACGGCACCCGGTTCGCGGTCGGCGCGTTCACCAACCTCTCGCAGGACCACCTGGACTTCCACCCGGACATGGAGGACTACTTCCAGGCGAAGGCGCTGCTGTTCGACGGCCGCTCCACGACCGAGGTCGTGTGCGTGGACGGCGAGTGGGGCAAGCGGCTCGTCACCCCGCACACGGTCACCGTCGCCACCGAGGGCGAGGCGGACTGGACGGCGACCGGGATCAGCACCTCGCGCGCGGGCGAGCAGTCGTTCACCATGCGCGGGCCGAACGGCCTGGAGCTGGCGGTCACGCTGCCGATCCCGGGCAGCTTCAACGTCGCCAACGCGCTGCTCGCGGCCGCCTGCCTGCACGGCGCCGGCGTGGCGACCGCCGACATCGTCGCCGGTCTGTCCACTGTGGAGGTTCCGGGCCGGATGGAGCGGGTCGCGCTCGGCCAGGACTTCACCGCGGTCGTCGACTACGCGCACAAGCCGGCCGCGGTCGCGCTCGCGCTGGACGCCATGCGGGGCCGCACCGACGGCCGGCTGATCGTGGTGCTCGGCTGCGGCGGCGACCGCGACCAGGCCAAGCGCCCGATGATGGGCGAGGCCGCGGCCCGGCGCAGCGACCTGCTGATCGTCACCGACGACAACCCGCGCTCCGAGGACCCGGCCGCGATCCGCGCCGCCATGCGCGAGGGCGCCGACCGGCGTCCCGCCCGGCGAGCGCGGCGAGATCGTCGAGATCGGCGACCGGCGCGCGGCGATCACCGCGGCCGTGGACGCGCGCCGGCCGGGCGACGTCGTCGTCATCGCCGGCAAGGGCCACGAGACCGGCCAGGAGATCGACGGCGTCGTGCACCCGTTCTCCGACCACGACGAGCTGCGCGCGGCGATCTGGGCCCAGCTCGAGAAGGGGTCCGGATGATCCCCCTGACCCTGGCCGAGATCGCGGACGGCGACCGGCGGCAGGCTGCACAACGCGCGACCCGACGACGCTCGTCACCGGCAGCGTCGAGTTCGACTCCCGCGAGGCCGGCCCCGGCGGGCTGTTCGTCGCGCTGCCCGGCGAGCGCGTGGACGGCCACGACTTCGCCGAGACGGCCGTCGAGCAGGGCGCGGTCGGCGTGCTCGCCGCCCGGCCGGTCGCCGCGCCCGCGGTCGTCGTGCCGCCGGTGACCGAGCGCGCACGTCGGCTCGGTCGCGCTGACCGGCGACACCGACGGCTCCGGCGCCGCCGTCCTCGCCGGCCTGGCCAGGCTCGCCCGCGAGGTGGTCGACCGGCTCGCGCCGCGCGGGCTCACGGTCGTCGGCGTCACCGGCTCGTCCGGCAAGACCTCCACCAAGGACCTGATCGCCCAGGTGCTCGAGCCGATGGGCCCGACGGTCGCGCCGCCCGGCTCGTTCAACAACGAGCTCGGCCACCCGTGGACGGTGCTGCGCGCCGACGAGGACACCCGCCACCTGGTGCTCGAGCTGTCCGCGCGCGGCCCCGGCCACATCAGGCGCTGTGCGAGACCGCCCCGCCGCGCATCGGCGTCGTGCTCAACGTCGGCACCGCGCACCTCGGCGAGTTCGGCTCGCGGGAGGGCATCGCGCAGACCAAGGGCGAGCTGGCCGAGGCGCTGCCCGAGGACGGCGTCGCGATCCTCAACGCCGACGACCCGCTGGTGCGCGCGATGGCCGACCGGACGAAGGCCCGCGGTCGTCCTCGTCGGCGAGAGCCCGGACGCGCAGGTCCGCGCGGCCGACGTCGAGCTGGACGACCACGCCCGCGCCACGTTCACGCTGGTCACCCCGCAGGGCAGCGCGCGGGTGGCGCTCGGCCTGCACGGCGGCCACCACGTCGGCAACGCGCTGTCCGCCGCCGCGGTCGGCCTCGAGCTCGGCGCCGTCGGTCGACGAGGTCGCCGAGCGGCTCGGGCAGGCGCGGCGGCTGTCCGCGCGGCGCATGGAGGTCACCACCCGGACCGACGACGTGACCGTGGTGAACGACTCCTACAACGCCAACCCCGAGTCGGTGGGCGCCGCGCTGCGCACGCTCGCGCGGATGTCCGACGGGCGACGGGCAAGCGCCGCACCTGGGCGGTGCTCGGCGTGATGGGGGAGCTGGGCGACGAGGGCGCGCACGGCGCACGAGCAGATCGGCCGGCTGGCCGTGCGGCTGAACATCGACCGGCTGGTGGCCGTGGACGAACAGGCGGGCGGCATCTCACCACGGCGCCCGCCTCGAAGGGGTCCGAGGGAGAGGAGCCGGTGCTGGTGCCGGATGTCGAAGCCGCCATCGCGTTGCTGAACGCGGAGCTGCGGCCGGGTGACGTGGTGCTGGTGAAGGCCTCGAAGGTGGCCGCGCTGTGGCGGGTCGCCGACGCGCTCCTGGGGGCCGGCGCGTGATCGGCATCCTGATCGCGGCCGCGATCGCGCTCATCGTCTCGATCCTGTTCACCCCGTACCTGATCCGGGTGTTCTCCCGGCAGGGCTTCGGCCAGGAGATCCGCGAGGAGGGGCCGGAGGGGCACAAGTCCAAGCGCGGCACCCCGACCATGGGCGGCGTCGCGATCCTCGTCGCCATGTGGGCCGGCTACCTGGTCGCGCACCTGTTCAACGCGATGTCCGACCCGAAGGGCGAGGCGCCGACCGCGTCCGGGCTGCTGGTCATGTTCCTGACCACGGGCCTGGGCGTCGTCGGCTTCCTCGACGACTTCATCAAGATCCGCAAGCAGCGCAACCTCGGGCTGAACAAGACCGCGAAGATGGTCGGCCAGCTCGTCGTCGCCGTCGTGTTCGGCGTGCTGGCGATGAACTTCGCCGACGAGTACGGCTTCACCCCGGCGTCGATCCAGCTGTCGTTCGTGCGCGACCTCGCGATCATCTCGTTCGGCACGATCGGGTTCGTCGTGTTCTGCTACATCGCGGTGTCCGGCTGGTCGAACGCGGTGAACTTCACCGACGGTCTCGACGGGCTGGCCGGCGGCTCGTCGGCGATGGTGTTCGGCACCTACGTGGTCATCACGTTCTGGCAGTTCCGCTACAACTGCGGCGCCGACGGAACCCACGGTCGGCTGCTACGACGTGCGAGATCCGCTCGACCTGGCGGTGGTCGCCGCCGCCGCGATGGGCGCCTGCATCGGCTTCCTGTGGTGGAACGCGGCGCCGGCGAAGATCTTCATGGGCGACACCGGCTCGCTCGCGCTCGGCGGCCTGGTCGCCGGCCTGTCGATCACCACCCGCACCGAGCTGCTGATGGTGATCGTCGGCGGGCTGTTCGTCGTCGAGATGCTGTCGGTGGTCATGCAGATCGCCGTGTTCCGGACGTCGCGGCGACGATTGTTCCGCATGGCGCCGTTCCATCATCACTTCGAGCTCGCCGGGTGGGCGGAAACCACGGTGATCATCAGATTCTGGCTGCTGGCCGGGATCTGCGCGATGTTCGGCCTCGGCCTGTTCTACAGCGAGTGGCTCACCGCCTCGGGGGCTGAGCGTGTATCGCCGGTCGCAAGGTTCTCGTCGCCGGCGCCGGGGTCACCGGGCGCTCGGTGGCCGAGGCGCTGCTGGAGCTCGGCGCGCACGGTCACGGTCACCGACGCGGCGGCCGAGCGGCTCACCGACCTGCCGGCCGGGGCCGCGACGGTGCCCGGGCTCACCGAGCCGCCCGCCGGCACCGACCTGGTGGTCACCAGCCCCGGCTGGCCGCCGACGAGCCCGCTGCTGGTGGCCGCCGCGCGCGCCGGCATCGAGGTGATCGGCGAGATCGAGCTGGCCTGGCGGGTCGGCGCCGACGCTGCCCGAGCCGCCGGTGTGGCTGGCGGTCACCGGCACCGACGGCAAGACCACCACGGTCGGCATGCTCGAGGCGATCCTGCGCGCGGCCGGGCTCGACGCGGTGGCCTGCGGCAACGTCGGCCTGCCGGTGGTCGACGCGGTCCGCGCGGCACCGGGTGCTGGCCGTGGAGCTGTCCAGCTACCAGCTGTACTGGCAGTCCTCGATGCGCGCGCGGGCCGCCGCCGTGCTCAACATCGCCGAGGACCACCTCGAGTGGCACGGCTCGATGGACCGCCTACGTCGAGGCGAAGGGCCGCGTCTACACCGGCACCGGGCTCGCCGTGTACAACGCCGACGACGCCGAGTCCGCCGCGGCTCGCGGCCGGCGCGGCGCGAGCGGGTCGGCTTCACCCTCGCCGCGCCGGCGGCCCGGCCAGTACGGCGTGCGCGACGGCTGGCTGGCTGCACGGCGACGACTGCGGCTCGCCCCGGCCGACGAGGTCCGCCCGGCCGGCCCGCACAACGTCGCCAACGCGCTGGCCGCCGCCGCGCTCGCCCGCGCCGTCGGCGTCGCGCCGGAGGCGGTCCGGGCCGGGCTCGCCGCCTACTCGCCGCCCGCGCACCGGGTGGAGCTGATCGCCGAGGCCGGCGGCGTGCGGTACGTCAACGACTCCAAGGCGACCAACACCCACGCCGCGCGCGGCTCGCTCGCGCGCGTTCGACCACGTCGTGTGGATCGCCGGCGGGCTGCTGCACGGCGCGCCCGTCGACGCGCTCGTCGCCGAGGTCGCGCCGCGGCTGCGCGGCGTGGTCCTGCTGGGCACCGAGCAGGCGCCGTTCCTGGCCGCGCTCGCGCGACACGCGCCGGATGTGCCGGTGCATCGCGTCGCTTCGGGAGACGATGAGCCCATGATCTCTGCGGTGCGTGCGGCGGGCGCGATGGCAGGTCATGGGGACGTGGTGCTGCTCGCGCCGGCCGCCAAGTCCCACGACCAGTTCGCCAGCTACACCCACCGCGGCACGGCGTTCACCGAGGCGGTGCGCGCGCGGCTGGGCGTCGGTCGCGCCCGGTGCCGAGCCCGGGCAGCGCGGATGACGGCACTGGAGCCCGCCAGAAGACCGACCGCGAGCCCGCCGACAAGACCGAAGAAGCAGGGCACGCGAGAAGCGGCCGCGTCGCCGCCACCCGCACCGCGCTCACCGCCTGGCTCGGCCGCCCGCTCGCGTCGTTCCACCTGGTGCTCGCGATCTGCGCGCTGCTGATCGTGCTCGGCCTGGTGATGGTGCTGTCCGCGTCGTCGGTCATCTCGCTCAACCAGGACGCGTCGGCCTACACCGTGTTCGGCAAGCAGCTCATCTTCGTGCTGGCCGGGCTGGTGCTGTTCTGGGTCGGGCCTGCGGGTGCCGCTGAACCGGATCCGCGCGATGAGCCCGGTCGCGCTGTGGGTCAGCGTGCTGATGCTGGTGCTCGTGCTCATCCCGGGCCTCGGCGCGCAGATCAACGGCACGCGCAGCTGGTTCGTCATCGGGCCCGATCGGGTTCCAGCCGGTCGAGGTCGCCAAGCTCGCGCTCGCCCTGTGGGGCGCGCACATCCTGGTGGTCAAGCGCGGCCTGCTGCACCAGTACCGGCACCTGCTGGTGCCCGTGGTGCCGGCCGCGCTGGTGATGTTCGCGCTGGTCATGCTGCAGCCCGACCTCGGCGGCACGGTCACCCTCGGCGTGGTGCTGATCGCGCTGCTGTGGTTCGCCGGCGCGCAGCTGCGGCTGTTCGGCGCGCTCGCCCTCGGCGGCCTGGCCGGCGTCGTGGTGCTGGCGATCGGCACCGACTACCGGCTCTCCCGCGTGCTGTCGTTCCTCAGCCCGGAGAACGACCCGAGCGGCGCGGCCTACCAGGCCAACCAGGCGCTGTACGCGCTCGCCGACGGCGGGCTGTTCGGCAAGGGGCTCGGGCAGGGCCCGTCGAAGTGGCAGTACCTGCCCAACGTGCACAACGACTTCATCTTCGCGCTGATCGGCGAGGAGCTCGGGTTCGTCGGCTGCGCGCTGGTGCTCGGCCTGTTCGGCATGCTCGCGGTCGTCGGCATGCGGGTCGCCACCCGCAACATCGACCCGTGGATCCGGCTGGTCGCCGCGCACGCTGACGGTCTGGCTGGTCGCGCAGGCCGCCATCAACATCGGCTACGTGGTCAACCTGCTGCCGGTCACCGGCATCACGTTGCCCCTCATCTCCTCCGGCGGCACGTCCGTGGTGATCACGCTGCTGGTGTTCGGCATCCTCGCGAACTGTGCGCGGCATGAGCCCGAGGCGGTGGCGGCACTACGCTCTCAGGGACCCGGCCGGTTCGGCCGGCTGATGCGGCTGCCCGCCCCGGAGCCGTACCAGCCGCCGGCCAAGCGCAGACCGGCCCGGTCTCCCGCCAGGTCGCGGGGCCCCGGCGGTGGTGACCGAGCACGCCGGCGGTACCCGCGCAGCAGTTCCCGAGGAGGAACGTCTTGACCGACCCCACCCACCGTGGGCCCTGTGTCGTGATCGCCGGCGGCGGCACCGCCGGACACATCGAGCCCGCGCTCGCGCTCGCCGACGCCGTCCGCCGGATCCGGCCGGACGCGCGCGTCGTCGCCCTGGGCACCGAGCGCGGCCTCGAGAAGTCGATCATCCCGGGCCGGGGGTACCAGCTGGAGATGATCCCGCCGGTGCCGATGCCCCGTAAGCCCAACGTCGACCTGCTGAAGCTGCCGCTGAAGGTGCGCGCCGCGGTGAAGACGACCCGCGCGGTGCTGGAGCGGGTCGGCGCGGACGTGGTGGTCGGCTTCGGCGGCTACGTCGCGCTGCCCGCCTACCTCGCCGCCCGCGGCCGGATGCCGATCGTCGTGCACGACTCCAACGCCCGCGCCGGCCTGGCGAACAAGGTCGGCGCGCGGTTCGCCGAGCAGGTCGCGGTCGCCGTGGCCGGCACCGGGCTGCCGGGTGCCGAGGTGGTCGGCATCCCGCTGCGCGAGTCGATCGTCGAGCTGGACCGGGCCGCGCTGCGCGCCGAGGCACGCAGGCACTTCGGCCTGCACCCGAACGCGCCGACGCTGCTGGTGTTCGGCGGCTCGCAGGGCGCGCGCTCGATCAACAACGCGGTGTCGGCCTGCGCACGCCGGTTCGCCGACGCCGGGATCGGCGTGCTGCACGCGCACGGCCCGAAGAACTCCCTCGCGGTGCAGGAGGTCCCGGGCGCGCCGCGCTACGTCGGCGTGCCGTACCTGGAGCGCATGGACCTGGCCTACGCGGCCGCCGACGTGGTGCTGTGCCGCAGCGGCGCGATGACCGTCGCCGAGGTGGCCGCGGTCGGCCTGCCCGCGGTGTTCGTCCCGCTGCCGCACGGCAACGGCGAGCAGGCGCTCAACGCGAAGCCGGTGGTCGACGCGGGCGGCGGCATCCTCGTCCCGGACGAGCAGCTGTCCCCGGACAAGGTCGCCGAGCTGGTGGTCCCGCTGCTGACCGACCGGCGCCGGCTGACCGCGATGAGCAGCTGCCGCGCGCGGCACCGGCCACCGCGAGGCCGCCGACGTGCTGGCCCGGATGGTCCTCGAGGTGATCAAGAAGTGAGCACCTTCCCCCTGGAGCGGGCGCACCTCGTCGGCATCGGGGGTGCCGGGATGAGCGGGATCGCGCGCATCCTGCTGGACCGCGGGCTCGCGGTGTCCGGTTCGGACGCCAAGGAGTCGCCCGGGCTCCTGACGCTGCGCGCGCAGGGCGCGAAGGTCGCCGTCGGGCAGGCGGCGCGCCAACCTCGACCTGTTCGGTCCCGAGGGCCCGACCGCGGTCGTGGTGTCCACCGCGATCAAGCCGGACAACCCCGAGCTCGTCGAGGCGAACGCGCGCGGGCTCACCGTGCTGCACCGGTCCGAGGCGCTCGCCGCGCTGATGGCCGGCCACCGCGTCGCGTGCGTCGCCGGCACCCACGGCAAGACGTCGACCACCTCGATGCTGACCGTGGCGCTGCAGCACTGCCGGCTCGACCCGTCGTTCGCGATCGGCGGCGACCTCAACGAGTCCGGCGCCAACGCCCACCACGGCGAAGGCGGGATCTTCGTCGCGGAGGCCGACGAGAGCGACGGCTCGTTCCTCGCGTTCCACCCGTCGGTCGCGGTGGTCACCAACGTGGAGGCCGACCACCTCGACCACCACGGCACGGTCGAGGCGTACACCGCGGTCTTCGAGTCCTTTGTGGACAAGATCGAGCCGGGCGGCCTGCTGGTCGCCTGCGCCGACGACCCCGGCTCGGCCGCCCTTGCCGCGCAGGCGGAGTCGCGCGGGGTGCGGGTGCGCCGCTACGGCCGGCAGGCCACCGGCTCCGACCGGGACGTGACGCTGCTGGACTACGAACCGGCCGACGGTGCCGGGGTCGCGCGGATCCTGCTGGACGGCGCGGAGACCGCCATGCGCGTCGCGGTGCCGGGCGAGCACATGGCCGGCAACGCGATCGCCGCGCTGCTCGCCGGTCTCGAGCTGGGCGCGCCGCTCGCCGGTCTGCTGGACGGCATCGCCGGCTTCGGCGGCGTGCGCCGGCGGTTCGAGTTCAAGGGCCGCTCCGGCGACGTCCGGGTCTACGACGACTACGCCCACCACCCGACGGAGGTGGCCGCGCAGCTGCGCGCGGCGCGGCAGGCGGCCCACGGCGGCCGGCTCGTGGTCGTGTTCCAGCCGCACCTGTACTCGCGGACCCGCCTGTTCGCCGCGGAGTTCGGCGCGGCGCTGGCGCTCGCCGACGAGGTCGTCGTGCTGGACGTGTACGGCGCGCGGGAGCAGCCCGAGCCGGGGGTGAACGGCGCGCTGGTGGCCGGCGCGGTGTCGTTGCCGGCCGCGCAGGTGCACTACGAGCCGTCGTTCGAGAAGGTGCCGCCGCTGGTGGCCGGTCTCGCGCGGCCCGGTGACCTCGTGCTGACGATGGGCGCGGGCGACGTGACGATGCTCGGCCCGGAGCTGATCGCCGAGCTGGACCGGCGGGTCGCCGTCTGATGAGCGCGGTCCTGATGAGCACGGTCGGATGAGCACCACGCGGACCGGTACGCGGGGCAGGCGCCGGCCCGCCGTGCGCGGTTCCGCGGCCGGCGGGCCGCCCGAGGAGCGGCCCGGACCCAGCAGGGGCCGGTACCTCGCGCGCCGCTGGACCGCGCTGCTGATCGTCCTCGCGATGCTCGGCCTGACCTACGTCATCATGTTCACCTCGCTGTTCGGGGTGCGCACGGTCGAGGTGCTCGGCACCCACGACATCCCGCGGGACAGCGTGCGCGAGGCCGCCGCCATCGAGCTGGGCACGCCCATGGTCCGGCTGGACACCGACGAGGTGGCGCGCCGGGTGGCCGAGCTGCCGCGGGTGTTCGAGGTGAGCGTGTCGCGGTCGTTCCCCAGCACCGTCGAGATCCAGGTGACCGAGCGGACCCCGGTCGCGGTCGTGCTCGAAGCCGGTGGCGTGCACCTGGTCGACCGCACCGGCGCGGACTACGCCACGGTCAAGACCCGCCCGCCGGGCCTGCCGGTGCTGAAGGTCGTCGAGGTCGGGCCGGACGACCCCGCCACGCACGCGGCGGTGACCGTCCTCGACGCGCTTCCGGCCCCGCTGCGTGCGAAGGTCGTCGAGCTGTCCGCCCGCACGCCGGGCGACGTGCGGTTCAAGTTCGCCAACGGGCGCACGGTGAAGTGGGGCGACGCGGAGGACAACGAGCGCAAGGCGGCCGTCCTGGTGCCCCTGCTCACCCGCCCGGGGCGGACCTACGACGTGGCGACGCCGGATTTCCCCACCGTTTCCTGATTTTGTCGGTGGACGGGGTCAGACTGCTTGCCATGACGACTTCCCCGGACACGTCTCCGGCCGCCGCACCGGACACCCGTCCCGAGGCGCCCATGGTGGGCGGCGAGCGCGAGCTGCTCACCGGCTTCCTGGACTTCCAGCGCGCCACCGCGGTCATGAAGGCCACCGGCCTCACCGACGAGCAGAGCCGCCGGCCGCTGGTGGCCTCGCGGCTGACCGCCGTCGGGCCGTTGCTGTCCCATCTGCGTTACGTGGAGCGCTACTGGTTCGCCGTGCTGTTCGACGGCCAGGAGGACACCTGGGCCGAGGAGCTGACGTCCGATCCGGACATCGAGTTCCGGATCGCCCTCGATGTCCCGTTGCCGCGGCTCATCGCCGACTACGAGGCGCAGTGCGCGGCGAACCGGGAGATCGCCGCGCGGCACGACCTGGACGCGACGTCGGCGCACCGCGGGGAGCCGGTGAACTTACGCTGGGTACTGATCCACATGATCGAGGAAACCGCCCGCCACGTCGGCCACCTCGACCTGCTCCGCGAGAACATCGACGGCGCCACGGGGGAGTAGCTCTGGGCGATTGCCGTGTACAACACCGTCACCGCACGGCGTGGCGGCTGGAATCGGGCACGGTCGATGCCTACCGTCCTGTAATCGACGTCCGGGCTTGACATAACTCTGAGTCTCTTGTTGAGGTTTAGGGTTTTCGGCTCGCGCGTATGGGATGTAGGCACCACGAGCTTGATCAGGAAGGCGGATCCGATGACGCCCCCGCACAACTACTTGGCGGTGATCAAAGTCGTCGGCATCGGCGGCGGCGGGGTCAATGCCGTCAACCGCATGATCGAGGTCGGGCTGAAAGGCGTCGAGTTCATCGCGGTGAACACCGACGCGCAGGCACTGCTGATGTCCGACGCCGATGTGAAGCTGGACATCGGCCGCGAGCTGACCCGAGGTCTCGGCGCCGGTGCCAACCCGGAGGTCGGCACCCGGGCCGCCGAGGACCACCGCGAGGAGATCGAGGAGGTCCTCAAGGGGGCCGACATGGTCTTCGTGACCGCCGGCGAGGGCGGCGGCACCGGCACCGGCGGCGCGCCGGTCGTCGCGTCGATCGCCCGCAAGCTCGGCGCGCTGACCATAGGCGTCGTCACGCGGCCGTTCGCCTTCGAGGGCAAGCGGCGCGCGAAGCAGGCAGAGGACGGCATCACCGACCTCCGCAACGAGTGCGACACACTGATCGTGATCCCGAACGACCGGCTGCTGCAGCTCGGTGACATCGGCGTCAGCCTGATGGACGCGTTCCGCTCGGCGGACGAGGTGCTGCTGTCCGGTGTCCAGGGCATCACCGACCTGATCACCACCCCCGGTCTGATCAACCTCGACTTCGCCGACGTGAAGAGCGTGATGTCCGGCGCCGGCAGCGCGCTGATGGGCATCGGGTCCGCGCGCGGCGAGGGCAGAGCCGTGCAGGCCGCGCAGAAGGCGATCAACTCGCCGCTGCTCGAGGCGTCCATGGACGGCGCGCACGGCGTGCTGCTGGCGATCGCCGGCGGTTCGGACCTCGGCCTGTTCGAGATCAACGAGTCCGCGTCGCTCGTGCAGGAGTCCGCGCACCCCGAGGCGAACATCATCTTCGGGACGGTCATCGACGACTCGCTCGGCGACGAGGTGCGGGTCACCGTGATCGCCGCCGGCTTCGACAGCGGGACGCCGACGCACAAGAAGCTCGACGCCACCGCGATCGGCTCGCGCAGCTCGATGGCGTCCGGTCAGGCCGGGCAGGTGAGCACCCGGCCGGCCCCGCCGCCCGCCGTGGAGCCGCCACCGCCGCCGGCCCTGCCGCCCGCTCACGAGCCGGAACCACCCAGGCAGAGCACGCCGCCGCCGGCCACCAGCCAGCAGCCGACCGCTCCGCCGCCGCGCCAGGCCGCGAGCGGGTACGGCAACCCGATGGGTGGCGGTGCGCCGCCGTCGGGCGGTGCCACGCGCCGCCCCGGCTCCGGCAGCGGAAGCCTGCCCGGCCGCGCCGTCCCGGTCACCGAGGACCCCGACGACGAGGTGGACGTCCCTCCTTTCATGCGCCGGTAACCTCGCCATCGTGAGTCGCATACGGCGGGTCGTGACGACCCGTGCTGGTGGAAAGTCCAAGCCGCCCTACGAGTCGTTCAACCTGGGGGCCGGCGTCGGCGACGACCCGGCCACGGTGACCGCCAACCGGAACCGGCTGGCCGACGAGCTCGGTCTGGGGCGCGACCGTCTCGTGTGGATGGAGCAGGTGCACGGCCGCAACGCGGAGATCGTCACGGGCCCCGTGCCCGGTGCGGTCGAGGCAACCGACGCGCTCGTCACCGCGGAGCCCGGCCTCGCGCTCGTGGCGCTGTGCGCCGACTGCGTCCCCGTGCTGCTGGCCGACCCCGAAGCCGGGGTGGTCGGCGCCGCGCATGCGGGCCGGGTCGGCGCCAGGGTCGGCGTGCTGCCCGCCGCGCTGGACGCGATGCGCCGCGCGGGCGCGGCGATCGAGCGGATCGAGGTGCTGCTCGGCCCGGCCGTGTGCGGCGAGTGCTACGAGGTGCCGGCTGCGATGCAGACCGATGTGGAGAAGCATCTGCCCGGCAGCGCGACCAAGACACGGAAGGGCACTCCGGGCCTGGATCTGCGGGCCGGACTCTGGCAGCAGCTCGCCGACGCCGGCGTGGCGAAGATCGGCGTCGACCCGCGGTGCACGTTCGAGGACTCGGCCTTGTTCAGTCACCGCAGGGAAATGACCACTGGGCGATTGGCCGCCCTGACCTGGCTCGAGCAAGATCGCCCGGACAGCACGGAATGACCGATCCCGACCCCTTGCGGCGCGAACAGCTCGCGACGGCCCTGGCCGTGGTGCGCGAGCGCATCGCCACCGCCTGCACCCGGGCCGGCCGCGCGCCCGATGAGGTCCGCCTGCTCGCCGTCACCAAGACGTTCCCCGTCGCCGACGCGGCACTGCTGTGCGACCTCGGCATGCTCGACCTCGGCGAGAACCGTGAGCAGGAGGCCGCGCCCAAGGCCGCTGAGCTGCGCGAACTCCGCCCCGATGCGGCGGTCCGCTGGCACATGGTCGGCAGCCTGCAGCGCAACAAGGCCCGCTCGGTGGCGCGCTGGGTGGCCGAGATCCAGTCGGTCGACTCCATCCGGCTCGCCGGCGCGCTCGACCGCGCCACCGCCGCCGCACGCGAGGCCGGCGAGCGGTCCGGTCCGCTCGACGTTCTCATCCAGGCGAGCATCGACGGCGACCCCGCGCGCGGCGGCTGCCCTCTCGACGCGCTCGCCGAGCTCGCGGATGGGGTAGCTGGATCGGGTGAATTACGTCTCCGCGGGCTGATGGCCGTGGCGCCGCGCGAGATGGATCCCGCGGCGGCATTCGGATCATTGGCACGAGCAGCCGATCGGCTGCGCGGTGATCATCCGGATGCCACGGAGCTGTCCGCCGGGATGACCAATGATCTTGAGATCGCGATTACGCACGGTTCTACCTGCGTGCGTGTCGGAACCGCGCTGCTCGGCACGCGCGGGTTAGCCTCGCCCTAACACGTTCCGGGAGCCGCAGGTAACGAGGACAGGTATGGGCACGCTGCAGAAGCTGAAGGCCTACTTCGGGATGGTCCCTGCCGACGAGTACGACGGCTACGACCTCGATGACCTCGACGATGCTGCCATGGACTACCGCTCCGGCTACCGGCGCCCCGAGTATCTGGGTGACGAGGACGACTACGACGCGTACGCGGAGCCGCGGCGCGGCGTACTCGCAGGTCGCCGCGGGTACCGGGAAGAGCACGACGGCGACGGGTACGCGGACCGCTACGACGACCGCGAGACGGAACTTTCCGCCCGCGCCGACTTCCCGCAACGCCCCGCCACCCGTCCGAGGGCCGGCCAGACGTGGTCCACGACCGCACCCGTGCAGGGCGCGCTGGCCGTGGACACCCGGCGCGAACCGGTGTCGCGGCCGCGCCAGACGGAGCCCGCGGCGTCCCCGGCCGGGTACCCGCTGGGCCGGGTCGTGACCCTGCACCCGACCAGCTTCGCCGAGGCCAGGGCCATCGGCGAGCACTACCGGGACGGCACCCCGGTGATCATGAACCTGACCGAGCTGGACGACGCGGACGCGCGCAGGCTCGTCGACTTCGCGGCGGGGCTCGCGTTCGCCATGCGCGGCTCGATGGACAAGGTCACCAACAAGGTGTTCTTGATCTCACCGCCGAACCAGGATCCCACCGCGGAGGACAAGCGCCGGCTAGCGGAGGGCGGGTTGCTCAACCGAACGTGATTGATGGCAGAGTTGACACGTGGACCCCCTCCGGCTTGTCTTGTACTGGGTACTGTTCGTCTTCTGGCTGTTCCTGACCGCCCGAGTCGTGGTCGAACTCGTCCGAGCGTTCGCTAGGGAGTGGCGCCCGGCCGGTGGGGTTGCGGTAACGCTGGAGACCATCTACACAGTGACCGATCCTCCGGTCCGCTTGGTCCGTCGGCTGATCCCGATGGTGCGGATCGGAGGCGTAGGGCTGGACCTATCGATTATGGTGCTGCTGTTGGTCGTGTTCATACTGATGCGACTGGCCTATCCGGGATGACGGGGACGCCTGGATGGACCGCAGCCGATGAGTGCGTGAGGTGATCAGATGTCGTTGACCCCCGCTGACGTACATAACGTCGCGTTCAGCAAGCCTCCCATTGGCAAGCGGGGCTACAACGAGGACGAGGTAGACGCTTTCCTTGACCTGGTCGAGGTGGAGCTCTCCCGGCTCATCGAAGAGAACAACGACCTGCGTGCGCAGGTCGAGCAGCTCGACGCTCAGCTCGAGTCGGCGCGTGCCGACCTCGAGAGCGCGAGCCACGCCGCGCCGCAGGCGCCGCAGCGCGTCGACGAGCCGCGCCGGCTGACGCCGGTGCCGCCGCCGAGCGCGATGGAGCAGACCTCCCCGGGCGGCGCCGGTGGTGACCACCACGTGCAGGCCGCCAAGGTGCTGGGGCTGGCCCAGGAGATGGCCGACCGGCTCACCGGCGAGGCCAAGGCCGAGTCCGACGGCATGCTCGCGGAGGCGCGGACCAAGTCCGAGCAGCTGCTTTCCGAGGCACGCGCCAAGTCCGACACCATGGTCAACGAGGCGCGCACCCGGGCAGAGACGATGCTCAACGACGCGCGCACGCGATCCGAGACGCTGGAGCGGCAGGCACGGGACAAGGCCACCACGCTGGAGCGCGACGCGCAGCGTCAGCACTCCGAGGTGCTCGGACAGGTGCAGGCGGAACGCACGGCGCTCGAGAAGAAGATCGACGAGCTGCGGACGTTCGAGCGCGAGTACCGGACCAGGTTGAAGACGTTCCTCGAGTCGAGCCTGCGCGAGCTGGGTGACCGCGGTTCCGCCGCGCCCACCACCGGTTCTGGCTCGTCGGAGGGCAACAGGTCGTCCGGGCAGCAGGGCTACGCGTTCGGCCCGCGTGCCGCCGAGGCCGGCTGAGGCTCCTGAGAGCCTCGGCGCTCGCGTAGGCAGCGGACGGTCTCGTGCTGTATCTCGTTCTGGGTCTGGTGCTGGCGGCCTTCGGGCTGCTGATCACCGCGTTGGCCACGGCCCACACGCTGTTCGCGTGGGTCTCGGTCGCGGTCAGCGTGCTCGCGGCCGGGTTGCTGGTGTTCGACTGGCTCCGTGGCCGCCGCCGCGCGGCGGAAGCCGCCGCGGAGGCGGAGCCGGATCCCGTGCTTCTGGGGCATCCTGACGTGCCGTTCGGCGACGGTGAGCAACCGTTCGCCGATACGGTGCGTGACGCTCCGGCGGAGGCGGCACCGGTCGAGCCGCCTCGTCGGGAGCCCGCGCGGCGGGAGACCCGGCCCGAGGCTCGCCACGAGGTGCCGCCCGAGCCAGCGCGGGAGATGCCGCGAGACATGTTCGCGGAGCCCGAGCGCCCGGAACCCGAGCGAGTCGAGCCCGAGCGGGTGGAGCCTGAGCGCGTCGAGCCGGCCGCGGTGCCGGCCGACCAGCTCGACGACCGCCCGGCCGAGCCGCCGCTCACCCGGCGGCAGCAGGCCAAGCTGCAGGCCGAGGAGCCCGGCGAGCCGGGCGAGGAGCAGACCGACGCCACGGACCTCCTCGTGGTGTCGGACCTGCGTTTCGAGGTCCGCGTCGTGGACGAGCACCCGCGCTACCACCTGTCGCAGTGCAGCTACCTGCTCGACAAGCCGACGCTGCCGCTGCCGGTGGCCGAGGCGCGCCAGCTCGGCTTCACGCCGTGCGCCCGCTGCGGGCCGGACGCGACGCTCGCCGCACGGCACCGGGCCACCGCGCGTTAAGCCGGTTGCCACGCGTGGCTATCCTGGTCACAGCGGCGTTGATCCGGCCATCACCGGGGAGCTTCCGGAAGAACGGGCGCGAGCCCTACTAGACCCGGACGGGTCGGCCCGTCACAGCCGAGCAATGAGTGGCCGGTGCGTCAGCGCGCCGGCAAGCGGGGTGGTACCGCGGCGATGAGTCGTCCCCGTGTGGCAGGCACACACGGCAACGACACGACCGCGAGGAACCCGATGGCATACCCCAAGGCGCAGCTCGGACCGGACCAGGGCGTCGCGTCCCAGCCGTCCTTCCCGAACCTCGAGCTGGCCGTGCTCGGCTACTGGGACACCGACCGCACCTTCCAGGCCACCATCGACGCGCGCCCCGCGGGCACGAACGGCGGCAACGAGTTCGTCTTCTACGACGGTCCGCCGTTCGCCAACGGGCTGCCGCACTACGGCCACCTGCTCACCGGGTACGTGAAGGACGTCGTCCCGCGCTACCAGACCATGCGCGGCCGCCACGTCGAGCGCCGGTTCGGCTGGGACTGTCACGGCCTGCCCGCGGAGTTCGAGGCCGAGCAGCAGCTGGGCATCAAGACCAAGGCCGAGATCGAGGAGATGGGCGTCGCCGAGTTCAACGACGCCTGCCGCACCTCGGTGCTGCGCTACACCGACCAGTGGCAGGACTACGTGACCCGCCAGGCGCGCTGGGTCGACTTCGAAAACGATTACAAGACGCTCGATCTCGACTTCATGGAGAGCGTCATGTGGGCCTTCAAGTCCTTGTGGGACAAGGGCTTGATCTACGAGGGCTACCGCGTCCTGTGGTACTGCTGGCGCTGCGAGACGCCGCTGTCGAACACCGAGACCAAGATGGACGACGTCTACCTCGACCGCCAGGACCCGGCCGTCACGGTCGGCTTCCGGCTCGAGACCGGCGAGCTGGCGCTGGTGTGGACGACCACGCCGTGGACGCTGCCGTCCAACCTCGCGATGGCCGTGCACCCGGACGTCGACTACGTCGTCGTCGAGGCGAACGGCGAGCGCTACCTGCTGGCCGAGGCCCGCGTCGCCGCGTACGCGCGTGAGCTGGGCGAGGAGCCGCCGGTCGTCGCGCGGTACAAGGGATCCGACCTGCTCGGCCGCCGCTACACGCCGCCGTTCGACTTCTTCGCCGGCACCGAGAACGCCCACCAGGTCCTCGCCGCCGACTACGTGACCACAGAGGACGGTACGGGGATCGTCCACATCGCACCGGCCTACGGCGAGGAGGACAAGGTCGTCACCGACGCGGCGGGCATCACGCCGGTCACGCCGGTGAACCCGCACGGCGAGTTCGACAGCCAGGTGCCGCCGTACGAGGGCATGCACGTCTTCGACGCCAACGGCCAGATCATCCGCGACCTCAAGAGCGCGGGCGTGCTGCTGCGGCACGAGACCTACGACCACCCGTACCCGCACTGCTGGCGCTGCGGCAACCCGCTGATCCAGCGCGCGGTGACGTCGTGGTTCGTCGCGGTGACCAAGTTCCGCGACCGGATGGTCGAGCTGAACCAGGAGATCAACTGGGTGCCGGGCCACGTCCGGGACGGCCAGTTCGGCAAGTGGCTGGAGAACGCCCGCGACTGGTCGATCTCGCGCAACCGGTTCTGGGGCTCGCCGATCCCGGTGTGGGTCTCGGACAACCCGGAGTACCCGCGGACGGACGTGTACGGCTCGCTCGACGAGATCGAGCGCGACTTCGGCGTGCGACCGACCGACCTGCACCGGCCGTTCGTCGACGAGCTCACCCGGCCCAACCCCGACGACCCGACCGGCGAGTCGACGATGCGCCGCACGCCCGAGGTGCTGGACTGCTGGTTCGAGTCCGGCTCGATGCCCTACGCCCAGGTGCACTACCCGTTCGAGAACGCCGAGTGGTTCGAGCACCACTACCCGGGCGACTTCATCGTCGAGTACAACGGCCAGACGCGCGGCTGGTTCTACACGATGCACGTGCTGGCGACGGCGTTGTTCGACCGGCCGGCGTTCCGCAACTGCGTGGCGCACGGGATCGTGCTCGGCGACGACGGGCAGAAGATGTCCAAGTCGCGCAAGAACTACCCCGACGTCAACGAGGTGTTCTCCCGCGACGGCTCGGACGCGATGCGCTGGTTCCTGATGGCGTCGCCGATCCTGCGCGGCGGCGACCTGGTGGTGACCGAGCGCGGCATCCGCGACGCGGTCCGCCAGGCCGTGCTGCCGCTGTGGAACACGTGGTACTTCCTGGCGCTGTACGCGAACGCGGAGTCGGTGCAGGGCTCCTGGCGGACGGACTCGCCGCACGTGCTGGACCGGTACGTGCTGGCGAAGACGCACTCGCTCGTCGTGTCGACCCGCGAGGCGATGGACGTCTACGACCTGTCCGGCGCGTGCGCCGGCGTGCGGGAGTACCTGGAGGCGCTGACCAACTGGTACGTCCGCCGCTCGCGGGACCGCTTCTGGGACGGCGACCGGGACGCCATCGACACGCTGCACACCGTGCTGGAGGTCGTGTCGCGGGTCGTGGCGCCGCTGCTGCCGCTCACGGCCGAGGCGGTCTGGCGCGGCCTCACCGGCGAGCGCTCGGTACATCTGGCCGACTGGCCGGCCGACGACGCGCTGCCGGCCGACGACGCGCTGGTGACGGCGATGGACCGGGTGCGCCAGGTGTGCTCGGCCGCGCTGGCACTGCGCAAGTCGAACAAGCTGCGGGTGCGCCTGCCGCTGGCGTCCCTGGTGGTCGCCGCGCCGGACGCGGCCGTGCTGGAGCCGTTCACGGCGCTGGTCGCGGACGAGGTCAACGTCAAGCAGGTCTCGCTGACCACGGACGTGGCGGCGCACGGCCACTTCGAGCTCGTGGTCAACGCGCGGGCGTGCGGCCCGCGGCTCGGGGGGGACACGCAGAAGGTCATCCGCGCGGTGAAGGCGGGGGAGTGGACCTCCGACGGCGACACCGTCGTGGCGGCCGGCATCGAGCTGCTGCCGGGCGAGTACCAGCGCCGGCTCGTGGCCACCGACACGGGCGCTACGGCGGAGCTGCCGGCGAGCTCGGGCCTGGTCGTGCTGGACACGGCGACGACCCCGGAGCTGGAGGCCGAGGGCGTGGCGCGAGACCTGGTGCGGGTGGTCCAGCAGGCCCGCCGCGATGCGGGCCTGGACGTGGCGGACCGGATCACGCTGACGGTCCAGGCGCCCGACGAGGTGGTCGTGGCGGTCCGCGCCCACGAGGCGTTCGTGGCGGGCGAGACCCTGGCCGACGCGGTGTCCTACGGGCCGGCGACGGGCTTCGACGGCACGGTCGGCGACGGCGTGCCGGTCACCGTCGCGGTGGCGAAGGCCTGAGCGTGGCGGTGTCGGCGACCCTGGCCGCGCACCAGGTGGTCGAGGCGCGGCGGCGCGCCGGGCTCCCGGCGCTGCCCATGTCCTTCGGGCAGGCCGGGGTCCCCGTGCACCCGCTGCTCGCCGAGGCGCTCGCCGACGCCGCCGGGCGCAACGCGTACGGCCCGGTGGCCGGCGAGCCCGCCCTGCGGGAGGCGGCCGCCGGCTACTGGACCCGGCGCGGCCTGCCGACCGAGCCGGAGCAGGTGCTCGCCGGGCCGGGCAGCAAGGCGCTGCTCTACACGGCCCTCCAGGTGGTCGGCGGCGACGTCGTCCTCCCGCGGCCCAGCTGGGTCTCCTACGCCCAGCAGGCCGCCCTGCTCGGCCACCGGGCGCTCCTCGTGCCGGCGCGCGAGGGCGGCGTGCCCGACCCCGCCCTGGTGTCGCCAGGCGCGCGGGCCATGGTCCTCACGCTGCCCGACAACCCCACCGGCCGGCTCGCCTCCGCGGAGACGGTGCGCGCCGCCTGTGCCTACGCCCGCGAGCACGACCTCGTGGTGATCTCGGACGAGATCTACCGCGACCTCGTGTACGGCGGGGACTTCACCAGTCCGGCGGAGCTCGCGCCCGAGCGCACGATCGTCACCACGGGGCTCGCCAAGAACCTCGCGCTCGGCGGCTGGCGGATCGGCGTGGCGCGCTTCCCCGAGGGCCCGCTGCTGGACGCGGCGCTCACGGTGGCGAGCGAGCTGTGGTCGTGCCCGACGGTGCCCGTGCAGGTGGCCGCCGCGCTGGCGTTCACCGAGCCGGACCCGATCCGGTCCTATGTAGACAAAGCGCGGCGGTTGTACGAACGGGTCAACGCCGAGGTGGCCGGACGGTTCGCGGCCGCGGGCGCCGCCGTCGAGCCGCCGCAGGCCGCGTTCTACAGCTACCCCGACCTGCGCGGGCTGGTCGAGGGGACGGCCGGTGACGTGGCCGCGCGGCTGCTCGACGAGCACGGCCTGGCCCTGCTGCCCGGCACCGAGTTCGGCGAGCCGGCCGACTCGCTGCGCTTCCGCGTGGCGACCGGTCAGTTGACCGGCGAGACCGACGACCAGCGCCGCGAGGCACTCGACAGCCCCGACCCGACGGCGCTGCCGTGGATCGCCGGCACGCTGGACCGGCTGACCGAGATCCTCACCGGCCTGTGACGCCGCTGCGTTTCGGGGTGCGGGTCAAGCCGGGCTCCCGGCGCGTCGCGGTCGGCGGCAGGTGGGCCGGCGACGCGCTCGTCGTCGCCGTGGCCGCGCCGGCGGTGGAGGGCAAGGCGAACGAGGCGGTCCGCGACGCGCTCGCGGCCGCGTTCGGTGTCCGTCGCCGGGACGTGGCGATCGTGACGGGTGAACGCGGCCGCGACAAGGTGGTGGAGGTGGCGGGCGGCGATCCCGCCCGCCTCACCGCACTGCTCGGTCCTTAGGCGGAGAGCGCCCAGACCGCGTCGGCGAGCACGTCGCTGTTCTTGTCCAGCGCGTCCACGTTGAGGTTGTCGACCGTGTCGCACGCGGAGTGGTAGCACTCGTCGAAGGCCTGGCCGGCGGTGCCGCCCCACTTGGCGGCCTGCTCGTCGGTCTTGATCTCCTCCGCGCCGCTGAACGTGCCGCCGGTCGGGATGCCCGCGTCCGCGAACGCCGCGTGGTCCGAGCGGCCGCCGACCGTGATCGGCTCGGTCTGGATGCCCCGCGCGGTGTAGTCGTCGGTCAGCATCTTCTCGAACGCCTCCGAGCCGTCCGGCTGGTCGGCCGACGAGTACACGAAGTAGCCCGGGTTCGGCGAGCCGATCATGTCGAAGTTGACGTAGCCGGCGATCTTGTCGATGTCCGCCTGCGCGAGGCTCGACACGTAGTTCGACGACCCGACCAGGCCCAGCTCCTCCGCGCCCCACCAGGCGAACCGCAGGTGCTTGGCCGGCTGCAGCTTCTGCTCGGCCACGGTCAGCGCGACCTCGAGCAGGCCCGCCGAGCCCGAGCCGTTGTCGTTGATGCCGGGTCCGGCGTCGACGCTGTCGGCGTGCCCGCCGAACATCATGGTCTGGTTCTCGTCGCCGCCGGGCCAGTCGGCGATCAGGTTCCAGCCGGTGCCGCCGGAGGAGAACTCCTGTAGCTCCGTGGTGAACCCGGCCGCGTCCAGCGCGCCCTTGACGTAGTCCAGGCTGGCGCGGAAACCCGGCTGGGTGTGCGCGCGGTTTCCGCCGTTGGCGTCCGCGATTCCCTGTAACTGAGCCAGGTGCGCCTGCACGTCGGCCACCGGGATGTCCGGGGCGGCCGCGATCTGGGCCTGTGCGGGCGAAAGTGCCGGCGCCTGCGCGCCGGACGCGGAGCCATAGGCAACCGCGACCGTGAGCGAGACGGTGCCGAGCATGACCAGGGGGAGCCGGAGCCGCATGATCTTTCCTCCATGGGAGTTACCGATCTCTCGCCAGCGTGTCAACCGTCCGTTTCGCACGCTAGGTTCATTCGTCGGGAGTTGTGCCGGTATTCGGGAGGTGGGAGTGGGCCCCGAGCTGTCCGTCGTGCTGGGGGCCGTCGCCGCGGTCCTGCTCGTGGCCGTGCTGGCGATGCGGATCTCCGCGCGGCTCGGCTTCCCCTCGCTGCTGCTGTACCTCGCGATCGGCGTCGTGCTCGGCGAGGCCGGCATCGGCATCCAGTTCGAGAACGCCTCGCTCACCGAGTCGCTCGGACTGGCCGCACTGGTCCTGATCCTCACCGAAGGTGGCCTCACCACCCGCTGGTCGCACGTGAAAGCGTCACTGTGGCCGGGAATCGCGCTGTCCACTGTGGCCGTCGCGATCAGCATCGGGGTGACCGGTGTGGCCATGCACTTCCTCCTCGGCTTCGACTGGCGGCTCGCGCTGCTGTGGGGTGCGGTGCTCGCGTCGACCGACGCCGCGGCCGTGTTCAGCGTGCTGCGCAACGTGGCGGTGAGCCGTCGCCTCGTCGGCGCGCTGGAGCTCGAGTCCGGCATGAACGACGCGGCGGCCTACATCGCGGTGGTGCTGCTGGCCTCCGGCGGCACGGCCACCTGGACGCTGCCGTTCACGGTCCTCTACGAGCTGCTCGTCGGCGCGCTGCTCGGCCTGCTGCTGGGCTTCCTCGGTGCCGCCACCCTGCGCCGCGCGGCGCTGCCGGCCACCGGTCTCTATCCACTTGCGACGGTCGCGGTCTCGGTGCTCGCGTTCTCCGCGGGCTCGGCGATCCACGCGTCGGGCCTGCTCGCCGCGTACGTCGCGTCGCTCGTGCTCGGCAACTCCCGGCTGCCGCACCGCACCGACACGCTGTCCTTCGCCGAGGGGCTGGGCCTGCTCTCCCAGATCGGCCTGTTCGTCCTGCTGGGCCTGTTCATGTCGCCGGCCCGGCTGCTGGACGCCGTCGTGCCCGGCCTCGTCGCGGGCGCGGTGGTGACGCTGCTCGCGCGACCGCTGTCGGTGGTCGTGTCGATGCTGCCCTTCCGCATGCCGTGGCGCGAGCAGGCGTTCCTGTCCTGGGCCGGCCTGCGCGGCGCGGTACCGATCGTGCTCGCGATGATCCCGCTCACCGAGGGGTTGCCCGCCGCGCGGCACCTGGTGGACGGCGTGTTCGTGCTGGTCATCGTGCTGACGCTGGTGCAGGGCAGCACCCTGCAGCTGTTCGCGTCGATGCTGGGGCTCGCCCGTGGCGCCCGCTCCGAGGAGATCGACGTGGACGCGGCGCCGCTCGACGAGATGGACGCCGTGCTGCTGCAGGTGCGCATCCCGGTCGGCTCGAAGATGCACGGCGTCTACCTGCGGGAGCTGCGCCTGCCGATCGGCGCGACGGTCAGCCTGCTCGTCCGCGCGGGCGTCGGCCACACGCCCGCGCCCGGCACCCGGCTCCAGGAGCACGACCAGCTGCTGGTCGTGGCCACCGAGCGGGCCCGCGTCGAGACCGAGCACCGGATCCGCGCGGTCGACCGGGCCGGCCGCTACGCCCGCTGGATGGGCGAGACCGGCAAGGAGAACTAGCCCGGCAAATCTGGCAAACGTCACCTCCGATCGATGGTCCCCGTGACCCGATCCGGTGAATAACGTCCCGCCCAGGGTTACGGAGCACGACTGGGAGGGCGCGGACAGTGACGACCAAGGCGATCAGGAGCCGGTTCACCGCCGTGCTGGGTGCCGCCGCGCTCGCGGTCGGGCTGCTGGTGGCACCCGCCGCGTCCGCGACCGAGGCCGCCCCGTTCTTCCCGGCGTTCGGCCTGCCCTATGCGCCGGGCCAGGCCGCCTACTCGTCCGGCATCCACTCCGACGACGGCGCCAACGGCCCGAAGAACGCGATCGACCTGGTCCCGCAGGACGGCGTCGTGCGCGCCGCGCTCGGCGGCACCGTGCACGTCTGGCAGTGCGCCGGCGGCCCGTGGGTGACCGTCGACCACCAGGAAGGCTGGCGCAGCGGCTACTACCACATGGAGAACATCCAGGTCGGCGACGGACAGCAGGTCGCGCAGGGGACCGTGCTCGGCACGATCGGGAACGCCCTGCCGTGCGGCGGCAGCAGCACCGGCGCGCACGTCCACTTCAGCCTGTGGGCGCTGACCGCGTCCCCGGCGCAGCGCGCCGCCGACCCCGCGCTGGCGGGCGACTGGGACGGCGTGTCCTACGAGGCGCTGTCCACGCACGTGGCCGCGGTGCTCGCGGAACCGGTCAACGGCAAGGTGTTCGGCGGCTGGCAGTTCTTCGAGGGCGCGGCCCAGTACTCCGGCTACACGGTCCGCCAGAGCGACGGCTGGACCGTCCCGTTCCCCGGCACGTTCCTGTACGGCTAAAGCGTTTCCGGCGCAGCGGCCCGCGCCGCTACGGTGGACCGATGGCGTCGGTCAAGCAGTTCCAGGTCACCTTCGACTGCGCGGAACCCGAGCGTGTCGCTCGTTTCTGGTGCGAGGTGCTGGGGTACGTCGTACCGCCGGCGCCCGCAGGGTTTGCCACGTGGGACGACTTCGATCGCTCGCAGCCGCCCGAGCGTCGCGGTTCCGCGTTCGCCTGCGTTGATCCCTCGGGAGTGGGCCCGCGGCTGTTCTTCCAGCGCGTTCCCGAAGGCAAGGTCGTCAAGAACCGGGTGCATCTCGACGTGCGGGTCGGCACCGGGCTCGTCGGCGACGAGCGCCTCGCCGCACTCCAGGCCGAGCGCGAACGGCTGGTCGCGCTCGGCGCGGTGTGCGTGCAGGTTCTGCTCGCCGACGACGAGAACGAGTCGTGCATCCCGATGCTGGACATCGAGGGCAACGAGTTCTGCATCGACTAGTTCACCTAGTCGAGCATCGTCATCTGGCGGATCTTGTTCGTCGCGTCCAGGGCGGCGACCTTGTAGGACTCGGCGAGCGTCGGGTAGTTGAACACCGCGTCCACGAGGTAGTCGATCGTGCCGCCGCAGCCCATCACCGCCTGTCCGATGTGGACCAGCTCGGTGGCCTGGGTGCCGAACACGTGCACGCCGAGCAGCGAGCGGTCCTCCGGGGACACCAGCAGCTTCAGCACGCCGTAGGAGTCGCCGATGATCTGGCCGCGGGCCAGCTCGCGGTAGCGGGACACGCCGACCTCGAACGGCACCCGCTGCTCGGTCAGCTGGTCCTCGGTGCGGCCGATGTAGCTGATCTCGGGGATCGAGTAGATGCCGATCGGCTGCAGCTCGTGCATCTCGTGCACCGGCTCGCCGCACGCGTGGTGGGCGGCCAGCCTGCCCTGCTCCATCGAGGTGGCCGCGAGCGCGGGGAAGCCGATCACGTCGCCGACCGCGTAGATGTGGCCGACCGCGGTGGCGAAGTTGGCGTCGACCTTGATCCGCCCGCGCTTGTCCGCCTCCAGCCCGGCGGCGGGCAGGTCGAGGTGCTCGGTCATGCCCTGCCGGCCGGCCGAGTACATCACCGTGTCCGCCGGGATCTTCTTGCCGCTCTCGAGGACCGTCACCGTGCCGTTCTTGTGCTTCTCCACGGCGGACACGGTCTCGCCGAACCGGAACGTCACCGCCAGGTCGCGCAGGTGGTACTTCAGCGCCTCGACGACCTCGGTGTCGCAGAAGTCGAGCATCCGCATGCGCTGCTCGATGACCGTCACCTTGGTGCCGAGCGCGGCGAACATCGAGGCGTACTCGATCCCGATCACACCTGCACCGACGACGATCATCGTGCGCGGCAGCCGGTTCAGCCCGAGGATCCCGTCCGAGTCGATGATCGTCTGCGCGTCGAAGTCCACAGTGGACGGACGGGCCGGCGTGGTGCCGGTGGCGATCACGATCTTGTCGGCGGTGACCGACCGCTCCTGCCCGCTGCCGTCGGAGACCTGGATCGTGTGCGGGTCGGTGAACGCGCCCATCCCGGGCAGGATCGCCACGCCGTTGCGGGTGAGCTGGCTGCGGATCACGTCGACCTCGCGGCCGACGACGTGGCTGGTCCGGGCGGTGAGGTCGCCGATGGTGATCTCTTCCTTGACCCGGTAGCTCTGGCCGTACAGCTCTCGCTGGCTCATGCCGGTCAGGTAGAGCACGGCCTCGCGCAGCGTCTTGGACGGGATGGTGCCGGTGTTGATGCACACGCCGCCGATCATGTTGCGCTTCTCGATCAGCCCGACCCGCGCGCCGAGCTTCGCGGCGGCGATCGCCGCCTTCTGCCCACCCGGTCCCGAACCCAGCACCAGCACGTCGTAGTCACTCATGGGGTCGAGTCTTTCAAGCACGCACGCGGTTGGACAGTTTTCCGCCCGATCGGCTACCGTCGGAGACGAAGGTCATGAGCGCCAGCGTCAAGCCCCGGCTTGCTGGCCGGCAACCCTCCAACCGCGGTGGGGTGCCCCGGGTGAGGACCAGGCCCGCCGCGCGGTGCGGACGGGCAAGCGCGGGCCCCGGGGCGGGGTCCCCGAACCCGGAGGATCCCGATGACGCTCGCCATCCCCCATGCCCGGTCCGTCTCCCGACGCCGTGCCGCCCGTCGTCGGCGCCCGGCTGACCGTGCCGCTCGTGGACGGCCGCCGCGTGCCGTACGCGAACCTCGACCACGCGGCGAGCGCGCCGTGCCTCGAGTCGGTCCGCGACGCGGTCGACGAGCTGCTGCCCTGGTACGCCAGCGTGCACCGCGGCGCGGGGTTCGCCTCCCAGGTGACCACCGCGGTCTACGAGCGGGCGCGCGACGTGCTGCGCCGCTTCGTCGGCGCCCGGCGGACCGACACCGTGGTGTTCACCCGCAACACCACCGACGCGCTGAACCTGCTGGCCCGCGCGGTGCCGCGGGGCACCTCGGTGGTGCACTTCGACACCGACCACCACGCGGCGCTGCTGCCGTGGCGGGGCCCGTGGGTGCGCCGGCATCGGCGGTCGGTCGGCGAGCTCGACGCGGCGCTGCGCGCGTGCCCGGCCGGCCCGCGGCTGGTGGTGGTCACCGGCGCGTCCAACGTGACCGGCGAGCTGTGGCCGGTGGCCGACGTCGCCGCGATCGCCCGCCACCACGGCGCCCGCATCGTGCTCGACGCCGCCCAGCTCGCGCCGCACCGGCCGGTCGACATCCGCGCGCTGGACGTGGACTACGTCGTGCTGTCCGGGCACAAGCTGTACGCCCCGTTCGGCGCCGGCGCGCTGGTCGGCCGGGCCGACTGGCTGCGCGCGGCCGACCCGTACCTGGCCGGCGGGGGAGCGACCACGCTGGTCGCCGACCGCGGCTCGCACCTGGCGGTGTCCTGGTCCACCGGCCCGGAGCGGCACGAGGCCGGCACGCCGAACGTCGTCGGCGCGCACGCGCTGGCCGTGGCGTGCGAGACGTTCGCCCGCCACGGCTGGGACTCGATCGTCGCGCACGAGGCGGCGCTGCTGGCCCGGCTGCGCGCGGGCCTGGCCGGCGTGCCGGGCCTGCGGGAGCTGTCGCTGCTCGGCGGCGACCGGGTGGGCGTGGTGAGCTTCGCCGTCGACGGCCGCGACCCGGGCCTGCTCGCGGCGGCCCTGTCGGCCGAGCACGGCATCGGCGTGCGGGACGGCGCGTTCTGCGCGCACATCGCGACCCGCCGGCTGCTCGCCGCCGCCGGCGCGAGCGGGCACCCGCGCGCTGCGCGCGAGCCTCGGCCTCGCCAGCACCGCCGAGCACGTCGACCGCCTGGTCGGCGCGCTGCACGCGCTGGTCGCCGACGGCCCGGCGTGGGACTACGAGCAGGTGGACGGCCGCTGGACGCCGACTCCCGACCCGCGCCCGCTGCCGCCGTTCCTGTCCGCCGCTCGGTGCCAGGCCCGACCGCCGGCCACCGTGGACAATGGCCGGGTGAGCGACGAGACCAGCACCGACACCGGCGCGGACGCCGGACCGACGCCGAGACCGGCGCCCGAGCCCGCGCAGCCGGCCGGCGACGGGCACCGACAGCGCCGCCCGAGCCGCCGCTGCCGCCGCGGCGCGGCGTGGCTGTTCGCGGTCGTGGCGCCCGTGGTGCTGGCCGCCGACATCATCACGAAGATCATCGCCGTGGCGACGCTCGAGGGCGAGCCGCCGGTGCGGGTCCTCGGCGGGCTGTTCTACCTGCAGCTCGTGCGCAACCCCGGCGCCGCGTTCGGCATGGCCACCGGGATGACCTGGCTGCTCACGCTCGTCGCGCGTCGCGGTGGTCGTCGCGATCATCTGGATCATGCCGAAGCTGCGCTCGATCGGCTGGGCCGTCGGGCTCGGCGCTGGTGCTGGCCGGCGCGCTCGGCAACCTCATCGACCGGTTCTTCCGCGAGCCGGGCCCGCTGCGCGGCCACGTGGTCGACTTCCTCTCGCCGTTCGCGCCCAACGGCGACGTGTTCCCGGTGTTCAACGTCGCCGACTCGTCGATCGTCTGCGGCGGCGCGCTGATCGTGCTGATGGCGCTGCTCGGCCGCGACTACGACGGCCGGTCCACCAAGGACAAGAAGACAGTGAGCGCCCGCACCCTGCCGGTGCCCGACGGGCTGGACGGCATGCGGGTCGACGCCGGGCTCGCCAAGCTGCTCGGCCTGTCCCGCACCGCGGTCGCCGCGCTCGCCGAGTCCGGCGACGTGAGCCTCGACGGCCGCCCGGCCGGCAAGTCCGACCGGCTCGTCGCCGGCGCCTGGCTCGAGGTGACGCTGCCCGAGCCGGAGCACGCCCGTCGCCGTCCGCGGCCGAGCCGGTGCCCGGCATGACGGATCCTGTACGAGGACGACGACGTGATCGTCGTCGACAAGCCCGTCGGCGTGGCGGCGCACCCGAGCCCCGGCTGGACCGGCCCGACCGTCGTCGGCGGGCTCGCCGCGGCCGGCGTGCGGGTGTCGACCTCGGGCGCGGCCGAGCGGCAGGGCGTCGTGCACCGGCTGGACGTCGGCACCACCGGCGTGATGGTGGTGGCCAAGAGCGAGCACGCGTACACGGTGCTCAAGCGCGCGTTCAAGGAGCGCACGGTCGACAAGGGCTACCACGCGCTCGTGCAGGGCCACCCCGACCCGACCGACGGCACCATCGACGCGCCGATCGACCGGCATCCCAAGCACGACTACAAGTTCGCGGTCGTCGCGTCCGGCCGGCCGAGCGTCACGCACTACCGCACGCTGGAGGCGTTCCGCGCGGCGTCGCTCGTCGACATCAAGCTGGAGACCGGGCGCACGCACCAGATCCGGGTGCACTTCGCGGCGCTGCGCCACCCGTGCGTCGGCGACCTGACCTACGGCGCCGACCCGGTGCTGGCCAAGCGGCTCGGCGCTGACCCGGCAGTGGCTGCACGCCCGCAGGCTGGGCTTCGACCACCCGGCCGACGGCCGCTGGGTCGAGTTCACCAGCGAGTATCCCGACGACCTGCGCAACGCGCTGGACCTGCTGGCCGACGGCTGATTGTGCGCGCGATCGCGGGCGCGTAACCGGCGGTCGTGGGAGATTTTCGCGTACCTTGTTCGGCAAACGCGTCGGGTACGAGGTGATGCCATGACTGAGCGAGACGACCATTATCGGACGGCTTCCTCGTCGACGGCGTGGCGCCGTCGGTGATCGGGGGAGAGGAGAGCCCCGGACCGCCGACTGGCGGAGGATCACGAGGACTTCCAGCGCGGCGCCCAGCGCGAGGACTTCCGGCCGGGCACGCGGCGCGAGCCGCCGACCACGCCGATCCCCGCACAGCAGTCGCAGGTCCGCGTGCACGGCCTGCCCCCGAGCAGCAGCAGCCGGAGCAGCGCAAGGGTTGGCTGGGCCGCATGTTCGGCGGCCGTGACTAGCGTCAGTCCTCGATCGTCCAGGTGAGGGTGCGGGTCTCCTCGTCCGGACGCGGGCTCCAGCGCACCGAGGTGATCTCGGTCTGCTCCGGCACCACGTACACCGTGTGCCCGCCCGCGGTCTCGCCCGGCGGCACGCCGATCCGGTGCGGCGGCCGCGACGACAGCGACACCGGCGCCTTCGAGATCGTCTTCCCGTCCGGCGTCACCAGCACCAGGTACAGGTCCGGCAGCGACTGGAACGCCACCGCCCCGCGGTTGGTCAGCTCGGTGTGCACGACGACCGACCGCTCGCCCTCCTGCAGCCGGTAGCCGGCCGCGGTGAACAGGTAGTCGGCCGGGTCCACGACCTCCACGAGCTGGATCGCGAGCTTCTCGCCCTCCAGCCCCTCCGCCTGCAGCATCGTGCCGACCTTGCCCTGCCGGACCTCGGCCTCGGCGCGGTCGGTGCGCACGGTCGGCTGCGTGACGTCCTGCGGCGGCTGGTCGCCCCGCGCCCACGACGCGGTCTGCGGCGGCCCCCACATGGTCATCGGCGCGTCCGGCGCCGGCGACGGGAACGGCACGCTCGGCGGGCCGGTCTGCATGGGGAACGGCGAGCTCGGCGGGCCCGTCCGCGCCGGGTACGCCATCGGCACGGCGGCCCGGACGGCACGGAGTACGGGCCGGACGGGACCGAGTACGGACCCGGACGGCACCGAGTGCGGACCGGACGGTCCGGGCGGCCCGACGGGACCGGCCCCGGCGGCCCGGGCTGGATCGGCGCGCCCGGGTACTGCATCGGCACCGGGCCCGACGGCGGCGCCTGGTACTGCTGCTGCGGCGGGTATCCGTACGGGGCGGCGGGCCTGCTGCATGCGCGGCGGCCGCGGCGGCGCGCAGCCGGGCCGGGTCGCACTCCACGCCCACGAGCAGCGGCAACCCGGTCGCGGACAGCGCGACGAGCCGCGAGGCCACCTCCCGGGGATCCATCCCCATTCGGGCGGCGACCTCGTGCACTGCTGCTCTGCCCATCTCGGCGACGACGCCGAGCAGGCGAGCGTCCACCGGATCCGTCGCGACCACGGATCGCACGCTACCCGGTCGCCGCGATCATCGCGGTGGAGCCGCGCCCATGTTCCGCAATCACTGGCAGTATCGCCGCCGTGGAGATCGTTCACGAGATCGTGCACCGAGGCCGCTGGACCCGGGACGACCGCGCCGCGGGGATCTGGCCGCGGCTGCCGTTCGAGGTCCCGCCGGGCTGTCCGGCGGTCGAGGTCGAGCTGACCGTCGACGGACCCGGACGCCGTGATCGACCTCGGCTGCGAGGGCGCCGCGGGCTGGCGCGGCTGGTCGGGCGGCGCGCGCACCCGGTACGCGATCACCCCGGCCGCCGCCACGCCCGGCTACCTGCCCGGCGAGCCGGAACCCGGGCTGTGGCACGTGATCGTCGGCCTGCACCGGGTGCCCGAGTCCGGAGTGGACTACACGGTCACCGTCCGCACCGGCGGCTCCCCGCAGGTCGAGGCGGCCCGGCCGGCGCCGCCGGTGCCGCGAGCGGCCGCCGCGCCGCGAGCTGCCCGCGGCCGCCGGGCTGCGCTGGGTCGCGGCCGACTTCCACGCGCACACGCTGCACTCCGACGGCGAGCTGACCGTGCCCGAGCTGCGCCGCGCTGGCGGTCGCGGCCGGGCTCGGACGCGCTCGCGGTCACCGACCACAACACCGTCGCCCACCACGCCGAGCTGGCCGACGTCGGCCGGCGGTACGGCATCGCGCTCGTGCCCGGCCAGGAGGTCACCACCGAGTACGGCCACGCCAACGCGTTCGGCGACATCGGCTGGGTCGACTTCCGCGAGCCGGCCGCCGCACTGGGTGGCGACCGTGGCCGCGCGCGGCGGGCTGCTGTCGGTCAACCACCCGCTCGCCGGCGACTGCGCCTGGCGCCACCCGCTGCCGGTGCGCCCGCCGCTGGCCGAGGTCTGGCACTCGAGCTGGCTGTCGCCGACCTGGGGCGGCCCGGTCGCCTGGTGGCAGGCGTGGGGCAGCGACACCACCCCGATCGGCGGCAGCGACTGGCACCGGGCGGACGGCTGCACGCGGCTCGGCGTGCCGACGACCTGGGTCGCCGTGGACTCGCCGCCGCGCGACGGCCCGGACCTCGCCGGCGCGGTGCTCGACGGGCTGCGGGCCGGCCGCACGGCGGTGTCCGCCGGCCGGGACGCGCCCGTGCTGCTGCCGGTCGGCGGCGAGCTGGTCGCCCTGGGCGCGGCCGGGGCGCTGGTGGTCGGCGGCGGCGAACGGCGCGCCGTTCGTTCCGATCGGGACACGATCGCCGCGGCGGGGCCGGGCGGGCAGGTCCTGTGTGGCCACGACGGCAGCGTGTTCGCGCTGGCCGCGGCTCCGCGGTGACGCCTCGCGCTGACGCTTGTTATCAGTAAGCCGACGCTGATACAAGATTTCGACACATTCGGTCCGCGGTTGGTGAGTTCTCCCCGCCGACGCCGCTCGACGACGAGATGAGGTGCCGAAATGCGACGCACGATGCTGCTGGCGGCGGCCGTGTCCACGACACTGGTGCTGTCCGGCTGCCTCGGCCAGGAGCAGGAGTCCGACTCCGGCAAGAACGCCGACGCCAAGGACGTCACGCTCACGATCACCTCGAACTCCGTCGCGGGCGGCAAGAACGAGCACGGTGCCAAGTGGATCAACGACTGGGTGATCCCGCAGTTCACCAAGCAGCAGAAGGACAAGGGCGTCAACGTCAAGATCAAGTTCGACGGCGTCGGCGTGGACGACGCCGAGTACAAGGCCAAGATCGCGCTCGACTTCGGCACCGACATCGGCGGCGACCTCATCGAGATCGACGGCATCTGGCTCGGCGAGTTCGCCCAGGGCGGCCAGGTCCGCCCGCTCGACGACGTGGTCGGCAAGGACAAGGTGGACGGCTGGGACGGCTGGGACCAGATCCCCGACGCGGTCCAGGCAGCTCGGCAACGTTCGAGGGCAAGCGCTACGGCGTCCCGCAGGGCACCGACGGCCGGGTGCTGTTCTTCAACAAGAAGCTGTTCCAGCAGGGCGGGCCTGCCCGACGACTGGCAGCCGACCAGCTGGGACGAGATCACCGCGGCCGCGCTGTCGCTCAAGACGCTGCCCGGCGTCACGCCGATCCAGCTCAACGCCGGCACCGCGATGACCGAGGCGACCGCCATGCAGGGCGTGCTGCCGCTGCTGGTCGGCACCGGTTCGGAGATCTACGCCGACGGCAAGTGGCAGGGCGACACCGACGACATGAAGGCCGTGCTGGACCTCTACCAGAAGGTCTACAACGGCGGGCTCGGCGACCCGGTGCTGCAGCAGGAGGCCAAGGGCCGCGACAAGTCGTTCGAGGAGTTCGCCGCAGAACAAGATCGGCATCCTGCTGGAGAGCGACTACTTCTGGCGCTCGGTCGTCGACCCGACCGACGGCGTGGCGAAGATGGCCGACCGGGACACCGCGGTGGGCTGGGCGAAGATCCCCGCGATGAACCCCGGGTCCGGTGTGGACGGTCAGGACTTCGTCAGCATGTCCGGCGGCGGCGTCCGGGTGATCAACCCGAAGACCGAGTACCCGCAGCAGGCGTGGGAGCTGCTGGCAGTTCATGAACTCCGCCGAGGCGACCAAGGCCTACCTCGGCGACTCCGCGCAGGTCACCCAGCGCGAGGACGTCAACGCCGAGGTCCTCGCGGGCGACCCGATGCTGAACTTCATCGCCACCGAGGTGCTGCCGATCACCCGGTTCCGGCCGGGCCTCGCGGACTACCCGAAGGTGTCGACCGCGCTGCAGCAGGCGACCGCGGACGTGGTGGCCGGCAAGAGCGCCGACGAGGCGGCGGCCGCGTACCAGGACGCGCTGGTCAAGGCCGTCGGCGAGGACGCGGTCGCCGGTGG
>CAWJCX010000047.1:0-77252 GCA_963841395.1 uncultured Actinomycetota bacterium
CGTAGTCGACTACCTGCCGCTGTGTTCGCACGCCCAACAGCGTACGCGGCGCCGTTACCACGTCGAGACCCTCATTGGCATACGGCGCGCTGACCGTTCGCGACTCTGCGTTGTAGCCGTGACCTGACCAGCGATCATGCCCCGCCGAGGTGGTCGCACACGGGTCCGGCGGCCGCGGTGATCAACACCACGTCCACTCTGTGGACACCACTCTGATGTATCGGCGCGATATAGTGGACGAGTAGGTCAGCTCACACGAGAAAGGCTCCCGGTGCTCGAGTTCGCGATCCTCGGGCTGTTGCACGAAGCCCCGATGCACGGCTATGAGCTGCGCAAACGGCTGTACGACATGCTCGGCACGTTGCGGACGTTCTCCTACGGCTCGCTGTACCCGACGCTGCGCAGGCTGCTCAAGGCCGGCCTCCTCGTCGAGGACACCCCGCCCGCGGACGCCCAGCAGGACGTCGACGAGCGCGGGACCAGGAGCTGGGGAAAGCGCGCGAAGCGGGTCTACAAGCTGTCGGCGGAGGGCAAGGAGCGCTTCGCGGAGATGCTCGCCGACGTCGGGCCGCAGGCCTACGACGACGAGGGCTTCGGCGTCCACATGGCGTTCTTCTCCCGCACGCCGGCCGAGGTCAGGATGCGCATCCTGGAGGGCCGCCGGCGCCGGGTCGAGGAGCGGCGTGAGGGGCTGCGCTCCTCGATGGCGCGGGCGGGCGAGCAGATCGACCGCTACACCCGCGAACTGCACCGGCTCGGGCTGGAGCACAGCGAACGGGAGGTTCGCTGGCTCAACGAGCTCATCGCCACCGAGCAGCGGGAGCAGAAGGAACGGCAGGACGGCGTCGAGGAGTGACGCCGCAGGTCAGTGCGGACCTGACGACATGGACAGTTGGATCACACAGTGAGAAGGAGAACCGGCATGGGCGAACAGCGCCGCAGTGTCCGGGTGGCCATCGTCGGCGTCGGCAACTGCGCGGCGTCGTTGGTGCAGGGCGTGCACTACTACCACGACGCCGACCCGACCTCTCGCGTCCCCGGCCTGATGCACGTGCAGTTCGGCGACTACCACGTCCGTGACGTCGAGTTCGTCGCCGCGTTCGACGTGGACGCCAAGAAGGTCGGCCGCGACCTGTCCGAGGCGATCGTGGCGAGCGAGAACAACACCATCAAGATCTGCGACGTGCCGCCACTCGGCGTGACCGTGCAGCGGGGGCACACGTTCGACGGCCTCGGCGAGTTCTACAGCGAGATCATCACCGAGTCCGACGAGACGCCGGTGGACATCGTCGCCGCCCTGCGCGAGTCGCGGGCCGACGTGCTCGTGTCCTACCTGCCGGTCGGTTCGGAGGACGCGGACCGGTTCTACGCGCAGGCCGCGATCGACGCCGGCGTCGCGTTCGTCAACGCGCTGCCCGTGTTCATCGCGTCGGACCCGGAGTGGGCCGCCAAGTTCACCGAGGCCGGCGTGCCGATCGTGGGCGACGACATCAAGTCCCAGGTCGGTGCCACCATCACCCACCGGGTGCTGGCCAAGCTCTTCGAGGACCGCGGGGTCGAGCTGCTGCGCACGTACCAGCTCAACTTCGGCGGCAACATGGACTTCATGAACATGCTGGAGCGCAAGCGGCTCCAGTCCAAGAAGATCTCCAAGACGCAGTCGGTCACCTCGCAGATCCCGCACGAGATGGCGAAGGCCGATGTCCACATCGGACCGTCGGACCACGTGCCGTGGCTGGACGACCGCAAGTGGGCCTACGTGCGGCTGGAGGGCAAGGCGTTCGGCGACGTGCCGCTGAGCATCGAGTACAAGCTCGAGGTGTGGGACTCGCCCAACTCGGCCGGCGTGATCATCGACGCGGTGCGCGCCGCGAAGATCGCACTGGACCGCGGCATCGGCGGCCCGATCCTGTCGGCGTCGTCCTACTTCATGAAGTCCCCGCCCGAGCAGTACTCGGACTCGGAGGCCTACGACGCGGTGGAGAAGTTCATCGCCGGCGAGGTCGAGCGCTGACGAGTCACGTCCCGGGGCGCGCGTCGTACGCGGCGCGCGCCCCGTCGATGTCGTCGGCGTGCGTGACCGCCCACGTCATCAGCGTGCACACGGTGCCGAGCAGTGTCAGGCCGAGCTCGGTCAGCACGTAGTCGACCCGCGGCCGCACCACGGGATGGACCGTGCGGTGCACCAGCCCGTCGCGCTCCAGCGTGCGCAGGGTCGCGGTGAGCATGCGCTGGCTGATGCCGTCGATGTCGCGCTTCAGCTCGGTGAACCGCTTGGTCCCCTTGCCGAGCGAGTGGATCACCGCGATCGACCACTTGTCTCCCACGCGGTCCAGGATCTGTCGCGCGTGACACAGTCGCGCGGCCTCCGTGTCGCGTACCTGCACGGTTACCTCCAGGTCACCGAGGCAGCAGGAAGTGCCTCCTGTCGCCGCCTTCCATGGTTCCTCATGATGGGGTCAGTTACCAATCAGAACCACTGTTGGAGGGACCACAGGTGACCACCGAGACCGTGATCGAGCCACTCCCGCTCGACGAGTCGTTCGCCGTGCCGGCCGGCGACGAGCAGCTCACCCGAACCGTCGCCGGCCTGATCGGACGCGGCTTCACCGCCCACGTCGTCGACACGGCCGCCGACGCCCGCGTGCTCGTGCGCGACCTGCTGCCGCGGGACAAGGCGGTGTTCACCTCGGTCAGCGAGACGCTGCGGCTGTCCGGGATCAAGGACGACATCGACTCCTCCGGCGACTTCCGGTCGGTGCGCACGCAGCTGGCCGACGCCGACCCGGCCGACATCCGCACGCAGATCGCGATGGGCGCGACCCCGGACGTCATCGTCGGCAGCGTGCACGCCGTCACCGAGGACGGCGTCCTCGTCGCGGCGTCCGCGAGCGGCAGCCAGCTCGGCCCGTACGCGGCGGGCGCGGAGAAGGCGATCTGGGTGGTGGGCGCGCAGAAGGTCGTGCCGGACCTCGAGACGGCGCTGCGCCGCATCCGCACCTACACGTTCCCGCGCGAGCACGCCCGGGTCCGGCCGTCGGGCTTCGAGTCGTTCATCGGCAAGCTGCTCATCATGGAGCGGGAGTTCCTGCCCGGCCGTGGCACGGTTGTCCTCGTCCGCGAGGAGATCGGCTTCTGAACTAATCCCGGGAGCCGTGGCAGGCGTCAAGGGGGCGTGAACACGGCGACCGACAGCACGCGTGAACCCCGCATCGGCTCCGGTGCGGGGTTCGACGCCGGGTTCGGGTCATTGTTCGACGAGTCCTTCGAGGCCATGAAGCGGCTGGCCTACCTGCTGGGCGCGGACGACCCGGAGAACATCGCCCAGGAGTCCTTCGTCCGCCTGCACGCGCGGTGGCAAACGCTTGCGAGCGCGGAGAAGGCGCTGCCCTACCTGCGCCGGACGGTGGTCAACCTGTCCCGGTCGCGGCTGCGCCACCTGCGGGTGGTGCGGCGCGCGCCGGCGGAGCGGTCGGCGGACGCGGCGTCCGCCGAGTCCCAGGCGCTGGCCGGGCAGGAGCACCGCCGGCTGCGCACGGTGCTGGCCGCGCTGCCGCCGCGGCAGCGCCAGGTCCTGGTGCTGCGCTACTGGCTCGACCTCGACCAGAGCGAGATCGCCGAGACCCTCGGCATCGCGGTCGGCACCGTGAAGGCCACGACCAGCCACGCCCTCGCGAACCTGCGCAAGGCGTGGCCCGACGGGGAGGAAGGCTGATGCCCGACATCGAGGACAGGCTGCGCACCGGGCTCGCCACGCTGGCCGACGAGGTCGCGCCGAGCGAGGACCCGCGGGCCGGGCTGGAGCGCCGGCTCACCGCCCGCCGCCGCGCGCTCGCCCGCCGTCCGGCGCTCACCGCGGCGGCCGCCGCCGTCGTGGTGGCCGCCGTGTTCGTCCCGGTCGTGGCCGGCCAGGACGCGCCGCCGTCGGCCGGGCCCGCCGCGTCGAGCCGGCCGACCGCACCGGCCGGGGGCCACGAACTGCCCGTGCTCGGCTCGGTGGTCCGAGGTGGCGACCCCGGGAGCGCGATCGGGTACCTGCAGGGCGACCGGTACTGCACGATGATCATGTGGCGCGGGGACCGGACGGCGCGCCCGACCTGCGAGCCGGTGCCGGACTGGCCCGCGGTGCCGGGTGGCTCGCTGGTGCAGAGCCGGGAGCTGCTCAACGGTGACCCGGCCGACGACACGGGGATCCTGGCGCAGCGGCTGGTGTTCCTGACCGACCCGCGGGTGGCGACGCTGACCGTGCGGCGGGGCGACGGGACCGCGGTGGAGGTGACGGAGTTCGACCGCGACGAGGACGCGGCCGCGTTCCTCGCCGACTTCGCCGGGCCGCCCGACGGGTTCGGCTACACCGCGCGGGACGGTCACGGGACGGTCCTGGAGGAGGCCATCACCTGACGCGGGCCGCGTTCACGCTGGGCGCGGACCTTTCGTACGGTGAGTGCCATGACGGATCGGCCCCTGGCCCTGATCACCGGCGCGTCCCGCGGCATCGGCGCGGCGGTCGCCGCAGTCCCTGGCGGACACCCACGACCTGCTGCTGGGCGGCCGCGACGAGGCGGCCCTGTCGTCCGCGGCGGCGGGCATGCGCGGTGCCCGCCCGTGGCCGGTGGAGCTGACCGACTACCCGGCGGTGCGGGCCGCGGTGGCCGACATCGACCGGCTGGACGTGCTGGTGCACTCGGCCGGCATCGCCCGCCTCGGCGCGCTGGCGGAGGTGAGCGCCGCCGACTGGCGGGACTCCTACGAGATCAACGTGGTGGCCGTGGCCGAGCTGACGAGGCTGCTGCTGCCGGCCCTGCGCGCGGCGGCGGGCCACGTCGTCCTGGTCAACTCGGGCTCCGGGCTGAATGCCAACCCGTTGTGGGGCCCGTACGCGGCGAGCAAGTTCGCGCTGCGCGCCTACGCGGACGTCCTCCGCGCGGAGGAACCCACGCTGCGCGTCACGTCCGTCCACCCGGGCCGCACCGCCACCGACATGCAGCGCCAGGTCCGCACCTTCGAAGGCGGCGACTTCGACCCCGCGAAGTACATGAACCCCGCCTCGGTGGCGGGCATGATCAAGGCGGCGCTCGACACCCCTCGGGACGCCCACGTCCACCAGCTCGTCATCCGCCAACCGTCCTGAGGCGGCGGGTCACCTCGCCCACGGCCGCCTGCACCTTCGCCCGGTCCACGGTCGTCGGCTCGTGGTCGGCAATCAGGTGTTCGCCGGCCACCCAGACGTCCTGCACCAGGCGGGCACCCGCCGCCCAGATCAGGTTCGCCAGCAGGTGCTCGTCCGGCACGTCCAGGCCGGCCGCGAACGCCGGGTCGTCCACGCCCACGTGCACGACGTCGGCCCAGCGGCCCGGCTCCAGCGCGCCGATGTCGTCGCGGCCGATGGCCGCGGCACCGTCCCGGGTGGCCATCAGGAGCACGTCCGGCGCCACCAGGGCCGCGGAGTCCATTGTGGACAGCCGGGCGAGGAGGGCCGCCAGGCGCATCTCCTCCCACAGGTCCAGGTCGTCGTTGCTCGCCGGGCCGTCCGTGCCGAGGCCCACCGCCACGCCCGCCGCGCGCAGCGCCGGAACCCGGGCGACGCCCGAGGTCAGCTTCGCGTTCGAGCCGGGGCAGTGCGCCACGCCGACGCCCTCCCGCGCGAACTCGGCTATGTCCTCATCGGACAGATGGACCGAGTGCGCGGCGAGCACCCGCCCGCCCGTGATGCCCACCTCGGTCAGCATGCGGGGCACCGAGCCGTACTTCACCCGCTGCGCCGCGTCCTCCTCGACCGACTCCGCGACATGGATCAGCACCAGCGCGTCGCGGGACCGGGCCGCCTCGCCGACGAGGGTCAGCGCCTCGGGAGGCAGCGTGTACGCCGCGTGCGGGCCGTAGCCCAGCTCGATCCGGCCCGCCGCGCCCGCAGAACCGGCCGTCGACGTCGATGCGGGCGCTGACCTCGTCCAGCTGCGCCCGCCAGTTGTGGCCCGGGGCGTCCACGATCGCCGGGCCGAGCACCGCGCGCTGGCCCGTCGCGGACAGGGCGCGCACCAGGTGATCGGTCTGGAAGTACTGCTCGACGGTCGTGGTGATGCCGCCGCGCAGCATCTCCACCGAGCCCAGCAGCATCCCCGCCTCGATGTCCGCCGGCGTCAGCTTCGCCTCGGCCGGCCAGACGATCTCGTGCAGCCACCGCAGCAGCGGCAGGTCGCCGCCCATGCCGCGCAGCACGGTCATCGGGCTGTGCGCGTGCGTGTTGATCAAGCCCGGCAACAGGATGCCGGGCAGGGCACGAACCGGGTCGGTCGTCGGCGGGTGCCTCGGCCGCCGGGCCGACGTAGCCGAGGCGGCCGTCCGGCAGTACGTCCACGACGGCGTCGCGCAGTACCGAACAGGCGGGGTCGCAGGGCAGCACGATCGGGGCACGCAGACGCATGCGCGCGATCCTGCCAGGCGGCTCAGCGCAGCGGTTCGTCGTCCCACGCCACGAACGCCGGCCGGTTCGGCGCGAGGTTCGGCGGCAGGAAACCGTCCACCGTGTGCTCGATCGTCACGCCCGGCCGCGTCGAACGAGTGCACCACCGCGCGGTTCAGCTCCACGACCGCCCGGTCCCGCCACAGCGTCCGCTCCGACGACACGTCCAGGCCCAGCCGCTCGGCGATGTGGCGCACCAGTCCGTACGCCGCCGTCGTCGGCCAGCACGTCCTCGCCGATCGCCTGCGCGATGTAGACGCCGTTGTACGGCGCGGCCGGGTAGGTGATGCCGCCGATCACCAGCCGCATGTTGCTGATCACCGGCACCGCGGGCCAGCGCAGCCCCAGCCCGACGAACCACGGCAGGTCCGGGTGCTCCAGCGGCACCTCCCGCACGACGTCGCGCGGCAGCGGGTGCAGCGAGACGCCCTCGTGCGCGGTCTGCACGACCAGCGGCAGCTTGTCGAACGCGCTGCGCCCGGTCGGCGGCCGCCAGCCCAGCCGGCACACCGCGGTGGTGAACTCGACGTAGCGCCGGTCGCCGAGCACCCGGCCCGGCTCGGCGTAGCCGGCGTAGCGGACCAGCTGGTCGTTGCGGATCCGCGGACCCGGCCGCCACGGGGTGTCCGGCGCGAACACGCTGACCATCGGCCGCACCCGGCCGCCGTTCGTCGCCGCGCGCAGGTGCTGCACGCACTGCGCGGCCACCTCCGCGCTGTCCCGGATCTCCCGCAGGTCGCGGACGAGCAGCCCGCGCCACGGCACGTCGGCCGGGCACCAGCCGCTGTCGCGCAGCGCGAGCCGGGCGCCGAACGCCAGCTCGGCGGGCTTGTGCCGGTAGGTGCCCGGTGGCGGCGATCTCCGCGCGCACCTTCGCGAGCCGCGCCTCGACCTGGCCGGCCTTCGGGCGCGCGCGGTGGAACGCGCGCAGGAACTCCTCGGCCTCGGCGTAGGCGGCCGCGGACCGCCGGGCGGACGCATCCGGTTCGCCGGGTGGTTGCGCGTGTCGCCCGGCGGTGGCGAGAGGTCGGGAGGACGGGATGGCCTCGTCGCGCAGTGCGGTCACGTCTGTGGGTATCGGCCCCGCTAGAGACGGGCTCGATTACCTGGTCGTGTGGCTTCTGCGGACGAACACTACGCACAGTGGATGGTAAATCGGGCAATTCAGCCACGTTCGAAGATCAGGTCCCGGCTGGCCCGCCCGGCGTCCTCGGCCCGGCTCTCGAACTTGGTCCGCGGCCGCCACTCCGGTCGCGGCGCCCAGCCCGTCGTGGACGTTGCGCAGCAGCGGCTCGGCCGCGCAGACCTCGAGCATCTGCTCGGCGTACTCCGCCCAGTCGGTCGCCAGGTGCACCCGGCCGCCCGGTTCGAGCCGGGACGCGACCAGCGCCATGAACCCCGGCTGCACGAGCCGGCGCTTGTGGTGCTTCTTCTTCGGCCACGGGTCCGGGTAGAAGATCCGCACCCCGGCAGCGACCCGGCCGGCACGTGCCGCTCGAGCAGCACGACCGCGTCGCCGCGCAGCAGCCGCAGGTTCTCGAGCTCCATGCGCCTCGACGCGCATCATCAGCTGCGCGAGGCCGGCCTGGAACACCTCGACGGCCAGGTAGTTGAGCTCCGGGCGCGGCCTGCGGCCAGCGCCGCGGTGGTCTCCCCCATCCCGGGGCCGATCTCCAGCATCGTCGGCGCCGGGCGGCCGAACCAGCCGTCGACGTCGAGCGGCCCGGCCGGCAGCGCGGCGACGTCGCGGCCGAGGGCCGGCCACAGCCGGTCCCAGGCGCGGGTCTGGCCGACGGTCATCCGGCCGCCGCGGTTGACGAAGCTGACCACCGTGCGGCGGCCGGTCGTGGCGGTGAGGTCGGGGGGCGTGTCCACCCGCGCGAGCCTAGGCGGGCGGCAGGGACTCCAGGTGGGCGAGGTTCGCGCGCAGGTCGGCGAGCCCGCCGCACGGCCACCGGGTCCGGGGTCGGCGCCGGCGTGCACGCGGTACACGTCGAGCCAGCCGGGGTGGCGGTCGGTGAGCATCAGCGTGGTCGGCACGCCCGGCTCGGCGAGCTTGCGCTCGGAGGGGACGAACTCCCAGAAGCCGGAGTCGCCGTCGGTGTTCCACGGCACGTACACCCAGCCGGGCCGCGCGGACAGCAGCTTGGCCACCCGGTCCTCGACCGCGAAGCCCTCGGCGCGGGTCTCGAGGTTGCCGGCCACGATCGCGCGCAGCCACCACGGCGCGGGCGCGGTCGGGTCGATCTTGCGGATCGTGCTGGTAGAGCGCGACCACCTGCTGCTCCGGCGCGCGGTGCAGCCAGGAGCGTCTGGCCTGCGCGGGGACTGTCGCGTCCTCGCCGCCCCACTGCTCGATGGCCTGCGACCACTCGAGCCCGATCATGGGCTCGACGCGCAGTGCGGGTAACGGCGATGGTGAAGACATCGACGATGGGTTGGACGAGCGTCGTTGCTCAGCCGCGGTAACGGCTTCAGAAAACGGGCCGGTGTCAACCACCGTCACAGGTCCACCTCCAAGGACGCCCACGTATGGAGTTAGGCGCGAAGTCGGGACTGCTCACCTTCGATATGACTCCGTGAGCAGGCACGTTGTCCGCTTCCTGTGGCCGAGGTCACAGTGACTTAACGTGGTCTTAACCGCACCGTTTGGTGTACAACACGTGGCCCCGTCCATCCCACCCATCGGACGAAGGTGTCCACTCGTTACCGCTTCGCGACTTTCGTCTCGTTCGAACGGCATTCTTCATCCGAATGGCGGCACGCGTAGAGCCCGGGCCACCCCCCGAAGGATGACCCGGGCTCTCTCCCCCTGGCTGCCGCGGACCGCCGGCTTGCGTCCCCGTTTCGCTCCTACCGGCGGTCCGCGGCGTTGGTCACGCGTCCCGCTTGTTGGCGGTGAAGATCGCGATGGCGAGCAGCACCACGGCGAAGCCGACGAAGTAGGCGGCCGCCCACCACGGGCTCAGCGTCGCGCTCGACGGCGGCGGGCCCTCGGCGATGAGCCGGCCGGTCGGGTCCGGGTCGCCGGTCAGGAACTTGTTGGCCACGTAGAACGGCATCCACTTCTGGATGTCGTCGCCGACCTTCGGGATCAGCGCGACCAGGCTCTCGACGAGCTGGGAGTAGATCAGCACGAGCGACACCGCGCCGGCGGAGTGCCGGACCAGCAGGCCGACCGCCACCGCGATCACCGCGGCCGCCGCGTAGACCAGCCCGACGCCGGCCGTGGCGCGCCACTCGAAGGCCGTGTTGACGCCGAGGTCGGCGCCGGACTTGATCAGCTTGGAGATGGCCACCGAGCCGAACGCGGCGACCTCGCCGATCAGGGCGGCGAACATCGCGACGACCGTGGTCTTGGCGAGCAGCGTGGCGGTCCGGTTCGGGATCGCCTGGAACGTCGCCTTGATCGTGCCGAAGCGGTACTCGGTGGTGATCGCCAGCGCGGCCATCACCATGATCACGACGAGCCCGAACCCGTAGCCGAACTGGGTCGAGGCGATGGTGACCGGGGTTTCGCTGTCGACCCCGGCGATCAGCGCGGCGAACCCGATGGTGACCACGAGGGCCGCGAGGGTGCACCACAGCGGCGAGCGCGTGGTGAAGAGCTTGATGCGTTCAACGGCAAGCAGAGTCATCGGTTCACTTCCCGGCGGTCAGGAGGTCGGCGGCAGCGGCGGCCTGGGCGGCGGCGGGGTCGGCGCCCACGGCGGCGTGGTACTCCACGGAGTCGCCGGTGAGCTGGATGAAGGCCTCCTCGAGCGAGCCGCGCTGCGGGCTCAGCTCGTGCAGGACGACACCCTTGGCGGCGGCCAGCTCGCCGATCGCCGCACTGTCCATTCCGGTCACGACGAGCTTGTCGCCCTCGTCCCGCACGGTGGTCGCCGTCCTGGCCCAGCGCCGCAGCGCAGCACCGCGAGCTGCGGGCTGCGCACCACGACCGTGTTCTCGGTCGCCTGCGCGACGAACTCCTCGGTGCTGCACTGCGCGATCAGCCGGCCACGGCCGATCACCACGAGCTCCTGGGCGGTCAGCGCCATCTCGGAGAGCAGGTGGCTGGACACGAACACGGTCCGGCCCTCGTCCGCGAGCCGGTGCATGAACCGGCGGATCCACAGGATGCCCTCCGGGTCCAGGCCGTTGACCGGCTCGTCGAACAGCAGCACCTGCGGGTCGCCGAGCAGCGCGGCGGCGATGCCGAGCCGCTGGGACATGCCGAGCGAGAACCCGCCCGCACGCCGGTTCGCGACGTTGGTGAGGCCCACCGTCTCGAGCACCTCGTCGACCCGCTTGGCCGGCAGCTTGTTGGACTTGGCGAGCCAGCGCAGGTGCGCGCGGGCGGACCGGTTGGGGTGCACCCACTTCGCGTCCAGCAGCGCGCCGACCGTGCGCAGCGGGTGGTGCAGCTCCCGGTAGTGCTTGCCCTCGATCCGGACGTTGCCCGCGCTGGGCGTGTCCAGGCCCAGGATCATCCGCATGGTGGTGGACTTGCCGGCCCCGTTCGGGCCGAGGAAGCCGGTGACCCGCCCGGACTGGACGGTGAACGACAGATCGTCGACCGCCACCGTCTTCCCGTAGTGCTTACTGAGGCCAACTGCCTCAATCATGGTCTCTCCCTGGTTGGTCTTCGTCCCCTTGCGGAAATAGTGGCGGTACTCGGCACCGTCGCACGTCCACCTGTGGTCGCCCGTTCAGGTCAACTTCTGGGAGTAGCGTCCATCAACCAAAAGGCTGGGGAATCCGTTACGACCCTGAGACCGACCCTGATTCGCGGTCCCCCTCAGGTAGGGGGCCCACCGGAGTGTGGCGCACCGATGCTGAGTGCGCTCTCAGTGCCGAGCGCGTACTCAGTGCTCGCTCAGTGCTCGCCCGGTCGCACGAGCCCCGTCTCGTACGCGAGCACGACGGCCTGCACCCGGTCCCGCAGGTCCAGCTTGGACAGAACGCGGCCGACGTGCGTCTTCACCGTGGCCTCGGAGAGGAAGAGCTTGCGCGCGATCTCCGTGTTGGAAAGCCCTTGCGCTATCAGGAGGAGAACCTCGCGCTCGCGCTCGGTCAGCACGTCGAGCACCGCCGCGTCGCGCAGCTGCCCGCCCGACGCGCCGAGGAAACGGTTCAGCAGCCGCTTGGTCACGCTCGGCGAGACGACCGCGTCGCCACTGGCCACCGACCGCAGCGCGGCGACCAGCTGCACCGACGGGGTGTCCTTGAGCAGGAACCCGCTGGCGCCGTTGCGCAACGCGTTCAGCGCGTACTCGTCGAGGTCGAACGTCGTCATCACGAGCACCTTGGCGAAGCCCTGGTCCGTGATCAGCTTGGTGGCCTCGACGCCGTCCAGCACCGGCATGCGCACGTCCATCAGCACGACGTCGGGCCGCAGCTCGCCGGCCAGCTCGACGGCATCCTTGCCGTTGCCCGCCTCGCCGACGATCTCCATGTCCTCCTGCGCGCCGAGCACCATCCGGAACCCGACGCGCATCAGCTCCTGGTCGTCGACCAGCACCACCCTGATCACGGCGTCCCCCTGTCCATGCCGCTCAAACTAGCCGTCCTCAGTCCGCGGCCAGGGGAAGCCGGGCGCGAACCTGCCAGCCGCCGCCCGGTCGCGGACCCGCGTCGAGCGAGCCGCGCAGCACGAGTGCCCGCTCGCGCATGCCGATGAGCCCGTTGCCGCCGGACACCCCGACCAGCGAGCGCACGCTGTGCCGGCCGTCGTCGGAGATGTCCAGTGTCACCACCTCGCCGACGCGCGTCACCCGCACCACGGCCTTCGTCCCGGGGCCGGCGTGCTTGAGCGAGTTCGTCAGGGCCTCCTGCACGATCCGGTAGATCCCGAGCCCGACGCCGGCCGGCAGGTCGTCCACGCTGCCGGAGATCTCCAGCCGCACCGGCAGCCCGACCGCGCGCACCCGCTCGGCCAGCTCGGACAGCGACTGCGTGCCCGGCTGCGGGGTCAGTTCGCCCGCCGCCTCCTCGCTGCGCAGCACGCCGAGCAGCCGGCGCAGCTCGGTCAGCGCCTCGCGGCCGGTCGCGGAGATCGTCTTGACCGCGCGCTCGGCGAGCTCGGGCTGGGAGCGCACGGCGTACGCGGCGCCGTCGGCCTGCACCACGATCACGCTCACCGCGTGCGCGACGACGTCGTGCAGCTCGCGGGCGATGCGGGCGCGCTCGGCCGCCACCGCGATGCGCGCCTGGTGGTCGCGTTCCACCTCCAGCAGCGCGAGGCGCTGCTCCACCTCCGACTGGTAGGCCCGCCGCGCGCCGACGAACTCGCCGAGCGCCCAGCAGAAGGCGAGCGCCAGGATCGCGACGACCAGCGTGAGTAGCCACTGCGGCAGTTCCTCGCCCTGGAAGAACAGCTGCACGGCCGTGAGCACCACGTTCACCACGGCGTACAGCGCCGCCGGCTTGCGGCCGACGTAGGCGACCAGCGTGTACAACGCGATGCACGCGGACATCAGGCTGGCGAGGCCGAGCTGGAGCACCGAGTGCGGGATGCCGAACAGCAACGTGAGGTAGGCGGCCAGGATCGGGTACTTGCGGCGGAACACCAGCGGCGCCACGACGGCCAGGACGATCGGGAAGGTCACGTACCAGACCGGCGGCTCGACCTCCGGGTTGTTCACCGCCGTCTGCGCGATGAAGATCAACAGGTCGAAGGATGCGAGCAGGCCGGCGAGCAGGCTGTCCCCGACCATCGGGTGGGCCTTCATCCACAGGCTGAAGCGGCGCACGGACAAAGCGTAGGCAGCCGCCGCGCCGCGCGTCGTCAGGCGCAGGTCGCACGGTTCGTACGCCGCGAGGTTGACGCGTTCGCTAACTTTGTATCAAAGAGTCGATACAAAGAGGTGTGGACGCGTGAACTCCCTGTGGCTGCAGAACACCCTCGTGCCGGCGCTCATCTCGGCGGCGGTCCTGCTGCTGGTGCTGTGGCCGACCCGCCACAGCGCGACCCGGGTCCTCAAGAACTGGGGCATCGACGATCCGGCCGAGCCACAGGTCACCGAGGCGATCCGGTACCTGCGCCGGCGCCGGTTCCTCACCGTGGCGCTGTTCGTCGTCCTGCCGCTCGCCGGCCTGCTCTGGCGCACGGCGGACGACAGCGAGGCGCCGGGCAGCCTCTTCGTGCCGCTGCTGGCGGCCATGCTGATCGCCGAGCTGATCGCCACGCTGCGCCCGGTGGGCGGGGTCAGGGTCGCGTCGCTGGACCGGCGCACCTGGCGGGACCTGGTGCCGCGCTGGGCGATCGGCACGATGCTGGCGCTCACCGCGCTGGCCGTCACCTTCGGCGTACTCGGTCTCGCGGCCCAGCCGTGGGTGAACCGGTGCCTGGCCGCACTGCCGCCGGACGGCGTCCCGCAGCCGCCGGACGACTGGACCGTCAACCTCGGGGAGGACACCCGCGCCATCCTCGCCACGCCGACCGGCTGGCACGTCCTCGCCGGCGTGGCGGTCTGCCTCGCCGTGGTGGGCACGCTCGTGTTCCTCGCCGTGCGCCGGCCCTCGGTGTCCGACGCGGCGGTCGACTTCGCGCTGCGGACCAGGACCGCGCGGGTCGGGATGGGCATCGGGTTCGGCTGGCTCGCCGGCCTGGTCAACGACGGCCAGGAGCGGCTCGGGTACCTGCGGGCGGTGGGCGACGACCCGCTCCCGCTGCCGCCCCGGCCCGGCTGGCTGTCCGGGGAATTCATCGAGATCACCGAGATCGTCGCGTTCGGCGCCCTGGTCGTGGCCATCGTGTGCTGGATGTGGGTCGCCATGCCGAGCAGGCGCTCGCTCGCCCGCACGTCACGGTGACCGCTCCGAGAATCGCCGTCGACCCCGGCAGCGGGGTCGCGCCGTGGCGCCAGGTCCGCGACCAGCTCGTGCACCTGGTGCGGATCGGCGCGCTGCCCGTGGGCAGCCGGCTGCCGGCCATCCGCCAGCTGGCCGGCGACCTCGGCCTCGCCGCGGGCACGATCGCGCGGGTCTACCGCGAGCTGGAGGCCGTCGGCGTGCTGCACACGGCGCGCCGGGCCGGCACCGTGGTCGCGGCGATCCCGGCGCGGGCACCCGCCCCGGACGCCAACGCGCTCGCGGGGCTCGCCGCCGACTACGCCGCCCGCGCGGCCGCGCTCGGCGCCGAACCGCGTGCCGCGGCCGACGCGGTGCTCGCGGCCTGGCCGGTCGATGTGCCGGACCAACCTCCGGTCGTCGGCCCGCCATGGCACGATCACTGATGCATGGCCGTGCCATTCGAGGGGAGTGACGCGTGACGACGGCTACCGAGCAGCAGCATCTCGCCGGTCCGTTGTCGGCCGCCGTGGCCAACCTGTGCACCCGGCTCCAGCCGCAGGTCTCCGCGCGCACCGCCGCGGGGTTCCGCGAGGTGCTGCGCCGGCTGTCCGCGCCGCTGCAGGTCGCGGTCGCCGGGCGGATCAAGTCCGGCAAGTCGACGCTCGTGAACGCGCTGATCGGGCGCCGGGTCGCGCCCACCGACGTCGGCGAGTGCACCCGGCTGGTCACCCGGTTCCAGTACGGCACGGTCGACCGCGTGGAGCTGGTGTTCCTCGACGGCAAGAAGCAGGTGCTGCCGTTCGACGCGGGCGGCATGATCCCGAACGACCTCGAGGTCGACTTCGACAAGGTGTCGCACCTGGAGGCCTACCTCACCAACGCCGTGCTGCGCGACCTCACGGTGATCGACACCCCGGGCCTCGGCTCGCTCGACGACGCGTCGGTCAAGCGCACCGAGCAGCTCCTCGGCGCGGCCAAGCACCGCAAGGACGAGGACGACGCGGGCGAGGACGGCGACGACGAGCTCGACCCGACCTCGCGCAACGCCGTCGCCGGCGCGGAGGCCGTGCTCTACGTCGTGACGCAGGGCGTGCGCGCCGACGACCAGCAGGCGCTCGCCGCGTTCACCGCCGCGACCGCCAGCCGCGAGGCGGGCCCGGTCAACGCCATCGCCGTGCTGAACAAGGCCGACACGATCACCCCGGAGTCGGTCACCGGCTCGGACGGCGACGTGTGGAAGGCGGCCAGCCTGCTCGCGGAGAAGCAGGCGCAGACGCTCAAGCCACGGGTCGCCGACGTCATCCCGGTCATCGGGCTGCTCGCCGAGTCGGCCGAGTCCGGCGGGTTCACCTCCGCGGACGCCGACGCGCTCCGCTCGCTGTCCAAATTGGACGATGCGATGCTGGGAGACGATGTTGATGTCCGCGGACATCTTCGCCACCTGGGAGTGCGAGGTCCCGAGCGGCACCCGGACCCGGCTGCTGGAGAAGCTCGACCTGTACGGCATCCAGGTGGCCGTCGACGCGCTGCGCGCCGACCCCGAGCTCACCGCGGGCTCGCTGCGCCGCACGCTGCTCAACGCCTCCGGCCTCGCCGGCGTGCGCGGCCGGCTCGACGCGGTGTTCCGCGTGCGCGCCGACGGGATCAAGGCGGCCGCCGCGCTCGCGTCGGTCACCGCGCTCGCGCACGCGTCGGGCGACCCGGGCGAGCGGCAGCGCGTGCACGACGCCATCGAGGTGCTGCTGGCCAAGCCCGAGGCACACCAGCTCCGGCTGCTCGAGGCGCTCACGCTGGTGACGTCCGGCGCGGTGGCGATGCCCGAGGACCTGGCCGAGGAGGTGCTGCGGGTCGGCAGCACCGCGGACGTCGGCGAGCAGCTGGGGCTGCGCGGCAGGCCGCACAAGGAGCTGTCCGCGTACGCCCTCGAGCGGGCCGGCTGGTGGCGTTCGTTCGCGTCGTTCGGTGCCACACCCGCGCAAAGCCGGGTCGCGCACGTCGTGCACCGCGCATACTTCCTGATCTGGCAACAACTTCGCGAACAGGCGGGGTGAGTGGGTAGATGGCTTCCTGGTTCAAGCGCGGCAAGGACGACGCGGGCGCGGCGGACACGCTCGACGTGGACGCGGCCGAGTCCACGATCGAGGTCAAGGCGTCGGTGATCGCGGAGGCCGCCCGCGCGGCACAGCAGCCCGTGCCGCAGCAAACCCTGCCGCAGCAACCCGGCCCGCAGGCGGGCATCGCCGTGGACGGGCTGGTGAGCGGCGGCGACTTCGCCGCCGACCCGCCCGCCGAGCCGGTGGCCGACGGCGGGGCGAACCTGGACCAGGCGCTCGCCGAGCGCCGGTCCCTCGTCCAGCTCTGCCTCTACGCGCTCGACCGGGCGCGCAGCGCCGGGGTGGCGGAGCGGCTGGAGGAAGGCCTCGCCGGTGTCGGCGTCACCGCGCTGCGGCCGGACGGCATCCGGTTCGATCCCGCGTTCCACGAAGCCGGCGGCACGGTCGCGACCGCCGACGAGACGCTCGACGGCCTCGTCGCGGAGACCGAGGTGGTCGGCTTCACCGACCGCGGCGAGGTGCTGCGCGCGCCGATCGTCACCGTGTACAGCAAGGCAGCCCAGTGAGCGCCCCGGCCAAGCCGATGTCGCTGCCCAAGCAGGTGGCGCAGACGCGGGAGCAGCTCCTCACGCTGTTACGCGAGGCGGACGAGGACGCGGCCAAGTGGGTCGAGGAGATCCGCGCCAAGCGCCGGGCCAAGCCGTCCGCGGTCGTCGTCGGCGAGACCAACCGCGGCAAGAGCTCGCTGGTCAACGCGCTGCTCGGACAGCCGGGACTGTCCCCTGTGGACGCCGACGTGGCCACCGCGACCTACCTCGTGTTCGGCCACGGCGAGCAGTGGGAGGCGCGCGCCTGCTACCCCGGCCAGCTCGCGCCGGTCCCGGTCGACCTCAACGAGCTGATCCAGTGGGTGTCCGCGTCGCACCCGCTGCCCGCCGGTGAGCTGCCACCGCGCTACGTCGAGGTGGACGGTCCGGTCGACCTGCTGGAGAAGCTGACGATCGTGGACACCCCCGGCGTCGGCGGGCTCGACTCGGTGCACGGCGAGCTGGCCGCCGAGGCCGCCGCGTCGGCCACCGCGCTGCTGTTCGTCGTCGACGCGTCCGCGCCGTTCACGCTGGGCGAGCTGAACTTCCTCGCGAACGTGGGCGAGCGGGTCGAGACGATCATGTTCGCGCTGTCCAAAGTGGACCAGTACCGCGGCTGGCGGCAGGTCCTCGAGGCCGACCAGGCGTTGCTCGCCGAGCACGCGCCGCGGTTCGCCGGCGCCACCTTCCACCCGGTGTCCGCTCGGATGTACGACATGGCCGGCAAGGCGCCCAACCCCGAGGCCGCCGCCATGCTGCGCGACCGCTCGGGGGTCGACGCGCTGCGCGCCGCGCTCGGCGACCTGCTCGTCGGCCGGTCGATCATGCTCACCGAGGCCAACACGATGCGCGCGCTGTCCACGTCGCTGGGCGCGCTCAACGTCAGGCTCGAGAACGAGCGGCGCGCGCTGTCCACCGGCGAGGAGGAGGCCGAGACGCTGCGCGCCCGCAAGGAGGAGCTCACCGGCGAGCGGCGTTCGTCCACCAAGGGCTGGCAGGTCCGGATGCGCAGCGAGATCCAGCGCGCCCGGCTGGAGAACAACCACGAGGTCGCCCGCCAGATGCGCGACCTGCAGTCGTGGTTCCGGTCGGCCATCGACAGCGCCGACCGCGACATGCTGCCCGCGCTGCCCGGCCAGGTCGACGCGGCCATGCAGATGGTGTCCGGCCGGATCGGCGCCTCGGTCGGCGCGCGGCTGAACCGGGTCACCGAGACCGTGCTGGCCGACCTGTTCTCCGCCGACGAGCTGGAGATGATCCGCGCGCAGTTCGCCCGGGCCGGCCACCCGCCGGTCGTGCTGCGCCCGCCGGAGAAGCGCCAGCCGACGACCGAGGACAAGCTGCTGGTCTTCACCGGCGCCACCGGCGGTCTCGGGGCCGGCTCGATGGTCGCGCGGTTCCTGCCCGGCGTCGGCGCGATCGGCGCCGGCGCCGGCCTCGGCGCCACGATGCTCGCGCTGGCCCCGGTGGCGATCATCGGCCTCGGTGCCGGCTGGTGGCTGCAGCGCACCCGCAAGCACACCGCGGACAAGCAGCACATGAAGCAGTGGCTGTCGGAGTCGATCGCCGACGCACGGTCCACATTGGACCAGCTGGTCTCCGAGCAGCTGATCGAGGCCGAGTCGCAGCTGGCGCTCGCGCTCGACGAGGCACTCGGCAAGCGCATCACGGGCATCGAGGAGGAGCTCCGCGAGGTGGACAAGGCGCTGCGACTCGACGCATCCGAGCGCTCGAAGCGGCTGGGCGTGGTAAACAAGCGCCTGGCAGAGGTCGGCTCCGGGCGCCAGCGCGCGGAGAAGCTCCTCGCCAGCATCCGTTCGGTCCGGGATCGCGCCTGACCCGGACGGGTGCCGTCGACGGACTCTCGTCGGCCCGGGAACCGGACGGGCCTACGGTCAGTCATAGTGGCGCAACAACACACCAGGATCTTTCCCAGAGGGGGCAAACCGTGTACGTGGACGAAACCTCGGCCGACGACACCTCGACCGACACCGACACGGCTGGTCAGGACGAGCTGACCGTCGAGGTCGACGGCGAGGACTACGAGGTCGAAGAGAACTACGACATGGACGGTGACGGCGCCAACGACACCGCCGTCGTCGAGACCGACGACGGTTACATGGCGTACGCGGACACGGATGGTGACGGGACGGCCGACGTCGCCGTGCAGTACGACGACCAGGGCAACGTCGTGGCGGGGGCCGAGTACGACGAGTCCACCGGTGAGTGGCAGGAGGAGAACGTCGACACGCTGCCGACGCCGACCGGCGACGGTGCGGACGACGCGGACTCCTCGACTGACAGCTCCGACACCGACTCCACGGACACGGACTCCACCGACGCGTCCGACACCGACACCGACACGTCGGCCGCCGAGGGTGACATCACCGTCGACATGCCGGGCGAGGACGTCGACGCCGGCCCGGCCACCTACGACACCGATGGCGACGGCACCAACGACACCGCGATCGTCACCGACACCGACGGCACGACCTACGCCTTCACCGACACGGACGGCGACGGCAGCGCCGACCAGGCCGTCGTGATCGAGTCCGACGGCGACGTCACCGTGGCCGAGCACACCGGCGACGACGAGTGGACCGTCAGCGAGGAGGGCCACATCAACCCGGACGGCACCTACGAGTCGGACAGCAGTGGCTCGACCACCGGCTCCGACTCGGGTTCCGACTCGGGTTCCGACACGGGCGCCGACTCGGACGCGGTCTGGTCCCAGCGCTGAGCTAAACCCACCCTGCGTCACAACTGAACAACGATCGATCCCGGCGCTCGCCTGCGCCGGGATCGATCATGTGTGGCCCCGCCCACTCGTACGATTGTGTCTGAATCGATTCCCGAATCGGTCTTGTGAGGGAGCCGACACATCTGGGCTCGGTTACCTGCCAGTTCTCTGGTTAACCTCTTTACATCCCAACGCGGCATCACCCGTCCCGAGCCCCGGGCGGGGGTTTTGCCGTTCATTCAGGACGCCGATGTCCGGACTTTGGACAACGGCGTCCTGAACACTTTCGGCGTCAGTCAGGAGACGAGACGAGATGACGGCAGTGGCAATTCCGGGTGTGGATACCGCACCGACGACGCACCAGCGGCTTCTGTCCTGGGTTCGTGAGGTGGCAGAGCTGACCACGCCTGACGAGGTGGTCTGGGTCGACGGGTCCGACGAGGAATGGGCCCGCCTGACCGACCAGCTCGTCGAGACGGGGACCTACACGCGGCTGGCCAAGAAGCCGAACTCGTTCTGGGCCGCCTCCGACCCCGACGACGTCGCACGGGTCGAGGAGCGGACCTTCATCTGCTCGCAGGATCCCGCCGACGCCGGGCCCACCAACAACTGGATGGCCCCGGACGAGATGAAGTCGATCATGACCGAGCTGTACCGCGGCTCGATGCGTGGTCGCACGATGTACGTGATCCCGTTCTGCATGGGCCCGCTGTCCGCGGACAAGCCGATGCTGGGCGTCGAGATCACCGACTCCGCCTACGTGGTCACCTCGATGAAGATCATGACGCGGATGGGCACGCGGGTCCTCGAGAAGTTCTTCGACGACGCGGGCAACGAGCGCGACTTCGTGCCGGCCCTGCACTCGGTCGGCAAGCCGCTCGAGCCGGGCGAGCAGGACGTGGCCTGGCCGTGCAACGAGACGAAGTACATCACCCACTTCCCCGAGGAGCGGCAGATCTGGAGCTACGGCTCCGGCTACGGCGGCAACGCGCTGCTCGGCAAGAAGTGCTACTCGCTGCGCATCGCATCGGTGATCGGCCGCGACGAGGGCTGGCTCGCCGAGCACATGCTGATCCTCAAGCTGATCTCGCCGGAGCAGAAGGTCTACTACATCGCGGCGGCGTTCCCGAGCGCGTGCGGCAAGACCAACCTGGCGATGCTCGAGCCGACCATCCCGGGCTGGAAGGTCGAGACGCTCGGCGACGACATCGCGTGGATGCGCTTCGGTGCGGACGGCCGGCTGTACGCGGTCAACCCGGAGGCCGGCTTCTTCGGCGTCGCGCCGGGCACCGACTACCACACCAACCCGAACGCGATGCGCACCATCGAGCGCGGGAACTCGCTGTTCACCAACGTCGCGCTGACCGACGAGGGCGACATCTGGTGGGAGGGCATGGGTGAGCCGCCGGCGCACCTGACCTCGTGGAAGAAGCAGGACTGGACGCCGGACTCCGACGAGCCGTCCTCGCACCCGAACTCGCGGTACTGCACGCCGATGGCGCAGTGCCCGATCCTCGCGCCGGAGTGGGACGACCCGAAGGGCGTGCCGATCTCGGCGATCTTCTTCGGCGGCCGGCGCGCCACCACGATCCCGCTGATCGCGGAGTCGCGCGACTGGCAGCACGGCACCTTCATGGGCGCCACGCTGTCGTCGGAGACCACGGCCGCGGCCAAGGGCAAGGTCGGCGTCGTCCGGCGCGACCCGATGGCGATGCTGCCGTTCATCGGCTACCACGCGGCGGACTACTTCCAGCACTGGATCGACACCGGCAAGCGGGCCGACGCGGACAAGCTGCCGAAGATCTTCTACGTCAACTGGTTCCGGCGCGACGAGAACAAGAAGTTCCTGTGGCCGGGCTTCGGCGAGAACTCGCGGGTCCTGAAGTGGGCCATCGAGCGCATCGAGGGCAAGGCCGCCGCGACCGAGACCCCGATCGGCTACGTGCCGGGCGCCGATGACCTGGACCTGTCGGGTCTGGACGAGTCGCGCGAGGAGATCGAGGCCGCGCTGAAGATCGACCTCGAGGAGTGGCGGGCCGAGGTGCCGCTGATCGAGGAGTGGTTCGAGAAGTTCGGCGAGAAGCTGCCGACCGTGTTGCGGGCCGAGTTGGAGGTCCTCAAGCAGCGACTTGGGTGACGTTTGGTATCGATCGGGGGGACCACTGACGAAGTGGTCCCCCCGATTTTCTGCAAGTTGCATCATGGTCCATGTGCGGTGGCGTCTGCACCGGTACTAGTGCCGGGATCGTAGGAGGTCGGGCCATGTGCGGGACCGAGATGTGCGACATGTGGAGCTGGCGGCTGTCCCGGTACGACGACCGCGTGCACGCTTTCGTGAGCGACGGCCGGCCGGCGAGCTTCGTCGAGGCCGCCTGCAGCCACAGCGTGCCGATCGACAAGATCACGAAGTCGCACGCCGGCTCGCGGTGCGTCGCGTGCCTGCTGATCGTCGGTGACCACCTGGTCGAGCACCACCAGATGGGTGCCCGGCGATAGTTGTCCACCGGGTTTGTCCACAGGGTGTGGACAGAGCTGTGCACAGCCTGTGGGGGCCGGGGCGCGACAGATGCCGTCGCCAGCGCGGTGGCCAGGTGCCGGACATGGCGTGTTCACCCAGCCGTGACCCTGTTGTCCACAAAGTTGTGCACGGGGCGCCGTTCACCCGCCCGGGTACGGTGTGGCTCGTGGCCGAGGAAGTGAGCAGGTTCCCCGTCGTCGAGCAGGACGAGCTGCCCGACGACCTCCGGGAGCGGATCGCCGTCATCGCGGAGAAGTCCGGTTTCGTGCCCAACGTCTTCCGCGCACTGGGGCACCGGCCGGCCGAGCTGCGCGCGTTCCTCGACTACCACGACGCGGTCATGGAACGCGACTCCGGACTCAGCAAGGCCGAGCGTGAGCTGGTCGTCGTCGCCACGTCCGGCGCGAACAGCTGTACCTACTGCGTCGTCGCGCACGGGGCCATCCTGCGCATCCGCGCCAAGGACCCGCAGCTCGCCGACCGCGTCGCCACCAACCCGTGGAGTGTCGAGCTCACCGAGCGGCAGCGGGCCGTCGTCGATCTGGCGCTCGCGCTCGCCGTCGACCCGGCCACCTTCAGCTCCGACGACCTCGACGCCGCCCGCGACGCGGGCCTCACCTTCGAGGAGATCTGGGACGTCGGCGCGATCACCGCGCTCTTCGCCCTCTCCAACCGGATCGCGCACCTCACCGCGCTGCGGCCCAACGACGAGTTCTACCTGATGGGCCGCCTACCGCGCGGCTAGCTCCCGGCGCCAGGTCTGCCCGGTGAGCCGGTGCCCGAACCGGTCCGCGGTGTCCTCGTCGACCAGCTCGAACCCGGCCCGCTGGTAGATCCGCCGCGCTGGCGCGAGCACGGACACGGTCCACAGCTCGATCGCCCGGTACCCGGCCGCCCGCGCGAACCGGACGCACTCGTCGACCAGCACCGTGCCGACGCCCGCGCCGCGCGCGCTCGGCTCCACGTGCAGCAGCCGCAGCTTCGCGGTCTCGTCGTCCTTGCGCACGCAGAACACCGCGCCGACCCGTTCGCCGTGCAGCTCGGCCACCCACGCCGCCTCGCGTTCCGGGTCGTGCTGGTCCAGGTACCCGGCGACGATGCGCGCGACGAGTGCCTCGTACGACGAGTCCCAGCCGTGTTCCTGCGCGTACAGCGCGCCGTTCCGCTCGATGACCCAGCCGTGGTCACCGGCCGCGGGCGGGCGCAGCCGCACCTCCGGGCGGGCGTCCGCGCGGGCGAGGCGCCGCCGGATCATGTCCATCGCGTCGACGAGTCGCTGCTGCTCGTCGTCGGCAAGGTCGCCGAGCAACGTCCGGATCTGCGCGGCCGACTTCGTGTCGAGGACGCGGAAGGTGTCCTTTCCCTTGCCGGTCAAGCGGATCAGCTGCCGCCGCGCGTCGGACGAGGACCGTCCCCGCCGGACCAGTCCGCTCTCCTCGAAGCGGGCGAGCAGCCGGCTGAGGTAGCCGGCGTCGAGCCCGATGGCCCGGCGCAGCTCGGCGACCTCGGTCTCGTCCCGCTGTCCCAGCTCGAACAGAACCCTTGCTTCGGTCAATGAATACGGCGTGCTGAGCAGGTGTTCGTTGAGCGCGCCGAGGAACTTCGTGTAGCTACGGTTGAACGCCCGGACCGCCGAGATGCGATCTACCGGCACAGACGTGGTCATCGGCGACGCCTCGTTTCCCGTGAAACAATTACTTGACCACGACAAGCATATTCAGTCCAAGGTGTGGAACGCCAGCGCTGCGGCGCCCACCAGCCCGGCCCGGGTGCCCAACGTGGCCGGCACGACCCGCAGCGCCGCGAGGAACGACAGCCCGGCATGCTCGGCGACGGTCTGCCGCAGGGGCGCGAACAGCAGCTCGCCGACCTGCGCCACACCCCCGCCGACGACCACGAGGTCGAGATCGCAGACCGCGGCCGTGGCCACGACGCCGAGTCCCAGCGCCCACCCACTTCGCCGGAACGCCGCCAGGGCAACGGGATCCCCGGCCGCCGCGGCCCGGCCCAGCTCGACCGCGGTGGCCCCTTTGGCGGTCCAGCCGTTGCGGGTGGCCCAGCGGACCAGGTTCGGGCCGCTGGCCACCGCCTCCACGCAACCCCGGCCGCCGCAACCGCACGGGTCGCCGGCCGGCTCGGCGACCACATGACCCACGTGTCCGGCGTTGCCCGAGCCGCCCACGAACGGCCGGCCGGCCAGCACCAACCCGCCGCCGACGCCGGTCGAAACCACCATGCCCAGCATCGCGTCGCTCCCCCGCCCGGCGCCGAGCCAGTGCTCGCCGAGCGCCATGCACTGGCCGTCGCCCGCCAGCGCGACCGGGACGTCCGGAACCACCTCGCCGATCCGCGCACGTAGCGGAAAGTCCCGCCACGTAGGGATGTTGATGGGACTGACCGTCCCCGCGACGGCGTCCACCGGGCCCGCGCAGCTCAGGCCCACCGCTGCCACCGGACCGGGGCCGAGCTCGAGGACCGTGTCGCGCAGGGAGTCGAGGACCGGGGCCGCGGTCGGGTGAACCGCCTCGCGCAGCACCTGGCCAGTCCGGTCGACCACGGCGGCGGCGATCTTGGTGCCGCCGATGTCCACGGCGAGAACGTGCTCGGTCATCAGTGCTGGTGGGTGTTGTCGGGCTGGCGGGGGTCGCCGGGATGCTCGAACCCGGGCGCCAGCCGGACCCGCGACGCCTGCTCGTCCAGCCACGCGGTGAACGCCCGGCGCCGCGCGGCCGACCGCAGCCGCGCCTCGATCTCCGGCCCAGCCTCGGTCAGCGACCGCACCCGCGCCGCCCGCACCTCGACCACCTCGTAGGTATGCCGGCCGAGAGGATCCTCCACGGGCCCGACGACCTCCCCGGCCCGGGCGGCGAACACGGCGTCCTCGACCGGCCCGGTCAGCTCCCCGCGCCGCAGAGTCCGAAGTGGACCACCCGAGCGGACCACCCGTTCCTCCGGAACGCGGTACGCCTCCGGATTGGCCCGGTAGAACCGCTCGACCTCCGCGGCGTCGACGGACACCTCCGCGGTGACCGCCACGAACACCGCCCGCGCCAGCGCACTGCGGGTCAGCAGGTCGGCGGCCACGCTCCCCAGCGCGAGCAACGCCGCCCGGTCCGGCGCCAGCGCCGCAAGCGGCGGCGCACCGTCCGCACCGAGGCCGCGCACCCGGGCTTCCGCTGTCACCAGCCGCTCCGCCACGAGCACCTGAACCAGCCACCGCCGCAGCTGGCGACTCTCCCGGGTACCCGGCCGCGGCAACGTGGCCGCCACCGGCCCGGCCCGCAGGCCGGCCTCCAGTTCGTCCACGTCGGCCACTTCGAGTGGGTTGCCAGACACCCATGCCACGGTCGTTGTCACGCCTGCACCTCCAGCGCCAGGGCCGGCCGGGGCAGCGTGGCTGCTACCGGATCGTCCACGTCGGACGCTTCAGGTGGGTTTCCGGACACCCGCGCCACGGTCGCCGTCACGGCTGCACCTCTATCGCCACGGCCGGTGGCGGCGTGGCCGCCACCGGGCCAGCCTCCGGATCGTCCACGTCGGACATTTACGAGTGGCTTGCCGGGCACCCACGCGACGGTTGTGGTCACGTCAGCACCTCCGATGCCGCGGCCGGCTGGGGCAGTGTGGCCGCCACCGGGCCAGTTTCTGGATTGTCCACGGTCGGACGCTTCGAGTGGGTTGCCAGACACCCACGGGACGTTCGTGGCCACCGCTGCACCTCCAGCGTCACGGATGGCCGGGGCAAGCGTGGCCGATACCGGGCCGGCCTCCAAGTTGTCCACGCCGGCCATTTCGGGTGGGTTGCCGGATACCCATGGGACGGTTGTGGTCACGGTCGCACCTCCCGTGCCGCGGCTGGCGAGTACAGCGCGGCCGCTATGGGGCCGGCCTCCCGGTCATCGACGCTGGACATTTCGGGTGGGTTGCCGGGCACCCACGCGACGGTCGTGGTCACGTCAGCACCTCCGGTACCACGGCCGGCTGGGGCAGCGTGGACGCCATCGGGACAGCCTCCCGGTCGTCCACGTCGGACACCCGCGCCACGGTCGTGGTCACGGTTGCACCTCCAGCGCCACGGCCGGCGAGTACAGCAGCCGCCCCGCGCCGGCGATCCGGATCAGCGCCCACCACTGGCCCGCCGGCGTGCCCGGCGGCGGCGCCACCTCGAACTCCAGCGACACCTCACCGCCGGCCGGAAGCGTGGCGCCGACCGACCGCGGACCGACACAGTCCCACGTCCCCCACGGGCTGATCACCGCCGCCTCCAGTGCGATCGGCGCGGCCGCGGCCGACGCCACCCGCACCGACAGCCGCGCCCGCGCGCCCGCCCGTACCCGCACCGGCGCCGGGTCCCCGGCCAGCGAGATCAGGTCGCCGGACACCCCGCCGACCGTCAGCACGGCCACGTCCTCGACCGGCTGCCGCCAGCTCGCCGGCAGGCCGGGCGTCCCGGCCGGCTCGAGCAGCGCCCGCACCGGGTAGCGCCCCGGCGGCGCGTCCGCGGGCGCGGTGACCAGCACGTCGGCGAACAGGTGGCCGCCCGCCGGCAGGCCGAACGGAACCTCGGGCGTGTCGACCGTCCACCCGGGAGGCACCACCAGCCGGACGACGCCGTGCAGGTCGGCGTCCGTGCAGTCCGACGCGACCGTCAGGCGCACCGCGGCACCGGCGCCCGGCTCGACCTCTGCGCGCGTCGGGTCCAGGTGCACGGCCAGCGGCAGCCCGCCCAGCGGCGCCGGACCGCGGTTGTGCAGCCAGTACTTCGCGTACAGCGGCTGGGCCGGCTCCGCCTCCGCGCCGAGCGGTCCACCGTCCACAGTGGTCTCCACGACCGGGGTCGCCAGCACCGTCACCGCGTCGCAGCCGCCGACCTCGACCTCCGGGCCGAGCGGGCCCGCCGGCTCCTCCAGCAGGTTCGCGGCCGCCAGGTCGGTCAGCGACACGACATCCGACTCGAGCCGCGCCGTGACCGGCGAGCCCGTGTGCCCGACCAGCCGCACCGCAAGCCGCCGTCGCGGGTCGGCCGGCTCGACGGACCCGCGCACCAGCGGGTTCCCGGCCGCCTTCACCGCCGCAAGCCGCACCCGGTCGGCCGGCTCCGCCCGCAGCAGCGACCCGGCCGCCGGCAGCGACGGCGAGGCAGGCGACGCGACCACCGCGTGCAACGGCCGGCTGAACTCCGCACTCGTGGCCGCGATCCCCGCCGCGCGCCAGTCACCCGCGCCGGCCGCCAGCGCGTAGCGGAACTCGTGCGTCCAGTGCTGCAGCTGGAAGTTCGACCCGTCCGGCACCGTCCGCCGCGGCGGGTCGATCCACACCCCCGACGGCCATCCGGTGCACGACCGCAGCAGCGACGTGTGCAGCGTCCCCTCCGTGTCGACCGCGAAGCCGGGCAGCCCGCGGTTGAGCACCGCCACCGTCCGGCCCGCGTAAGGCTGGTCGGGATCGCCCGCGCCGACCTCGATCACGTGGTCCGCCAGGTCGTCCACAATGGACTCGATGAGCGCCGGCAGGTCCGCCCGGGACGCGGCCACCACGAGCACGCCCAGCGCTCGCTCGCCGCGCAGGTCCGCGCTCGGCTGCCACACCTCGGGCAGCGGCTTGTCCGGCGGCACCCAGACCAGCCCGGTGTCATTGCCCTCGAACACCGACGCGGTGAAGGAGTTCGTCTCCGCGTCGCCCAGCGCGATCCGCACGTCCGGCAGGTTCGAGTCCACCCCGAGGTCGCCGTACCGGGTGCCGTCCGCGGACGACACGGTCGACGTCACGCCGGAGCGGGCCAGCGCGACGGCCAGCTCGCGGGCCAGTGGCGCGCCGTCGGCCAGTGTCGGCACGACGATCTCCGCGACGCCGATCGGCCGCAGCGCGCCGTCCGCGAGCCGCAGCGACGCCGCCGACGACAGCCCGAACCACGTGTGCGCCGGGTTGTCCAGCGTCCACGGGTGCTGCGCGGAGTCCACGTCGATCAGCCCGAAACCGCGTCCCACCACGGCGTTCCCGACCTCGCTCACCGGCAGCGCGCCCGGCACCGGGCACGGCCAGCGCACCCGCAGCAGCTGGTCGGACCCGGTGAACTCGTCGACCGTCGTGGCGCAGTCGACCCGGTCGACGCCCTCCCACACGGTGATCGTCTGCGTGTACCGCACCGACCCGACCGTGCCGCGCGCCGTCACCCGCTCGCCGAGCGGCCCGCGCTCCACGGTCACCGTCGCGGTCGACGACGCCGACGTGGTCACCGGCCCGCTCGGCAGCAGGTGCCACGGCCCCTCGCCGAACGTCGGGTGGTCGGCGTACTCCTCGTACACCGCCAGCTCGTTGCCGACCCGCCCGTCGGCGATCAGCTCGTGCCCGTCGTCGACGAGGCTCGCCACCCCGCCGCCGCGTGCGGGGTCGACCGTGACCCGGAACCGGCCGGCCGCCGCGGTCTCGCCCGCGACCGGCACCCAGCCCTGGTCGTCCCGTGTGGACGGTGCGATGCGGTACCCGCGCCAGCCGAGCGGCGGCACGTCGACCGCGCGGAACGTGACCGAGTGGCCGGCGTGCTCGACCAGCGCCGGCACCGGCCGGCCCGCGTCGTCGGTCACGTCGACGCCGAGCATCGGCTCGGTGAGCCGCAGGGTCACCAGGTCGGTCCGCGGGTGGTTCAGGGAGTTCCAGACCACGACCGGCAGCCCGTCACCGGGCACGGAAACGTTTGCGGACAGCACGGCGAGGGCGTTGTCGCGGACCTCGGCGGCCAGGTCGTGCGCGTCCCGCCAGCTCGTCAGCAGGTCGAGGTACACCTGGTCGGACTCGGACCCGGTGATCCCGTCGTGGTGCGCGCCGTACGCGAGCTGCACCCACGCCTTCGCGAGCGCGGCGTCCGGATAGGAGGAACCGGCGAGCAGCGTCGCGAACACCGCGAACGGCTCGGCCTCCAGCGCCGCGACCTCGGCGGCGCGCTGGGCCTGCTTGGTGTCGATGTAGGAGACGTCCTTGCCGGTGTAGATCGGGTTCATGTCCCGGGTCTGCGGCGTCGGCTCCTCCCCGCGCTCCGCCAGCTCGGCGCGGACGGCGGTGAAGAAGTCGCGCGGCAGCGAGCAGACGAACCGCGGCCAGACGTAGCGCCGGGCCCAGTCGTGGTGCACGTCGGTGATCCACTTGTTGGGCGGCGTGTAGTCCCCGCCGACCGGGAGCATCACCTGACGGGTGGTGGCGACCGACTTGAGCTTGCGGAACAGGCCGTACGCGGCCTCGCCCGCCGCGGGCAGGTCGGGCGCGGAGTCCATGGCCCAGCCCGAGCCGTAGTGGTCGGTCATGTAGGACGTCAGCAGCCCGCGCCCGGACGGCGAGACCCACTCGAACTCGCTGGGGAACTGCATGCGCGTCGGGTCGCCGTCGCCGAGCATCGGGCCCCACTGGTGGAACGGGCCGCGCGCCCAGGAGGTCGAGGTCAGGCCGGCGTCGGCGGCGAACCCGGGGAACGCGGGATCGTGCCCGAACGCGTCGAGCTGCCAGGCGGTGGCCGGCTCGCCCCCGAACACGTCGCGCTGGAAACCCATGCCGTGCACGAAGTTGCGGATCGTCGTCTCGGGATCGGTGAGGTTGGTGTTCGGCTCGTTGTAGGCGCCGCCCATGACTTCGACGCGGCCCTCGGCCATGAGCCGGCGCAGCACCGCGCGGTCGGCGGGGTAGGTGTCCCAGTAGGGCTTGAGGTAGTCGACCTCGGCGAGCACGAAGCGGTACTCGGGCTCGGCGAGCGCGAGGTCGAGGTGCGCGCGGACCAGGTCGAACCCGGCCAGCTGCCGGGCGCCGCGGTGCGAGCTGGGGAAGTCGAGCTCGTCCCAGGCGATCGTGTACGCGGCCTGGGTGTTCCACCAGACGGGGTCGTAGTGGAAGTGGCTGACCATGTGCATGGTCCACCCGGTCTCGGCGACCACGAGGTCGAAGTCGAGCTCGAACCGGTCGGTCCCGGAGGCGACGACCGCGCGGGCGGGCAGCGTGGTCCCGGGCGCCGCGCCCCGGGTGTCCACTCCGATCTCGACGGTCGTCTCGCCCTCGACGGCGAGCTCGGCCGGCGACGGAGTGCTGACCCCGCTTCCCTCGACGTGGACCCGGGCCGACCCGGCCCCGGTGAACGACACCCGGACAACCTGAAGCGGAGCCTCGACCGACCCGACGAAGAGCTCGGTCGCCTCCACGGACACTGCAGCCATGTCTGGCACTGTGCTTGGCTGATCACCGACGCACAACCCGCCGGGGCGGTGAGATGTTCACGAGCACGGGTGCGGCTGCCGCACACCGGGAGCGAGCCGGTCCCACTCGGCGTCGCTGAACCCGTCGCCGGCCGTCGTACACGCGAGCTCGTGCCACCGCGTGACCACTCCGGGCAGGTCGCCGGCATCCCAGACGATCGCGGTCGAGTCCGCACTCCCGCTCACGAGCGTGTGCCCGTCCTCGCCGAAGGCCACCGTGGTCGCACTGCTCGCGTGCCCGGCCAGCGCGGTCAGCAGCGCCGGGTGGTCGGGATCGCCGACGTCCCACAGCGCCGGCTGGTCGCCACCGGTGAGCGCGGTGTGCCCGTCCGGCGCGAGCGCCACGTCGTCGACGCTCCCGGCTCGCGCGGTGCCCCGGCGGCGCGGGTGCGTGGGGTCGGCCAGGTCGACCAGCATCAGGCCGCCGACCGCCTCGTCGTCGACCGTGTCCGCGGGTTCGAGGGCACCGGCGACGACGAGCATCCGGCCGTGGGAACCGAACGCGAGCGCGTCGGCGTACCGCGCACCGTCCCAGCCGACCAGCCGGCGTGGCGCGCGGCGGTCGGCGATGTCCCACAGTTCGAGGGTCGAGTTGCCCACCGCGACGGTGCGGCCGTCGGGTGCGAAAGCGACCGAGTCGGCCCCGTCGGCACCCGTGGTGGTCGTGCCGAGCGCCGCCAACCGGACGGGTGCGGCCGGATCGGCGATGTCCCACAGCTCGACCCGGCCGCCCAGCAGGCTTCCGGTGGTGAGCAGCGTGTGGCCGTCCGGTGAGATCGCCAGGTCGGTCAGCTCGTAGTCGTCCAGGTCCAGCGAACCGACCCGCCGCGGCGTGCCGGAGACGTCCCAGAGCTGGATCACTCCGTCCTGCCCGCCGATGACCAGCCGTCGGTGGGGGCCGAACGCGACCGCGACGACCGGGCTGTCCTCGCGGAGCACGGTCGGGCCGTGCCGTCCGGACACGTCGGTCAGCCGGACGGTCTGGTCCGTGCTTGCCGTGGCCACCAGGTCGCCGTCCTCGCTCAGCGCGACGTCGGCGACGGCTCCCTGGTGTCCGCTCAGTGTCGCCGTCGCCGCCGGTCGCCGCCGTCCGGCCACCCGCCACTGGTTCACGGCGCCGTCGCGGCCGGCGGTGAACACGCCACCTTGCCCGAACGCCACCGTGGTCACGGATCGGGCGTGCCCGGTCAGGGTCGCGGTCCGGCGGGGCCGGGTGCGGTCGGCGATGTCCCAGATGATCGCGCCGTCGTCGCCACCGCTGACGAGTCGCGTCCCGCGTGGTTCGAATGCCACGGCGTGCACCTGGCCGAGGTGTCCACGCAATACGGCCAGCCGCTTCGGCGCGGCGCGGTTCGCGACGTCCCACAGCAGCACACTGCCGTCCGCGCCCGCGGTCGCCAGCAGCCGTCCGTCCGCGCTGAACGCGACGCCGAACACCGTGCCGGTCCGGTGACCGAGGATCGGTGCCGTCGGCACGGGACGCCCGGGGTCACGAAGGTCCCACAGCGTGGTCTGGTGGTCGTGCTCGCCCGGGCCGGCCTCGCTCACGGCGAACCGCGTCGTGGCGAGCGTGCGGCCGTCGGGTGCGAAACCGACGTGGTGGGCCTCCCGCACGCCGGGCAGTTCGGTGATCAGCAGTGCCTCGCCCGCGTCACCTATCCGCCACAGCGCGACGCGGCCCGCGGTCGCGATGGCGAGCACCCGGCCGTCCCGGCCGAACGCCAGCGACTCCACCGCCTCCGCCGTCAACCCGCCGAGCCGGGCCGGCGCGGAGCGGTCGGTGAGATCCCACAGCTCCACCGACTCCCCGGCGACGGCCAGCATCGTCCCGTCGGGGCTGAACGCCACCGCGGGCGCTCCTGCCATCCGGTCGACGGCGGGAAGCGCGGCGAGCCGGGTCCACCTCGTCGGGTTCGCGGTGTCCCAGACGGTCGTCTCGTAGTGGTACTTCGGGCTGTTGTCGACCTCGCCCGTGGCCGCCGACGTGACCGCGGTCCGCCCGTCGGGGCCGAACGCCACCTCGAGGTCGCCGATCCGCGGGTCGCCGACGCGTGCGGCGGTGCCGTTCAGCCGGGTCGTCATCAAGGTCTCCGCCAGACCGCTGCGGATGTCGGCCGTGGAGTCGAGCTCCAGCGCGGCGAGGCTCGCGGCGAGCGAGGTCGCGGGATCGCTGTCCCGCTTGTTCTCCGCCTCCGAGGCCAGCAGGCGGGCGGTGGCCAGCTGCCGTTGGTCCTCGGCGATCTGCCGCTGCGCCACGGCCTCGTTGCGTTGCCAGACGCTGACCGACGCCGCCGCGACCGCGAGGACGAGGAAGGCGGACAGCGCGGTCACGACCGTCCGGACCGTGCGCCGGTGCCGCCGCCGGTCGGTGCCGTCCAGCTCGGCCGGGGTCAGACCGTGGAGCGGCGCGACGATCTTGAGCAGCTCCGCGCGGAAGCCCGGATCCTTGAGGTCCGCCCGCTCGAAACGGTCGCGGGTCAGGTCCGGCACGAGCGGCTCGGTGGTGAGCCAGCTCCGCAGGCAGGCCGGCAGCGCATCGGTGGCCGACCAGTCGATCTCCTGGTCGCGGAACTCGATGTGGCCGCCGGTTCGCGCGATCAGCAAGGTGTCGGGTGACCGGTGTGCGGTCCAGAACCCGACCTCGTGTGCCACACCGTCCGACGCCGCGGCATCGGGTGAGGCGAGGAGGAGCAGGTACCGGGAACGCTCCAGGCGCTCGGTCAGCTGTCCCCACAGGTCGGGGTTCGCGGCGAGGTTCGCGGTGTCCCGGAAGACGTCCAGCGCCCGCCAGCGGTGCCACGGCTTGTTGAGCCGGTGCAGCGCCTTGTGCACGGCCGCGGCGAGATCCGTGTCGGCGGCGTGGCTGTAGGAGATGAAGACGTCGTGCTCGTGGTCCATCCGGCCGCGCACACCCCCGTTGCGACGGACCGCCCCCCATGAGCGAGCCACCGAAAGGCTACTTGCGGGCAAATGGAAACCCCGCAGTGCTGCCAGGTCGGGGGTCCGCCAGCACTACGGGGTCAAACGGTTCATCGTGGGTGTCGCTCTAGGCGTTACACGGCCACGGAAAAACTTTTCGCCTCAGCGCAGGAACATCTGCTGACGCTGGGCGACCGCGAGGATCTCGTCACGCATCGCGGGCGTCTTGGCCTGGTCGAGTGCCCGGTTCACCGCCCGGCGGTTACGGGCCTCGACGCGGCGGGCACGGAGCTTGGCGGCCATGTTCATGGTTACTGCATCTCCCTCTGGACTCTCGGCTGGCTTCTCCAGCTACTGACCATTATGCCTCTTGCAACGTTAGAAGTCACCCGATTATTCGGTGAAGCAAGACACACGCCGATGATTCATCGGTCAACTAGGCGATGCACCGGACGTGCCAGCGTGAGCCGGTCGGCTCGATGCACGAGTATCCGGCTGTCTAGCAAGATCACTAGACAGCCGGAGAAAGGGGCAGAGGACGTTAGTCGTCCATGTTCAGCAGGTACCGGCCGAAGTGCGGCACGGTGAACGCGATCCGGCCGCGCTCGGCCGAGTAGATGAGACCCTTCTTGATCAGCGAGTCCCGGGCGGGCGACAGTGACGACGCCTTGCGGCTCAGGTGCGACGCGATGTCCGACGTCGCCGCGCCCTCGTCGGTCTTGCCCTTCGTCAGCTCGGCCATCGCGCGCAGGTACTCGCGCTCGGCCGGCGTCGCCCGCTCGTAGCGCGAGCCGAAGAAGCCCACCGCGAGCTCCGCCTCCGCCTCGGGCGCCGCGACCCCCACGTCCTCCGCGGTGATCGGGTCGCTCGGCGCGGCGTCCCACGCCGCCTTGCCGTAGGCCTGGATGAAGTACGGGTACCCGCCGGCCGCGTCGAACAGGGCGTCCAGCGCCTCGTCGGTGATGCTCGCGTCCTCGCGCGAGACCGGCGCGATGACCGCGTGGTCCGCGTCGCCCCGGTCCAGCCGGTCGATGCGCACGTACCGGAACAGTCGCTCGGAGTAGGACTTCGACGCCGACAGCACCGCCGGCAGGTGCGGCAGCCCGGCGCCGACCACCACGAACGGCGCGCCCGACTGGGACAGCTCGTGGCACGCGGCGCACAGCGCGGAGATGTCGTCGGCGATGACGTCCTGCATCTCGTCGATCAGCAGCGCCACCCCGGTGCCGACGTCCTGCGCGAGCTCGGCGACGTCGGTGAACAGCTCGACCAGGTCGATCTCGATGTCCCCGGAGTCGGCCCGGCCCTGCGTCGGCGGCACGTCGATGCCCGGCTGCCAGCGGTCCCGCAGCTTCGAGTCGCTCGGGCTCGCCCGCAGCGCGAAGGCCTTGAGCACGCCGAGCACCTGCTCCACCCGGTCCGGCGCCCGGTGCCGCACGGCGAGATCGCGCACGGCCCGGTGCAGCGCGGCCGACAGTGGCCGGCGCAGTCCCGCGTCCGGCCGGGCCTCGATCTTGCCGGCGCCCCACCCGCGCCGCACGGCCATCGACCGCAGCTCACCCAGCAGCACGGTCTTGCCGACCCCGCGCAGGCCGGTGAGCACGAGGCTGCGTTCCGGCCGCCCACGCGCGACCCGCTCGAGCACGACGTCGAACGCCGCGACCTCCTTCTCCCGGCCGGCGAGCTCGGGAGGGCGCTGCCCTGCGCCAGGGGCGAATGGGTTGCGCACCGGGTCCACGATCGCACCGTATCCGGGTTTCTAGCGCGAGCCCGATATTGCACCAGAAACCCCTACCGGCGTGTCGCGCGATCTGTGGCAACTGGTGAATTTCACCGTCTGGTACCGGCCGGTCGCCGCCGGTAACGTCATCGTTCGTCGGTTAGAAAATCACGCCTCACTGGGGAGATCCCGTGAAACGCTTCCTGCCCAAATTAGCCCGCGCCCTCGCCGTCGGCGTCGCCGCTCTCGCCCTGGTCATCCCGTTCGCCACCAGCGCGAACGCGGCCCCCGCCACCACACCCACCGACATCGGCACCCTCGCCGCCGGCGACGGCACGGTCACCGGCGCCATCCAGTGGATGCAGAACCACGCCGGCAACACCGGCTACGAGGGCCTCTGCGAGAAGGCCGTGGAGAACGCCTACGGCACGACCGGTGTCTGGGCGTCCGCGATCGCGCACTGGCACGGCGCGATCAACGCGGGCAAGGCCCACCCCGGCAACACGAACGCACCGCGCGGCGCGTTCGTCTACTGGAACACCAGCCAGTTCGGCCACGTCGGCATCTCCGATGGCAACGGCGGCTTCTACTCCTCCAGCATCGGCGGCCACATCGGGCACGCCAGCAGCAAGAGCTACTTCGTCAACTACCTCGGCTGGAGCAACGCGCAGGTCCCCGCCTAGGCGGCTTCGAGGATCGCCGTGACACCCTGGCCGCCCGCGGCGCAGATGGAGATCAGGCCCCGGCCGGATCCCTTTTCCGCCAAGAGCTTGGCCAGGGTGGCCACGATCCGTCCGCCGGTCGCGGCGAACGGGTGGCCGGCGGCCAGCGACGAACCGTTGACGTTGAGCCGGGAGCGGTCGATCGAACCCAGCGGCTCGTCCAGGCCCAGCCGCTCCTTCGCGAAGTCGACGCTCTCCCAGGCCGTCAGCGTGGCCAGCACCTGCGAGGCGAACGCCTCGTGCAGCTCGTAGAAGTCGAAGTCCTGCAACGACAACCCGGCCCGCGCGAGCATCCGCGGCACCGCGTACGCCGGCGCCATCAGCAGGCCCTCGGCACCGTGCACGTAGTCCACCGCGGCGGTCTCCGAGTATGTGAGGAACGCGAGCACCGGCAGGCGGTGCGCGGCCGCCCACTCCTCCGACGCCAGCAGCACGGTCGACGCGCCGTCGGTCAGCGGCGTCGAGTTGCCGGCCGTCATCGTGCCGTCCTTGCCGCCGAACACCGGCTTGAGCTTCGCGAGCTTGTCGGCCGACGAGTCCGCGCGCAGGTTCGCGTCGCGGGTCAGGCCGAGGTAGGGCGTCAGCAGGTCGCCGAAGAAACCGCGCTCGTACGCGGCCGCCAGCTTCTGGTGCGAGGCTGCCGCCAGCTCGTCCTGCGCCTCCCGCGACACGCCCCACTCGCGAGCGGTGATCGCCGCGTGCTCGCCCATCGACAGGCCGGTCCGCGGCTCGGCGTTGCGCGGGATGTCCGGCACGATCTGCGTCGGGCGCAGCTTGGTCAACGCCTTCAGCCGGGCGCCGACGGACCGGGCCCGGTTCAGCTCCAGGAAGACCTGCCGCAGGTCCTCGTTCAGGCCGAGCGGTGCGTCGCTGGTCGTGTCCACGCCGCCCGCGACACCGGAGTCGATCTGTCCCAGCGCGATCTTGTTGGCCACCTGGAACACAGCCTGCAACCCGGTGCCGCACGCCTGCTGCACGTCGTTGGCCGGCGTCTCGGGCGACAGCCGCGAGCCGAGCACGCTCTCCCGCGCCAGGTTGAAGTCGCGGCTGTGCTTGAGGACCGCGCCCGCCGCGACCTCGCCGAGCCGCTCGTCCTGCAGGCCGAACCGGCTCACGAGGCCGTCGAGGGCGGCGGTGAACATGTCCTGGTTGGACGCGGTCGCGTAGCGGCCGTTGGACCGCGCGAACGGGATCCGGTTGCCTCCGACGATCGCGACCCTGTGCACCTTCGCCATCTGTCACTTCCCCGTGCTCGACGTCGTCCCGGCTGGCAATCCTAACCTACTCGCGAGTAGGCTCAGCGTCGAACGCGGCCCCGAACACGGAAAGCGGAGCATCATGACCGACCGCTACCAGCAGTTTGCCCGGTTGGGCCTGGGCCGGCAGCTCGTCCGCCGGCTGGGCCTGCCCAACCCGACCCCGCTGCGCCGGTACCGGCCGGGCGACCCCGCACTCAACGGCCCGGCCCTCGTCGGCGCGGCCGGCGGCGGCCGCCTCACCGACACCGTGCACACCGTGCTGAAGTCGGCGGGGATCGACGCGCTGACCGAGCCGCTGACCGCGCCCGAGGGCGAACGGGCCCGACACGCGGCGCTCGTCTTCGACGCGACCGGCATCGACGCACCGGAGCGGCTGCGCGAGCTGTACGACTTCTTCCACCCGGTGATCCGCAGCGTCGGCACCTGCGGGCGGGTGGTCGTGCTCGGCACGCCGCCGGAGTCGCTCGACGGCCGCGCGGCGATCGCCCAGCGCGCGCTCGAGGGTTTCACCCGCTCGGTCGGCAAGGAGCTCAAGCGCGGTGCCACGGTCCAGCTGGTCTACGTCGCGCCGGGCGCCGAGGCCGCCGTCGAGTCGACGTTGCGCTTCCTGCTCTCGGCCCGGTCCGCGTACGTGGACGCGCAGGTGATCCGCGTCGGCACGCACGCCACGACCGCGGTCGAGCCGGACGACTGGTCCCGGCCGCTCGCCGGCAAGGTCGCGCTGGTCACCGGCGCCTCGCGGGGCATCGGCGCGTCGATCGCCGACGTGCTGGCCCGCGACGGCGCGCACGTCGTGGCGCTCGACATCCCGGCGCAGGGCGACGAGCTGTCCGCGGTGGCCAACCAGGTGCGCGGTACCGCGCTGCAGCTGGACATCACGGCGTCCGACGCCCCGGCGCAGCTGGTCAAGCACCTCACGGAGCGGCACGGCGGGGTCGACGTCGTCGTGCACAACGCCGGCATCACGCGGGACAAGACGCTGGGCAACATGACGGAGTCCGCCTGGGACGCCGTGCTCGCGGTGAACCTCGCGAGCCAGCTGGCGGTCAACGACGCGCTGCTCGAGGCGGACGTGTTGCGGGACAACGGCCGGATCGTCGGCGTCTCCTCGATCGCGGGCATCGCCGGCAACGTCGGCCAGACCAACTACGCCACCAGCAAGGCCGGCGTGATCGGCATGGTGGGTCAGTACGCCCCGATCCTCGCCGCGCGGGGCGCGACGATCAACGCGGTGGCGCCCGGGTTCATCGAGACCAAGATGACTGCGGCGGTCCCGCTGTTCATCCGCGAGGCCGGCCGGCGGATGAACAGCCTGTCCCAGGGCGGCCTGCCGGTGGACGTCGCGGAAACGATTGCGTGGTACGCCAACCCGGGCTCGGCCGCGGTGAACGGCAACGTCGTGCGGGTGTGCGGCCAGAGCCTGCTGGGGGCCTGACATGGCGATCACCGAGCTGTCGAGCTCGCCGAGCCTCGCGGGGCTGTACCCGAAGGCGGTGCTGTCCGGGTTGCGGCGCAAGGGCGGTGGCGACCTGCCGGACACGGCCTACGCGCTGCGTGGCGTCCGCGTCGACCCCGAGCATCTGGCGGCCTACAACCGGGTCTGCGGGTTCCGGCTCGCCGACGAGCTGCCCGCCACCTACCCGCACATGCTGACCTTTCCCTTGCAGGTCAAGCTGATGGCGGCGGGCGACTTCCCGTTCCCGCTGGCCGGCTCGGTGCACGTGGCGAACCGGATCACCCAGTCCCGGCCGCTGCGCCTCGCCGACGAGCTGGAGCTGCGCGCGCACGTGGCGAACCTGCGCGACCACCCGCGCGGCAAGCAGTTCGACATGGTCTCCGAGGCGCTGGTCGACGGCGAGGCCGTGTGGACGGACGTGTCCACCTACCTCCGCCGGGGCGGCGGCACCGGGTCGCCATCGGACAAGGAGCACCGGGAACCGCCCGCACCGACGGCGATCTGGGCCGTGCCCGACGACATCGGCCGGCGCTACGGCGAGGTGTCCGGCGACCGCAACCCGATCCACCTGCACAAGCTGACCGCGAAGATGTTCGGCTACCCCAGGGCGATCGCGCACGGCATGTGGACGAAAGCACGCTGCCTGGCCGCGTTCGAGGGCCGGCTACCCGCGGCGTGCACCGTCGACGTGCGGTTCAAGACACCGGTGCTGCTGCCGTCGAAGGTCGGCTTCGCGGCGACGCCCGACGGCGACGGCTGGCGCTTCGAGCTGTTCGGTGCGCGTAACGGCAAGCCGCACCTTTCGGGCACGATCACGTAGCCGGGTTTTGTCGGTGGCCGTGGCTAGCGTCGCGGCATGAACCGAACGGACCGGTTGTACGCCATCGTCGAGGACCTCCGCGCGATCGCGCCGGGGCGGCGCTCCGCCCGGCGCCTCGCGGAGCGGTACGAGGTCAGCGTGCGCACGATCGAGCGTGACATCGGCGCGCTGCAGCAGGCCGGCGTGCCGATCTACGCCGACCAGGGCCGCCTCGGCGGGTACACGCTGGACCCGGCGATGACGTTGCCACCGTTGAACTTCACGCCCGCCGAGGCCGTGGCGGTGTCGGTGGCCTTACGCGGCGCGGCAGGCTCCCCGTTCGCGCGCGAGGCGCAGAGCGCGCTGCACAAGATCCTCTCCGCGATGCCCGACCGGCACACGTCGGCCGCGCTCGACCTCGCCGAGCGCGTGCAGTTCCTCGCCCGGCCCGACGCCGAGCCCGAAGGCATCCCGCTCGTCGTGGAGGACGCGGTCGCCGCCCGGCGCGTGCTGCGCATCGACTACGTCGACAAGTCCGGCGTGCCGACCGAGCGCGAGGTCGAGCCGGTGATGTTCCTGGCGGGCACGCACGGCTGGTACCTCGTGGGCTGGTGCCGGCTGCGCGACGACCTGCGGGCGTTCCGGATGGACCGGATCGTCACCTGCCACGACACCGGCGAGCCGGCGCCCGCGCGCCCCGTCGACGCGGTCGCGACGATGCTGCCGGACCACATGAAGAGAGTCGCCGCACTGGTCTGAAAACACCGACAGGGTGCTGTCGCGAAGCCGCCCGATCCTGGTGTCACCTACGAACAAGGAGACATCGATGGCACAGGGAACGGTTGGCTGGGTGCAGGTGGACACCGACGACCCGGAGAGCGCCAAGCGGTTCTACGGCGAGCTGTTCGGCTGGACGTTCGCCGCGGACCCGAACACCGGCGGCAAGTACCACGTCGCCACCCGCTCCGGCGCGGACGCACCGCACGGCGGCATCCTCGACACCGGCGGCGACTCGCCGAACCAGGCGGTGTTCTCCGTCGAGGTCCCGGACGTCCCGGCCGCGATCGCGGCCACGGAACGGCTCGGCGGCAAGGTCGTGGCCGGCCCGACCACACTGCCGACCGGCCTGGTGACCGCGGACCTGGTGGACCCGGCAGGCAACCCGGTCGGCATCTTCGCGCCCCCGGCCTGACCCACCTGTCCACAACCACCGCGGTTGTCCACAGAAACCGCCTGACCAGCCCTTTCGCCAGGAACCGCCGGTAGAGTGAGCCGTGAGGGTGGCCCCCGGGACAGGGTGGGGCTTTCGTTTCTTACGTTCTGCACGCGCGTGCGCGCGGGGGTAGATCGGGTGGGCCGTGGGGGTCAGTCGGCGGCCTTGTCGTTCGGGTGCCAGGTGTTGCCCTCGACGAGGTCGCCGAAGCCCATCCAGGCGAGGTTCATCAGCCGCGAGGCGATGGCCTTGCTGGGCACGTCGGGGTGGTCGAGCCACCAGTCCGCGAGGGACTCGGCGGCGCCGACCAGCGCGGCGGCGAGGGCCTCGGTGGCGTTGTCGTCGAGGCCCTGCTTCGTCGCCACGCGGACGAGCAGGGTGTCGACCAGGCTGATCGCCCGGTCGCGCATGGCGAGTAGTTCCTCGCTGAACGGGCCGCCCTGCGAGATCGCCTGGCGGTGCAGGACCTGCCAGCTCTCCCGCTGCTCGCCGACGAAGTCGAAGAACGCGCGCAGCCCGTGCCAGAGCTGCATGTCCGGCGGCAGGTCGCCCTGCACGCCGCGGGTCACGGCCTCGAGCAGGTTGGCCGCCTCGCGGTGGATGCACGCGGCGAACAGGTCTTCCTTGGAGCCGAGGTACGCGTAGATCATCGGCTTGGAGACGCCGGCGACGTCGGAGATCTCGTCCATCGAAGAGCTGTGGTAGCCCCGCGCGGAGAAGACCCGGACGGCGGCGTCGAGGATCTGCCGCTCGCGCACCTCGCGCGGTAAGCGCTTGACCCGGCGCCGCTCTTCTACCGTCACAGGTCCTCCTGACGTTTCCGGGCTCAGGGTACCTACTGGGACGTAGCGTTACCGGTGAGTAGACAATTGGACATGCGATTCAGGCGGAAGGCTGAGCCCGAACCGGCCCCGGCGGAGTCCCGCGCCGGGCGTGGACATCGACGCGTTCGCGCGGGCGATCGACCCGCAGCGCCTGGACGAGGCGCAGTTCGTGCAGCTCATCGACGTGCTGGACATGCTCGGCCGGACCGGCACGGGCATCGAGCTGGCCCGGATGAGCACGGGCACGTTCGTCTGGTTCGTCTCCCGGGCGTCGACGCCACAGCTGGAGCAGCTGATGGCGCACGCCCACCTGCGGCACGTGGTGTTCGGCGAGATCTTCCGCCGGATGAGCGAGCACCTCGACCCGGTCCGCGCCGCCGACCTGCACGCGGTGGTGCACTGGCGTTTCACCGGCGGCACCGGCGACGGCGGCTACGACCGGTTCCAGACCCGCATCGAGTCGGGCGCCTGCACCTCGGGCCGCCACCCCACCGGCGACGCCCGGGTGACGCTGACCCTCTCCGCGGTGGACTTCCTCCGCGCGGTCACCGGCGCGGTCAACGTGGCCCTGCTCTTTATGCGCGGCCGGGTCAAGGTCCGCGGCGACCTCGCGTTCGCCGCCGGCCTGATCAACTACTTCGACCTGCCCAAACCCTGAGACCCGCCGACCGGGAGCTCAGGAGGCGTGCGCGTTCAGCACGTCGGCGATGAGTGGTGTCAGCTTGGCGAGGTCCGCCTGCGACAGTCCGCGTTCCGGACGCACCTGGCCCACCCGGAGCCGGACGAACAAGGTTCCCTCGTCGTCGGGATCGCCGGTCAGGCCCACCTGAATCGCCCGCTCGCCGGACTGCGCGTCGGGCAGCTGGTAGCCGGGGTGGCCGGCGATCGTCACCCGGGTGCCGTCGCGCACCATCGGCGCGATCGACGTCACCGACTCCGGCCGCACGTCGACCTCGAGCTCGACCAGGCGCTCGGGCGTGAGGAAGTAGCACGAGCCGAGCCCGTTGAACACCATCGTCACCGGGCTCGCCCGCGGCCCGAACCGCGCGCCGACGGCCTCGGTCGCCACCGCGCAGTCCATGTTCGGGTCGGTCTCCGACGTCGCCAGGATCTCCGGCCAGCCCGCCGGCACCGCCAGGTTGATCGCCGGCTCGCAGGTCGACTGCGGGCCGATCCGCGTGTAGGCGCACGCACCCGGGAACGGCGCGTCCGGCTCCGTCGGTGCGTAGAACACCGGCTGCCGCGCGTCGCCCGCGGGCGGCGGGCTCCTGAGCACACCGATGGCCGCGCCGGCGGTCTCCTTCGCCCGCGCGCAGTCGCCCGCGACGACTGTGGCCATGGGCACGAGGCCGGGCGTGTGCGGGACCGTCGCCGGGCTGCGGCGCCAGCTCACCCAGCAGCCCGAGTCGACCTCGTCGACCGTCGCCGGGGTGCCGGCGACGGTTCCGGTGGGCCGCCACGGGCGGTCGGCGAAGTCGTGGAAGAGCGACAGCTGCACGTCGTCGCCCTGGTGGCAGGCCTGCAACGCCCGGTCGTACGCGTTGTCCACCTCGCCGCGGTCGTCCAGCGAGTCGAGGGTGGCGCTCAGCGCGCCGCACGCGTCCCAGTACGGCTCGGTTCTGGCCCCGGCCGGATCGGCGAGTGTCGTGACCACCTTCGTGGCGGCCGGCTCGAGCCGCGGGCACGGGGTGTCGATCGCGCTGAGGGTGAGCGCCAGCGTGAAGCTGACCGGGAGGTGGACGGTGCAGCCGGCCGGCGCGTCCGGCACGTACGCCTTCGCCCCGCCCAGATCACGCGCCGGGGTCCGCAGCCGGGTCGCCGAGTCCAGCTCGGTGACCCGGATGGAAACCCGTTCGTGGCCAAGCTTCCCGTCGCACGCGAACGGGCCGGGGCGCGCGTCGAGACCGGTCGCGCCGGCGGCCGCGAGCAGCCCGCAGTAGTCCAGCCGGCGCAGGGCCGGCCGCGCGTCGCGGTCCTTGGGCACCTCGGCCTTCGGATGGTCGACCATCTTCGGCCGCTCGGGCGCGGCCGGTGTCCCCGCCGAACACCCGGCCGCCGCGAGCGCGACGGCGCAGGCGGCAACGACGACGAGACGCGTGCTCCCCATGAAGATCCCCCTCGCCGCGGAAGGTAGCAAGAGGTGGCCGGCCGGGTCGGTCGAACAACAAAAAAACGGCGCCTCCGGACGAACCGGAGACGCCGTTTCGCTACTCGATCAGAAGGTGATCGCCATGGCCGGGTCGGCCAGGATCGCGCCCACGTCCGCCAGGAACTGGGAGCCCTGCTGGCCGTCGACCACGCGGTGGTCGAAGCTCAGCGACAGCTGGCAGACCTTGCGCGGGACGATCTGCCCGCCCACCACCCACGGCATGTCCTTGATCGCGCCCAGCGCCAGGATCGCGGACTCGCCGGGGTTGATGATCGGCGTCCCGGTGTCCACGCCGAACACGCCGACGTTGGTGATCGTGAACGTGCCGTTGACCATGTCCGCGGGCGGCGTCTTGCCCTCGCGTGCGGTCGCCGTCAGCGCCTCGATCGCCTCGCCCAGCTCGCGCAGCGACAGGGCCTCCGCGTCCCGGACCTTCGGCACGATCAGGCCGCGCGGCGTGGCCGCCGCGATGCCCAGGTGCACGTAGTCCTTGTAGACGATCTCCTCGCCGGCGAAGACCGCGTTCACGTCCGGGGTCCGCTTCGCCGCCAGGCACACGGCCTTCGCGGCGAACGTCAGCGGGGTGATCTTCACACCGCGGAACGCCGGGTGCTCCTTGAGCCGCGCGCGCAGCTCCATCATCGGCGTCACGTCGATGGTCAGGAACTCCGTCACGTGCGGCGCGGTGAACGCGGAGTCGACCATGGCTTGCGCGGTCATCTTGCGCACGCCCTTGACCGGCACCCGCCGCTCACGCGTGCCAGAATCCACAGTGGACGGTGCGGCGACGGTGGCGGCTGCCGGGGTGGCCGCCCGCTGGACGTCCTCCCGAGTGATCACGCCGCGCTCGCCGGAACCCGCCAGCGACCGCAGGTCGATGCCCAGGTCCTTGGCCAGCTTGCGGACCGGCGGCTTCGCCAGCGGCACCAGGCCACCCGGCTCGAGCAGCGCCGCCGGCGAGTCCGGCACGACCGGGGCGGGCTCCGCCACGACAGGCACGGCAGGCGCCACCGGGGCAGGCGCGGTCTGGACCGGCGCGGGCGGCGCGACGGTCGCCGCCGCGGATCCCTTGCGCGGCCGGCGTTTCGTCGTCGCCGCCTTCGGGCCGTAGCCGACGAGCATCGCCGTCTGGCCGTTCTGCTCGGCGGCGGCCGGCGTGGCGGCAGCCGGTGCGGCCGGGGCCGCGGCGCCACCCGGGTCGACGTCGATCGTCAGGATCGGGCTGCCGACGTTGACCGTCTCGCCGGCCTGCACGTGCAGCTCGGTGACCACGCCGGCCCACGGGCACGGCAGCTCCACCGCGGCCTTGGCCGTCTCGATCTCGACGATGATCTGGTTGACCGTCACCTCGTCGCCCGGCTTGACGTGCCAGGCCAGGATCTCGGCGTCGACCAGACCCTCGGCCGTGTCGGGCAGGGGGAAGACCTTGAAGTCAGGCATGCCTCACCAGCCCAGCGAGCGGTCGACGGCGTGCAGCACCCGGTCGAGGTCGGGGAGGAAGTCCTCCTCGAGCTTCGACGGCGGGTACGGCGTGTCGAACCCGGTCACCCGGAGCACCGGCGCCTCGAGGGAGTAGAAGCACTCCTCCTGCACGCGCGCGACGACCTCCGACGACACCGACGACTCGCCCGGCGCCTCGCTGACCACGACGAGATGACCGGTGCGGCGCACCGACTCGAACACCGGGCCGAGGTCCAGCGGCGAGAGCGTGCGCAGGTCGATCACCTCGAGCTCGGTGCCCTCCTCGGCGGCCGCCGAGGCGGACTCCAGGCACGTCTTGACCATCGGGCCGTAGGTGACGAGTGTCGCCGCCGCGCCGGAACGCAGCACCCGCGAGGCGAACAGCGGGTCAGGCGACGCGTCGACGTCCAGCTCGCCCTTCTCGTAGTAACGCCGCTTCGGCTCGAAGAACAGCACCGGGTCGTCGCACCTGATGGCCTGCTGGATCATCCAGTACGCGTCGACCGCGTTCGAGCAGGCGACGACCTTGAGGCCCGCGGTGTGCGCGAAGTACGACTCGGGCGACTCGGAGTGGTGCTCGACCGCGCCGATCCCGCCGCCGAACGGCACCCGGATGACCATGGGCAGCTTGATCTTGCCCTGGCTGCGGTAGTGCAGCTTCGACACCTGCGACACGATCTGGTCGAACGCGGGGAAGATGAAGCCGTCGAACTGGATCTCGCAGACCGGCCGGAAGCCGCGGATGGCGAGGCCGACCGCGGTGCCGACGATCCCCGACTCGGCGAGCGGCGTGTCCAGCACGCGGTGCTCGCCGAAGTCCTTCTGCAGCCCGTCGGTGATGCGGAAGACGCCGCCGAGCTTGCCGACGTCCTCGCCCATGATGAGGACCTTCGGGTCGGCCTCCATGGCCGCCCGCAGGCCGAGGTTGAGGCTCTTGCCGAGCGTGACGGTCCGGGTGGCCGCCGCGGTGGCGTCGGTGGACTCCTTCATGACCTGGGTAGCCATCAGTGCTCACCTCCCGCGAAACCGGCGGCGTAGTCGAGGTAGGCGTCGCGCTGGGCGTCCACCGACACGCTGCCGTCCGCGTACACCTTCGAGAACATCCGGTCCTTGGGCGGATCCGGCATGTTGACGCAGAACTCGCGCAGCTCCTCGGCGAGCTTGTCGGAGTCGGCCTGCACCGAGTCGAAGAAGTCGTGGTCGGCGTGCTCGTGCCGGACCAGGTTCACCCGCACCCGCTCGATCGGGTCCTTGAGCTTCCACGCCTCGAGCTCGTCGGCGAGGCGGTAGCGCGTCGGGTCGTCGGTCGTGGTGTGCGCGTCCATCCGGTACGTGTACGCCTCGATCAGCACCGGGCCGTTGCCGTGCCGGCACTCGTCGAGCGCCCAGCGGGAGACCGCGAGCGAGGCGAGCACGTCGTTGCCGTCGACCCGCACGCCGGGGAAGCCGTAGCCGCGGGCGCGCTGGTAGAGGGGCAGGCGGCTCTGCCGCTCGGTCGGCTCGGAGATCGCCCACTGGTTGTTCTGGCAGAAGAAGACCAGCGGCGCGTCGTACACCGACGCCCACACGAAGCCCTCGTGCACGTCGCCCTGGCTGGTCGCGCCGTCGCCGAAGAAGCACATCGTGGCTTCGCCGTCGTCGTCGCCGACCTTGCCCTCGAACCGTTGCCCCATCGCGTATCCGGCGGCGTTGAGCACCTGGTTGCCGATGACGATCGTGTACAGGTGGAACTTCGTCTCGATCGGGTCCCAGCTGCCGTGGTCGGTGCCCCGGAAGATGCCGAGCAGCTGGCTGGGGTGCACGCCGCGGCACCACGCGACGCCGTGCTCGCGGTAGCTGGGGAAGACCATGTCGTTCGCCTTGAGGGCCCGGCCGGCGCCGATCTGCGCGGCCTCCTGGCCGAGCAGCGGCACCCAGATGCCGAGCTGTCCCTGGCGTTGCAGTGCGTTCGCCTCGCGGTCCACCCGGCGGGTCAGGACCATGTCGCGGTAGAGGCTGCGCAGGTCCTCGGCGGTCACGTCCGCAACGTAGGGGTCCCACTCCGGGTTCTCGACCCGTTCGCCCTCGGGCGTGAGTAGCTGGACGAGCTCCGGGCCGCCCTCACTGGTCGCGCGCAATCCGGCGATCACCTGCTCCGCGGTGGGCGTGGCCGCGGTCGCGGCCGGTGCAGCCCCCGGTTCCGGGTGCGTCCACTGATCTGGGGACGACATGGTTTCTCCTTGATGTCGGCGCCGGGCGCTCGCTTGTGGCGTCGCTACCGGCCGCGCCGACGGCGGCCGCCGGCCCGGGTAGGGGGCGGCTGAGCCACTGGCGGCACTGACGGTTTCGGGCTCCATCCTGGCATGCGTTACCTCGATACGGTGAGGTCCGAACGTCGGTCCGTCCCGTTCCGTGATGCGCTGAGCTGCGGAAACAATAGGACAACCGACATTAGGGCGTCAGCGCGAGGCATTCGGGTGAAGGGTGGCCTCCTCCTGAACGCGGCTGCTCAGAGCGGGCGTCGCCGACCGGTCCCGGCGCGGGGCCGACCCGGGCCCCGCGATCCGGCGCTGTGATCGCGACGACTTCGCCTGAGCACCAGTGATCTGCGTCACGGTCATCTTAGTCCGATCTGCTCAACGTCCGATCGCGTTCGCCTACGCTGCCCCGCATGGCCGACGACAGCTGGAAGGACGCCCGCGTCCGCCAGGCGGAAGAGGCGTTGGCCGGCGCCGTGCGCACCGCGGACGAGATCATCGCCGACGCGCAGCGGACGGTCGCCAAGCACGCGCCGCCCGCGCCGTCGTGGACGGAGCCGGACGAGCCGGAGCGGCCGATCCTGCGCGACGCCTGGTAGGCACGGGACTGGTCAGCGGCCGTGGCAGTATCGGCCGGGTGGACACGTCATCGGTACGCAGCACTGTCGAGCGGGTGTGGGACGACGCCGTCCTGACCAGCCTCGCCGAGTTCGTCACGATTCCCGCGCTCTCGCCGATCTTCGACGAGAACTGGGCCGCCGCCGGGCACCTCGACGCCGCGGTCGAGCACGTCCGGCGCTGGATCGTCGCGCGGAACATCGAGGGGGCGAGCGCGGAGGTCCTGCGGCTGCCCGAGAAGAGCCCGGTGCTGCTGTTCGACGTCCCGCCCACCGGCGACGTGCGCGACGACGCGGGCACCGTGCTGCTCTACGGCCACCTCGACAAGCAGCCGCCGGTCGGTGGCTGGGGCGAGGGGCTCGGCCCGTGGACCCCGGTCCTGCGCGACGGCCGGCTCTACGGCCGCGGCGCGGCCGACGACGGCTACTCCGGCTACGCGGCGACGACGGCGATCGAGGCGGTGCGCGCGGCCGGCGGTCCGCACGCCCGGTGCGTGGTGCTGCTGGAGACGAGCGAGGAGTCGGGCAGCACGGACCTGCCGGCGTACCTGGAGAAGTACGCGGACAAGCTGGGGCCGGTGTCGCTGGTGGTGTGCCTGGACTCCGGCGGCCAGGACTACGAGCGGATGTGGCTGACGACGTCGCTGCGCGGGCTCGCGTCGACGACGGTCACGGTGAAGGTGCTGGAGTCCGGGCAGCATTCCGGGCTGGCGTCGGGGATCGTGCCGAGCTCGTTCCGGATCATGCGGATGCTGCTGGACCGGCTGGAGGACGCGGCGACCGGCGAGGTCCTGGTGCCGGAGATGCACGGCGAGGTCCCCGAGGAGCGGCTGGCGGAGATCAAGTCCCTGGCCGCGCTCGCTCCCGGCGCGGCGCGCGCCGCGTTCCCGCTGCTGGCCGGCATGAGCGCGGCGTCGGACGACGATGTCGAGCTGATGCTGAACAACTCGTGGCGGCCGACCCTGTCGGTGATCGGCGGCGCTGGGTTCCCGCCGCCGGTGGAGGCCGGCAACGTGCTGCGCACCGAGACGACGTTCACGCTGAGCTTCCGCCTGCCGCCGTCGGCCGATCCGAAGGCGGCGCTGGCGGCGCTGGAGAAGACGCTGACCACGGACGTCCCCTACGGCGCGCACGTCGAGCTGTCGCGTTCGGAGGAGGGCCCGGGCTGGAACGCCCCGCCGACCGCGCCCTGGCTGCGGTCCGCGCTGGACTCCGTGAGCGAGGCGGTGTTCGGCGGCAACCCGTGGCTGACCGTCCGGCTCGGCGGCTCGATCCCGTTCATGGGCACGCTCGCCGACCACTACCCGGAGGCGCAGTTCGTGGTCACGGGCGCGCTGTCGTCGGACAGCAACCCCCACGTCCCGGACGAGTGGCTGAACGTGGCCCACGCGAAGCGCGTCACGGAGGCCGTCGCGCACATCCTGGCCGCCCATGCCCGGGGGTAACCTGTGATCATGCGCGCCTGGTTTCGATGGTGAACTGACCTAGCACCCCGCTTTCCGGCGACGTTGGTGGCGTCGCTGCTGCTCGTCGGGTTCGCCGACGAGACGGTGGCGTTCCTGCCCTACGGCGCGGTCGAGTCGATCCGCGCGGACGTCGGAATCAGCTACGTGCAGGCCGGGTTCCTGCTCGCGCTCTATCCGGGCATCGGCCTGCTCGCCACCCCGCTCGGTGTGGTCGTCGACCACGTCAGCCGCCGGGCGATGGCGGCGGTCGGCGGCGTGGGCTACGGCGGCGGGCTGTGTCTGTTCGCGGTCGCCGGCAACTTCGCGATGCTGTTCGCCGCGGTCGTGGTGATGGGCCTCGTGGGCGACGCGCTCGTGCGGGCGGTCGAGGTCTCGCTGGTCGATGTCGCGGGCGACAAGCTCGAGCCGGCGCTCGCCCGGTCGAACCTGCTCGCGGCCGTCGGCGACCTCGTCGGCCCGCTGCTGCTCGCCGCCGCGCTGGCCACCGGGCTTGGCTGGCGCGCGGCGTTCTGGGCAGCCGGCGCGCTGATGGTGGCCTACGGCCTGCTGCTCGCCACCCAGCCGCTGCCGCGCCCCACCGGGTCGGCCGAACACCGGCCGTGGCGTTCGTTCCTCGAGGTCGCCCGCGATCGCCGGGTGCTGGTGGCGGGCCTGCTGGTCGCGCTGATCGTGGCGTTCGACGACACCTTTGTCGGCTTCGCGGTCGCGTTCCTGACCACCGACCGCGGCCTGACCCCGGCGGTCGCCACGCTCACCGCGGGCGCCGGCATGGCCGGCGGCATTGCCGCGGCCGCGTGGGCGAGCCGGACCAACCGCCGGCGGATCGGCCTGCGCCAGTGTGCGGTGTTGTTGCTCGCCGGCGTCGTGCTGCTGGTGGTGCCGAACGTGGCGGCGGCCGCGGCCGGCACGGCGGCTGTCGGCGCGGCGGTCAACCTGGCGTGGATCGTCGTGCAGGCCGGCTACCTGAGCCTGCGGCCAGGCCAGGCGGGCACGACGTCAGCGGTGGCGGAGGCGGTGGCGAACGTCGGCGCACTGACCCCGCTGGCGATCGGCCTGGTCGCCGACCACCACGGCCTGACCACGGCGATGACGTTGTACGTGGTGATCGCCGTGGTGTTCGTCCTGTCAGCGAGTCGTGCGCGTCAGTGACCGCAGTACTTTCAGTAAATCGTGCGCGTGAGCTCACTGAGCTTGGCGGCGAGCACGTGTGGCGTCGCCGGGACGGCGTTGATCGCCCGCTCCCCGCGGCCCAGCGTCGGGTAGACGACCCACCGCCCGGCGGCGAGGTCCAGCACGGTGAGCCACTCCGCCGACCGCGAGCGCACCCCGGCCCGGTCCCGGGCGGCCGCGTACAGCTTCGCGCCGCCGACCCGCGGCTCCTTGAGCAACGCGTCGAGCCGGCGCGCCCCGTCCGAGCGCCCCGACCCGGTCCGCCGCATGATCGACCCGGCCGCGCGGCCGCTCCGGCTGCCGAACTCCGTGGCCAGCACTGACACCGCGTCGCCCGCCCCGGCCCGCACGTTGGGCAGCCGGTGCACGAGCGCCTCGACCAGCCGGTCGGGCTCGGTGACCTCGAACCGCACCCGGTCCCCGGACCGGACGACGGTCACGCCCCGCCGCCCGGTCGCGGCGGTGAGCACGGCGTAGTTCTCGTCGCCGCTGGTCACCCATCCGTAGAACTCGGTGGTGGCCCGCTGCACGAGGGCCAGCGTGTCGACGAAGTCGTACAGGTCGTCGCGCCCGCCGAGGCCCGCGCCGGCCAGCTCCTGGCGCAGCAGGGCGGCCGTCTCGTCGGCGAACCGCGGCGAGACGTAGCGCTCGCCGCCCGCAAAGACGGCGTGCGGATCGCCGAGATTCTCCCGCTGCAGCAAGCTGACCAGCGGCAACACCGACAGCTCGACCAGGCGTCTGCCGTGCACCGTGCCCCCAGACATCGGCCTAGTCCTCGTACTCGTCGTCCCCGATGACCTGCGGCGCAGTGAGGACGTCACTCCCGAACACGTCCTCACCCCCCGACTCGATCATGATCTTCCGCTCGTGCTCTTCGTCCTCGTCGCCCTGGCCCTTACCCGGCGCCCATGCCGCCCATCGGCATCCCGCCGCCGGCACCACGCGCCCCGGAAGCGCCGAGACCACCCCGCCGCACGGCCGCCTCCTCGGCGGCCAGCGCTCCTGCACCGGCACCCGGACCGGCGCCCGGCACCGCGCCGCGCGCCCCGGGCCCACCGGCACCGCCACCCGCGCCGCCGCCGTAGCCGACCAGCGCCGCCGCGCCCACCCGAACCCACCGGTCGAACCGCCACCACCCCGGCCACCGAACCCACCGGAGCCGCCGCCGGGTCCACCCGGGAACCCACCGCCGGGAAAGAATCCCCCAGGCGGCGCGGTCCCGCCACCCGGCTGCCCGGAGGCCGCCGGACTCTGCGGAAACCCACCCGCCCCCGGCCCAGGCCGAACATCACTGGGCGACGTCTGCTGCCCACCGGACCCCGGCCCCCCGACCGGCACACCACCAGGCGGCGGCCCACCAACCGGCGACCCGCCGGGAGCCCCACCCCCGGGATTCCCCGGCTCACCCGACCCGGGCCCCGGCCCACCGCCACCAGGACCCCGCTCACGCCTGCCGTCACCCGGGTCACCAGAGTCACCGCCCGTGTCGCCACCCGCCGGCTTCACCGTGATGGTGCCGCCCGACTGGCTGATGTTCGAGTACTCCTTCGGCATGTTGGTCTCGTTGTAGAGGCTCGCGTTGTCGTACCCCTGGAACACCTGCATGTTGTGTTGGGCGTCGGCCTGATAGGCCTTGACCTCGCCGATCGATGTCGGTCTCGAACGGGATCATGTCCCCAAGCGGATTCGCCGGCGGCTGCGCGGGCACCGGGCGCACATCGTTGAACGCCCTGTGGAACGACCCGCTCTGCCGGCTCAGCAGATCCTGGGCGGAGTCCAGGTTGTCCGCGCCGCGCAGTGCCGCCTCGGCGAGCGGCTGGGCCGCGCCGAATGCGGCGTCGCTGGCCTCGCCCTGCCAACCGCGACGAATATTCTCGCCCAGCTTCCTGATCTGGCGCGCCCGGTCGTCCTCCATCCCCCACTCGGACTGCGTCTTCAACTGCGCGTTGTCGAGCGTCAACGGACCCGGCCCGCCGGTCAGCTGCTCGTAGATCTGCTGCGGGCTCAGCCCGAAGCTGTCCGTACCGCCCATCGTTACGAAGCCCCCATCGTCGTCAGCGTCATCTGCGCCACCTGCGCGCCGAGCTCGCACGGATCCTTTTGCCCGACATTCCCCGCGGAGAGATCCAGGTACACGACATACACCAGCTGGTCGGTCAGCCCCACCGCCACGGAGCAGTGCCCGCCCGGCCGGCCGTCATCGACGCCGAAGGCCACCAACGGGTAGCCGGCCGACAGGGTCGAGTTCGTCGAAGAACGCGAACTCCCCGCGGTTCTTCGATCGATACACCGAGCTCATGCCGCGCTGTTCGTCACTCAGGAAGCCGACCGTGGCCCGCCCGCTGTTCAGGTCCGGGCCTTTCCAGGCGCACCTCTTGCCGAACGGACCCTTGTCGGGCTCGCCGGGATAGCCAACGTTCAGCTCAGTCGCCTGGCTCTCGCTGAGGGTCAGGCAAGGATCCTGCTCGAAGCGATCGGCGTCGAACGGGTTCGTCACCTTCGGCGCCCCGTCTGACGGAAGGTCGTCGTCCGGGCTTGGCGCGGTGGACGACGGTTCGGACGACTCGGTCTCGGTGGACAGCGTCGTCGCCGGCGCCGCCACCCCGGCACTCGTGGTCGTGCAGCCACTGACCACGGCGACGCCGAGGATCGTGGCCACCAGCCAAGAAGTGCGCATCCGCATGTCAGATACCTGCCTGCGGGCCGGCGTTGCGAATCTCGATCACGTTGTGGTGTTCGACCCCGAGGTAGTCGTCGAGTGCGTTCTGGCACTTCTGCGCCTGGTCGACGCAGTACTGGAAGGCAGTGTCGATGTGCGCGCGATAGGCGTTGCCGGACTGGTTCGCCGCCTTGGCGTGCCCCTCGCTCGCGAACTCCAGGCCGGGGCCGTCGACCTCGCCATGCTGTACACGTCGGAGATCGACTTCTGGTAACTGTCGGCGAGGTTCGAGCCAGTCGTGTGACGAGGCCGCGGAGGCTCGTCCTCGTCGTAGGCGAAGGTGCCCGTTGGTGATGGTGCCTTCGGCGTGGCCCGTGTTGAAGAAGCCGCCCAGTTCGGAGCGGATGTTGTCGCGATGCAGCTGCCCGTCCATGTTCCTCCCCCAAACAGCAGCCCGTGACCCGTGGGCTGCGTTCGGTAGCTGAGCGTACTTCATCGGTCTGGGTGGTGTGTCTGGTTCGGCGACTCGACCGGGTGGCGTTCCGGTGCCTAGCGAGGCTCGAGTCCGGCCTTGCCATCATGGGGGTATGACTGCCGAGTGGGAGCGGCTCGCCGCCGCCGGCGACATGGGCTCGCCGTGGCGGCTGTGGGGGCCCTACCTCGCCGCCCGGCAGTGGGGCACCGTCCGCGAGGACTACTCCGGCAACGGCGACGCCTGGGGGTACTTCCCGTTCGAGCAGGCCCGCGCCCGCGCCTACCGGTGGGGCGAGGACGGCATCGCCGGGATCTGTGACCGGTACGGGTTCCTCAACTTCGCCGTCGCCATGTGGAACGGCGAGGACGACATCCTCAAGGAGCGCTACTTCGGGCTCACCAACGGCGAGGGCAACCACGGCGAGGACGCCAAGGAGTACTGGTGGGTCCTCGACGGCACCCCCACGCACTCCTGGATGCAGACGCTCTACCGCTACCCGCAGGCCGAGTTCCCCTACGCCGAGCTCGCGCGGAGCACGCGCGCGACGCCGGCCGCGACGAGCGCGAGCCCGAGCTCGCCGACACCGGGATCCTCGCCGACAACCGGTTCTTCGACGTCACCGTCACCTACGCCAAGGCCGCGCCCGGACGACATCTGCGTCGACATCACCGCCACCAACCACGGGCCCGAGCCGCGGCCGCTGCACCTGCTGCCGCAGCTGTGGTTCCGCAACACCTGGTCCTGGGGCCGCGACGCCCGCCGCCCCGCGCTCATCGCCTCGACCGCCGGCGGGTGGGCACGCGTGGTCGCCGAGCACGCGCTCATCGGGCGCTACACGCTGCAGCCGAGCGGCGACCCGACGATGCTGGTCACCGACAACGAGACCGACGAGGTCGACCTGTTCGGCGCGGCCGCAACGCCAGCCGCTACACCAAGGCCGGCATCGACGACCCGTCGTCCGCGGTGACCCCGACGCCTGCCAGGTCGTCGAACCCGGCACCGCCTCCCAGCCCGGCACCAAGGCCGCCGCCTGGTACCACTTCGACGCGCGTCGCGCCCGGCGAGTCCGTGCACGTGTCCAGCTGCGGCTGATCGCCGGCGACGGGCACGGCCGCGCCTTCGGCCGCACGTTCGACGACACGATGGAGCCAGCGCCGCACGGAGGCCGACGAGTTCTACGCCGAAGGTCGTCCACCACCGGCCGACGACGCAGGAGCGGGCCGTCGCCCGCCGCGCCTTCGCCGGGCTGCTGTGGACCAAGCAGCTCTACCGGTTCCGCCTGCGCCACTGGCTCGAGGGCGACCCCGCCAACCCGCCCGCACCGCCCGAGCGCGCCGCGGCCCGGCGCGCGCAACCGGCACTGGCGCCACCTCGACGTCGCCGACGTCATCTCCATGCCCGACGAGTGGGAGTACCCCTGGTTCGCCGCCTGGGACCTCGCCTTCCACATGGTCCCGCTCGCGCACGTCGACCCGGCCTTCGCCAAGGAGCAGCTGCTGCTGATGTGCCGCGAGTGGGCGATGCACCCCAACGGCCAGCTGCCCGCCTACGAGTGGGAGTTCGGCGACGTCAACCCGCCGGTGCACGCCTGGGCGGCCTGGCAGGTCTACCGCGCTCGACGGCAGCCGCGACCGCGAGTTCCTCGTCCGGGTGTTCCACAAGCTGCTGCTCAACTTCTCCTGGTGGGTCAACCGCAAGGACCCCGAGGGCAACTACCTGTTCGAGGGCGGCTTCCTCGGCATGGACAACATCGGCGCTGTTCAACCGGTCCGAGCAGCTGCCGCGAGGGCTGGCGGCTGGAGCAGTCCGACGCCACCTAGCTGGATGGCGACCTACGCCTGCAGATGCATGCAGATCGCCCTCGAGCTGGCCCGCCACGACGAGGCCTACGAGGACGTCGCCACCAAGTTCGTCGAGCACTTCCTCGCCATCGCCCAGGTGTCGGCGCAGTTCGGCTCCGCGGCGCGCGGGATCTGGGACGAGCAGGACGGCTTCTGCTACGACCTCGTGTCCCGCACCCACGCGACGGCCACGTGGAGTCCATGCCGGTCCGGGTCCGCTCGATGGTCGGGCTGATCCCGCTGCTCGCGTCCGCCGTCCTCGAGCCGTGGGTGTTCACCGAGCTGCCGCACTTCGCCGCCCGGCTCAACTACCTGCTGCACCGCCGGCCCGAGTTCGGCCAGTTCATCAGCTGGCGGACCGACGCCGGCCGCACGCGCGCTGCTGTCCCTGCTCGACGAGGGCAAGCTGCGCCGGGTGCTGGCCCGGATGTTCGACGAGGCCGAGTTCCTCTCCCCGCACGGCATCCGCTCGCTGTCCGCCGCCCACCGCGACGGGCTGACGGTCGAGGTCGCCGGCCAGCGACCACTGGGTCGGCTACGAGCCGGGCGAGTCGCGCACCGCCATGTTCGGCGGCAACTCCAACTGGCGCGGGCCCGGTCTGGTTCCCGACCAACGCGCTGCTGGTCGAGGCGCTGCACACGCTCGACCGCTTCCACGGCGACGCGCTCACCATCGAGCTGCCCACCGGCTCGGACCGCCACGTCACGCTCGGCGACGCCGCCGGCGAGCTGTCCCGCCGGCTCGCCGGGCTGTTCCTGCCCGGGCGAGGACGGGCGCCGGCCCGCGGACGGCAAGCGGATCGAGGCGAGTGACGACCCGCTGTGGAGCGAGCACGTCACGTTCAGCGAGTACTTCGACGGCGACACCGGCGAGGGTCTCGGCGCCACCCACCAGACCGGATGGACCGCCCTGGTCGCGGTCCTGCTGTCCGGTTGGCCACACCCGAACCGGACATGGTGACCCGTCCGTAACATGCTGATGCTGTCGGCCACGCATCCCGAATGGCAGGATGCGCTGAACTCAGACCGCAAGGCTCGAGGGAGTGACGAAGTGTCCCGACGTACCCGACTGTCCGTCCTCACCGCGTTGTGCGCCGCGAGCGTGCTCGCCGCCGGCTGCGGCGCGACCACCGAGAAGCCGCAGGGCCAGGATGGCGGCGGCGGAGGTGGCGGCGGCGCGGAGTGCACCCCGGGTGACGTCTCGGACGTGCCGCAGCCCAAGCCGCTCGTGGCCGACGTGCCCGCCGACGACGCGCTCGCCAAGATGGTGCCGGCCACCGTCAAGAAGGACGGCAAGCTGATCATCGCGACCGACGCCTCGTACCCGCCCAACGAGTTCACGCTCGAGGGCTCCGACGACATCATCGGCATGGACGTCGACCTGGGCAACGCGATCGGCAAGGTGCTCGGCGTCGAGACCCAGTTCGTCAACGCCTCCTTCGACGGCATCCTCGCCGGCCTCAACGCGGGCCGCTACGAGCTCGGCATGTCGTCGTTCACCGACACCAAGGAGCGCGAGCAGACCGTCGACTTCGCCACCTACCTCGAGGCCGGCACGTCGACGATGGTCCGCAAGTGCAACCCCAAGGGCATCAACTCCACCGAGGACCTGTGCGGCAAGGGGGTCGGGGCGGAGAACGGCACCACCCAGCTCGACCAGCTGACCAAGCCCGACGTCGAGGGCTCGGTCGTGAAGGCGTGCGCGGACGCGGGCAAGGAGCCGCCGAAGGGCCAGGGCTTCCCGAAGCAGACCGACGTCAACGCGGCCCTGCAGGCCAACCGGATCGACGCCTACCTCGCCGACACCCCGGTCGTGAACTACGCGGTGAAGACGACCGGCAACGCGTTCGAGAAGGTCGGCGAGGACACCGACGCCGCGCCGTACGGCATCGCGATCCCCAAGAAGGCGACCGGGATGAAGGAAGCCGTGCAGGGCGCGGTGCAGCAGCTCATCAGCGACGGCACCTACAAGAAGATCCTGGACAACTGGGGACTCACCGGCGGTGTCGAGGAGTCCAAGATCAACGGCGCGATCTACTGAGCCATGACCGACGGTCCTGATCGGACAGCGAAGACCGAGGTCGCGACCCCGGCCGGGAACGAGGCCGGGGACGCGATCCCGCCGGAGAAGATCATCGCGGTGCCGGTCCGCCACCCGGGGCGGTGGGTGGGGGCCGCCGTCCTGCTGGTGCTGGCCGCCATGCTGGTGCACAGCCTGGTGACCAACCCGGCGTGGCACTGGGACGTGGTCTGGCGCTTCATGTTCAACGCGCGGGTGCTCTCCGGCCTGTGGCTGACCATCGAGCTGACGTTGCTGGCCATGGTCATCGGCGTCGTGCTGGGCATCGTCATCGCGGTCATGCGGCTGTCGCCGAACCCGATCGTCTCGACGGTCGCCTGGCTCTACACCTGGTTCTTCCGCGGCACACCGGTGCTGGTGCAGGTGATCTTCTGGTCGTTCATCGCGATCCTGTACCCGATCATCTCGCTGGGCATCCCGTTCGGGCCGGAGTTCGTCTACTTCGACGCGAACCTGCTGATCCCGATCTTCGTCGGCGCCGTGCTCGGCTTCGGGCTGAACGAGGCCGCGTACATGTCCGAGATCGTCCGGGCCGGCATCCTGTCGGTGGACTCCGGGCAGACCGAGGCGGCCGAGGCGCTCGGCATGTCCCGGCTGAAGATCCTGCGCCGGATCGTGCTGCCACAGGCGATGCGGGTGATCATCCCGCCGACCGGCAACGAGACGATCTCGATGCTCAAGACCACGTCGCTCGCCAGCGTCATCGCGGTCGGCGACCTGTTCACGCAGGTACAGCTGATCTACGGCGGCAACCTGCAGCAGATCCCGCTGCTGGTGGTGGCCAGCATCTGGTACCTGGTGCTGACCTCGCTGCTGTCGGTGGCGCAGTACTTCATCGAACGCCGGTACTCCCGCGGCACGGTGCCCGCCCGGCAGGGCGGACTGTTCGGGTTCGGCCGGCCGAAATCGGGGATGGCATGACCGACGCAGAGCCGACCGTGACCCCGATGGTCAAGTCCGAGGGCGTGCACAAGTACTTCGGCAGGCTCGAGGTGCTCAAGGGCATCGACCTGGAGGTCATGCCCGGCGAGGTGATGTGCGTGATCGGCCCGTCCGGGTCGGGCAAGTCCACGTTCCTGCGCTGCATCAACCACCTCGAGAAGCTCACCGCCGGCAAGCTCTGGGTCGACGGCGAGCTGGTCGGCTACCGGCAGAAGGGCGACAAGCTCTACGAGCTGCGCGACAGCGAGGTCGCGGCCAAGCGGCGCGAGATCGGCATGGTCTTCCAGCGCTTCAACCTGTTCCCGCACATGACCGCGTGCGAGAACGTGATGGAGGCGCCGATCCAGGTCCGCGGCGAGAGCAAGGCGTCGGCGCGGCAGCGCGCGCTGGAGCTGCTCGAGCGGGTCGGGCTTTCGGACAAGCCGAAGGCCTACCCCCGCGAGCTGTCCGGCGGGCAGCAGCAGCGCGTCGCGATCGCCCGGGCGCTCGCGATGGAGCCGAAGCTGATGCTGTTCGACGAGCCGACCTCCGCGCTCGACCCCGAGCTGGTCGGCGAGGTGCTCGGCGTCATGCGCGGGCTCGCCGACGACGGCATGACCATGGTCGTGGTGACCCACGAGATGGGCTTCGCCCGCGAGGTCGGGGACACGCTGGTGTTCATGGACGGCGGCGTGGTCGTCGAGCAGGGCAGCCCGCGGGACGTGATCGCCAAGCCGCAGCACGAGCGCACGAAGTCCTTCCTGGGCAAGGTACTCACGTAGGGACCCCTCCCGGCGCCGTCATGGAATGATCTTCGGCATGGGGGCGAACCGATGACCGACGACGACCGGTCCGGCCGCTGGCTGGACCCCTTCGACCCGCAGCCGCCCGTCTGGGCGACCGTGCGGGCGGAGGACATCGTCCGCCAGATCTTCGAGTTCGAGCCGGGCACCGGCGGGCGCATCCGGCGTCGCGCCACCACCCAGCCGGTGCTGCGGTTCACCGACAGCTTCGTCGTCGGCGTGCTCGACCTGCGCGCGGTGGAGTTCCCGCACCTGCTGGAGTTCGTCCGCTGCCGGTTCGACTCCCCGCCGGACGTGCGGCAGAGCAAGCTCAACGGCTGCGAGTTCTACGAGTGCTGGCTGCCCGGTCTCGACGCGCACAACCTCTACAGCGACAACGACGTCCGGCTGATCGGCGGCACCCGGGTGCGCGGCCGGCTCGACTTCACCGACGCAGAGATCTCCGGCTCGCTGGAGCTGACCGACTCGCGGCTGGACAACCCCGGCGGCTACGCCCTGCACGCCGACCGCCTCCAGCTCGACGGCGCGCTGCTGGCCGCGAACATCGAGGTCAAGGGCCAGCTGCGGATCCCGGGCGTGCGCACCGGCGGCAACGTCAACCTCGCGGGCGCCGTGCTGCACAACCCGGAGGAGTTCGCGCTGGACGGCAACGGCCTGCACGTCGGCGGGAACCTGCAGTGCGTGCCGAGCCAGAAGCGCCGGTTCACCGCCACCGGGTGGCTCTTCCTGCCGAGCGCGCGGATCGACAGCGACTTCTCACTGCGGGGCGCGAAGCTGGTGCCGGCCAACGAGGAAGCCGGCCGTGCCAACGCGCACGAGCGGTTCTTCGACCCGCGCGTCGCGCTGATCGCCGACCGATTCCAGGTGTCCGGCAACGTCGACCTCGACCGGGGCTTCGAGTCGACCGGCACGATCCGCATGGTCAACGCGCGGATCGGCGGCTCCATGCGGCTGACCGGCGCGTCGATCGACCTGTCCGACGGCGCCGAGCCGTTCGCGGAGCTGACCGGCAAGCCCGCGCCCGGCCCCTACGGCTACCGCGCGCTGCACCTGGACGGCTCGCAGGTCGACGGCGGCATCGACGCCCGCGACGCGCGGATCGCCGGGCAAGCTGCGCGTCGTCGACGTGTCCGCGCGGGGCAGCGTGATCCTCGACGGCGCCATGCTGTGCAACCGGAACGGCGACGTCGTGGAGGGCCGGCGGTTCTCCACCGGCGGCAACCTCGACGCGCGCGGGGTCGCCGTGTTCGGCTCGGTGCTGCTGCCCGAGGCGACGATCGGCGCGAACCTCGACCTGCGGGCCAGCCGGTTCGTCGACCCCGGCCGGTACCGGCGGGACCGCTCGCGCAAGCCGTCGGTCGACCTGCGGTCCGCGCAGATCGGCCGGGACCTGGTGTGCGCCATCGGCGAGCGGGAGAACCAGGCGTTCTCGGCGCACGGCGAGATCCGCATCCGGCGCGCGGAGGTGGGCCGGCAGACCAACTTCCAGGGCGCGGAGGTCGGCTCCAGCCTCAACGCGACGGCCATCAACGCGTTCGGCCTGATCACCCAGGAGCTGCGCCTCGACGTCGCGGTGGCGCCGCGCGGCAAGGTCAACCTGCGCCATGCGCGGTGCGCCTCGCTGCTGGACAACGACAAGTTCTGGGACGCCACCGGCCACATCGAGCTCGACGACTTCCGCTACGACGCGCTCGCGGTGCCCATCGAGCTGGACGACGACGCGCAGATCGTGCGGCGGCTTCGCCTGCTGCGCACGGCGATGGGCGGCAGCTACCGGCCGGGCCCGTACGACCAGTTCGCCGCGATGCTGCGGGCGAGCGGGAACGAGGAGCACGCGTCGACCGTGCTGATGGCCAAGCAGCGGTGGCGGTACAACGCGCTCGCCGAGGGCTACCGGGTGCTGGGGCCCTCGGTGCGGGTGTGGAGCTGGCTGCAGCGGTACGTGGTGGGCTACGGCTACAAGCCGATGCGCGCGCTGCTCTCGCTCACCCTGCTGCTGGTGCTCGGCACGGTCTGGTTCGCCGCGCAGCCGGTGCCGAAGGTGGCGAACGCGGACGACCACCTGGTGTGGAACCCGTTCCTGTTCACCATCGACCAGCTGGTGCCGATCGTGGACTTCGGGTTCAAGAACCGCTGGCAGCTGCACGGCGCCTCGCAGTGGGTGACCGCCGGCTTGATCGCCGCCGGCTGGATCCTCGCGACGACGGTGGCCGCCGGCGTGACCCGCATGCTGCGCCGGTCGAGCTAGCCTGACGTCCGTGGCGTTCCACCTGGCGCAGGCGAACCTGTCGCGGTTGCGGCACCAGCCGGACGCACCCCAGGTCGCCGAGTACGCCGCGGCACTGGACCGCGTCAACGCGCTCGCCGACCGCGCACCCGGCTTCGTGTGGCGGCTGCGCACGACGGTCGGGGACGACCCGCGGCTCGTGCTGAACCTGTCGGTGTGGACGTCGTACCTGCCGCTGCACGAGTACACCTACCGCAGCGCGCACGGCCACTTCGTCCGCCGCCGCCACGAGTGGTTCGACCGCGTGCCCCAGCCGAGCACGGTCCTGTGGTGGCTCCCGGCCGGCACGCACCCGACCGCCGACGACGGCCTCGCGCACCTGCGCCACCTACAACGATTCGGTCCCACCCCGAAGGCCTTCTCCCTCCGCGTCCGCTACGACGCGGCCGGCGACCGCGAAAGCGCCACTCGCACCCAGAAGTTGTCCACAGCCCGGCGCCGCCCCTTCTGACCAGCCCAAACCCCGATAGACTGGCCGTGAGGGGCGCCCCCGGAGAGGGTGGGGGCCGCGGGTCACGGGGCGGCCGGGTGGAAGGGCTGGTACGTGGCAGTGGCTGGTGGGGTGGCGGTTACCATTCCTCGGTGCCGGAACTGAAACTCGAGATTCAGATGTTGCACGACCGGGTCCTCGTGCGGCTGACTCCCGAGGAAGGGGAACGGCGAAGCAGTGGTGGCATCGTCATCCCGGCTACGGCCCAGATGGCGAGGCGCCTGGCGTGGGGCGACGTGCTCGGCGCCGGCACGAACGTGCGCAACGTCAAGGTGGGCGACCGGGTGTTGTTCAACCCGGACGACCAGCTCGAGGTTGAGGTCAAGGGGCAGATGTACCTGGTGATCCGGGAGCGGGATCTGCACGCGATCGCCAGCGAGCGCACCGAGCACGGCACAGGCTTGTATCTGTAAAGGGGAAAGCGACCCGTGGACTACCAGTGGCCGCAGTCGCACGCGGAGCAGACCGACGTGCTCATGCCCGTGCGCCCGGCTCCGCCGCTCACGCCGACCCCGGTCGAGCCGCTGCCGGGCGACGAGCCGACCGTCAAGATCAAGCGCCCCAAGGACGAGAACGGCCGCAAGCCCGGCCTGCGCAAGGCGGGCATCATCGCCGGCGCGGTGTTCGGCGCGCTCGCCGTGCTCTACACGCGTCGACCTCGTGCTCAGCAGCGGCGACGTGCCGCGCGGGGTCACGGTCGCCGGCGTGGCCGTCGGCGGTGAGTCGCGCGAGGACGCCGAGCAGCGCGCTGCGCAGCGCGATCGGGCCCCGGCTCACCGAGCCCGTCGACGTCCGGATCGGCGACGTGTCGAGCAAGGTCGACCCGCGCAAGGCCGGCCTCACCATCGACTGGCAGGGCAGCCTCGACCAGGCCGGCGGCCAGCCGCTGAACCCGATCACCCGGCTCACCTCCCTGTTCTCCAGCCACGAGGTCGGCGTCGCCACCACCACCGACAACGCCGCGCTCACCGCCGCCGTCGAGGCGCTGCGGGTGAAGACCGACCACAAGCCGAGCCGAGGGCGGCGTCAAGTTCAAGGGCGTCACCCCGGTGGCCGTCGAGCCCAAGCAGGGCCAGGAGCTCGACGCCGACGGCGCGCGCGACGCACTGGTCGACGAACTGGGCCACCGGCGACACCGTCGAGCTGCCGGTGGACGCGACGCCGGTGAAGACCACGGCCGAGGGCGTGCAGCAAGGCCATCGACGAGATCGCCACGCCCGCGGTGTCCGGCCCGGTCGTCGTGCACGGCAAGGGCAAGGACGCGCGCCTCGAGCCGCCGGCCATCGCGAAGGCGCTGGTGTTCACGCCCGGACCAGAAGGGCGGGCTGACCGCGAAGATCGACCAGAAGAAGGTCGTCGGCGCGGTGCGGGCCGCAGCTCAAGTCGACCGAGGTCGAGGGCAAGGACGCGGAGATCGTGTTCAACGGCGGGGCGCCGGCCGTCGAGCCGTCGGTCGACGGCTAGGGCGTGGACTGGAAGAAGAGCCTGTCGCCGCTGCTCGACGTGCTGAAGAAGACCGACGGCCGCGAGCTCACCGCGACCTACGCGCCCAAGCCCGCGAAGGTCACCACCGCCGCCGCGAACAAGCTGGGCATCAAGGAGGTCATCGGCGAGTTCACCACCGGCGGCTTCGCGAGCGACTCCGGCGTCAACATCCGGACCGTCGCCGAGGAGGTCGACGGCGCGATCGTGAAGCCCGGGGACACGTTCAGCCTCAACGGCTACACCGGCCCGCGGACCTCGGCGCAGGGCTACGTCGAGGCGGGCGTGATCGAGAACGGCGCGCCCGAGCCGGGAGGTCGGCGGCGGCATCTCGCAGTTCGCCACCACGCTGTACAACGCCGCGTACTTCGCCGCGATGACCGACGCGGGGCACCAGGAGCACAGCTACTACATCAGCCGCTACCCCGCCGCGCGCGAGGCGACGGTGTTCCAGAACCCCGACGGCAGCAGCGTGATCGACCTGAGCTTCACCAACTACTCGCCGACCGGCATCGCCATCCAGACCATCTGGACGTCGGACTCGATCACGGTGAAGATCTGGGGCACCAAGCACTACGAGGTCGAGTCGGTCACCGGCGACCGCACCGACTTCACCGAGCCGGAGACCAAGCAGGGCCCGGCGCAGGACTGCCGCGCGAGCAACGGCGGGCAGGGCTTCACCACGTCCGACACCCGGATCATCCGGGACGCCAAGTCGGGCGCGGAGGTCAGCCGCAAGACCCGCACGGTCCGCTACAACTCCGCACCCCAAGATCGTCTGCGGCAAGCCGCCCGGCACGGTGACCCGACACACGACAAGGGCCCCCGGAAATGCCGGGGGCCCTGTCGTGTGTCTATGGCGTCATGCCCGCGTGCGGGAGCGGCCGTAGAGCGAGGCCGCGAGGACGACGGCCACGGCCGCCACGATGACCTGGAAGAGGTGCCGGATCCAGTCGATCCCGTCCGTCTCCTTCACGCCGACGGCGCCGGCGAGCACGTTGCCGATCAGGGCACCGACGATGCCCGCGAGGATCGTCAACCAGAACGGGATCTTCTGGGCGCCGGGGGCGACCAACCGCCCCAGGATGCCCAGGACGATACCCGCGATGAGCAGGCCGATAATCGAATAACCTGACCACATAGCTGCTCCTCAGTGAATCGGTGGTGACACTGCTTTACCACCGATCCACCTCGGTCACACCTCGTGGCCGATCACAATCAGAACGCGGCCTCGTCGAGCTCCATCAGCGAGTTGTCGGCCGCCTCGACGATCTTGCGACCGGCGGACAGCTCGGGCAGCACGTTGCGCGCGAAGAACGACGCGGCGGCGAGCTTGCCCTCGTAGAACGCCTTGTCCTTGCCCGACGCGCCCGCGTCCAGCGCGGCGATCGCGATCTCGGCCTGCCGCTGCAGCAGCCAGCCGACCAGCAGGTCGCCGGTGGCCATCAGCAGTCGCACGCTGTGCTGGCCGACCTGGTAGACGCTGCGCGGGTCCTCCTGCGACTCGGTCAGGTAGCCGACCATCGCGCCGAGCATGCCCTGCACGTCCTCGAGCGCCTGCTTGAGCAGCCCGCGCTCCTCCTTGAGCCGGCCGTTGCCGCTCTCCGCCTCGATGAACGCCGAGATCTCGCCGGCGAGGAAGGTCAGCGCCGCGCCCTTGTCCCGCACGATCTTGCGGAAGAAGAAGTCGAGCGACTGGATCGCCGTGGTGCCCTCGTACAGCGAGTCGATCTTCGAGTCGCGGATGTACTGCTCGATCGGGTAGTCCTGCAGGAAGCCCGAGCCGCCGAGGGTCTGCAGCGACTGCGCCAGCTGCTCGTAGGCCCGCTCGGAGCCGACGCCCTTGACGATCGGCAGCAGCAGGTCGTTGACCCGCGCGGCCAGGTCGCGCGCCGCGTCGTCGCCCTCGCCGGTCCACGCCTGGTCCTGCAGCGACGCCGTGTACAGGTACACCGCGCGCAGGCCCTCGGCGTAGGCCTTCTGCAGCATCAGGCTGCGGCGCACGTCCGGGTGGTGGGTGATCGTGACCCGCGGCGCGGTCTTGTCCAGCATCTGCGTCAGGTCGGCGCCCTGCACGCGCTCCTTGGCGTAGCTCAGCGCGTTCAGGTAGCCGGTGGACAGCGTGGCGATCGCCTTGGTGCCGACCATCATCCGGGCGTACTCGATGATCTGGAACATCTGCGCGATGCCGTCGTGCACCTCGCCGACGAGCCAGCCCTGCGCCGGCGCGCCGTGCTGGCCGAAGGTCAGCTCGCAGGTGGTGGAGACCTTGATGCCCATCTTGTGCTCGACGCCGGTGACGAAGACGCCGTTGCGCTCGCCGAGCTCACCGGTCTCGGTGTCGAAGTGGAACTTCGGCACGATGAACATCGACAGGCCCTTGGTGCCGGGGCCGTGGCCCTCCGGCCGGGCCAGCACGATGTGCACGATGTTCTCGGTCAGGTCGTGCTCGCCGGAGGTGATGAAGCGCTTCACGCCGTCGATGTGCCACGAGCCGTCGTCCTGCTGGACGGCCTTGGTGCGGCCGGCGCCGACGTCGGAGCCGGCGTCGGGCTCGGTGAGCACCATCGTGGAGCCCCAGCCCTTGCTCGATCATGAACTGGCCCCAGCGCTGCTGCTCCTCGGTGCCGTTGCGGTGCAGCACCTGCGCCATGTTCGGGCCGGACAGGTACATGAACAGCGCCGGGTTCGCGCCGAGGATCAGCTCCGCGGCGGCCCACTGCACCGACGGCGGCAGGCCGAAGCCGCCGAGCTCGTTGGTGAGGCCGAGCCGCCACCACTCGCCGTCCCAGAGCTGCTGGTAGGACTTCTTGAACGCCTCGGGCAGCGTCACCGAGTGCGTCTTCGGGTCGAACACCGGCGGGTTGCGGTCGCCCTCGACGAACGAGTCCGCGAGCGGGCCGGTGGCCAGCTTGTTCAGCTCGCCGAGCACGCCGCGCACGGTGTCCTCGTCGGACTCGGCCAGCACGCCCTTGCCCAGCCGGTCCTGGACCTCGAGCACCTCGAAGAGGTTGAACTCGAGGTCACGGACGTTGCTCTGGTAGTGGCCCATGGTCGTTCGCTCCCCGTTTCTGCGGTCCCCTACTCGGCAGTAACATCAGGATATTACTTGCCGGTAGCATCCGGCAAGGAAAGTCCTGGAACCGCCTCACATTGGACCGCGCCGAACGGGCGCACGGGATCAGTCGCGAGCGGGCCTCGACCCCGGGACGGGCTCGTCCACGACCAGCACGCCGGAGCGGAACGCGACCGCCACCGCGTGCGTGCGGTCCCGCGAGGAGAGCTTGCGCAGGATGCTCTTCACGTGGGTGCGGACGGTCTCGACCGAGACGAAGAGGATGTCGGCGATCGCCTGGTTCTCGAGGCCGTCGGCGATCAGCTGGAGGACCTGGTGCTCGCGGCGGGACAGGGGCTGGCGGGGCTGCTGCTGGAGACGCGGGAGCCGGCGCGGCGAGCGCGGGCGCGAGGGCGGGGTCGAGGTAGCGGCCCTCGGTGTGCACGGCCTGGATCGCGCGCAGGAGCTCGGCCGGCTGGGCGGAGCGGCGGATCACGCCCGGCCACCCCGGCGGCGAGCGCGCCGGCGATGTACTGGGTGGTGCGGCGCGCGTCGTCGATCAGCAGGACGACGCGCGAGGTCCCGGTTCGCCGGCGGACAGGACGTGGGCGAGCTGGCCGCGCGGGTCGAGCGCGGCGTCGACGAGGACGACGTCGGGCCGCAGCCGCTGGCACAACCGCAGCCCGACGTTCGCCGCCTCGGCCGAGCCGAGGAAGCGCAGCCCGGCGGTGCGGTTGACGAGGGAGGACAGCCCTTCCCGGACGAGCGGGGTGCCGTCGATGAGCGCGACGCCGATGGTGCCGGTCGCCCGCGCTGGTGGTTGCTGCGTACTCACTGGCATCCCGTCCTCCTGACGTCTCTGACTCAGGAACGACCGGGCGGGCCTGCGTGTGACGCGGTTCGTGAAGGAGTTTTTGTGTCCAAATGGGGATAGCGAACACTTAGCACTCGGCGGCATCGGGCCAGCTACTCTTGGTGGCACTGTGGAATCCGAACTCGAGCGCAACGCCCAGGAGTGGTTCAGGTTCATGGTCGACACGAACCTGGCCCCGGGTCTGCGCGCGCTCGGCTTCTTCGGCGTCGGCCGCCGGTTCCGCATCGAGAGCAACCGGCACTGGGGCGAGGTCGCTCGTCGAGCAGGCCCGCTCGTTCACCGCGCGGGCGGTCCGCTTCACCGTGCACGTCGGCGTGATCTCCCGCGACGAGTGGGCCGAGCAGCTGCGGGTGCGCCCGTACTACCCGGCAGGGCAGCAAGGCCGCGGACATCCAGACCAAGGGCACGGGCTGGCAGGCCCCGATCGGCGAGCTGGTCACGGTGGCCGGCCACCCGATCGGCGAGCTGTGGTGGGAGCTCGAGATCGGCCGGCCGTTCGACTCGCTGGCTCGCGAGGTGCTGGCGGCGGTGCGGGAGTTCGCGCTGCCGGCCATGCGCGACCGCATGGCCTGAGCACGTTGGTCGAGGTCCCCACGCTGCGCGCCGGGGACCTGGTGCTGCGCCCGTGGACCTTCGACGACGTGCCCGCCGTGCTCGCGGCGGCGGCGGACCCGTACATCCCGCAGATCACGACGGTCCCGGCGGTCGCCCGACGAGCTCGAGGCCCGCGCGTTCATCTACCGCCAGTGGGACCGCGCCGGCTCGGGCCTCGGCTACTCGTTCGCGATCTGCGAGCCGGACACGGCGGTGGGCCAGATCGGCCTGTGGCCCCGCGACGACCTCGCGTCGGTTGGCTACTGGCTGGTCCGGTCGGCCCGCGGCCGTGGCCTCGCGGCCCGGGCGCTGGACCTGCTGGTGGGCTGGGCGGCGGAGATCGGGTACGCCACGCTGGAGCTGTTCGCCGAGCCGTGGAACGAGGCGTCGCTGGCGACGGCACGCCGCTGCGGCTTCGTCGAGGCGGGCACGGTCCGGGCCCACCACCAGGTGGGCACCGAACCCCGCGACGCGGTCCGCATGCTCAGAGCTCGCTGACGAACCTGACCACCGCCGCGCCGCTCTCGAAGGCGACGAGACAGACCTGCAGCGCGACCAAGATCAGCTGCACGCACCGGTGCAGACGGTGTGACTTGCGGCGGTGTCGGCCCATCTCGGTCACCTTTCGTCCGGCCGTGCGGCCGTTCCGGTTTCGACACCGACAAGGGAACCGCGGATCGCCGGCCGCGCCTTAACCGAACGTGGTCCTCCCCGTACGGAGGCGGTTTTCCGCACCGCTGACCGGAATACTCGGACCATGGACGACGACAGCCTCGACGACGTGGCGACCAACGTCGTGAACAAGAGCCGCCGCCGGGTGCGCGCCGGACGGAAGCTGGCGAACACGCCACTGACCCGCGCCTACCTCGAGGCCGGCTACCGGCTCGTCGAGCGGGAGCTGCTCGGCGACCTCGCGGTGGACAAGGTCACCTACCACCCGCTGGCGACCCTGACCCGCGACAAGATCATCGAGGAGGCCCGGGCCGGCGTGGAGGTGTCGTCCACCGTGCCGAAGGAGGGGTCCTTCCGGGACCGGTGGCCGGTGTTCCCGGACTTCATGGGCGACCTGATCCGGTACGTGCTGCGCGGGCGGACCTCACTGACGAACCGGGTGCTGACCCGCACGTCGGTCGGGCGGCTGTGCCGCGCGCCGAGCTTCAGCGCCGCCGTGCACGAGGTGTCCTACCAGGACATGAAGGTCGTGCACGGCGAGCCGATGCTGGTGCGGTTCCAGTACCTCATGACCGCCATGGCCGACCACGCCGAGGCCATCCAGTCCGCGATCGCCGGCGTGTACAAGAACTCCTTCGACTACTGGCGGTCGGCGTACCGGTCGGTGCTCGAGGCGCGCGGGGCCCGCTTCCGGCCCGGCATCACCCTCGACGAGTTCACCGTGATGCTGACCGGCATGGCCGAGGGGCTCGGCCTGCGCCACATCGGAGAGCTGGGCGGCCGGGTGATCGACCACCACCACCGCCGGGCACTGCTGGGCAAGGCGGTCAACCTCCTGATCGCCGCGGCGATCGACCCCGGCGACGGCCGCCCGATCGAGGCGGTCGTCGACGAGCTGATGGCCGTCACCGTCCCCGCCGAGTCCCGGCCGAGGATGCTGGCCGCGCTGCGCGCCCGCGCGGCCCGCCGCCGCGGCTGACCGCTCGCGCGGTCAGGTTCGGGCGACGAACCGGCGGCACCGGTGCACGCCGCCGGCCTGCGCGTTCAGCTTGAAGCCGTGCAGCGCACGCCCGGCGAACTGCGTGTTGTCCGCAGCGCTCAGGTCGTGACGGAACAACGCCTGCCCGTCGAGGAAGGCCAGGATCCTGGTGCCACGTAAGGACATCCGCAGCCGCGACCAGGCGGACGCCGGCACGGTGGTGGTGGCCACCGCGAGCTGGGTGGCCGTGCCCGAGACGACCTTGTAGAGCCGGAAGTTCGCGCCCCCGGTCTCCGGTGTGAGCATCAGGTAGGTGGTCGCGCTGACGATCCGCGCGAGGAGCCCGAAGCCCGCCTGCACCGTCCAGAAGAAGTCGCCCTCGAGGTCGACGTCCGCGGTGCCGAGGTCCTGCCACGCGAGGTCGGGCACGTTGTCCGCGGCGGTGGACACCGCGTAGCCGTTGCTGATCTGCACGCCGCCGGAGCCGACGACCCACGGCGCGGGCAGCGCCCCGTTCGGCCGGGTGAAGCCCTCGGCGAGCAGCAGCCCGTCGGCATCCTCTGCGATCGCCGTCGGCTCGTCGTGGAACTCGTCGGCGAACGGCGAGACGCCCGCGCCCGCGGCGAGCCACCCGACGTGGATGCGCGCCACGGTCGCGCTGGACTCGACGCCGACGGGGCACACGATGCCGCCCGGGATCTCCAGCGGGTGGCCGTAGAGCATGCCGAGCGGGCCCGACGCGGGCTGGACGATCGTCCGCTTGGGCGGCAGCCACGCGGTGTTCGGCGTGCCGTCCTCGCGGGTGCGGACGACGGCCTGCTTGTCGGAGATCCGCCGTGCCAGCACGGCCATCGCGCCGGACGCCGGCCACGCCGCCGCCGGGCGGCCGGTGGTGTCGTCGAAGAGCTGGACCGGCGCGGACCACGTGGCGCCGGAGTTGGTCGAGACGCACGCCCCGATCGCGGAGTTGGTGCCGTACCGGAAGAACATCCAGACGGTCGAGCCGCGCACGACCAGCCAGGGCTCCTGGTAGTCCCGCCCGGCCGGCTGCCCGTGCGCGACGAGCTGCGTGATCCAGGTGGCGCCGCCGTCGGACGAGGTGGCGAGCCAGGACGAGTCGAGCGTGTCGCCGGCGGCCTTGCCGTAGAAGGCGGTGGCGATGGTGCCGCCGCCGAGTACGGCTACGGGCGCGGACATCGCCGCGTACGGCTGGCTGTCGATGCGCACCTCGGTGCCCCACGTGGCGCCGTCGTCGGTGGAGGCGCGGACGAACGCGCCCGCCGCGCCGAGGGTGGCCGTGCCCTTGAAGTAGGTCAGCCACGTGGTGGTGCCGTCGGTGGCGATGCACGGGTCGCGCAGGTCGGTCCCCGCGCCGGCGGACACGGCCGTGGTGGCGGCGCCCCAGGTCAGCCCGCTGTCGGTCGAGACCGAGGTCCGGACGACCCCGTCCCGCGCGGTGGCGTGGTTGCTCCCCTGCCGCCAGACGAGCCGCAACACCCCCGATCCGAAGCGGCAGATGCTCGGAAAGGCGGAGTACGCCCCGTCGACGCCCACCGCCCGGAAACCGGCAGCACGAACCGCACCCATGACAACCCCCCAGCACGAACCAGCGAACCCCTGAATACCATCGACAGTAGTCGAACACGTGTTCGATTTCAAGGGAATGTGAGCGGTCGTGACCGGGGGCTTCGGTGTCGCGGATGTGAGAGGGTGGACGGGTGATGCTGGAGGACCTCGTCCGGCTGCGCCGGGCCCGGGACGCGATGGACCGCGACTACGCGCAGCCGCTCGACGTCCCCGCGCTGGCGCGCGTCGCCCTCATGTCGCCGGGCCACTTCTCCCGCAGCTTCCGCGCGGCGTTCGGGGAGTCGCCGTACAGCTACCTGATGACGCGCCGGATCGAGCGGGCCAAGGCGCTGCTGCGGCGGGGCGACCTGTCGGTGACGGACGTCTGCTTCGCGGTCGGCTGTACCTCGCTGGGGTCGTTCAGCACGCGGTTCACCGAGCTGGTCGGCGAGAGCCCGAGCGCGTACCGGGGCCGCAGCCACGACGACGGTGCCGCCATCCCGGCGTGCATCGCCAAGATCCACACGCGGCCGGTCAGGAACGGAGAAGCAAAACCGGTGCCCCGGTCGTAGCGTGCACGCATGGACATCAAGGTTTCGCAGTGCTTCATCGCCGTCGACGACCACGACAAGGCGCTCGCCTTCTACCGGGACGTTCTCGGCCTGGAGGTGCGCAACGACGTCGGCTTCGAGGGGATGCGCTGGGTGACCGTCGGGTCGCCCACGCAGCCCGACGTGGAGATCGTGCTCGAGCCACCGGCGGCGGACCCGAACGCCTCGCCCGGCGACCGCGAGGCCTCGGCCGAACTGCTGGCGAAGGGCCTGCTGCGCGGCGTGATCTTCCGGACCGACGACATCGACGGCACGTTCGAACGCATCCGCGCCGCGGGCGGCGAGGTGTTGCAGGAGCCGGTCGACCAGCCCTACGGCGTCCGCGACTGCGCCTTCCGCGACCCCGCCGGCAACATGCTGCGCTTCAACCAGCCGCGCCAGAAGGGGTGACCGTGCGGGGTGTCGAGCACCCACTCGGCGTGGCGCGACGGACGGTGTTGTTGCGTCGCGTGCGGCTGCTCGTCACCGCGACGATCATCTACAACGTCGCCGAGGCCGCCATCGCGATCACGGCCGGGACGGTCGCGTCCTCGACGGCGCTGATCGGCTTCGGGCTCGACTCGGTCATCGAGATTCGCGCTCGCCGCCTACGTCGCGGTCGAGTCCGTCCGGAGCCTGCTCGGCGCCGGGGTGGCGGAGCACTCGACCGTCGGGATCGTGCTGGCAGCCGTGTCCCTCGTGGTGATGCCCTTCCTGTCGTACGCGCAACGCCGAGCCGGCCGCGAACTCGGCTCGACGAGCGCGGTCGCCGACTCGAAGCAGACCTTGCTCTGTACGTACCTGTCCGGCGTCCTGCTGGTCGGCCTGGTGCTGAACTCCCTGTTCGGCTGGTCCTGGGCCGGTGGTCGCCCTGATGATCGCGGCCGCGGCGGTCAGGGAAGACCGCCAGGTGTGGCGCGGCGACGCGTGTTGCTGACCCGGCTGTCAGGCCCGGGACGTCGGTGCGGCGAGCTCGGCCAGGTGGTGCAGCGAGTTGCTGAGATGGTCGGGCCCGAACGGCGGGAACTGGATGCGCTCGCGGACGTGCTGCGACACAGCTGACCAGTCGTAGGTGAGCGTGACCTCGGTTTCGGACGGACCGAGCGGTGCGAGGTCGTAACGCCAGAGCCAGCCGCCGAACTCCAGGTGCCCGTCGTCCTTTCGGTACCCCGTCAGCCAGCCGATGGCGCGCGGCGCGTCGAGCACCTGGACCTTGTTGACGACCTGGTAGTCGCCGTCGGAACGGCTGCCGTGAAACATGTCCATCCGGAAGAGCTGCCCGACCTCGGTCAGCGGCGCCCGGTCGACCGGCTCCCGAACCCAGCCGGTCCCATCGATCGCGACATGGGCTGCCGGATCCGCCAGCACCGCGAACACCTCCGCGACGGGCGCGGCCACGGTCAGGCCTGCGCTCACGGTCTCCTGGTCGACGGTGTGCATGCTCCGTGTCATCGCAGATCATCTCCTGTGGTTCGGCGGCACCCCTCGTGGGCGGCCCTCACCCCATCGACGAACGCCACACCCCCGATTCGACACAGCCCGCCGACCGATGGCGAGTGGTGGCACGGAGAGTTGCTGAAAGAGTCGGGCGCGTGGCTGAGCGCTCGCTGACCCCGGAACGTCGCGCCGAGTTGGCCGCGCTGCTGGATGACGAGCAGCGCCTGCGTGCTGAGTTCCCGAAGGTGAGCGACTACCTGGACATGGCGCCGTCGCTGGCCGGAACCGGCGATGTTCGCGCGGATGCGGCGTTCGATCTGCGGTTCGTCCACTACGTGACCGGTCGCAAGGCGGAGAGCCCCAACCCGTACTGGGACATCGTCGGGCCGTCTGTGTCCGAGCACGAGGGCCGCCGGGTGGTGGACGGTGGTCGGCCGGACGGCAGCGCCCGCCTGGCCTACGCGCAGATGCAGTTGCAGGCCATTTACGCGTACGCGATTCCGTCGCCGGAGACACTCGACTGGGTGTCCGCGTTTTGCGATGGCCGGCGGGTGGTGGAGCTGGGAGCTGGCAGGGGTTATTGGGCGGCGCAGCTGACCCGGTCCGGCGTCGAGGTCAGGGCATACGATTTCGAGCCGCCCGACAAGGTGGAGAACGTCTCGTTTCCCGTTGGTGGGGCGCAGGACGAGGTGTGGCACTACGTCGGGGATCTCGGCGAGTTCGAGCGTGATGCGTCCGACCGATCGGCGGACGTGCTGTTCCTGTGCTGGCCACCGGGGTGGGGCAGCACCATGGCGTCGGCGGCGCTAGACGCGTTCGCCAAGGCCGGCGGTCGCCGCATGGTCTTCGTCGGTCAGCCGCGGGGCGGGATGACGGGCGACGACGCCTTCTTCGACGCACTGGACACCGGGTGGAAACTGGCGAGCGAGGATGCGCAGTTCGTGTCGTGGTGGAACCTGGCGGACGTCGCTCAGGGCTGGGTGCGCCGTTAGGCAATTCCTGCGGCCGGAGGCCTCGAGTCCACAGTAGACACGCTGTGAACTGGGATTTCTTGCTTTGGAGCGGATGACGGGAATCGAACCCGCGTATTCAGCTTGGGAAGCTGATGTTCTACCATTGAACTACATCCGCGAGGCCCGCTCGGCGGGCCAGGCTGAGAATACACGGCCCCCTGGCTAGGGTGAGCGGGTGTTGTTGAGCGATCGGGACCTGCGCAAGGAGCTGGAGTCCGGGCGGCTCGGGCTCGACCCGTTCGACGAGGCCATGCTCCAGCCCTCGAGCATCGACGTGCGGCTGGACCGCTTCTTCCGGGTCTTCAACAACACGAAGTACACCCACATCGACCCCAGCCGGCAGCAGGACGAGCTCACCTCGCTCGTCGAGGCGGACGGGGACGAGCCGTTCGTGTTGCATCCTGGGGAGTTCGTGCTCGGCTCCACGTTCGAGGCCGTCTCCCTGCCGGACGATCTCGCGGGGCGGCTCGAAGGGAAGTCCAGCCTGGGGCGCCTGGGGCTGCTCACGCACTCGACCGCCGGCTTCATCGACCCGGGCTTCGAGGGGCACATCACGCTGGAGCTCTCCAACGTCGCCAATCTGCCGATCACCCTCTGGCCCGGCATGAAGATCGGCCAGCTGTGCCTCTTCCGCCTCTCCAGCGCCGCCGAGAACCCCTACGGCTCCACCGCCGCCGGATCCCGCTACCAGGGCCAGCGCGGCCCCACCCCGTCCCGCGCCCACCTCAACTTCCACCGCGCGGAGACGCGACGCTGAGCCGCCGCTCACCCGCGACCGGCGTCAGCACGGCACCGACCGCGGGAAACACGGCCGCGACCAGCAGCGCCGCCGGATAGCCGAACGCCGTGATCAGCGCGCCGAACACCGGCGCGGTCATCATCGCCACGATGTTCTGCCCCGTGTTCTGCACGCCCAGCGCCCGCCCCGCCCAGAACGGGCCCGCCAGCTCGGCCGTCGCCGTGAAGCCGAGGCCGTTGTCCGTCACCGTCACGACCAGGGCCGCCACCAGCGCGGCCACCGACAGCCACGACGACCCGCCGAGCCCCCACGCCACCATCGTCAGCATCGCCACCACGGCCACGATCCGCATCGGGCCCATCCGGTTGCCGACCCGGTCCGACCACACGCCCGCCGCGATCCGCCCGGCCGCGCCGACCACCTGGACCACCGCCACCAGCTGACCCGCCGCGACCGGGCTCCAGCCGTGCTCGGACACCAGGAACGTCACCGCGAACGTCGCCGCCACGAACTGCGGGGCCACCAGCAGCGCGCTCGCGGAATGCAGCCGTACCAACGTGGTCGCGGGCCCCTCGCGGTACGGCGACGCGGCGGCGGCCGCCGTGCGTGCCGGGCGCGGCGGGTCGACCACCACCAGCATCACCAGCAGAGCCGCGACCAGGCACAGCACGGCCGGCAGGGCGAGGGCCGGCGCGAACCCGGACCGGTGCCCGATCGCCGGCAACGTGGCCGCCGCGATGCCCACGCCGATCGGCTGCGCGGTCTGCCGGATGCCCATCGCGAGCCCGCGCTCGGACGCGGTGAACCAGCCCAGCACGACCCGTCCGCTCGCCGCGTTCACCGACGCCCCGCACGCGCCGGCCAGGAACAGCCCGGCCCCGAACGCCACCAGCCCCGGCAGCGTGAGCGAGACCAGCAGCAGCCCACCGGTGGCGGCCAGCCCCGCCGCCATCACGTTGCGCTCCCCGTACCGGTCCGCCGCCGCGCCCCACGCGATCAGCGCCAGCAGCAGCCCGAGCAGCGGCGCCGCCACCAGCACGCCGGCCTCGGTCAGCGAGACGCCCACCGAGCGCTGCAGCTCCGGGATCAGGAACGGCAGTCCATAGAGGAAGCTCGACGCGGACGCTTGCGCGGCGATGCCCACGGCGAGGATGAACCACCGTCTGCCCATACCGGCACGCTAGCCAATGACTCCTGCATCCTGGGAATGACTTCTCACACATTGGACGCTGGGGGTAGCCCCAGGGTCGGTTCGGGGGCCTCCCTGATGTCTGCCCGGCGCCGCGCGCCATAGCGTCGGCGAGACGCAGCTTTACTGAGCAGAGGGGCGAACGACATGGGGATCGGACGGGCCGTCGCGGCCGCCGCCATCGGGATCACCGGCCTGGGATTACTGGGCGCGTGTGGCTGGAACATCGCGACCGAGACGTACTCCGACTCGAACGGCGTGGGGGACGCGTTCACGAGCCTGCGGTTCGCCAACGACTCCGGCAGCGTCACCATCCGGACCGGCGACACCACCACGGTCAAGCGCGAGGTCCACTACGGCGACGACAAGCCCGCCGAGCACACGTACCGCGTCAAGGACGGCGTGCTCGAGCTGGACAGCTGCGACAAGCGCAACTGCTGGATCGACTACGAGGTCACCGTGCCGGCCGACACGAAGGTCAGCGGCCAGCTCGACTCCGGCTCCGCCGACATCTCCGGCGTCGCCGAGGTCAACGTGCGGGCGAGCTCCGGCGAGGTCGCGGTCGAGGACGTGGCCGGCGCGGTCAACGTCGAGGCGAGCTCCGGCTCGGTGGAGCTCGCGAACATCGGCGGCGCGGTCGTCGCGAAGGCCGACTCCGGCAGCGTGCAGGCCGACGACGTGCGCGGCAACCTCACGCTGGAGGCCTCCTCGGGCAGTGTCGAGGCGCACGGCATCGGTGGCGCCACGCAGGTGGACGCCTCCTCCGGCAGCGTCGTGGTGGAGCTCACCTCCGCGCAGGACGTGCGGGTGAACGCGGAGTCGGGCAGCGTCGAGGTGGCCGTCCCGCAGGGCTCCTACCAGGTCGAGACCAGCACGGACAGCGGTGACGTGGTCAGCGCCGTCGACGACGACCCGGCCGGCGACCACCAGCTGGACCTGCACACGGACAGCGGGGACATCACCGTCTCGCAGGCGTGAGCCGCGGCCGGGAACCTTCGGCGCGGGTCCCGCGTTGAGGCTGGCAGGAAGGTTGAGCGAGGAGGGCTCAAGTCTGGTTTGACGGCCGGAGGGACCCGACGGCAGACTTGAGCGAAGAGCACTCAACCCACACAGGAAGAGCAG